>JAUISW010000001.1:507500-1902500 GCA_030434875.1 Lachnospiraceae bacterium C1.1 | reverse complement strand
ACATTCTGAGTGCAGGAGCTGCAGCGGACGAAGAAAGTGCCGGCGGAGATGCGGATGCAGAAGAAACATCAGATGAAACAGCAGGAGAGGACGCTGAAGCAGCCGGGAATACACTTTCAAGTGAAGAGCAGGAAGCTGCTATGCTTGCACTTGAAGAGCTGAATCATACAAATGCATCAGGTCTTATAGCACCGACAACTGATGAATTTTGCCTTCTCTATGCAGTTGATGATATGGGAAATCTTGGATTTTTCCTTTATGATATTGAGTATCAGACATATCAGAGATATGTAGATGTTCCGCATGGGGAAACAGATACTACAAAAAAATATCGTTCTCTTTCAAGAACGAGACTCTTTATAATAATTATTCTTGTTGTTATAATAGTTATACTTGCTTTTGTGCTTATTAACTTTATACTTGGCGGAAGAGGAGCAGAAAGAAGCCCTGAAACTGTCAGACCTGCAAAGAAAAAGAAGCGCAGGAAATCTGAAGATGACGAAGACGACGATGATATGCGTGCTATCAGAGAGCGTGTTGTAAAGAAGGAAAAGGCAAGGCTCAGAGGTAATGGAGTAGGTTATCTGAGTGAAAGAGAGAGAGCACGTGACTATGAGGATAATCGTTATCCGGATAATGACGATGATGAGGATAACGATGATGGAATGCCGATAGAGAGGAACAGGGCTGCTGAAGATGTTGACTGGGAAAACATGGAAATAACAGCAGGCTTACCTTCAAAAGAGATCAACAAAAAAGCATCATCAAAGAGCAGACATTTAGAAAGAGTAGTGGATGATGATTTCGATGATGATTATGAGCCTAGACCGAGAAAGCCACAGACAAAGAAGAAGGACTATGACTTTGATGAAGATTTCGATTTTGAGTTCCTTGATATAAAAAAATAAAAGGCAGCTGAAAAAAGGAGATGCATGGACTACACTGAAAAGGCATTGCGTGTGCTTGATCTCGCAAAGAGAAGTGCACGTGAGATGAATCAGAATTACGTTGGAACCGAGCATATTCTCATTGGATTGATCCGTGAGGGCTCGGGAGTTGCGGCAGTTGTTCTTGAGGAAAACAATGTTCATGAAAAACAGATCCTGGAGCTGATAGAACAGCTTATAGCCCCGGGTACCGATGTCGTTCTGAAAGAACATGACGGACTGACTCCGAGAGCAGAGAAGATTCTGGAACTCTCGGAGGAAACTGCAAAAAGATTTGAAAGTGACAAGATCGGAACAGAGCATATACTGCTTGCCCTTATTCGTGAGGGAGACAGTGTAGGAGTCAGACTTCTGAATACTCTGAATATAAATATTATGAAGTTATATTCCGATACACTCCAGGCAATGGGAGAAAACCCGAATATTGCAAGGGAAGATTTAAAAACAACCAGACAGTCACGTTCTAACGGAGGCAGCTCTACGCCAATGCTGGATAAATACAGTCGCGACCTGACTGAACTTGCAAGAGAAGGACGACTTGATCCGGTCATAGGCAGAAACGATGAGATAATGAGGGTAGTTCAGATACTTTCCAGAAGAACTAAGAACAATCCGTGTCTCGTCGGGGAACCCGGTGTAGGTAAAACAGCAATAGCAGAAGGACTCGCTGTACGTATTGTAGAGGGAAATGTTCCGAAGACAATAGAGAACAAAAGGGTGGTTTCTCTTGATATGTCGGGCATGGTAGCCGGAAGTAAGTACAGAGGCGAATTCGAAGAAAGAATAAAAAAGACCATTAATGAGGTTATCAGTGATGGCAATATCCTTCTCTTTATGGACGAGATACATACTCTTATAGGCGCAGGAGGAGCGGAAGGCGCTATCGATGCCTCCAATATCCTCAAGCCCTCTCTGGCGAGAGGTGAGCTGCAGCTGATCGGGGCAACAACTCATGAAGAGTATAGGAAATATATAGAAAAAGATGCGGCGCTTGAGAGACGTTTTCAGAAGGTAACAGTGGAGGAGCCTTCTGAAGAAGAGGCCATCAGCATTCTTATGGGAATTAAGGACCGCTATGAGGAGCACCATGGCATAACTATTTCAGCTGAAGCGGTTGAAGCATCTGTAAGACTTTCCTCAAGATACATAAATGAGCGTTTTCTGCCGGACAAGGCTATTGATGTAATGGATGAGGCGGCAAGCCGCTTAAGGATAGAGAATCTCAGTGTTCCTCCGGCAGCTGCAGAACTTCGTAGGCAGATAGAAGAGATGGAGCTTTCCAAGGAAAGAGCCATAAAGGACGGAGACTTTGTAACAGCCCGTGAGATCAGGCTTGAACAGGAAAAGCTCAGATCAAAGAGTGAGAGTCTTGAGAAGAGATATAAGAAAAAGAGAGATAATAAGTCACTGATACTTGGTGCAGATTCGATAGCGGATGTTGTTTCTACATGGACAAAGATTCCTATAGGAAAACTTACCGAGAAGGAAAATGACAGGCTTATGAAGCTTGAGAAGATCCTTCATAAGAGAGTCATAGCTCAGGATGAAGCAGTAACAGCAGTTGCCAAGGCTATCAGACGAGGAAGGGTAGGACTTAAAGACCCCAAGAGACCTGTAGGATCATTCCTTTTCTTAGGACCGACAGGTGTAGGAAAGACAGAACTTTCAAAGACACTTGCTGAGGCCATGTTCGGATCAGAAAATTCCCTGATAAGGGTTGATATGTCCGAATTTATGGAATCTCACTCAGTTGCCAAAATGATAGGTTCACCGCCGGGATATGTAGGTCATGATGAAGGCGGACAGCTTGCTGAGAAGATCAGGCGTAATCCTTATTCGGTTGTTCTCTTTGATGAGATTGAAAAGGCTCATCCGGACGTTTTCAATGTTCTTCTTCAGGTTCTTGATGATGGACATATTACGGATTCAAAGGGCAGGAAGGTAAGCTTTAAGAATTCGATCATTATAATGACAAGTAATGCCGGAGCACAGGCAATAGTTGAGCCTAAACATCTGGGATTTGGTACGGAATACAGCAAGGAAAATGAATATAAAGACATGAAGAATAATGTCATGAATGAGGTCAAGCGTATATTTAAACCTGAATTCATTAACCGAATTGATGACATTATAGTATTCCGTCAGCTTAATAAAGATGACATGAAAGATATAGTCACATTGTTATCGAAGGAACTTATAGACAGAGCAAAAGACCAGATGGGTATAGAATTAAAAATATCTGCAAAAGTTAAGGAACATATCATAGATAAAGGTTCGGACTCAAAATATGGAGCAAGACCTTTAAGACGTGCAATACAGAATATGATAGAGGATCCGCTTGCAGAGGAGCTTCTTTCCGGACGCTGTAAGGCGGGGGATAAGGTTAAACTATCCCTGAAGGATGAAAAAATAATCTTCAAAACGGAGCAGTAAGCAATATAAAGTCATTTTATGCAGTAAACAGGAGGAAACAAAATGTCAGCAGTAAAGGAATTGCTACGCAGTGAGGCAAATGGTTTTATCAGCTTTGGTGATCACAGCCTTGACAAAAAGGCTAAGAAAGAGGACTTTGAGCATTCCGGTGATCTTTACAAAGTAAAGACATTTAAGGAAATGACAAAGCTTGAAAAAAACGGAATGTTTGTCTATGAATCGGTTCCGGGAACCAGCGTAAACAATTTCGAGGAGACAGAAAACGGTGTTTCATTTGAAGTAGAGGGTGATGAGGATGCTCAGATCACTATCGGTCTTGCTGATGAAACAGAGTATGAAGTATTTGTCGGCGGAGAGACCGCAGGCAAGATGAAGACAAATCTTGGTGGAAAGCTTTCTGTTAGCGTAGAACTCGCAGGAGCAGGACAGGTAAAAGTAGAAGTCAGAAAAGCATGAAGAAAAAAACAGCATTTTTTTGTCAGAACTGTGGCTATGAATCACCTAAATGGATGGGACAGTGTCCGGTCTGTCATGAATGGAACTGTATGGTGGAAGAGACCATACAGGCAAAAGGAACTGACAAACGCAGTGCCGCGGCAATTAGCCGCGGCACTGTTCGCCCAAGGGCAATATCTGAAATAGAGATGATATCCGAGGATAAGATCTCCAGCGGTATAACGGAACTCGACAGAGTACTTGGGGGTGGAATAGTAAAGGGATCTATGCTCTTAGTGGGCGGAGATCCGGGAATAGGTAAATCAACGCTGCTTTTGCAGGTGTGCAGAAATGTCAGCAACTCAGGGCATGAAATACTTTATGTTTCCGGAGAGGAATCCCTAAAACAGATAAAGATGAGAGCCGTACGTCTCGGTGAGTTCAGTGACTCATTAAAACTTCTTTCAGAGACAAATCTTGATACGGTCTCAGACATTATCATGGACAGCAAGCCTGAAATGGTCGTAATAGATTCAATTCAGACCATGTTTAATGAAAATGTACAGGCAGCACCCGGATCGGTTTCACAGGTAAGAGAAACGACAGGAGTTCTGATGAGGATAGCCAAGACAATGGGTATCAGCATTTTTATAATCGGTCATGTGACTAAAGAAGGCGCTGTTGCCGGCCCAAGAGTCCTTGAACATATGGTGGATACAGTTCTCTATTTTGAGGGTGATGCCAAGGGAAGCTATAGGGTTTTAAGAGGTGTTAAGAACAGGTTTGGCTCCACGGATGAGATAGGTGTGTTTGAGATGGACGAAGGTGGATTAAAGGAAGTCAAAAATCCATCGGAATTTATGCTCTCAGGAAGACCGGAGGATGCTTCGGGAAGCGTGGTTACATGCTGTATAGAGGGAACAAGACCTTTACTTATAGAAATACAGTCACTTGTCTGTGATACGAGCTTTGGTTTTCCGAGGAGACAGGCAAATGGAACAGATTATAATAGAGTAAATCTGCTTATGGCAGTTCTTGAAAAAAGAGCTGGAATGAGGCTTGCAAATTCTGATGCCTATGTGAATATAGCGGGAGGTATCAAGGTGAATGAGCCTGCACTGGATCTTGGCATAGTTATGGCGATAGCCTCTTCGTTCAGAAACAGACCCATAGACAGCAAGCTCATATGCTTTGGAGAAGTTGGTCTTTCGGGAGAGGTCAGGGCCGTAAGCCAGGCAGTACAGCGAGTAAGTGAAGCCAGAAGGCTTGGCTTCAAGACTGTAGTCATGCCTGCACTCTCTGTAGATTCGGTTAAAGATTTTGGAGATATGAAGATCATCGGAGTAAAATCTGTAGCCGACGTTCTGGAAGTATTTTAAAAAATAAAATCAATCACCGGACTTTATTCGAGTTATGGTGATTGATTTTTTTCTAACTTTAATTTTAAAATTAAAAAACTCCGTATTCAAACGGAGCTTGATTAGCAGGGGAAGAGAGATTCGAACTCCCGTGAACGGTTTTGGAGACCGTGATACTGCCACTGTATGATTCCCCTTTAAGGATTGTACGCTTTTTCGTGCGACTTAATATTTATACCACATACAGAAAATCTTGTCAAGGAAAAATTAAAATAAAAAAATGCTTGACTTAGAGTAAAATCATGTTATAATAATTGTGCATGCAAATTGAGGGCATGCAAATACCCATTCAGTCTTATTCTGTTGGTCTGAAGGGAGGTTAGGTGCGAGA
The DNA here is from genome assembly GCA_030434875.1 of Lachnospiraceae bacterium C1.1. Taxonomy (NCBI): domain Bacteria; kingdom Bacillati; phylum Bacillota; class Clostridia; order Lachnospirales; family Lachnospiraceae; species Lachnospiraceae bacterium C1.1. Next base: position 1,896,936 of record JAUISW010000001.1, on the reverse strand, counting down.
CTATGTCAAATGTTATTGTAAAAGAAAATGAATCTCTTGACAGCGCATTACGCAGATTCAAGCGTAACTGTGCAAAGGCTGGTATTCAGCAGGAAATTCGTAAGAGAGAGCATTATGAGAAGCCAAGCGTAAGACGTAAGAAGAAGTCTGAGGCTGCTCGTAAACGTAAATACAACTAAAAACTTAAGCCCTGACGTTTTTCGTCAGGGCTATTTTCATTTTCCTGAAAGGTAATATGTGTGAATAAAAAGGATGCAATAATTCCGGCTGCTATATTATTGATCGCAGCCGTAATTTTTATAATAATGAGGATTATGACGGGAAATGGCGGGGCAAAGGTAAAAGTCACAGTTGACGGAAAAGAGTATGGGATTTATCAGCTGTCGAAGGACGCAGATTATCAAATAGATGGATATGGCGGACTGACTGATACATTAAGGATAAAAGATGGTAAAGCATATATGCTGGAGGCAGATTGTCCCGATAAACTGTGCATTAAAATGGGTAAAATCAGTAAAGAGGGAGAAATCGTGGTCTGTCTTCCGGCTAGAATTGTAGTAGAGATCATAGACAAGGGGGATGATGGCTATGATTCGGTCACGAACTGAAAAGCTTGCTGCCTGCGCAGTATTCGTAGCACTGGCAATGATCCTTTCCTATGTGGAAAGCCTCGTGCCGTATTTTTTTGCCGTTCCGGGCATGAAGCTGGGACTTACAAATCTTGTAGTTGTCTATGCGCTATATCTTTTTGGAAATAAAGAAGCGTTTATAATAAATATAGTCAGGATCATACTTGTAGGTTTTATGTTTGGACATGCTTTCAGCATAGTATACAGTATGGCAGGCGGGATTCTTAGCTTCGTAGTAATGTATTTCCTAAAAAAAACGAATGGATTTTCAGTAATGGGAGTCAGCATGGCGGGAGGAGTATTCCATAATGTGGGACAGATCCTGGTTGCTGCGCTGGTTTTGAAAAGCTTTTCTATAAGCTGGTATCTTCCGCCTTTAATGATAAGCGGATTGATAACGGGATTTCTGATAGGTATAATTTCCAATGAGACTATGAAGAGAACTGTAAAATTGTTCAGGGAGAAAAAATGATAGGATTTTTAAGGGGAACAGTCGCCGGATGCGATGAAAAACTACTTCTGATGGATGTAGGAGGAGTGGGCTATGAGGTTAACATTCCGCTTGGAATGGCATCAGAGCTTCCGCCTATAGGAGAAGAAATAAAAGTATATACATATCTTTCTGTCAAAGATGACGGTTTCAGTCTCTTTGGTTTCTTAAAACGCGATGATCTCGAAATGTTCAAAATGTTAATAGCTGTAAGCGGCATAGGACCTAAAGCCGGTCAGTCGATACTCTCGACGCTGTCGGCTGATGACTTGAGATTTGCAATCCTTTCCGGAGATTCAAAGGCAATCGCCAAAGCACCGGGAGTTGGTGCTAAAACAGCGCAAAGAGTGATCATAGATCTGAAGGATAAGCTTTCGTTTGAAGAAAGTTTCGAGAAGGCGTTTAATGAAAGCGAAGGTAAAAAAGCGGCTGGAGAATCTGACAGTATTGCAAGAGATGAGACGGTTGAGGCTCTTGTTGCTCTGGGATATTCGGCAACTGATGCTTATAAGGCTGTAAGGGCTGCCGATGACGGAAGTGGGATGGATTCCGGCGCTCTGCTTAAGGCTTCGCTTAAATATATCTAAGGAGAAAAAATGGAAAGACGTGTCATTGAGACCAGGGTTACGGAGGATGATGTTAAGATTGAGGGATCTCTCCGTCCTAAAAATCTGGAAGGCTATATTGGTCAGGCAAAGATAAAGGAAACCCTTAAAATATATATAGATGCGGCCAAAAAAAGAAAAGAAGCCCTTGATCATGTGCTTTTTTACGGCCCTCCGGGACTTGGCAAAACAACACTTGCCGGGATAATCGCAGAGGAGATGGGAGCAAAGCTTAAGATCACAAGCGGACCTGCAATAGAACGTCCGGGAGACATAGCTGCGATCCTCAATAGTCTTGAGGATGGAGATGTATTGTTTTTAGATGAGATCCATCGTCTGAACAGGCAGGTTGAAGAAGTTCTTTATCCGGCAATGGAAGACTTTGCCATAGATATAATGATCGGTAAGGGGCCGAGTGCAAAGTCATTAAGGCTGCCGCTTCCCAGATTCACACTTGTTGGTGCGACGACAAGGGCAGGACTTCTTTCGGCTCCGCTCCGTGACAGATTCGGTATAATCAACCATCTGGAATTTTACTCGGTAGAAGAGCTTGCTACGATAATAAGTCATTCGGCAAAACTGCTTAATATAGATATAGAATGGAAAGCTGCCATAGAAATGGGCAGACGGTCAAGAGGAACACCGAGAATTGCTAACAGGCTGCTTAAAAGGGTCAGAGATTTTGCAGAGATCAAATTTGAAGGGGATATTACGGAAGAAGTTGCAAACCTTGCGCTTGACCTGTTGAAGGTAGATAAATTCGGTCTGGATGAGCTTGACAGGAATATCTTAAATACCATGATCGATAAGTTCGGCGGCGGACCTGTCGGCCTTGAAACACTTGCAGCAGCAGTAGGAGAAGATTCCGGTACAATAGAAGATGTATACGAGCCATATCTTATAAAGAATGGACTGATAAACAGGACACCACGCGGTCGTGTTGTTACAGAACTCGGTATGAGCCATATGGCACTCAGAAGCTAAAAAATATTATGTTACTGTTCACACGCTTTCAGCGTGCTCCAGTAACGGGTTTTGCCATTTAAAATTGCCTACGGCAATGGGCAAAACCCAGTGTTCAGTCAAAGTTATTGTGGCATAACTGCGCAGCGGAGTGCGCAGTTTGCTTGTGAACAGTAACAATATTATCATAAAAGCGTTTATTTATAGATACATATTTTGACGTGACAGAGCTTTTTTGATATAATTCTTTAATAAAATGCAGTGGGGAGGCGGTACCAAAATGGCTAATAAAACGGATACCGAGGTTATAATTGGAGGCAAGGTATATACTCTTTCTGGCAATGATAGCGAAGAGTACATGCAGAGAGTTGCATCATACATAAATAGTAAAATATCTGAGTTCAGCAAGATAGATGGCTTTAAGAGACAGTCTGTGGATACGCAGAATGTACTTCTTGAGCTTAATATAGCCGATGACTACTTCAAGGCAAGAAAAGAACTTGAAGAATTTAAGGCTGAGGCTGAGGATAAGGAGAGAGATCTCTACGATGTAAAACATGATCTGATAACTGCACAGATGAAGGTGAAGGGGCTTGAGGAAAATCTGTCAGATCTTCAGGATGAAAATACAGAGCTTCAGAAGAAGATCGTTCAGCTTGAAACCGAATTAAAGGCAAGCAGAAAGATTAATGCAGAAGCAGCTGCTTCAGAGAATAAAAGAAAAGAAACCATAAAAGAAGCAGTTAAGGAAAATGTTGAAGAGAAGACCATCGAAAACGTTACAGAAGAGCCAGCTGCAGAAATTGAGAAGGAAGAGTCATCCTCAGAAGTTAATAATGCTGATACAAGAGTGGAAAGTGTTAAAGCTGAAGAGGAAAGCATAAAAACTGACGAGAATATAGAACCTTCAGTGGAAGAAAAGATCGATCCGGAGGGAGAGATCACGGATGTGATAGATGATATTCCGGAATTTCATCCTTATGAGAGTACGCACGAAGATGATTATTTAGATGATGAGGATGATGAGGAAAAAGAACCGCTTTACGAAAGAGTAGAGGATGCTGAAGTCATAGGTGATGAAGACTTTGAAGAAAAGTTTAATAATCACGAGGATGATGAAAAATTTGTCCAGACAATAGATGGAACGGCAGAGGTTATAAAAAATGAAAAGCCTAAAAACCCACCTAAAAAGCATTACGGAAAAAGAAGATAAAATTGTTGTAATGATAAAGAAAACTGTAAGCCTGTCTTAGACAGGCTTCTTTTATGAATTAGGAATTTTTAAGAATGTCAGAAATAAAAAAAGTTGAATTGTTGAGTCCGGCGGGAAATATGGAATGCTTTTACGGAGCGATAGCTGCGGGAGCCGATGCTGTATATGCCGGAGGAAGCCGCTTTGGTGCACGTGCATATGCCGGCAATTTTACAGAGGAAGAGTTTATAGAGGCAATAGGCTATGCCCATCTTTTTGGAAGAAAGCTTTATATGACCCTCAATACTTTGATGAAGGAAAAGGAAATGGAGGCTCTGCCTGAATATTTAGAGCCATATTATAAGGCAGGACTTGATGGTGTCATAGTTCAGGATATAGGTCTTATAAGCTATATAAGAGAACATTTCCCATTGCTTCCGGTGCATGCAAGTACCCAGATGGCGATCACGGGTGCTTATGGTGCAGAGTATCTTAAAAGTCTCGGAGCAGAGAGAATAGTACCGGCAAGAGAGCTTTCACTTGATGAGATAAAGAAGATACATGATAAGGTGGATATAGAGATAGAAGTCTTTATACATGGTGCTATGTGCTATTCATATTCCGGAATGTGTCTTATGTCTTCATTTTTGGGTGGAAGAAGCGGAAATCGTGGAAGATGTGCTGGTCCCTGCAGACAGCCCTATGGTGAAAACGAAGATTATATTCTTTCAATGAAGGATCTATGTTCCATTGAGCTCCTTGATAAAATAGTGGATGCAGGAGCAGTTTCGTTAAAGATCGAGGGAAGAATGAAATCTGTAGATTATGTTGCAGGGGTAACATCGATTTACAGAAAGCATCTTGATATGCTTGAAAAGAATGGTAAAGATAATTACAGGGCAGATAAAAAAGATCTGGAGACCTTGTTAAAATTATACTCCAGAAGCGGAAAAAACACCGGATACTTCACAAAACATAATGGTTATGAGATGATCACTATGAGGCGCGGAAGTTACGAGAGTTCTGATGAGCTTAAGTTTAAGTCGGAAAAACTGAGGCTTCCTGTAAAAGCTGTAATACATGCTCATAAGGGTGAAAACATGAGGCTGGAAATAACAGATGGAGTAAAATCTGTTGAGAGCCTTGGAGTTGAGGTTCAGACAGCCTCAAAAAGACCTGTGGGACAGGAGGATATGAGGAAGCAGCTTGAAAAGACCGGTGACAGCGATTTTTATTTTGATAATATCGTATATGATATAGATGATGACATTTTTATTCCTTTGAAAAGCATAAATGAGATCAGACGTGAAGGATTAAAGAAGCTTAGAGAGGAGATTTTAAGTGGATATAAACGTGTTATGTGAAAAATCCTCTCAGGCGGAGGCGATAGCTTTAAATGAAGCTGTCGGGAAGATAATAAGCTATGAATGCCCAAAGGTGGATAAAAGCCGATGGATACAGCTTATGCCGTATATTTTGAGAGATGATAGCAATTTAAGGATCGATATGGAGGCATATGGTGTTCTCATCAGAAATTATGAAGAACTGGAATTTGTTAAACAATCCGGATTCAATGGAAAAATAATTGCAGATGCAGGTCTTTACAGCTTTAACTCTTATGCAAGAAAGAGACTTGCAGATGATGGAGTTGATAAAGATACCGTACCGCTGGAACTTAATTTTCATGAAATAAAGGAGCGAGGAGCAGAGGACTCAGAACTTATAGTTTATGGAAGGGTTCCAATGATGATCTCTGCTAATTGTCTTTATCTTACAAGTAATAGAAAATGCGGCAAGGATATCAAAAAAGGGCATCTTATGGAGTTGACGGACAGGAAAAAGGCGGATTTTCCGGTATTTGCAGATTGCAGATATTGTTATAATATCGTTTATAATTCAGTGCCTCTCTCACTTCACAAAGATATTGATAAGATAAACTCGCTTGATCTGTCTTCGGTAAGGCTTAATTTTACTACTGAAGAGCCTGAAGAAGTAAGGAAGACAACAGATTATTTTATTGATCTGCTTAACGGCAGGGAAGCTTCTGCCTTTGAAGGAGCTTATACAAGGGGACATTTCAGAAAGGGTGTCGAATGACATTTAATTCATGAATACTGTATTTATCGCACTTTCGCGATACATGCTCGCAATCTTTGCAGCATTTTATTCGCTGCATTGCTTTGCGGCATTTTCATTAAAAAACAGTGATGTACGGAAATGGTTTTACGTAACGCAGATAATCCTTATGTCACTCATACATATAACAGGGTTTGTAGATATAGTGATCCAGACAGGAGAAAATTATCTCTGGATAATATGTATTTTACAGGAATTACTATTTATAGTCGCAATAGTAATGTACAGGATAATTTATCCGGACAGCTCGGGATTTTTTCTTAATAATACCTGTCTCTTGCTGGCTGTGGGATTTGTAATGATAACAAGGCTTTCACCGGAAAAAGCTCTGAAACAGTTCTTTATAGCTGTGGTTTCTCTTCTGGTGACCTTTGCAATCCCGTATTGCCTTAAAAGATTCGAAAAGTTAAGGGATTATAGTATAGTATTTGGAATTATTGGATTTCTGTCACTTGCAGCGGTTTTTATATTCGGTTCTATCACAAACGGATCGAGGCTTTCGGTAAAAATTGCAGGAATACTTTTTCAGCCTTCGGAATTTGTAAAGATACTTTTTGTTATATTTGAAGCAGGGATGCTTACGGAAAAGAGTGAATATACAGACAGGATCACGATAAATCCGGGGCGTAATAAAATAGTAATTTCAGCAGCAGCAGCTTTTTTGTATTGTGTCATACTTGTTATATCAAGGGATCTTGGCGGAGCGGTTATTTTCTTTGTCGCATATGTTTTTATGCTTTATATAGCACTGAAGGCACCGCTGGTACTGGCAGGCGGTCTTGGAGCCGGAGCGATCGGAACTGTCATAGGATATAAGCTGTTCTCTCATGTAAGGGTCAGATTCAGGGCATGGAGAAATCCTTTCAGCGAAATAGACGGACAGGGATATCAGATAACACAGTCGCTTTTTGCAATAGGAACCGGAGGATGGTTTGGAATGGGACTTACCATGGGAAGCCCGGATAAGATACCTGTTGTAGAGCAGGATTTTATATTTTCTGCAATTTCTGAGGAAATGGGATGCATATTCAGTGTATGTCTGATACTTGTATGTATAAGCAATTTCCTGATGATGATAAATATTGCGATGACTGTTGGAAATGCATATTATAAACTGATGGCGGCAGGACTTGGAGTAGTTTATATTTTCCAGGTATTTTTAACGATCGGAGGAGCGGTGAAGTTTATACCGCTTACAGGCGTGACACTTCCTCTGGTAAGCTATGGAGGATCATCACTTCTGGCAACCCTGATCATGTTTGCGATCATACAGGGAATCTATATCATAGATGGAGCCGAAAGAATTTAATGGATTATTTTGACAGTGAAATAACAGAAGACTCAAATGAAATAAAGAAAAGTCCAAAACAGAAAAAGCCCGGAAGACGTTTTAATGAACTTAACGTTATAATGTATTTCTTTGTAGGACTTTTTCTTATAATGACGGCATATTTTGCATATTATGTGCAGATAAAGGCACCGGATACAATAAACAGTTCTTACAATATGAGACAGACTAATCTGGCTAAAAAGGTCATAAGAGGAAAAATATTTGCCGCAAATGGAGATATACTTGCTGAACAGGCTATTAATTCAGAGGGAGCAGAGGTTCGCTATTATCCTTATAAGGAGATTTTTGCACAGGCGGTGGGCTATTCGACGCATGGTGCTTCAGGAGTAGAATCGATTGCAAATATAGCGCTGCTTACTTCGGATTCACCGATCGATGAGCGTCTTCAGAAAGAAATGGCCGGAGTAAGAAATTACGGCGATGATATTTATACGACTTTTGATGTAAATCTGCAGAAAACCGCGGTAGAAGCCCTTGGTGTTTATAAGGGCGCGATAGTGGTGCTGGATGCCAAAACAGGTGCAATAATGGCGATGGTTTCAAAACCGGACTATGACCCAAATACAGTTTCGGAAAACTGGGCACAGGTAGCTTCGGATACAGATAATTCTCCCTTGATCAACAGAACTGTTCAGGGACTTTATCCTCCGGGCTCTGCATTTAAGACAGTGACATTATTGGAATACCTTAAAGAACATTCGGACAGCTATGAGGATTATTCCTATAACTGCAGCGGAAGCATAACCTATGATGATGTAACGATCTCATGTTATCATGGCTCAGTACATGGATCAGAGGATCTGCTTGGATCATTTGCAAAATCCTGTAACTGTTCGTTTGCGAATATAGGCTTAAATCTTAACTTGAAAAAATATGCAGCTACCTGTAAGAAACTTTTATTTAATCAGGAGCTTCCGGTGGATTATTCTTATTCGAAAAGCTCATTTTCACTTAGCAGCTCATCGGACACAGAAGAGATAATGCAGTCTGCCATAGGGCAGGGAAAAACGTTGATGACACCTATGCATATGGCTCTTTTAACGGAAGCGGTAGCAAATGATGGAATGATGATGCGTTCCTATGTAATAACAAAGCAGACAAATTATCTCGGGGATTTAATTAAAAGCTATGAACCTGAGGAATATAAGCGTATAATGACAGAAGAGGAAGCGGAAATCGTTCAGAAATTTATGAAAGAGGTCGTGAAGACCGGAACAGGTCGAAAGCTTAACGGCTTGAGTTATGCTGTTGCCGGAAAGACCGGATCCGCAGAATTTGGTACTGTAAAGGGAAATAGCCACGCCTGGTTTACCGGTTATTCAAATCCGGAGGATCCTGATATAGTTGTTACGGTGATCGTAGAAGGAGCAGGAAGCGGAAGCGATTATGCAGTACCTATGGCTAAGAGGATTTTTGACGCATATTATGGCGGATAAGTTCAAAGGGTGAAAATATGAGATTTGCAAAAAATCTTTATTATGGGGAAAGTTTAGGCAGAGGGAAAAAACTTCTGACCTGGAAGATCGCTCATGGCTTGAGTGTCTTTTCTGTCTATCTGATAGTTCTTCCAAGGGAGGGAAAAGATCCTTTGGAAATTTATCACAATACTGTTGTTAAACAGAAATATTACAGGAAACATCCTCCCTATGTGGTTGGAATTGCCGGCAGCTTTGAAGAAGCGGCATATCTTACATGGGAAATAATGTCAGATGCAAAATCTGCAACCGGAGAGTATGATTTATGGAGATATTTCGGGATGAAAGGGGAAAGATATAATGATAATTTTAACTGTTCTTAAAATTATCGGAATAGTGATTCTCTGCATTCTGGCGTTGGCTTTGTTGATAATACTGACCGTCTTATTTCTGCCATTTCGATATAAAATAGCAGGAGATTATGATTCAGATATTAAGGACTATAGGGTTAATGCAGATATAAGATGGCTTTTTGGCCTTTTAAAAGTATATGCTGAATATAATGCGGAGAATGGTCTTGAATACTGGGCAAAACTGTTTGGAAGAAAGATATTTCCGAAGGAAGATGATAATGGCTCCGATGATGACGATATAATGGACGATCAGATGGGAGAGTATCAGAAAGAGCCGGAAATAATTGAGGAAAAAAACGAAGAATTATCTGAGGATGATCGGAATAAAGAGGAGATAAAAACAGAAGAAATCATAAGCCCTGATGAAGAAAACGGGACTCAGCATATTGAAGAATCTGCTGCAGAAGAGGATACAGGCAGGCTTTCGGATAAAGAAGAAGCAGATTCTTATATGGAGAATGAAAAGAAATCGATATTTAAAAAGATATCTGAAAAGACAGGAAATATTCTAGCCAAGGTCAGGGGAAGCTTTCAAAATATCTACTACAAAATAGAGTCGCTATGTGATAAAATTAAGGAGATTAAGGGAAAAATCGGGCATTATAAGGAATTGCTCGAAGATGAGGAGACCATAAGGGCAATAAAGAAAGCCTGGTCTGAGATTAAATATTTCGCGCGTAAGATAAAGCCTTCAAAACTTAAGATCAATCTGGTCTACGGAGCATCAGACCCATCTGAAACAGGTATATTTTACGGAAGATATGCCGCACTGGCTCCGGTCATTGGAAAAAACGTAGTTTTGAACCCTGATTTTGAAAGAAAAGTTATAAAGGCAGATATCTTTATGAAGGGTGGCCTTCAGATTTATGTATTGATCCTTATAGCTTGCAGACTGTATTTTGATAAGCGGTTTATGAGGGTTGTAAAGAAATTCAGAAGGTAAAGCAGAGACATTGGTTCAGGATTCGAATATTTTAAGGAGAGTGGAGATTTATGAAGAACGATGAAATAATTGATAAGATGGTCAAGGGTATGGGAAGCTTTCTTTCGACAAAGACGGTTGTAGGAGAGCCCATAAATTTAGGAGATACACTGATCCTTCCGCTTGTAGAGGTTTCTTTCGGACTTGCAGCGGGAACCGGGGAAGACGATAAAAAGGGAAAGACCGGTGGTGGAATAGGCGGAAGAATGACACCATCTGCTGTTCTCGTCATAAAGAATGGTAATGCAAGACTCGTAAATATCAAGAATCAGGATGCAGTTACCAAGATACTGGATATGGTTCCGGAAATGATAGGCAAGTTCACGGAAGACAAGAGTGCTGAGCGTGAAGATCTGTCTAATGCAGAGGCAATAGATATCGCTTTTGATAAAACAGAAAACAATTGATAAAAAAGCTTGCATTATATGCTTTTTTCTGTTAAAATGCTAATGTTGCGGGTCTGAATTGCAGGACCCAGTACGGTTTGCAAGGAGGTGTTTTTCATGGCAAAATGTGCAGTTTGTGGTAAGGACGTTCACTTTGGTAACAACGTCAGCCATTCTCATAGAAGGTCAAATCGCATTTTTAAGTCTAATATCAGACATGTAAAATGTAAGGTAAACGGAGCTTCTAAGAGGCTTTATGTTTGCAGCCGCTGCCTGCGTTCAGGAGCTGTTGAGCGTGCATAATTAATCGCTTGAATTTAAAATGTGATTTAATAAATCGGAATGTCATATGACATTCCGGTTTTTGCTATAGTTCAATATTTGATCAGAAATAATATGTCAGCCCTCTTCAATCCCACCAATGGGAACGATGGGCTCTAAAAGATTTGAAATTTCATCGTTATTCACTTCATTTACATAGAGCTTAAGCTGTTCGAATCTATTCTTTTCCTCTGATGGAATTTTGTATTCGCTCAGTTTTTTCATGAGTTCGTCGATACTTCCGATATCAAATGATTCATTATATTCATAAATAATGCGATAAGCATCATATAATTCATCAAGTTCGATTTCAGGTTTGGCTTCTTCTGAAACTGAACTGCAGGGATAGGCTTTAGCTATTTTCTGGGATATATTTTCAAAATCCTTGAGGAGTTTTTGCGAGTTTGAAATTATCTCCTCGGAGATTGTAAGACCCTTATCGCGCTGTTTATTACCAAATTCTTCAAGTGCCTTTGCTGCTTCTGAAAGATCATGAAGACCGCATAGTCTTGCACTGCTTTTCAGAGCATGAACTTTGGTGGTATAAAGGCTGATATCATCATTTTCAATAGCTTCAGTTATCTCCATTATTTTTGAGGGAGCACTTTCAAAGAAGCTTTTAGCTACACGAATAAAGGTAGAAATATCTCCGCAGGCGCTGACTGCAGATTCAGTATCCATTATGGCTAGATCTTTTAAGCCATTCATAATGACTGATTCTTCGCTGTTATGGTCAGTAGAAATATGACATATATTATCATCCTCTATAGGATCTGAAATAAGTTCTTCAGGAAGCAGTTTCAGAATTGCGCTTTCTAATGCTGCAGAGTCAACGGGCTTTGCCAGATAGAGGTCAAAACCACAGGAAATAAACTTTTCCTCCATACCCACTATAGCATCTGCTGTCAGCATTACTTCCGGTGTATTATAGTTTCTTGAATTCTTTGGCCTGGATTTTATATTGTTGAAAGTTTCAATACCATCCATTATGGGCATACGATGATCCATAAATATTATGTCGTAGTCCGCTTTTTCGATCATTTCCAATGCCTGCATTCCGCTTAAGGCAGTATCTACCTTCATTCTGGTGCGTTTGAGAAGATTTTGGATAACCATAAGATTCATCTCTGTGTCATCAACAACGAGAACCCTTGCATTTGGTGCAGAGAAACTCTGATTGTTTTTCTTGATATCCGGTTCGAGAGTCTTTACTTTCTGGATAAAATCGCCCATTGGCTCCCAGTCAGTTACTTTCTGACTAAGAGTAAAGTGGAAGTCTGAACCTTTTGCATATTCACTGTCAACTTCAAGTTCTGAATTCATTAGTTTCAGAAGCTTTGTAGTGATAGATATGCCAAGACCGGTACCTTCAATGGTTTTATTTTTCTTGACATCAATTCGTTCGAAGGGGGAGAAGAGTCGTTCAAAATCTTCGCTTTTAATACCTATTCCGGTGTCTATAACATGGAAGGTTATAAGAGCTTGCTCTTCTCCGGCTTTTTCGTAGCTTACCCTGAAGACTACACCACCTTTTTCTGTGTATTTTACGGCATTATTAAGAAGGTTCAGGAGAACCTGTCGTATTCTCATTTCATCACCGTAAAGTTTGTCCGGGATACTTTCATCAATTTCAAAGTCAAGGGTCAGATTTTTATCCCTGGCTTTTGAACGTAACATCATAAGGAGAGTGTTGAGCAATACCGAGAAATGGTAATCATCCGGAATGATATCAAGCTTTCCGGCTTCAATTTTTGAAAAATCAAGTATATCGTTGATGATAGAGAGCAGGGAATTTCCTGCCGACTGTATGTTTTCGGCATATTCAAGTATGGTTTTTTCATTGGATTCACGAATGATCATTTCATCCATTCCGAGGATCGCATTTATAGGTGTCCTCAGTTCATGGGACATATTGGAAAGAAAAGCTGTTTTTGCTTCATTGGCAGCTTTTTCACGGATCGCTGCATATTTAAGACGTTCTCCTTCTATCTGCATGTGCTGCATATCCCGCCTTAAATTGAGAGAATAGAGCATTGCCCCGACATCGCCGGGTTTCTTTTCACGGATCCTTTTATAATAGCGATGCGATGCCTCATTAGCAGACTGTTCCATGCCGGAACCTTCCAGATAATTGATCATCAATTCATCGAAATTTGCATGTATTCCAAGGAAATTGCAGGATTTAACCTGACCTGATATGGCCTGGATAATTTTACCGGCAGAAAAATATTCTTCATGATCGATAAGAAATTCTATCACCATAAAAACATCACTATAGGAATCAGTGAAATTTATGATATTTCCAATCTGATCAAGAAGACGGGAAATATTTTCATCATAGGAGTTTTTGTCCTGACGAAAAAAATTGATCATTATAAGGAGATTTGTGTGAATTATATCTTTATCTGCCGTAATATCATCAGGATACCCATGGATGGAATTATCTGCGTCGCTCAGATACTTTTCTGCTGAGTTCAGGTTTGGCTCCTCGATTTCACAGTAGAATACACCTATTGTACAATAGAGCCTGTAAAGAAGAAGCTGAAAACGCTCATCAACAAATGCAAGTTCAACAAGGGCATTGATGGTATCTGAAGCGAGCGCTATGGCATAATCCACCTCACCGGCAGAGTAGTAAAGATATGATATATTGGATTCAATAGTAAATTTCTTAAGGAAAGATTCTTCATCGTCTTCATCGCAATAGCTGAGTGCGGTTATAAAATAGTCCATCGAGAGATTCTGACGGTTGTTTATTGACTCTAAAATTCCCAGCATATTGTAGGCAGATGCAATCAGGATACGATCATCAGCCGGTGTAAGGAAAATTATCGCTTTGTTGAGTGCTTCTCTGATTTTTTCCTCCGGATAATCAAAGCGGTAGAAGCTTAAGGCAAGCATGTATCTGGCATAACCTTCCAATGACATATCGTGCATTGTACAAGCTGTTACGATAAGGTTTTCTGCTGATTTTACAACCTGTTCATCTTTTTCAGAAAGACCTCTGTTTATATTACCGATAAGCTCTCTTATGCCTTCGTCATATCTGTCAAAATTCATAAAAATACCCCCATAGCATATTCGCCAGGATTAAGATCCGTAAGAGACAAAGTACCGGTTAGTGTTGCTTTTCTTTGCACGAAGCATAGCAACTTCACATTTTTTTATGATCGTATCTATATATTCACTGAGTTCTGCATCATAGAGAACACCTATATAGACAGGACATTTCTGAATTATATCATCAGGATAACCGGAGATGGCAGAGATCCTTTCGACAAGATCACGGGCACGTTTTCGCACCTGTCCTTCATAAAGGTTTCCGGGAATCTGGACAAAAAATTCATTTTCACTGTAACGTGTAACATCACATTCTGGAAGGATATTAACGATAAGATGCGCGATATCCACAAGAAACTTATCCGCGGTCTCATGACCGTAGAAATTGCCTATATACCTGAAATTATCCAGACTTATAAGGAAAAAGCTGGATTTACTGTTTTTATCCAGACGGTTAAAATTGTCATACATTCCGGCCTTATTATTAGTGCCTGTAAGTGAATCAGTCCGCATCATTTTCATGAGCTGCCTGGACTGTTCCTTTTGCGTGGTGACATCTTCAAGTATATAGATATTTCCGGTGTGTTCATCCCAGAAATCACGAAGTGAAAAAGTGGACAGATGCCAGTAACGCTCAGATTGCTTCTCCTCGTCATAACGGCTAAAATCACGATCAGTTCCGCCAAGTACCGGGGTGAAATACTCATTTAATATGCTGTTAAAGCTTTTTGCACTTACAGCTGCATCATCCGTAACATCAGCAAAAGCACGATTCACCTGTATGATATTGTTATCGCAGTCTGTTATGACTATGATATAATCAAGTGAGTTAATGAATGTATTGAAACGCGACTGTTGATTCATGAGCTCAGTCACATCTTTTCCGATTCCTATTGTTCCAACGATCCGACCCTGATTATCAAACCAGGGGGATTTAACAACAGCAAAATGATGTTTTGCTCCGGATTTGTCAGGCATTGTTTCAAAGAAAGAACTGCTGAGTCCGTTCGTTCGGACATAATTATCGCTTTCACCGCATCCCGGATCGTTAGGATCAAGATTATAAATTTCTATTTCGTGTTTTCCTTCGATCTTTTCGACAGGCTTGCCGACAAGGTCGATCAGAAAATGATTGATATCCATGTGGAGATCTTTAAGATCTTTTGTCCAGAGCATATTGTCAGACATATCATAATATGTTTTCAACATATTATCACGGAGCTCGAAACGTCTGCGAAGATAAGCTCTTCTGATAAGATTTATTACTGCACCGTAGAGCCTTTCAACATTGCTGCAGTCGGAGATGATATCTGAAACTCCTGCTTTAATAAGAGAGATATCATAGTCATGATCTAAAAGGAGAAATTCTGCATCATCTATATATTCGGAGATCGAGTTGTCATATTTATCCCCATAAAGGATAATTGCAAAACCCCTCATATCTTTATCAGGTTTGTTGGAAGCCGTAATATTCACATTAAAATTTTCACCTTGCAAAAGCGCAGAATCAGACGCTTTTTTTATTAATCTAAGAATTTCTTTTGGGCATCCTATAAGATAAAGATTTAAATTTA
The DNA here is from genome assembly GCA_030434875.1 of Lachnospiraceae bacterium C1.1. Lineage (NCBI taxonomy): Bacteria > Bacillati > Bacillota > Clostridia > Lachnospirales > Lachnospiraceae > Lachnospiraceae bacterium C1.1. Next base: position 1,881,419 of record JAUISW010000001.1, on the reverse strand, counting down.
TATTTAATTGCATACAGCCTTCTCCCGGGTATAGATAATGTCTGAAATTGTATTTGCAATTATGGCATTATATCAAATAAGTCCTACTCCAATAAAGTATAGCATTCAAATGTTTGTGTTTCAAATTAAGTGCCTTTTAATAGTGCGTCAATTCTAGGCCGAAGCATATATGCAAACTTGCAGAGAAATGTCTTCTTAGATATAATTAAGAAAATGATCAACCGGCTTTATAGTGGGAATCCGCAGTAACTGTGAGTTCCTGATTGTAAACATTAGGGAGTCATGATATTATAACTATCGATATTTATGGATTAGGAGGAAGAGCCCATGAAAGGCAAAATGAGTACTGAGCTCGGAAGCATAGTTATAGATACTGAAGCAATAGCACAGTATGCAGGATCTGAGGCTATGGAATGCTTTGGAATAGTAGGTATGGCGGCCTTTTCGGTTAAAGACGGCTTTGTAAGTCTTTTAATGCAGGATAACCTGAGCCGTGGAATAAATGTCAAAATGAATGGAAACGCTTTGATAATAGATTTTCATGTAATTGTTGCATATGGAGTCAGCATACAGACGGTTGCAAGAAACCTTATAGATTCCGTGCAGTATAAACTGGAAAGATATACCGGTTTCAAAGTAGACAAGATCAATATTTATGTCGAAGATGTAAGAGTGATCGACTGAAATTAAGTTGATCAGTGACAGGTTGGAGGAACAATAAATTGTCAAGAAGTAAGATCAATGCAGCTATGGTGAAAAAATGCTTTCTTGCAGGAGCTGAATCGCTGACTGCGAAAGCGGACTATATTAATGAATTGAATGTTTTCCCCGTACCGGATGGTGATACGGGAACAAATATGTCAATGACCATAGAGGCAGCTGCGAAAGAAGTAGCATCGCTGAGCGACAGTTGCAGTATGTCAGAGCTGAGCCGTGCCATATCCATGGGATCACTCAGAGGGGCAAGAGGAAACTCAGGCGTAATACTTTCGCAGTTTTTAAGAGGCTTTTCTAAATTAGCCGAGGAAAATGAGGAGCTTGATGCAAAGCTTATTTCTGCTGCCTTCAATAGGGCAGCAGAAACAGCATATAAGGCCGTAATGAAGCCAAAGGAAGGAACAATACTCACCGTTGCAAGGGGCGTTGCCGAAAAGACATCGGAGCTTGCCATGGATAATTCTCTTAAAGCAGGAGATTTTGCAGATGAGGTTCTTCATCATGCAGAGTATGTCCTTTCGAAGACACCGGATCTTCTGCCGGTACTTAAAGAAGCCGGGGTTGTGGACAGCGGCGGACAGGGCCTTGTGGAATTTATACGTGGAGTTGCTGATTTTGTAAATAAGAGAAAAGGCGAAAGAAGCGAAGTTAAAGTTCTGGAGACGAAAAGAAATTTGTCGTCAGAGCCTGACAGAGAGGTATTGGAAAAGGCAGATATAAAATTTGCCTATTGTACGGAATTCATACTTGAAACAAAGGAGAGCATCAGTGAGAAGGAAGAGGCAGATCTGAAGAATTTCTTAAATTCAATAGGTGATTCGATAGTCTGTGTGGCAATGGATAAGATAGTTAAAGTCCATGTGCATACAAATCATCCGGGAACTGTATTTGAGGAAGCACTGAAGCTTGGAGAACTTACATCTCTTAAAGTAGACAATATGCGTAAGGAGCATAATGAAAGACTTTTTAAGAACCATAGTGAAGAAGCTTCTGATGAGCAATTGGAAGAAAAGCCGGCTGAAGCAGCAGAGATGAAGAAATACGGCTTTGCTGCCGTGGCATCCGGTGACGGACTTAAGGATATATTTATAAGTCTTGGAGCTGATGCTGTAATAAGCGGCGGACAGACTATGAATCCATCAACTGATGATATTCTCAAGGCGTGCGAGGGAATAAATGCTGAAACGATATTTTTATTCCCAAATAATAAAAATATTCTGCTGGCTTCACAGCAGGCGGCATCTTTTTCGGAGGACAAAAAGATAATAGTTATACCTTCAAAAACTATCCCTCAGGGAATCACTGCAATGATAGGATTTGTTGAAGAGTATACAGCTGAAGAAAATGAGAAGACAATGACAGATCTCCTTTCTACTGTAAAGACGGGAGAGATCACATATGCGGTCCGTGATACAGAGATAGATGGCAAAAAGATTTCAGAGGGCGACATCATAGCCATTGATGACAGCACAATAAGCGCTGTAGGTAAGGCAATCGACACTACTACAATGGAGCTTATTGATAATCTGACAGATGATGAGTCATCGGTGATCACGATTTATTACGGTGCAGATATGGATGCTGAGCAGGCTGAAAGACTTTCGAAAAAAGTGGCAGATAAGTATCCTGATATAGAAGTTGAGGTCAGTGCCGGCGGACAGAACGTGTATTATTACATTGTTTCGGTTGAATAAGATTATGAAACTTAGCGATAATATAAAAAAATTAAAAGGTATCGGAGAAAAGACTACGGCTTTATTTAATAAAGTCGGGGTCTTTTCTTTATGGGATCTCTTAAATTATCTTCCAAGGGATTTCTTAAGCTATCCGGAGCTTTCTAAAACAAATGATATAAGACAGGGGGAAACAGTTGCAGCCGCACTCACTATACAGACGGAATGCAGCCTTATCCATCTGTCGAGGATATCGGTATTATCCTGCGCGGCAGCAGACGATCAGGGAAAGATCCGGCTCAGCTGGTTTAATTCACCTTATCTTAAAAAGATGATAAAACCGGGAATGACCAGGGTATTTTATGGAAAAGCCGGAGTCTTTAAGAATGCCTTGTCTATAGAGCATCCTAAAATTTATAAAAAAGAAGAATATCAGAAAAAAATATCGGTCTTAGAACCTGTTTATCCTGCGATATTCGGACTGAGCAGCGACAGGATAAGGAAAACCGTAGAAAAGGCATTTGATGAAATTGGAGAAATAGAGGATTATCTTCCGGATGAGATTAGGGAAAAATACGGGCTCATGAAATTATATGAGGCCTTTAAGACGCTTCATTCTCCGGCAGAAAAGACATTGATGAAGAAAGCGATGAAAAGGCTTGCTTTTGATGAATTTCTTAATTTTTCAATTTCAATAAATGCTCTTAAGGAAGAAAAGACTAATCTGAAAAATGATTTCAGGATGAAAGAATCGGAAGATGCGGCAACGATCATCAATAATCTTCCGTATAAGCTTACAGGTGCCCAGGAGAGGACTTTTAAGGAAATACTGTCTGATATGCAGTCTGACAGACCAATGAACAGGCTTGTACAGGGAGATGTTGGCTCAGGAAAGACAATAGTGGCGCTCCTCGCCATGGTCACGGTGGCTTCAAATGGATATCAGTCTGCAATGATGGCGCCGACAGAAGTCCTTGCGGCACAGCATGAATCCAAGATAAGGAAAATGCTGGAAGAATATGGAATAAATGCACCGGTGATCCTGCTTACAGGTTCCCTTACCGCGAAACAGAAAAGAGAGGCAAAGGAGAAGATTGCGTCCGGGGAAGTTAAAATAGTTGTAGGAACACAGGCTTTGATACAGGAAGATGTGGAATTTAAGAATCTTGCTCTCGTGGTAACCGACGAACAGCACCGTTTCGGTGTCCGCCAGAGACAGACCTTATCTGACAAGGCAGGAGAGGAAAAGGACAAACTTACACCTCATGTCCTTGTAATGTCGGCAACTCCGATTCCGAGAACACTTGCCATTATACTTTATGGTGATCTGGACATATCAATAATGGATGAATTACCACAGGCGAGAAAACCGATAAAAAACTGTGTTGTCGGAATAAATTACAGAAAGAAAGCCTATGAATTTATAGAAAAAGAAGTTGCAGCGGGTCATCAGGCTTATATTATCTGTCCGCAGGTAGAGGCCTCTGAAGTTACAGAGTCTGAGAATGTTACGGACTATACGGAGATGCTTAAAAATATATACGGAAGCAGGGTAAGGGTTGAGATGCTTCATGGCAAAATGCCTCCGAAGAAGAAGAATGAGATAATGGAGCGCTTTGCAGCACATGAGATCGATCTGCTTGTGTCTACTACCGTAATTGAAGTAGGTGTTGATGTTCCGAATTCGACGGTCATGATGATCGAGAATGCCGAGAAGTTTGGACTTGCCCAGCTCCATCAGATAAGGGGAAGAGTAGGAAGAGGTTCGGCACAGGGCTATTGCATATTTGTGAATGCCTCAAAGAAAGCGGAAGATAATAAGCGCCTTAGTATTTTGAATGATTCGAATGATGGCTTTAAGATTGCTTCGGAAGATCTCAAGCTTCGCGGCCCGGGAGACTTTTTTGGAATCAGGCAGTCCGGAGAAATGGATTTCAGAGTTGCTGATATTTATGAGGACGCTGATATGCTTAAATATGCTTCTGAATATGCTAAAACTATAGATTCTGACAGTCTTGAAAGACTTAACGCTTTTACCGAAGTTACCAGCAAAAAAGGCCTGATTGTTTTGTGAAATTTGACGAACATTTTGTTACTAAAATTTGAATTATCTGTTAACTTGCTTGTATTTTATATTATTCTGAATTATAATGGCTTTTGTTTCTTGCAGAAAACAAAACTGCAAAATAATCAGAATGGAGAGATTATCATGAAAAATTCATTGAAGAAACTCGTAGTTGCTGTGCTCAGCATGGCTATGGTAATGGGACTTTCAGTACCTGCAATGGCTGAAGAGGCTCAGGTTTACGTAAGCTTCCTTGTAAATGGTGGAAACCAGGGCTTCTACATCACAAAGGGTTCTGATGTAACAAATGCTCCGGACGCAAATCCTATTGCAGGTTATACATTTGTAGGCTACGATAAGTCATTAAAGAACGTTCAGGTAAATACACAGTATATTGCAGTATATCTTCCTGACAGCCTTGGTACAGAATATATCGAGAACTACAAGAAGACAATTGCAGCTCCCGCAGTTTCAGCAACAAGCGTAAACGGAACAGCAACAGCAGCTACAGCAACTTCAGATGCACAGGCAGCAGCTCTTGCAGCTCTTGCAGCACAGCAGCAGGCAGCAATCCAGCAGGCAGCTCTCAACCAGCAGGCAGCAGCACAGGCAGCAGCTCAGGCAGCAACACAGACAACAACAGAGCAGACAGCAACAATTCAGCCTGTATTATCTACAACTACTACTGTAGACAGCGCAGATGCAGCTATCGCAGCAGCATGGGATGCTTCAGCAATCTCAAACATCAGCGGCAAATGGGCTACTCTTGATGAGAGCACAAAGGCAGCTGCACGTAACCACTACGAAGGTCACGGCACAGACGGCTGGAACTAATTAAGAGAAAACTGAATATTAAAATGATAAGCTTTTCAAAACCTTCGGTATCATCACCGGAGGTTTTGTTGTTTTCTTTATAAAACGGGAGATAAAAGAGAAAATGAATTTTTTACATATCGAGCCTTCTGACATAGAAGCAGCAAGTTTTAAAATAATTGAAGAGGAATTGAAAGAAAGAAATATAGTTTTAAAAGAAGAATACGCACCGGTAATAAAAAGGGCTATACATACCACGGCTGATTTTGATTATGCCGAGAGCCTTGTTTTTTCAAAAGATCCGGTAAAAAAATTTGCAGAGCTTATAGAACAGAATGCCATGATAGTAACGGATACCAATATGGCACTTTCAGGAATAAATAAAGCAGCTCTTAAAAGGCTCGGAATGGATGCCGTATGCTTTATGGCGGATAAAGATATAGCGGAAGAAGCAAAGAGACAGGGGGTTACCAGAGCCAGTCTGAGCATAAGAAAAGCCTGCAGAATTGACAGACCTGTGATTTTTGCCGTAGGAAATGCTCCAACGGCACTGATAGAATTAAGAGAGCAGATGGATAAAGGCTACAGCCCCGCACTGGTCATAGGAGTTCCTGTTGGATTTGTAAATGTAGTAGAATCAAAAGAACTCATAATTGAAACAGATATTTCATATATAGTAAATCGGGGTCGGAAAGGTGGAAGTAATCTTGCAGCGGCTCTTATAAATGCATTGATGTATATGAATGGAGGAAGATAAAAATAAATTAGCACTCACCACTTGACAGTGCTAACAATAGGAAGTATAATTTCCACAGATGGAGAAAAAAAGGGGTTCAGTTGTCTGAATTTCTTTCTGAATTTGAAAAGAGGTGAAGCTTTATGGATATTACGAAGTTTACACAAAATTCGATAGCTGCGGTAAATGGATGTGAAAAGATCGCCATGGAATATGGTAACCAGGAGATCAAGGAGGTACATTTACTATATTCACTTATTACAATAGATAATTCTCTTATTGCAAAGCTTATAGAAAAGATGGGAGCAGATATAAATGCTTTCAAGGCAAGAGTTGAAGAGGGCTTAAGGAAATGCATAAAGGTTCAGGGCGGAAACATACACCTTGACAGAGAAGTTAACCAGGTTCTTATAACGGCTGAGGATGAAGCTAAGGCAATGGGAGATGAATATGTTTCTGTCGAGCATCTGCTTCTTTCAATGCTTAAAAGACCGGATAAAGAAGTTAAGGATATTTTCAATGCTTTTGGCATAACGCTCAATCGTTTCCTTGAGGTTCTGGCTACCATAAGGGGAAATCAGAGAGTGACCTCTGATAATCCGGAGGCTACTTATGATACTCTTTCTAAATATGGAACAAACCTTGTGGAGAGAGCGAGAGAGCAGAAGCTTGACCCTGTTATCGGAAGAGACGAAGAGATAAGGAATGTGATCAGGATACTTTCGAGAAAGACCAAGAACAATCCCGTACTCATAGGAGAGCCCGGTGTCGGCAAAACGGCAGCGGTAGAAGGACTGGCTCAGAGGATCGTCAGACAGGATGTTCCTGACGGACTTAAGGATAAGGAAATATTCTCACTGGACATGGGTGCGCTTGTCGCCGGAGCAAAATACCGTGGAGAATTTGAAGAAAGACTTAAGGCTGTATTGGAAGAAGTTAAAAAATCCGAGGGAAGGATAATTCTTTTCATCGATGAACTTCATACTATTGTCGGAGCAGGCAAGACCGAAGGCTCAATGGATGCCGGAAATATGCTGAAACCCATGCTTGCAAGGGGTGAGCTCCATTGTATAGGCGCAACTACTTTGGATGAGTATAGGAAATATATAGAAAAGGATCCTGCACTTGAGAGACGTTTTCAGCCTGTTTTGGTGGATGAACCGACAGTGGAAGATACTATTTCAATCCTTAGAGGCTTAAAAGAACGTTACGAAGTATTCCACGGAGTGAAGATAACGGATTCTGCGCTGGTTTCAGCGGCAACCCTTTCTGACAGATATATCTCTGACAGATTTTTGCCGGACAAGGCAATCGACCTTATAGATGAAGCCTGCGCTTCAATAAAGACTGAGCTGGATTCCATGCCGACTGAGCTTGATGAGCTTAACCGTCGGATAATGCAGATGCAGATAGAGGAAAATGCTCTTAAGAAAGAAACTGATACGAGAAGCCTTGAACGTTTAGAGGCTCTCCAGAAAGAACTTTCGGAAGAAAAGGAAAAATTTGCTGCAGCCAAGGCACAGTGGGACAATGAAAAGGCCACAGTCGGAAAGCTTTCTGAAATACGAGGACAGATAGAAGAAGTTACCAATCAGATAGAGATCGCAAAGCGAAACGGAGACTTAAATGTTGCTTCTGAGCTTCAATACGGTAAGCTTCCTGCTTTGAAAAATCAGCTTGCTGAAGAGGAGGCAAATGAGAAGCATAAGGATCTGTCAATGGTTCATGAGGCAGTGACGGATGATGAAATTGCTTCCATTATTTCAAGATGGACTGGAATTCCCGTAGCCAAGCTTACAGAGGGCGAAAAGAGCAAGACCCTGCATCTCGATGAACTTCTGCATAAGAGAGTAATAGGCCAGGATGATGCTGTGAGACGCGTGACTGATGCCATAATCAGGGCAAAGGCAGGAATAAAAGATCCGTCAAAGCCTATAGGAAGCTTTATCTTCTTAGGACCTACCGGTGTCGGAAAGACGGAACTTGCAAAGGCTCTTGCAGAGGCCTTATTTGATGATGAAGGCAATATGGTCAGAATCGATATGAGCGAATACATGGAGAAGTATTCAGTATCGAGACTGATAGGAGCCCCTCCGGGATATGTAGGATATGATGAAGGCGGTCAGCTTACGGAGGCTGTCAGGAGAAAGCCTTATTCGGTAGTACTTTTTGATGAGGTCGAAAAGGCACATCCCGATGTTTTCAACGTATTGCTTCAGGTTCTCGATGATGGACGTATAACCGATTCACAGGGAAGAACTGTAGATTTTAAGAATACGATCCTCATTATGACATCGAATATCGGATCAGCAGAACTTCTCGAAGGAATCAATGAAAAAGGTGAGATTTCTGAAGAGGCTGAGAAAGAAGTGGAGGCAGAACTCAAGGCTTCATTCAGACCTGAGTTTTTGAACCGTCTTGATGAGATAATCATGTTTAAGCCTCTTACAGAAGAGAATATAAGTCATATCATAGATCTGATCCTTGAAGATACAAACAAACGTATTGAGGATAAGGAACTTAAAATTGAGATGACGGATGCTGCGAGAAAATACGTGGTAGACAATGCCTATGATCCTTCATACGGAGCCCGTCCGCTCAAGCGATATATGCAGAAAAATGTGGAAACTCTTTCGGCCAAACTCATATTGAAGGGGGATGCTGATGAGGGAGATACGATCCTCATCGATATGGACGGAGACAGACTTATCGCCCGTGTTAAATAATTAAAATGATCACCAGCTTAAGCTTTGACTTGAGCTGGTGATTTTTATGCAGACAGAATGATATGTTTTGTCATCATGAATATTTCCGTATTAAATTTTATACAGTTTGATTATTGTCGTTCATGATAAAATAAGTAGACAGGTTAGGATTATATATTAGAGGAGGTCTTATCATGTGGGCTTATGAGAGTGTGTTTTATCAGATATATCCTTTGGGTTTCTGCGGGGCTCCGTTTGAAAATGACGGAATAGAGAAAAACAGGATTTCAAAGGTGTCTGACTGGATCGGTCATATAAAGAAGCTTGGCTGCAATGCTATTTATTTTTCTCCTGTATTTGAGTCAGATACTCATGGATATAATACAAGAGATTATACAAAGATAGACTGTCGCCTTGGAACAAATGATGATTTTAAGAAAGCCTGTGATGATCTCCATAAAGAAGGCATAAAAGTTGTTCTCGACGGTGTTTTTAATCATGTAGGACGTGGTTTTTTCGCATTTAAGGATGTGCAAGAAAAGAAATGGGATTCTCAGTATAAAGACTGGTTTCATATAAATTTTGACGGTAATTCAAACTATAACGACGGTTTCTGGTATGAGGGCTGGGAAGGAAATTATGACCTTGTAAAATTAAATCTCAGAAATGAAGCAGTTATAGAACATATTTTCAACGCTGTAAAGGGATGGGTTGAAGAATTTGATATTGACGGGCTCAGACTTGATGTGGCATACTGTCTTGATAGGGATTTTTTAAGGCGTTTGAGAGAATTTACGTCCGGATTGAAAGAGGACTTTTATCTGGTCGGAGAAACACTTCATGGGGATTACAATCAGTGGATGAATGATTCAGCATGCCATTCTGTAACAAATTACGAATGTTACAAAGGATTGCATTCCAGCTTTAATTCCATGAACATGTTTGAAATAGTACATTCTCTTTTGAGACAGTTTGGACCGGAAAACTGGACACTCTACAAGGGAAAGCATCTTTTGTCATTTGTCGACAATCACGATGTGACAAGGATCGCGAGCATATTAAATAATGAAAAACACCTTCCGCTTATTTATACGCTGATGTTTGGAATGCCTGGCGTTCCCTGCGTTTACTATGGAAGTGAGTGGGGAGAAAAGGCAAACAAATCAGAGGGAGATCCGGCATTGAGACCGTCCTTTGAAAAGCCTGAATGGAATGAACTCACAGATGTGATCGCTGCACTTGCTGAGGCAAAGAAAAATTCAAAGGCGCTGCAGTATGGAGCTTTTAAGAGCCTCCTTCTTACAAATAAGCAGTGTATTTTTGAGCGTGAATGCGATGGTGACAGGGTAATGGTTGCGATAAATGCAGATGAAAATGAATTTGCTGCGCACTTTGATGCCAGAGCAGGAAGGGCAAAGGATCTTGTCAGTGGAGAGACTGTTGACTTTGGCGGAGGATTGAGAATGCCGCCATACTCCGGAATGATTCTTGAGCCTTATTGAAAATAGTGACGGCTTTTTTGGAGCGTTATCAAATAAAATGACAAAGGGTCATGGATGAAAAAATGGGTAGATGTATTATAATGGGTGCCGGAGATTTCTTCGGATTCGACATAAAAATAGAGGAAGATGACTATATTATAGCTGCGGATGGCGGATACGACAGCCTTATTAAGGCAGGGGTAAAACCTGACTTTGTGATAGGGGATTTTGACTCAAGAAACGGTCTTGTTCCGGAACTTGAAAATGTAAAGACTCTTCCGGTGAAAAAAGATGTTACCGATATGGATGCCGCATCAATGATAGGATGGGGAAGAGGCTTCAGAGAATTTCACATTTTCGGAGGCACGGGCGGAAGCCGCTTTTCCCATACTATGGCAAACATACAGTTGATGAGCGGACTTGTCATAAAAGGTGCAAAAGTTTTCCTTCATGGAGAAAAGAATATATCTACTGTTATCTTTAATGACAGCATAGAATTTGAATCTGACAAAAAAGGTTATATATCCGTTTTTTCACTTTCTGACAGATCTTTGATGGTTAACATCGAGGGTCTTAAATATGAGCTCAAAGATGGGATTCTTGAAAACTCATTTGCTTTGGGTGTAAGTAATGAATTTATTGGAAAAAAGTCACGTATTTCGGTGGAAAACGGACTTTTGCTGCTGGTAATGGAGAAAATAATACCGGCAGAGCAGTAAGGAACATAAATGATAACGGCAGAATTAACAAGAACAAATTTAGAATATGACATGAATGCCCTCTTAAAGAGCTTTTACCCGTCAGAGGAAGTAAAAATGGTCGGGACTGAGGCAGAAGAGGGAGTTTTGCTTGTAAGAATTCTTAAAGATGGCGTAGTTTTAACGGAACTTAGCCTACCTGACGAGTACGACAGCAATAAAAGTGTTTTTAAGAATGAGATCAGACGAAAATTATACAAGGACCTGGAGAAAATTAACGGTCACGGGCTTCCTTGGGGAATACTCAACGGAATAAGACCGACAAAACTTGTAATGAAAGAAATACTTGCAGGAAAGTCGGATGAGGAAGCTGTGGCTTTCATGAAGAATACATATCTTGCGTCTGATGAAAAAGCAAGGCTTGCTGTAAGAATCGCAAAAAATGAAAGAAAAGTGATCGAGAGAAGCAAGGGGAAGGACGGTTGGAGTTTATATATCGGAATTCCTTTTTGCCCCACGACCTGTATGTATTGTTCGTTTACATCTTATGCGATCTCTTTATGGAAAGACAGGGTCGGGGAATACCTCGAGGCAATGTTTAAGGAAATAGATGCGGCAGCGGATATAATGGGCGGGAAAAATCCCGACACTATCTATATTGGCGGCGGCACGCCAACAACGCTTGAAGCAGAAGAGTTTGAAAGACTCTTTAAGAAACTTGAGGAAACCTTCGATATGGATTCGCTTCTGGAGTTTACGGTAGAAGCAGGAAGGGCAGATTCCATAACAAGAGAAAAACTCAAAGTACTTAAAAAACATGGAGTCAGCAGGATATCTGTGAATCCTCAGACGATGAATGATGAAACCCTTGAGCTTATAGGCAGAAGGCACAATGTGGCTCAGGTAAAAGAGGCATTTAAGGCTGCAAGGGAAGAAGGATTCGAAAATATCAACATGGATATGATCTTAGGGCTTCCGGGTGAAGCTGATGATGAGGTCAGGAGAACGGTTGAAGAAATAGAGAAACTTAAGCCGGATAATCTTACGGTACATTCGCTTGCGATAAAAAGGGCTTCGGCTCTTGCGAAGCTTATAGATAAAATGGGTTATGAGAGACTTCATAACAGTGATTCTACAATGGCGATAGCCTCAGAGGCTGCCGGACGAATGGGCATGCAGCCATATTATTTATACAGACAGAAGAATATGTCCGGGAATTTTGAAAATACAGGATATGCCATTCCGGGAAAAGAAGGGATCTACAATATCCTCATTATGGAGGAGATTCAGTCGATAATTGCTGTTGGGGCCGGAACAGTGACTAAAAGAGTTGCGGAAGACGGAAATATCACAAGGTGTGATACCCCTAAGGATGTGGGTCTTTATATTCGGGATATTGATGATATGATAAAGAGAAAAAAGGATTTATTCAAATAAGATAAATTAAATGGAGGGTTGAAATGTTTATTTCTGACAGCATTAAGTATATTGGCGTTGACGACAAGACGATAGATCTGTTTGAGAGCCAGTATATCGTTAAAAACGGTGTATCTTATAATTCTTATCTCATTCTTGATGAAAAAACTGCACTTATGGATACAGTCGATCCGAGAGGAACAGAAGAGTGGAGTAAAAATCTTGAAAAAGAACTCGCAGGAAGAAAGCTTGACTACATAGTAGTTCAGCATATGGAGCCGGATCACTCCGGATCTCTTGCCTGTGCGATCGAGAAATATCCTGAGGCAAAGATAGTAGGAAATGCCAAGACATTCCAGTATATAGGACAGTTTTTTGATGCGGATATCTCAGAAAGAAAGGTCGAAGTTAAAGAGGGAGATGAGATTTCACTCGGAAGTCACACACTTAAGTTTGTGATGGCACCCATGGTTCACTGGCCTGAGGTTATGGTCACTTATGAGCTTTCTGAAAAAGTACTTTTCTCGGCTGATGGTTTCGGAAAATTCGGAAGCCTTGATACTGACGAGGAATGGGCAGGAGAAGCCAGAAGATATTATATTAATATTGTTGGAAAATATGGCGCACAGGTTCAGGCACTCCTTAAAAAGGCAGCAGGTCTTCAGATTGAGAAGATACTGCCGCTGCATGGACCGATATTGACTGAGAATCTTGGATATTACCTCGATCTTTACAATACCTGGTCAAGCTATAAGAGCGAGGAAAAGGGCGTATTTATTGCCTATGCGTCAATTCATGGACACACCAGGAAGGCTGCGGAGATCCTTGCCGATAAGATACGCTCGATGGGGGAATCAAAAGTAGTCGTTGCAGATCTCAGCCGTACTGATATATCAAAGTGCGTAGAGGATGCTTTCAGATATGACAGAATGGTACTTTGCGCGGCAACTTATGATGGCGGGGCATTTGTACCGATGGAGGATTTCCTTCATCATCTTCAGATCAAGACTTACAGAAACCGTACCGTAGGACTTCTTGAGAACGGAACCTGGGCTCCTATGGCGGCAAAGGCAATGAGAGGATATCTTGAATCTATGAAAGATATTAAGATCCTCGATGAGACGGTATCAATTAAATCAAGATATACAAGTGCAAATGAAGAGACAATGGATGCACTTGCAAAAGCTATAGTGGTTGCAGGAATCTGATGGTGAAATGATTTATAACAGGTCGGGCTCAAAAAAAGTCCGATCTGTTTTTTTTTGTTCTTGAATCTTTAATATCAAAGGATTATAATCGTTACTGTTAATTTTTTACAAAGCAGATCATGAATTTTTGGTTGTATTTTACAAAAATCCGTCTTTGGTGCTTTGAGAGAGGAAGATATTTTGAAATACTTAAAACAGTTTCTTGTCATCATGATTATTTCCTTTGTGGGCGAACTTTTGAAAATCTTTCTTCCACTGCCGGTTCCGGCCAGCATATACGGTATGATCATTCTATTTATTCTGCTTGAAACAGGATTGGTAAAGCTTGGATCGGTTAAGGGAGTCGGGGATTTTCTTATAGAGATAATGCCCGTAATGTTCATACCTGCCGGAGTTGGACTTCTTGAGTCCTGGGGAGTTCTGCAGCCTATTATTGTAAGAGTGATCTCTGCAACGCTGGTAACTACAATAACAGTTATGGTCGCAAGCGGTCTTGCAGCTCAGACAATTATCCGCAAGGGAGGAAAAAAAGATGAATGAGATATTTGTAAATTCTACTTTTGCAGGAGTTACGGTGAGTCTTCTTGCTTATGCTGCAGGAGCAGTGCTTAAGAGAAAATTCAGGCTTGCGATACTTAATCCTTTGCTTATTTCCATAGTACTCACGATTGTAGTTCTGATCGTTGGAAATATTGATTACGAAACATATAATTCAGGTGCAAAATATATAAGTTACTTTCTGACGCCGGCAACAGTATGCCTTGCAATCCCGCTCTATGAGCAGTTTGAGCTCTTAAAGAAAAATTTCAGGGCTATTGCAGCCGGGATAATCTCAGGAGTAATAGTAAGTCTTGCAACGATAATGGTGTGTGCCTTTATAATGAAAATGTCACATGAGGAGTATGTAACACTGCTTCCTAAATCAATAACTACGGCAATAGGAATGGGAGTCTCGGAAGAACTCGGAGGATATGTTACAATAACAGTAGCATCTATAATAATTACAGGGGTATTTGGAAATATTGCGGCAGATTTTATTTTTAAGCTTTTTAAGATAGAAGAGCCGATCGCAAGGGGAGTTGCCCTTGGAACTTCGGCACATGCCATAGGAACAGCAAAAGCCATGGAACTTGGACAGGTAGAAGGTGCAATGAGCAGTCTGTCCATAGCTGTTGCAGGTATACTTACGGTTGTCGGAGCACCGATATTTGCCATGTTTCTCTGATAGTTATTAAATAAAAACAAGGGAGAGATTTGACTAAATGCGTGAATTCTTTTATGAAGTCATACATAATTTTAAGAGAGCCGGAAAAGATTTTTTCTATATGCTCAAATGGTTTGTTATTGCTCTGTTGACCGGAAGCTTTGTCGGAATTGTGAGTGTCGCTTTTTCCTGGCTTGACGGGAGAGCAAACAGTTTCAGGGCTGAGAATCCCTGGATCCTCTATTTTCTGCCAATCGCAGGTCTTCTGATAATTTTCCTCTATCATCGTGCAGGAGTAAGGAAACCGGGAGGAACGAATAAGGTCATTTCAACATTACAGGCGGATGGAAGCCTGCCGATCAGGATGTCGGGACTGATATTCATATCTACTATACTTACTCACCTCTGTGGAGGATCGGTCGGAAGAGAAGGTGCTGCTTTGCAGCTCGGAGGTTCGCTCGGTGCATGTTCAAAGGTAATACCTGAAAAATGGCTGGATGAAAATGATAAAAGAGTTATAATCATGTGCGGAATGAGCGCAGCGTTTTCAGCAATATTCGGAACGCCTGTTGCAGCAGCCATCTTCCCCATGGAGGTCATAAGCATAGGAATCATGCAGTATTCTGCACTTTTTCCTTGTTTTATCTCATCGCTTGTTGCATCAAGATTTGCTTTTTTTCTTGGATTTGACAGTGAGACTATTGCAATACTTAGAACCCCTACGGATACGGTAAAATATCCGATGATGATAGTTCTTATGTCAGTCTGTGTTGCCGTTGTAAGTGTACTTTTTGTTTTAATGCTTAAGAATAGCTCGAAAATGTTTGCGTCAGTATTTAAGAATCAATATATAGCTATTGCAGTAGGCGGTATTGCGGTTGTTTTGCTTACACTACTGCTTGGAACTACTGATTATAACGGTGCCGGAATGGAGGTTATCACAAGAGCTGTAAAAGGAGATGTGGTCTGGTATGCATTTATAGCAAAAATGATATTTACCGCCATAAGTATCGGTTCAGGATATAAGGGTGGTGAGATCGTACCTTCATTTTTTATTGGTGCAACATTTGGAGCCTGGTTTGCTTCATTTACGGGTATACCTACATCTATTGCTGCAGCGTGCGGAATGGCAGCTATGTTCTGTGGTGTGACAAACTGCCCTATAACCTCATTGCTTATATGCTGCGAGCTTTTCGGATTTAATGATGCGGCATATTTCCTGCTCGCAATTGCAGTAAGTTATGTAATGAGCGGTTATATGAGCCTTTATGCTACACAGAGGATAATGTATTCCAAGATCAAAACGAAATTTATAAATAAAAAGGTCACGGATGATTATGATGATTTTGACTGAATTATTGAAAAAATGAGATCAGATAAAAAATTCACAGATAAATTATAGGTAAAAATTTTCAATAAATAGGTATTTTTCAGGAAATCAGATGACCTGGTTTAAACAACCCTGTAAGTTGATGTTAGCACAGACTTGCAGGGTTTTTATTATATAGAAATGCTATACAAAGCTGTTTTTGTTTAAATTTATGTTAGCGATAGGTAACTAAAAAACGGCTTGGTGATAATTGACGGATTTTAACATAAAAACTTGATTGATTTATAGTAAAATAACCATTTCCTTGATTTCAATCAGTTTACATTACCCCTCAAATATGTTAATATTGCAGTGCGGTAGTTAGTGTGTATTATTTGAATGAAAAAGAACTTCGAGGGTCCGTTTGACGAATTCGAATTTATCCGGATGGGTTCGTTGACGGTTATTTTCGTGCACGGAGTTTTTATGCATGTTTAATGGTACACAAAAACTAATTTAACTAACTTTTATAAAAGGTAGGAGGAATTATTAATGGCAAGATTTAAAAAGACCATGGATGGTAATGAAGCAGCCGCACACGCATCGTATATATTTACGGAAGTTGCAGCTATTTACCCTATTACACCTTCATCACCTATGGCAGAGCACACAGATGAGTGGGCTACACAGGGTAGAAAGAACATTTTCGGCAATACCGTTAAAATGGTCGAGATGCAGTCAGAGGCAGGAGCAGCAGGTGCCGTTCACGGTTCACTTGTAACAGGTGCTCTTACATCTACTTACACAGCTTCACAGGGACTTCTTCTTATGATCCCGAACCTTTACAAGGTTGCAGGTGAGAGACTTCCCGGTGTATTCAACGTTTCAGCTCGTTGCGTAGCTTCGCACGCACTGAATATCTTCGGAGATCACTCCGATGTCTATGCTTGCCGTCAGACAGGATGCGCAATGCTTTGCGAATCTTCTGTACAGGAAGTTATGGATCTTACTCCCGTTGCATATCTTTCAGCAATCGAAGGTAAGCTTCCTTTCATCAACTTCTTTGATGGTTTCCGTACTTCTCACGAAATACAGAAAATTGACTGCTGGTCAAATGAGGACTTTGACGATATCCTTCCTAAGGAGGCAATCGCTGAGTTCAAGGCTAACGCACTTAACCCGAATCATCCTTGCGAAATGGGCTCAGCTCAGAACCCGGATGTATTCTTCCAGACAAGAGAAGCATGTAACTCTGCATACAATGAGCTTCCTGCAATTGTTACAAAGTACATGAACAAGATCAATGAGAAGCTTGGTACAGACTACAAGCTCTTCAACTACTATGGTGCAGCTGATGCAGAGCACGTAATCGTTGCTATGGGTTCAGTTAATGACACTATCGAAGAGACAATTGATTATCTTGCTGATAAGGGTGAGAAGGTTGGTCTTATCAAAGTAAGACTTTACAGACCTTTCGTTGTTGAGGAGTTCATTAAGACAATTCCTTCTACAGTTAAGACAATCTCAGTTCTTGATCGTACAAAAGAGCCCGGATCAATCGGAGAGCCTCTTGCACTCGATGTTATGGCTGCTGTACGTGGAACTGCTTTCAAGGATGTTACAATCAATTCCGGTCGTTACGGTCTTGGTTCTAACGATACAACTCCTAACCAGATCGTTGCTGTATATCACAATACAGAGAAGTCTGAGTTCACAATCGGTATCACTGATGATGTAACCCATCTTTCACTTGATGCAGGTGAGGATCTTGTTACAACTCCTGAAGGAACAGTTTGCTGTAAGTTCTGGGGCCTTGGTGCTGACGGTACTGTTGGTGCTAACAAGAACTCCATCAAGATCATCGGTGACAACACAGATAAATACGTTCAGGCATACTTTGACTATGATTCAAAGAAGTCCGGCGGTATCACAATGTCTCACCTGAGATTTGGTGATAAGGCTATCAAGTCAACATACCTTATCCACAAGGCTAACTTCGTAGCTTGCCACAATGCAGCATACGTAAGAAAGTACAACATGGTTCAGGAACTTGTTGATGGCGGCACATTCCTTCTTAACTGCCCTTGGTCAGATGAGGAGCTTGGAAAGCACCTTCCCGGCCAGGTAAAGAAGTACATTGCTGATCATAAGATCAAGCTCGTTACTATCGATGGTGTTAAGTGCGGTATTGAGTCCGGCATGGGCCCTACACGTATCAATACTATCCTTCAGTCAGCATTCTTCTGCCTCACAGGAATCATTCCTCAGGACAAGGCTATCGAGCTTATGAAGGCTGCTGCTAAGAAGACCTACGGTCTTAAGGGTGATGACGTAGTTCAGAAGAACTGGAACGCTATCGACCTTGGTGCTAAGAACTTCCACGAAGTTGCAGTACCGGCTGACTGGTCAAACTGCGTTGATGAGGGTCTTGATTATCCTAAGGCTACAGAAGGCCGTAAGGAAGTTATCGACTTCGTTAACGACATCCAGATCAAAGTATCTTCACAGGAAGGTAACTCAATACCTGTATCTGTTGTTAAGAAATATGAGAATGGTTACACACCTTCAGGTGCTGCTGCATACGAGAAGCGTGGTGTTTCCGTAGCTGTTCCTGTATGGAATCCTGATAATTGTATCCAGTGTGGTTTCTGTTCATATGTATGTCCTCACGCTGCTATCCGTCTTAACGCTATGACAGCTGACGAGGCTGCTAAGGCTCCGGAAGGAATGCCTTACAAGGATATGACAGGTATGCCTGAGTACAAGTTCTCAGTTGTTGTATCTGATATGGACTGCCTTGGATGCGGAAGCTGTGCTAACGTATGTCCTGGCATGAAGGGCAACAAGGCTCTTGAGATGAAGACTCTTGATGATGCTCTTAAGGCTGAGCAGAAGTACTTCGACTACGCTGTATCACTTGACGATAAAGAAGATGTTATCAACAAGTTTGGTATCGCTTCAGTTAAGGGAAGCCAGTTCAGACAGCCTCTCCTTGAGTTCTCAGGCGCTTGCGCAGGCTGTGGTGAGACACCTTATGCTAAGCTCATCACTCAGCTCTTCGGTGACAGAATGTACATTGCAAATGCTACAGGATGCTCATCTATCTGGGGTAACTCTTCACCTTCAACACCTTATACCGTTAACAAGGCTGGTCACGGTCCTGCATGGGATAACTCCCTCTTCGAGGACAACGCTGAGTTCGGATTTGGTATGGCTCTTGCTCAGAAGACACTCAGAAGCAACCTCAAGGATCAGGTACTTGCTCTTGCAGAGAATGATGCTGCTGTAAAGGCTGCTGCTGATAAGTGGATCGAGACATATGATTCCACAGAGCTTAACACAGATGCTGCCAATGCACTTGTAGAAGCTCTTGAGAAGAACGGCTCTGCTGAAGCTAAGGCAATCGTAGCAGAGAAGGACTTCCTCGCTAAGAAGTCACAGTGGATCTTCGGTGGTGACGGATGGGCATTCGATATCGGATTTGGCGGACTTGATCATGTTCTTGCTTCCGGTGAGGATGTAAACGTATTCGTATTCAACACTGAGGTTTACTCAAATACAGGCGGACAGTCTTCAAAGGCTACACCTACAGGTGCAGTTGCACAGTTCGCTGCAGGTGGTAAGGAGATCAAGCAGAAGGATCTTGCTTCTATCGCTATGAGCTATGGTTATGTATATGTTGCTCAGGTATCAATGGGTGCAAACATGAACCAGCTTGTTAAGGCTCTTAAGGAAGCTGAGGCTTATCACGGACCTTCACTTATCATCGGTTATGCTCCTTGTATCAACCACAGAATCAGAGTTGGTATGGGCAAGGCTATGGAAGAAGAGAAGAAGGCTGTTGAGACAGGTTATTGGAACCTCTTCAGATTCAACCCTGCTGCAGACAAGAAGTTCACTCTTGATTCTAAGGCTGCAACAAAGGATTACATGGAATTCCTTAGTGGAGAAGCTCGTTACACAGCTCTTCAGAAGGTTAACAAAGAGAAGGCAGACAGACTCTTTGAGGCTGCTAAGGAGAACTCCAAGAAGCACTTCGAGTATCTTGAGAGTCTCGTAGATCTCTATGATACAACAAAGGCTTGAAGCTGATAGCTAAGTAATTTAGACCTTCGGCATTATAAAGTGCCGGAGGTCTTTTAACAGTAATGATTGTGAAATATTAAACAAGTTGCCGGTTGATAGGAACGGGCTTTAAATTGAAAGGAGAAAAGGATTTTCAGGCTCGAAAATCCGTATGTCGTAATATGCTTGATGGAGATGTTACCGTATTAAATATCAAACATACTATTCTAACAGAAGTAGCAAGGCTTGCATATGAGGGAAAACTTGAAGAAGGCAGAGATGCCCTTCCATTTGAAATATCACCGGGACCTAAAGCAAGATTCAGATGCTGCGTTTTCAGAGAAAGAGAAATAGTTAAAGAGAGAATCAGACTTGCAGAGGGCCTTGATGCCAGACCGAACAGTAAGACACACAATATCGTTCAGGTTATCGAAGCTGCTTGTGATGACTGTCAGATTTCCAGATACACAGTAACAGATAACTGTCGTGGATGTCTGCAGCATAATTGCAGAAGTGCCTGCAAATTTGGTGCTATCACCATTGGAAAGGGCGGACGTTCATATATCGATCCGTCATTATGTAAAGAGTGTGGAGCCTGCGCAAGAGCATGTCCTTACAATGCTATAGCAGACCTCATCAGACCTTGTAAGCAGAGCTGTCCTACAGGTGCTATCACCATGGACGAAAACGGTATCTGTGTTATCGATGAAGAAAAATGCGTACAGTGCGGAAGATGCGTTCATGCATGTCCTTTTGGTGCTATAGGAACCAAAACTTCCGTTGTAAATATAATAAATGATATGAGAGCCGGAAAGCATGTATATGCTATGGTTGCTCCTGCATGGGAGGGTCAGTTCGGACCTCAGATCACTATGGCAAGCTGGAAGAAGGGCATGAAGGCTATCGGTTATGAAGATTGCTATGAAGTTGCCCTTGGCGGAGACCTTACAGCTTATTATGAAGCAGAAGAGTGGGCAGAAGCTTATAAAGAAGGCAAAAAACTTACAACTTCATGCTGCCCTGCATTCGTAAATTATATAAAGAAGCACTTCCCTGAATTTAAGGACAATATTTCAACAACTGTATCTCCTATGTGTGCTATGTCCAGAATGATAAAGGCAAAGGATCCTGGAGCTGTAGTTGTATTTATCGGACCTTGCGTTGCCAAGAAGTCGGAAGTCAGGGATTCTGAACTTGAAGGAAATGCAGATTATGCTATAACCTTCGGTGAGATCAGAGCTATGATGAGAGCTAAGGGTGTTACACTTGAGCCTGCTGAGAATACAACACAGGAAGCTTCCAAGTTTGGTAAGCGTTTCGGAAACACTGCCGGTGTTACAGCAGCCGTTGTTGAGTCCTTAAAGGAGCAGGGTGTTGATCCTAGTGAGATCAATGTAACAGTCTGCAACGGACTTGAAGAGTGTAAGAAGAATCTTACTATGTGGAAATTCGGTAAGTGGGACGGAGACTTCATGGAAGGTATGTCCTGTATCGGAGGCTGCGTAGGCGGACCTTCAAGCCACAAGAAAGAGAATCTTGCAAAGAAAGATCGTGATAAGCTCATTCAGGAAGCAGATGACAGAAATGTCAAGGAAGCACTTGAAATGGAAAAGATCGATC
The DNA here is from genome assembly GCA_030434875.1 of Lachnospiraceae bacterium C1.1. NCBI lineage: Bacteria > Bacillati > Bacillota > Clostridia > Lachnospirales > Lachnospiraceae > Lachnospiraceae bacterium C1.1. The sequence goes on along the minus strand of JAUISW010000001.1, from coordinate 1,859,709 downwards.
TTAAGAGCTTCTCAATGCACAGACATGCTTGATCATATAGTTCTTTATTTAAAATAGATATTAAAACCCGATGCAAGGTCTAGGACTGCATCGGGATTTTTTTAGGGTATCTCCTGTTGCGTCGGAGCCCAAAGCGAGAGCGTTCCTCGTAGGAACTTTAAGGCGAGCGGCGTAACAAGCGAAATCTGAAGTTTTTGTTACTGTTCACAGGCAAACTGCGCACTCCGCTGCGCAGTTATGCCACAATAACTTTGACTGAACACTGGGTTTTGCCCATTGCCGTAGGCAATCTTAAATGGCAAAACCCGTTACTGGAGCACGCTGAAAGCGTGTGAACAGTAACAAGCTTTTTCTATACCTTGCAAACCTGGTTTATATATAGTACGATAATTAAATGATTAAGAGTAATATAACAGAAATTATAAGAGAAAGAGACAGTCTTTCGATCAAAGAGCGCACTGCTATTGCGGTGCGCTTAAGTATTCCTTCGATAATAGCACAGCTTTCCTCAATACTTATGCAGTACATTGATGCAGCTATGGTAGGAGCATTGGGAGCAAATGCATCTGCGTCTGTGGGTCTTGTATCCTCAACGATATGGTTTTTTGATGCGATCGTAATGTCCTGCATATATGGATTTTCTGTGCAGATCGCCCATGCGATCGGAGCAGGGCGGAGTGCTGTTTCAAGAAGTATCTTTTATGAGGGTATTAAAATAAACCTTTTATTTTCTTCTTTCATGGCAATACTAGGTTTTATATTGAGCTTTAAGCTGCCCTATCTGCTGGGAGGAGACGCGACTATTGCTGAGAATGCATTTCGCTATTTTCTTGTAGCTGCATTATTCATGCCAATACTTTCAATGGATTATTATGCTGCCAGCTGTTTACAATCAGCAGGCAATATGAAGATAGTAGGTTTTATAGAAACATTGAAATGTTTTCTGGACATAATATTCAACTTCTTCTTTATATTTCCTTCGGGTGTAAAGAATCTTGGCTTCATAAGCTTTTACAGTCCGGGATTTGGACTTGGCGTAATGGGAGCAGCACTCGGAACTTATGCGGCGGAGTTTATTGCTGCAGTCATTATGATGAGGGAGGCTGTTTACAGAACAGAGAGCTTAAAATTCGAAAAGGGAAAGAAATATCCGATACGCAAAAATACCATGTTGAAAGCGCTTAAAATATCGCTTCCGTCTGCTGTGGAAAATGCTGCATTAAGCGGAGCACAGATATTTTCGACGAGAATAGTTGCACCTTTGGGAAACATTGCAATCGCAGCTCATTCCTTTGCTATAACTGCGGAAAGTCTCTGTTATATGCCCGGCTATGGCCTCGAGGCTGCGGCAGCAACCCTTGTAGGTCAGAGCCTGGGTGCAGGAAAAACAAAGCACGCAAAAGGTTTTGCGAATGTTACGGTTGGACTTGGAATGATAATAATGACAGCAGCAGCCGTCATTATGTATTTTATAGCTCCGGGAGTATTTTCATTTTTAACACCGGATCCCTATGTAAGAGAACTTGGAGTAAGAGTTCTTCGGATTGAACTTCTTGCAGAACCCTTTTTTGGTGCATCTATAGTTGCTGCAGGAGCATTACGCGGAGCCGGAGATACGCTGGCATCAAGTATCATTCATCTTTTCAGCATGTGGGTAGTGAGAATAAGCCTGGCATGTATTCTGGTTGGGAAATTCGGACTGGAAGGCGTATGGACGGCTATGTGTATAGAGCTTACGTTTAGGGGAATTGCATTTTTGGTAAGATTGAGATTTGCCAAATGGAATAAAAATAAAATCTAAAGAGCGCCATTTTCCTCTGCCTGAAAATCGTATTGTATTTTTATAGGCAGTTTTACATTTTTTTATTCAGACAGAGGAGAGTATATATGAGAGCCGGAAAATTATGGAGGAAGCTGACAGTAGCTGCAGTTACTGCATCTATGTTAAGCAGTTCAACAGTTTATGCAGTCGTGTACGAATCAAGCGGTGAAACAGTATTTACATTCACGGATAGCGGGATAACTGTTTCAGAAGGAAATTACAGTGGATATAAGATAAGCGGTACAGACCTTACTATCAATGATTCCGGAGTATATAGAGTAAGCGGAAGCTGCTCTGACGGATCTATAACGGTAAAGAAAAAAACAACAGGAGTTAAACTGGTTCTTGATGACTTAAGTCTTACAAGCAGCAGTACAGCAGCACTTGCCTGTAACAAATTCAGCCAGGCAGATATATTTATCGAGGGAGAAGTTGATCTTCAGGATAGTATTTATAACAGTGAAGATTATCTTGTGAACGAACTTGGTTACAGCGAGGACTCTGATGAGGTTGACGCGGCAGAAAATGCTGTTATCAAGCTTAAGGATGCTTCAAAGATAACCATTGGCGGAAGTGGAACCTTAAATATCACAGCAAAGGCTAAAAACGGGATAAAAGGCGGCTCTACAATAGAACTTGATGAGGACGAAAATGAAACAGCTGTAGAACCGGATGAAACAAGTGATTATTATGCATATCTGGAAACATCCGATCTGACTATGAATATAGACTCAACAGCTGTTTATGATCCGAACGATGGAGATACCTATGGAGATGGCTTCAATACAGAGAGTTATCTGCATCTGATCAGTGGAACCTACAATATTTCGGCAGGAGATGATGCTATTCATTGTGACTATACAATGGATATCGGTGAAGAAAACGGAGATGATTCTGATCTTGATATAAATGTTACAGAAGCAGAGGAAGGAATCGAAGCAGCAAATATAACTTTTTATAGTGGAGACATTGATGTAACTGCAAATGATGATGCTGTAAATGCTGCCAATTCAGACCTTGAAGACAGTCACTGGCAGTATTCACTGGATGTCTGCGGAGGCGATATTTATGCAGATTCTGAAAGTGGAGATGGTCTAGATTCAAATGGTACGCTTACCATAAGTGGGGGAAGAACAGTAGTATTTTCCGGAAACAGCAGCAGCGAAATGCCTTTTGACACAGGTACAGACGGAGATTCTCAGATTGATGACAGCTTTACGATCACAGGAGGATCTGTTTTTGGAGTCGGATACAGCGGAACCGGACTTTCTCCAGAAAGTGGATCACAGGACTGGGTATCCTGGGGAAGCGGAAATTCATCAGGTCCCGGAAATTTCTTTGAAACACTGGCATCTTCGATAAGCTTTGGCCCTGGCGGTGATAGTAACAGACCGGGAGATAATAGCGGCCAGCCCGGAGATAATAATGACCAGCCCGGAGATAACACCGGATCAAATGACTCAACAAATATGTCGGACAGTTCTGACATAAAATTATACATTGGAACTAATTCATATTCGGTTGGATCAAATGTTTCTATCAGTAAGGGAAATACAGTTTCAGTTAAAAATTCATATACAACACTTGAATCAGCAGAGGCTCTAAGAACAGCTTCTTATGTATTTTATTCAGGAGATATGGATTCTGACGGAACTGAAGATGATGAGGATAATTCAACAGACGATCCGGTTAATGATTCCAGCTCAGACAATGATGCTGACAGTTCAGAAGATACGGATGATTCGACTTCTGATGACAGTCAGTCCGAAAACACCAGGGATGACAGTAGTTCAGATGACAGTAGTTCGGACGACAGTAGCTCCGACGATAGCAGTTCAGATAATGAAAGCTCAAAGAGCAGCATTAATGTAGATGATGGTTACAGAACGGAGCAGTATGGAGATTATACAATAAGATATCCGGAATCATTGAGCTACAACGGTAAGAAACAGAAGCTTGATGATATTACTATCAGCTATAATGGAATCAATTATGAGGCAAAATCTGTAAAATATAAGTCCAACAAAAATGCCGGCACGGCAAAATTTATGGTCAGTAAAATAAATTCTACAGATAAGAATATAAAAAAAGCACTTAAAGGTCAGTGGTTTGAGTTTGAGATAGCACCGCTGGAACTGGACAGCAGCAATACTAAGCTTAAATATAATTCATCAGGAACGCTTGTAAAAGTATTGGCTTACGTTCGAAATAAGTACAGAAGGGTTCCGAAGAAAATGATGACCATAGAAAATACTTCAGTTACATTTTCAGGGAACTACACGGGAACTATAATCTTTACGGAAAATTGACTATATCAGAACATTAGAAAAGCGCAGTCTGGATGGCTGCGCTTTTTGTAAAAAATGATCAATTTTCGAGAATGGCGACTGCATTTCTGACGCAGTCATCACACTCACAGATGACCTTTCCTGTCTCGATACCTTTAAGATCTTTGCATATTGTGGCTCCTGAAACTTTTGCAAATTCACTGTGAAGGGCTGCTGCATCCTTAAGAATTGGCTTTCCTTCGTATCTTTTCATACCAAGGATCATTTCAGCAGCGCAAAGTGCTCCGCATGTTCCACCCATGCATCCCATTCCGACACCGAAAGCTGCACCCATTTTACGAAGTGTTTCCTCGGGAAGATTAAGTTCATCTTTGTAAGCACACAAAACTGCCTGACAGCAATTATAGCCATTATGTTTTAACTCTACTGCATGTTCTTTTCTGTCCATGATAATTTTACTTTCTCCAATTCATAATATGAAAATTTCGGTAATCAATCCATGATTGCAGGAATCTATAGATATACAAATTCCGTAGCTGATACGGATTTCGTACCTGTAACTTTTGATAGTATAACACAGAATATAATTCTGTAAAATAAAGAAAAAATAAATTTTTTTATGTTAAAATATGAAATAGTGAATTTTACATACATTTAACTGAGGAGAAAAGAATATGAAGGAAATTTCAATAAACGAAATAGAGGGAATAAAGATAGGCCAGGTCGAAAATAAGAAGGCGGGAACAGGCCTGACGGTTCTGATAGCAGAAGATGGAATGAGTGCAGGTATAGATGTTAGAGGGGGAGGCCCGGCTTCCAGGGAAATACAGCTTTTAGACCCTCTTATGGCAGCGCAGTTTATTCATGCGATAGTATTGGGAGGTGGAAGTGCCTTCGGATTAGATGCTGCCGGAGGAGTTATGAAATGTCTTGAGGAAAGAAATATTGGCTTTGATGTAGGAATAACAAAAGTTCCGTTGGTGGTTCAGTCAGATCTTTTTGACCTGACGGTTGGAGACTGCTCAGTAAGACCGGATGCGGCAATGGGCTACGAGGCAGCAGAGATCGCTCTTAAAGGCGGCAACTACAGGGATGGAAATTATGGAGCTGGCTGCGGCGCTACAGTAGGAAAAGCTGCCGGAATGGATAGCTGCATGAAGACCGGTATCGGAAGTTATGCAGTGCAGATAGGTGAGCTAAAGATAGGGGCTATTGTGGCATTGAATGCCTTAGGTGATATATATGATCACAAAAACGGAAAGAAGATAGCAGGCCTTTTAAGCGAGGATAAAAAATCCTTCAGAGACAGTATGGAACTTATGAAAGCTTCAATAGAGCCTGTTGAAAATAAATTTGTCGGTAATACAACGATCGGCGTGATAATAACCAATGCCGGCTTTGACAAGTCCTCACTCTGTAAGATCGCAGGTATGGCTCATGACGGATATGCAAGATCTATCAGACCTGTTCATACATCAGCTGATGGAGACAGCATATATGCAGCATCTACGGCGAAAGTAAAGGCAGACAGGGATCTTGTTGGAAGTCTAGCTGCTGATGTTATGAGTGAGGCAATTATCAGAGCAGTGGAAAATGCTGAGTCAGACTATGGTTTTACAGCGGCATCTGATCTTCATTTTTGATGCAAAAGTGACATAAATATTAATATGTGTTATAATCAATGAAATTTGCTGTTGGTAAAGAGGAGATGTTTAATGGAAAATAATACAAATAAGAAGAGTGGACAGGCTTCAAAACTTACAAATTTGATACTTGCCTGTATCCTTGTTGTAGCTCTTGCAACTGCAGCATTTGTAATTAAATCAGAAATATCCAAGGTAAGATCAGATACTGCTGCAACATCGGAAAGCTCTGAAATTGCAGTCAAAGATGAGGACAGCTCAGAAGATACAGGATCATCTGAAAATGATGAAGAAAAGAAAGAATCTGAAGGCTCAGAGGACAGTGAAAAAGAAGAATCAGAGGCTTCAAATGAGTCCAAAGAAGAGGACAAGTCCGAAGATAAAGAGGATTCAGAAGCTAAGGACGAAGAAGAGGAAGAAGAGACACTCAGCCTTGAGGAATTTACTGAGCATAACTCAGCATTACCTTTTGCACATGGGGAAAAAGATGACCTTATAGTTGCATTTGATACAGATGATACATTGCTGGTACCTTCTTCCGATGAAGAAATAGAAGGTTGTATAGAAGCTATAAATCATCTTGAGGATGATGGTTATAACTGGTGTATAGTATCGGCTAATGCAGATGATAATAAGCCTGCAAGAATACAGGAATGGATACTTGATATGATTGACTCCACAGATCATTATCTTGGATTTTATGTTGTAAATCCCGGAAGGGACAGGATCCTTTGGTGTAATGAAAATAACGTGGATGTTCTTGTAGATGATAACAAAGATACGGCAGCTCTTGCTGATGAGTATATGTTTGATATATTCCTTGTTGACGGTTCAGGAGTGGAGGCAACACGTTACCTTCATCCTATGAAGGGATCAAGTCCTTATAACGGCTTTAAGAGCTTCTTAAGGTCAGTAAAGCTCTATAAAGGTCTTTAATAGTAAAGTAGAAAAGGGAGTTACAATCAGGCATCTTAAAGAATGCAGGGTTGTAACTCTTTTAATCTGAGAGGAAAACGGATAATGGCTGTAGGAAACGGAATTAATGATGAAATAAGAGAGCAAAGAAAAAGTATGAAGGGAAAAGGCTTAAAGGCCAACCTGGATTATTTTTTCTACTATTATAAATTACATATGGCTATTGCAGTTGCTGTGATAATAATCGGCGGCTGGTTCATACACGATGCGATGACTTCAAAAGAAATGGTATTTTATTCAGCTGCTATCAATTCCGGAATATCCCATTTTGACGATTCGTTTGGAGATGGATTTATGGACTATTTAAATCTCGACAGGGATAAATACGTCTGCAATATAGATAATTCACTCTATTTTGACAGTGAAAATATGAATGCAAATTTGGAAGTCCAGCAGAAGATAGTAACGCTGTCGGCTTCCGGGACACTTGATACAGTGATAGCTGACAGGAAAAGCTTCGCCTTCTACGCTCTGGGAGGGCTTTTTAATGATTTAAGAGAATATTACAATGATGATGAGCTGGCAGCATTAGGAGACAGGATTTATTATGTAGATGCCGCAAAAATCGAGGAAAATCGTGAGTCAGATTCAGAGATTGAATACAAAGAAATGACTTATGAAGAAATGAAAGAACCGATTCCGGTAGGAATAATCCTTACAGATTCATCGGAGCTAAAAAAAATCGGTGCTTATGAAGGTCTGGAGCCGCTTATTGGAATATGCTACAGCAGCGGACATGCAGATTATTCAAAAAAATTCATTGATTTTCTTACAAAATGACCATCAAAAAATCAGTTATAAATCATATCATATACTTGAAGTCTTTTTTGTATTTTGATAATATAGTTAGGATGTGCAGTGTATCTTTCAAGGTACATAACAAGGCACAAAGTAATAGAATCAGGAAGGTACAGGGAAAATGAAATCCAAAGGAACTAAGGGCGGTATATTTGTATTTATACTTATAACGCTGCTGCTGGGACTTCTTGCCGCATTCGGGCTTGGAGATCAGTTGAAAGGTATCAGGGAAATGCGCTTCGGTATCGATATTCGAGGCGGAGTTGAGGCTGTTTTCAAGCCGGAGACCGAGGAGGCGGTTACTTCGGAGGAACTTGATTCGGCAAGATCTATTATAGAAACACGTCTTGATGGTGAGAATATCACCGATAGAGAAGTTACTATAGATAAAGACGGGGGCTACATAATCGTCAGATTCCCCTGGAAGTCTGATGAGAAGGATTTTGATCCGGAATCAGCCATATCAGAGCTTGGAGAGATGGCACAGCTTACATTCAAGGATCCTGACGGAAACATCATGGTTGAAGGTAAGAATGTAAAGTCAGCAAGTGCTGAGGCTCAGACAGAGAACGGTATTACAGAATACGTTGTAGCACTTGAATTTGATGATGCCGGTGCAGCTGCATTCCAGACTGCAACAGCAAGTCTTATCGGTAAGCAGATGGGTATCTATATGGATGATACACTTCTTTCAAATCCGGTAGTACAGACAGAGATCACAGGTGGACAGGCTGTTATCACAGGAATGGATTCCTATGAAGATGCAAAGGATCTTGCTGTAAAGATCAATGCCGGTGCGCTTCCTTTCTCACTTGAGACAAGAAGTTTCAGCACGATCAGCCCTTCACTTGGAGCAAATGCTCTTGAAGTGATGATCTATGCCGGAATTACTGCATTTATACTTGTTTGCTTATTTATGCTCATTTATTACAGACTGCCTGGTTTTACAGCATGTCTCATGCTTGTATTCCAGATGCTTCTCCAGCTTCTTGCAGTTTCTGTTTCACAGTACACACTTACCCTTCCGGGTATCGCTGGTATCATCCTTTCGGTTGGTATGGCAGTTGACGCAAACGTTATCATTGCAGAGCGTATTTCGGAAGAGCTTGCAAAAGGTGAGACAATAAAGACAGCCGTATATTCCGGTTACAAAAAGGCATTTATCGCCGTTCTTGATGGTAATATAACAACAGCTATCATTGCTGCAGTTCTTATGATCGCAGGTACAGGAACGATGATCTCGTTCGGATTCACACTTCTTATCGGTGTACTTGTAAACTGCTTCATAGGTGTACCTGTTTCAAGAAAGGTAATGAATTCACTTCTTGCATATAATGGCCTTAATAAAGAGGGATTCTTCAAGCCTAAGAAGGAAAAGAAAGAGTTCAAGATTTTCGAGAAAAAGAAATTTGCAATTGTTATTTCAGGTATTGTATTTGTAGCAGGTATTGCAGCTATTGCAATTAACGGCGTACAGCTTGATACCCAGTTTAAGGGTGGTACGGTTCTTGAGTATTCACTCAGTGAAAATGGTATAGATGAGGCTGCAGTAAAGGCAGCAGTTGATTCTACAATAAATCGTAATGCTACTATACAGCTTTCAACAAGTGCAGGAAATAACCTCACAACACTTGTTGTTACAATGACAGGTAATGAAGGTCTTACACCTGAGGAGCTCACACAGGTTAACGAGGCAGTAGGAACAGCAATCGGTGTTGCTGATCTTGAGGCAAGCCAGACTTATGTTGTTGAGCCTTATATCGGAGCAAAGGCATTAAGAAATGCAATAATTGCAATTGTTGTATCATTTGCGCTTATACTTGTTTATATCGGTATCAGATTTGCAGCACTTTCAGGACTTTCAGCAGGTCTTACTGCTATACTTGCATTGCTGCATGATGTATGTATAGTTATATTTGCTTTCGCTGCATTCGGCATTCCGATCGGTAATTCATTTGTTGCTGTTGTACTTACTATCATCGGTTACTCGATAAATGATACTATTGTCGTTTATGACAGAATAAGAGAGAACAGGAACGCTCATACAAATATGCCTTATCCTGAACTTATAGATAAGAGTGTAACTCAGGTTATCGGACGTTCGATCAATACATCAATAACCACTATAGTCTGCGTTATCATAATTCTTGTGGCAGCTATAATGTACAGAATTACATCGATTTATGAATTTGCACTTCCGATGACCTTCGGTCTTGTAAGTGGCTGCTATTCATCACTTGGTGTAGCTGCAACTCTTTGGGGAATTTGGAAGACAAGAGGATCAAAGAAATAATATGTTTTTTAAGTATATAACTACCTTTTTAATTTCAATGGTGCCTATAATAGAGCTGAGAGGTGCACTTCCTTATGCTATAGGATTTGGAATACCTACACTCCAGGCACTCATAATATGTGTAATAGGCAATATGATACCTGTTCCCTTTATTTATCTCTTTGCAAGAAGAATTCTGGAATGGGGAAAAGATAAAAAAGTTATAGGTGGTTTTTTCAGATTTTGCCTTGAAAAAGGCGAAAAGGCCGGTAAGAAGCTTAAGTCCGGCGGACATGGAGCTTATATAGGGCTTGCATTGTTCGTAGGAATTCCGCTTCCGGGAACCGGAGCATGGACAGGGATGCTTGCAGCAAGCTTTCTGGATATGGATTTCAAAAAAAGTACTGCAGCAGTTCTCTCAGGAGTGTTGCTTGCAGGTGTGATAATCGGAACAATCTCACTTGGCGCATTCAATGCCATAGGCACTGTTGCTGCCGGTCAGACAGCATTTTTATTCGGTTGATCATATTTTGGAAGATGGCAAAGCTTTTTGCCATCTTCTTTTTGTTTTGTGGTATTATGTAGATGATGTTAAAAATGTTTTTATGAGGAGACATAGATTATGAATTTACCATCAGATCCAGTAATGTTAATGAGCGTATTAAATACAGAGCTCAGAGATAAATATTCTTCTCTTGACTCACTTTGCAAGGCAATGAATCTTGACAGAACAGAGCTTGAGAAAAAGCTTGCAGGGATAAACTATTTTTATGATGAGAACAGGAATGCTTTCAAATAATGGATATTTTTGATTTTATGAGACAGAACAGCATGGAAAAGGAGTCACCGCTTGCTGCGAGAATGAGACCCTCCACACTTGATGAAATAGTTGGACAGGAACATATCGTTGGCAAGGATAAGATGCTCTACCGTGCGATAAAAGCGGATAAACTTTCGTCAATTATACTTTATGGACCTCCAGGGACAGGTAAGACGACGATTGCCAAAGTAATAGCAAATACGACAAAAGCAGAATTCGTTCAGCTTAATGCAACTGTTGCCGGGAAAAAAGATATGGAAGGTGTTGTTGAAGCTGCAAAGCAAAACCGTGGCATGTATTCTAAGAAAACAATACTTTTTATAGATGAGATACACAGATTTAATAAAGGCCAGCAGGACTATCTTTTGCCTTTTGTAGAAGATGGAACAGTGATACTGATTGGTGCAACAACAGAAAATCCCTTTTTTGAGGTAAACGGGGCTTTGATCTCACGTTCGGTCATATTTGAACTAAAACCTCTTACGGTTGAGAATATAAGAAATCTTATCAGCAGGGCACTCACAGATAAGGAAAAGGGTCTTGGAGCCTATAATGCAGAAATAGATTCGGATGCTTTGGATTTTCTTGCAGATATATCCAATGGAGATGCGCGATCTGCACTAAATGCAATAGAGCTTGCAGTAATGACAACAGAAAAGGCAGAAGACGGTAAGATACATATTGATCTGGAGACAGCTTCAGAATGCATTCAGAAAAAAGTCGTAAGATATGACATGGACGGAGATAATCATTACGATACTATTTCTGCTTTTATAAAAAGTATGAGAGGATCAGATCCGGATGCTGCAGTTTTTTATCTCGCAAAAATGCTGAATGCCGGAGAGGATATTAAATTTATAGCCCGTAGAATGGTGATATGTGCATCGGAGGATGTCGGAAATGCCGATCCGCAGGCTCTTCAGGTCGCAGTTGCAGCCTTTCTGGCAATAGAAAGAATAGGAATGCCGGAAGCGAGGATAATTCTTTCGCAGGCCGTGACATATATTGCGACTGCGCCTAAAAGCAATGCAGCATATATGGCAATTGATGATGCACTTCGTACAGAACAGCAAACAGAAAGGATCACGATACCTTCGCACCTGCAGGATGCACATTACAAAAGTGCAGAAAAGCTTGGACATGGAGTTGGCTATAAATATGCCCATAGTTATCCAAATCACTATGTAAAACAGCAATACATGCCCTATGAACTGGATGGAAAAGAATTCTATTCACCGACAGGAATGGGCTATGAGAAAAAAATACGTGAACACATGAAAAATTTAAGGAAATCAGCAGAGGAAAATCAGGGAGGATAAAAAAATGGCACATGAATGGCTGGATGACGCAATTTTTTATGAGATTTACCCGCAATCGTTCTGTGATAGTAATTCTGACGGAATAGGTGATCTAAGAGGAATTATCAAGAAACTTGACTATATTCTGGATTTGGGATGTAATGCGATATGGATAAATCCGGCATTTGATTCTCCATTTGTTGATGCCGGTTATGATGTACGTGATTATTACAGGGTTGCTCCGAGATATGGAACAAATGAGGATATGAGACTGGTGTTCAGAGAGGCTCATAGAAGAGGAATGCATGTACTCTTAGATCTTGTTCCGGGTCATACATCTTCGGAATGCAAATGGTTTAAGGAATCTTCTAAAGCAGAGAAAAATAAATATACAGACAGATATATTTGGACAGATAATATCTGGACAGAGCCTGAACAGAAGGTCACTAACATTACAGGTTATATTAGAGGCGGTAGTGAGAGAAACGGGGCAGCAGCAGTCAATTTCTTTACGGCACAGCCGGCTCTTAACTATGGATTTGCGAGGACTGATGAGCCCTGGCAGCAGAGTGTAGATGCGCAGGGACCTATGGAGACCAGGGAAGAATTAAAGAACATCATGCGCTTCTGGCTTGATATGGGCTGTGATGGTTTCAGAGTGGATATGGCCATGTCTCTCGTGAAAAATGATGATGATCAGAGCGCAACCATTAAATTATGGCAGGATTTCAGAGAATTTCTGGACAGGGAATATCCTGAGGCAGTTATGGTTTCAGAATGGGGGCAGCCGGATAAATCTCTGGCAGGTGGTTTTCACATGGATTTTCTTCTTCATTTTGGACCTTCAAATTACCTGGATCTTTTCAGGGTGGATCATCCTTATTTCAGTAGGGAAGGGAAGGGAGATGCACACGCATTTTTTGAAAAATATATGAGAAACAAACATCTTTCAGATAAGGGTGACGGACTCATATGCATACCTTCCGGAAATCACGACATGGTAAGACTTGCACATAAACTGGATATGGAAGAAATGAAGATAGCTTTTGCTTTTCTTTTATCCATGCCTGGAGTCCCTTTTATTTACTATGGCGATGAGATAGGAATGAAGTATCTTGATGGAATCAAGTCTGTAGAGGGTGGATATGAGAGAACCGGTTCGAGAAGTCCCATGCAGTGGAATCATTCTACTAATGCCGGATTTTCAACAGCACCGGCAGAAGATCTCTATATAATGCTTGATCCGTCGGAAGACAGACCGACAGTTGAGGATGAAATGAAGGATGAAGATTCACTTCTTTCTACAGTTATGGAGCTTACAAGGGTGAGAGCAGAACATCCGGCTCTTCACAACAGAAGCGCATTTAAGCTCCTTCATTGTGAGAAGCATAGCTACCCTCTTGTTTATGAACGCTCTTCAGAAGAAGAAGGAAGTATATTAGTGTTCCTTAATCCATCTGATAAAACGGTTGAACTTGATTTCTCACTTCCTGAAAAATGTAAAACAATATATCGTCATGGTGGAAGTCTTAGACGTGGGGAAGGAATAATAGAGGTTCCCGGAGCAAGTGTAAATTTCATTAAGATTTAAAAAGACTTTGGCAGAGAAAAATAATCTTTCTCTGCCAAAATTTTATTTTGAAGGCTTTTTTACTAATTCTATACATTCATCAATGATTTCTAAGGTTCTGTCTTCTGAATAAGCAAGGTCAGAGCAAAGGAACGGGCTTGTGGCACAATATTCAAGGAAATCTACAAAGGCGTCCATAAGCGTCGGCTCATTCATATAAAAAACTTTGAATTCTTCCTTTTCGTGATCGATCAGGGAAACCGCAAGCCTGTTTTCCTGAGTAACCTGAATACTTAAATGTGGATTCAGCGGAAATGCCTGTTCATTTATTGCACGTATGATATAACCATGACGACAGCAGTCTTCTTTTAGCCTTTGCAAGGCCTTGATCCTCATATTTTTGTTGAAATGAGGAATTACATCCTTAGGAAAGTTCATTATAATTCCATCTGTAGCAAAAAGTCTAAGTCCGTTCTCTGAAAAGAAGCTGATATGTGACTCTATTTTTTTACCGCTGTCTGCATGCATTTTAGCGGTTTCTATAATAAGTTTACGCAGATCATCTGAAATATGAAGATTATCAATAACATCATCGATTTCAAAAAGACTGAAGAGCCAGGGCTGTGAGCCAAATTTACAGAAGCCCGAACGCTTTATATTAGTTGGCGGAAAATACTCCGAAAGTCTTTTGATATTTGAAGTTGAATGAACCAGACGCTCAGCTTCATTGATAATGGAATTAAAGTTTTTGCGGTATTCATCTATCATTTCCTGTGAATAAATAAAAATCGCACTGTCAAAATCAAGTGAGATAAGTATCAGGCAATTTCCTATGATAAGGTAATAAGGATACATTATCTGTGACTGCGGTGTAAGAGGAGCTGTTACATATGTAAAGTAGACATCGTAGTCAATGTTGCTGGTAAATGAAAGAGGAAGAATATGAGCTAAAATCGAGAGATTATAGTTTATATGGTTCTCCTTGCATGGATTCTTTATAAAATGAGTCATATGGCGTATATGCAGAGACTTTGAATTCTTCAGAGTAAAATGCTTAAAAAAATCCGAAATAAAATCATTTGTAAAAGGAGCAAATACGCATACATCATTATCAGGTTGCGTAAGTATGGTAAGAACAAGCCTGTGTGCTACTTCATATCTTCCGTGAAGGATACTGTAATCCTTCAATTTGCCTGTATCCGGATAGGGAATATCCAGATCGGGTTTATTAGGTTGTATAACTTTTTCACTAAAGCCGGGACTGTAGACTCCGCGCATCATCTTAAGCATATACTGACGTCGCTCATATAGGGATTCACCGGAGGAGGTTATTTCATAGGTTTTCCATAGACCTTCTTTCTGATCGTTAGTCAGCTTAAGGTATGGAAGCAGTTTTTCTATATTGTGCTGCTCAGGAAGACGGTTTGCATTGATCATCCTGACTATTGAAGTACGGTTGACACCTGAAAGTGTTGCAAGCTTATTTACAGAGTAACCGCTTTCTTCGATATATTGATTTAATTTGTCACCAAGAATTGACATTATTTCCTCCAAATGATTTGTTTTTACTTTATTAATTGCAGAAATATGTATTTTATAAGGATAATATGATTTTATAGTTTAACATTATATTGGAATATAACGAATAAAAAAATGTATTTTTTTAAAAACATTGTTAGCAAATGTAAACAACTATATCTTAAACTACTGATTTATTGTACTAAAAAAAATACAATGTCAGAAATCTTCGAAAATTGTATTAAAAAAAGACAAAAAACCTTGAAAAATACATTATTCTCTATACATATTTTAATTTGTAACAAGCACAGTTGCAAGCACATATTGAATTATTACTGATAAATTGATAGTATACACTTTGTAATTAGGGTGTAGTTTTTATTATACTTTTCAGCTGTGGGTGAAGGGGAAAACCGACAGCGGGAGATTCAATGACACTGAGGGGTGTATATTGAACGTTATATAAAAAGCAAAAATACCTTCAAGGATAGGGGAAATCCTTGGAGGTATTTTGTTTTTAAATAAAAAATCAGGAATCCAAAAGTTTATTTGAATTCCTGACAAAATACACATAGAGATCAGATAAATTTACCTTTTCTTCCCTCAAAAAAGTCATCAACGGCTTTATGAATTTCGAAAGGTTTCATAGTTTTCAGGAGATAGCCATCGGGCTTTAGGGCAAGCACTTTTACAACGCTTTCTTTATCACCCTTTCCTGTAAGGAAAATGACCGGAGTATTGCTGGTGGTAGCTTCGTTACGTATCATTTCAAGGATCTGGGGACCGCTTGCTACCGGCATTTCGTAATCTAATAAAATAAGGTCAGGAGTGTGCTTTGCAAGATAAGTTATGGCATTCATTCCGGAGCTTACCATCGTTACCCTGTAGGTATCAGAAAGCCAGCTGTGTACAGCCCGAAGAAAAGTAGCATCATCGTCAACGACCAGTATGCTTTTTCTTCTTTCTGATTCATTTCTGATATCGGAAATAGTGCCGATCAGATCTTTAACATTAATGGGACGCTCAAATGCGTGAGTTACAACATCTGAAGAAAAAGCTTTTTTGGCTTCATCTATTTCAACTTTTGAACCTATAAGGTAGAGATATTTTTCCTCTTCGATACAGAGATCTCTTAAATAAACCATTACATCATTAATTTCAGAAATAAAATCACCTAGGTAAAAGATGACCTGATCAGTCAGAGTTAGCTTTTGCTTAAGGTCAGAAACTGTAGTTTCTGCTATTATCACGTTGTAGTCAGATTCTGTGAGTTTATCTATAATGGTGTTTACAAGAAATGACTGCTTTTTGATTATAAAAACGATTTTCCTGGACTTATCTTCCATAAATGGACCTCCAATCCGATCGGAATTTCTCCTACAAACACGTCTCTATATTCTATCGGTGAGAAAAGTTAAATAGAATAGGGCTTGCAGATTTTTATTTTAAAAACAATTATGGTATCATAGGGATAAAGTCACGGGGATTCATATAACTGACTTTTAAGGAGAGGGTGAATTAAGTGAAATCTAAATTGACAAAAAAAGATTATGAAGAAATATATGAGATGCTTGATAAGGTTTCTCCGGTTGATTTTGACTGCGGTAAAATCTGCGGAGCTGTATGCTGTCAGGATATTTATGGTGAGGATGTTGGTATTTACCTGCTTCCCGGAGAAGAAAAAGTACATGACAGAACAGATCCATGGATGAAATGGTCAGAAGACAGAGCTGAAAATTATGATTTCCCGAAATCATGGAAGGGGATAGTTTATTTTTTGAGCTGTACTGATCCAATGCATTGCAAGAGAGCGAAGAGACCTATACAATGCAGGACATTTCCATTACTTCCCGATATAAATGAAAATGGAGAACTAAGTCTTATTTATGATGATACACCGCTTCCGTATGTATGTCCGCTCATTGATTCGGAGACGGAACTGAATGATGATTTCATAGAAACAACCCTTAAGGCATGGGAAAAATTATTAAAAGATCCGCTGATTTATGATTATATAAAAGCAGAGTCGGATAAAAGGAGAGAAAAATGATAAAAAATGCTGCTGTGATAGGTGCCGGAGCCGTAGGCTCATATTTCATATGGGGACTTTGTGAGAAAAATCCTGAATGTATCAGTTTGATAGCAAAGGGAGAAAGAAAAGAGAGGCTTGAAAAAAACGGGGTAATAATAAATGATAAAAATTATTTTCCTCCGGTAAAAAGTCCTGAAGAAGCTTCAGGAGTTGATCTTTTGATTATTGCAGTTAAGAAAAATGCTCTTGATGGTATTCTTGATGAAGTTAAAACAATTGTTAAAGAGAACACCGTTGTTATCTGCCCTATGAATGGAATTGATTCTGAAGAAATTTTATCTACAGTGATCCCTAGGAAAAATATCATCTGGTCTTTAATAAAGATCGCGTCAGAGAGAAATGGAAACTCGATAAGATTTGAACCTAAGACAACCTTGGGTGTTTATTACGGAGAGAGGGATACAGAAGAATTTACGCCCAGAATGCAAGATATAGAAGAGTTTTTTAAGGATACAGGAATGCATCTAAATCCCTGCAAGGATATACTTAAGCAGATATGGTATAAGTTTGCGCTTAATGTGGGAAATAACCTTCCGCAGGCAATCCTGGGTGTGGGAATGGGTGCCTATGATGACAGCGAACATGTGAACTTTATATACGAAAGACTTGTTGAGGAGGCTATAGCTGTTGCCGCAGCAAACGGTGTCGATATATCAGACAGAAAGGGTATAGTTTTCAGCGGAAGGGATAAGAGAGCCAGATATTCAACACTCCAGGATCTTGATAATAAAAGACACACTGAAGTAGAAATGTTTGGCGGAACTATGATCGAGATGGGTAAAAAATACAATATAGCGGTGCCTTATGCGACATTTTGTTACCATGCGATAAAAGCACTGGAAGAGAAGAATGACGGTAAATTTGATTACGAATAAACAGATCATAGGGAGATAAAAAGATGTTTCGAAAAAGAACAGGAAGAGCCCTTCTTTTACTAGGACTTATAATGATATCTATGGTGGGATGTTCTTCCGGAAGCGGACAAAAAACAGTTTCGCCGGATAAAGGGGTTAATGGTGAAGAAGCTGCCTCTCAAAATACCGCATCTGTTTCATCAGAAACTCTTTCTGATGGAAAAGCAGCTGTTTCTGTATCTGAAAATTCAGAGAAGGATTCTTTAAGCGCAAATGAAAGCACGAAAGATTCAGAAGAATTAGTTGATGAGGAAGTTGTTGTGGAAGATCTTGATGATGGTGTTGTGGCTTTAGATGAAGAGGATATATATGAGGGTGCAACAGATGAAGAGACTGCACTTGAAATAAAAGATGTAAAAGATGACAATGCCCCACTTCCGTTTGAAACAGATACACCAATATTTGCATTTGATACAGACTATACACTGTATAAATCGGATTCGGGAGAAGTCAGAAGTGGTGCAATAGATGCACTTAAATACATAGTTGACAGGGGATTCAAATGGTGCATCATATCTGTTGACTATGAGAACAGTAAGGAAGGACGTCTCCAGGGAGAAATTCTTAGTGCAATAAACAATACAGATAATTATCTGGGATTTTATGTGGTAAATTCCGGAGCTGAACGTTATCAATGGTGTATTGAGAACGGAGCAGACATACTTGTGGATGATAATGAAAAAACTGCTTCACTTGCTGATGATGCGCATTTCCATACTCTTCTCGTAGATGCAGATGATGATATTGTGCCAACGTTGTTCCTTCATCCAATGGGAAACGGAACCGCATACGGTGGATTTCAGGAGTATGTAGATGCTCTCTTTCCAAATGGCGCAAATTAAATATGACTTTTCGCCACTTTGTGCCTCAAAGTCATGCAAACAGGCCATTTAAATGCAGCTGCGCTGCGGGCCTGTTTGGCACTTGTTTTAACTTATCACACGGAACCCGCAGTAAATGCGGATTCCTGCAATTATGTCACCAAAATATATACAAAAATAAAAAACTTCGCAGCCGATATCATGACTGCGAAGTTTTTGTTTTTATGATAACTTGATCAAAGGCTGCTTGCAACATCAAGAGCAATCTCCATCATCTGGCCAAAGCCTGTCTGACGCTCTTCAGCGGTAAGCTCCTCAGTTTTATAAAGATGATCAGAAATGGTGAGGATAGTGAGGGCATGCTTCCCTGCTTTTGCAGCATTGCAGTAAAGACCTGCCGATTCCATTTCAGAACAGAGAACGCCCATAGCTCTTAAACTGTCATTTTCCTTGCTGTCGGCATAAAAAATATCGGTGCAGTTAACATTGCCTACATGGAAATTGACATTCCTTTTTCTGGCAGCGGCAACGGCTTTTTCCAAAAGGCCAAAGTCAGCAGTTGGCGCATAAGAACCGCTGATCCCGAAGTTTTTGACATAAGCTGAATCTGTGGTTGCTGACATTGCAATAACAATATCTTTAAGATTTACATCATCCTGTAAACCTCCGGCACTTCCGATTCTTATGATATTATCGACGTCATAAAAATTAAAGAGCTCGTAGGTGTAAATAGCAACTGATGGAATTCCCATTCCATGAGCCATGACAGAAATTTCTTTTCCGTTATAGCGTCCTGTGTACCCGTACATTCCACGAACCTGATTAAAACATTTTGGGTTTTCTAAATATGTCTCTGCAATATATTTTGCACGCAGAGGATCTCCGGGCATAAGAACTGTTTTTGCGATATCGCCTTTTTCAGCACTATTATGAGGTGTACCCATATTACCTTCCTTTCAATCCGCTCTTTGCGGATGCGTGAACTTTTGATATAATTATAAAAGATTGGGATTTATCCTGCAATAAAGATTTACTGACAGAGGAGTTTTTATGTCAAACGATAAAATGCTTAAACTTATAGATAAGGCAGCAAGAGGAGATATTGAAGCGGCAGCAGAGCTTGGTGAGGGTTATATGAAGGGGACCTTTGGAAGCAAAAATATGGAAAAAGCGCTTAAATGGACATCGTATGCAGCTAAACGTGGGGATCTGAAGGCTATGGAGCTTCTTAAGAAAATAGAAAAAAAGGCGGCTAAGTAAGAAAAGTAAATAGGATTTTTGGCAATTATCATGAGGGGGATAAGAAAATGGGGAATTTAATTTTGCAAAATTCTGGG
Organism: Lachnospiraceae bacterium C1.1; assembly: GCA_030434875.1. NCBI lineage: Bacteria > Bacillati > Bacillota > Clostridia > Lachnospirales > Lachnospiraceae > Lachnospiraceae bacterium C1.1. The sequence goes on along the minus strand of JAUISW010000001.1, from coordinate 1,839,541 downwards.
AATTGCTTCTGATGAATTACGAGGCTCCTGACGGTAAAAGGCTGCATAAGAGGCTTTGGAACGGAGGAAACGGCAAAGGCAGTATAAGGCTTTACAGATTTGGAAGACTTATAGACAGGATAGAGTGCAGAAATGTTGGCTGCGGATATGGAGAGCATTAAATGGCGTTACTGTTCACACCTTACAGGTACTCACAGTAACTGGATTTGCCCATTTTAAGATTGCCTGCGGCAATAGGGCAAATCCATATTTCCTGTTTTATGCTGTCTTACGCTCAGCGCAGCAGGTGCGCAGAGCTGTGTGAACAGTAACTAAATAGCGTTTATTATATAAAACTCTTGATTTCCACTCTTGACATTCAGCTTCAATATGCTTAAAATAATTTGGAAAGTTATTCAATTGTATATAGATAAAGGCTATGATATATCGTTTAAGAGTCTGTGTTATATATTTTTCAACAGAGAGGGGATTCGCTGGCTGAGAGATCCTTGGGAAAATTCACAGAAAGATGTTCAGATATGGAGCTGCCGGGAGACCGGACGTATTAATGCACGTTAGCATAAAAGTGTTCTTGCTTTTTAAGAAAAAATGGGTGGTACCGCGGAGATAATCTTCGTCCCGTTGGTATCGCCCTTTCTTTATTTTAAATTATTAATCAGTTTAGGAGGACTTCAACGATGAAGGCGAAACTCGAAGAAATCAGACAGAAGGCAATGGAAGCGATCAGGGAAAGTGCCAACTCCGATAAACTTAACGATGTCAGAGTCAGCATCCTTGGAAAAAAAGGTGAGCTTACTGCGCTCCTTAAAGGAATGAAGGATGTTGCACCCGAGGACAGACCAAAGGTCGGAGCTATTGTCAATGAAACAAGGGCAGAAATTGAAAAGGCTCTTGATGATGCGCGTAAAAAGCTTGAAAGAGCAGCAAGAGAAGCTCAGATGAAGGCAGAGAAAATAGATGTTACACTTCCTGCCAAAAAGCCGGCAATCGGTCATCGTCATCCTAACACGATAGCACTCGATGAAATAGAGAGAATTTTTGTAGGACTTGGATATGAAGTAATAGACAGTCCTGAAGTAGAGAAAGATTATTATAATTTCGAAGCTTTGAATATTCCCGCAGATCACCCTGCAAAGGACGAGCAGGATACATTTTATATCAACGGAGACATTCTTCTTAGAACCCAGACTTCAGGAGCTCAGGTTCATGAGATGGAAAAAGGCAGACTTCCTATCAGAATGATCTGTCCCGGAAGAGTTTACCGTTCAGATGAAGTCGATGCTACACATTCACCTGTATTCCACCAGGTTGAGGGTATGGTAGTTGATGAAAAGACAACATTCGCAGATCTCAAGGGAACTCTTACAGAGTTCGCCAAAGAGCTTTTCGGAGAAGATACAAAGGTTAAATTCAGACCTCATCACTTCCCGTTTACCGAGCCTTCTGCCGAGATGGATGTTTCATGCTTTAAGTGCGGCGGTAAGGGCTGCCGTTTCTGTAAGGGTGAAGGCTGGATCGAGATATTAGGCTGCGGAATGGTTCATCCACATGTTCTTGAGATGAGCGGAATCGATCCGATAAAATACCGCGGATTCGCATTTGGCGTAGGTCTTGAAAGAATCGCACTCTTAAAGTATGAGATCGATGATATGAGACTTATGTATGAAAATGACGTAAGATTCTTAAATCAGTTCTGATAAAAACAGGATACTGATAAAATTTCGAAGAAGAAACTGAAAGGATGAATAAATAAATGAATACTTCATTTAACTGGATAAAGGAGCTCGTGCCGGGACTTGATTGCACAGCTCAGGAATATATGGATGCAATGACTCTTTCCGGAACAAAGGGAGAGGGATATACCGTTCTTAATAAAAACCTTGACAAGATCGTAGTGGGAGAAGTGCTTTCAATGGAAAAGCACCCTGATTCTGATCATCTTATTATCTGTCAGGTAAATATTGGAACTGAAACAATCCAGATCGTTACAGGTGCCCAGAACCTTAAGGTTGGAGATAAGGTTCCTACAGTTCTTGACGGAGGAAAGGTTGCCGGAGGACACGATGGAAGCACTCCGCCGGAAAACGGAATTGAGATAAAAGCAGGCAAACTCAGAGGTGTTCCTTCAGCAGGTATGATGTGTGCCATAGAAGAGCTTGGATCTTCGAGAGAAGTCTTCCCTGATGCACCGGAAGACGGAATCTACGTATTTCCTGCAGATGCCGATGTAAAGCCCGGAGATGATGCAGTTCATGCACTTGGTCTTGATGATACGATTCATGAATATGAGGTAACCTCAAATCGTGTAGACTGCTATTCTGTGCTTGGAATCGCAAGAGAGGCTGCAGCGACCTTTAACCTTAAATTTGTACCGCCTGTAGTTCCTGAGACAGGAAACAATGCTTCAGAAAAGTCATCTGATCATATTAAGGTAACTATTGAAGATAAAGACCTTTGCAGCAGATATGTTGGCAGGGTAGTTAAAGATATCAAGATAGAAGAGTCTCCCGAATGGATGAAAAAGAGACTTAGAAGTGCAGGGATCAGACCTATTAATAACTTAGTAGATATAACAAACTATGTAATGATCGAGTATGGTCAGCCTATGCATGCTTTTGATCTTTCAACTATTGCAGGTAATGAAATAATTGTCCGTCGTGCAAAGGATGGAGAGACATTTACAACACTTGATGGTCAGGAGAGAAAACTTGACCACGACGTAATAATGATCTGTGATGGCGAGAAAGAGATCGCTATCGGCGGAATCATGGGTGGTCAGAATTCGATGATCACAGGTGACGTTAAGACTGTTCTTTTTGAGGCAGCTACATTTAACGGACCTAATATCCGAAAGTCTGCAAAGAGAATCGGTCTCAGAACAGACGCTTCAGGAATGTTTGAAAAAGGACTTGACCCTAACAATGCAATGGATGCGATCAACAGAGCATGTGCGCTCGTTGAAGAACTTGGATGCGGCACAGTCTTAAATGGTGCAGTAGATGTTCATGACGAGCTTCCTACAGAGGCAGTTATAAAGTTTGAGCCTGAGAGGATCAACGATTTCCTTGGCACAAACGTTGAAGTTTCTGATATGCTCGATTATTTCAAAAGACTTGAGATCGTCTATGATGAGAGCAGCAATACACTTAAGTGTCCTACATTCAGACAGGATCTTAAGAGCTTTGCGGATATTTCAGAGGAAGTTGCAAGATTCTACGGATATGATAAGATTCCGACAACACTTCCGGATTCAGGCGCTACAGCAGGAAAGCTTTCTTTTGCAATGCGTGTTGAGAATGAAATAAGAAATGTTGCAGAATTTGCAGGTTATTCAGAAGCATTTGAATATTCATTTGAAAGCCCTAAGGTATTTGATAAGCTCCTTCTTCTTGAAGATGCACCAGAGAGAAAGACTATTAAAATCTCAAATCCGCTCGGAGAGGATTTCTCTGTAATGAGAACCCTTACACTTAACGGGATGCTTACATCTCTTGCACTTAACTTCAACAGAAGAAACAAGAATGTTAAGCTTTATGAGATGGGAAAGATTTATCTTCCTAATCCTGATAGTTCAAAACTACCCGATGAGAGACGCCAGCTTACGCTTGGTTTCTATGGTGACGGAGATTTCTATACATTAAAGGGTGTTGTTGAAGAGGTTCTTGCGAGCGTGGGTCTTAAATCCAGAGTAGACTATGATCCTGAAGCCGGAAAGACCTTCATGCATCCGGGACGACAGGCAAATATCATTTATGAAAATGAAGTTATTGGTTTCCTCGGAGAGATCCATCCGGAGGTCTGCGATAACTATGATATGAAGACAAGAGTTTATATTGCGGTTCTGGATATGCCTAAGATTGTAGAAAAGGCTACATTTGACAGACATTTCTTCGGAATTGCCAAATTCCCGGCAGTTACAAGGGATATATCAATGCTTGTTCCGAAGAGTGTTACAGCCGGTGAGATAGATGCGATCCTCATGCAGAGAGGCGGAAAGATACTTGAAGACTTCTCACTTTTCGATATTTATGAGGGAGAGCAGGTTAAGGAAGGCTGCAAGTCAATGGCTTACTCCTTAAGCTTCAGGGACAAAGAGCGTACTCTTTCAGATGATGATGTAAACGGAGCAATGAAGAAGATTCTTAATGGTCTGGAGGGACTTGGAGCAGAGCTTCGTTCATGATAGAATAGAATTAAATTATTAAATTGAAAACTTTTTGCTGCAGTATTTTATATCTGCTGCGGCAAAAAGTTTTTCTGATGTTTTTAGGATTTTGTGGAAAAAAGATATGAGTGAAGAATTATTAAAAAAAGATTATTATTATGACTTGCCGGAAGAGCTTATAGCTCAGGATCCTCTGGAAAAAAGAGATAACTCGAGACTGATGGTCCTTGATAAGGATACAGGTGCATTTGAACATAAAGTGTTTCACGATATTATAGACTATCTCAATCCGGGAGACTGCCTTGTAATGAACAATACGAGAGTAATTCCTGCACGTCTTTTAGGTGTTAAGGAAGATACCGGGGCAGCGGTCGAGATACTGCTCTTAAAGCGCAAGTCTGATAATGTATGGGAGACCATAGTACGTCCGGGTAAAAAGCTTCGTCCGGGAGCAAGGGTAGTTTTCGGAGACGGTCTTTTGAAGGCTGAGATAATTGATATCGTAGATGAGGGTGACAGACTTGTAAAATTTGAATATGATGGTATATTTGAAGAAATACTGGACAAATTAGGAGAAATGCCTCTTCCGCCCTATATTACACATAAGCTTCAGAATCGTGATCGTTACAATACTGTTTATGCAAAATTTGATGGTTCGGCAGCGGCACCGACAGCGGGGCTGCATTTTACATCGGAACTCCTGAAAAAAATAGAAGAAAAAGGTGTAAAGCTTGTCTACGTGACACTTCATGTCGGGCTTGGAACCTTCAGACCGGTAAAGGAAGAAAATCTCACAAACCACCATATGCATTCCGAATTTTATATGGTAACAAAAGAGGCTGCAGATACGATAAATGCTGTTAAGGCATCCGGCAGCGGAAGGGTTATCTGTGTCGGAACAACCAGCTGCAGGACAATAGAATCCGCTTCAGATGAAAACGGCATCGTGCATCCGACATCGGGACAGGAGACGGACATATTTATCTATCCCGGTTATAAGTTCAAGGTACTGGATGGGCTTATAACCAATTTCCATCTGCCGGAGTCTACGCTGATAATGCTTGTTTCTGCGCTTGCCGGAAGAGAACATGTACTGAACGCATATGCAGAAGCTGTTAGAGAAAAATATAGATTTTTCAGCTTTGGGGATGCGATGTTTATAGAATCTCGTAAATAATCAACGAAAACCGCTTAAAAACTATGACTTTTCGTCACTGCGTGCCTCAAAGTCATGCAAACAGTCCATTTAAATGCAGCTGCGCTGCGGGCCTGTTTGGCACATGTTAAAGTTTATCACACGGAAACCGCAGTAAATGCGGATTCCTGCAATAAAGTCATCAAAACATATGTTAATTAAGCTTATAAGGGGGATACGAATGGCTATAAAAGCAACTGAGAGAATATACGAAAGAGATTCATATATATATGAATTTGATGCCGTTGTTGAGGACTGTGTGCTTAATGAAGATGGCAGCTACAGGCTCGTTCTTAATAGAACGGCATTCTTTCCGGAGGGCGGAGGTCAGGAAGCCGACAGCGGTATAATAATGAGTACGGAAGATGATTCTGCACCTGTGGATGTTGTAGATGTCCAGATAAACGATGATGGCATTATAGAGCACAAAGTAGAAAAATTCTTTACAAAGGGCTGCAATGTTCATGGCATAGTTAATTTTGAAAAACGTTTTGACAGAATGCAGCAGCATACCGGAGAGCATATATTTTCCGGAATAGCACATCACTATTTTGAATGCGATAATGTTGGATTTCATCTGAGCGATGACAGCGTAACATTAGACCTTAATAAAAAACTTTCTGAAAGAGCGGTAGCGACTATCGAAGCTAAGGCCAATGCAGCAATACGACAGAACATAAAGGTTGTGGCTGAGTATCCTGACGATATCAGGCTCCATAAAATGGGATTCCGGCGAAAGGATGGCATAAGCGGTGCAATAAGGGTTGTAACTATCGGGAACGTTGACTCCTGTGCATGCTGTGCACCGCATCTTAAAACTACAGCAGAAGTAATGATGCTTAAAGTACAGTCGGTGATAAATTATAAAGATGGTGTCAGGATAAGCATATTGTGCGGTATGAGAGCATTAAGACAGTATAATGATTATGCGCATGCACTGGGTGAAATGTCACATATATTAAGTGTTAAACCACTGGAAGTTGAGGATGGGCTTAACAGACTTATAGAAGAAAAAAACAGCCTTATAATCGCACTCAAAGACAAAGAACGTGAATTACTGGATGAGAGAATTTCAAACTTGCCCTCTGACGTAAAAAATGTATGTCTTTTTGCTGAAAATATTGATAAATTTGTAATGAGAAGTAAGGTAAATGAGCTTACATCAGGGAGAACAGGCTATAATGCGATCTTTGATGGAAATGATGAGGCAGGATATTCATTCATAATCGGTTCCCGGGATAAGGATACTCGCAAAGCACTGGAGCTCCTTACAGAAAGATTTTCAGCAAAAGGAGGCGGAAAAGAAGAAATGGTACAGGGGTCAGTCAAGGCAGACAGAGAAGATATAAAAAATCTGTTTTCTGGATTGGATTAAAGGTTTATAATTAAATAAATAAAAGATTCAATAGGAGGAAGCTATGACAAAGTTGACAATGTATAAGTGTGATGTGTGTGGAAAATGTTATGAGACCGAGAAAGAAGCCCTCGACTGTGAGGCAAGGGATTATGCAACAGATGCACAGGCTACCGGTCGGTACAAAACACTTGAAGAGAATATGGATAAAGACCTTGATGAGAACGGTACGGTTGACTAAGTTGTTTTGAAAGGAATTAGTTCTTTATATGGCTGATAAAAAAAGAGCATTGATAGCAATGAGCGGCGGTGTGGACAGTTCCATCGCCGCTTATCTTATGCAGAGAGAAGGATTTGACTGTAGAGGGGCGATGATGAAATTATATAAGCCTGACTGCCCTAAAGCTGTATTTAATACTGACGCAGAAGATGCCAAAGCAGTAGCTGACAGAATAGGTATTCCTTTTGATCTGCTGAATTTCGAAGAGGAATTTAAGGATAAAATAATAGAAAAGTTTATAAGGGTATATGAAGAAGGAGGAACTCCGAATCCCTGCGTAGACTGCAACAGATATATAAAATTTTCAAAAATGCTGGAATTTGCTGCTGAAAAAGACTGTAACTACATAGTTACCGGCCATTATGCAAGGATAAAAAAAGATCCTGACAGCGGCAGATATATCTTAAAAAAGGCTGTAGATCTTACAAAAGATCAGAGCTATGTTCTATATAATCTTACACAGGAAGAACTGGCACATATTAAGCTTCCTCTTGGAGAGATGACAAAGGATGAGGCAAGAAAATTAGCCGAAGAAAACGGTTTTGTAAATGCTCATAAAAAAGACAGCCAGGATATATGCTTTGTACCGGATGGTGATTATGTTTCCTTTATAGAATCTTATAAGGGTAAAAGTTATAAAGAGGGCAATTTTATAGACAAAGACGGAAATATACTTGGCAGGCATAAAGGTGCGATACATTATACAAAGGGTCAGAGAAAAGGCCTTGGAATAGCTGCAGGTCATCCCATATATGTATCGTCTAAAAATATGACAGATAATACCGTGACAGTAGGAGAGGAAGAAGATCTCTTTGCCGATAGCTGTATTGTAGAGGATCTGAACTGGATAGCTTTTGATGAGCTTAAATCCGAACTCAGATGTAAGGTAAAACTGAGATACCGCCAGGCAGAAAAGGACTGTACCCTTTTGCCTCAGGAAAATGGGAGAGTCAAAGTTCTTTTAGATGAGGCGCAGCGTGCAATAACCGCAGGGCAGGCAGCAGTATTTTATGATGGCGAAAATGTTATTGGTGGAGGAACTATTGTAGAGTAGATCGCTTAAATCCTAAATACCAGTCTTGTGTTTTAGTTTTTTTACAGCCGCAGGCAGTTGTGAGAGTATGATCGCTGTAAAAACAAGCGCACATCCGGCAAGCTCGCGGAGATTTAGGCGTTCTCCAAGTATCATCCATCCAAAAAATGCTGCAAATACAGCTTCCAGGCTCATAATTATTGATGCTGCAGCGGGTTCAATATATTTTTGTCCGACTATTTGAAGAGTGTAGGCGATGCCGCTGGAAAAAATCCCTGCATAGGCGATAGGAAACAGTGCTCCTGAAATCGAATCCCATGTATTATTTTCAAAGACCAAAGCTGATATAGCAGATAATACGAAAACAATTGCAAATTGTACGCAGGACATGACGATAGGATCTGCCTGAACGAAATGATCGATCATCATAATATATATGGCAAAGGCAACAGCACAGAGAAGAAGCGGTATATCTGCGCTGTATATGTTTTCGATACCGTTCGCAAGGCTTAAAAGATACATTCCGCCGAGACATATAAAAGCTGATATTACTGTCAGAAAAGAAAGCGTTTTTTTAATAAAAAGAACTGAAACAGCGACAATAACAACATAAACAGTCGTAAGGAAGCCGGATCTGCCCGAGGCTGCAACGCCCTCCGGATAAAGTCCGATCCCGAATTGCTGAAGGTTGGTTGCGATATAAAGAGATAGACCGCAGACAATGCCGCCTGTTACGGAATCTTGCTGTTTTGGGGCTTTATATCCGTAACTGAACTTTGATCTTATAAAAATAAATAGGGACAGAAAGACTGTGGCAAATAAGGCCCTGCCGGCATTAAAGGCAAAGGCGCCGACGGTATCTGAAGCTGAGGTCTGTGCAACAAAGGCACTTCCCCAGATCAAAGTTGTTACGAGAAGGGCAACAAAGCCCTTTAAGCTTCTTTTCATTAGTAGTTCTCCGAGTTTTTAATCATAATCAGTTTTTATAAGACAGAGACCTTTTGCGGGTGCGGTATATCCGGCCTTCTGACGGTCGCGGGCTTCAAGTATGGTTTTCATTTCATCTGCGGGACGTTTATGAAGACCGATCTCTATAAGGGTTCCGCTTATGATCCTGACCATATTCTGGAGAAAGCCGCTTCCGTGAATACTTATATAAACATATCCGCCGCTTCTTAAAATATCGATCTTATCAATTTTTCTTACCGTACTTTTTTTCATCTTGGGATTTCCGCAGAAACTCTTGAAATCATGTTCTCCTATAAGGTATCCTGCCGCTGATCTCATAGCATCGATATCGAGCTCGTTCTCCAGAGGAGTATAGTATCTGCGATCAAAGACAGGTTTTACCTTACCGTCGTAAATGCTGTAACGATAAGTCTTTCCGCTGGCATTGTATCGCGCGTGAAATCTTTCCCCGGCTTTTTCAACCGAAGTAACTGCAATATCCTCGGGAAGATAGCGGTTAAGGTAGTCGCGTATTTCCAAAGTAGTTTTATCAGTATTTAATTTGACATTAGCGGTCATGTCTTTTGCGTGTACTCCCGCATCCGTCCGTCCTGCACCGTTAAGTTCTATATTTTCTGCTTTTATGGAACACATTTCTGCCAGGACATTCTCTAATTTCCCCTGTATTGTATCAACATTTGGCTGATGCTCCCATCCGTAATACCGTGTTCCGTCATATTCTATTTCAAGTCTGTAATTCTGCATGATATTCCTTTCTTCGAAAAACTGCTCAATAGTAAACAGTATATGCAAAATTGACTTATTTTGCAATTCATAAGTTGCTTAATAAAAGTATAAAAAATAATCATACCGTTAAATTGTTAATCTGTATAAACAATGACTGATAAATTGACAATATTATGGTAATTCTGTATGATAAATTATGAAGCTTTGTTATTTAATTAACATTAGTTGAAAAAAGGAGGATGGATTTATGAAATTGAAAAAAGTCATGTCAATCCTTGCGGTGGGAACTTTAACCCTGGCAATGATTGCGGGCTGCGGGACATCAGGCGGCGGAACTACTGCCGGCACAACAGCTGATGGTGGAGCCGCTCAAGGCGGAGCAGGTTATACTCCGGGAACTTACACAGGTACTGCTGAGGGAAAAAATGGTACTATTACGGTGGAAGTTGAACTTACAGAGGATGCGATCAAATCTGTAAAGGTTACTGATCATCAGGAGACAGAGGGGATCGCAGATCCTGCGATCGAGCAGATCCCTCAGGCTATTGTAGATTCACAGTCAGTGACAGTCGATGCGGTAAGTGGTGCGACAATTACTTCCGATGCCATTATGGAAGCAGTTAAGGCAGCCATCGAGTCCAGCGGAGCAGATGCTTCAGCTGTGACATCATCTGAGGGAGAGAGCGCACCGGTAGAAAATCAGGCAGTTACATTTACAGCCGGCACATATACCGGAACAGCCACAGGATATAATGGACCTGTAGAACTGGATGTTACTTTTACTGATTCTGCAATTGAAAATATAGAAGTTAAATCAAGTAAAGAGACAGCACATATAGGTGATATTGCTTACGAGCCAATGTTTGCTGATGCAATAGAGGCAACCGGCTCCGGAGTAGATGCCATTTCCGGAGCAACATTTACTTCAGCGGCTGTAAGAAATGCATTGAATGATGCTGCTGAACAGGCAGGATGTTCTGACCTTGCAGCATTTCAGAAGAATAAGGTTAGCCATGAAGCCGGAGAGAAGATCACAGGCGAATATGACGTTATAGTTGTTGGAGCAGGCGGTGCCGGAATGGCAGCAGCAGCTCAGGCAGCTCAGAACGGAGATAAAGTTCTTGTGATTGAGAAGAATGCTGAGATCGGTGGTAATACCTTAGCTTCCGGCGGACAGTATCAGAGCGTTATGCCATACCTTGTATGGGATGAAAAGGATCCTGATGCTACAACAGGTGTTTATGAAAAGACCGGTGAAAGCTATGATAAGGTTACAAATCAGGCAAAGGGCAATCTTGATGTTTTAAGAACTATTGAAAACTGGTCCGAGGAACCTTTTGATGCATCATATTTCGATGATCATGAATACGTAGCAGGTGATATTGAGGATCTTTCAAAGGCAGGTGTGCATGAGGATTATCTTCCAATCCTTAAAACTCTTAAATCACAGATCAAATCTTACCTTGAGTGGGCAGATGCTGAGATCAAGGCAGGTAAGAATGAAGAAGACCTGACACTTTTCTCTACACTTGAGCTTCATGAGTTCCAGACCTATTATGGCGGACTTCGTCAGAGCTCAGACGGAAAAGAATGGATCTACGGAGATGTAGAGCTTGTAAAACAGTTTATCGAAGACGGTCAGGGACTTAAAGAATGGCTCGAGGATCAGGGTGCACTCTTTGATGAGGGAAAACAGCTTACACTTATCGGAGCCCTCTGGTACAGAGAAAATATGCAGCTTGGTGCTGACTTTGACGGTGACGGAAAAGTTGATGAAGGAACTTCAGGAAACTGGGGCGCATATTTCCTTCCGGTACAGAAAACTTTAGAAGATAATGGCGGAGAGATCATGCTTAGAACAACTGCCAATGAACTTATTACAGACGGAAGCCGTGTAACAGGTGTAAAAGCGCAGCAGTATGACGGCACTGAAGTTGAAGTTACAGCAACAAAGGGTGTAGTAATTTCCACAGGTGGTTATGCAAATAATATCGAGATGGTTCAGGAGACAAACCTTTACTGGGAGCCTTCTTACATCAATGATAAGACAGAGTCCACAAACAGAGGAAGCCTTATGGGCGATGGCATAAAGATGGGCGAGGCTGTTGAAGCAGCTACTACCGGTGAAGGCTGGACACAGATGATGCCTATCTCATGGGTAGATAACGGAGACCTTGCATTTGGTTCCGGTGCTCCATGCGTTTACATCAATCCTACAACAGGTAAGAGATTTGTAAATGAGACCTCAGAGAGAGACGTTCTTTCACTTGGTGAATTCAGAAACGGTACAGAAGTAGATGGAACACAGGGTGTATTCCTTGAGATTTCTAATGCAGAATCAGTAATATGGCCATATGCATATGCTACAAGAGACGCAGACGGTAACGTTACATTTAACAATGAAGATGTTGAGATGCGCCAATATGTAAGAACTGTTGACCAGCTAGGCGATCTTTTCAAGGAGCTTGGATGGGTTGAGGCAGATGCAGAAACCGTAAAGGCTGAGATCGAGGCTTATGACAAGGCATTCATCAATGATACAATGGATAAGCTTGATATTCCGAAGACCGGTGCTTCGACACTTATCGGTAGTGCCGAAAAGGACAGCGAAGGAAAATATGATGAATCAACTTACAAGCTCGATGATGTTCCTTTGAGAATCCGTGTAATGGCTCCTTCAACTCATCATACAATGGGTGGTCTGAAGGTAGATACAGACAGACATGTCCTTAAAGAAGACGGTTCCGTGATCGAGGGACTTTATGCAGCAGGTGAAGTTACAGGTGGTATCCACGGCGGTAACAGACTTGGCGGAAACGCTATCGTAGAAATCTATGTAAGCGGACGTACAGCAGCCAATGCCATTGATGCTGACAATAAATAAAGATAGTTAGATTGATCAAAAGAGGTTACTGTTCATGGGCAAACTGCGCACTCCGCTGCGCAGTTATGCCACAATAACTTTGACTGAACACTGGGTTTTGCCCATTGCCGTAGGCAATCTTAAATGGCAAAACCCGTTACTGGAGCACGCTGAAAGCGTGTGAACAGTAACCAAAAGAGTTCCCGATTGGAAATATTTTTCAATCGGGAATTTTTTTAGTATAAATTAAGGTTTATAATTTAAGATAAGAAAAATAGTGGATTTATGTGTTTTATTTTTAGGAGAAAAAAGCTATGGACAGGAAAATTTATAAAATCTTGATAGCGGAAGATGACGAAGACTTAAGGGAATTACTTCGTTTATATCTTATGAGGGCTTCATACAGTGTTTTATCGTCAGGGAACGGTTGTGATGCGTATGACTTATTTGAAAAAAATAAAGTGGATCTTTGTATTTTTGATATAATGATGCCGGGAATGAATGGATTTGATCTGACCAGGAAGATCAGGGAAAAATCAAAGCTTCCCATAATCATACTTTCAGCAAAAGACAGGGAGATCGATAAGGTAAACGGACTTGAACTTGGAGCTGATGATTATCTTACAAAGCCTTTTGGAGAAAGAGAACTGCTGGCGAGAGTAAGGGCTGCTCTCAGACGGTATTATGATCTTAATGAAGCGGCATCTGAACAGGAGGCAGTGATCAATGCAGGAAAGCTCTCGATCAACACAGATACAAAGAAAGTGATTAAGGATGGAGAAGAAATAATCCTTACAGCTATGGAATACAAAATACTTGTACTCCTTATGAAGAACCAGGGACATGTGTTTACCAAGACACAGGTATATGAAAATATAAACGGTGCATATTTTGAAGCCGATGCCAATACGCTGATGGTTCATATATCTAAGATAAGAGAGAAGATAGAGGATGATCCAAAGAATCCGGTATACTTAAAAACAGTTCGAGGTCTCGGATATAAATTTGAGAAAATAAATCTATGAAAAATAAAGATGAGAACAATAAAAGAGTTGTAAAAGGCAGCGTTTACAGTTTGATAATCATCAATTATCTTATTGTAGCGGTAATTGCCATAGTAATATGGCTTGTGATCATCCACTTTTCGAGTTTCTTAAGGGGAAAAGCCCTTGAACAGCCTGATATTAAGGAATTTCTTGACCAGGCAGTGGCGGTAAAAGATGATGATTACAGTGATCTTGATATAGAAAAATATCTCGGAAAAAACGGATATATAGAAGTGCTTGATGGTGAGGCCAATATTATTTACAGTTCTGACAGCAGTAAAGAAAATAAGTATACGAAAAGAGCCGTAAAATTTATTCCTGATGTCGATATACGCAGCTTTTATTATATAGAAAAAATATATACCGAAGGCGGTCACAGTGAATATCTGGTCAGTAAGTTTAAAATAGTTGAGGATGAGGATGTTTACAGTATTTTAAGCGGTGTAGCCGTCCTTGATGGAAATCGTAAAGTCATATATTCCAATATGGATATGGGCAGCAGCCAGTTTACGCAAGCCGAGATAAACGTTATAACAGGCCTTGAAGATGATATGACTTATGCAGAAAAATACGTTATAAATTTAAATGACGGAAGCTGGCGCTATCTTATAATGCATCTGGACAGCTTTTCAAAATACAATGACGGCCGACAGGAGAAGATCACGGTCATGGTCTATACGGTTGGAATACTGCTGATGTTATTGTTTATGGGATTTTTTGCTTTAAGAATAAGCAGGATCGTAAAGAAACCGTTAAATATCCTGGAAGGGGAGATGAAGGAATTTTCCGATAGAGGAGAACTTACAGAACCTTATTATAAAGGCCCAAGGGAATTTGTTGGCATTATAGACTCCTTTGATGATATGTCATTAAAACTCAAGAAATCAGAAGACAGAAGGATAAAAATGGAAATTGACCGTCAGAAAATGCTGATGGATATTTCACATGATCTGAGAACCCCACTTACCGTAATCCTGGGATATTCAAGGCTTATAGAATCGGGAGAAGCTTCTGACGATGAAATAAAGGAGATGTCATCAAAAATCGTTAGAAAAGCCGGATATATGCAGGAACTGGTTGAAAATTTCTTCCTTTTCAGTAAACTGGAAAGTCCACAGTTCAGGCTTGAGATGGATAGAGGGAACATCTGCGATTATTTCAGAGAGTACGTAGCCGGGAAATATAGTGAGCTTGAGGATCAGGGCTATGAACTTGAATTTGATATTCCGGAAGATGCGGAGTTTTATGCTTTATTTGACAAAATACAGCTTCAGCGTTCCTTTGAAAATATAATTGCAAATTCTGTGAAACATAATGAAAAACATACAAAAATATATGCAGCTATTTCGTCTGACGAAAAAAATGTTATAATAAAACTTGGTGACAATGGAAAAGGCATTTCAAAAAAATTGAGAAAAAATATATTCGATCCTTTTATTATTGGTGATGAGGCAAGAGGCGGTAAGGGTACCGGACTTGGACTTTCGATCGTAAAAAAAATAGTAGAAGCTCATTCCGGAAGAGTCAGAATTGTTGAAGATACTGAATCTGAATGGAAAACACTTTTTGAGATAGTAATTCCGTTGACAGACTGATTATTAAGACAGATTAAGGAGAGATTGTCAGAATGGAATTTTGGGATATTTATGACGAGGACAAGAAACTCACAGGAAGAACCATGAAACGCAACGACTGGAATATGAAAGAGGGAGATTTCCATCTGACAGTTCTTGGAGCAGTAAAGAGAAAAGATGGAAAATATCTTATAACCAAAAGAGCCATGGATAAAGAATGGGCACCGGGTGCCTGGGAAATTCCGGGCGGCGGGGTAAGAGCCGGGGAAAGTTCAGAGGAAGCTGTGAAACGCGAAATACTCGAAGAAACCGGAATTGATGTTAGTTCTGCTGATGGCGGATATGTTTTTACTTATAAAAGAGTAAATCCGGAAGAAAAGAACAATTACTTTGTTGATGTCTACAGCTTTGAAATGGATTTTTCGGAAGCAGACGTAAATGCACAGGAAGAAGAAACAAACGGATTTGCAATAGTCGGTCTTGATGAAATAAGGGCACAGGCTGAAAAAGGACAGTTTTTGCACTATGACAGTATAAAGCAGATTTTTACATAAGTAATTAAAAATAAATACAAAAAACACAATATATGATAAAATTATGGAAAAGGTAAATTTTTTGAATTGTAAATTGCAGGAATCTATATTTTTAACCGATTATTCAGGTTAAGGAACAGGAGCGGATTGCAGTATCAGCTTTACCGCAGTTTTTAAGAGAGGATTAATTTATGTCAGAAGGAGCTGAAAGAAGAAAAACAAAGAGGATGGATCTTGATATCAGAGTTGAGATGACAAGAGCAGATGGTGAGAATGCAAAGTTAATTCCTGTAGAGATACTTGATATTTCAAGAGCCGGAATCGGATTTTTCTGTCAGGAAGAACTTGTGAACGGAGCTATCTACAGAGCAGATATCAGGATATGGACAGGAGATACGATTTCCGCATTTATAAATCTCGTAAGGGTGTCCAAACAGGAAAATGGCAATATTTATGGCGGAGTATTTATCGGAATGCCAGAATCAGACTGGTGTCGCATAGGCGTATACGAAACTTACAGAGAATACGATATACATAATGATCGTATCAATAAAGAAAATAAAGAAAATTAATGATCAAGGTTCAATTCGGCATTGTCTGTTGCCGGATTGAATCTTTTTTTTGTTGTGTAAAAATGCGTAATGGACTATAATAAGAACAACTCTTAAAAACGAGGTATTATAATGTTCTTAATGACAAAACAATCTCAGAGAACAGCTGTTATGATCGTTGATCTACTGGCGGTTATCATATCTTTTTTTGCAGCTGTTTATACGAGATTTTATAATGAATCTGACTGGCAGGGGATAAACAGTTGGAATAATGGTTTATATTATTTATTGTTGGAGCTTGTAATAGCAGTAAATATAGTTGTATTTTTACTGAATGATTCGAGGCACAGAGCTTTATATCTCCAAAATCCTTTAGAAAAGTTAATAAATGTAATAAAGAATAATGTACTGCAGTCGGCGTGTCTGGTTGTTCTTCTGTATATGATAAAACAAGGATTATGGGCCTCAAGAGCCGTCGTTCTTGCATTATTTTTTTACAATATTTTTCTTGATTTTTTATTTAGGTTTTTCCTGGGAAGAATCATTTACGGAATTATTACAAAGAATACCAAGATAAAAAAATATCTTATTCTTACTTCCAAAACTAATGCATCATCGGTGATCAGAAGATTCAGGGCAGAAATGGGCAGATGCAACGACATAGCCGGTATTATATTGACAGATGGAAAAGGTGATATCGCTGAGATAGAGGGTATCAAAGTTGCTGCAGATCTGGACAGTCTTGTAAAGCTGAGCGATGATTACGATGAAATAATTTATATTGATGATAACAGCAAAGAAACCGAAAAGATCAGAAAAGTGTTTAATGGTGCAGAGATACCATTGATCATAGTACCATCATTTTGCGGATATTCTTTATCAAATGAAATATTTGAAAAAATCGGAAATCTGAATGGTTTCAAACTTTCTTTTCTTGCTGAGAGAAAAGCCGTTCTGGGTGTTAATTTTGTTGTCTCCAATATTTGGGAGGCTGCGGTTTATATACGCGAGAATATTGATAAATTAAGAGGAAAATATATATGTTTTTCTAATGTACACACCACAGTAATGGCTTATGAAGATGATGAGTACAGACGTGTTCAGAATGAAGCTGAAATAGTATTCCCGGATGGTGCACCAATTTCAAAAATACAGCGTCATGATGGCTGCAGTAGAGCACGCAGAGTGGCCGGGCCTGATTTTATGAGACAGATGTTTGTTTCATCGATCGGGGGAGGACTTTCCATGTATTTTTATGGATCAAGTCAGAAAACTATTGATGAATTAAAGAAAAATATAGAAAAAAATTATCCGGGTCTGGATGTGCGAGGATATGAGTCACCGCCTTTTCGAAATCTCACAGATGAAGAAGATGCTGAGGCAGTCAGAAGGATAAATGAGTCAGGAGCAGACATAGTCTGGGTAGGACTTGGTGCACCGAAGCAGGAAAAGTGGATGAATGCGCATAAGGATAGAATAAATGCCCTGATGCTTGGAGTCGGTGCCGGATTTGATTTTCATGCCGGAACAATAAAAAGAGCACCCGAATGGATGCAGCATGTCGGACTGGAATGGCTATTCAGACTTTTTCAGGATCCTAAAAGACTTATTAAACGTTACCTGGTAACAAATTTGAAATTTATGTATTATTTAACATTGAAAAAACAATAACTGTCGGAGGTTATCGATGATTTTTAGGAAACGCTCTGTAAGAAGAGGCGTAATGTTTATACTTGACTGTATTTCATTGCTTATTTCTTTTGTGATCGCATGGCATATAAGGTTCGGATCAATGGCTGAACTTTTTAATTCAGAGAGATACAGAGATTCATATTCAATGATCCTGTCCATAATGGTGATTCTGTATGCTTTTGTATTTGTTTTCGTTGACGGTCACCATCCTGCAATAATGCAGCAGGGAAGGTTCACTAAATTTGTGAGTGTACTCGAGAACCAGATATTTCTTCTGTCACTTCTCGTACTTGTTATGTATCTTACATATCAGAGTACGGAAGCCTCCAGATATGTAGTTGGATATATGTTTCTTATTAATACATTTCTGGATTATATAATAAGATTAGTATATAGCTGGTGGCTGGTTGAGATTAAGGGAACAGGATATAACGCAGTAAATCTTATGTTGCTGACCGTTTCGGATAAAGTTGAAAAAATAGTTGAAAATTTTACCAATTCGCCCGAGCTGCTTACTCAGATATCGTGTATAACTATCATTGATAAGGATATGGTGGGTGAAAAGATAGCGGGAATACCGGTAGTTGGAAATGCAAAGAATTACATTAACACTCACAGAGAGAATGTCTATGATGAGGTAATGATAGCTTTGCCGTATGAATATCCGGTTGAGCTGAAGAAGATGATATCCAAATTTGAAGATATGGGAGTTGTGGCAAATCTCAGTATTGAAGTATTCAATAAAGATGCTTCAGTTAAACATATCAGGAAGCTTGGGGACTATCATGTTGTATCATTTGCTGAGAATGAGCCGGATTCTGCATCATTGCTGGTTAAAAGGATAATGGATATCTGCGGAGCATTGATAGGTCTTATTATATGTGGTATTGCTTTGATATTCGTAGGACCTATAATTAAAATCACATCACCCGGGCCGCTGTTTTTTTCTCAGACTCGAATCGGTATAAACGGAAGACGATTTAAGATGTATAAGTTGAGATCGATGTATGCTGATGCTGAGAAGCGTAAGAAAGAACTTATGGCTAAAAATGAGATGAGTGGTCTAATGTTCAAAATGGAGAATGATCCAAGAATAACACCTATAGGTAAATTTATACGTAAGACCTCAATTGATGAACTTCCACAGTTCTTTAATGTTCTCATGGGTGATATGTCACTTGTTGGAACGAGACCTCCGACGGAGGATGAGTATCTGCAGTATAAGAATTATCATATGAGAAGACTTTCGATTAAACCCGGTATCACAGGAATGTGGCAGGTGTCGGGAAGATCAGATATAAAAGATTTTGAAGAAGTTGTAAGACTGGATCTGGAATATATAGATAACTGGTCAATATTACTTGATATACGAATTCTTTTCCAGACAGTATGGATGGTTATTTTCGGAAAGGGTGCCAAATAAAATCCGGAGATTAAATGAATATTATATTTAAAAGCGAAACGAGCGGACTGGAGGATCCGCTCGTTTCATTAAGGAGAGTATTTGTTGGCTTTTTCAAACCAACAGAAGGGGAAAATATCTATAAGCTACTTGTAATCTAAATTGTATACAAAATGAATGGCGTTTATTATCTGCAATTCATCTTGTCTATGTAAATATTACCAATGAAATATGACTAAGTAATGAACGTGTCCTAAAATAAAAATAAAAAGAATTAAGGTCATCTGAAAAAGTTCTGACAATTTACTGTAGATATGGATCATAACGAAATAAACAATGGCGAAGTGTATATATATAGCACTTCGCCATTGTTTTTTATATAACCAGCTACGCCTTCAAGACTTAGAGGTGCGGGATTTCTTTTTCTGCGTTAAATTATTCTTTGCAGCAGGAACAGCAGTCGCCAGGGTTTTTCTGCTCAGCTACGGTTTTTAATACTGTCATTATAGGATCCAGGAAATCGAAATTAAAGTTTTCAATCTCGCCGTTATCTGCCATGGCGGCAAGCTCCGGAAGAATAGGGATTCTGCCGAGTATATCGAGGCCGTATTCTTTGGCGATAGAATCAAGGTGACTCTTTCCGAAGAGCTCAATCTTTTTACCGCAGTCAGGGCACTCAAGGTAACTCATATTTTCGATAATACCAAGAATCGGTATATTCATCTGACCTGCCATTTTTACAGCCTTTGCAACTATCATTGAAACAAGATCCTGAGGGCTTGTAACTACGATAATTCCTGCTATAGGAAGTGACTGGAATGTGGTAAGAAGAACATCGCCTGTTCCGGGGGGCATATCAACAAACATAAAATCAACTTCACCCCATACTACTTCCTGCCAGAACTGCTCTACTGCAGATCCAAGGATAGGGCCTCTCCATGCTACAGGATCTGTATCATTGTCGAGGAGCAGATTGATGGACATATTCTTAATACCATTAGCGGACTCTATAGGGATTATGCCATCTTCTGTGCCCATGGCTTTTTCTTTTAAGCCGAAAATATGCGGGATAGATGGACCTGTGATATCAGCATCAAGAATAGCGGTACTGTAGCCCATTCTTGATGCACTTATTGCGGAAAGTGCTGTAACCATTGATTTACCGACACCACCTTTGCCGGAAACTACGGCAATAACTTTTTTTATATTGCTCTTAGGATTCTGAGGTTTGATCATGCTCTTCGGGTCGCGTTTTGAACAGTTTGAACCACATGAAGAACAATTGCTTGAACATTCGGAATTCATAACTTTTAAATCTCCAATCTTGTATCATTTTAAAACTCATAATAGTATACCACATTTGAGGAATATATGTTATTATTAAGTAAATAAATTAGAATTTTTAGATAATTTATTGAGTGGGATTATGAGAATTACTTTTATTATTGTAATTTAGCTATTGTCGTAAATAATAAAGTGATACAGGGGGTATCAGAATGATTATTAACTCATTGACAACTGAACAAAGCGATATACTGGGTGAGATCGCTAATATCAGCATGGGAAATTCGGCAACGTCACTTTCGGCTATGTTAAATCATAAAGTTGAAATTACGACACCGAATGTATCAGTCGTTAAGAGAAGCCATGTACTTGATGACTATTCAAAAACCTGTATTTTTGTACAGATTCATTATATTAAGGGTCTTACCGGTAATAATGTTCTGGTACTTCAGGAAGATGATGTCAAGATCATGACAGATTTGATGATGGGTGGTCCCGGAAATGTTATGGAAGGTGAGCTTTCAGAACTTCACCTTTCTGCTGCAGCTGAGGCAATGAATCAGATGATGGGGTCAGCCGCAACATCACTTTCATCCCTGCTTGGCATACCGACCGATATCAGTACACCTCAGGTTGATACGGTAGATGTTGAAAGTATTAAGATTTTTGAAAAAATGTTTGAGAATACAGAGGATTATTTTGTAAAGATAGCCTTCAGAATGACGGTTGGTGATCTTATAGACTCAACCATGGTTCATCTTTATCCTATGCATTTTGCACTGGAAATGATAGAAAAATTCAAATTATCGGGATCTAATTAAAATATCCGGATGTATCATGATAAGAATATTCATAGTAACTGTCCAGGGTATCTGAACGGTTACCCTGACATCATTATATAACGCACACATATTTCACTGAAGGAATATGTGTGCGTTATTGTATTGTGTGTATGATCATGGCTGTTGTTCACACAAAATGTCATCTGCAGTTCCTAAGATATTTGGAAAAAATTTGCCGCATTATTTTTAATTTTCAATGCTGCCAGTGGATGTGGAGTCTTCATACTCGCAGATATAAGCGATCCGTCCGGGATAGTAAGGACTGATGTCAGATGGTACGTCATTCCATTCCCAGAAACCATCAACCTGAAACATGCAGAGACAGTGCTCGTCAACCAGGTTTCCCTGAGCGTCGTAACCGGTATAACTTGGCTCACCTGTAAGCCAGTAATAGCTATAGTAATTATTATTCTCAAGCTGTCCCATTGCATATTTTTCCCCATCGGTCCAGTGATAGTGGTTATCAGAAGGATTCAGGCAGGCACCAAGCCATATGACGAGTTTCTCCTGATTGTTGTCCTTCAGCATCTGTTCGATGAAATACTTTTCATCGTAATTATTTATCCTTAGGAGATATCCTCCTTTTTCCCGGCAGGATTCCATTGCCTCATCCCAGCTGACATCTCCGACGAATACCTCATATCTGTGTATTCCGCTGTTGTTTTCGAGATAGTTGTGTTCCTTGCCAATGATTTCATCAAGAAGGTATTCTTTGATGTCTGAATATGTGAAAAAGGCTTCAAAATCTTTCGCAGTGCTGGAATTGTATACTTTTCTGAAAGCAGTAGAATATTCAGATTCAGACATTTTCTTTCCGTTCCATTCGTAGATCAGGTCATCATCATCCCATTGTGCCGAGTTATCTTCAACATAATACTCGCCATGTGCGATATTTTCCCATTTTCCGTCAACTATGGAATAGATAGAGTCGTAATATGCGCCCATGTTTCCGTCACTGTTACAAAGAAGATTCTGATGCTCGATATAGTTGAAGTAAAGTCTGGAAGTTTGAAGCTCGTCCAATTCTCCGTTATTAAAAGTAAGAATGATATTCCCTGTTGCCTCATCCTGTCCCTGTATAACCAACTCGGGAATGTCATCGTCATTAACATAAATATAGGCAAAATTTCTGCTATCGATACTGTCATAGTCGTCAGACGATAGATCCTTCTCAAATTTCATGAGATAATCATAATAGGCATCTGCCCATGAATTCCCGGTTGATGTGCTGCTGTTATTTTCAGAACTTTCAGTGAATTCTGCCCCTGTTGACACGGCTTCAGATGAAGAAGTTTCTTCGGATGAGAGCACTGCTTTCGGAGATTCCTCAGATGAAGAACTCTTTCCACAGGAGGTCAGAAATGGAAAAGAAGAAAAAATAACAATAGATAACAAGGCTGAAATGATTCTGTTTTTCATAATGAAAATCCCCCTCATAATTAAAATACGGTTTATGCGGCAAAAATTTATTTCAACAAGATTAGGGTCTGTTCATAAATAAATCTTCACATTGACTTGTACAGATACTCATCTGCCCTACGTCAAAATGTAAAGTTATTTATTTTATGAACAGCTCCCTAACTTAATGACATTGGCTGCTGAATAGTTACAAATAAACTTCTTGCCTGATCCTGACAACATATTACATCAAAATCAGTGTATATGTCGATAATTATTATCATTATAATTCGCTAAATTTAATTGACAAAAATTCAATAAAAACATAAACTTTTTGATGTAACGCTGTCTTGCTGAAAGACAGCAAAAAATGCACCTGACGTTAGCTAAAGCTAACGCTGCGTCTCGGCTTAATGCCGAAGAGGAGGGAAAATGATAAAAAGAAGAAGTAAGTTTTTTGCTGCCTTATTGTCTGTATCCATGATAGCAGCAAATTTTCAGCTGCCGACGTTAGCTGAGCCTGCCATAGAAGAAGACCGGCTTTCAGTACAGTCTTCGCAGTCCGAAAATGTCTATGTATTAATGAACATTCCATATGACAAATTCTATGAGGCAGAAATTGGTGAAGGGGATTTAAATGTTGATGCGGTAACAAGTGCAACCTATGCAAAACCAAGAACAGGAAGCCTGGCAGGAGGCTCATATCATGTTAATTCTGATGGCAGTGATATAACCGGAGTCATATACCCTGTAAAGGTAAACGATATATCGATCCTGGATGGCTATCATGAAGTAACGGATGAAGACAGTGTCAGCATAACAACCACAAACAGGGGGACAACATCCACAACAGTTTATGAAGGAAAAGAGTCGCTGTTTGAAAATGAGAGCTATTCGTATTATAAGTTAGAGGAAGAGCCGGAGGCTTATAAAGAGATAAAGCTTGAAAATGGTGAAGTAAGCTTTGGTGAAGTCGTGGGGGAATATTCTGACGGCGATGCCGAACTGACCGTTAAAAATGGTGGAAGCCACACTGATGTGGAGGTAACTCTTTCAGGACTGGGAGAGGTAGAAGATTATAATGTTTCAGCAGTTATCATTACAACTGCTGACGGAAACAGATATCCGCTCCGACACATACAGAATATATGGAGAAAGACGGAGCTTGGCTGGAATCTCAATGAGTTTGATCTTGCAGGAAAGACTATTACGAACATCAGATACATAAATCAGAGGGGGGTTTATGATTTTGCAACAGAGACAAAAATAGCAGATTCCAGATATGTCCTCATGAATATCCCTTATAATGAATTTTATAAGGCAGAACTTAATGAGGACAGCGATGAAGTTGATGCAGTCACCAGTGCAACTTTAAATAAACCCAGAACCGGAAGTCTCGCAGGTGGATCATACCATGTGAACCCCGATGGAACTGATATTACAGGTATTATTTATCCTGTATATGTAGAGGATTCAGCGATACTTGATAATTTTAAGAAAATTGATGATTCGGAATCCGTAAGCATTACTGTGAAAAACAGGGGAGTGGAGACAACTACATCATACAACGGGGCAAAGGCACTGTTTGAGCAGCCCAGCTATACATATTATGAATTAAGCGAAAAACCTTCAAAGAAAAAGGTTTTGACGGTCGATGAGGAGGGTAATAAGAGCTTCGGAGCAATATCAGGCAGGGCTTCTACGATCAGTGGTGTTGAAGGAGAGGTGACGGTAAATGCACGTCATGCCGATATAGAAATAGCTCTTTCGAATACTGGAAGTGTGAGTGCAGGCGACGTTATTTCAGGAGTTGTCCTGACAACAGATAAAGGCAAAAAGTATGGTCTGACACATATCAAAAATATATGGAGGGCAGTAGAATTAGGATGGAATGCAGAAGATAATGACATATCCGGAAATACTATAACGAATATACGATATATAAAACAGGATGCGGTTTATGATATGCCGGTGTCTATTTCAGTAAATGTTGCTTCAGAAGAAGTTCCGGATAATGAAGAAGCAGTCTCGGACGATAAGGCACCTGTGTCAGATGAAATCAGTTCTGGAAATGGCTCGGAATCGGAAAATGGTGTTCCGGATGATGCAGAAGAAACACCTTCGGGGAATAAAACGACTTCAGAGAATCAGACATTATCAGACAATGATATTCCTTCAGATGATGAAACAGCATCAGGAAATGAAACACCGTCAGAAAATAATACAGCCTCGGGAAACGAAACGCCATCAGAAAATAATACAGCATCAGACAAAACTGACGATGAAAAGAAAGAAAGATTGTATGTTGCTGCCGGTAAATATGATATCAGTTCAAAATTTGAAGCTTACACTAACAGCGGCATAAAGTATAAATTTGTCTCTAAAAATAAGAAGATAGCTTCTGTAACGGGGAAGGGTGTGCTCAAGCCAAAAAGGACAGGCACGGTTACAATCGAATTAAAAGCCCGGACAGACAAAAAATGGAGTGTTGTAAGTTCATGCAGTATCAGCGTGGTCAAACCGTCCATGCAGAAAAAAATAAGCAGGACAGTCGGTGACGCGGGATTTAAGGCAAATTCACTGTTTACAGACACGGAAATTGACTACACGCCTGATAAATGGATCTCCAGCAATGAAAAAGTAGCAACTGTGGCTGAAGACGGGACAGTTACAATTGTTGGAAAGGGAAAAACAAATATAATTGCACAGTTTGGAGAGGGAAAAAATTCTTCAAAGAAAAAGTATAAAACCAAACTTGTCGTAAGCTGACCTAAAGAGAATTGCTCCGCAGCCTGCTGCTTCCAAAATTTCAAATATGTATTTGTGCGCAGGTTGACAGCAGGGAACGCTTATGGGAACTGATGCGCATGGCGCATCGGTTCCCATAGCAGTAAGTGCGCCCTGAACTTGACAAGGTACCCAATATCGTTTTAAACTTAGCAAGTCTTCGAAGACAACACATTTCGTTATATGTTGGAGCATAACTTTGACTATAACCCATTTCGAGTTACGTGCGGACATTCTGTCTGAATAATGCGTAATCCCATGAAAAAAATATGTTATAATAATTTCTAAGGAAGGTTTTAATGAACGAAAAAAACATAACATATCAGAACAAGGACGTTATTAGTAAAGTCCTTGCTGAGTCTCTGCGGGGAAAGTCTCTTAAGACTTATGGTATAAATGTTCCTAAGATAGTAAAGGTTCTCCCTACAAATTTACCGGAGGTAGAGGTCAATGAACTCAGACTTGATAATCTTTTTCTGCTTGAGGATGGTTCAATTGCAATTATAGATTATGAGAGTGCTTTCAAAAAGTTTAACCGCAATAAGTATTTCAGCTACATAGCGCGTATACTAAGGCGTTATGAGAATGAAAAGATTTACGATATCCATCTACGTCTGATTATTATATACACCGGTGATATTCAACGAAGCAGTATAGCGACGGAATATGATGTCGGTGCATCAAAACTTCTTGTCGAAGGTGTATTCTTGTCTGAAATTAATTCAAATAAGATCAAAAGAAGACTCACATCAAAGATAAAAAACGGAGAAGATCTTACAGATGAAGAAATAATGGAATTTATAATTCTTCCATTAACTTATAGATCATCAAAGGATAAGCAATCTTCAATCAAGAATAGCGTTGAACTGGCAAAGAAAATTAAAGATGAAAAAGTAATGGTTTCTGTGCTTGCAGGAATACTTGCATTTACAGATAAAATAATTAATGATGAGCTTGGAAAAAATATAAAGGAGTGGATCATGATGACAAAAGTTGCAAGGTTATTCGAGCAGGAAAAGGAAGTCGCGTTAGCTGAGAAGGATGTGGAATTGGCACAGAAGGATGCTGAAATTGCAAATATCAAAGCTGACAAGGATAAAGAGATAGCTGATAAGAATAAAGAGATAGCTGATAAGGATAAAGAGATAGCTGACAAAGAGGCACGAATAAAGGAACTGGAAGCAAAATTAAAAAAGGCAGAAGTTCAAAGATAAATTGCGCGGAGAACCGAGCTTTGCCGGATTCTCCGCGCAACCATTGGAACCGCAGGGCGTATTATCCGCGCTTGTCATATAAGACGCACGTAGATTTTTTTATCTATAAGGATTTCAATATCGATTTAGAAAATATCGAAGTAAACCTCGCCCGGAATTTTGTCTGCATAGCAGCTCGACACTATTGAGCTTCTGGTTGATTCAACGCTGCTCCTTATAGATGACTGCTTTGAAGAACTTGTTGAGCTGATGGAGTAACCGCTCGGCAGTTTATCGGAGCTTGAGCCGCTGAAGCTTACAATATTGCTGAAAGCAGTCAGAGTAAGTGGCTGGATGTAGTAATTGTATCCGTTGTCGTAAGCTACACAATTTTTAAGGCTTGCGGTAACGGAACTGTTATTATTATCAAATCCTTTGCTGTCGTGTTCAAATGACAGGCAATAGTTCATAGTTCTAACGCATGAAGAAGAGCTGTAGGCACTGCCAAGCTTAAAGCCGTTAGGATTTCCGTCATAGCTGCTGCCTGTCCATGTCGAAAGGCTTATAGTGCCATCCGAAGTTGCAATAAATTTTGAAGTCGGAAGCGAGAAGGTTCCGCTGCTGTAATTGCTTGCAAATGAAGAATCCTTATTGCAGATCAGTTCTACGAGAAGAAGGTCTGTATCAAGTGAATCACCATTGTCAAAGTCGTATTTACCTGTAAATACATCAGGGTTTCCGTTGTTACAGCATGCACACCAGGTATAGGTCAGATCAGGTGTGAGATCATCGGATTTATCATAGGAATCCCATCCGTCGTCAGAATTATCCCATGCATAGCAGCCGTAGAAAGTATTTCCGCTGCCTGCACCGAGCTTGGGTGCAAAACCGTCTGCATTTCCACCAAGTGTATATACATCACAGTTACGATAGCTACACACATATTCAATAGTGTTGCTGTATGCGCCGCCGGTAATCTGAAGACCGGCATCATTGTTGTATCTTGTGATACAGTTTGAAATTGTATTATTTCCGGCTGAGCTTCCTTTTATCTGTATACCATTGTCGGGAGCCTTTTCAATGATAAGGTTCTTTATGGTGTAGTAGCTTCCCGTAATTCTTATACCTACAGCAGAGTCCGAGGTTGACTTTCCTATGTAAGAGGATCTGAAGGAGGTAAAGTCAAGAACCGGATAAGTTCCGTCGCTGTTCTTCACACCTATAATGTTAACATTTGCCTTCGATGTAGAAAGTGCAAGCTGTCCTGTACAGGAAATAGTAGTACCTTTCACATAAACAGTACCGCCGCCTGCAGCTTCAGCACTATCAACGGCAGAAACAAGATCAGAGAAGTTTGTCACAACAGTTCCGTCGGATGTATCAGTACTTGATGAACTTGAGCTTGACGAACTTGATGAAGAACTTGAACTGCTTGAAGAGCTTGAGCTATTTGAGGTCGACTCGAACTTAAACTGCTGACATTCATAGCCGTTATAGGTCCAGGTGTTGATGTTTCCGCCGTTTTCAGTTGACCAGCCATATACGTCCAAAGCCTGTGTATCGCCGCTGCATTTGGTTAACAGACAGAAAACATTATCCGTACCGGTTTCAACTACTTTGAAAATCTGGGGATCAAGGCCATTTGCATCATATATCTGCACATTTGTACCGTCTGTTGTTCCTCCATTGGTAACGTCCATCATACGACCGCCGTCCATGCCGCTTTTCAAGGTGATATAATTATCACCCTGGTTCGTAACATACCATTTCTGACATGAATATACGTTTCCGGTGTATTGCTGCACGTTAGCACCGTTGCTGTCATTACCGTCAACAACTTCGACATATTTCTGACTGTTGATATTCTTGAGGTAATACCAGCCATCGGATATAAGTTCATCCTCCGAAGAAGAACTGTCGTCATCGGAATCTACCTGAATTTTGTAAATGTTGATTCCGCTGTTAGACGAATAAAGATAAAGGTAGTCTGAACTTCCCGAATAATCATAGGTTTCAAGAGATGCAGAGGTGTCTGCCGTAAGACTGGTAAGTTCATTACCGTCAGAGTCAGCAACGACCAAATCTCTGCTTGATGATCCTGAACTTTTTAAGACAACTTTGATTGTGTCACTGCCGCTGACAGGAACTTTAACAGCCCTATAGCTTGTACATCCGCTTCCACCAAGAGCAAGGCAGTAGGTGTATTCCGTATCATTTACAGTCTGACTGTCTGCCTTAACTTCCATGGTTTTGGAACTTGTTGCTATAAGACCTAAGTTGTTGACCGTAGTCGTTGATGAAATCGTTCCAAGGTTTTTGAATTCGGAATTCTTGAAATTCCACGAAGTAGATGTGCCTGCAAATGCTGTATTTACACTGAAACCTGCTGTGAGGGAAATCCCAAGCGCAAGTGCTGATGCCACAGATATTGCTTTGCAAAGTTATTTGTGCATTTTTTCCTCCTCTAATAAAGTTAATATTATCTGAAATTTTGTGTACTGCACTATTATATTGTGCGCAAGTAATATATGTCAACAGATTGTATTAAAATCAAAACAAATATGTAATATGTCCTGAAACTTGAACAACATGACAAAAAAAACTGTGCATGATTGATTGTTTTAGCACTTCTAATTTGCAATTGAATAGTGAATTTCTACAAGATAATATATACGATAAGGCTGTTTATCGTTACTGTTCAGTTAGCAGCCAGCACTTTGCTGCTGGCTGCGTAGGAACATGAAGTGGGAGTTAAGTAATGACTTAGCGCATGTTTTTGACGCGCTTAGACATTACTTATGCAGCGTTGAGGGGCACCCTTTTGCGAAGCAAAAACATAAAATGGTGCCCCGAAGGTTGCAATTCAGTTGGCAGCCTGGCTGACAACTGAATTGTGTTACTGTTCACACGCCAATGTCAGTAAGTTAAGTTCAAAGGGTTAGATTCCATAGGGGGTCTAACCCAGTTTTTTTGAAAAAATTCCCCTAAAGGGGTTGACATAGAACCGAAATTGTGCGGCCGCTCTCGCTACTGATTGAATTATAAGAGGTAGCGAGAGCGGCCCTTGAAATTGGAAATATAACCGTTGTTCCAATTTCAAGGAGGTTCTTATGACCCACGACAAAATCAAAAATCTTTTAAATTCTGCAATCGACTCTGTCTCATCTTCTGTTTCTGATTACGCTAAGAACCCTGCCAAGGATTTTTCACGTGATCGAAAACTTCCGCCCGGGAAGCTGATGCGCTTCTTGATTGCCGAAGGTTCTTCGGCTACAAAAAACGAGCTGCTTGACTTCTTTGGTATGGATACGCAATCACCGTCTTCTTCCGCGTTCTTCCAGCAACGTGAAAAACTCAAACCAGAAGCAATGAAGAAAATATTTGACAGTTTCACTGGATCAATTCCATCGTGCAATGGCAGTTACCCGGGATACCGGATTATTGCTGCAGACGGTTCCACCGCATCTTATTTCAGCCACGACAAGTATTCTCCTCCGGATGAATATTTCATCTCTCCTGGCAAATCAATCAAGGGAGCATACAGCATCCATATCAATGCTTTTCAGGACCTGGACTCCAATCTATATACGGATGCCCTCCTGCAGCCGATCCGCCATAAAGATGAGTTCCGTGCTTTCTGCACCATCGTTGACCGTCATCCCGTTGTACCCGGCTCTAAAAATATCTATATCGGCGACAGGGGCTACTGCTCTTATAACAACATGGCCCATGTCATCCAGAATGAGCAGTATTTTCTGTTCAGGGCAAAGGACATCCACCAAAAAGGCCTCGTGGGGAAGTTTGACTTTCCTGATGATGAGACATTTGATATCACCGTAAATGTCACTCTTGTGAGGAGTCAGTCCTCGAAAGTCGACTGCGGTGATACTTATCGACGCTTCATTGATGCCGCAACTTCATTTGATTACCTTGAGTATGGTTCAAAAGATACATACCCGATCTCATTCCGTGTGGTTAGAATCAAACTCTCGGATGATAGTTATGAATGCCTTGTCACTAACCTGCCTGCTGATGAGTTTCCTCCCAAACGTCTAAAAAATCTTTATTATGCCAGATGGGGCATAGAATCCTCCTTCAGGAAGCTGAAATACACCATCGGGCTGAGCAATTTCCATTCATACAAACCAGAACTTATTATGCAGGAAATCTGGAGCCGTCTTATAGCTTATAACCTGACTGAGGCGATGATAAACAGCACTGTCATCAGGAAAGCCAAGAGGAAACATTCCTACAAGGTGAATTTCAGCGTTGCTGCCCACATATGCAGGGTCTTCCTCCGCCTCTCCGCGGAGGAAAACCCAATTGATGTGATGGCGCTTCTCGCAAGAGAACTGATACCCATACGGGAGGACAGGAAATACAGCCGTCTGCAAACTGCGCATTTCCGAAAACCGCGATATTTTATTTATCGTGCCGCATAGATACAGACTAGCCATCAACTAATATAATACATCTCTTTGAGGCAGATATAAATCTGTCTGTTTGTCATGCTCTGAATTCCTATTTCTTGACCACTGCTCCTGCTTCTTTTGCTGAGAGCAGTATTTCTGTCTTATTGTAGCGAGCATATGATGCTGGCTGTAGTTATTTCATTAAATCCATATCTCTTAACTTACTGACATTGGCCTGTGAACAGTAACGTTTATTTTTTGTATTTTTTCAGAAAATGATTGAAAAAGATTTCGGATAATTGTATTATATCTATAAAAGTATACAAAATTTTCATGATATAGTTGTGTTAATTTAAAATCTGGGGTTGACAATATGCGCATAATAGGGGAAAATTTGACAGACAGACAGACAGACAGACAGACAGACAGACAGACAGACAGACAGACAGACAGACAGACAGACAGACAGACAGACAGACAGACAGACAGACAGACAGACAGACAGACAGACAGACAGACAGACAGACAGACAGACAGACAGACAGACGACAGGATAAATTCTGATTTTTTAAAAGTTAATATTGTATTTTTAAAAAGACAAAAGGCATTTCTGTGACTAAAGGAACAGAGATGCCTTTTATTATGCAGCGGGGTGCGTATTGAAATTTTCCGGCTATGTCGGACGCACCCCGTGCGGCGAGTAGGAGGGGATTCTCCCTCCTCGATTTAATACTTGAAATAAATATTAAGGAGGCACAAGGAATGGACATTACCGGAGCAAGTGGGATTTTTGCAAATCAGAAATTTTCGATGGCGAATGGAATGGTTGTTTTTGGACGGAGCAGGAGAGAATGTGATGTAGTATTCCCGGATAATACCAAGGGAATAAGCAGAAGGCACTGCAGGGTTGAAAAAAGCGGAAATGGTGCAATGATAACTGATTTAGGATCATCTTACGGAACTTTCCTGAATGGAAGAAAGTTACCGCCGAATACACCTACACCATTGAATATGGGGGACTCTTTCTGGCTGGGAGACAGGGCAAATTCGTTTACCATGACAGGAGGCAGTCAGAACAGTACCTTTGTGGCATCTGATGCATCATCAGTTTCAAGTAGGTCGCGTGTAGGCAAATTCAGCAGAAATCAGATAATTGCAGCATTAGCAGCTTTAGTTGTTGTTTTAGCAGTAATATTTATTGTTATAAATGGTGGTAATGAAGGTATTGTCGGAACATGGAAGGTTTCAGAGAGTCCGGGAGTAAGAATGACCTTCTCGGATAGTGGAGATATGTTTATATCAGTGAACGGTGAATACACCATGAATGGTGAACTGAGTTATACCTCTGCGGGCAAAAACATGATAAGCGTAAAGTATACAGGCTCAGAGATAGAAACAAATTATGGAGGAAGTGCAGGAGTAGATGTATTAGGATTGCTGAATCTGGGTGGTGAAATTGGACAGACAACGCATAGTCAGGAAACATCCGGTCAGATATGGAAATATAAATACAATAAAAAAGATAAGGAAATGGAAGTATACGATGTAAATGATTATAAGCTGTTTTCACTTGAAAGAGCAGAATAAAGAATAGATGCAATCAGGAGGTTAGAAAGATATGGAAATGAGAAAATGTGATAATGGACATTATTATGATGCGTCGGTACATTCATCCTGTCCATATTGCTCCGGGAGTGGAAACACAGGAATGACACTTCCGTTGGACAGTTTTGGCAGTGAAGGAATGACTTCTGCGACGATGCCGCTTGATGACGGTAAAACCATGGCACTTAATCAGGCATTTGACAATGCATCTTCCGATGAAGGGCGTACAGTTGCCCTTATAAAAGAGGAAAAGGGAATAGATCCGGTTGTGGGATGGCTTGTTTGTATAGATGGAAAGGAACGTGGGCGTGATTACCGCATCCATTCCGATAACAACTTTATAGGCAGAAGCGACAGGATGGATATATGTATCAGGGGTGATGAAACCATTTCAAGAGAAAATCACGCAATTATAAGCTATGACTCGGTAGATAATTCCTACTATTTTTCACCGGGAGACGGTCGTGCGATAGTTCGTGTCAATGACAAGGCGATATTCCAAACCGTAGAATTAAAGCCTTACACCAAAATAACAATCGGTAAAAGTTCCTTTGTATTTTTGCCACTCTGCAATGATGAATTTACATGGTGAGCAGGATTAATATTATGCATGAAAAAATTTCGAGAATACAGTCACTGAATGGATTCGACAGAAGTACTGAGGTTGCAGAGGCATCAGAAACTGTGACAGGCTCCGGAACATTTATTTTTCTGGCACTGATAATAGCACTGCTCCTTATAGCAATTACTGTGCTTGTATTTTATATCATAAGAAAAAAGAAAAATATGAGAGAATTTTATAACGATCATGTAACTACGGAAATACCTGATACGGATGAGGGTTCGGGAATAAAAATTAAAGCTGCATCAGCAGGCAGACCCATTGCAATCGGGAGCATACATGGTATAGGGAGCCGGAATTATCAGCAGGATTCTTTTGGCTTTTCTGATGCGGATGATATCGAACTATACAAGGATAAGGGCTTTATAGCAGTAGTTGCTGATGGGATGGGCGGACTGTCCGATGGTGATAAGGTCAGTCAGTGTGTTGTTATATCAATGCTGAAAGGTTTTGAGGAAAATAATGACGAGATACCGATGCCGTCGCTCCTGCTTAAACTTGTAAATGATGCAAACGAGGAAGTAAACGACCTCCTTGAGAGTATTGGCGGCGGAAGGAGTGGCAGTACACTTACAGCCGTAATTATCAGGGAAAATAAATTGTCGTGGATTTCAGTCGGTGACAGTCACATTTACGTATATCGCAGCGGCAAGCTGCTCAAGGTCAATAAAGACCATAATTATGCGGCAGAGCTTGACGAACAGGTAAGGAGGGGAATGATAAGCGAGGAAGAAGCATTGTCAGATCCGCAGAGAGCCGCCCTCACAAGCTATATAGGTATGGGTACGCCTGAATATATAGATCAGAATGAGAAGCCGCTCATACTGGAAAAAGGAGACAGAGTGCTCCTTATGAGCGATGGCGTTTATGGGACAGTCAGTGATAAGAAAATCTGCGAGCTTATGGGATATAAGCTCAGGCAGTCATGCATAATGATTGAGAATGAAATCAGGCATAGCAATAAGAGAAATCAGGATAATTATACCTGTGTAATACTTGAAATCACGAAATAGCGGAGGTGCACAATGGATGGAGGATATATAATTCAGGAACCGCCTTTTGCGCTTCCCCTTAATTCGATTGTGCATGGAAGATACTCAATTAACAGGGTTTTGGGTGTGGGTGGCTTTGGAATAACTTATCAGGGACAAAATCTTGAGACAAAGGAATTTGTCGCGATAAAAGAATTTTACCCCAATAATGTTGTGAGCAGGAATCCGGGACAGTTTCAGGTAGAGATAACAGGCTCGAGAGAAGTCTACGAAAAGCAAAAGGAAAAATTCCTTCAGGAAGCAAGAATAATCTATCATCTGAAAAGCAGATATCTCCTGACAATTTACAGTTTATTTGAAGAAAATGGAACTGCATATTATGTGATGGAATTTCTTGAAGGAAGGGACTTAAAGCATTATCTTGATAGTCAGGGCGGACAAATCAAATGGAGGGATTTAAAACCCATAACATTGCAGATAATTGAGGCACTCGAAATAGTTCATGCTGAGAATATTATTCATCGTGATATAAGTCCTGATAACATTTATTTATCTGCCAATGGTTGCGCGAAGCTTATAGACTTTGGAACGGCGAGGGATATATCAAGAAACAAGAGTCTTTCAGTCATATTGAAAAAAGGCTATGCTCCGCCGGAACAATATATGTCACATGGTAAACAGGGACCATGGACAGATATATATGCGCTTGGCGGTACGATTTATAAATGCCTTACAGGAAAAATGCCTGTCGAATCGGTTGAAAGGACACATGATGATACTCTTGAGCCGATTGAAAGGTTTGCGACAGATGTTCCGGCTGATGTGTGTAATGCCATAATGAAGGCAATGCAGCTAAAAGAAGAAAACAGATTCAGGACGGTAAAAGAATTCAAGGAAGCGATATCGGGTTTTGCAAATCGCAAGGACAAATTAATAAGCTGGCTTGGAGCATCCAAGAAAAATGTGAGTTCAATAACGGAGAATTTTGCAAACCAGATTTTTGCCTGGGCGAAGTTTGAACCGGCACTTTACGGAGCGAGTGGCATATATGGCGGGCAGAAATTTATGATAGACAGCGATATCATAATGGGACGTGACTGTTCGAGGTGCAATATTGTCTTTCCTCCTGATGCGAAGGATGTGAGCCGGGTACACTGTCAGATATTGAAGAACGTGGAGGGCAGGACAGGGATAATAGACTGCGGTTCGACTTATGGTACATTCATTAACTCATACAGACTTATACCGGGGCAACTCGCATTATTGCAGTCGGGTACGGAAATAAAGCTCGGTAAATTTAACAGTTTTTATTTTCAGGTATAAAGCGTATTTTCATATTACAGGGAGCATATATGTTTGGCGGGCTGTTTCAAAAAAATGATTTTGATATTTTCTCATATACAAATGTTGGCGGCAGGGAAATAAATGAGGATGCCTGCTGTGTTTTTAAGAAAAAAGGCAAAGGCGTGTGCGTCGTTGTGGCCGACGGACTTGGCGGGCATGGAGGCGGAGCAGTGGCTTCAAGGGCAGCGGTTACTACGATTTCAGAATGCTTCTTAAACGACAATCTTAATGAAGCGGAAGATTTCATGGACTGGTACGTTAAGGCAAACGATGCTGTGCGCAGTATGCAGAATAGAGAATGTGAGATGAAAACCACAATGGTTACGCTGATGCTTAAGAATAATAAGGCATTTTGGGCGCACCTTGGGGATTCGAGACTTTATCACTTTGTAGATGACAGACTTGTGGAGCAGACAGTTGACCACAGCGTATCCCAGATGGCGGTTATACGTGGCGACATAACTCCCGAAGAAATAAGAGGTCATGAAGACAGAAACAGGCTGCTCAGTGCGTTGGGGAGAGAATCAAGGGTTAAACCCGACTTCTCTGCTACAGTGAGACTTGACAAGGGAATGCATTCTTTCCTGCTGTGTACAGATGGTTTTTGGGAATATGTGCTTGAAAATGAAATGGAGAAAACACTTAAACGTTCAGAGGATGCCAGAGAGTGGATTGGACTTATGGTTGACATCTTAAAGAAAAGAGCGAAACCCAATAACGATAATAATACGGCAATAGCGGTCAATGCATGGTAAGGGAAGGAAAGTTATGAGAATAAAATCAAAAATAAAAGGATTTGTATGTTTTCTCGCAGTATCTGTGATAACTGTCGTTTCAACAGTCAGTGCGGCTTCGGACGAGGCGTTGAGAATAGCGGTAGACCGTTATGTTGCGGAAGACGGACTGCTTAAGCTCTATGTAAATCATAATCGTGACGGGCAGCTTGTGGAAAATGCGGACCAGATAAGCGTTATGTTTGGAAATAACGAAATGCAGCTTGACAGTTTTTCAACGCTTGCAGAGCAGGAGGTGCCCGTCTCATTTCAGTGCGTGGTTGATGTATCAGGATCAATGAGCCAGGAACGTATTGACGAAGCAAAAGAGATCATTAAAAAGATTGCCGAATTAAAGAAAGACAGCGACAGTATTTCGATAACAAGTATGGGAGATAATCTGGTATCATCTTCATACATGACAGACAAGGCAGAAATCGAGACTGAGGCGGATAAGCTTACAGTTACACATGAAGATACAAATCTTTACTATGCCATTGTTGAGGAAATCAAGTCACTGGAGACTGATAATAACGTCAATCGTAAAAGATGCCTGATAATCTTTTCTGACGGCGCAGATGAACAGGCAACCGGCGTTACAAAGGAAGAGGCTGAAAATGCCGTTAAGGAAAGTCATATTCCGGTATTTACCGTAGGTCTCTTAGAGAATGCCAAAAACCAAAATTCGCAGGAGATGGCAAAGATACTTGGAAGCTTTGCAAGAATATCAAGCGGAGGAAGGCATTTTGCACCTGCACTGTCGGACGGAACAGATGAGTCGATTCCGAATGATATAGTGACGAGATTAAATAATTCCCTTGTTCTCAATGAAAAGCTCGAAGGAATAGACGCATCTGCAGGCAGGGAGGTTCTGCTTAAGGTTAAAATATCCCCGAACAGTGGAGAAACAGCAGAAGACAGTATGAATATACCTGAAAGTGACCTGAAAATTATAAGGGAAGAGCAGGAAAAAATCGAACCGACAGAAGTAACCGAAGAGCCGACAGAAATAACCGAAGAGCCTACAGAGGAGGCGAAAGAAAGCACAGATACGATTTTCGGGCTTAATCCAATTATTTTCTGGATCATAGTTTGTCTGATTATTATATTTATCATTCTTCTCATTGTTGTGATGATTTTAAGAAAAAAGGCAGCAGAGGCGGTTGAAGAATATGATGAGGAAGGCGATGACGGAGAAGAAAGTTATACGGAGTACCGGGATGAGAACAGTCACACTATGGGATTTGATTCAGATAGCAGAACTATAGGACTTGATGATGATGCCGGTCCGACGGCAGCTTTTTCGGAGTCGGGAGTTACCCAGGGCTTTGAACATAAATCGCAGTCTTCAAATAAATTTTCTGTCACACTATTCAGACTTGGAAAAGACGATGGTAAAAGATATAAATTTGACTTAAGCGACAGATATACTGTTGGAAGAAGTACGGGAAAATCAAAACTTGCTTTTAGTGATGATACTGCATTGTCCGGGCTTCATTGCAGCTTTTTCGTAAAGAAAAATGAAGTCTTTATAAAAGATGAAAATTCGACAAACGGAACCTTTGTAAATGGAGTACCGATTCAGGGGGAGTTTAAGCTCAGTCAGGATGATACTATCCTTATCGGTTCATATGAGTACAGGATTACATGGAAATGATGATAGGGGAAAAGTAAATGGATATTAACAATCTGTGTCCACACTGTCTGAATGAGATAAAGAATAAATCAGCAATAACGGAATGTCCTTTCTGTCATAAGAATCCAAATCTGATGTTACAGGTAAATCACCAGCTAAAAGCTGAAACGATTCTTGCAGGCAAATATCTTGTAGGGGATGTGCTCGGCGAAGGTGGATTCGGAATAACCTATGTCGGCTTTGACTTAAATCTGGAGATGAAAGTCGCTATTAAGGAATTTTATCCGAATGGATATGCAACAAGAGAGTCAAATTCCACAAGTACTTTAACCCTTTATACAGGAAAAGATGAGAATACCGTAAAAAAGTGGAGAAACAGCTTCATAAAGGAAGCCAGAAGTCTTGCTAAGTGTTCACAGCTTGCGGGAGTTGTAGGAGTTAAGGATTTCTTTCAGGAAAATAATACTGCCTATATCATAATGGAGTATCTTGAGGGAGAGACTCTGAAAAGCTATATCAGGCGTAATGGCGGCAAAGTTGATGCCGCAGCGTTCATGAAGGCTATTGAGCCGGTAATGCTTGCACTCGACAGCGTGCACAAAGAAGGCATTATTCACAGGGATATAAGTCCCGATAATATAATGCTTTTGCCCGGCGGGGAGATGAAACTTCTTGATTTTGGTGCGGCGAGAAGTTTTGACAGCGGTGAAAAAAGCCTGTCCGTTATGCTTAAACCGGGATTTGCTCCGGAAGAACAGTACAGAAGTCATGGGAATCAGGGTCCATGGTCAGATGTGTATGCTTTTGCCGGAACAATATATAAGGCAATAACCGGAACTACTCCGCCCGAGTCGATGGAAAGACTTAGAAAAGACGAGATTAAGAGCCCTAAGGAATGCGGCATAAATCTCAGTGATAATGCGGACAGAGTGTTAATGAAGGCACTCGCTGTTCTTGCAGAAAACCGCTATCAGTCTATGAGAGAGTTTCATGATGAGTTGTATGCGGAAGAAATAGTTATTAAAGAACCGGAAGCGGAAGTAAACAAAAGTCCTGTTACAAAGGGTTCAGATACAGTTGCAAATGAAAACACTAATGCTAAATTTAATGGCTTAAATAAGCATCTTCTGATTGGACTGGCTGCAGTATTCGTGATCGCGATTGTTGTTTTGGTTGTTTTACTTGCAAACAATGCAACTAATTCAGGGATAAAAAAAGAAGCCGCAGCTGTATCTGAGAACAATGCTGCGGCAGAAGCGGATAAAATGGAAACGGAAACATCCGAGCAGGCATCCGAAGAAGATAATCAGGATAAGAAAAACAAGAAGACTAAAAAGGATAAAGAAGATGAAGAAGAGAAAGAAGAGCATAAAGATGATGAGGGAATACATCGCTATGAATATGTAGTTGCAGATATTACATGGAAGGAAGCTTTTGAACAGAGTCTTTTGAGAGGCGGTTATCTGGCACACCTGAATACTGATGAAGAGACAGCTTATGTTCTTGATGAAATCAATAAAAAAGGCTTGAAGAATAAATGCTTCTTTATCGGTGCGGCGAGAAAAGATGGCACGGAAGAGTATTACTGGCTTGATGAAGACGGAGAGCCTTTTGGAGAATGCTTAAATACAAGTTCAGAATATAAAAGCTACTGGCTTGAAGGAGAGCCTTCTTTTAGCGGTGACAATGGTCCTGAGAATTATCTTGAGATGATTTACAGGAAAAGTGAAGACAAATGGTATTTTAACGATATTCCCAATGATATAGTTGCAGTTAATTCTAAAGTCTGGGCTGGCAAGGTTGCATACATCATAGAATATGATGACTACGTTGCGGATTCCTCAGAGTATATTCTGCCTGAGAGTGACTCGAGGTATTATACGCGTGATGAGCTGAGCTCCTTGGGTTATTCGGATTTAAAACTGGCGAGAAACGAGATATTTGCAAAACACGGAAGAAAATTCAGGGATAGTGAGCTAAATGCGTATTTTAGCAGCAAGTCATGGTATGTACCTGCCATTGAGCCTGAAGAGTTTGATGCAACTTACGAAACGAGGCTTAATGATTATGAAAAAGAGAATATTAATCTGATTAAAACTTTGGAAGAAGAATGGGATGAATAAAGGATGAATATAGATAAATTATGTCCGCACTGCATGGAAGAAATAGATGACATCAAAGCCGGAACCTGCCCGCACTGTCATAAAAGCTTAAACGGCACTGAGGAAATCCATCATCAGTTAAAACCCATGTCAGTGCTTGCGGGAAAATATCTTGTGGGAGATGTGCTTGGTGAGGGCGGATTCGGAATAACCTATATAGGACTTGACTTAAATCTTGAAATGAAGGTTGCAATCAAGGAATTTTACCCTAACGGCTATGCCACGAGAGAAAGCAAGACCACAACCAACATAACCATATATTCCGGGAAAAATGAAGAAACCATAAAAAAATGGCGTGAAAATTTTATTAAAGAGGCGAGAAGCCTTGCAAAATTTTCGGGGCTTAAAGGTGTTGTAGGCGTAAAGGATTTCTTTCAGGAAAATAATACCGCATACATAATCATGGAGTATGTTGAGGGTGAAACTCTTAAAAACTACATGAAGAAAAAAGGCGGAAAGGTAGAGCCTGCATGGGTATTTAAATCAATCGAGCCGGTGATGCTTGCGCTGGGGCAGATTCATAAGACGGGAATAATTCACAGGGATATAAGCCCCGACAATCTCATGCTGATGCCCGATGGAAGCATGAAGCTTCTTGACTTCGGAGCGGCGAGAAGCTTTGAGGGAGAAGGTGAGAAAAGCCTTTCTGTAATGCTGAAGCCGGGCTATGCGCCGGAGGAACAGTACAGAAGTCATGGAAAGCAGGGACCGTGGTCTGATGTTTATGCCCTCGGAGGAACGATTTATAAGGCGATAACGGGTGTCACACCGCCTGAGTCAATGGAGAGACTTAGGAAGGATGAGCTTCTTTCGCCGAAAAGCTGCGGAATAAGCCTAAGCGAGTCTGAGGAAAAAGCGATTCTTAAAGCAATGGCTGTCCTTGCGGAAAATCGTTATCAGTCGATGGAAGAATTTCATGAAGGACTCTATCAGGGGAAAATTGCCGATACAGCAGGGAGTCAGATTAATTCCGCTGCTGTTTTGAAAAGTATGGGTACGCCTGAAGCGGCACAGGCTTCTACCCGGAATGTAGATATTTCGCTAATAAAAAAGTATATGCCATTTATCGGTGCGGCTGTGGCAGTAATGCTTATTGCTGTAATCAGCGCGGCAGTTATTTCAGGCAGGAAAAAGGACAATAATGCCAAAACGGAGATTGCCTCACAAGCTATGTCTTCATCAATAGTGTCGGAAGAGAAAGATGAAGAAGATACGGAGAATAAGAAAGAAGAAACAGCCGAAGAAGATAATAAAAGTACCGATGAAAGTGGTATGAATGATCCGCTTACAGATGAAGAAAAATACGCAGAACAGTACGAACAGCTTGTGGGTGCCTATTGGAATGGCTCTGAACAGGCGGGATGGAATCTGATTGGACTTGAGATATTTAATCTTAATGCAGAAAAAAGCGATGTGCCAGAGATACTTACTTTATGGGAGATAAATGATGCTAACAGACCGGGGATTTATGGGCAGACGATTTTTGGAATTGAGAGCAGTAAAGAAGGTCATAAGGTAACGTCATCGGCTGTATACGGATATAACTTTGAGATTTTCGGGGGAGATAACGGAAGTACGATTGCATGTGTCACAAATGAGTCAGGTAATGTATATCTTGTTGACAGTGAACAGGCATTGCCTTTCAGTATAAGACTGCAGGATGAATCCTTTCAGTATTCTGTAAGAGGGGATTATGTAGGACGAGTGCCGGCGGTCTATGAACGCGCCTCAAAGACTCCGGCATCATGGTCTCCTGATAACAGCCAATACTATAAAGTTACCGCTGATGAGGCAAATAAGGTTTTGCAGGCAATCGCCAGTGGAAAGAAGATTGTAAAACACAGATATACAGAGTGTAATATCAGTTATCAGGAGAGCGGAACCGAAAAGGATGCCGACTGGCAGAAAGTCTGGGATGAGGCATGGAAGACCTATGAGAAGGAAATAGAGTACGGAGACAGTGCAAGTGAATATGAGTATTTTTCAACGGAAACAGGTTATGAGGAT
This sequence comes from Lachnospiraceae bacterium C1.1, assembly GCA_030434875.1. Taxonomy (NCBI): domain Bacteria; kingdom Bacillati; phylum Bacillota; class Clostridia; order Lachnospirales; family Lachnospiraceae; species Lachnospiraceae bacterium C1.1. Next base: position 1,797,101 of record JAUISW010000001.1, on the reverse strand, counting down.
TCTGGCTATGTGACTCCGGCTGCGTCAGACGGATTTGTTAATTTAAGGGAAGGTCCCGGAACGGAGTATGATATTATCACACCTGTATACAATGGTGAAGAACTTGAGCTTTCGGGTTATGAGGAATATAGCACGGAAGGAAGAAAATGGCTGTATGTTTATTACTATGAAAGTGATGGGAATATGCTTGAAGGATACGTTGCAGCTTCACAGGTGAGACGATAAGCGTGGATATAGATAGGGATAGATTTGAAATACTTGAATATCTTGAAAATCTAGATAAGTATTTAGCAACGGAATTTCCGGAAATTGCTGCGGAATTTAGTAAAACTAGAAATGGTAAGCTTACAGCAAGCGTTTTTCATCCCGGTTCCAATGAGCGTGTCTGGTGGGAATGTTCAAAATGTGGCCATGAATGGAAAGCAGCGAGCAGATGTAACTACGAAAAGAATGAGGTCCTTCCTACGGAAGTGGTTGCTGGAAGCGCACAAAAAGTATGGTGGAAGTGCGAAAAAGGTCATGAATGGATGGTAGCTTTGGATCATGTATCAAGGAGAGGCTGCAACTGTCCGTTTTGCACTAATAAAATAATCCTTCAAGGTTTTAATGATTTGGCTTCGGTTAATCCTACCTTGGATAGTGAGTGGGATTATGAGAAGAATGGAGATATGAAGCCAAGTGCAATTGGTGCCGGAAGTGGGAAAAAGGCATGGTGGATATGTAGTAAATGCGGAAATAGATGGCAAGCTGTTATTCATACCAGAAATAAAGGCGCAGGATGCCCGGTATGCTTTAACATGAGGAAAATGGGAAATCAGTATGATAGGAAGAAACAATAATATTGATTATTTTTAGATGAGGAGAATTAGATGAGAAAGATTAAGCAATGGATGGCAGTTTTGTTGTGCCCAATGCTTTTATCTGCATGCGCAGGACAGATCCCAGAGGAACCTACTAAGGATGCGGGAGATGAAGCAAGTACTTCGGCTTCCGTGAGCAGCTCGGTGGCGGACGAGACTAGTGCCGAGGCAAGTGATGAAATAGCAGAAGAGATCTCTAATGAATTGACTCCAGATAATATTCCTGAATGGAGTAAAGCATATGCTGAGTACTTAAGAACTAGTGCTGTGGATATTTCTTCCACCTATGGTGGTGGTTGTACACTGATATATTTGGACGATGATGATATTCCAGAGCTTTTCATTGATACAGGAATAGAAGCCGACGGGCAGATGGTTATCACCTACCATGATGGCAAGGTTGTTGATGAGTATCTTTCAAGATTAAGCTCACAGTACATTGAAAAAAGCGGACTTATTTATACAGACACCGGACATATGAATTACTATCCAATAAGCATAACAAAGCTGGAAAACGGTGTGTTTACAGAAATTGCTTCAGGCATCAGATATGTTGAAGATGAGAACGACCCATATACATTGACATACGAATGGGGCGATGAAACTGTAACTGAAGAAGAGTTTAATGCCCATGTAGCTGAGTATTACGATGTAGATAAGGGAAAGCAGCCTGACAATTATTACTCATATGATGAGTTCTTATATTTGTTGGAAAATGGAAAGTGGTATTCTGCAGATCACAAGTATGAATTGTTCATTCAGGATTGTTCATGGAGCGAGGCTCAGAAGCTATGTCTTGAGAAAGGCGGATATCTTGCAACTGTGACTTGCACTGATGAAGCAAAGGTTATATCTGAGCTTGTTAAGAAGGAAGGATACTCGGATAAGGCGTTTTTTGTTGGCTACAGATCCAGCGAATGGGTAGGAGATACTTTCTGCCGTGATAGATGGATAAATAAGGATGGCTCCTATCAGGAAGTAATGCCAAACTATGACTTCTGGGGTTACCCTCCAGGATATGATTACACCAAAAATGAGTGGTCTTTTGAAGACGGAGAGCGGGAAGTAGGGCTTGCCAAGTTTTTTGAAGATGACGGGATGATTCATATCTGTTATGCTCCGGATAGGATACTAAATGTATCACCGGAGTATGCTGGGAAGCTTGGATTTGTTTGTGAATACGATTGATAATCAGGTATATAATTATACTAAGAGTATTGATGATTTGACATTATTTAACTTGAATACAAAAAGTTGAGATGGAGTTTTATATATGAACAAAAAATACATGGCGGGTAATATTGATCACTGATTAACGCTTATTAAAATCACGCATTTTTAGAGCTTTAATCGGTGAACCAATCGTAAGCAACTATAAATCATGGTCTGAAATACAAAATAGCTTCATTTTTTTACACAATCCGTCCATTTTTGATGCGACGGATAAAAAATCAGACCAACTTCACGGATTCAGGTTAGATTAAAGGAATTCTTAAATGAAAGCTTATACTGCTAAATCTCTTAAAGTTTTGTTGGCATTTACTATTGTAGGAATGCTGCTTTTAACGGGCTGTGAGAAAACGTCGGAGAAAACAACAGAAGAAACGGCTATTGAAATTGTTTCGGAAAGCGAAAGTGCATCTGCTGATGAAAATTCTGATATAGAAGAGAGTCAGTCTGATAATTCAAAAGATAAGACAATTAGAATATACGATATTGAAGAGGGGTATCTGGAAGTGCCCTACTATCCCGAATTGCCTCAATGCAGTTATGATTGGGATAAACTTAAGCTGGACGGACAGATATTGAGCTATGCTGATTCTGAATATGAAACATCACTTGGTATTGATGTCTCGAAATTTCAGGGAGAAATTGACTGGGAAAAGGTTAAGGCAGAGGGATTTGAGTTTGCGATCATAAGGCTTGGATATCGGGGATATGGAAACGGACAGCTTGTTACTGATGAGTGTTTTGAAAAAAATATCAAAGCGGCAGAGGCAGCGGGACTTGAGACCGGAGTATATTTTCTCTCACAGGCATTAAATGAAGAGGAAGCTGTTGAGGAAGCACAATATGCGATTTCGGAACTGGAACGGTGCAGCAATGGTTCTCTAAGCTATCCCATAGTGATTGATTCTGAAAAGATCAAGTTTGACAGTTCAAGGACTGAATCCATGAATGGTGCGGAAAGAACAGATACGGTTCTGGCTTTTTGCAGGACGGTTGAAGAGGCAGGCTACAGCAGTGCGCTTTATGCAAATTCAAAGTGGCTTACAACAGAGCTTGATATCAGAAGACTCACAGATATAGATATCTGGTATGCAGATTATCAGATATATGATAATTGTGAAGCACCGCTTTATCCCTATACTTTTACCATCTGGCAATATACAAACAAGGGAAAGGTAGACGGTATAGGTGGAGATGTGGATATTAATATAGCATTTAAGAAGCAGAACTGATGCTGATTATCACATGAGTTAGAAAAATATAAGAATGTAGTATATTGTGTTATGTGAATTTGATTATGAGAAAAAAGCACCTCTATTCGTTTGTATTTATAACAGAGACAAAATATTATGAAGATATAGTAGATAGAATTATAGAAGAAGATGGTGTCGATCTTTACGAGGAACTGGCCAAACTCGATAATTTTACGGATATCAGATTTTCTAAAGAAGCATTGAGATAAAATTTCATACGATAAGGAAAAGAAATGATTAAAAAAATCAATTTAAGCTTAGGAATAATGTTGGTCAGCGTTTTTCTTTCGGCATGTGGAAGCGGTTCTGCGGTTAAGGAAAATCCTGCGATTGAAGAAAGCTCTGCTGATATGACGGAAGTTGCGACAGAAGCATCGGAAATAGAAACATTAGATGCGGAGAGATCAGAGGCAGATGAAGTATCTGATGCAGACATTTCATGGAAAGACGAATATCTTAAATTGGTTTCGGAATGGCACGAAGCGTATACGGATAGTTATGAGGTCGATTCATATGAATTGTTTTATCTGAATGATGATGATATTCCCGAACTGTTTTTGGAAGGAAAGGACAGTGACGGAATTCACGATATGATATACACCGTTACAGATGGTCAGGTGAAATATTTGACCAAAAAGGACATTGACGGAAATGTTGTTGATGAAAATCGTATTTGTACCTATTTATTTGAAAAATTCAATTTAGATAAAAAAGGTTTATGTTATTTTTATCGGTTTTATGACTATTCTGATTATAGCGATTTTTATATACCTGCTTATTATGTTTATAAGCTTAATGGAGAATACCTTGAAGAGATATATCATGCTGAAGAGACTTATGTGTCTGGCAGAGGTGGATATAAGTATAGTGTTGCTTACCTGAGGAAGGACGGTACGCAATTTAACTATGATAATTATGCAGACTCTGAAAATATGAATTTTGAGGAATTTAATAAAAAGTATTTATCTGAATTAGAGGCTGAATATGGCTTTAATCATGAGGATATGGAAAGAATCGGAGTGGAAGGCACAGAAAAAATTGATGATGGGGAACAGACTGAAATTTTGAATGCATTTACAAAATTCCTGAATAATGATATTAGTGCTTCTTATCATTATCCGACTCCGATTGATGTGAAGCTGTATGGAGAGGAAGTTGTGAATGATTGGGAGGAACGTGATGATAGCTTGTATTTTCATGATCTTGGAGGGGATTTTAAGATTGATGTTGCATCAACATATTTGTATGATGTGGACAACGATGGTGAATATGAACTATTGACACGTGGACTTGCTGGTTTGAGTTGGTATATATTGGATTATCGAGACGGAAATATTTGTGTGCTTCAAGATGAAGGTGCAATGGCAGAAAAGACGGTATTGCATCAAAAGGGCAATACCGTTTATATCGGAAAAATGGATTCCGGACACATGGGCAGGCATTTGATTAGTTTGGCAGAGTACAATGGTAATGGAGATATCGTAGGAGATGTGATAACAATTAATGCCGAGTATTGGGAAAGTGATGCATACTATTTAACTGATAAGGCTGATTACACATTTTGCGGCAAGAAAATCACATTAGAAGAATATGAGCAGTATCTGAATGAATATAGGGCTTTAGACAGCGAAGATTTCATAAAATTTCCTGTAAACGGAGTTCCTGAATATGGATATGATGAGATAGTTGAAATATTAGGCGGAGAGTAAAGGCGGAGTTAAAGAATATGAATAAAGATCCGATTATTTCAAAAAAATATATTCCGGTTATTTGTGTGGCTGTGGCATTGTTTGCCCTTGCAATTGGTACAACAGTATTTTTAATAAAAAACCTGCTAACAAAAAAATCGTTTTTCGGGACTGTGCATTCATTTGAGGTTTCAAAAGAAGATGGGGTGGAAAGTATAAGCGCAGAGGAAATTTCACCTGATGAAGCGATAGAAAATATAATAGGGAAAGATATAGAAACAGAAACAGCAGAGAATATCGATAAATTATTTGAAAAACGCACAGACTATTATAGAGGCGGTTTTAATTATGAGACCTTGTATGAGCATGAATTTAATTCTTGGCAGGAAGCGTATCTTGCATATATAGAACATTGGATGAAGTATTCTATGGTATCTGAATATGATTATATGTTAATTTACGTTGACGACAATGATATTCCTGAACTCGCTTTCGTCAGCTATGGTATGCCACCTTCTGTTATTCTGTCTTACAATGATGGAAAGTTAACTGAATTTAATACTGAAAGAGGTGGTTTTTCGTATATAGAGAAGAGTGGTCTTTTATGCAATTCCGATGGAATAAGTGGCGTCTCTTATGATTATGTTTATATTTTAAAAGATGGAAAATGGGAATTTATTTTTGATGGGGAACAGCATTATTCCGAAACCGTTAATCCCGAAGAAATCGAATATTTAATAGATAATGAGGAAGTTGATGAGCAGACTTACGATTCTAAGTTTAAGGAAGTTTATGATTATAATAAAAGAACTGATTTTAAGGAGCAATCTATTGATGAAATTATTTCATACATTAAAACTAATAAGATGATTTCCGCGGATCACAAATATGAACTTTTTATTGAGGATTGTACTTGGGAGGAGGCAGCTAAGAAATGTGATGAAAAGGGTGGCTACCTTGCTTCTATGACTTGTGATGAAGAGTTTGAAGTTGTCGATGAACTTATCAGAACTGAGGGAAAGCAAAATTACTGCTTTTATATAGGCGCTAAACGTGGCGGAGAAAAACCCTATGTGTATTGGTGGATTGAACCCGGACTGGTTCAGAGAGGCTTGGATTATAGCATTTATGAGAACAGACACTGGCTTGATGGAGAGCCGAGTTATAAATCTGAACTTGATGACGGAAGGGAGATTGAGGAAGATCATGTCGAATATATTCATATAAAATCGAAAGACAAATTTTATATGAATGATATACCAAATGATGTTATAGCGTATTATCCCAGCTTCAGGGGACGTATGGGTTACATCTGCGAATACAGTATTGAGTAAACCATAGTATTTATAGTAAGCGACAAAAGTATTTGTACTTTTGCTCGTTTACTGGGCCGAATTTGGGTTGCGAAGCAACATTTTCACTGTCAAATTCGGACGCATCCGCCGGAGGCATTATAGTGAACGTCAAATTATTTTTTGACGTTCACTATAACTTGTTTAAGTAATGTGACATAAATAAGTATGACGGGATGATAAATCAAATGGATTTAAGAAGAGGACAGGATAAAAGGTCTGATTAGTGGAGTTGGGGAAAATGATTAAAAGAATCAATTTAAGTATAGGAATAATAATAGCCAGCGTTTTTCTTTCGGCATGTGGCGGCAGCTCTATGATTGAGGATAGTTCTGTTAATACGACAGAAGTTACGACAGAGGCAATTTCTGAGGAAGATGATACAATTTTAGTTGAAACAGAAGATGAAGATACGGCCGAGGTGGAGACTTCGGAGGATTCTACGGATATTGACGATATTATTGATTCGATTGTAGATGAGATTGCCGGCGAAGATGGGCAAAATGAAGATGAATCCGAAAGCTCTAAGGAAACAGAAAATGTCAGTGCAAATATTGTGGAATCCGATGCTGAGGATAATGCCGGGGAGACAGCAAGGGAAAGCCATCTGATAGTCATAGATGCAGGGCATCAGCAGAAGGCTGATTTGGAAAAAGAACCCATCGGTCCCGGAGCACCGGAGACAAAGGCGAAAGTTGCGGGGGGAACTTCCGGGTCTGCCAGCGGATTAAAAGAATATGAGCTTACTCTAATGGTATCAAAGAAATTACAGCAGGAGCTTGAAAGCCGGGGCTACTCCGTTCTCATGGTTCGTACAGAGAATGACGTTAATATCAGTAATTCGGAGAGGGCGGCTATTGCTAATGAAAATCATGCGGACGCTTTTATCAGAATACATGCAAACGGTTCGGAAAACAGTGCTGCAAATGGAGCAATGACGATTTGCCAGACTTCATCAAATCCCTATAATGCTGAATATTACAGCAGGAGCAGGGCACTTTCGGAAGCTGTGCTTGATGAGCTGGTGGCTGCAACGGGATGTAAAAAAGAATATGTCTGGGAAACCGATACAATGAGTGGCATTAACTGGTGTAAGGTTCCGGTAACAATCGTGGAAATGGGCTATATGACAAATCAGGCAGAAGATTTGTTAATGGCAACGGAAGATTATCAGTGGAAAATCGCAGAGGGAATTGCTAACGGAGTGGATTCATATTTTACCGCAAAGGAATAAGGGGATAAGCCTTTAAGTTCTGATTTTACAGGATAAAAGATTGTACTTTGTGCATTTTGATTGGGATTTGGATAATAAAGGTTGAAAGTAAATGAGATGAATATTTATTTTTACAGCTTTTTTGTGTTTAATATTAGCAGGATGTTCGGACAGTCCTGAGAAACCTGCGGTAGGTTCTGCGGAAACAGAAACGGAAATTTATGAAGATTTGGACTCAAACACATCTGCTGCAAATATTTTAACGCGGACGGACAGCAGGGTTGAAGATATTATTTCCGAAATGACTCTTGAGGAGAAAAGGGAAAGGTAGACGGTATAAGTGGAGATGTGGATATTAATATAGCATTTAAGAGGCAGAACTGATGCTGATTATCACATGAGTTAGAAAAATATAAGAATGTAGCATATTGTGTTATGTGAATTTGATTATGAGAAAAAGCACCTCTATTCGTTTGTATTTATAACAGAGAGATGTACGAAACTGGGATAAAAGGATAAATGGAAGAACGTGAAATCTAAAAAGCAATTAGCTGTGTTTGAATGAGTGTGAACGAGTATGAATATTGAAAAGTTATGTCCGCATTGCCTTCGGGAAATATACAATAAAGAAACAGTAACGGAATGCCCACATTGTCATAAAAGCCTTGGACATATTGAAAATCTTCCTCATCATCTAAAGCAGATGACGGTTCTTGCCGGAAAATATCTTGTGGGTGATGTGATTGGCGAGGGTGGATTTGGAATTACATATGTTGGGCTGGACTTAAATCTTGAACTTAAGGTGGCAATAAAAGAATTTTATCCAAATGGTTATGCCACAAGAGAAAACAAGACCACAACAAAAATAACGATCTATTCCGGCAAAAATGAAGAAACAGTTAAAAAATGGCGAGAAAGCTTTATAAACGAAGCAAGAAGCCTTGCAAAATTTTCCGGTCTTAAAGGTGTTGTAGGTGTAAAGGATTTCTTTCAGGAAAATAATACCGCATATATCATCATGGAGTATGTTGAGGGTGAAACTCTTAAAAACTACATGAAGAAAAACGGTGGAAAAGTAGATCCTGCATGGTTGTTCAAATCAATCGAACCGGTGATGATTGCGCTGGGACAAATTCATAAAGCGGGAATAATTCACAGGGATATAAGCCCCGATAATATCATGCTCATGCCTGATGGAAGCATGAAACTGCTTGACTTCGGAGCGGCGAGAAGCTTTGAAGGAGAAGGCGAGAAAAGCCTCTCAGTAATGTTGAAGCCTGGATATGCGCCGGAGGAGCAGTACAGAAGTCATGGAAAGCAGGGACCATGGTCTGATGTTTATGCACTCGGAGGGACAATTTATAAGGCGATAACGGGTGTCACACCGCCTGAGTCAATGGAGAGACTGAGGAAGGACGAGCTTCTTCCGCCGAGAACCTATGAAGCTTCATTAACGGATACTCAGGAAAATGCGATTCTTAAAGCAATGGCTCTCTTTGCTGAAAACCGTTATCAGACGATGGAAGAGTTTCATGAGGGAATATATGAAACGGATCAGGCAGCAGCTGTAAAAGATGTAAAAAGTACAAAAGATATAAAAAATATAAAGAGAAAAAATTATGTACCTTTAATAGCTGTTTCGTCATCAATGATTCTGATATTGGCTTTAGTTCTTTTCCTGATGATTTACCAGCGCCACCGGTTGGAACTTGCAGGGAAAGAAGCTGTAGAAAGTGAAATCCGATCAACAGAAAATGATGAATTATCATCAGAAACGGATGAAGGGGAAACTATAGAGGAAGAAACATCAGAAGAAGAGGCAGACGAGGAGGCATCAGAGGAGGAAGAAATTGATATCACAGCAGAATTAACGGACTATGCTGAAAATTATTCTGATTATTTGTGTGACGATTGAAATGTTTATCATGGATATGCAACTGCATATAACGGAATGCCAACTTATAATTATAAGGGAAGAGTGCCTGTAAGAGCTTTGACTTATAAGGTTGCCGATTTTGATGACGATGAACAGGATGAATTGCTGATTGTTGACATGAATGATGATTATGAAGCTATTTTTATGATGTATGAACTCAATGATGACAATGAGGTTGAACTGCGAAGCAGTATTTTAGATTTCAATTTTGGAGCAATTACAGACACGTTTAAGTTTGGACTCTGGGCAGAAAATGGTAATTTTGCAACGTATTTATTCAGAGACAATTCGGAGACTTATATATGCGCTGAGGAAAGCGTATAAGGAGGAGTATTTGGTGATGGAGTAAATTTGGAATTTGCTAAAATCAGATATGATGGCAGTCAATTTAATATTGTTGATAAATATTATTTTGCTGGTTCGGATCCACAAGAAGAGGATTTTATCAAACTTAACAGTGTTGGAATTTATGACGATACCGGAAATGTTCTTTATGAAGGGGATGCAATATATAAGTATATCGGGTATGACGAAATGATATGTTCATCATCAACAAGATATTATGAAGATATAGTAGATAGAATTAGAGAAGAAGATGGTGTCGATCTTTACGAGGAACTGGCCAAACTCGATAATTTTACGGATATCAGATTTTCTAAAGAAGCATTGAGATAAAATTTCATAGGATAAGGAAAAGAAATGATTAAAAAATCAATTTAAGCTTAGGAATAATGTTGGTCAGCGTTTTTCTTTCGGCATGTGGAAGCGGTTCTGCGGTTGATCAGTAACGTAGAAGGTTCACTCTCTATATCGGGTCAAAGGATATTCGCAATCCGCTTCGCTACTTGCTCATATAAGAACGGGTGCATTCGCACCCTAACACGGTACGGGGCTTGAACCCCGCACCGTGTCACAAGACACCCACCGCCTAAAGGCAGTGGGTTTTCTTGCTTTCTTATAAATTGTTGGTTTTATTTAGAATCCTTAAATGATATAATTTTAGTTAAATAAACCCATTAAACTATTGTTATGAATGCCTTTTTGAAATATTTCACGACAGGAGATGCCTACATGGATTTTAAGGTGACGGTTGGAAAGTCGGATTTTGTTTCACTTAGGGAATCGAAAAATTACTATGTTGATAAAACAGAATTAATATACGAATTTGTAAATGATACAGGCAATGAGGTTACTCTTTTCACCAGACCGAGACGATTTGGAAAAACTTTGATGATGAGCATGATGGGGAGCTTTTTCGACATCAGCAAGGACAGCAGAGGATTGTTTGAAAATCTTGCTATTAGTGATCATGATGCTTTCTGCAAGGAATGGATGAACCAATACCGGTATTGTTTATATCATTCAAGGATGCAGAATCAGAGACATATGAAGTAGCTTATGAGAAATTGATGAATGTCATTGCGAATGTTTGTAAGGGAATTTCTTATATAATAAATAATGATGTGTCTGATCCGGACGATTTGGATGTGTTCGCACGTTTAAAGGCACAGAAGGGAACTGAGAGTGATGTCCAAAATTCCTTAAAAACTTTGATGAGAATGCTTTATTCAGTATACGGCAAAAAAGGTAATTCTTTTAATTGATGAATATGACGTTCCTTTATCAAAAGCAAGTGAAAAGGATAGTGCCGAAAATCACTATTATTCAAAAATGCTTGATGTTATTAAAGGAATCATGAGTACATCACTTAAAGACAATGAATTTCTAAAGTTTGCAGTAGTTACAGGATGCCTGAGAATTGCAAAAGAAAGTATTTTTACCGAGACAAATAATTTCGTATCTTATTCTGTACTTGATGAAGACTTTTCACAGTATTTTGGTTTTACGGAAGCGGAGGTCGCAGAAATCCTTGAGGCGGCAGACAGATCCGAGGCTGCCGATACTTTTAAGGAATGGTATGATGGATATATATTTGGAAACAATTCGTTATACTGTCCATGGGATGTGATTAACTATATTTCCGCTCTTAACAAACATAGAGATGCGAAGCCTAAGAATTATTGGAAAAATACGAGCCACAACGGAATACTTATGACCTTTGTAAAACGCACGGATTTTGATGTATCTGACAAATTCGAAACACTGCTCAATGGAGAGAACATAAGGCAGACGTTTTCAGATGAACTGACCTATGATACGCTTCATTCCACTGAGGATAATCTGTGGAGCGTACTTCTGATGACAGGATATATCACAAAAGCTGACGCAAGCGAAGATGGTGAAACGGTTTCATTAAAGATTCCAAACAGAGAGATTTCATCAATTTTTAGAGATACTGTAGTGCGTTTCTTCACGGATACTGTGAGTGCTGATACGGTAAAAGAACTTCTAAATGCATTGTGGGACAGAGAAGAAGACCGTGCCGGTAAGATAATTTCGGATCTTCTTTGGGAAACCATAAGTTATAACGATTATCACGAAGATTATTATCATGCTTTTCTTACAGGAGTATTTGTAGGGAGAGGATACAGCGTAGATTCCAATAAAGAAAAAGGCCTTGGGAGACCTGATATTCTCCTTAAAGATAAGAAAAACAGACGGGCAATAATTATTGAGGCAAAGAAATCAGATAAAGAAGCTGACATGGAAAAGGACTGTGAAGAAGCTGTTCAGCAGATCATAAAGGAAAAGTATGCCGAGGGGTTGAACGGCTATGAGAATATAGTGTGTTACGGTGCAGCATTCTTAAAAAGCAGGCTAAACTTAAGCTCTTGTAAGTGAATCGCAGGAACTCTCTGGGAGCTGGCAGAATGCGTCAGGCGGCATATTGAAATTTTCCGGCTATGCCACGAGAGAAAGCAAAATGTGATTGATACCCTTGAACTTGTTTAAGTAATATGATATAAATAAGTTTGAAGAGGTGATAATTACATGGACTATAATTTTGCGGCTGATTTAAAGTCGATACGCGAAATACTTGATATAACGCAGGCAGAATTTGCAAGTAGACTTGGCATACAGCAGGTGACAATATCAAGAAACGAGACAGGTAAAACATCAGCTTCGGAGAAACTTCTGGAGCAGGTTTACAATTTTGCTTTTAATAACAATATAAAGCTTGGAAGACTTAAAGAAATGCTGTGGCTTGAGCAAATGAAGCCCGGACATAAATTACTTTTTCATGGAGCAAAAAGTGAGATAGATGGGGGAATAAGTATAAGCAGAAGCAGGTCAAATAATGATTTTGGACAGGGATTTTATGCCGGGGAGACCTATGCTCAGGCAATTTCCTTTGCTTCAGGATTTGATCATTCTTCTGTTTATTATTTTGATTTTGATGAATCTGATCTGAAATGTAAAAGATATAAGGTTGATCAGGAATGGATGCTCACAATTGCATATTTTAGGGGCACTCTTGATGAATATAGGGAACATCCGACAGTAAAAAAATTAATAGATGAAGCTGGAAATTGCGATTATATAATTGCACCAATTGCTGATAACAGGATGTTTCAGATAATCAACTCTTTTATAGCCGGAGAAATAACGGATGAACAATGCAAACATTGTCTTGCAGCTACAAATTTAGGAAATCAGTATGTATTCACAAGTGAGAGGGCTGTCCGAAAGTTAAAAAAGCTTGAAAGAGCATACATATCTTCCTGCGAAAGAGAGCATTATATGAATATTAGAACGGAAGAAACCAAACTTGGGTATGATAAGGTGAAACTTGCAAGAAGACAGTACAGGGGAAAGGGAAAATACATTGACGACATTTTGAACTGATGGTGAAAGGGCTTGCATGGTGATATGAAAAAAATAGATAAAGACGGCCTCCTTCTCTGTGAGATACAGGCCAAAGTATTTGAAATTTCCGCTACCGCGCAGGAAACAAGTTCAGAGGTGTTTATACGGAGATTTATGAATAGCAAAGCAGCAAAACTATTCGATAATATGTCTTTGTTACAGAGTAATCTTCAGGATACTGATATTTTTAGTCTAATAGATGAAGAGTATGGTCCGTCGGATTATGGATCAGTTAAATATACCTTGAATGAACTCTATTGGATTGGTTATATTTACAGATACTTTGCATATACATATGATAAGACATCTGTACAGGTTTATAAGATTATTAAACCAAAAGAATTGCGAGGATTGTTCCTCCCATATCATACAATGGATCCTGCACAGGCTATAGATAGAATACTTGAAGCAAAGGGGCTATTAAATTACAGCGAGGATGAAGAAAGAAGACAATTTGTTATATTCAAAAGAATAAGAGAAAAAAAGTGCTAAAGCGCTAAGTGAAATATGTATGCGCTGAACGGCTATGAAAATATAGTGTGTTATGGTGCGGCATTTTTCAAAAAGCAGGCAAAACTTAGGATGCAGCCTTCCGCCACTTAATTTTAAAATATGCAAATGAGAAGAGCAGACACATAACAGTGATTATCATAAACCATAGGATTATCGTTCCGGCTTTTTCACTATATATTTTTAAGAAAAAATACGGTCCGTCCATTATTCTAAGTGCATTTAATACAAGACATACAAGTCCGTAAAAAAGGGTTGCATATGTGGGATAAAGAATTATCCTGATCGGAAGTTTTTCTGCCTTTTCCAAAAATAAAAGAGAAATTATGGAAAGTGCCGGACCGATGAGATGATTTATGGGAGCAACATCCTGTATAAAATAGTAAGTTACACCGCCTTCAGGAGCTAAAACAAATGCTGCAATAAGAAATGTAACAGTAAGACCAACCGCTGATATAAAATGCAGGATTGTAACAAAATCCGGAAGAGTTGTTCCCTTAAAACAGTAGATAACAACAAGCACCGACACAAACAACTGAAGCAGATTGCTGTCTATCGTGTACCATCTGAACAGTCCTGCTTGAAACGCATACAGATCATGAATGAACGCAAGCAGTTCAAGTATAACTATTATAATATTTACCATCATTACAGGTCTTTTTATCAGAGCCATACCAATCATTCCACCCTTTGTTAATGGAAGAACTTCCGCCGGGAAGCTTTTTTTCCCTTACTTCACTATATCGGTGAAGCTGCCCGTTTTATTAAGGAATTAATTGAGTTTTTTCAATTAAAGCCTCAAAATCTTTACTATATTGACATATGTCAGAAATAGCTGTATTATGCCTAAGCTTCCTAAATGCAGACGAATTTGCGCACTTCCCGGTCAATTTGGCTTTTCACCGTCAGAACATATAGACAGTTCTGATGCGATCATACTTTCGTTTGATGAGTTTGAAACAATCAGACTATTGGATAACGAAGGTTTAACACAGTCAGAGTGCGCAGAGAAAATGGGCGTTGCCAGAACAACAGTCACAAGTGTATATGAGAATGCCCGAAGGAAAGTGGCGCGAATGCTAGTGGAAGGTAAAAGTATGGTTATTTCCGGTGGAAATGTAGAATTTAATATTTCACAGCAGGATAATTTCAGATGTGAAAGAAAAAAAGGAGAAAAAGAAATGCGAGTTGCAGTAACTTATGATAACGGAGAGATTTTCCAGCACTTTGGTCACACAGAAAAGTTCAAGGTCTACGATATAAATGAGGACAAGATAATTCATGAGGAAATTGTAGATACAAACGGTCAGGGTCATGGTGCACTTGCAGGATTTCTTTTAGGTGGAAATGTAGATGTACTTATATGCGGCGGCATCGGCGGAGGAGCGCAGGCGGCACTTTCCGAAGCCGGCATTACCCTTTACGGTGGTGTATCCGGAAATGCCGATGATGCAGTCAATGCTTACCTTGAAGGAAAACTCGAATACAATCCTGATGTGAAGTGTAATCATCACGGAGAGGGGCATAGCTGCTCAGGCCATCACGATGAAAATCATAGCTGCGGAGGTCATCATTGATCATCAGCCCAAAGTTTGTCATATAAAAAAGTCAAAAATCCCGACGGAAAACGATCCATCGGGATTTTTTTATGCGTCGGAGTGCGTATTCACCCCGCACGAGAGGGTGGGGTGAGGTAAGCGAAGAAACTACTGTCATCAGTGCGATATCAGAAGAGACAGATGAATATTATTCTGTCACGGCGTCATATAAGGTAATTGTAGAGGACGGTGCTTACGGTTGAGAAGCCGAAGGCACAAAAAGCGGCAAAAAAGATATCAAAGGGTGATGTTGTGATAACCAGAACAGTAAAGGAACTCTTTGGTACGGATATTGACGCGGGAGAGCTTTCGATCGTAAAGCAGCAGCACTCCCCAGGCGAGAATTTCCGACAATTCGATTATAATCGACCCGAAGGAAAGCGACAGCATAAAGGTACGCTACAAGTATCTGAACAAGAAATACAATATAAAAATTAAAGTCAAGTGATGTGATAAAAGCTCAATCCTGTAGAAGATACAGGATTGAGCTTACTCTGTTCGTATTGTTTAACATCTTAAAAAATGATAAGATTGCAAAAATCAGCGGATATAAAGATATGACACTTTATCGTTATTTTCCGTCAAAACAGATTTGATGCTTGCAGCAGTAGTGACTTACCATTTAAAAACAGCAAGTCTGTTGTTGATATTTTTTCCGATTATTGCAAATATCTTTCCACGAATGGAGTATTTCTTCATTTCATCATTATAACTTGTTTCTGAAATCAGATTCATTCGGGGTTCAAGCTCCAGATACTCCGCTCCGGTTTTAGTTCCCCATCCGAAGGCCGCATTTGTATGCTTTACCGCATCATGATGCTTTCCGTGTTTCTCCAGGAATGGTGAATGCAGCTCTGCAAGCAGATAACCATGTTCAAAGCTGTCACAGAGCATATTTAGACATGTTTTTACCTGATTTTTCTGAAAATATTCAAGTACGCCTTCCATTATCACAATAGTCATATTTCTCTTAGGAACTGATTTAGTCCATGTGTTGTCTAAGGCACTTCCGGAAAGCATGGTACATCTGTCCCTATCTGTATATACTTTACGTCTGACTTCAATCTGATCAGGCAGGTCTACATCGAACCATAGTATCCTGCCGTTATCAACCTGAGAGAACTTATCATCAAATCCGCATCCGAGGTTTATGCATTCGGCATCAGGATAAAGACGGATGAGTCGTTTCAATTCGTTTCTGTACATTAAAGTTCTGGCTACGACACCTTCATGCGACAAAAAAGGATCATACTTGCTGACATCGACACCGAGGGTATCTATGATTTCTTTCGCCTTTGAATCCCTGATACGTGCGTTCTTACGAACAGTTTCACTTGCCTTTATGGCAAGTGGGATGAGAGCTGTTTCCTGAATATCTCCAAATGTTATATCCATAATATATTTTATCTCCTTATATATTTTTGTTAGTCTACGCTAACTATTATATATCATTCTTTTACTTTTCAAACAATGTATACTCTTTTTGAGAAATATTATTATATTTATATAGATTTTTGCAGCAAAGTGCTGACTACTAACTGAATAGGTTCAAAAATGACCAAGAGATTGTAAAAATAAAAAATTAGATTGTAAAAATAAAAAAATAGCTTGACAGATGAATACCGAATGAGTATACTAATAAAGTCGGCTCGAGAGAGACGGAATTAAATATGAGATCGGGGTGTGGCTCAGTTTGGCTAGAGCGCTATCTTAGGGAGGTAGAGGCCGCGTGTTCGAATCACGTCACTCCGACTAAAAAAGAACTGCTATGCAGTTCTTTTTTATTTCAATAAAATCATTACTTTTCTTCGAGATGCTCGATCCCGATAGAGAGTATTTTTTTTACATGGTCATCTGCCAGAAAATAAATGATTTCCTTGCCCTGACGATGACAGCCTACCAGACGAGAAGCTTTAAGGATTCTAAGCTGGTGTGACACAGCAGAGGCTGTCATGCCGAGAGCTTCTGCAATGTCGCCTGCGATCATTTCTCTGTCAAGTAACGTAAAAAGAATCCTTATTCTTGTAGAATCCCCGAAAATATGGAATAACTCAGCAAGATCATATAGTTCATCCTCACAGGGAAAACAGTTTTCGTTTTTGATTTTTTCGTTTTTATCCATAGCAAAATCCTTTATAAATATTTATGTACGGCTCTCACGTGTGGCGCATTGACTTATTGTGGTTTTCGGTGTCATTTTCTGACGCTTAAAGCTCTCACCGAATTTAAGACTGCGAGAAGCATGACACCGACATCGGCAAAAACAGCCAGCCAGAGATTGGCAATACCGAAAGCACCAAGTATAAGGCACAGCCCTTTGACGCCAAGAGAAAATACTATATTTTCACGGACAATGCTCAGACACTTTTTGGAGATTTTGATTGCAAGAGGTATCTTTAATGGATCATCATCCATGAGGATGATATCAGCAGCTTCTATGGCTGCATCAGATCCTATGGCACCCATGGCGATCCCTATATCTGAACGGGCGAGTACGGGAGCATCGTTGATACCGTCACCAACGAAGGCAAGAACTTCCGAAGGGGAAGACTTTTCAGACAAAAGCTTTTCGACTTCCTTTACTTTGTCGGCAGGCAAAAGCTGGCTGACAAAAGAATCGATTTTTAGCTCTGAGGCGATTTTCTCTGCAATTTTTTTGGAATCTCCCGTAAGCATGATGGTTCTTTTTACGCCAATCCTGTGAAGGAGTTCGACTGCCTCTGCAGAATTTTCCTTTGGCTGGTCAGATATGACTATATGTCCCAGATATTCACCGTCTGAAGAAATATGGATTATCGTTCCTGTGTGATGGCAGGGAATAGCTTTTATATTCAGATATTCCATAAGTTTATCGTTTCCGACAGCGATTTTATGACCATCTACAATGCCTGTTATTCCCTTGCCGCTGAATTCTTCTATATCAGAGACCTCATTCAGGTTCAGGCTTTCCCCATAAGCGCGTTTCAGGCTGTCCGCGATCGGATGGAAAGAGGCGCTTTCAACCAGAGCGGCATAACGGAGTATTTTTTTGTCCTCCATAGTAGAATGATGGATTCCGTCAACCTCAAAAATTCCCTTTGTCAGAGTTCCGGTTTTATCAAAAGCTACATAGCGTGTATTTGAAAGAATTTCCATAAAATTAGAGCCCTTGACCAGAATACCGCATCTGCTGGCTGCCCCGATACCCGAAAAGAAGCTCAGGGGAATACTTACTACAAGTGCGCATGGACAGCTTATTACAAGGAAAGTAAGTGCCCTGTAGATAAAATTAGACCACTGACCCGGGCTATGAAGTATGAAAGTCTGGAAGAGCGGGGGAATAACTGCCAGGGCGATAGCGCTGTAAACAACGGCAGGAGTGTAGATCCTGGCAAATTTTGTGATGAAAGCCTCGTATTTCGATTTCCTTGAGCCTGAGTCCTCGACCAGCTCTATGATCTTAGAAGCTGTTGATTCATCAAATTCCCTTGTTGTGGTTACTTTTAGAACCTTATTGAGATTTATTGAACCACTGATGATATCGTCACCCGGAAAAACCTCTTTCGGAATACTTTCGCCTGTGAGGGCAGCTGTATCAAGGGTTGAGTTACCTTCGGATACAATGCCGTCCAAGGGAACCTTTTCGCCGGGAAGGACAACGATCGTACTTCCGACCTCTACTTCATAGGGATCCACTTTTGTCAGCTTTCCATCTGATTCGATATTGGCGTAATCAGGACGGATGTCCATGAGGTCGGCAATGTTTCTGCGGCTCTTATCAACTGCATAGTCCTGGAAAAATTCGCCAATCTGATAAAACAGCATAACCGCTACAGCTTCTGTATAATCTCCGCTGGAAATGACAGCCAGGACAAATGCACCTATAGTAGCTACAGCCATGAGAAAACATTCGTCCATGCCGTGTCCTTTGAGTACGCCCTTCCATGCCTTTATCAAAACATCGTATCCAACTATCAGATAGGGCAGGAGATATGCTGCAAAGCGCGGTAATCCTGCCAGTGGGAGAAAGTGCAGGATTATCATTAATACCGTGGAAATAATAATTCTGGTTAAGTTCTTTTTCTGTTTTTTATTCATTTGAGTCACCTTAGAACCGGGAATAATAGCAAACCTTATATAGTGGATGCAGTTACGTTTATAAATAGATTTCAAAATCATCGTCGATGTTTTTACAGCTTTCCCTGACGTTTTGCATAACAGAGTCTATGTCAGCGCCATCTTCAAATTCAACCTTCATCTTGAGAGCCATAAAGTTAACACTGGCATTCTTTATACCGGGGATTTTGTTTGCGGCATCTTCCATCTTTGCAGCACAGTTTGCACAATCTACTTCGATTTTATAATTCTTTTTCATATTAGAGCTCCTTAAAATAAATTTGATAAGTAAAAATAACATTTGAACAATTAATCAAATGTTGTTTTAATGATAATATTCTTTTTTATATAAGTCAATAGTACGGCAGCGATTTTCATTAACTTTTTTGATGATGAGTTATCGTCCATGCATAATGTCATGATGTCAGGGTCAAAAGCCATCATCCATGGCAAGCTTGCCTGCCGGTGGATGAATGACATTGCCTGTGAACAATAACACATAAAGATGTGCATAATGAACAGATTCTTATCAATTTCTTGCACTTTAGCCGCTTACAGCGTACAATAGAAATAATTGTTGTGAATTTACTGAAGAAAGTAGTTGGAGGAGCCGTAAAGGAGCCGGCAGCTGTTGAAATATGCGTCAGCATGTGGTATACAGATGCGGAAACCGACGGGAGCAGTCAGATAATAACATATGTTATTAAAGGAGAGATTATGAAAAGAAGAGTACTGGGACAGATCATTACTGCTGCAGCATTGGCAGCAGTCAGCATGACAGCTGCAGGATGTGGAAGTTCAGCATCTGCAGTAGGGAGCACGGATGCGGCGATAGTGTCAGAAGAAGGGAACAGTTCGGAAGAAACAGCCTCTGGGTCAGCAGGTCAGACTTATAAGGTTGGAATAGTCCAGTATGTGGATGATGCCTCACTTAACCAGATAGAGAAGGCAATAGAAGCAGAGCTTGATGCAAAGGGTGCAGAGCTTGGAGTGACCTTCGATTATGCAGATTATACTTCAAACGGACAGGCTGATGCTACTGTGCTCAATCAGATAGCAGCTGACCTTGTGGCAGATCAGGTTGATATCATCATTCCTATAGCAACACCTACCGCACTCATAATGCAGACAGCAACAGAGGAAAATCAGATACCGGTTGTATTTTCAGCGGTTTCAGATCCTGTTAATGCCGGTCTGGTAGAGTCCCTTGATGCACCGGGAGCAAATATAACAGGAACTTCTGATGCCCTGAATACAGAGGCTGTAATGAATCTTATAACAACTGTAAATCCTGACATAAAGAAGATCGGTCTTCTCTATAATAACAGCGAAGACGCTTCTACAACACCAATAGCAGATGCAAAGGCATATTGCGATGCAAACGGTATCGAGTATGTGGAAAAGACCGGAACTAATAATGATGAAGTAATACAGGCAGCAGATTCACTTGTGGCAGATAAGGTAGAGGCTGTATTTACACCGACCGATAATACTATAATGACAGCTGAGCTTTCAATATATGAGAAATTTATCGATGCAGGTATCCCTCACTACTGCGGAGCAGATTCATTTGCACTTAACGGAGCATTTTTAGGCTATGGCGTTAATTACGAGGAGCTTGGAACTGCAACAGCAGATATGGCAGCTGATATCCTTGTAAATGGTACTGATCCTGCTTCAACAGCAGTTAAGATGCTTGATAACGGTATCGCAACTGTTAACTCAGAGACAGCTGAAGCTCTTTCATTAGATTACAGCGGACTTTCTGATAAATGTGAAGAAGTTAAAGAAGTAACAACAGCGGAGAATTTTGAATAATTATGTCATCGATCATTATTACATCATTTGAGTTGGGCGCCATATATGCACTTGTGGCGCTCGCTCTCTTTATTTCCTTTTCAATATTGAATATTGCAGATCTGTCAACAGACGGATGTTTTACACTTGGTTGTGCAGTCGGCGCACTGGTAACGATAGCAGGACATCCTTTTCTTGCATTACCGGCAGCAATGGCAGCAGGGGTGATCTCAGGCTTTATAACAGCATTTTTGCAGACAAAGCTTGGAGTACAGTCTATCCTTGCCGGAATCATAGTGAATACCGGACTTTATACCATAAATTTCCTTGTTATGGGAAGAAAGTCTAATTTAAATATAGTCAAGAAAGATACGGTATTTTCACTCTTTGACGGAATATCAGAGGCAGAGTGGTTTCACAGCGGGTCAAAACTTATATTAATGGCGATCCTCGTAATTCTTTTATGCCTCATACTTAACTGGTTTTTGAATACAACGCTGGGACTCAGTATCAGAGCCACCGGTGATAACGAAAATATGGTAAAGGCTTCCAGCATAAATCCTGTATTTACGATAATAGTCGGACTTTGCGTTTCAGGTTCACTCACGGGACTTGCGGGAGCACTGATCGCTCAATATCAGAAATCTGCCGATATAAATTTTGGAACAGGTCAGGTTACGATCGCCCTTGCATCACTTATGATAGGTCAGACACTCATCAGAAAAGGCGGAATATTTGTAAAGACCTTTGGAGTAGTACTTGGTTCCTGCCTTTACAGGCTCATTGTGGCAATAGCACTGAGATTTGACCTTCCGGCAGAGGCATTGAAGCTCACAAGTGCGATAATCGTAACTATCGCCATTTCCGCACCTTATGTAAAGAGCCGTATTGCGGTTCACAAAAGACAACTGGAGGTGCGAAAGAATGCTTAAGATAGAGAATATTAGCAAGACCTTTTTTCCGGGAACCGTAAATGAAAAAAAGGCGCTGTCAAATGTGTCACTTCATCTTGAGCCGGGGGACTTTGCCACGATAGTCGGCACAAATGGAGCCGGAAAGAGTACACTTTTTAACGCTGTGACCGGTGTTTTTGATATTGATGAAGGTCGTATAATCCTTGACGGAGATGATATCACATTCAAGAAAGAATATCTGAGAAGCCGCGTTATCGGACATCTTTTCCAGAATCCGACCATGGGTACAGCACCACATATGTCAATAGAAGAAAATCTTGCTCTGGCATATCTTCGTGCATCCGGCAGTAAAATAAGGCTTTTTTCTAGAATATCAAAAAAGGACAGGGCTTTTTTCAGAGAGCATCTGTCATTGCTCGGAATGGAACTCGAAAACCGCATGAACACTCCGGTGGGACTGCTTTCCGGAGGTCAGAGACAGGCACTTACATTGCTGATGGCGACAATGGTAACACCAAAGATACTTTTACTTGATGAGCATACCGCGGCACTTGATCCGGCTACATCAGAGAAAGTATTGGAAATTACAAAGAAGATCGTTTCCGAAAGAAATATCACCTGCCTTATGATAACGCACAACATGCACCAGGCACTTGAGCTTGGAAACAGAACACTGATGATGGATCACGGACGTATAATCCTTGACATTAAGGGCGAGGAAAGAGAGAAAGAGACAGTTCAGAGCCTGCTTGAGCGCTTTAAGAATCAGGCTGGACAGGAATTGGATAATGACAGGATCTTACTGTCATAAAATTGTTTTAAGAATTAAGGATGGAATCTAGATTGGCTGAAAGAAAGAATTTTAAGAAGAATTACGAGAAGAAAAATGACAGACCTGTAAATGAAAAGAAATATAATGATGAGAAAAATGCGGGAAGATCCGAAAAAAGACCGTATGATAAAAAATTTGCAGGAAAAGCCACTGTTGGGATGAATAAGGCGCCCAAGATCAAAAGAAACCTTAATGGAGAAGAAAAGCGTAAAAGGACAGATTCACGATGTCCCGTGTTTTCTCTTTGCGGAGCCTGTGCACATATAGATGTGCCTTATGAAAAGCAGCTTTCGGATAAGCTTGGAAATATGATAAAGCTCCTCGGAAAATACGGACATGTTGATCCTGTAGTCGGAATGAAAAATCCTTATCATTATCGTTGTAAGGTGAACGCAGTCCTCAAGCAGAAATATGACGGAACCATTGAGGGAGGAAATTATTCCGAACATACCCATAAGATCGTTCCGGTGGAAAAATGCTATATAGAGGATGCCATCGCCGACAGGATCATTGTGGATACCCAGAAGCTAATGACTTCATTTAAGATGAAGGTCTTTAACGAGCGCAATGGTTACGGAAACATACGTTATCTCATGGTAAGGGTCGGAAAGCAGACCGGAGAGATAATGCTGATAATCGTTACCCGTTCTCCTGTAATGCCTTCAAAAAATAATTTTGTAAAGGCTTTACTTAAGATCCATCCGGAAATTACAACAATAGTTCAGAACATAAATGACAGGACAGATTCAATGATCCTCGGAAGAAGAGAGAATGTACTTTACGGTAAGGGTTATATAGAGGATAAGCTCTGCGGAAGGACTTTCAGAATTTCACCGCAGTCATTCTATCAGGTAAACCCTGTAATAGCCGAGAAAATATACAGAAAAGCCATCGACAATGCCAGAATATCACCAAAGGATACGGTAATAGATGCGTATTGCGGAACAGGAACCATAGGCATAGTTGCAGCCGCTGATGCCGGCAGGGTAATCGGTGTAGAACTCAATTCCGATGCAGTAAAGGATGCAAATATAAATGCAAGGATAAATTCTGTAGACAATATAGAATTTTATAATGATGATGCAGGAAAATTCATGGAGGAATTTTATGAAGAGGGCGGCAAAGCTGATCTTGTAATAATGGATCCGCCAAGAGCCGGTTCAGATGAAAAATTCCTGAACATCCTCTTAAAATTACAGCCTGAAAGAATATCCTACGTATCCTGCAATCCCAAAACACTGGAGCGCGACCTTGGTATCCTCACCGCAAACAAAGCCTACGAGGTAAAAAGCATCACCCCGTATGATATGTTCCCATTTACGGATAATGTTGAGACTGTTGTGCTTTTGTCCCAACAAAATCCTGATGACAGAATCCGGGTTAAGGTGGACTTGGATGAACTGGATGAAACCAGTGCGGAAGCCAAAGCCACATACAAGAAAATTACTGACTGGGTACAGGAACACTACGGATTTCATGTAACGAATCTTAATATTGCTCAGGTTAAGCGGAAGAATGGTATTATAGAGCGCGATAACTATAATAAGCCTAAGTCAGAAGATAGTAGGCAACCGGGAACAACGCCTGAGAAAGAAAAGGCTATTACTGAAGCTTTAAAGTATTTCAAAATGATATAAGGTATTGAATTAGGCATGTACCCTTAAATGAGTGCATGCCTTTTTTGTTGTTAAAGTTTCTTAGACTTCAATTTTCTGAAGATGTCTCATATTGTCTGAAAATTACCTGTTTTGTCTTGCAGTGTCTTAGATTAACCCTATTATATGATTTGCAGAAATGGTATTATCAAATTGGAAGTAGATTGGCGGGATACATTTGGGATAGTATCCAGATGTTATTGGGATATGGCAGGGATATTAGTGCAAATATTCTTGTGATATTATTATAATAGTCTTTATGTGGCATGCCCCGATTTGACCCTAAAATGCCCCAAAGTTACTCCAAAATTACCCCAAAGTTACCCTAAGGTTCACCTTTTCATCTGAGAATGGGCATGATATTATTATGATAGATTAAATTTGAGCAGTCGGTTTTGTTACAAATTGTTATGCCGGCGTTATATTTTGTTATGTGAACGTTATGAGCTGTAAATTTCAATATGGAAATAAGTCTGATATATTTATAATGCGATATCAAAGAGCTGTTCCAATGGAGCGGTTCTTATTTTTTGTCCGTAAAATGTCCGTAGAATGTCTGCATATTGTCTCTACCAAGGTATAAAAAGCAATGGTATTATTATGGTATATAATTAACAGCCGAGCGAAATCGTCACTAAACGTCACGAAATGTCACAAATTGACACTAAATGTCACGCCCTGTATATTTTCAAGGGTTTTTAAAGCTGATATTATTATACTGGGAATAGAAATAAAGAGATGTAGACAAATTGTAGACCCTGTGTAGATTTTAAAAGATAATTCGGACTGTTAATATTAAAATAAAGAATGTTGAGCAATCGAGAGAAATCTTGATTGCTTTTTTTATTGCAAAAAAAAGGAGGAGATTGCAATGGATGAAAAACAAAAGATTTTTGGCTATGCCAGAACATCAACAAAAGAGCAGAACGAGGATAGACAGATAATTGCGCTAAAAGAGATGGGAGTGCCTGAGAAGAATATTTTCCTTGATAAGCTCTCAGGCAAGAACTTTGAACGACCTCAGTACAAGAAAATGATTAGAAAGCTTGATAATAATTCAGTTCTCTATATCAAATCCATTGATAGGCTTGGTCGTAGTTACAGAGATCTTAGTGACCAGTGGAGAGTTATCACAAAGGAGAAAGGTGCTGATGTAGTTGTAATTGATATGCCAATTCTTGATACCAGAAGAGAAAAGAATTTGCTGGGGACTTTTATCAGTGATCTGATTCTCGCCTTGCTTTCATATGTGGCAGAGAGCGAGTATAGAACAATTCATCAGAGGCAAGCGGAAGGTATTGCAGCTGCTAAAGCAAGAGGATATAAGTTTGGCAGACCACCCAAGCAACTACCTGAAAACTTTCATGAAGTATATCAGAAATGGAAATCTGGAAAGATATCTGTTGCGGAAGCAGCCAAAGAGTGTAATATGCCAAGATCCACATTCTACTATAAAGCCAAGGTGTACAAGAATTCCACATATTTAGATGACTGAAAAAATCCAAGAAGGTGTACTTTTTTGGATTTCTTTTTTTATCAGAACACCGTTTATGATTATACCACAATTGCCTATGTTTATGCGTGTTTTAATGTTTTTTCATTGTGCTGTTTTTCACCATCTCAAAAAGTACACCTTTTAGATAGAGGATGGGATGGTGTGATTTATGCAGTTTAATAGCTATGAGTTCATACTGTATTTCTTGCCAATTACAGTATTGCTCTATTTCTTGGCGAACAAGATTAAGCCAGTTATAGGAAAATTGGTAATAATTGTTGCCAGCATTATTTTTTATTCGCTGGGCAGGACAAATATGCTTATTTACTTAGGTATAAGCATGCTAATCAATTATGGTTCTGCTTTGGTTATTCGAAGGTTCAAAATAAAAAATAAGGTATTGATGGCATTGCCGATTGTTGTGAATGTGGGATTATTGCTGTATTTTAAGTATTTGAATTTTGCTATCACAAATATAAATACCTTCTTTAGCAAAGAAATAGAGCTTCAGGAGATAGTCCTACCGCTTGGAATATCATTTTATACGTTCCAGCAGATAGCGTATATTGTCGCTACTGAGCGGGGAGATCTTGAGAACAATAATATAATCGATTATTTGGCATATATCTTGTATTTTCCTAAGCTTGTAATGGGTCCGATTATTGATCCGGTAGATTACATTTCACAGCTTAATGAAGAGGATAGAAAAAAAGCTGATATTACCAATATAACAACAGGTATAAAGATTTTCAATTTGGGACTTATAAAGAAAGTACTTCTGGCAGATACTTTTGCAAAAGCGGTTTCATGGGCATATACAAATATTGATGCGACGACGGCAATGGATTGCATTTTGCTGATATTGTTCTACACCTTTGAAATATACTTTGATTTCAGTGGATATAGTGACATGGCAGTAGGCGTATCATCAATGCTTAACATTGATTTGCCTATGAACTTTGATTCTCCATATAAAGCGGTTTCTATCAGGGATTTTTGGAAAAGATGGCATATGTCTTTGACGAAGTTTTTGACAAAGTATATCTATATTCCGCTTGGAGGATCACGCAAAGGCATCATATTTACCTATGTAAATACTCTTATAGTTTTCTTAGTTAGTGGATTATGGCATGGTGCGAATTGGACATTTATTTTATGGGGATTGCTCCATGGTTTGTTCAGTTGCTGTGACAGGATGTTTGAAAAAATTGAAGAAAAAGTATTCATGCCAGTCAGGTGGTTATGCACATTTGGAGTTGTTAGCGTACTATGGCTTTTATTTAGTGCGCAGACTGTGGAACAATGGAAAACAATTCTGTTTAAGATTTTGTTCATGCAGAATACAGCAGTAAGTGATGGTATGATTGGATCATTTAACTTGGCTGAAAATCAGTTTATTTACAACGTGTTAGGCTTGAATTTCTTGCCTACAAATGTTCGTGGCTTTAATATGCTGATATTTATTCTCGTGGCATGTTTTGTATGTTTTGTTCCTGAAAATAATTTCAGAAAGAAGGGTAGCTTAAATATAGGATCATTACTGCTTGCCTCATTTGCTTTTATATGGGGAATCCTTTGTTTAGGAGCAGAGTCTACGTTCGTATATTTTGGGTTTTAAGAGGGGACTATGAAGGTAAAGATTTGGTTAATAAGCTGGCTGATTATAGTAGTGTCAGTATTAAGTATCTTTGGATTTTGGGTTTATAAAATAGATCCGTATTTTCATTATCATAAACCAGAATTGGATAGCTATTTTTATACGTTGAATAATCAGCGAAGCCAAAATGATGGAATTAGTAAGCATTTTGATTATGATGCATTGATATCAGGAACTTCCATGACTGAGAATTTCAGGACGACAGAGGCTGATAAGATATTTGGATGTAATTCTATAAAGGTAGCATATTCAGGTGGATCCTATAAAGAAATCAACGATAACATTGAGAAGGCTCTTGAAGCGAATGAAAATTTAAAGCTGGTGATTCGATGCCTTGATATGGGTAAATTTCTCGCAACATACGATGATATGAGAACTGATTTAGGAAAATATCCAACTTATCTTTATGACAGTAATCCATTCAATGATGTGGAGTATCTCTTAAATAGGGATGTCATATTTAGTCGGGCATATCAAATGACGTTGGATAATGATAAAGAAGGTTTCAAGCCTGGAATAACAAAGTTTGATGATTATTCAAGATGGCAGCCTTCATATGTATTTGGAATAAATACTGTCAGTCCAGATGGAGTTACAATAACGGAAACTGAGCAACTTCATTTAACCGATGAGGAAAAGGAAACAATAAAAAAGAACATAGATTTTAATGTTACAAGAGGTGCGGATGAAAATCCTGATGTTGATTTTTATTATTTTTATTCCCCATACAGTGTGGTTACGTGGAATCAGTGGAAAACTGGGGGGACTTTATACAAAATGCTTGAGGCTGAAGAATATATAACTGAGCTTATCGTTCCGCACAAGAATATTCATCTATTCTCGTTCAACAGTAGAACAGATATAACAACGGATTTGAATAATTATAAAGATGGTTCGCATTATGCATGTTGGATAAATACTCTGATGCTTAAGTGGATGCATGATGGACAGTATCAGCTGACAGAGGATAACTATAAAGATTATCTTAAACAAGAATATGATT
Source organism: Lachnospiraceae bacterium C1.1 (assembly GCA_030434875.1). Lineage (NCBI taxonomy): Bacteria > Bacillati > Bacillota > Clostridia > Lachnospirales > Lachnospiraceae > Lachnospiraceae bacterium C1.1. The sequence continues at coordinate 1,768,245 of JAUISW010000001.1, read as the reverse complement.
TCTATACCACCTTTGATTATACAAGTGTAAATGGGCAGGTGGATTATGAAGCAGATTTCTATGCAGCTGCTTTGCTCAATAAAGAACTTACAGGTGTAGATCCTTTAGATGTTTTAAACGATGATAAGGTAGATGTTTCTATTAACGGAGCAGAGTATATCACGGATGATACCGGAAGGAATAGTATTGTTAATTGTCATGGTGCATTGTCAAGAGATAATAATACAGATACATTAGCAGATTACCTTAAGGATAAAGAATTTATTGGAATAAAATTTACTGTAAACTTGGATGAGGGTTATAACTACCTTTGCTTTGACGGCCAGAAAATAGTAGATCATGGAAGGCTGACGGCATATGTTTATGATGAAGATGGAAACTTAGTAGGACAGATTGAAGCTAATTATAAAGACTTAGATACTGAGGTTCATCAATATGTTATTGATTTGTCTACAATAAGCGGAAATGTTACGGTTGTTTTGAATGGCGGATATGTTGATTACACTGGAAGTCCGGATTCAAATTATCTTTTTAGTAATATTTATATGTATTAAAGTTTTTAGAAAGACAGTGGCACAGTTCACTGTCTTTCTTTTTGCAACAATTCCGTAGAGGAATTATGCAAAAATACCAGAACGAAGAAAAGGAGATTATCCCGTGGAGAGATAATCTCTTTTTCTTTGCTCTGGAGCAAGAGTGCAGAGAGAAGCATTCTCTTTGCTGTGCAGAGCACTTAGCGAAGTTTTTACTGAGCTTAGTGCGAGCCATGCAAGTTCACTTAACAAGGCGGAGCCGAGTTTAGTGAAGCTTGCTTGTGAAAATGAGTGCACACATTTTCACAACCGTGGGTCAAGGGAGCGGAGCTCCTTTGTCGGGTCGAGGGTGAAATCCCGCCCAGGTAGGTGAGTTGCTTGCGACACACCGTACTGGGTATTTTTTGTCACCACAGCCATTTTATGGCTTTGAAAACGGCACTTCCGCGGACAAAGTTTTTGAAAAAACTGAAACAGTTAACAAAATTTTTTAGAGCAAAGGAGAATTATTTTTATGCGAGCATCACGCCATAATGGCAGATCAGGATCACATGGAGCTTACAACCCAAAGCACAATGACAGAGAGTTTGATCTTGATAAGGCTGAGGATATTAAAAAGGAACTTACCAAGAACAATCTCTATTGGGACTGCATCACGAGACAGGTAGTCCGTCATGATGAAAGGACTGAGGAGACACCTTCCTTTACCGAAGTGGAGAAAGGTTTTTATGATCTTGTCTACAAAGATTATGTTGAAGGACAGAATGCAAGGAACACTGCCGCCAGACATAAGGAGAGGAACAGGACAACGGATGATCTAAGGGAGAGTACAAAGACTTGCCCTGAGGAAACTATTTATCAGATTGGAAACATTGATAAGCATGTTGATTATGATGTTCTTGCAAAAGTGACTTTTGATTTTTTAAATCAGCTTCAGGAAAGATATGGCAAGCACATGCACATCCTTGACTGGGCTCTTCACCTTGATGAAGGTACTCCTCACATTCATGAAAGACACGTCTTTGATGTTGTAAACAAATATGGAGAGCGTCAGCCCAAGCAGGAAGATGCACTTAGGAAAATGGGTTTTGAACTTCCTGATCCTGAAAAGAAATCCGGCAAGTACAACAATAGGAAGATGAGCTTTGATGCAGAATGCAGAAAATTATTTTTGGAGAGCTGCAAAAAGTTTGGGCTTGAGGTTGAGGAAGAACCTATCTATGGTGGCAAGAAATATCTTGAGAAGCAGGAGTACATCATAGAAAAGCTAAACACTGAAATCAAGGATTTGTACGAAACCATAGACACATGGCAGGAGGTAGGAGAACAGCTTCAGGCTGAAAACGAAAGGCTTACTCAGGAGAATAAAAATCTGGAACTAAAGATTGAAGATGTTGAAGGACTTCTCAAAGAAGTTTCCGAGGTTGCCTATGATAAAGCTTGTGACACACTTGTTGATGAAATCACTGACAAGGTTAGAGAGGAAGATCTTGCGGAGATAGAAGATCACAAGAAATGGCTTATGTCACCTGAAAGAAAGGCTCCTAAAAATCTTAGGGATTATGCTTTTCAGCAGATGGAATCCCTTCAGAAAAATCTTGGCAAGCTCCGTGACAGAATCATAAACAGAGTCAGAAAGGCATTCAAATTGCCTGAGATGAAGGATAAGTTTATTGAGGAAATCATGGAGGAGACAAGACCTAGCACACTCGCACTTCTTGACAAATACAAGGCAGAGATTAAGGAAAGGGATGCAAATACCATCCATCTTCCTAAAAAGAACCGAGGTGAGATCAGCCGTTGAGTGTGTTTGATACTGTAAAAGAAAATGTCACAGCAAGACAGGTCTTTGAGTATTACGATATCAGGGTGAACCGCTATGGGATGTGCTGTTGTCCATTCCATAGCGACAAGCACCCGAGCATGAAAGTTAATACCAGATATTACTGCTTTGGATGTGGGGAAAAGGGAGATGCAGTAGATTTTGTTTCAAAGTATTTTGGACTGGGGCTTAAGGATGCAGCAATAAAAATCTGTGATGACTTTCATTTTAGCTACGATGAAAGCTATCATGCACCTGAGAAAAAGGTCGCTCATGAAAAGTCCCTGCTCCTCAAATTTGAGGAGTCGGAAAAATATGTTTTTCGTGTTCTGTCTGACTACCTGCATCTCTTGAAAAAATGGAAAACTGAATATGAGCCCAAGGATGAAAATAGTGAATGGCATCCTTATTTTTGTGAAGCTCTGAAAGAAACAGATCATGTTGAGTATATGCTTGATATTTTACTCACAGGAGATATTTCTGACAGGGCTTTTTTAATTGCAGATTACGGAAGGAAGGTAATTGAAATTGATAGACGACTTAAACAATTTAGATCCAGAAATGAAGAAAAAAGTATTTGAGGTAGTAAAACTCATAACAGAGGATACTGCTTCTGATGATGCACCTACATGGTATGACACTGAAAAAAAGAAAATAAATGAAGTAGAGTTCTGCGAGTGGTTCATCCAAAAGCATCCGCTTAAGTTTGTGGGCGGCCTGTTCTATGACATTGATGGTCTTGTGGATGAGTACAAGCTGAAAAAAGAAATAGTGGAAGTCATAAAGCCTTATATTGAAACTGCTATCGCTAAGAGAGCGAGTCAGATTCTTGAAGGTTTGAAGTACGAGGCCTACTGTGAAGAGCTCCCCAAGCACATAGACAGGGTTCATTTTAAAAATGGTACTTTCTTTCTTGAGGGCGGATTTGTTTCTGATAAGGAGTTCTGTTCAAACAGACTTCCTGTTAAATATAATCCTGATGCAAAGAAGCCGACAAGGTGGTTACAGTTTCTTGATGAACTTCTGTATCCTGAGGATATTCCCACGTTGCAGGAGTTCATGGGATATACCTTTATACCAACCACTAAAGCTCAGGCCATGTTAATGCTGATAGGAAGTGGTGGTGAGGGAAAATCGAGGATTGGCTTCGTGTGCAGGAATCTTCTTGGAGACAACATGACAGTCTGTAGTGTGACCACACTTTCCAATAACAGGTTTGCCCTTGCAAGTCAGGAGGGGATGCTTCTGATGGTTGATGATGACATGAAGATGGAAGCTCTTAGTGATACAGGCATTATAAAGTCTGTGGTGACTATGGAAGATAAGATGGAATTAGAGCGTAAAGGACAGCAGAGTTATCAGGGATATCTTCATGTCAGGATTATGGTCTTTGGAAATGGTGCTCTTAGCGCACTCCATGATAAATCTGACGGATTTTACCGCAGACAGATTGCTATAAGGGTTAAAGAAAAGCCTGCTACAAGGGTTGATGACAGAAATCTATCAGAGAAACTGGAAGAGGAAACAGAAGGAATTGCCCTTTGGTGCCTTGAAGGTCTTAAGAGGCTTGTTTCCAACGGTTTTAACTTTACTATAAGTGAGCGCACTGTTCAGAATCAGGCAGAAATGCGTATGGAAGAGGACAGTATCATGGATTTCTTTACTTCGGAAGGATATATAACCTTTGATAAAGAGGCTATCTGTTCAACCAAAGATTTGTATGAAGCCTACGAAATTTGGGCAGAAAGAAATTCTGTGAAGCCAAGGACAGAGAATTCTTTCGCAAGGGATGTGAAGCAGAGAGCTCCAAAGCTTGGAATAGAATACCTTAAAAATGCAGCTATAGATGGAAGGACGGCCAGAGGATACAAAGGGTTGTATGCCGACCATGTGCTTAAGGATGTGCCTTTTGACATGAAGGAAGGCGCATAGGCATCACCTTTTTAGTTGATACCTTACTTTTTATGGAAAAACAAAAAATCGAAATGGAGTTACAAATCATGTGCCTATGTGCCTAAGTCCAGCAAGGACAAGGGTTACATAGGTTTTTCTATGTGCCTGTCTAGTGCCTAGATAAGCCTTATGAAACCTATTTTTGATAGAAATGGAGAAGATTATGGGAAAAACAAACGAATTAAAATATTTTGAAGATCCGAAACAAAATGCAGCATTCTTAAGATGCGTAGACCTTCTTGCTGGCCTTATTGAAAAATATGCGGATGCAGTATTGGTGCCAGACAAGGAATATCAATTTGATTATTCTATAACAATTGCTGGTGTTACCTATCTGCTTGAACTTATGCCTGAGATGAGTGGCTTTAAGCGTATGGAGTTATATTCCAAAAAGTCAGGAATACACCATGGTTCCCGGCTGTTAAATAAAAAGAATGCTGCATAAGTGCCAAGTGAAAATTGACACCGCGATCATGTGATAATATAATTGTGCCATAAAAATATTGGCACAAAGGAGGATGTTATGGCTATGACACTTGAAGCTGCTTTGAAAAGAATAACAGAACTTGAGGAAGAGAACGAAAAACTTAGGGAAGAACTTGCATTCTATAAGAGCAAAAAGTTTGCCGGCAGACAGAAGCATGACGAGCATTGGATGAAGTCATATAACGACTTTGTGGCGCTATATGAGGACGGTCTTACTATTATGGAGATTGTAGATCAGGGAGCAATCAGCCGTCGTACAGCATACAGATATAAGGCTTATTATGATGGGCTTAAGCAAATGAATGGTATCGGTAAAGAAGAAAAGAAAGAGAGTAATGTAAAAGTTGGAAAAAGAAAGTAATTCAAGAAATGTTTCAGTTATCAAGGATGCACTAGGACATAATGTTGTAATGATCAATGACATCATTTTTCGTGGAAAACGTGGAATAAAATGGATTGATGTTGAAGAATACCTCAGACAGTATGTGGGCGAGTTCTACACGATTGCAGAGACAAATGAGGTAGTGTATATCGGTACAGATTTACCTGATGAGTATGCTCATTCGGAATATACACATATTCTAAAAGGCACTAATGAAAAGGCAAAAGCCAATGCAGCACAAGGATTGCCTGAGCTTATAATCACTGCTACAAATATGGAACATACAGACAATTCAAAGGCAAAACATAAAAAAGATGCAAAGTATGGCTGGTATAAATATGAATCACGATTCGCATTACCGGTATTTGCTGATAATGGTGAAGTAGAAAGATACAATGTTTTTCATGTGGCAATGATTTTGAGACATGATAAAGATGGGAAGAAATACTTATACGACATTATGAACATAAAAAAAGAAACGAGCGACCTTTTCCAGTCCGAAGACCTTACTCAGTAAAAAACCCATTTCTTGATTCATATGTTAATGGGATAACTGGGGATTGTCAAGAGCAATTTATGATTTCGAAAGGATACATGTATGGCAAAAAGTAAGAAAACAAAATGTTATATCTATACCAGAGTTTCCACTGCTATGCAGGTTGATGGCTATAGTCTGGATGCTCAGAAAGAAAAACTCAAACGTTATGCAGACTATGAAGAAATGGAAATAGTAGGTGAGTATTCTGATGAAGGTCACTCAGGCAAAAACATAAATGGAAGACCTGAGTTTGTAAGAATGCTTCAAGACATCGAAGATTGCAAGGATGATGTAAGCTATGTACTTGTATTCAAGCTTTCAAGATTTGGAAGGAATGCTGCTGATGTTCTTAATTCTTTACAGTTAATGCAGGATTTTGGAGTAAATCTTATTTGTGTTGAGGATGGAATTAACAGCGCAAAAGAGTCTGGAAAACTTATGATTTCTATTTTGTCTGCGGTTGCTGAACTTGAGCGAGAAAATATTCTGGTTCAGACCATGGAAGGCAGAAGACAAAAAGCCAGGGAAGGCAAGTGGAATGGTGGATTTGCTCCATATGGATATAAGCTAGTTGATGGTAGTCTTGCCATTGCAGAAGATGAAGCAGAGATGATACGTCTCATTTTTGATAAATACATACATACGGATATGGGTGCCAATGGCGTTGCTGAGTATCTTAACAATCATGGGTATAAAAAGAAGCAGAGGCAGAATAATACACTTACAACATTTGCACCATCATTTATAAAAGGAGTTCTTGATAATCCTGTATATATGGGGAAACTTGCATATGGGCGCAGGGCTACGGAGAAGATTCAGGGAACAAGAAATGAGTTTCATGTAGTGAAGCAGGAGGAATTTCCTATATATGATGGTGAACATGATGCCATTATATCAGAGGAAGATTTCATGCTTGCAAAAGAAAAGCGTGAACGCACTGGCTTCAAGCATGAGAAGACGCATAGCCTTGAACATGAGCATATCCTTTCTGGTATTCTAAAATGCCCTGTATGTGGTGGCTCCATGTATGCAAACGTCAACCGTAAAAAGAAGAGTGACGGGTCATATTATAAGGATTTCTTTTATTATGCTTGTAAGCATAGAATCAAATTAGACGGACATCATTGTGACTATCACAGGCAGTGGGGGCAGGATAAGGTAAATGCTGCAGTGGAAGAGACAGTCAAGAAAATGGTAAATAATCCAAAGTTCAAAGCTGCTTTAAAAGCAAAGATAGGAGCTAATGTAGATGCAAGCGAACTGAAAGCGGAGCGTGAAAGTTACAGAAAAAGCCTTCAGCAGTGTATAGGAGCAAAAAATAAGCTAGCCGCACAGATAGATGCACTTGATGTTACTGATAAACATTATGACAGAAAATATCAGGATATGCAGGAGCGACTTTCAGCGGATACAATTTACAAAGTGCTAATTCAGTTTGATAAGCTTTATGATAACTTTACGGATCTAGAAAAAAAGAAATTCATGCAGTCGTTTATTGAAGAAGTGCAAATATATGAGCAGCCAAAGGAAAATGGAAGATTCCTAAAGAGCATATCCTTTGCATTCCCTGTGTACTATAATGATAAGGAGTTTACTACTATTGCATTTGGTGAAGATGCACTGAAAGAATATGCAGACAATCTGACTAAAGAGAATCTTGTTGGTTGGGACAAAGAAATAACAGACGAAACGGTATGTTTATTGTCCAAACTTCATGAAGCAAAGCATCATATCAACGTAAAGGTAGATATGGACGAGCTTGATCTTACAAGTGCAGAAGCTAAGGCAACATACAAAGAGATAGAGGAATGGGTGCAGGAGAACTATGGATTTCATGTGACAAATCTGAACATTGCTCAGGTGAAGCAGAAGCATGGAATCATAGAGCGTGAAAACTATAATAAGCCAAAATCAGAAAACAGCAGACAGCCGGGATGTCCGGAAGAAAAAGTTAAGGCTATAGAAGATGCTTTGAGGCATTTTCAGATGATATAATAGCTAAATTTCTGTATTTATGTGGCTGACAGCCGTAATGTTCAAGGAATAGTTTGGAATAATAGCTGACAGAGTTAAAGCCACATTTTCCTGCTATTAAAGAGATACTCTCATCTGTTCTGGTTAGAAGGTCAGCACTTACGTTAAGGCGGTAAATGGTCAGAAATTCTATAGGAGAGAGCTGGTCTATTTTTTTAAATATGCGGCAGCACGTAGCCCGGCTGACCGAGGCGCTGCCTGCGATATCATTTAATGAAATCTCATCGTCAAAATGGGAAGATATATATGCTACCATCTTTCGATGAGTGACTAGCAATGATGACTCTGACTTGAAATCTTCTGCAGCAGGTTCACGCTCTATCAGTTTTAAAACCAGTTCCAGCAGGGCGGACATGGCGTAAATTTCGTAGTTTGAGTTGTTTGCCTTTAAGTGGTAAGTCTTATCAAGAAGATGCTGAAATGTGGTTATTTCGGCATCTTCTTTCGTGATATGGATAAATGGAAAATTGCCGTTTTTCATAAGCGGAGCAATATTTTCATCAAATAGTTGTCTGCTTCCTGTCAAGATTGCGGGAGAAATCAGTATGCATAGAAAATGACATTCTTTCTTTTGGGGGCTATAGCCGTAGTGCATCTGCCGTGAGTTGACAAAAAGGCAGTCTCCGGCCTTCATACGGATATTTTTGCCGCCGATGAAGTAATCCATCTCACCATCATATATTCTTATAAATTCAAAATCTTCATGCCAATGACATAAGGCTTTATATTCCGGGTAATGGGACAGTGTTCCCATTCTTATATACAGTGGAATATCCGGTCTGTCATAGTGTACAATCTCTGAAGCGTCGGGCATCACATCTAATTTTGTCATATCTGATACAATCCTTATAAAATATTGCTACAATAGTGCTTGTTATACTTTGTAACTGATTATATCATTATATAATCATGAACGGAAGGGGAAATGCTATGTTAAAGAATAATAAAGCTGCCGTACGAAATGTAATAGCATTATCACTTCCGATAGCTGTACAAAATGTATTTTCCACGGCAGTCAGTTCTGCTGATGTTATCATGGTTGGAATGATCGGACAGGACAGCCTGTCCGCAGTATCCCTTGCAGGGCAGGTTACATTTGTCTTAAATCTCATACTGCTTGGGCTTACAATAGGAACCAGTCTTATAGTGGCACAGTATTTCGGCAAAGGTGACATTCTGATGATAGAAAGAATACAGGGGTATTCAATTAGAATTGCTTTTATCCTTTCTTCGATGTTCTTCTTCGGTGCAGTGCTTTTTCCGGGCTTTGTTATGAAAGCTTTTACATTAGATACAGTGCTTATTGAAGAAGGTGCAGCATATCTAAAGATTGTTGGAATATCCTATCTGTTTATGGGTTTCGCACAGGTTGCAGAAACAGTAATGAAAGCCATGAAACAGGTTCGGATCAGTACCATGATAGGAACGACAGCACTTATTTTAAATGTCATTTTTAATTGGGTTTTTATCTTTGGATTATTCGGTATTCCGAAAATGGGAGTTACAGGAGCAGCTCTCGGAACTCTTTTAGCCAGGATGATAGAATCAATATGGTGTTTCATACATATGAGAAAACCTGACGGGATAAATGTATCTTCTGAAAACCTGATCCATACGGACAGAGAACTGAAGCAACATTTTTGGCATTATACGCTCCCGATTACATTAAACGGTCTTAGCTGGGGATCCGCATTTGCCACATATTCAGTAATTCTCGGACATATTGGAAGCGACATGGTGGCTGCAAATTCTATTGCGACCATATTGAGAAATTTTGCCCTTGTAGGATGTAATGGTATAGCGAGTGGAGCAGGAATATATCTTGGAACACTTTTGGGAAGCGGGGAATTTAAAAGGGCAAAAAAAGATTCAGTAGTTATTCTTCAGATGACATTTTTGTTCGCCATAGCCGGGGGCTTGATTATTGCATTGGCAAGACCGTTCATTATAGATATCACGGATCTGACGGATACGGCAAAAACGTACCTTGCTCAGATGCTATTTATAAATGCTGTGTATATTTTGACCAAGGCATATAACTGTGTGTTCAATAATGGAATACTCTCAGCAGGAGGAGATACCAGATTTGGACTGATTTGTGACACTATAGATATGTGGTGCTACAGTGTTCCGCTGGGATTCATAGCTACATTTGTGCTTCATCTACCACCTATGGTTGTCTATCTTCTTATCAGCACCGATGAACTTGTTAAATTGCCTGTCTATTATCTGCGATATAGACAGGGCAAATGGATACAAAATATAACAAAGGAGGGAGCAGCATGACAGAACAAGAGAGATTAAAGAGAATATCTGAAGGAAAACTCTGGTATGATACAGATGAATATCTGGCACATCAGGCTAAGGTGAAGGATTTGATGTACGATTTTAACATGTCAAAACCAAGCGAGACAGAAAAAAGAGCCGGACTGATTCAAAAAATGTTCGGGAGCGTGGGAAAGGATGTTTGGATTAATCAGCCTTTGACATTGGCGGTAGGGTCAACGGTTACGATTGGAGACGGTACATATATTAATTCCGGTATGACGTTCATTGATGATTACAAGATTACTATCGGAAAAGGTTGTCTTTTTGGAACGAATGTTACGCTCTGTACAACCGGTCATCCGATTGATCCTGAGGAACGTGCCAAGGGAAGTATGTATTCCTTTCCTATTGTGATCGGAGATGGCGCATGGATAGGAGCAGGTGCGATTATACTTCCAGGAATCACGATAGGCGAATATGCAGTGATCGGTGCGGGATCGGTGGTGACAAAAGACATACCGGCATATACCATAGCTGCTGGCAATCCATGTAAGCCAATCCGAAAGATTGATGATCATGATAAAGAGTATTATTTTAAGGAGCATAGATTCGATGAAAATGAGTAATGTTGAAAGAAGAGACAGGGAGCTGGTTTATATTTCAGATGATGAAGTGTTTGAGAAACAGAAAATCACAAGAAGGCTTACGCAGGAACTGAATACTGTAGATCGGTCTGATTTTGCTTCCATAAAAAGAATTGTAAATGAACTTCTTGGAAAGTCAGACGGGGAAGCCTTTATCAATCCGCCGTTCTATTGTGATTACGGTACTCATATAGAAGTGGGAAAGAACTTTTTTGCAAACTATAACTGTACGATGCTTGATGTGGGAAAAATCAGGATTGGAGATAATGTGCAGCTTGCCCCGAACGTAGCAATCTATACGGCAGGTCACCCGGTTCATCCTGCCACCAGAAATACGCAGTATGAATATGGAATAGATGTCACAATCGGCAATAACGTGTGGATTGGTGGTAATGTCGTGATATGTCCGGGAGTGACCATAGGCGATAATGCCGTGATCGGTGCAGGCTCTGTCGTTACGAAGGATATTCCTGCATGGACTGTGGCTGCCGGCAATCCGTGCCGTGTAATACGAAAAATAACTGAGGCAGACCGTAATAAGCACTTTGCAGGCCGGGAAATCGATGAAGAAGCATGGTTGGATATCCTAAGAATAGAGAAGGAAGAAAATGATAACGAAAAATATCCTGTTGCGGAGTAGAAAAATGTTTGCCGATTATCATGTTCATACGTATTACAGTGATGATTCGGAAACTTCTATGGAGACACAGGTGGAACGGGCTATATCATTAGGGCTTCGTGAAATCTGCTTTACGGATCATGTGGATTATGGGATCAAGCGAGACTGGGATGATCCCCGGGGAATGGAATATCGAAAAGGAGGTCCCGGAGAACCTGAGCGTATGGCACTTGCAAATGTAGATTATCCCCGATACTTTAAAGAAATTGAAGAATTAAAAAGAAAATACAAGGATCAAATAATTATTCGCGCCGGGCTTGAGTTTGGAATACAGACGATCACCATACCTCAGTATGATAAGCTTTATTCAAAGTACGGAGACAAGCTTGATTTTGTGCTACTTTCTGTTCATCAGGTCGATAATCAGGAACTATGGACACAGGATTTTCAACGAGGAAAGACTCAGGAGGAATATAACAGGAGGTATTACGAAGAAATACTTGCTGTTATAAATCAATTTAAGAATTATGATGTGTTGGCGCATCTTGACTTAATCACAAGATATGATAAAAACGGTATATATCCATTTGAAAAGGTTCAGGATATTATTAAGGAAATACTTAAAATCATAATTGCAGAAGGGAAAGGATTAGAACTGAATACTTCTTCTTGGCGTTATGGTTTGTCAGACACACAGCCATCCAGGGATATTCTCAGACTGTACAAAGATTTGGGAGGTAAATATATTACTCTTGGCTCTGATGCCCATACTCCGGAATATATGGCAGCACATTTTGAAGATGCTAAAGATATTTTGGAAAATGAAATTGGCATATATCTTTTAAGAATACCGGATAGACGATAATTCAACATGAGAACGTGAAAATCATGGGTACTCAAACGGTCTGAGTGCATAAACCGAATACGAAGAAGAAAAAGAAAAGAAAGAGCGGTAAGTGTAAACTTGCCGCTCTTTTGCATAAAAGGAGTCTAGGACTTTGCGTTATTTTTTTTCTTACCACGACCACTTCCTTTTACTGGCTTGCAGAGATCGGAGTAGCGCTGCAAAATGTCGGTAAATGTCTTAAACTCATAGGGATCCATTTTGGTAAAATTGATTTTGAGAAGTTTGTTGTACATAACCATTTGAGCCTGAGTGGCATTGTTTGCAGTTTTTAATTCCTCAAATGAGTCAAGTATATCGTCAACAGGTGTCGTAGCTTCACTGGTTTCTGCGTATTTGCTGTGTGCGTCTCTTATATTTTTAGCAATCTTTGCAAAGTTTATCATGAATTCCTGATAAAATTGGTTATCGAGAAATTTGTGAAAGGCCAAAAATCGCATTTAAGGAAGGGGATAGCTGTGAAGAATAAAGTGATAGTAAAAGACAAAGATGAATGGAGTTCTCTTGCAAACTTTATCGGAAATATGATAGCAAAATACGCTGATGAAATTGACTTTGATTCATTACCGGATCCAGATGTCTATCTTCAAAAAAGGTATATATATGAATCGTATAAGGCGTATATGAAATTCCGCAATAAGAAAACGAAGTAGAACATTGAAGGATAGCATGAGGTGTGATAAAATAAATTCACCAATATGAATGTTATATAAGTGAACGATAGGCGAGGTATCACTCATGATTATCAGTGAAAGAATTATAAAGGTTTTGAAAGAACGTAATATGACACAGGCGGAGTTTGCAAAGCAGGTTGGAATTTCTACCAGTACCATAAGCGAATGGAAAAAGAGAAAGACCAATCCTACTGTAGAAAAGATAATGGACATCTGTAATGTTTTGCAAATTACCCCGGAGCAACTTCTTACCGGTAAAGGAATTGAGGATGAAGAGGAAATTGCTGCAGCAAGTCCAGAAAGTAAATTTACTCCTGGCGATGTTCAGATGATTGAAGATTATCATAATCTCAAGGAAGAAAAGCAGAAGCGTCTTATGGCTTATATGGAGGCATTGAAGAAGATAGAGAGCCTTGAGGATATGTAGTTAAAATTATTCGATTAAAAATTTGGACCAGTGGTTTGCGGTCGATTTTTTCGACCACAAAAAACATCTTTGTTTGAATATAGAATACATGAAGTCACAATTTGTGACTTCACGAGAAAACAGATTTTTTTCTGGACAAGGTGGAGGTTGTAGAAAATTTCCATATGCCTTTACAGAACAGGGCATTTATATGTTAGCAACGGTTCTAAAGGGTGAATTGGCCACTAAGCAGAGTATTTTTATAATGCGTGCTTTTAAGGAGATGCGTCACTTCATTGCTAATAATGCTCTAATGTTTGAGAAGATTAATGCTATCGAACTGAAGCAGTTGGAATATCAAAAAGATACAGATGAGAAGTTTGGCAGGATATTTGAGTATATGGCAAATCATGAGGAAGAAAATCAGAAGATTTTCTATGATGGTCAGATTTTTGATGCCTTCAGTTTTCTTACAGATATTATCGGACATGCAAAGAAGGAAATTGTTTTAATAGATGGATATATTGATGTGATTACATTAAATATCCTTGCTAAGAAAAGTTCGGGCGTTGATGTATTTGCATATACGTTGCCCAGTGTAAGAATATCTCCGCAGGATATTAATAATTTCAATGCACAGTATCCTACATTAACAATTAAGAAGACTATAGCTTTTCATGATTGGTTTTTGATTATAGATGGCGTGGAAGGCTATCATATCGGAGCTTCTTTGAAGGATGCAGGAAAGAAGTCATTTATACAAAGGCTGAGGATAGAAATAGGTAATGAAGAATATAGGTCAGTTGAGAATGAAACTCTGCTGATCTTTTTTTTGATTGACGAGCTAATAAATATTAGCTATAATATGGCTAATATTTATTAGCGAAATGGAGGGACCATGTCTACCAAAGAGAAAATATTGGATGCGGCATTAACGTTATTTGCAGAGAATGGATACGATGGAACAAGTGTGGAGCAGATTGCAACTGTTGTCGGTATTAAGGCTCCGTCCCTTTATAAACACTATAAGGGTAAAGAGGATATCCTGAATGCGTTGATTGATTCCGCGGAAGCGCGATATGAGGAAATGTTTGGGTCTGAAAAAAATATCGGAAAGATACCAAAGGACCGGGAAGAGTTTATTAAGGCGACGATGGAAAGGATCTCGTTCACAATGCGGGATCCCATGATTCGCAAGATAAGGATGCTTCTTGTTCAGGAACAGTTCAGGAATAAAAGGATTTCCGAGGTTACTACCAGACATCAGCTGGACGGGATACAGAGGATGTTTGCAAAGATCATCAAAGGTATGATGGATGAGGGTATCGTCAAAAATGATGATCCGGAGTTGCTTGCGGTAGAACTTACAGCACCGGCTGTTCTGCAGATTGCAAGGTCGGACAGGCAGCCGCAATATGAGGAAGAATGCATGGAATACATCGAAAAGCATTTACGGCATTTTTGTAAGGTATACATGAGAGAGGATTGATCAAACGGATTTAATCGTAGTAAAGAGAGCTTTACCGCAAGGAGGATTCACAATGAAAGAGAAGTTTATTAAGTGGATACCTGTTTTGGCACTTGTCTCTTTTGTGACAGCAGTTTTTCAGATTGCTGACGGATATTATAGGAACGGGATTGCATTTATCGGTGCCGGAGCGAGTCTTTCTTCTGCAGCAGTCATCTACAAAAATAAAAACGTTGGCAGTGATGGGAGCGAGAAAGGTAAATGATGGAAATATGTAAAGCAGATTTCGAGGAACTGAACAAAATATTGGAGCTAAAAGGATACACAATATTTGACCGTAAACCAGTGAATGACGATTTGGTGTTCGTATATATGGAGAAAACCTGTGACTCTAATAAAGCAGAAGTGGTTATCGGAACAGAAAGACTGTTTCTGCGGGAAATGAACATGGGCGACTATGAAGCACTTTATTCGGTCCTTGCGGATTCTGACAATATGCAGCACTATCCATATGCTTTTGATGAGGGAAGAGTCCGGGACTGGATAGAGAGGAACATGGAACGATATCGCAAGGATGGTTTCGGACTTTGGGCGGTATGCCTGAAGGATACGGGTGAAGTAATTGGCGACTGTGGGCTAACGCTGCAGGATATAGAAGGAGAAATGCTTCCGGAGATCGGATATCACATCCGTCGAGGCTGCCAGTGCAGAGGCTATGCAAAGGAAGCTGCATCAGCAGTACGGGATTGGGCATTTAAGAATACAGATTACCCTGCGCTGTATTCATATTGTAAATATACAAATACAGCTTCCATAAGGACAGCGGAGGCTATCGGGATGAGATTTGACAGAGAATATTCTGATGAAGAAAACGGGATAACACATGTATCGGTAATATATCGGAGGACTTGATCATGAATGAATATATTGCATATTGCGGGCTGGACTGTGAGGCTTGCGAAGCTCGTCTGGCAACAATTAATAACGATAATGAGCTGCGGATAAAGGTATCGAAGGAATGGTCTGAGCTTAATGGAGTGGAGATCACGCCGGAAATGATCAACTGCTCCGGCTGCAGGATTCCGGGAGTAAAGACAGTGTACTGCGATTCTTTATGTCCGATCAGACAGTGTGCGAGAGAAAAACAGATGGAGACCTGCGGTGGCTGTCAAGAAATGAAGTCGTGCGAAAAGGTTGGAGCAATTATAGGGAACAATCATGATGCACGTGGCAGGATTGAAAATGCCGGAAGCGTATTATGGCAAATGTAATAACAGGAATAAGAATCCTTGTGAGTGCGGCATTCCTGCTTTGTCCCGTGTTTTCTCCAATCTTTTATGCAATGTATCTGATCGCAGGATTATCTGATATGGCTGATGGGATCGTTGCACGGAAAACTGACGATATATTTTGAAGATCCGTTCTGGGTGGGTGTTTTTGAGAGAATTGAAAACAGAAAACTGTCAGTAGCTAAAGTGACATTTGGCGTGGAACCGAAGGATTATGATGTTTTGGAGTTTATCAATCGGAACTTTTATCATCTGCAGTTTAGTCCGGCGGTTGAAACGGTTGTAAAGGATACGAAGAAGAATCCTAAAAGGACACAGCGTGATGCGAAAAAACAGACATTGGAGACGGGCATAGGCACTAAATCGCAGCAGGCACTCAAATTACAACAAGAACAGAATAAGCAGGAACGGAAAGTCAGAAGCCGTGAACAAAGGGATGCTAAGAGCCAGCGAATATTTGAATTGAAGAAAATTAAGAAAAGAGAAAAGCATAGGGGACATTGAGGGATGGAAATTGGATTCTTCTGCCTGTTTTATTTGTGGAAGAATGGAGTCTTGATAAGTGCAGAGAAGAAGCGTCGGCAATAGCAAATAATCTATATGGGGACATGATAGATTATGGGGCATTTGAAGAGACGGATTTGATAGGATATATCACGGTTGGTACAAAAAGGTTAGGAACAAAAGGACAGTATGTCCAGCTTGTTACATTTCAGGTATTAGAACCATTCAGGGGTATGGGAGTTGGAAGAAAGCTTTTTGAGAAAGCAGCGGGGGCGGCAAAGGGACATGGTGCAAAAAAGCTATACATTTCCGCTGACGGCCAACGCGACATCGAGCAGCTTGCTGCGAGAATAATGGCGAAAAAAAGTTTCACTGCTATAATAAACATGACATACAGTTGTCGAGTTGGATTTGGTATGATGCATAACGGTTCTTATGATGATGAGCCTGCTACGGTTACCATGATGCATGAGTTCCTGGAACAGGAAGGCTATGAGCTGGATATTACGAATAAGCGCCTTCATCATGAGATTTATCTGAGTGATGCCAGAAAGGTTGATCCGGAGAAACTGAAGACCGTGATCAGGCATCCGATTAAAACAAAGGGGGATTGAACATATGGAATACATTAGAGTAACAAAGGATAATCTGGAAAAGGAACACATTTGCTGTGCGATTTCCAACAATAAGGATGTGCAGGTATCTTCAAAGAAGGCATGGCTGGCTGACAGGTTTGATGAAGGACTTGTTTTTCTGAAGAGCGTGGAGCGCGGCAAGTGCTTTATTGAATATATCCCTGCGGAAAACGCATGGGTTCCGATTGAAGCGGATGGATATATGTACATTGACTGTATGTGGGTGTCCGGGTCTTTCAAAGGACATGGATATTCTTCAGATTTGTTAAATGCTTGCATAGAGGATAGCAAAGAAAAGGGGAGAAATGGGCTGTGCATATTGTGTGCTGCAAAGAAAAAGCCGTTCCTGGCTGATCCGAAGTTTCTGAAATATAAGGGCTTTGCCGTTGCGGATGAAGCTGATAATGGTATCCAGCTTTGGTATTTTCCATTTGATAAGGGGGCGGATGCTCCGAGATTTAAGGAATGTGCAAGGCATCCTCATATAGAAGAGATGGGTTATGTTTTGTATTACACAAGCCAGTGCCCGTTCAATGCGAAGTATGTTCCGGTTCTGGAGCAGACTGCAAATGAAAATAATATTCCATTCCGTGCTATTCATATTGAGAACAGGGAGGATGCGCAGAATGCTCCGACTCCTGTGACGAGTTATGCACTATTCCATGATGGGGAGTATGTTACAAATGAGCAGATGAATGATAAGCGATTTCTGAAACTTATCGGAATATGAATCTTATAAAGCGTATATGAAATTTCGTAATAAGAAAGTGAAGTAGAACATTATGGATAATTATGGAGAAATCATTATATATCAGACGGAGGATGGATTGACTAAGCTGGATGTCAGAATGGAGGATGAAACTGTATGGCTGACACAGCAATAGATGGCAGAGTTGTTTCAAACATCCAGAACAAACGTAGTTGATCATATTAAGAATATCTACGAAGAGGATGAATTAGATGAAAATTCAACCTGTCGGAAATTCCGACAGGTTCGGATGGAAGGAAACAGACAGGTCACAAGAGAACTTTCATTACGCGGCACACGGTCATACTGCGGCAGAAGTGATCTATGAAAGAGCAGATGCTAATAAGCCTTTTATGGGATTAACTTCCTTTTCAGGAGAACTGCCGGCATTGAAGGATATCGGGGTGGCAAAGAATTATCTGAAAGAGAATGAACTAAAGATCCTGAATAACCTTGTTTCCGGTTGGTGGGAGAAATGGTAATAAAGGTTTATTTAGTATAGAGGGTCTTCGGCCCCTCTTTTATATATAAGTGGATAGAAGTATACATTGACATCTATGGATACTATGCTAAAATTATTTTTAATAAAACATATTTTAACAAAATCAGTTTTAGTAAAGAGAATTATTAGCGGGAGAAATAACTATGTTTATAGGAAGAGAACATGAAATGAGTGTGCTGGAGGAAACATATAATCAGCCAGGTTTCCAAATGACTGTTATTTATGGTCGCAGACGTATAGGTAAATCTACCCTTATCACAGAATTTATTAAGGATAAGAGAGCGTCATATTATATAGCAGCAAAATCTAGCTTAGAAGATAATGTTAAAAAGTGGAGTGCACAATTCATTTCTGATATCGTACCAGAGATGGAAGGTGTAGAGTTTTCGGATTTGGAAGGTTTCTTTAAGTTTGTAGGTAATAGTTGTAAGGATGAAAAAACTGTAATCGCTTTGGATGAAATACCATATATTGCCGAAGTGGACGAGTCTTTTCTATCAAGATTTCAAGGTGCGATTGATTCAATTCTTAGTAAGAAAAATATATATCTTATTATTAGTGGCTCTGCAATTAGTTTTATGGAAAAAAAGATCTTGAGTGAAAAGAGCCCAATGTTTGGCAGACGTGATAATCAAATTTTTTTAAAACCATTTGATTATCTAGATTCTGCTAAATTCGTGCCTAAATACAATAATGAGGAAAAGGCTGTTGTATTTGGTGTAACTGGAGGAGTCGCAAAATACTTAACACTTTTTGATGACTCTGTTTCGTTAGATGATAATCTAATTAATAATTTTTTTAAAACATCCGGTTACCTCTATGAAGAACCATACAATTTGCTTATGCAAGAGTTTCGAACGGTTAACACATATAATACAGTGATTGAGGCGTGCTCAGGTGGAGCAAATAAAGTAAATGAAATTGCTGACAAAGTACATGAGTCGACCGCTGCGGTTTCATATACTATAAAGAATCTTACTGCAGTTGGAGTTTTGGCAAAAGTTTCCGCCATAACAGATGAAAAGAACAAAAAGAAGGTTAACTATGAAATCGTTGATGGCATGTATCGGTTTTGGTATAAATTCATACCTAAGGGGCGTGCGGCCATCGAGATGAACCGCGGAGAAGTTTACTATAATACGTACGTGAAGAACAATTTGCATGATTTCATGGGTGATATTTTTGAAGATATGTGTAGATATTACGTTCTTTCACACGGGCTAGATGGAAAGCTGAAATGCATGACTACAAATGTAGGAAAATGGTGGGGGATGGGACATGATCGTATTCCAATGGATATTGATGTTGTTGGAATTGATGAAATTGGAAAGAAGGCAATTCTTGGAGAGTGCAAGTTCAAAAATGAACAGATAGATAAGCCAGTTTATGAAGACCTGATGAACAGAAAGGGGCTCATTGATAGAAAATTCGAGGAAGTTCAGTATATGTATTTTTCTTTGTCAGGCTTTTCTAAGTGGGTTGTTGAGAACGCTGATGCTGAGAAGGTATCATTGCTAACATTAGATGATTTGTATAGCTGAATGCGAAATCCCAATAGGTGATAGAGCCTTTTTAGGGATTGCAAAAAGTGTCGTAGGTTTGCAGAACAGCACAAGCATTTAAAAATGTCCTTGACAAGGGTGTACAATTCACTATACGAATTAGCAGATGCTATTGACAATGCGAAGAACTCATTTAGAGTGTTGGAACATAGTTACTGTTCACAGGCAAACTGCGCACTCCGCTACTCTGTACGCTATTTCACTAAGTGCTGAAGCACTAAGTGAAATATGTGTGCGCAGTTATGTCACAATAACTTTGACTGAACACTGGGTTTTGCCCATTGCCTTAGGCAATCTTAAATGGCAAAACCCGTTACTGGAGCACGCTGAAAGCGTGTGAACAGTAACGGAACATATTAAATTTATGAAGAAATGCTCTTCAAATATGGATAGAGAAATTGGTTCCTATATAAAGAAACTTGAAAATGGATCAATAGATTTTGCCAGAATTAAGAAAAATACTGATACTTAAATGAAAGAGGAGTTTTTAATCTATATCATGAACGTATGTCTGATCTTTCGAGATTTGTAAATGCGCAGGAAACAGATTATGAAAGAGAAGCTGACAAAACTTCTCGGCAACAGAGATGTGGAGATTGTTATAGAAAAATATGAATAAGAATGAGAGCAAATATTTTAAATCAGCAGAGAAGATGCATAATGCGTTGATAACACTCCTTGATAGTAAGGGCTTTGAGTATATTACCATTAAGGAAATATGTGAGACTGCAGGAGTAAACAGATCAACATTCTATCTTCACTATGATAATGTAAATGATCTTCTGCAGGAAACTGTGGAAGCCGTATATAAAGATTTCTTTGGCCGCTTCGGTGCCGAGGGTGCTGAAAGCATTGATATAGATGATAAAGACGATGAGAAACTGTTTCTTGTTACCCCGGAATATCTGATGCCATATCTGAATTTTGTAGAAGAGAACAGGAAACTCTTTTACCTGATGTATGAAAAGAATGAGATGATGGGCGCCGAAAAAACCTATGAGACATGGTTTAAGAACATATTTGGGCCCATACTTACAAGGTTCGGAGTTCCGGAAAATGAGCAGCCGCTTATAATGGTCTTTTATCTTAAGGGTATTATCGGAGTTGTCACTGAGTGGGTACGAGGGGGATGCGCCGAGTCCAAAGACGAGATCATAAGCGTTATACAGAAGTGTATCATCAAGCCATAGAGCAGTAAAAGCAGTATATAGGACTTACAAATCAACACTTTTTACAAAACGTGTCGGGACCTGTGCTCCTTAAATCAACACATTTTGCAAAAAGTGTTGTTCTTTTTGCAGGCTCATTTTTCTATAATGACTTCAAGCTCAAAACAGAGAGCAAGAAAACAAATTGAAAATAAGAGAGGAAAAGATAAATGAGCCAAACAAATAAAATGTATCTGGTAACAGGAGCAGCAGGATTTCTTGGAAGCACAGTCTGCAGAAAGCTTGTTGATAGAAACGAAAAAGTAAGGGCATTTGTCCTTGAAGGTGATAAGTCAGCCGCATATCTTCCGGAAGAAGTAGAAATCGTATACGGAGATCTTTGTAATAAAGATGACCTGGAGAGATTTGATTCAAGTAAAGCAAGTAAGGAACTTGGTTATACTACAAGATCATACAGAGAGACCATACGTGACGAGATCAGATGGCTCAAAGAAACAGGAAAAATAGCATGTATTCTTATGATTAAATTGCAGGAATCCGCATTTACTGCGGGTTCCGTGTGATGAAGTAAAACATGTGGCAAACAAGCCCGCAGCGAAGCTGCATTTAAATGGCTTGTTTGCGGGATTTTTGGAGCTTTGCTGCAAAAATCTATAATTATTTATAGAAAGAAAAGACAGGAGAACAATGAGATGAACGATTTAGATAAGATTTATGCGGAGAGTGTAGCAAAGGAATATATGCCCAGAGAGACAAACAAGGTCAGGCAGCTTAAAAAGCTTGATGAGAGAGCAAAGCTCCCAGCTTTCATTTCGGCAATGACACTGGGAATCATAGGAACTCTGATTTTTGGCACAGGAATGTGCTTTGGGCTGGGCGTCTTTGGAACAGGAGCAGTTTTCATGATTGTCGGAGTACTGTTGGGACTGGCAGGTGCTGCAATCTGCATCACTAACTATCCTTTATACAAGAAGCTTCTGAAAAAGGGCAAGGAAAAATATGCCTTTGAAATTCTGGAACTTGCTAAAGAGATAACAGGAGAAGAATAATGACGGAAAATAAGAATGTAGAAACAATACTTAAGAATGGTGACAAGGCTTTGTCTGGAATGTCTTATTTATACAGATCCAAGGGCCTTCCAAGTGAGGTTTATGATGTCAGGATGAGGAAAGGAATAAATGGTGAACTTCTGAAACTGGCGATAGCAGACACTGTCATCAGATACCCTTACTTTGGCGTCAGATTCATAGAAAAAGATGGAGATTTCTATGCGGTAAGGAATGAAATGAAGCTTGAGGCACATCACAAAGATGGATTTATCCCACTGGGCGGACATAGTAACAACTATCATCTCATGGGAGTTACATATTGGGAAAAGAGCCTTAAACTCTCTTTTCATCACGGACTTACAGATGGAAGAGGTGCAAAGACATTTCTCGAGACATTGCTCAGATTCTACAGTGATTATAAAAATGCTGACATGAGTGAATATGAGCAGATAAGAGAAGAACACCACTTGTTGGCATCTGAACTATCGGTAGCCGAACTTACTGATCCGTGTGAAAAGAAGTACAAGCTAAATGGAAAAAGCATGAAGATTGAAAGCCTGTCCGACAAGGGATATAAGCTTCCTGAAACAAAGAATAAAGATGATCATAGGCGTTATGAGATCAGTTTTTCACAGAAGCAGTTTATGGATGCCTGCAAGAGCATCGGCGCATCTCCGATCACATATCTGAGCATACTGATGAGCAGAGGGATAAAAGAGATTTCTTTAGACTGTGATAAGACTATAGTAAGTAATTTTCCTATGGACGCAAGACATATATTAGGTTGTGATGACACCTTCAAAAACTGTGTTAAGAGTATGACTCTGCCTTACGGAAGAGAAGAGGAGAACCTTTCAGACAGTGAAATAGCTGCGAAATATAAAAGGCTTCTCAATGCCCAGAAAGAGCATGATTACTGTGCAAAGGAATTTAATAATATCAATATGCTTCTGAGTGTCATAGGACATTTTCATTCATTTGCAGGAAGACAGAAACTCCTTGGGTTCATGGAAAATCTTGCGCTGGACACTTATCTTATAAGTTACATAGGTCAGTTTGATATGCCGGGTGAACTTGTGGATGAGGTACACCTGTATTCAAACTGTTCAAACGGTCTTGTGCTCAATATGACATGTCAGAGTGGGAAATTTATCATTGATCTGACACAGGATTTTTCGACTGACAAATATGTAAATGCACTTAGGAAGCAGTTTGAAAAGGCAGGAATAGATCTGGTAGTATCTGATGAGATCATATTTGAAACGCCATTTGATGAACTCTCAGAAATCATAACATCACCGGCAGACACTGGGGAACAGGTAAGAGACTGGCTTGATAAGTTGGTTGCTGCTGCAAAGGCCTCATCGCAGGCTGCAAAGGAACGTGCAGAAGCGGCCAGAAATATGAGCCCTCAGATTACTGCGCTATAGTATGATGCTGCATCAGGCACAATGAAGAGCTTTGATCCAACTAAGAATACTCAGGAAGAGATGCAGAAACTAGTGGAAAATGCCCCCTCATTGTTTATTTCGTAAATATTCAATAAAATAAATTCAGTAGGATATATAAATGAGCGGTGGTGCAGGCATGTATGGGAATAAAAGTATTAAGTATAGAAAAGATGGCACGAAGTACAGTGATTACTTTTACTATGGCTGCAAGCACCGCAATATGACCAGAGGGCATAAATGCGATTATCGAAAGCAAGTTTCAGAAACAAAACTGGATGGAGCAACCTATGATGAAATCACGAAATGGGTTCAGGATAAGTACGGATTTCATGTGAGTAACTTAAATATTGCGAAGGTTAAGCAGAAGCATGGAATTATAGAAAGAGAGAATTATAATAAGCCAAAATCTGAAAACAGCAGACAGCCGGGATGCCCGGAAGAAAAGGTAAAAGCGATTGAAGAAGCTTTGAAGCATTTTAATATGATTTAAATAGAGACCGTGGTTAGCTACTTAGAATGAATAGATAGCACGGTCTTTTGCTACCGTTTGCTGCAAAAAAATGACCGTTCACTTCATTATGAGACAAATTGTAGGTGAATTGCCGATAATTATAGTAAACGCAATAAATAATTGCATTTACTATAAAGTGATGCACCCGGTGCAATTCGCAAACGTCAATGACGTTTGCTATTATATACCTTGCATTGGAGGGATTTTGTGAGAATAGCTATATGTGATGATGAAAAAAGAATATGTGCTATCCTTGGCGAGAAGGTGGAGAAATTTTGCCCTGATGCAGAGGTAATGACTTATACTTCGGGAAAAGAGCTTCTTAGCGAGAGTGTATATCCGGATATTATACTTTTGGACATTAAAATGCCGGACATGGATGGAATGAAAGTAGCGCAGTTGTTACGTGATAGAAACTGGAGAAAAATTTTGATTTTTGTCACGGGAGAAGAAAATCAGGTATTTCATGCGTTTGATCTGCAGGCATTTCATTATCTTGTAAAACCGGTAGAGGATGAGAAATTAGAGGAAGTACTTGAAAAAGCAAGAGAAGAACTGATGCGATTTGAGAAAGAATCTGCCAGACGAGATAAGTTTATCGAAGTGCAATCCGGGAGTTCACATATTAAGGTGAACTTGTCTAAGCTTTTATACGCAGAGGTGTATGACCGCAAAACAATTCTACACATGGATGATGAAAATATAGAATATTATGGTCAATTGTCAGCATTGGAAAAGATGTTGGATACAAATTTCTATCGAGTTCACAGAGCCTATCTGGTCAATCTGAAATATGTGGAACGGTATGACAGAACATCTATAACAGTACAAAGCGGTGACAGCATTCCAATAGCCAGAAGGGAATATGATGGCTTTATAAAGGCTTACATGGCCTATAGTTGTAGGAGGTTGAATTCATGAGTATGGAGAGAATGTGGGAAGTAGCCAGTATGATATCTGCCATATTAGGATTAGTGATTAGCGCCTTCTTAGTTGTCAAATTTTATATTCCCTATGTACTTAAAAGAAAAAAGGCATACATAACAGGTATTGTTTTCTTTTTAGTGATGACTGTTCTTTATTTCGTACCGTTTACTATGTCAGGTGTAGTTGCGTATATTATTGGGATTACAACTGTATGTGTGACGACGGTGATTTTGGAAAAAAGAAATATTGCGCAGAAGATTTTTCTTGCAATGACAATTTATCTTTTTACTTGGATAGCACAAGGAATCACATCTTTACCTTGGAAACTGATAAGCAGCATAACTTATGCAAGGGAAGGTATGGATGACGCAAAGAATCAATTTATCTGGTTTATTGTTGCTTTGGCTTTAATGACTATCATAGAAAAAGTGTTGCTGTTCTTGGAAATAATAATATCTGAAAAAGTATATGTGAGAAAAGGTGAGCAGATGGAGTGGCGGGAATTGATTATTCTTGTTGCACCGTTTATAGCTATCATGTCAGGATATTGGATTTCGTCCTTTCTTTCGGAAGTGTATGTGGATAAATCCGGTGTTTATGTTTGGAATGACTATCCAATCTATGATGGTATAAGGACTCTGTTTGGGATAATCGCATTTATTGCGGTAATTACTGTAATATACTCTTATCAGCAGATTAAGAAATCTCAAGAAGAAGCAATGCAAAATTTACTTATTTCAAAGCAGGTAGAGGAGCTATCAGAGCATATCAGCACAATGGAAAATATGTATTCTGAGTTTCGCAGTATCAGGCATGACATGAATGATCACCTCATGGTTTTGGGAAATCTGATTGATAAAAAAGAACATGATGAGGCTGTAGCTTATCTTAAAGAATGGAAAAAAGGTTTTCCAATGCCGGAGATCAATGTAAAGACAGGAAATCTGGTTACAGATATCGTAATATCTGAAAAGAAAAGTGAGGCCGAAAGAAGTGGAATAGAGTTTACGCAGAATTTTTGTTATCCGGTCAGTGGAAAGGTAGAATCTATAGACATAGGAATTATTCTAAATAATGCTTTGTCTAATGCAATCAGGGATGCAGAAAAATGCGATAATCCCAAAATCGAAATTATGTCGTGGAAAAATAACAATGCGTATCTAATTCAGGTAAAGAATAGCTATGCAGAAGAACTGACAATAAATCATGCGACGGGCCTTCCTCAAACAACAAAGTCGGATAAGGAAAATCATGGCTATGGATTATTGAATATAAAGAGAATTGCAGAAAAGTATTATGGAACCATACAGCTAGAACAGGAGGATGGGAAGATTATTTTTACTGCAATGCTTATGATACCGGAATAAGAATCTAAAAATATAGAAATATAGTTGAAGAAAATGCCTGTGGTGGTCTAATGAAAATAGATTACCACAGGCATTTTTTACCGTTCACATCGACAAAATTGCCGTTCACTTCATAAGGGTTTATATGTGATTTGCTTTTTCCGAAAGAGAAATTAGATGATTATAAATATAGCGCCTGGAGTGCAGGAGGGGTTGTATGAATATAAAAATACAGAGTTTAAATCTGTTCAGTAACAATGGGCTAAAGAGCATCCAGAATCGCTTGGATAGACAAGCAAAACGAGATAACCGGATTGCCTTTTTTGAGCAGCAAAAGGAAAACCTTAAAAATATGAAAGCGGATTCGATTGAGGATATATCGAGAAAACTTGATCTGTTGCATGGTTACGATGATCAGATTACGGCAGCAAAGGCAGAGTACAATAACTCACAGATGTTCCATATACTTGATGAGGCAAGGGAGCGTGCAGAAAAGATTGCTGAAGAGGCTGAAAAGTATGCTCCGAAAACTCCGGAAGAACGACTTGAAGATATGATCGAAGAGGCAACCGGTGTTGATAAGGATGCAGGAATGCCTGCGGAGGCAATGGATGAACTGGAAGAAATTGCTGAAGAAATGGTGGAGGAATCGGCAGAAGAATTCGATGAAATGTCAGAAGAGTTAGAAGAAGTAGAAAACACTGATAAAGCACAAGCTGAGATGGAAGCTGCAAGTAAGGTTTCAACCGGTGATCTGCCGGAGAAATATAAAAGGATTGACTACCGCATATAATATAATGTGAAATGGATTTCAAATCTATATGTCAAAGGAGGACGAGAATATGGCGATGGAAATTAACAGTGTATATGGTAATTATACAAGTACCTATACGAATTCAAAAGAAGCAAAACAGACAAAGGATACAAAGTCTGCTGGCGAAATAACTAAGGCAAGTGAAGCAGGGCAATCAGAATCTACAGCTCAGACCACTCAGGATTATTTGAACAATCTGCGCAAGAAGTATTCTGATGTAAACATCACAGTTGTGGATTTCAAGAGTGAGAAGCAGGAACTTTCCTATATGCTCGGAAGTAGTGGTGGAAATAATGTTGCGATTTCATCCAGTGTTATTGCAAAGATGGCAAATGATCCTGTTGTAGCAGCTAAATACGAGAAAATTATTGCAGACATTCCGAATCACGGAAAAGAAGTCAAAGAGAAAATAGAATCTGAACCTGGCTGTAAAGTATACGCATCTGGCGTGAAAATTGATAAAGACGGTAAAGTAACATATTGGATAGTCGGAGGTAAATCTGGAGAAGGTCCCGGCACCAAGGAAAAGATGCAGAAGATGCTGGAAGAAAAAAGGGTCGAGAAAAAGAAACAGGAAAAGGCCGAGGCTGCGAGAAAAGAAAAACTGAAGGAACAGGAAAAATTCGAAGAAAAGCAGGCTGAGCGGAGAGCAGAAGAAAAAGATCGAATGGAACTGTTGATGTCCAAGGGGGATTCTGTAGAAGCTGCGCTTTCTAAATTTGGTAAAGGGGAAGCTGATGTCGTATCAGAAAAAATGCTGGATGGAATCACATCTATTGGATTTGATGTGAAAGCATAAATTATAGGAAACGGATTTCCTATCATCCAAGCTAAAGGAGGGCGTAAACATGGCATTATCGAGTATTATGACAGGAGCACTTTTGTCAGCGAATACATCAAGGCAGATCGCGCATGTTCAGTATGCCACCAAGAAACAGATGGATGGTCATGCCGGTGTTCTTGATGCGGAAATAAAACTGGATTCAGCACGCGGCGGAGATGTGACGAAGAAGAAAGAAGAGCTTGAAGAAACACAAAAGAAAGCGGCAGAACTAGCTGAAACAACAATAAACACGCTGGCTACAGCGAACGAAGACCTGAAGAAAGCATCCAAGGAAGATCTGGAGGCTCAGAGAGCAGAGAAGGCTGCTGAAAAGAAGAAAGCAAAGAAAGCTGCCGAGAAGAAGAAAGCCGAAAAAGAGGCCGCAGAAGAAAGAATCGAAAAGGCTAAAGTATCTACATCTGAGAGCGGTGAAGTATCTGATGAGGGCGAAGCTGTATCTACAGAAGGCACAGTACTTGACGGTGCTTCGATTGATATTGTATCTTCCGGCATTACTGTGAGTACAGGATCAGTATCAGAACCGGCAGGGAAAAATGTGGATGTGAAGGTGTAATCATTTTAGTGTAAATGAAATGTCTCATTTTGTCTTGTTATGACCGAGATTGCAAAAAAGATGAGGATAATAAGGAATAATTTAAACAGGTCGAATTCGACCTGTTTAAGAGTGAAGCGGGACTCCATGCTTTTACTATGTCACCAACTAAATGGATTGAAGGAGTAGATGCGATAGGAATAGTTTCTAAAGCAGGAAGATATGGTGTCACATATGCGCATTCTGATATAGCATTGGAATTCGCAACTTGGATTTCCGCAGACATTGAACAGCAGGAAGTCAGGATACTCCGACAGGGCAATATGAACCCTAAAGTAAAGATATTCAGGTATGTAACTGAAGGAACCTTCGACGCGTACTCCTGGCAGCTAATTGAGAATAAACAGAAATTTATCGGACAGATAATGACCAGTAAATCTCCGGTGCGTAGTTGTGAGGATATTGACGAGGCTGCCCTTAACCATGCTGAAGTTAAGGCTCTTGCAACCGGCAATCCATATATAAAACAAAAGATGGATCTCGATATACAGGTCAGCAAACTTAAACTACTGAAGGCAAATCATACGAGTCAGAAGTATCGACTTGAGGATAACATAGCCAAGAACTATCCGCAACAGATATCTGCATTGAAGGAGAGTATAAGCGGAATGAAAGCAGATATAGCAACTTATGATGCAAATAAGCCTTCGGATAAAGACTTTTTCAATATGACTGTTTCCGGAAAAACCTATGATGACAGAAAAGAAGCCGGGGACTTGAAACAGAAGGCTCAGACCTTGATGTTGTGGTATATTTCAGCGGTTCAGAGCGGGAAGATGATTTTTTCAATATTTTGCATGAGGAAGGTATCATCATGGGCGGAGTAGCTCTTGATATAAATCCCATATCGCAGGAAAAGACAGGAAGCCTTTCAGAATATCTGAAAACTGTGGAAGCATACCTTGCAGAAAAAGCGGCGCAGAATATCATTGAAGCCGAACAGAGCAATGTCGTGGAATTTCCTAAGGCTTCCGAAATCATTGTTACATATACAGTGGCGGAGCGTGTTGCGTGCAACACGGGGTGGTCTAACACCTGACTTATCAGGCTGAGTAGCTGGGAGATAGGTCCAATCCGAAACAATGCCGGGCAATGGACCGGAGGGCTGGCCCCACAGCAGAAAAAGGGGGAACAATGTCGGGCGTGAACCGGAGGGTTGATCGGACAACAGAAAAAGTAGACAAATAGAAGTGGAGAGTTAGTTACACTGCGGTGTATCAGCTCTCTCTTTTTAATTTAAAAAGTTTTAGCGATTGTGATACAATTCAGAGGTGAGTTAGAACAATGACAAATAGGTGGAAGGAAAATATTTATTATGAAGAAAATACTTGTAATGACAGCGTTGATAATTGCTATTGGTATAACAGCATGCGGTACTAAAAAAATAAACAATACAGAAATAATTGGCGGTGCAGATGAGCCTACGTCTATTACTTTACCATCAACGGTGAGTAAGGAAACTAATGCAGATAAACACTTCCTTGAATATATAAAGGGAAATGAAACTGACGCAAATGGTGATACGTTCTGGGCTGTCGGAGAACTGGATATGGAATATGCCCTTTACGATATGAATGGCGATGGTATAAATGAACTAATAGTTCGTTCGTATGGTTCCTGGATTTGCGATATCATGGAATTCAAAGATAACAAAATTCAGTCGGCAAACGTGGAGAACCTTGGCTCTTCAGGAGTTACATTTATAAACGACAAGAATCAATTTGTCAGTGGAGATACCGGTCATGAAGGGCGTGCTATATATGTTGTATCTGAAATCAATGACCAGGGAAAAGCTGATATTGTAATGTCGTTTGTAAAATACTGGGACGATTGGGCAGAGTCAGGCTCTCCGGAGTTTTATAAGAAAGAGAATCCTTCACAGGATTATCTTGAGAATATTGATAAATTCGACACAATTACTGAGGCGGAATATGAAGCTCTCGTAGAAGAATATTCGAAGGAAAATACAACGATTGAATGGATAAAGATGGATTAGGGATAATGAGAGGAGGACTATTATTATTGGAAACTAATAGATATTTTTATTTCGTCAGGCATGGTGAAACTGTATGGAATGTTGAGAATAAAATCTGTGGAGCAACAGATATAGAACTGACAGATAAAGGCCATAAACAGGCAATTGAAATTGGATATAAACTCTTAGAAGAAGGGATAACAGCGGATGAAATCCTGACATCCCCACTTGTGAGGGCTTCTGAAACTGCAAGACATATTTCAGAGATAACACATATTCCGGTGAGAATAGAGCCCAGACTAATAGAGCAGAATTTTGGACGATACGAGACTACTGCCAGAGATGGAAGTGAATTCCATGAAGCAAAGAAACATCTTGCAAGTAGATTTGGAACCGGTGAATCTATGATGCAGGTGGCTCAGAGAATATATAACCTTTTAGATGATATCAAAAAAGATGATAAGGCATATATACTTGTGGCTCATAATGGTATTGCCCGGATTGTTGAGTCATATTTTAGAGAAATGGATAATGAAGAATTTTCATCTTTTGGAATACGAAACTGTGAAGTCAGGAGATATGATTTTTAGGGGATAGGAATGAAGATTTTATTTGTCGGGAACAGTCATACATATATAAATATAGTATCTTCGCAGGTATTGTGACACGCTTGGAAAATATAAAAAAAATCAAGGAGAAGCTGATGGCAAAACTATATTTTAGATATGGTGCAATGGGATCTTCAAAGACTGCCAATGCACTGATGGTTAATTATAATTATCATGAACGTGGGAGCAATTCCATACTCTTAAAGCCAAAGCTTGAAAACCGGGATGGTGACACGGTCATCAAATCAAGAATAGGATTACAGGCTGAATGCAGATATGTTGAGGATTTCATATCAGAGATAGGAACTGATTGGGAAGCAGCTAAAAAGTATGATGCTGTAATTGTTGATGAGTGTCAATTTCTCAGTTCTGAGCAGGTGGACTGGCTTTCAGATCTTGTAGATTATGCAGAGATTCCTGTTATCTGCTATGGTCTTCGTACTGATTTTCAAAGTAAATTCTTCCCGGGCTCAAAGCGGCTTATGGAGATTGCAGATAAAATTGAGGAGATTAAGACAGTATGCTGGTGCGGACGCAAGGCTGAAATCAATGCCCGCATCCATGATGGAAAAATTGTCAGAGACGGTGAACAGGTTATGATGGGTGGTAACGAAAGTTACATAGCAATCTGTAGAAAGCATTTTAAGCTGGGAATGTTGTCAGTGGGGGATACTCAATAATAATTAAACGTGCAGAAGAATAGAAACTTCTGCACGTTAACCTTAAAATTCTATAAATTTATCTTCAGCTTTTCCGTTTACAACGTAATAAGCCCTGCGCTCAGCAAAGTTGTAATAAACGGAAACATCTTTCAGATTTCCAATTCTATGACCGTCGGCTTTATAAGCCTCACGAATCTTGTCTTCTATATCAGAAGTACTGATCTGCTCACCATCAATTTCAAAGAAATGAGAAATGCTGGAAGCTGCTTCAGTTTTCTTTGCATTTGAAGCCTTTGCAGCAGGCTTTGTTTGCTTGGCATCAGCTTTTGATGGCTTGGCAGGTTTAGAAGCTGCCTTCTTTTTGGCAGTTGTCTCTTTCTTCGGAGCAGTTTTCTTCTTGGAAGCTGTCGCGGTCTTTTTAACATCTTCTTTAACAACTTCCTAAGTTTTAGCTTCAGCGGCTACCTTTGTTTCAGGAGTTGCTGCAGTTGTCTTTGTTTCTTTCTTTGTTGTTTTTGTGGTTTTCTTTGCCATAACAAGATTCCTCACTAAATATAAGATTTATAAAGTGGAATAAGTTGGCGGATATGTATCATAACGGATATTACGTCGAAGCTGACGAGCAGAAATACCGTGAAATAATAGAAGATGCTTATGAAAAGGTAAAGAATCCAACACATCTAAATACACCTTATCCTGAGATACTATACAGACTAGCAGGTATACGAGTTGAAGACGGAAAACAGAAGGAAGCTATAACTCTTCTGAAAAGTGCAAAGCGGTTTATGGCAGAGAGACTTAGCCTGGAAGCTTTCTGGGGACATATAGAAGTCATGGGCAGGATAGTGAGGTATCTATACAAACTGACACCATTCAACAAGGAAAAGCTTGATTTTTATGACCTCTTTTATCTTGAAGAAACTGCAGGAACTATCAGATTTAAGCGTGACGGAAAGACATATGAAATAGAAATAACCGCAGATGACCATGCTATAGGATTTGAGGGTAATTGGTACAGAAACTTCTCGGAATTCTGCGAGAAGGCAATAATTGACGATGAGAAGATAACAAAATGCTATGATGAACTTTACGGCTGGGAGGTGGTCTGATGAATGATCTTATACTCACTGACAATAAGAATGATGAGAAATATGATGAATACAGCGAACTGCTCTGCAGACGTGACCAGCTGAATAAAGAATGTGTATCTATTCTGATAGCATATACAAGGGAGTTTAGAGACCTTATTACGAAGAATTTTGAACTCAAGGTAGAATGCATCAAGAAAAAGAAGATGATAACGTTTTGCCAGAAGCAGCTTAATGGTGGAGATTCTATTGATGCAGACCTTATGAGCGCTCAGATAGATATTGAGATGCAAGACTATTATCTCAGGCTCCGGGATCTTATGGAAGAGAACGATGCTGCAAAATCAGCAGAAAAGGTAGATGGGTTCAGAATCGAGAGGACAAAGAAAATATACAGGAGACTCGCCAAAAAACTACATCCCGATATAAACAGCAAAACTATGATATACGAAAGACCGCGGGAATTGTGGGAACGTATAGTCACTGCATATCAGAAAAGTGACGTTGATGAACTGGAAGATCTTGAAGCACTTACAAGGATTGCTCTTGATGAAATGGGAGATGATGGATTTGAAATTGCTGTTACTGACATTGATGAGCGTATTGCAAGGATTGAACGTCAGATAGGAGAAATAATCACAACGGAACCGTATATTTACAGAGAGTTGTTATGTGATGAAGAAAAAGTGACAGCGAAAAAGCAGGAACTTGAAGCAGAATGCCGTGAGTATCAGGATTACCTTAATGAGCTTACGGGCGTACTTGAAAGCCTTCTTACGGACGGAGGTGCAAGCGTATTATGGACAATGAATTGACGATTGGAAAAAAGAGCGTTGTTGCAATAATGCAGAATAGGGAACTTGGTGAGATCATAAAGCCGCTGAGCCGGGAGATATTTCTCTTTGATACTTTCATTGCCGGTACTACACATTTGGAAGATATAAGCGTTCTTGATGATATAAAAATAGGTGACAGACTCATATTGCAGAGGGAAGATAATCGCTTTGACAGTAATGCCATTCTGACGCTTGATGAGAAGAAACGCAAATTGGGATATGTGCCGGAGAAAGATAATATTGTATTCGCAAGGCTCATGGATGCAGGGAAGCTACTGTTTGCAAAAATAAAATCAATGGAAATGAAAGGCAGCTTCAGACGGATAAGGATAGGAATATATCTTGTAGATTTTTAGGAGAGAGTTAGCTATGAAGAAATTTATATTTTGGCTTAAGAAAAGCTTTAGCAGTAAAAGAAAATTTTGCGGATGCATCTGCATGACGTGTGAGTATTTTGACAGGTGCAGTAACGACAGCAGCATGATAGAAAAGTGATTGTATTTAAAATGTATGTCTTATAAATTTCTCCTAATAAATGCCGATATATGATTTGGAGTATTGGTTGATTTAGGAGGGGTTGAATACATGCCAAAGGGAACAAAACAGAAGCTTAAACTATATTATCTCAGTCAGATCATGCTTAAGAAAACCGATGATGAGCATGGAATAACCATGCCGGAGATTCAGAAAATGCTGCTTGAGTATGGAGTGACAGCAGACAGAAAAAGTGTCTATGATGATCTGGAATCACTTAAGGTGCTCGGAATAGATATCATAGGAGAAAAGGTCGGGCGTAATTATCTATATCACGTAGGCAAGAAACAGTTTGAGATAGCAGAGCTCAAGCTACTTGTGGACTCAATACAGTCATCAAAATTTATAACTGAAAAGAAATCCCGAGAGCTGATAGAAAAGCTAACAGCATTTGCAAGTGAATATGAAGCATCGCAATTAAAGCGACAGGTGGTAGTTCAAGGTCGTGTAAAGACAATGAACGAGAGCATTTACTATGTTGTCGATGAAATTCACAAGGCAATATCAGAGAACAGTCGGATAAGTTTTGAGTATCTGAAATGGAATCTGAAAAAGCAGATGGTCAGGAAAAAGGATAAAATCTATGAAGTAAGTCCATGGGCTCTTACATGGAATGACGAAAACTATTATCTCATCGCATTTGATTCTGAAGCCGGCTGCTTAAAGCATTACCGAGTTGATAAGATGCGTGACATAGAACTTACCGGAGAAAAGCGTGACGGCAGTAAGTACTTCAAGAAATCTGACATAGCAGCTTATGCAAAGACCAATTTTGGAATGTTTGGCGGCGAGGAAACAAAGGTAAAGCTGGAGTTTAAGGATGAGATGGTAGGAGTACTTATGGACAGGTTTGGAACTGATATTAGCATAAGGCCTGTAAGAGAAGGCTGGTCGGTAACTACTGTTGATGTTGCAGTGAGCGAGCAGTTTTTCGGATGGGTGTTTGGACTGGGGGCGAAGGTGAAGATAGTGGGACCGGAGGAGGTTGTTGATAGGTTTAGAAATTATATATCTGTAGTGTTGAATATGTACTGAAATTTTAACGAAATTCGGATGTGCACCACCACTAATAAGATATTGTGGAAATGATAGTTTATTCTGTTTTTTTATAATATGCCTATCAGGGATAGTATGTCCCTGATACAAGGGTCTTACTCATAATTATGGATATTAGAGAATAAAGAGAGAATTTATGGGATATACAGTTAAAAAAATTAGAGAAATCTGTGCAGAAGAGATAAACAAGCCTGAGAAGTTTTACAATATTGATCCAGTAAACTATAGAGGAATGACAGTTGATAAAGATAAAAAGAGATATTATACGGAAGTTATAGCAGAGTTCCTTTCTGAGGAAAAAAACCTTAAACGAATTAAAGGTATAGAGGAACATAATAGGAAAGAAACGAAAGAATCATACAATATGAATCATAGTGGTGAATACCCGGATAAGAAAGGAAGAACTGATAAGGAATTCCACAGTAACGAAAAAATAATTGCAATCGATTTGTTTAATCAATGCAAGGAAGAGGGACCGTTTGATTTTATTGGAAGAATAGTAGATTATCAGACTCCTTTAAAAGCAAAGCAAAAAGATTCATTTGGAGAGATTGATTTATTATCTGTTAATGATGAAAAAAGAAAAGTTTATATTTTGGAGTTGAAGAAAAATAAAAAAGACACAAACGATTCACCAGAAACGATGCTTAAATGCATACTGGAAGCATATACATATTACAAATTAGTAAAAAAGGAAGATCTTCTAAGGGACTTTGAGTTATATGATTATGATGTTAATGATATTGTGATATCCCCTTTGGTATTTAGGGAAGATAAACAATATGAAGAATGGAATGAATTATGTAAAGGGAAAAGGCCTCAGTTACGAAAATTGATCGATTTGCTAGATGTTGAAGTGATTCCGTTTTTTCTGGACTCATTAGGAGATAATAAATATCGCGTATTGCAGGATTAGTTTTTTGACATATCGATTTATAAACGAGCTTAGGTAAAGAAAGTATAGTGGGACAATACGACATGGATACAGTTGAATTGATAATAAAATCTGCAACATCTTTTTACAATGACTTACAGTCAGATGCAAATGGACGATATCGTTCCTGGGAACATTGCTATAAATGTTTTCATGATGCTCGGGAAAATACTTCTAATGATTATGACTATTTAAGTCTGCAACTTGCTTTTTATCTTGCAAGCTGGGGAATGTATAGGGGTTCATCGTTTCTTCTCCAAAAAGATTATAAGGTGCATATTCCTGTTGTAGAAGAAATGCTCAAATCTCAATATGACATTCTCTTTGGAATTGACTGTGTTAATTTGAGGGATAATGAGGTACAAGAAGAACTATTGGATTTGGAAAAATTTATGGCGGATTATTATAATAATATCCGCAAAAGTGTGAAGGAAAATAGGGTAAAGAATAAGCTTTCTACGACATTGATTACAAAGATTCTAATGGGAACATTTGGATGTGTGCCAGCATATGATCGATATTTCATTGATGGAATAAAAGATCAGAACGTGTCTACGGGAAATTACAATCTTAATTCACTTCTTAAATTAGCTGATTTTTATGAGAATAATTTAGATCGTCTTGAGAAAATAAGAAAGAGACTTAAAGTCTACGACCTGCCATATCCGCAGATGAAGTTGTTGGACATGGGTTTTTGGCAGATTGGTTTTGAAAAAGATGGAAAAAGGGGAATTAAAGTAGCGCATTGATTTATAGGAAGATATATCAGACTTATTTAGCGGGATAAAACAGTATCAAATTGTCTATCTCCAGTATACCTACGGTATTTTGATGATTACTTGTCATAAGTTTAGGTATATAATTAATTTATCGGCAAAGTTCAATTTGATCAAGAATGTCGAAAAAGTAATTAAAATAATAGCTGTGGCAATTTTTTTTGACTATCAGTAATTATTTAAGAATAAAAAATCGGAGGATTTTATAAATGGCTACTAGAAGCGCAAAAATTGACCAGAAGGCAGATTTAATCTGGGCGATTGCAGATAAATTGACAGGAGTTTATAAGCCACATGAATATGGTGAGGTTATTCTTCCGCTCACTGTAATCAGAAGATTTGACTGCATTC
This sequence comes from Lachnospiraceae bacterium C1.1, assembly GCA_030434875.1. Taxonomy (NCBI): domain Bacteria; kingdom Bacillati; phylum Bacillota; class Clostridia; order Lachnospirales; family Lachnospiraceae; species Lachnospiraceae bacterium C1.1. Next base: position 1,730,751 of record JAUISW010000001.1, on the reverse strand, counting down.
TTGCAGATACAAAGGATGCTGTGCTTGCAAAGTATGATGAAGTAAAAGATTTACCCATGAAGGATATATTGCTTCGCAAGGCATCAGGTTTTGATTTCTATAACACAAGCAAATACACATTTAAAAGACTTATCGATGATCCTGACCATATTGAAGATAATTTTAGGGATTACCTTAATGGCTTTTCCAAGAACGTTCAAGATATTATTACTAAATTTAAGTTTGATGGCCATATCACAACTATGGCTAATAAGAACATTCTGTTTATTGTATTAAAAGAGTTTACTACAGAAAGAGCAAATCTTCATCCGGATGAGATTTCTAACCTTGAAATGGGATATATCTTTGAAGAAATTATCAGAAGATTCTCTGAGGCTCACAACGAGGATGCAGGGCAGCACTATACCCCAAGAGAAGTAATTCAGCTCATGGTAAATATTCTTTTCAATGACGATAATGATATTCTTTCCGGCAATAATGTTGCAAAGACTATATATGATCCGGCGTGTGGTACTGGCGGAATGCTTTCTGTTGCTGAGGAATACCTTCACAGCCTTAATGCTTCCACGGAGCTGGTGTCTTTTGGACAGGAGATTAACGACCAGACTTTTGCTATCTGTAAAGCGGATATGCTTATCAAGGGGAATAATGCGGATTTCATAAAAGATGGCAATACACTGTCTGATGATCAGTTCAAAGGGCAGACTTTTGATTATATTCTCTCAAATCCGCCTTTCGGACGTGAGTGGAAAAACGAAAAAGCTGCAGTGGAGAAGGAAGCTAAGCTTGGTTTTGGTGGAAGATTTGGAGCAGGTCTTCCAGCTGCTAGTGATGGCCAGATGTTATTTTTATTGACTGCAATTTCTAAGATGAAGGACATTTCTCAGGGTGGAAGCCGTATAGCAATAATTCACAATGGTTCGCCATTGTTCACTGGAGATGCAGGATCAGGACCATCTGAGATTAGAAAGTACATTTTAGAAAATGATCTGCTGGAGGCAATCATTGCTCTTCCAAATGACATTTTTTATAACACTGGCATCGCAACCTATATCTGGGTTCTTTCAAACAAAAAAACAGGAACGGAAAGAGAGGGTAAAGTACAGCTTATCAATGCAAATGAATTGTATGTTAAGCGTCGAAAGGCTCTTGGAAATAAAAGGAATGATATTTCTGATGAGTACATAGAAGAGATTACCAGGATATATGGTGACTTTAAGGAAAACGAAATAAGCAAAATATATGACAATGCAGATTTCGGTTATACAAAGATAACAGTCGAAAGACCTCTTCGTGATGAGGATGGAAATCCAGTTTTAAAGAAAGGTAAGCTCCAGGCGGATACATCTCTTCGTGATACTGAAAATGTGCCGCTTAAGGAAGATATTGAGGAATACTTCAATAGAGAAGTTCTTCCGTTTGCTTCAGACGCCTGGATTGATAAAAAGAAATCAAAAGTTGGATATGAGATTCCATTCACAAGATATTTCTATAGATATGAAGCACCGAAGCCTTCGGTAGAGATAAAGACAGAGATACTGGAAATGGAAAAAGAATTATCCGGTAGTCTTGCGGAGGTGTTTGGATCATGAGAGAGATGAAGGATAGTGGAATAAAATGGATTGGAGTTATACCGGAAAGTTGGAGTATAAGCAAGATAAAGCATCATTTTAAAATTGGTTCTGGAACTACACCCAAAAGTGATGATTCTGATTTATGGGATGGAGATATAGTTTGGATTACACCTGCTGATTTTAAAACAGATGATGTATTTGTAAGTAATGGTCATCGAAATTTGTCGCAAAAAGGGTATGAAAATGGTTCACTAGAATTAATTCCACCAGGGAACATTATTTTCTCAAAAAGAGCGCCTGTTGGACAGGTTGTAATTAATCTGGTGGATCTATGTACAAATCAAGGATGCTTAACCGCAATTCCTAACGATGATTCTGATGTAAGGTATTACAGATATTTAATGAGTGTGTCAACTGAAGAATTTGAATTGGCGAGTAGCGGTACAACATTTAAGGAAATATCTGCAACAAACTTTGGCAATGTGCAATTCCCACAACCAGATGTGGTAGAGCAGAAAACTATAGCGGACTATTTGGATAACAAATGCTCCAAGATAGATGCCATCATAGAAAAGCAACAGGCGATTATTGAGAAACTGAAGGAATACAAAGTATCAATTGTTACTGAGGCTGTAACTCATGGAATCAAATGCAAAGATAAACGTAAAGAATCAACTATAGGCTGGATTGGTAGTATTCCAGAAAGTTGGCGAGAATATAGGGTTGCAAATCTATATAAACAGACATCTGAAAGCGGAAATGAAAATCTTCCTTTTTTGACTGTGTCCATAAATACTGGAATATCAGATAGAGAATTAGAAGATGATGAACAAGAGCGAGTTTTTGTTCGAAGTGAAGATAAGTCGAAATATAAAAGAGTACAACCGGGTGATTTGGTCTATAACATGATGAGAGCATGGCAGGGCGCATTTGGAGCAGCGCGAGTGGAGGGAATGGTTAGCCCAGCATATGTTACCTGCAGACCTCTTAAAGAGAATACAATAGATACAAGATATATAGAGTATTTGTTTAGAACTCCGATAGCCATAGAGGAAATGCATCGTTATTCTCATGGAGTGGCTGACTTTAGGCTACGGTTGTATTGGCCCGAGTTTAAAAATATAAGACTCTGTTTGCCACCTTATCAGGAACAAATAGAGATAGCAGACTATTTAGATAATAAGATAAAGACTATTGAAAAGACGATTTTTGATAGAGAGAAGATGATAGAAAAAATGGAGGCATACAAGAAATCTCTTATATACGAGGTTGTCACCGGAAAAAAGGAGGTTTAACCTGTGTCAGAAGATTTTGATGTAAAAGAAAAACGATTTGAACAGGATATAGAGGAATATCTTATAACAAAGGGCGGATATGAGAAGGGAGATCCTACAGTCTTCAATCGTACATCAGGTCTTGACGAAACCACCTTTGTCGAGTTTATCAAGAATAGCCAGCCTAAGCAGTGGGATAGATATGTCAAAATTTATGATTCATCTGCAGAGAAGCAGATCATAGAGCGTTTTTCTCGTGAAGTTAAGCAGACAAATCTTCTTAGCGTCTTTCGTCATGGCTTTACGGATAGAGGAATAAAGTTTAGGGCTGTATTCTGGAAACCTGAGACAACTCTTAATGAGACAAGCCAGAAACAGTACGAAGCAAATATTCTTAACTGTACAAGACAGCTCCATTATTCGGTAAAGAATGAAAACAGCATTGATATTGTACTGTTCGTGAATGGTATCCCTGTAGTTTCCATGGAACTGAAGTGTCAGTTTACCGGGCAGGACACTATAAATGCCATAAATCAGTATAAGTTTGATAGAGCAAGCAAGGATACTATTTTTGCTTTTAAGGAGCGTGTCCTTGTTCATTTTGCGGTTGATCTGACAAATGTTTATATGACCACAAAGCTTGCCGGTCCACATACATACTTCCTGCCGTTTAACCAGGGCAGCAACGGTGCAGGAAATGTAGGTGGTAAGGGTAATCCAAATAATGAAAATGGATATGACACGTCATATCTGTGGGAAAAGGTTCTTTGTAAGGAGAGCCTTCTTGAGATCCTGCAGAAATACATGCATCTTCAGCAGGAATTTGATAAAAAGGGTAATCTCATCAAGGAAAGCATGATATTCCCAAGATATCATCAGCTTGATGTAGTTACTAAGCTTCTTGCGGATGTGAAGGAGAATGGTTCAGGTAAGAATTATCTTATCCAGCATAGTGCAGGCTCCGGCAAATCTAACTCTATTGCATGGTTAGCACATAGGCTTTCGGGACTTCATAATAGTCTGGATGAGAAGATATTCCAGTCAGTCATCATTGTAACCGATAGAAAAGTTCTGGATAACCAGCTGCAGGACACGGTTTACCAGTTTGATCATGTTGAGGGCGTAGTTCAGAAGATAGATAAAAACTCTGAGCAGCTTAAGAATGCCATAAATAGCGGTGCAGGAATTATAATAACAACTCTGCAGAAATTCCCGGTTATTTACAAAGATATCAATTCTACAAACAAGAGGTTTGCAGTTATTGTAGATGAGGCTCATTCGTCACAGACTGGCGATGCTGCAAGGAAGCTCAAGAGAGCGTTGGCAGATACTGAGGATATTCTTAAAGAATACGCCGAGATGGAAGAAGAGGACGAGAAGAACCGTAAAGATGATGAAGATCGTCTTTTGGATGAACTTGCAGCGCAGGGAATACATAAGAATCTATCATTTTTTGCTTTTACTGCTACCCCTAAGGGCAAAACACTTCAGATGTTTGGAACCAAGGATTCAGAGGGTAAATATCGTCCATTTCATGTGTATTCTATGAGACAGGCCATTGAAGAGCATTTCATTTTGGATGTCTTACAGAACTACATGACATATAAAATGTACTACAAGATATTAAAAACAATCGATGATGATCCGATCTTTGATACAACGCAGGGAGCAAAGGCTATCCTGAATTATGAAACACTTCATCCGCATAATATTTCACAGAAGACAACTATCATGCTTGAGCATTTCATGAACATCACTCGAAATAAGATGCATGGAAGGGCTAAGGCTATGGTTGTTACGCCTTCAAGACTGCATGCTGTCAGATACGTAAAAGAGTTTAAGAGACAGATTGAGGATAAGGGTTATCAGAACCTCGATGTACTTGTTGCGTTTTCAGGAGAGGTAGAGGATGACAAGGTTTCCTATACTGAAGAGAAGATGAACAAGGATAAAAATGGTCAGACTATAAAAGAGAAGGCTCTTCCGGAAGCTTTCCATTCAGATGACTATGGAATACTTGTGGTTGCAGAAAAGTATCAGACCGGTTTTGATGAACCGCTTCTTCATACTATGTTTGTTGATAAGAAGTTGTCTGGTGTAAAGGCCGTTCAGACGTTGTCCAGACTAAACAGAACTGCACCGGGCAAAGTTGATACGTTTGTCCTCGATTTTGTTAATTCTGCGGATGATATCAAAGCATCATTTGAGCCTTTCTATGAGGAGACAGTGCTGCTTGAGGAAACTGATCCTAACGTTATTTATGATATGAAAAATACACTTGATGGTTTCAGGGTATATCAGGACAGTGAGATCCGGAGATTTGCGGAAATATTCTATTCATCGGAGGAGCAGACTGCAGGTGATCTTGGAAAGCTTCAGGGGCAGCTGCGTCCTGCAGTAGATAGATATGTTGTCCTTGAGATAGAGAGACAGAATGTTTTCAAAACAACTCTGGCAAGGTTCTTGAGAATATATGCTTATATCACACAGGTATGCAGATTGTTTGATAAGGATATTCATAAGTTCAGTGTTTACGCAAAATTCCTTTATAAGATGCTTCCAAAAGGAGCAGGCAATGAGAGAGTATCTGTAGATGACAAGGTGCTTCTTGAGTATTACAAGCTGGAAAAGAATTTTGAGGGTCAGATAGAACTTGAAAGCTCTGATGGTGGTTATGTTCCGATTACTGGTGATGCCGGACACAGAGAACCTAAGAAAGATCCGTTAACAATCATTATTGATAAGATAAATGAGCGTTATGGAACTACTTTTACGGAGATGGATAAGGTTCTTGTTCAGATGGAAAATGATTATGCCACCAAGGAAAAATGGCAGAGCTATGCAAAGAACAATGACCGAGCCACTTTTATGTTATTGTTTGAGAAAGATTTCCCAACTATGGCTGCTGAGCGTTATGAGCAGAATGATGAGTTCTTTAAGAAACTATTTTCAGATCCGGATATGATGCAGCAGGTCATGGACACGGTTGGATCTGTTCTTTATGAGAGACTTCGTAATCCTAAGATTTATGATCCTAATTCGGGAGTTATTGAAGAGGCAACGCCAGAAACGTATGTTGAAGATATATATGTCAAACCAATAGATTGAACCCAGTAGATAGAAACTGAATACGTGGTAATAGTATTGGATTGATTTGCCGGATATTATGACATGTATTCAGAATGAGAATAGCATTAATGCTATAGAAGAAGCGTATATAGGAGCGGAACTACTTTTTCAATAACAAGTAAGGTAGGTTTATTATTCCTATCTAAGGGATTTTTTATTACTAATTCTTGTAAAAAATAATTTTTACTCTAAATATTCGATGTTGTACTTTGTTTGGCGGGAGCGGATAAATATATTTGGAATATCTATCAGTTTTATTTTGTGTGTATGTCTGCCTCCGCCAACTTTATTATCTTGAATCCATCTATCTTAAAGTGGTGAATATATTGCAAAAAAATCATAAGCTATGATGAAAGCTATAACGGGTAGAAGTGATACCAAACTTACAAATTTGTTAAATTTTAAATGAGCAGTATATTTTATTGCTTTTCTAAGAGTACCTATTTTACAGTGCATTAGTGGATATCTCCATACTAAGATCTGATTCTTTGATTAAATTTTTAAGGTTCTTCTTGAGATATATATTTCAATTTTCCTAAATAATAATATCCCTTTGATATGTTCTATACGAAAAGAAAAGGGATATCTTTATCTACATAATTTAGAGTTGTGTGTACCTTCGCTTATTATACACATCAAGGTTCTGGGCCTGCACCATTCCAAGCTCTCCGGAAAGTCAAATGGCACTACATCCTCTAAAGAAACCATCCATTTTACCTATCTTTTCATAAGGAATATCACATTGGACAAATATTCTTTTTTATATAAAGCTGAATTTTTCTTTAGAATATGCCGATATATTTAGTGGAGATAGATTAAGTATATCGATAAGCACATTTGAAGGATTTGTTATTAATCTGGCTTGAGATTGTGATATGAAAAGATTCATATTGTAAGCATTCGTAATAAGGATAAGAAATATGAGTGAAATAAAAGATTGTGTTTTTGAGAATGCACAAGGGAAAGAACAAAATGAAAAGCAAGACAATTCAGCAAAGGATAGATTAGAAATAATAATTGATTTGCTTAAGAACATTGAAGAACGTGTAGACAAAATAGAAAAAAGAATTTCCAATATAGAAGTTTATGTTGAAAAAGAAAGAGAACGAGAAAAAAGACGTATTCAAAGTCGAAAACAAAAAAGGCGTAATCTAAGTGATGATGATATGTGGGACTGGTGGGAAAAATATAAATTGAGAAATGGTATTGACGAAAATAAAGAAATAGATGTAGATAAAGTTCTTAAAAATATAAAAGGAAATGTTTTTGACCGTATGGAATCTTTAAAAAAGAGAAGAATGAAAACAAACAATAATGAAAGTGAGGAGAAATCCAATTTTGATAAATATGAAGAAGACGATTTTCTAGATTGATTTAAAAAATATAAACTTTTATTCGTTCATGTCTGAAACTTTCACTTACAAGAAATTAAGATGTTTATTTTTAGCTAATAAAGTTAAGTGGTATTTATGTCTTTTATATCTTAGTGGGATATAGCCTACAACCGTTAAAGTGAAATTTTTATAAATTTACGATATTGAATTGACAGCCAAAAAAATATATGCGTATACTGTATACATACATCATGTAGTTGTAGTTTAGTTAGAGCTTCGCCAGATAGAGCTCTTCACAAGAATGTACTGGCAGTCGACGAATATCGACTAAGGGCAAGGTTGTTCGAGATATTCGGGAAGTGTGGAAAGCCGAAACACACATTGCAAAGCATATTCTCAATAATAAAGGGATTAGTGTACCCTTTTTTAAGAGAAATTAGGTTGACCAAGGGGATACTATACCCTTTTGTATAAAAGGAGAAAAAATATGGAAGATAAATTTGGATTTAACCCAGAAGACTTTGAGGACGATGATGAGCTATTTTTTGATGTGGATCCTGAAGTAGATGAAGATAATTCTTCACAGGAATCTTACTCAGAAGAAGATGCAGAGACACCGTCCGATTTTTCCGAAGAAGAATATGATTCGGATGGAGGTTTTGATTTTGAAAGACCAGAGCCAGAAAATGATTCAAGAACTACCAATTCTTCTGATAGCGAATCTGAGAATGATGAAGACAATGAAAAAGCTGAGTCAGAGGAAGAAGGCAATGATTTTTCAGGTCGAGCAATCGGTATCGATTTAGGTACAACGAACTCCGTAATTGCATATATTGATAAAAATGGTGCAGTAAAGTTTTTAAAAGTAAAGAATGAGATTCTCATTCCTTCATTTATCTTTTTTAAAGACAAGGATACTGTTTTCTACGGGAAGAAAGCTAAGTCTTACGCTAAGGCTATGAGTCAGGGCGCAGCTATTTCACTCTTTAAAAAGCATCTTCGTACAGATTCTGACAGGATAAAAGTGCGACTTCCTAAGGTTGGACATGTGGGGAAAGATGGTAGAAGATATTATGTCATTGATACAAATGTTTTTATTGATCAGCCGGAAATATTAGAATGCTTCTCAGAAACGGATGTGATAATATTACCGATTACTGTTGAACAGGAGCTTGAGTACAGAGTAAGTGATATTAATACCAAATACTCTGCAGAAAGAGCTCTTGAAGAAATCACAAGTCATCACGATGTCATCCAGTTCGTCGAATCTGATATATCTATTCTTCCAGAGGATTTCTTTAAGAATTTTTCGGAAGACTTTAACAACGCAAATAATGACAACAAAATTTTGAGCATAGCTCTTAAGTATAAGGAACAAAATGTTACCTTGATTTCATCTGATAACAGACTTGCTAAGCTAAAGGCTTCGTTTGTTGGGGTTCATGGAGTATCATTAAAAGAATTCAATACACAAAGACTAAATGAATCTAAGTATGATGAATTTGAACTGACTGGTACAGAGGCAACTACTATGTTTTTAAGATATCTGAAGCAGGAAGCAGAGAAATCCATAAAGGAAACTGTCAGCAAAGCTGTTATTACTGTTCCTGCGACCTTTAATATAGTAGAAATAGAAAACACAAGGAAAGCAGGGCTGGACGCAGGCTTTACAGAAATTCATATTGAGAAGGAACCTACAGCAGCGGCAATTGCCTATAACATTGATGCTAATGATGAAACCTCGACTTTTATTTATGATTTTGGCGGAGGGACTTTTGATGTATCAATTATTAAATCTGATGGAGAGGGAAACTTTGAGGTTTGTGCCACAGCGGGTAATTCCAAACTTGGTGGTGAGGATTTGACTCAGAAAGTTGAAGAATATGTATACGACTACCTCGAAGACCACTATGATTTGTCAATGTATTCTGAAGAAGATTCCGAGCTGAACAATGAGCACTATGTTTATAATGTCAAGACAATCTACTGGGCTGCTGAAAACTGTAAGATGGAGCTGAGTGCCAGTGAGAATACTACAATGACGTTAATGGATATTTATATTTCGGATGATGAGCAGAAGTCGGTGTTTATTGATCTTAGTCGTCAGGAGTTTGAAAGCATTATTAAGCCGACTATAAACCAGACTATCGCAGAGATGAACAATGGTTTAAGCAAGGCAGACATGATGATTTCAGATGTAGATAACATTATTCTTGCCGGTGGTACGTCTCTAATTCCATGCATCAACGAACAGGTAGAGCGCTATTTTGGAAGAAAGCCATCCGCGGATAAGAATGCAGCAACACTTATTGCAGAAGGTGCTGCTATAATTGCAGATTATATGTTTGGTGAGAATCATCTGATTAAGATGCAGCCGCAGGTATTTGATATGACCTACGAGGATTTCGGTGTAGCTCTTGAGAAGTGGAACTACAGTTGCATTATTCCAGCAGGAACAACTCTTCCGGCAACAGCAGAAAAGAAGTATTCACTTGTTGAGGATGAGCAGGCGCAACTTAACATAAAAGTTCTTTCTCGTAATAGTGAGGCACAGGAAGCACAGAAGACTTATGATCCAGGGGTGGAATACTTGGATGAGTTAATCATGACTAATATACCTCCGATGAAAATTGACGAAGTTGACGTTGTTGTTAGATTTGAAATAACAAAACAGTATGAACTGAAGACGGATGTTACTCTTATCAAGAAAGACGGAGCCATCGTAGACAAAGGAAACATGTCTATCAATCGTCAAAGTATGATGTAATGTAACCTGTTAGAACCATAGGGAGGAGAACATGAATAATAATATCACATTTATCCCTTTGGGAGGCGGTCAACGAGTTGGTGCCAGCTGCTATTATTTGAACATCAATGGTGCAAATGTGATATTGGATGCAGGTACGGGAGTTGATGGAGATATAGAATTCAAACCTGATTTTCATAGCTTGAAAACATCACCATTCGTACAGTCCATGAGTCAGATTAATCAGATTTTCATATCGCATGCTCATATGGATCATATTGGGAGTCTCTTAAATTTGATGTGCGAGGCGGATCATGCATCTGTTTACATGACAGAAATAACCAGGGCTTTGGCAGGCTATCAGTTGTATGATCGAGCTTTTATAGGGAGCAATAACAATCAGGAGGAATCCCGTCTGGCAGCAAAAAGCCTTCTTGAAAAAGTGGCACCTGTTAGTTTTATGCAGACTATGGATTTCGGAAGATATAAGGTAACATTCTATCCAGCTGGCCACATACCCGGAGCTATGATGATGATGTTTGAAATAGGGAAGAGAAAGGTACTTTATACAGGAGATTATTCTTTAAGCAGTACGATGCTTACACAGGGGTGTACCATACCAGAGGGTCTTAATATAGATACAATGATAATGTGTGGTCTACATGCGAAACATCCGGAGTATTCAAAAAAATCAAATACCTTGTATAAGGAGATTAATTACATACTGAGGTGTGTGGAAATGGATGGACAGTCAATATGTTGTCGGGTATCACAATTAAGCAAGGGTATTGAGTTTTTGAAAGCACTTAATGAGTGGAATACATCTCAGGTGCCAATTTACCTTGATGCGTCTGTAATGACTATGATTGAGAAAATGGAACGGCTTTCTGTTCCTATTCTTAATCAGAATAACAGACCCATTGGAGAATTTATACCGAGAGAACCGCATATTTATATTACTTCTAGGAAATCTGACCATGCAAATGCATACAGAAATTTGCGAGTGGATTTCTCATTACATGAGGACTTTTCGGATATGAGTATGTTTATTAAAAAGTTAAATCCAAAACTAGCAGTTATTGTCCATTGCGGAAAGGAAAATTCTGTTTTTGACCAGACGATTGAACAGGAAATGATGCTCGATGGTGATTGCAGGACGCAGTTCATTTTCGCAGAGGATAGTGAGATTTACCAGGTTTAGTACGATACATACAAAAGACAGGAGCAATAGATAAAGATGATTAACATTGATAATTCAAAGGTCAAAGAAGTTATTCATAGCATGCATGAGGCTATGCAGCGAAAAATAAAAAGGGGGAGTCGAATAAAGGAAGATATTGTTGTAGAGAATCGTATTTTTTCTCTTCTTTGCAGAGATTTTGATATAGAACCCACCAAAACTGCGATACTTATGAATGAGACATATGGTTGTGATTTGACAGGGGATGAAGTGATACAAATATTTAGAAACAGAAGAATGGCAAATCCCAATGAAAGAAAGGAATTGTTACAGTGGGCAGATGGGGTTGTTGAACAGTTTGCCAGCGCAATTCAGGGTAAGAGAGAGGCATTTGATTGTTTTGAAAAGCAGCGTAAGGAGCCTGCTTTAAGAAATGGAAAGAGGCATGATTCGCAGGAAAGAATTGCTGCAATCATGATATACGAAAGGTATCCGGAAATCGATCTTTTTAATGAGGTGGATTCATTACATTTGCTGGGTAATACGCTCGCTAGGTATTATTTTTATGATATAGCTGATGCTATATGTGATGCGTATGGTTTTCCGCAGTATCATGATACAAAAAAGAGGCAACAGTCAAAAGATACTGTAAGTAAGCTTTCTTATGAACAAGCGCTTAGAAGAGTTGAGCAGCTCGAGAACACTCTTGATAGAACCAATACGATGCTTCAGGATTTACAGGATGAGTTTGCCGAACAGCTTGAAGCAAGTAAAGTAAAGGAACTTGCAGACTTTTTTGCACGACTTAATTCTGAAAAATATGGCTGTATACTTGACGAGTTACTCGTAGTACGTAAGGGAGTAGACGAACTTAGAAAAAGTAACTACGAGCTTCCGATAGAGATTAATGGACTGTTGATTATGGTAAAGAAACTGATACAGTTTGTAAGAGATAGTCACATAGAGCCAATTATGCGCATTAACTCGATTAGAGAGGTAATTGCATCGGATGTGGAGTTTTGTAATTATGAGGGAACTCCATTTAGCTCACCTGATGAAAAGAAAACAGTTGAGGTTGTTTCTCCAGGCTGGGTATATAAGGACAAAGAAGTACAGATTTCAAGACCTAAGGTAAAGGAGAAAAATAATGGCTGATTTGAAGCTTGAGGGACACAATGATCTTTGTGTAGGTATTGACCTTGGTACAACAAACTCTGTGCTTGCTATTATTAATGAAAAAAGAAATGGTGATATAGTAAGCAAGGTTGTCGAAATACAGCGTGCTGTAGATATGTACAATCTTATGTCAGGTGAGGCAAAACTGACAAATATGAAAAAGCCAACGCTACCATCTTGCGTTTATTATAGGCAAGAGAAAAATTACGAACCTCTTGTTGGTGACTTTGCAAAGATGCAATATCCCTTGCGACCTCATTTGGTAGCCAAATCTATCAAAAGCCAGATGGGGAAGCCTGTAGCTGAGGGCTTATCAACAGATGTACCAGATAAGACTCCTGCAGAAATATCTGCTAGAATTTTAAAACATATGATTCGTGAGGCATCAAAGACCCAACGGTGTGATATTACAGATGCAGTTATTACCGTACCGGCAAACTTTGATTCTGCCATGTGTAAAGCGACAAGAGATGCAGCAGAACTTGCTGGGATAAAGGTTAAAAATGTCGATGGAAGTGAAAGAGCAGTACTTCTTTCAGAACCTAATGCAGTCATTTATGACCTTATTAATCAGATTCATAATGGTGAAATCCCAGACAGAATAATGGATCTGAATGAGAAAAAAAGAGTCCTAGTATTTGACCTTGGTGGCGGTACATTGGATATCACGATGCATGAGATCAAGAGACGTGAAGATAATCCTGACGTCTTAAAAGTAGATGAGATTGCTACAAATAGATATACATTGCTTGGAGGCGATGATTTTGATGAAGAAATAGCCAAAACAATGTTTGAAAGATACTTAAAACAGTATGCGAGCCATCCTGATGTAGTAGCAAAACTTCGCAAAGAGGAAAAGGTTATTCTGCCGCAGCTTCGTGTTTATGCTGAGCATTTGAAACTGGATTTGAACGAAAGATGTGGAGATGATTACAATTCTGGCTGGGATGATCCGGAAGATGAGATTGAAATTCCTACAGGTGGAAATATGGGCGGCATCGGTTATTCATATGATGATACCTTTACAAAAGAAGAAGTAGAAAAAATTTTGTCAGTCTTTATGGCACCTGATCTCTCTTATAATGATTACAAACAAATTGAAAAGATTACAGATACTAGAAATATTATTTATCCGATTTTGGACGTTTTGAAGAAAGCAGCTAATAAACTGTCCGTTGAGGATGCAATCGTAGATGCAGTAATTGTAAATGGTGGCATGTCAAAATTTTACATGGTTACAGATAGGTTAAAAGAGTTCTTTGGGTTTGAACCTATAGTAGCGCTTGATCCTGATCAGGCTGTTGCGCGAGGAGCCGCAGTTTATCATTACTATCTTCACAAATATGAAGAGATGCAGGATGATATGAAACTTCTTGGAAAGACAGGTAGTGATATTGATGTAAATTCATACAATACAGATGCTTCTCAAGAAAGAATGGTTCCAAAGGAAAATTTATCTGCGGTAACTACACATATGGCAATACAGTGGGGCAGCAATATATTAAACGACTGTCTTTACCTTGGAGTAAAAAATGGGGCTGTCCATGAGATTATTCCGACAGGAGCTGAGCTGCCATATACGTCCAACATTATGACAGGATTTAAGGTTGAACCTGGTCAGAATATGATTGCAATACCTATAAAGAGCCAGAACTTGGATGGTTCATATAGAACAATTGCTAGTGGAAATATTTCTTTCAATCAGCATTATTATAATGGCGCTTTTGTTGCTTTTCAGATTTATATGGGTAGCAACAAAGTTATAACTATGAAGGCATGGACAAGTAAGGATGATGCTGGAATGGAAAAAATAGAGGAAGGGTATGCAGATATAGATATAGATAATGGAGAAAAATCAAGGATTAAGACCAAGATTTTAGCTCCTGATGGTGCAATGTTACAGCCTAAGCAGGAAATTAATAATATGCTTCAACTTTGTCAGAATTACGAGCGATGCCGTAATAAGCAGGAAAAAAGTAATATAGCAAAGCGTATTTCAGCTTGCGTGAGCAGTATATGTAATGCTGGAAATAAAGAGGAATTTGCTTCGGTGGTCCTAGAAGCACTTGAAAGTGTATCGTCAGAGGAACCAAGACAGAGACTTTTTACGATAGCTAGAAAGGTAGGACAGAATTGGAATGAATCAGAAAAACGCCGCTTGGCTATGGCATGCATGAGTCAAATAAGTGCAGATATTAACGGATTTTCAATGGGGGGAGGACCAAAGATTTCAACTAATATTCAGGCAATATATGCTTTAAGTATATGTGCAAGCATGGATCAGCTGAGCAAATTGGCTTCTCTTCATGGCACGACAAGGTATTTGCAGGCTTGTCTATATACACATGCCAAGACCAGAACAGATATACAGTGGCTACAGGATGAATTTGAGGCTGATGTAAAGAAATCCATTAGTGGATTAGGAAACAATATTCAATTTAGTTCATATGCAATTGGTGTAGCGCTTAGAAAAGAAGACTCCGATATTAAGATTTTGTCAGCATCGGCTGAAGGTAGGATTGTATCCAAGCTGTGTGAGGTTGTTCGGTCAGGGAATCTTAGTGGCGAAGAGCTTGCATGCTGTCTTTTAGCACTTGGATGGATTTGTGATCAGAGAGAAAGTGCCTCTGAATTATCTTCAGAACTGATTCATGAGGTTTTTGAAACTATTAGTGATGTGGGCGATATATACAATACTCTTGTTGCAATGAAGCAGGATAAGACAAAGGCAATTGCCCTAAAAATGGTTAACGGTGATTTGCTTAATGTAGATGAGGAACAGTTTTTGCTGACAAAGCTTGAACAGTAAAACTACATAATTAGAGTAAAGCTGCCATTTTGCGGTAGATGATACAAGACATTAGAATAAAAAAGGGAGGATACAGGATATGGCGAATTTAACGATATTTAAGGCGGATAAGGAATATGATCATCAGGAGAGCAAAAAACTTCTGAAAGAAGTTAGAGATTTTTTTCAATCTAAACTTAGAATTATTGTGCCAGAGTGGATTACTAAGAATGAAGTCGCGACGGATGAAGCGTCGGTTGGTGTGTTAGAAGCTTTTTTTATCGAAAAAAAAGTAGAACCTATTTATAAAAACTGTAATTGTTATGATGATTTGCCAGGTATTCTCGATTTATTTGATGAAAGGCTGACTACACTGCTCGGGAATATGGACGAGCTGCTTGATAAAAACGGTGAGCTTGATGATGAGACAAAGAAAAGCCTGGATGGTTATGCTATGGCAGTTGATAAGTGCCTAAATGTGTATTCGACGCAAAGAAAGAGGCAAATGTCGAAGTTTAAAGAACTTTCGACAATAGGCGAAATACAGGATGAACTCAGGCAACTATTTTCGGACATCATCGGTAAATATATTATCGTGCTGTTTGATGGTCTGTATGAACGCGTCGGCAATAATGCGGGTCCGGTGTATGAAATGGTGATTCGTGAGATTAATAAGTTTCTGGCTGAAAATGGAGTAGAGACTAAAGTTGTAAGGGTAGGAGATGCTTTGGATCCTGAGCTTATGGAACCTACACCAGATTCAGCGGAAAACTTCACAAATGACTTTCAGAAGTTTGACAAGATAGATGAAATTCGAAGATATCCATATTTTTTTACCGATGGAGTAAAAATCTGTGACGGCTGTGCCAGAATATGGAGGAGGAAAGACTGATGGCAATTTATCTGGGAATTGATTTTGGAACAAGTACTATTTATGTAACCAGATGGAATGAGAATGATGGTTCAGTTACTGAGGTGTCATACCTTGATCCTATGACTTACAACGAGGGAAAGGTGGTATTTCCGAATGTTATATACTACGGTCAGAACGGAAGCAAGCTGGTAGGAAAGGCTGCATTAAAGTGTGCTTCCATTGATCCGAGAAATGGTGTACTTGGCGTAAAACGTAAGTTTGTCGGAGATAATTGGGAATATTATATTCCGGCACTTAACGCAAATTACTCACCTGTAGATGTGGCAACTGATATTTTTACTTATATTAAGGATAAAGTTTCGGAAAAAAACGGTGGAGCAAATATTGATGGCGTGGTAATCAGTGTTCCGTATGCTTATGGAAATAAGGAGAGGATGAAAATCAGACGGTCGGCAGAGAGGGCGGGACTAAATGTCATGGATCTGATAGAAGAGCCTGTGGCAGCTGCTATCAGCTATGGATTGTTTCAGAAATCTTCAACCATGGGACATAGTGAAAAAATAATGGTCTTTGATTTTGGAGGCGGCACACTTGATATCACAATATTCTCTTATGAAAAATCTACAGACGGTCAAGTGTCAATTGAGGTACTAAACACAGAAGGCATTAAGGATTTTGGTGGACAATATATTGATGATATTTTAATGAACAAAGTTGCGGCAAAGGCAGGAATCATAATAAATGAGATTAATGATGAAAATCAGCGTCTCCTATTTCAGATTGACATGAATGGCAGAATCGTTCAGATGAAAGAGGAATCATTATATTGGGAAGAGGATTATGAGGAGGATTTTGATGGAAACATAAGTGGTATTCCTATAGAGACTACTGTGTGCAATGAAGAAATTGAAGCATGGCTGCGAGGAGAAAGAGTACTTGAAAAGATTCGAGATTCTGTTGATGACGCCCTATGTAATTGCGGAGATAAAGGATTAGATCCAGAGGATATTGATAAAGTGCTTTTGGTAGGCGGTTCAAGCAATATGCTTATTGTCAAGAAAACTCTTAAAATGATATTTGGTAAAGAACCGAAAGAATGCAATGATATTGAAATCAATAAAATGGTTGGTAATGGGGCGGGCATATACTGTGGAATGAAGGTACGGAATAGTAATAGAATTAAAATCATTCAGAAACTTAGTTACTCCATTGGTGTTAGAATTGGCGCTAATTTCGACAAGCTAATTGAGAAAAACCAGAGATATGGACTTTTCTCAAAACCAAGAAGCTATGCCCTTACAGAAAGCAAAGATAACAGAGATATAGAAGTATATCAGGGAAATTCAAAGGACATAACTAAGTGTTTCTTAATTGGAAAGATACCAGTTTCAAATTTAGTTTTGGGAGAAAATAGAAACATTGAAATAGCGCTTGGTACGACGACATCGGGTATGGTCGCATACAAGGTGTACAGCAACGGGGAATGCTATGAAGGTGTATTAGAATAGGAGATAGGATAATAATGGGCATATTTGATATAGTTAAGAATAAGAAGGTAATTGAAGAAATAGGAGATAATGAACAGATAGATACACAATCCGAAAAAGTGGAGGAATATGAAGTGGCAATTCAAGGAGAAAAAAAGAAATATTGTTACATGGTAGTTAATAGGGATAACGATGTTATTTTTGACAAAAATGGGAATCCTTATTTTATTACAGTGGATGAAGGGTCAGCTCCTGAATGGCCAAAAAACTGGCCTCAAGATGTTGTGCGAAATGCACGATTAGATAAAGAACTGAGAGAAGAGATAAAAAAAGATGATCAAGGTAATCAATCAAAGGAGGTTAAGAAAAGAGCAAAGCAACAGCAAAAAAAAGATGCAAAGAGCAAGCTTTTGAAAAAGTTGGAAGAAAGGATATCAGCAAAAAAAATGCAGAATCTAGAAAAAAAAGATGAGAACATTAAGGATCAGGTAATTGATCCTAAAGTTCAAGAGGCACCAAGGGGATGCAAAGAGGAGATGGAAGAGAATTGTAAAGCTGAAGCATCAATTTCGCAGGTAGAGGTTGTTGAAAAAGGATCATCAGGGAGAGAGAAGGAAGCAGATGAGGTTGTAAAAAAATCTTCAATGAATGAAACTAATAATAATGAAATCTCGTCTAATATCAATCTAACTGCAGTGACTTCATGTGTTGAGAAGAATGCAAAACAGTTAAGCGAAGATCTTACAGCAAATGTTGAAGATTTAATTGAAGTTATTAATAAAAATGGTGATAAGAATTTTGAGAAGATAGGGTTATATATCGATGATCGGTCAAAGCGTATCTGTGATACTACCAAGCGCACTGCAAGCGATGTTGCTAGAGATATTTCACAGAAGACACAGAAGCATGTTGAAAATATCGTAAATCGTGTAAATGAGAATGGTAGAAGTATCAGCGAGTCACAGGATAAGATTCTTTCAAAGGTTAATACAGTAGGAAAACGTGTTACGGAACTGAGCGAGTCTGTAGAAGGAATCGAAGGAAATTTGCATCGACTGAATCAGCTTGATGAAATAACTGAGCTTCTTAGTGATAAGGGTCTTACTATGAGCAGAGATATTCCTCCTATAAATGCTGATGAAGAGGATATTATTAATTTGGTTAGATATTCGCTGAAGATTACAGAACAGCTTGGTTATGCAGCAAGAGATCTTATAAGAAAGCAGGAAGTATTCAAGAGTCAGGAAAAAAGCAACGCGAATGAGCAGCTAGTTATGGAGCAGAGAATTGCCAAGGCACATACGGAGGGTATAGAGGAAGGAAAGAAAGCTTTCATAAAGCATCTACTTTCAAAGTATGAGGATGTTGATACCCTTCGCGAGTCTGACAATAACCATGTTCATGCAATCTGGACTCTTCTTACTGAACTAGGCGTTTCAATTGACGGTGAGGGTTACTACGAGAAGGGAAAAGAAATCGAACTAGCAGAATCTGATATTGAGAGAATGATGGGAATTTATTCTAAGTTCGAAGGTGCAGGCAAATATAGAGTTTTAAGAACCGGCTTATGTTTCCAGGGTGAGATTCTTTGCAATGCAATTTTTGAAAGAATAGCTGAAGCAGCAGAAACAGCAGTTCCTGAGGAAGAAATATCAAAGGAGAAAGTTTTTGAGGAAGCAAATAAAAATGTGAGCGAATCGGAACTTGTAACTGAAGAAAATGAATAAGCCAAGGGGGTTAGTTTTATATGGCGCAATTATATGTGGGTATTGATCTTGGCACGACAAACAGTACCGTGTCAGTAATTCAGACAGATGAGAGAAGACTGAGAAATCCGATTGAACATCTTAGGTCAATTCCAATTTTGCAATATGATAAGGACTTCAAACTTACGAGAGATCAGTATACATTACCGTCCTATTTCTACTGCAAGAACGATACGGATGTAAAAAGAGTATATACCGGTGAGTGGGCAAAGAATATCTACGCTACAGGAAATCAACCGATGAATACTTTTACTGGAATCAAAACACGAATAGGCGGAGAGTCAATGGTGACTATTCCTGGAAAAATAGAGGATGATGATCTACATCTAGATATGACACAGTGCTCAGCGCTACTACTAAAAACAATTAAAATATCTATAGAGGAACAGTTTAATCAGGATATAGATCATTTGGTGGTAACAGTACCGGCTGCATTCAACACAGATGAGCGTCAGGCAACAAGAGATGCCATTGAGATGGCAGGGTTTGAAAACTTTCATATCCTTGATGAGCCTGCAGCTACATTACTATATTTTATAAATAATGGCGATGGATGTCTGATGCAAAATAGCGTTGATCTTAATGGTAAGTACATCATGATTTATGATATTGGCGGAGGAACTCTTGATATCTGCATAGCTAAGCTTGAGGAAGATGAGACGAGTTATGAATATGAAAGCATGAAAGTAAGCATTGCATCTAGATCCAAAAGGGAAAATCTTGGTGGAAATGATTTCGATCAGTATCTTGGCGCATTTTTTTTAAGCGAGTTTGAAAATCGTACAGAAAAGATTTGTAATAGACCTGTAGCCGATCAGAATAGAATCATAGCTAGGGTTGTTTCTCAAGCTGAGAAATATAAGATAGATTTTAATAATAAATTGAAGGAACATATTGATAATCCAAGAAGGCTCAGTAGGATTATTATGACACCTGAATTTGAAGTGATTGACGGACAGTTTGTCCAGGGTATTAATCTTGACAAGGCTACACTTGAAGAGGTTTATGCTGGAATACTACAGGATTCAAACAAACAGAATATTTTACGTCCGGTCAAGGAAAGCATAAAATCTGCAGATAACCTGAGTAAAGAGGATATTTCTTTAATTATACTTACTGGAGGTATGTCAAACTTTTATGCTGTGGAAAGTATTTTGAGAGAGTATTTCGGTGATGAGACACAGTTCATAACCGTAGATACGATTACTTCTGTTTCAAAGGGTGCTGCTATAGATGCATACAATTATTCTCCTGATAATATACATCTTAAAAAGATGCAGTTAGAGGATCGTCTAGCTGAGGATATTTTTCTTAGAACTTCAAACGGTTTTGAAATGCTGATATCAAAAAATGATATCAGCTCGAAGAAAAAGGGAGAATTCACATATATAATTCCAGAAAAGAATATGTCAAGAATTCCGGTTTTCTTATTCTATGGACAAAATCCTAACTTTCCAGAGGATTTCACTCAGATTACTGGAAAGATGGTAGAACTTCCAAGACGCTATGAGGTTGGAGAGGAAATCAAACTTTCTTGGAGTATTGACGAGAATGGTGTTATTACAGTTGCATCTTTGGGTGAAGAGATAAGGCTTAATAAGGGAGAAAATCAGGAACTATTGGCAAAGAAGAAAGTTATAGATGACTTTCAAATCAATTAGGAGGCGTTATGGTAAATCAGGTTTTATTGAATGATACATTACAAAAAATTAATGCTTCTCTTAATAAACGATTTGAACAGGATGCTGATTTATACATATCAAAGCAGGATGAGTACGAAATAAAGAAAAATCTTTGCAATGAGGCATATGGTGGTGTAGTGGACATGGCCAAGGCAAAGGGCATAAAACATGACATCATTGTAAAGGTTATCTTGAGAAATGCCGGGGTATTGAATGTAAAGGATATTGGCAGGTTTAAGAGAGAACTAAGTCCTGTTTTTGAAGATGCAAACTTCAACACGTTGTCCTACATGATGGAAGATGTGCTTAGTGGCAATATTTATATGCAGAAGAAGGTTCGCCATGTGCTGTTTTTGTATTATATGAGTGGAGTTACAGCGAAAACTCGCATTAAATATTGGAAACAAGACAATTTTAATTTTAATCTTGATGAGCGTAAGGAATTATTTAGGATTATTATTGAAAAAACAAATCATAAAGATCCGTCTAAAACACTGAAGTTTAAAATTGATTTTATCCAAGATGCATTTGAAAAATATCCGGATCTAATGAAAAATGATGTTTTCAACTATTTAAAAGCTACATTAACTTCAGGTGAGGAAAATGAATTCTTTAAATATCTCATTGAAGAGATGCAGTCCCCCTCAATAGATAAGGATGCATATAAATTTATTTTGGTAGATGCGTATGCTTCTTATGGTGAGAAAGCCTTTAATGATGCAGTTAGTCAGATAAAGTCATCGAGCCCGGAGAATTACAAGCAGTATATTAAGGCAATCCGTAAACTTCTATGGAGCGAGAAGGATAAAACGACTCTTATCAGAATGTTTGATACTCTCGGCAAGGTATATGACTCACCTTATATGAAGAGCCATGTAAAAAGAGAAATTGATAAGAAACTTTGGAAAACAGCAAAGTCTAACAAGGAATTATATGAAGAGCGTAAGGAAAAAATCGACTATTACATGTCTGGAACGGAGCAGACCGACACAAATAAGTACAGTTCTTTTGCGGATATTACCTTGGATTTGCACAACGAAATGATTCCTAAAAATATTTCATTTTACTGGGTAAATATGAAGTCTCCGGAATTTGAGTATAGTATACTTGAATCTTTTACTATGTTAAGCGTAGGGGACCTTGCTTCAATGAGTGAGGTCTACAGATGGTTATTCGAGCATAGTATTCCGAGAAAACCAAAAATGAGAGAACTGATTAGAATGTGTGAGAGGTTGGCGAATCCGCTTCATGAATTTAGCACCTTGAACAAGGAATCAGCTTTCTATGATACTCTAGACAGGTTATGGGTTGATTACGTCGTAACGTATAAGCTTCAGGGTAAGATGATAGAGGCATACATGTTTGAGAAACATTTTGACAGGATAAAAGAATGGAAAGGAAGAAGTTGAATATATGTTAAAAGTCTTACTGGGCATAGATTTGGGCACGACCAATACGGTTTGTTGCAGGTTTGATAATACTTTAGATTTTGTAAAGTTTAAGGGGAAGGATCTTCTTCCGTCGGTGCTTTATTATCGTGATGGAAAGATTATGGTGGGTGATTCTGCAAAAAAAAAGGCGATTACATATCCGGAAAATGTCATTATTTCATCCAAAACCTATATGGGCGAAGATGAAAAGGTATGGGAAATTCAGGATCGTACATTTACCCCCACAGAAGTTGCTGAAAATATTCTTAAAGAAGTTGTTAAGGAAGCAAAGAAAACCTATGGCGCTGATGAGTGTGCAGCGGTAATTACGGTACCGGCATATTTTACGTCTAAACAGTATCGTGAGACTGAAAGAGCTGCAGAAGCAGCTGGTCTTGAAGTTATTGAGATTCTCCCGGAGCCTATGGCAGCATCTATCGCTTATGGTATGGATGCGGATGAGAATCAGAAGATATTTGTCATAGATCTTGGTGGTGGTACGTTTGACGTATCAATCTTAAGTATTGATGGAAACGAATTTAAGACGATTAATGTTGATGGTGACCGTAGACTTGGTGGTGATGACTTTGATAAGGCAATGGTTGAACTATGTTTAAGACAGATTCGAAGAGATACAGGCATGAATCTTTCAAGTCTTGACAAGTCGGGTCTGGATAATAAATTATATCAGCAGATTATGAGAAAGCTAAAGTTTGAGTGTGAGAAGGCCAAGATTGAATTATCAGCTATGGAAGAAACAGAGATTATTATACCTTCACTTATTCCTAAAGACAACGGAGCAGTTAATTTTAGACTTCCAATTACCAGAAATGAGTTTGTTGATAGAGCAGAGGAATTGCTAGATCGTATTGAAAGTATTATTAAGAGATGCCTGAATGACGCTGATTGTGGGGTTGATGACATAGATAAGGTTATCCTTGTTGGAGGGTCCTCAAACATACTGGCGGTTCGTGATATGGTTCAGAGAATTTTTAACAAAAAAACATATTCAGATAAGGATCTCTCTAAGCTTGTAGCTATTGGTGCCGCAATTAAGGCAACTGGCGATAAAACTCTTATAAAAGATAAAGTGATTGTTGTTAAAAACATATTGTCACATGCATTTGGAGTAGAAGTTGTTGGTGATAGATTCAGTATTATTCTTCCGAAGGGAACTGAGTATCCGTGTAAACTGAGTGGTGATTATACGACGGTAAGCGATTATCAGAAATCGATAATGGTAAAAATATATGAGGGGGAGGATACAGAGGATATCTCAAATGACTTTTTCTATGATAAGTATAGCCATGATGGAATTGAACATGCACTAGCAGGTGTACCAACGGTAGAAATTACATTTGATTTTGATAAGAACAGAGTACTCCATGTAAGCTCTCGAGATCTAAAAACCGGAACAGCTTATGATAAGGATGTAAAGGTTCGTTAATGGAGGAATTGAAATGACATCAGGATGGAAGATAAAATGCCCTGAACATAATAAGATTATTAGTTCAAACAAGACTATACCCATTAGTAAGGATGGAACTGTTAACAATGAGCCGATATTCTATTGTGAAGAATGTGGTATGTACTATATTCATACTGATGCTGTACAGACAGGAATGGCTTTTGATTATGGGTCAAAGAAAGTTGTAAACATAGAGAACGAACCTGTTTGTGAAGATGACTCTGTGGAAATTATTTGTACAGAGCTTAAAGAACTAAAGTCTTACACGGAACCTTTTATTCCTGATACATGTTATAAAGACCAGGAGCCATTGGAGTATGTCAAGAATGGCTTATTTATATATGCGGGAGTAGAAAAGAAAATTAGTGGCTACTATTGTCAAGAATGCCATGATTTTTATATCGAAGAAGAATTATATGATGAGATTAGACTTGCGCTGCCGGAAAAAAAGGCTCCAGAGAATAGAACAAATACGCTTGATGCTGATCAGAAAATCTATATGAACTATAGTATAGATTTGATACGGCCTAAGGAATATAGATTAGCAGCTGGATTAGAGATTCCATGCAGCTATGAGCAGTGCCAGGCACTTTATTCAAAAGGTATGCCATTTTCTTTGATTCATTATGCTTTCGTATTTCGGAGATTTGATATTGTTTCTGCGATTTTTGATGCTCTTTCAGATGATGAGATAGAGGCAGCAATGCATTTTGCAGGTCCGGAGGACTATGAATGGATCACTCCATTAGTCTGTGCAAAGTGGAATCTTAATTATTTGGAAGCATACGATGATAAGAACACGACTGATATAAGCTCCAGAATTTTTGATTTGCTTGATGAGGTTGAGCATATTGATGAGCTGATGGAATATACGGATAATGTGGATTTGGAAGGACATAATGTTTTTGATATCTTCTGGAATGGTAATCAGCCCATGCTGGATGTTATATACTATGAAAAACAGAAGCTGGCATCAGAACAGGTGGAAAAAAACGGTTTTTCTATTGTCATGGATGAAGTTGGTACTGGCAAGACTGTTTCAGCTTTATATGAGATTAGAAATAATATTCAGCGTTGCATAGAGGCTGACGAAAGGGCAAGAATTCTGATTGTGTGTCCATACAACAAAAGGGAGGATTGGCAAAGCGATATTCGCAGGCAGTTGGGCCGGTATGCTCATATAGTTGAGCAGGGTGACGATGGATCAATGTATAAGGGATCTTTAAAGAAAGCCTTTTTTAAGAAAGATGAACACCTAATTTTTATTGTAGGACAAAAACAGGGATCAGATAAAGACGGGCCATATTCAGCATTGAAAGGTTCAATAGAGGATTATTCGGATGACTTATATTGGAATATTGTTGTGATTGATGAGGCGCATATTTCGTTCAATAATTATTTTGGAATCAGAGCAGAGCGGGCAATGCTGCTTACTGCTACTCCTATTGTAGTGAATGCGAAGGGAACACGCCTTTTTGATGATTATATAGGGCTCGTCTCTGAGATTACACAGAAGCAGGAATTTCATGATATTAATCCTATTAACAAAGCTGAACCGGATGAAAAAGATGTATACGTTAACTGGTTTAGAGAAGATATGGATAAGCGGTCGGCAGAAAGAAAAATTCGCTTCGTTTCCTGCAAACGTTGGAATGAACGGGATGATGTCTTTTCTCAGATAAAAGAAGAAAAGGGAACACTTGCAGCGCTTCAGTACGACCAAGATGACGAGTATCTTTACTGTGCAGCAGAGCAATATGGCTTTGTCAATATCCACGGAGTAAAGAAAAACGGGAAGATAGAGAGATTAATAGCGCTTTTGTCTGAAAATAATAAATCATATATTGTTTTTTGCGAACATAAATTTGTGGTAGACAGACTGTTCAATGTTATTAAGGATTCATTTACGGATTGTGTAGTCGCGGAAAAGTATGGCAAATTTGAGAACCAGTACGGACTTGAGAATGTTCAGGATGGTCAGCTTATCAATACATTAATGCAAGCATTGAGGTCGGGAAGGAGAACTGTTTTTATTACAACGGGTAAAACCGGAGGAACCGGTTTGAATCTAGGAGAGTTTGATGGGGTTATACATTACGAATTACCATTTACAAGTATCGAGCTTGAACAGCGCTTTGGTCGAATAGATAGGATAGATACTACGAAGGAAGAAAAGGCTAGAGATATGATTTTTCTTCTTAATGAATGCAAATCTGATGAGAATGACATGGAAATTAATCGTATGTTGTATTACTGCACCACTAAGATAGATATTACATGTCAGTTTATGCCAATAAGAAATACTGTTCTATATTATCCTGAGTTTATAAAAAGAAATGGGAAAGCGATTCGAGATTCTTTGGAGTGTTTTAAGAAAGAATATGTGCTCTCAGAAGAAAATGAAAAGCGAATGAAAGAACTAAGGAAAAATATAAGGCAGTATGAAAAAAAGATAAATAATGATCCACTTTGGCAGTATATCGAAAAACTTGGAAGAAACCTGAGATTGAGCGCAGTAGAGGCATTGTCGCAGGAAAGAAATGACCGGATTTCTGAAGAATATTATATGTTGCTGAATGAATATCTTGAATACTGGCAAAAGACGAGACCAGAGAGAACAGCCTATCAGAGGATATACAGGACGTTCTTGGAGGCAAAAAAGAATGCCAATAACTGGTTGGCAATAGTGGGACTCATTAAGCTCGATGAAAACAGCGAAGTGTTTGTAGGCGTTGAATCTTGGGATGAAGGAGAAGAACAGAAGATACATGTAGATGATTCAGAGCTTAATCGAAAAGTGTCACTCGGTAGAAAGAGTATCCAAAAGCAGATTGCAGATATAATTGATCTGATAGATGAGTGTGTATTTGATGATGAGGAATTAAAGAGCTTCTCATCTGAAGGAATATTCTGCTACAAAGATGGGATGATTCATAGATCGACAGTGGAGGAATATCGCGCGGGAAAAGCATGGAGATAGAATTGACGGCAGGAAGGAGTTGATGAAATGCATTATCAGAATATAAATGAAATGCTCGCGAAGGGCGTAAAAATTGAAAACATGCCATCAGATTATGCAGATGCCGTCAATCATGCCAATCAGTACCTTGTGGAAGGAAAAGGCAAGAAACCAGCGTGGTTGGAAGAGTTCTTTGAGTCGAATAGGTGCAAGCTGGTAGAGACTATTTGTAGAGCCACGTCTGCAGCAAAGGGAATTTCTTCGCTGCAAGGATATAGCGAAGGGTATTTTAATGAAATCGTTCAGAATGCAAATGATCTACACTGTGGTGAATTCATAGAATTTAAGGTTTCACGAAATAATGGTGAGTATTCTCTTAATTGTGAGTATGAAGATAAAGGCTTTATGCTTTCAAATATATATGCTTTCCTTAATCGAGAAATGTCCGATAAGTCAGAGGGGGAAGGACAGACTGGTAAATTTGGAGTTGGTATTAAGTCATTTTTCAAGTTTGTCGATACCTTAAAGATAGAGAGCAATGTTTTATTTGACTTTATGATTCAGCGTAAAAGAGATGATAATGATGTATATGGAAAGACAACCATTAACCCAAAGTGGGATGGAAGGAATACGATCCTTTCTATAACCTACAATCCTGAATATGAGAGTTCGTTTAACGTAGGAAAGTTGACAGCACTTATCGATTATTTGTGTGGATATAAAAATATGGATGTAGAAAAATGCTTTCTTACAGAATCGGATGCAGATCTGGTATTTGATATCCGCTCACTCATTTTTATGATGATAAATTCACGTAATAATAAAAACATCTCTAACTTGAAGTTTTATGGATCCGCTCATAATATTGAAATTACTTGTAGAGAAGAAATAAGAATTAAAGACGTGAAGTACGATGGTGAGAACTGGAGAACAGGATTAGTCGCACTGACGATGCGTGTTGATAA
This sequence comes from Lachnospiraceae bacterium C1.1, assembly GCA_030434875.1. Taxonomy (NCBI): domain Bacteria; kingdom Bacillati; phylum Bacillota; class Clostridia; order Lachnospirales; family Lachnospiraceae; species Lachnospiraceae bacterium C1.1. The sequence goes on along the minus strand of JAUISW010000001.1, from coordinate 1,702,919 downwards.
TGCTTCGAAATACGAGAATAAATATGTAGTCTTTAGTTATGATGGAATATCGGCAGCTTTTCCGGTAGGAGAGCATCTGACAGAAGCAAATCGTATGTATGCTACATATTATCTGAAGGCTGATATGCAGAACCAAATTCTTCCAATGGGCATGCTCATTGATACAAAGTATGCAAACATTCATAGAAATGATGTGGGTGATAGTGAGGATTCAATCAATGCTGTTTATAATAAGATACGAGGATATCTGAAGAATCTGTATGGGTTTATGTGCTCAGAAGATGCAGCTATGCTTTCATGTGCTAATGAAATAAGTGATGCGTTTCACTCTATAGTAGGCAGATATCTTTTGGTTGACAGTGGAGATTATTGGGAGACACCACTGCATGAAGCATACTATGACAATGCGAGACTTCCAAAGGTAATAGGGGAAAAGGCAAAATCATATGTGGTGGTTCATAATGATAAGGAGGCCTTTGATAAAGCTTCATATAAAGAGGGTGATATCACACGGGAATTAAGAGAAACCTATTTTGAATATATTGAAGAGAAGTCAGCGTATGATTTAAGACAGCTTTTGACAAATGAGAATTGCATTTCAGGTGTAAGAAAGATATATCAAGCACTCTCTGATCCAAACGTTGAGATACCGGACGAGAATCGAGAGGCTGTAGAGAAGATTGTAAATTACTTTGGCTGTGTTAAAGATTTTCTAGTATACGCTATTTCAGGAGAGCGAAAGACAACAGCTAATGTAACTGATGCGGAAATAGACAACTGGTTATTTCTTATGAAAGAGAAAACCGGGAAATATTTCAATGCACAGCTTTTCTTAAAGTACGTAGGTAGATATGAGTTGAATGATGCAATTGCCTATGATGGAAGTATAAGACAGATAAATCTTAGCTTTAAAGATTATTTATTCAATGGGACTCTTATAGAAAGTAGCGGTCTGCTGGCTCAATATCAGAATAAGTTCTACGATGAAAAGTATCTTCAGCTTAAGGAGGAGCTTCTTAAGAAAAGATATATTGATGATGGTAACAAAATAAACCATTACATGATTCGGTGTATCCGTCCGTGTGGTAGGTCTGTAACTGGATGGGATGGAACCTATGATTATTATAAAATGACCGAACCAAAGAATGCAATGGAGGAATTGTCTGAGCCACAACTGCTTCTGGAAAGAATGGCTACGGATCCTAAATTTACAGGTCTTTGGTTAAATGGATCCATTCTGAAGTTATTTGAGACACGTGCGAAAGGTATGTGGAGGAGAGACTATCAATTTAAGAGTTACACGATTGATGAGCAGCAGATTATACAGCTGTCGTGCATCCGAAATATGAGTTTGAAATCATTTTCGGATTTTATCAGTGCTGTTAAATACAGAATGGATCTTCCGGAGAATCTTAAGAACTATATTCACATAACCTGTTGTGAAGATATAATCACTACTAGGAACATGGCGGAGCAGGTACTTCCAGTAATCACTGATATTCCTGAGGGTGAAAAGACAACTTATCTACTTGATGAATTTGGGCCTAAAGATATTCAGATTAAAGAGATTTTCGAAAATAGTAATAATGAGATGCCGGTTGAAAATATCAAGTTTATCTACAAAATAACTGGATACAAGATTCATCTTTATAGGTTCCTGTCGAATACAAGAAGGAAAATCCTTGCCTTTTTTGGCAATGGTGTATGTGCGGTAAAAGTGGATGCCTCGAAGAAATTCAGAGAGGTTGCATGCTGTAATTCAGAAGATAAGAATATTTATATTTTCTATGATAATATTACTAATGATTTTCAGAAGGCGGTTAACAGTGTGTTGGAGCAGATGGATGTAAGCACAAGGAATCTTGCGTTACTCGAAGGGTATATCCATAACGGCAATACTACAAAAACCATGAACTATATGTCTAGACGCAGAAATTTGGCTAAGATTCGAAAAAAGCTTGTCTTGGATTGGGCGGATGTATGTGGAAATGATGTGCCGAGAGTCGATGATGTGGAAATCATGTATAGACTACTAACGGCAAGAGGAAGTTACGATGTATTCTGTCCAATTTGTTCAGATATTCCGCTGGAAATATTTGATTATGGAGAAGATACAAAGAATAAGCACAGTCGCAGAATCATATTATTTGAAAATGAAAACCCTGACACAAATAAATATGTGCCATATATCATTACCGTAGCATGCACGTATTGTTGCCAGAGGCTAAGAAGTACATTAATTAAGTCGGAATTTGATGGAAAGAATATAGTTCTGACGACGCAGATATCTCATGGAATGCATGAGAGGTCACGAAGTAAACAGGTTATAGAGTTATCTCCAATTAATATTGAGATTATGAGAAAGTTTAAGGTTTAGTTTTTGGTTGTAAAATGATTTGGATTAATAGTTCAGTATAATCAATGACCTAAAAACTGATTTTGAGGAGAATAATGGGTGAGACTTTTAGAAATACTTGTTTAGTAGCGTAAAAAAAATGGATATTTTATTATAAGTTGTTGTTACTGATGGTGATGTTATATACAAATCTAAGAAGAAAGGACTTATAAAAAAATTATGGCATTCATTGTAATCGAAGGTGATAATGGAACAGGGAAAGATACATTGGCTGAAAAGTTGAGTGAGAATGGATACAGTATTATTAGTTACCTACCTGATGTTAAAAAATATGAAAAGCTTGCCCGAACAAGCGTTGATAAAACGAGGGCTTTTTTGGATTATAACAATTATTGTGGTAATTTGGCAAAGGACAATTCTCATAGTATAGTTGTAAGATATTGGATTAGTACGCTGGCGGCGGCCTATGCAGATCATATATATGAATATGATAAGGTATTAAAATTGACAGATGCAATGAAAAAAACAATGGTTGCTCCGAATGTTGTCATTCGTGTTAATGTTGAATCTGAGACACGATTAAATAGAATTGCATTAAGAAATATTAATAATCCAGAACTATCAGATGATGTTACTATTGATAGATCACGGAGATACGAATGGATATCTAAGGAAATATTAGATAGGAGTGGATATCGTTGGAGAGAATTTGATAATACACGTATTAGTGTAGAAAAATTAACAAGTGAAGTATTAGGGTATATTAATAGGGAAGTATTAAATGAGTAATGAACAAGATATTTTCATAAGACGTGAGGATGAGAAAAAACAAAGTGCTTTGGCAAAATTGAAGATACTGGTATATGGTGTGCAAGATGCACCAGAATTATTCATTAAATATGCAGAAAAATTTAAAGAAGAGCATTATGCATATGATAATGGTAATTGGGGCGTGGATAAAAATCGACTAACTCCTTCAGAAGTTTTATTACCAGGTGGAATTGTGTCAAAACTTCATATTCGTCCAGATTCACCATATAGATTGGTGGAGGATGGAAACCGATTATTTATTCGAGATAATCAAAGTTTCTTATCGGAGTTTAGATTTTTGGAAAGACCGCAATTTTGGGGTTATAAAACTAGTAAAGGGAACTCTACTAAGAATGTCGGACAGATGTATGGCTTAAATGCCTTAAATTTTAATCTCTATTCGGGTTGTGAATTTCATCAGATCGGGAAAGGATGTAAGTTCTGTTCTGTAATGTCAACTGTAAAAAGAGAGAATCCGGTAGACATAAAAAAAGATGTGCAAGATATCGTAGATACATGCAAATTGGCTGTTGAACACGATGATGTTAAATATATTTTGATTACAAGCGGTTCCTATCTGAATCGAGATTATGAATTTGAACGGCATATTCAGGTGATAAAGGCAATAAGACCTGCTTTGCGTTGGAATGGGTGTATAAAGGGTAATATATCAATGATGCCTCCTAAAAATATGACGAAATTGAAATTGCTTTATGATTACGGTGTAGAGAATCCTAGCTTTAATATTGAGGTATGGCCTTCAACAAATTTTGCAAAAATTTGCCCTGGTAAAGAAGAATATGTGGGGTTTGATCATGTAGTCTCTTCACTACTTTATTTACAAGATATTTATGGACCAGGTAAAGTTTGGTGTAATTTTGTTGCAGGTTTAGTTCCAATGGAAGATATTAAAGATGGATTTCGTTTTATGGCAGAACATGGCATTGTACCAGGAGCAAATCTTTATCATGCAGAAGTTGGTTCAGTAGTGGGAAATTCTCTTGGTAAACTTGATGAAGACTTTGTATTGAGTGTTTTTGGATATGCAGTAGAATTGTATCATAAGCATGGATATAAGCCATTCTTTGATGCGAGTGTATTAAGAAACAGTTTAACTAATGAAATATATGAAGGTCTGTTATGATGACAAGAAAGAATGTATTATATGCACCTGGTCTAAGACAGGATTATGTAATCCTTAATGCATTTCGTGAACAACTAAAATCATGGGGATATATTTTTAATTATATTGATTTTATTTATGATGAAGGAGATTTTACTCCGCAATTTTATAATTGCATCACGGATAATACTTCTGAATGGTGGATTGGAATAAGTCTTGGAGCATCTGTTTTATATTATCTGTATAATTTTGCTGCAGTTAAACCAATACGAATTACGATAATTAATCCGTTTTCGGATAGAAAACAACTTTCGATAGAAAAAGGATTCGATTTATCAAATCAGTGGAATTTTGCTCCTAAAAGTGCGGAAATAAATGTTAAGCACATTGATTTGGTAACTTCAGTATATGATAAATCGATTTCTATGTATCATGGTATAGAATTACTTAATAAAGCAAAAGCGGATACAAAGAATGTGATTTTCGTAGATGCGGACCATCGAGTTAGTTGTATAAAAGTGCAAAAAGAATTGGCTAAATGTCTTCATGATATGGGAAATGTAAGAGGGAAAATTAATGATGGATATATGTATTGCAACATTTATCAATGGAAAAGAAACATTTTCTAAAGACTTTCTTGATTTGATAGAGTACCTTGAAAACGAGTCCTATGATGTTAAAGCATATATTTTTTCGAATAGCTATAGTACTGAAATACCAAAGAATATTAGACAGATTAATATGCCTTTAACAACTAAGTATCTTAGAATAATGAGACTTGTACAGGAGGCTTTATCTGATTCTATATTGTTTGTTGATAATGATATTACTGTTGATAAAGTAGCAATTAAAAGATTTATTTCAGAGTATGCTAAAGGTAATTATGCTTTAGCATGGGGGAGAATTGGGACTACCGAGAATACTGGTTTTGTCCCTGCATTAATCGAGATAGATAAAATACTTTCACATAATATAATCAGACCTAGCTTATGGAGAATGGGAATTGGTGTAAGTATTCCTGGACAAGTGTTTATATTGAATAAAAAATATTTTGCTGGACGAATGCAAACAAAAGATACCGTATATGATGATCTTGCATTGGGGGTGGTTTTGAAGAAATATAATTTTCCATACTTTATGAGTAAGGAATATTTGGGTACAGAAATGCCAAAAAAAAATATAAGAGAATTAAATATGCAAAGAAAAAGATGGGCACAAGGTTATGCAGAGACAGTATTCAATAACAAGAAAGATAATGTATTGAAATACGTGTTGGTTCATGGATTTGCATATCATTTTTTGTGGATTCCAGTATGGGGGATTTTAGTATGTATGTTGGTGAACAAATTATATGCCATCACCATTACTCTAATGTTGTTATTAGCCTATATTTTGTCATGGGGCGATGTGAAGAGAATACATAAAGCGGTTCTATATATGTACATATTTCCAATTATTCATTTGAAATGGATGTTCTCATTTGCGAAAAGTTTATATAATTGTTTTGCTCACGCTAATAAGTAAGATGGTGTTCTTAAATAAGAAAGCTGTACCCTCAGATGTGTTGTATTAAGTGTACACAAAGAAACGGATTTAATAAAAAGAAGTGATTATATGATGAGCTTGGCAAGTGTATGATAATACAATCGGATCAAGTTATAAATTAATCCGATTGTATTATTACGAAATCATCCATATTTTAAGGCAAATTATAGTCAAGTATCCCTTTAAGGATATAGTTCTGCATTTGTATGATTGGCATATTAAAGTCCTCTTCGTTAAACAGTAGTGCAACTGCAAAAAGATTAGCTTCATGTTCGGTATCATCACTTATGGAATCATAGGTATAGGTTCCGTCGAAGTTGTTAATTCCATCGTGAAGAAAAAAGTGTCCCAGCTCATGGGCACACATGACTATCTTACCGGCATCAGTTGTACACCCAGAGATGCTTATTACGGCAGGATAGTTTCCTACTTTGTATATCTTTCCGGCTGGTTCTTTTGCCGGTGAAAACATAAGATTTATTCCAAGATAATCTGCAATTTTAAATGGATCATCTCCCCAATTCTGTTTTATATCCTGAGCAGTTTTTATTATCTCCTTTGCTCTTGAAAGTTTCATCAGAATTCCCCTTTTTCCCTTCGTAATTGATATTTATAGCTTACAAGTTTAAGCTGTTCAAGTATTTCATTGGCAAACTGTATTATAGTATCCTCGTCCATAGAATTGATGTCGTATCCACCATATGCTGCAAGAACTGGCATTTTTAGTATAAATGCCATTGCTTCGGCTGCATTGGCAAATGCATCGGGAAGATCTTCTGTAGACGGTGATACATCATTTCCCATAAGAGATTTTGCAGTTGTGCCTAGTATTTCACATAGCTTGTCAATGACAGTTACCGGTATTTTAGATATAGAAGAGTTTTCATAGCGGTAAAGCGTAGAGATGGAAACACCAAGTTTTTCTGCAACGTCTTCGGCAGACATTCCCCTTTCTTTTCTGATTTTCTTTATTCTTTCGCCTATGTTCATGCGGACCTCCTAAATGCGATTATGCGAAAATATATTGCAAAAATGCAAATTTTGTATTGACATGTAATTGCACGTTTGATAATCTTAAATCATATTTTAGCATAAATGCTAAAAAAGTAAAGCATAATTGCTACAAGGGGAATAATATGATTGAGATAACGGAAAAAGAAGCAAGGAGAAAGGTGCCCAATATTATTGTTGTAGGCATTGGTGGCGGTGGAAACAATGCAGTAAACAGAATGATAGAGTCTGGCTTTGAACATGTGAAGTTTATTTCAGTAAATACTGATATCCAAGTTCTTGAGGATAGTAATGCAGAAGTGAAGCTGCAGATTGGACGGAAACTTACAGGTGGATATGGAGCCGGAGCTAATCCGTCGATAGGAGAGGCGGCAGCACGTGAAAGCGAGGAGGATATTCATAACGCATTGCAGGATGCCAACATGGTTATTCTCACGTGTGGACTGGGAGGAGGCACCGGAACGGGAGCTATTTCTGTCATTGCTAAGATATGTCATGAGATGGGGATTCTGACGGTAGCTGTTGTTACACTTCCTTTTGAGTTTGAAGGTATGCCGAGGACACAGGCGGCTCAGAGAGGTATAGAATGTCTGAAAAAACAGGTAGATACTTTACTTGTTATACCAAATGATAAGCTGCTTACTCTTTCAGACAAGCCTTTCTATCTCGAAGAGGCATTTCAGATAGCAGATAATGTCCTTAGATGGACCATCAGCGGAATCACAAATATCATTTTTAACAAGGGAATAATAAATCTGGACTTCAATGATCTCTGCACAATACTCAAGGATAAGGGAATGGCTCATTTGGGAATAGGTATTGCTAAAGAAGGCAGTTCTATTCTTGATGCTGTAAAGCAGGCAATTGAATCGCCTCTGCTGGATACTTCTATAAAGGGAGCGGGTACGATGATGCTCAATACAAGCGGCAGGGTGAATCTTATTGAACTTAAAGAAGCGGTATCATATATTAAGAGCATAGTTGGAACAGAGAGCAATATAATATGGGGAACGGTTACAGATGCAAAGCAGGTTGAAGAAAGTACGGTAGTAGTAACTCTTATTGCAACAGGAATTGGTGAAATTGAAGCTACTTCTGAGAAAACAGAATCTGCGAAGAGTCCAGAGCCGGTAAAGATGATAACACCTATTAAGCCGTTAACTCAAAATGCAGTATCAGGTATCAATGTTGGAAGAATAGATCCTGATGATATCACGTTATTGAAAAGAAATAGTGACGTGAAGAATAATTTGGAAATTCCCGGATTTTTGAGAAATTACTCAAATAGAAAATAAGTAGAATTCTATATCATAAAGATGTAGCTGTATATTGGAAATTGAGAATGGTGTTTTGATAGAAGATAGTTTTGAAGAGCTTGTTAACGTAGCGTCTGCATCGGATGAAGAAAAAAGTAATACGGTTAAATACTATATGGATTAGGCATTAGAAAACACTTAAGTGCCGCCAAACTCTTTTTCTATATTATCTGAGCTGTCGAGATGATAGTGTCAAATGATCTATGAAAAAACGGGGTATAAAAAATAGGCTCAGATGAACCTTGAAAATTGCAGATATATAGGTTGAGGTAGCCGGACGCCACCCTTGACAGCACAAAAAATAACTGCTGACGGTAAATCACCGACGGCGAAGAACTCAAGAACAATCAGATTTTCTCCGTCGATTACAGCAGTGTAGCAGTTATTTTTTGTGCCATCAAGGGCAATGCCGCTAACGCGGTGGCTAGGTTGATACCTCGGGCTCAGAATCTAAGAACAATCAGCTGGCTTCCTGAAGCTCCAGTATCTTTTTCTGGCCGAAGTATATCATTGTTTGCCATTTGGCTGGCATGTTTTCAGCTTTTGAGAGTATGTCATCTACAACTGGAGGCTTGAAGCCATTGTGTTTGTGCGGCCTCAGAAAGTTGTAATACGCAACCCAGAGAGTCAGATCATAGTTGGCACCATCGTAATTATCGAATCCATTGGTGATGCGATATGAGGCTTTGTAAGTACGGTTAAGGCGTTCTATCATCTGCTTAAATGGACGATATTCCTTGGATACTTCGTCATTGTTTTGGAGACCGATTACCTGGGTGATTTCAAACTTGAACTTTTCTCCAAACTGGCGGAAGAACTGCTGTGCAGCTAAAGGATATGCGCTGTAACCATCAGCTATGAACTTAAAGTTTTTGGGGAGTTCAGTGATACCTTTGAAGGCCATTCGCATGGCAAGAATGCAGGGACCGACACCACGATTGTCAGATATCTGATAACCAATGATGGCTCTGGTGGCAGCATTGAGTATAAGCCAAACATAACCTTTGATTCCGCGGACTTTGATATATGTTTCGTCAGCAGCAAATGCAGAGCCCTTTTCGTAGGGATAGTTATCTACAAAAGGTTTAACACAGATGGCTGCTGTTTTGCAGTAGTTGGCGATCTGCTGATGGGATATAGATATGCCATATAGATCAGATAATGCCTGCCTTGTTTTACGAAGAGATAATCCAAGATTGACGTGGAATGTAAGGCAAAGAGACATGATATATGCGTTGTGCTTATTAAACTTAAGCGATGATGCATTCTTCGGAAGAGAATTTAAGTCCATCTTAAAGAAATCTATCGTGAATTCGCGGTAGATGTAGTGAAGCTTATATTTATTCTTCCCATAGTCTTCATCAAGGTCTTCTTTATCAACTTTCTTTAGATTGCGGAGATAGTAAGAACACTTGGGATTAACGCACTTATGGATGACGAAATGCTTACGGTCTTTCTTGCGGACAAGAGTGTGCTGACAGTGCGGACACTTTAGAGACATCTGATTATCAAAGCGGTTGTCACCAGGAGTGAATGCAGTCTGGCAGATCTTACACAGTATCTGGCCTGCCTTGCCATTGTTTTTGTAGAGATAAGGCTGAGGTGCATGACATGAAGGGCATGTGCAATCCTCCGGAATGTCACACTCAGAGCGTCTCTTGATAGGCTTAACAGGTTTACCATAGCGCTGGGTATAGTAGTTGTTGAGATCTTTCCAATCCCAATCATGATGGTAATAGACAATCTTAGGCAGTTCATCAACTTTGAACTTTTGATATTTTGGTGAATGGGAGTCATCGAAAGCCCATTGCTTAAGCGGTACATATCTGCAGATGAAATTTATCAGCCAGCAGTTTTGTTGATAGAGTTGTTGAATGATTTGTAGTAAATAAAGTATAATGTTCACGAGCATTGTCTCCTTGGTTTATGAAGGTTTGGTCGCTGACATTATACCAAAAATGGAGGTCAATGCTCATTTTATTTTAACCTCCCGATAAATCAAGGTTTTAGAACTAAAAACGGGTAGTAAATTTGACACTACCGTCGAGATTATGGAGGAAAGGATATGGAAAGAATTCTTGATTTTTGCAAGGATAACATTGAATACCAGAGGATAAAGTTTCGAGATTATGTCAAACGAGGACCATTTCATATATTAAGAGCATAGTTGGAACAGAGAGCAATATAATATGGGGAACGGTTACAGATGCAAAGCAGGTTGAAGAAAGTACGGTAGTAGTAACTCTTATTGCAACAGGAATTGGTGAAATTGAAGCTACTTCTGAGAAAACAGAATCTGCGAAGAGTCCAGAGCCGGTAAAGATGATAACACCTATTAAGCCGTTAACTCAAAATGCAGTATCAGGTATCAATGTTGGAAGAATAGATCCTGATGATATCACGTTATTGAAAAGAAATAGTGACGTGAAGAATAATTTGGAAATTCCCGGATTTTTGAGAAATTACTCAAATAGAAAATAAGTAGAATTCTATATCATAAAGATGTAGCTGTATATTGGAAATTGAGAATGGTGTTTTGATAGAAGATAGTTTTGAAGAGCTTGTTAACGTAGCGTCTGCATCGGATGAAGAAAAAAGTAATACGGTTAAATACTATATGGATTAGGCATTAGAAAACACTTAAGTGCCGCCAAACTCTTTTTCTATATTATCTGAGCTGTCGAGATTATGGAGGAAAGGATATGGAAAGAATTCTTGATTTTTGCAAGGATAACATTGAATACCAGAGGATAAAGTTTCGAGATTATGTCAAACGAGGACCATTTTTTAAAAATAAAGATAAATGGTTATTTGATGTTAATAACATAGAACTATTTAGGGATGCTGTATGGCAGGCGTATCTTGATGCAAATAGGACATTTAAAGGAATTAAAGGGACGGAAAATAGAATAGCGTTTGATAATTTAGCTAAAGCAATCCAGCGTTATTTTATAGAATCGGAAGCGAAATTTGAGCATGACACTTGGTGTGAATCATTTCGCAAAGATGTTGAAAAGAATTATAACTACCCTGCTAGATACGGACAGGCACAAAAAGTGGTGAACATGGCGTTCAAATACTTATATAGTTGTACAGGAGCGGAATTAAATCCCAGCAAGTTTGAGGATTGCCATATGCCTTTTGATCAGTATACATTATTATGGCTTTTTTTTGAAACGGGTGTCTTATACAAGGAGTGGAGTTGGTTCAATCATGACTTATATATTGAGGCACAAAGTAGTGTAAAAAGTATATTGGGAGAGAATGTTTTGGGAAAAGAGTATGTGATATGGTCGGTCTATGAGAATATAAAGATTGTGGATTTACATGAAGAATATAATAAAGATACCAACAAAAGCATTTGAAAATGTGTAATTTGAGTGTGTGTCCATAATGAGGCAGTTGATGGAAGCAGGAATGTAGGAATTATCTTACATCTCCTGCTTTTTTTATTCTCTTTATAAGAATTTTCCCATGTTCGATTGACACATATGTTCCCATAATGATATATTTGATTAAAAGAACTATAGTTCGATTATCAAAATCTATTATGTAACAAACGAGGGGTGATGTGTCTATGGCGATAATCGGCAAAAAATTTAGTGAATCCAAGATCTACATTGCAGTTGACATGAAATCGTTTTATGCATCGGTGGAATGCGTTTCCAGAGGAATGAACCCGCTTACAACCAACCTGCTCGTGGCTGATAACACAAGAACAGATAAAACGATATGTCTTGCGGTTTCTCCGAGCTTAAAAGCAATCGGAGTACCAAGTAGACCGAGACTATTTGAGGCAAAAACTGCAATAGAAAAATATGAGAAATCGCATAATACAAAGATGAATTATATAACAGCGGTTCCACGCATGTCGCTTTATGAAAGCGTATCAGCACAGATTTATTCAATAATCCTCCGTTACGCAGCACCGGAGGATGTGCATGTATATAGTATTGACGAAAGTTTTATTGATGCTACTCCTTATCTGCACCTTTATCGAGATAAAGCTGAGGAATTGGGAATACATCCCGCTCATCTTATGGCAATGAACATGATAAGGGAGGTGCTGAAGAAAACAGGAATTACTGCGACAGTTGGTATCGGGACTAATCTTTATCTTGCAAAAGTCGCAATGGATATCGTTGCAAAGAAGGCACTTCCGGATAAAGATGGGGTAAGGATTGCCGAGCTTAATGAGGACAGCTATAAGTTTTTATTGTGGAATCATGAGCCCATTACTGATTTTTGGATGATAGGGGCAGGCAAAGCCTTGAGATTGCAGAAAGCATGTCTTACCACCATGGGGGATATTGCTGAGAAATCACAGTGGGATGAGGAATGGTTTTATAAAAAATTCGGTATTGACGGTGAAATTATGATTGCCCACGCATGGGGAGAAGATCCCGTTGGTATTTATGATATCAAAAACTATCATACGGATAATCATAGTCTTTCAAACGGTCAGGTGCTGCCACGTCCATATAAGTATGGGGAAGCAAGAAACGTGTTCTCGGAGATGGTTGATAATCTTTGCGAGGAAATGTTTGCTAAAGCCGTTGTTGCACCAAAGTTTTCATGGTGGGTATCGTATGACTACAAATCTTTAGAGGAGTTTCCTTTATATGACGGAGAGGTAGTTAAGGATTATTACGGCAGACTGCACCCTAAGCACAGTAATGGTACGGTAAGAATGTCGACGGATACAAATTCAGGAATTATCATTCTGCCTCGCCTGCTTGAGTCGTTTGATGCAAAGACAGATCACAGGCTGCTTTATAGGAGACTTGGAGTATGTGCTGAGAGTGTTGTGTCTGATGAAGGCTATTATCAGCTGAGCTTTCTTACGGATTATAAAAAGCTTGAGAGGGAAAGACGGCTTAAACGTGCCGTTATGGAGCTGCGTTCAAAGTATGGGGCGAATGTTCTTTTTAAGGGAAAAAATATGCTTGAAGGTGCGACTCAGCTTGAAAGAAACAGGCAGATAGGCGGACATCTTGCGTGATATATATTGGAGATATGGATATGGCAGATGAAATAGGATTTATGAAAATGCCGTCTGATTTTAAGTACAGGGAAGTTTATCTGAAGGGAAGAAATAAACATGATGAATGGGATGATTTCAGCATAAAGCACCCGCCTATGCCGGTTTCGAGGTGGGCGAAGATATATGCACCTTTTGACGCATTGGCAGGATATGATGAAAAAATTAGGACCAGTGAAGATGAATTTTCGCGGTTAAATCAATAGTGGGTGATGGAATATGTGTTGTAGGTATTTTATGGAATTATCCCCGGAACTGAGGGTATATACAGAAAAAGTAAAGAAAAGCAGGCTAACAACCATGATGATTGACCGGCTTGGAAAATCACTGATCACGGAAGGTGAGATATTTCCGACAAACATGGTTGCAGTAATAGCACCGGATAAAGATGGGAATCAGGCAGTATTCCCGATGCTGTGGGGCTTTAATGTCAGAGGAATAAACCATCCTATTGTCAATGCAAGGGTTGAGTCAGCAAAAGACAAGATAAGCTTTAAGGAAGCATGGAAATCACACAGATGTGTTGTGCCTGCCTCGTGGTATTACGAATGGGAGCATTACATTGATTCAAAGGGAAAGTCTGTAACGGGTGACAGGTATTCCATACAGCCTGTGGGTGAGTCTGTAACATATCTGGCAGGATTGTATCAGATGCAGGAATATAGGGATTTGAAATACCCTGTATTTACAATCCTGACAAGAGAACCGACAGAAAGGTTAAGAAAAATTCATGACAGAATGCCACTCGTATTACCCTATGATGCCATTGATGATTGGATAAACCCGAATAGCAATCCATCGGCATTGCTTGAAAGAGCTGTTACAGAAATGGTGGCGGAGAAATCTAACTTGGTAGTGGGTATGTGAAAGGTAACATAACATGGTATCTTTACATACTAATTACAGTATGCTTTTGTGGCAGGATTATGATAAGATGAGCATAAGAGTTATACTATAATGATGTTTGTGGAGTAAAGGGTAAATGAAATTGATGAAATTAAAATCCATGATTATTACAGCAGTTATAGCAGTCATTATATCGGCATGCGGTAGTAGTAAAGACGTTGAAGAAAAAGGTACAGTGGAGACGGTTGAGTCTACAGCAGAAAATGTTGAGTCAACAGTAGCAGAAGACAACAGCACAGAAACATCATCTGAGGCGTTGCTTTCGGTGCCGGAGGTCAAGGATGGAGTAAAGCGTCCCGGTGATGATTGCATAGAAGTATATTTTGAGTGGACACCTGTTGATGGAGCAGACGGATATGAAGTTTCTTCACAGGGGAAATATTATTCAGATGAAGAATTCAACCAACCGGAAATAACTGAAACAAATGATCCGTTTTACGTGGCATCAGCACAGGACGATTTTGATTTTCTGATAAAGGTCAGGGCATTCAAAGGAACAGGAAATGACAGGGTGTATAGCGATTGGAGTTCTGAGGCAGCGGGATTTACCTACGAAGACTCAGAAATAGCTGCAACTGGAGATGATGTGGTTTCAGCAGAATCATATGATGAAATTATTGATACCATTTCAGATGGACTAAAGAACGGATTCAATGAAGACGAGGACTCTCCTTATGGTATTTCTACATGCTTCTTCATGAATAATCCGGAATATGAGATTTTAGGTTATCTGAAAAAAGATCTTGATGGAGACGGAACAGAAGAACTGATTCTGGGAGAAAATGCCGCAGACGGAAGCGGACCGAATGAGGGATGGGACAGTATTATATATGATCTATACACCATGAAGAATGGAAAAGTAGTCCATGTTTTTGATGGCTGGGAAAGAAACCGCTATTATCTGTGCGATGATGGTTCGATTGCAAACGAAGGCTCTAGTGGGGCTGCTTATTCCAGTTGGGCATACTATAATTACAGCGATGGAAAACTCAATATCATTGAATCTGTTTTTACAGACGACGATGAAAAAGCACAGGGTTACTGGTTTCATTCTGACAAAGAACCATATGAAGATGAGTCTAATCCGATCACCGAGGATGAGGGGAAAAAGTTGTTAGAGAAGCACATATATCAGAAGCTGGATTTTACGTCATTTTAACGTAAAAAAATGATTGACATGTTATGATTCGTGTTTTACTTTAATAATAACGAACGAAAACCTTCGAGGTTTTCAGCGGAAGCGGTGCCAGCATCAATTCCGTTCTTGTTTTCAGACTAAAAACAAAACCTCTATCTCACATGGGATAGAGGTTATTAGTGCAAATTTGAATTAGCGGGATCTTTTTTGCGATAGCATTTGATTAAACTCATCTAAATACTTTTGAAAACGCTCATCATCTTTTCCTCTTTCACACAATCTTTTTCTTTTACACAAATTATAATACTCATGGTATCCATCTTTGTATAGCAGCTTTGTATAGCTTTGTATAGCAGCTTGGAAGGTTTTTTTTATAGTACTCCTTAAAATTTATAATTAAGCTAAGAAACAAGCAATATCGGTTTCAGGGGAGGTGCCTTATGTCACTTGATTATTATGATAATTTCGCGAACACTCCATTTGATTTGAACCATGATGGTCACATAGATCCTATCGAAGCAGCCTACATCCGAGAGACATTTAACATTGATGATAATTACTATGGCAGTAGTAAGTACGACGGATATACCGATACTGATTTTGACGATGATGACGATGACAGTGATGTATGCTATGTGAGTCCTGAGAAATGTAAAGAAATCCATGATATGGTCGAAGAAATCAAGAAGAGTGCAGAAGAAGAGCAGCAAAAGAAAAATCGCATTGCATTAGGAATCTTTTTGGTAGCATGTATAGTTTTCGCCAGTTCTCCAGCTATAGCTTTATTCATTGGAGGAATTATGCTTTCAGCCAAGATTTCAAAGATATTCTGAAATGGTAAGAGCCATTTGTTAGTTGTATGGGAGGGCTCGCTATGAACGAAAAGAAGTTTTTCTGGATCATTACGTTGCTCGTTGGTATCGTGTTAATGGTTACTTTGGCAGGCAGAAAAAAGGAGCCGGAGATTATATATTGCAAGATATCTAACTGCGACAGGCGGGTTCGACCGGGATCTAATTACTGCCCTACGCATTGTTGTGATGAGCCGGGGTGTGGCAATATAAAGGCTAGCGGGACGAGATACTGCACTATTCATTATCAGCAATATAACAAGTCAGACTATTCTTCGAGCTATACACCAAGCACAAAGAGCACTACCAAGACATATAGTAAGAGCAGCTCTTCAAGTAGAAGATCCTCAAGCACTACAAAGAAATTCTATAACAGCAGTGGAAGCTATAAGTCGAATAAATCACGCAGAGCCGACTATTATGATGTTAATGATTATGATGATCCGGATAGCTTTGCAGATGATAAGTACGAAGAATTCTACGACTATGAGGATGATTATGACGATGAAGACGAGGCCTACGATGCAGCTGTAGACTATTGGTACGATAATTACGATGATGAAGATTAAATGTGAATGTTGAGCAGTCAAGATGACTGCTCATTTTCGTACACAGATGTTTTACTGTATTGCAGTAATTATATACGATTTGTATAATCAAAGTATCTGGAAAAAACATCGTAAGTTGGTTTGCGATTATTCATAACATCAAGCATATAAAGGAAAAACTGTCAGACGCTGATTTTGTTGTATATGGTCACTCTCACAAATATGAAAACCGGCAGGATGGAGAGATTACTTATCTGAACCCAGGAAGCTGCGGCCTAAGGAGGTTTACACAGCCGATAACCTTTATGCTGATGACAATAGAATCGGACGGCACATATCGGATAGAAAAACAGGACCTTTCTCCAATTCTGAAGAAAGGCTCGAAGTACCCGCCTCAGAAAGAAATGGACAAACTCATAAAGAATATTGTAAAGGATATGGATGCAGGCAGAACGGTAGAGATAATCTCTGAGCGTAACCGTGTTGAGAAGAAGTTGGTGGAAGAGATTTTGCAGATTTATACAACGCATCCCGGAATTGATGTGGATGGTATTTTGAATCGAATGAAGGATTGAGGTGCAGTTTTGAGGATTGCAACATGGAATGTTGAGCGTCTGAAACATAAGAACAAGCTTGATGATATTTGTATTGAGATGCGTGGAGAAGACGAATGTCAATAACAGTGGAAACGAATAATATTGCTAATCAAGCTGTAGTAAATGATATAGGTAAAATATGGCAGTAAAAGATGGACAGTGGATTATGCGGGGAATGGAGTGGGACAACCCATACCGCATAAGGACATGGAAGGAACTTGTAAATTGGATAAATGAAGTGGGCTTCCTACCTCTTTTCGCAAATGAAGTGGAGGGCTTTTCAGCAGAGGAGCATGTATCTCCGGATTATTGGTGGACTGGAATTCGCGAGGAGGATCCCTGGGAATGGCGTGAGATTATAGCCGCAGATCATCAGGTGGCTTACGGTAAATTTTTCGGACAGAAGGCAGGGTTCATCAGCATTGAATGGTTACCATACTTTGCTAATTTCAGACGAAGTGGATATGACTTTGATGCCCGCTACGAAGACGGACTTGCCAGCCGAAGAGAAAAACTGATTATGGATCTGCTTACGAGAAGAGATGAAGATGGGGATGTGACATTTCACACTGAGGAAATACTTTCAACTGACCTTAAGAAAATGGCAGGTTTTGGAAAAAATAAAGAGAAGAATTATCCGGGCATTGTAACAGGACTTCAGATGCAGACATATCTTGTGATTACGAATTTCCACAGACGCATGAATAAGCGTGGTGAGGAATATGGTATGCCAGTATCCGTGATGCTGCCGCCGGAAGCTATTTGGGGATATGAAACAGTGACTTCTGCTTATAATGAGAAACCTTCTGAGTCATGGCAGAAGGTCTTTGAAAGGGTGAAAGAGCATTTTCAGGAAGCTGAAGAGAATGCCATAATAAAGCTTATCGGCAGAAAGCCGGCGGAATAGTATAGAGTATTGATTTTTATCGAAAAATCAATACTCGTATTGGACTAGCATTTAGATTTATCTAAATGCGTATCCTGCGAAGCAGGATTTTTGCTGGCGATTTCAGATTTGTGCCAGCAAAAAGTCATACTTTTGACGTTTGTATAATCGAAGTATGAATCAATAGTACACAAAGAGCTATTTCAGGGGGTGTATTTGATATGGGTATTTCAATTAGGAAAATAAGTATAACCGATTTAAGGACGGATGCAGTCGTTAATGCTGCAAATGAAGGTCTCTGGGAAGGCGGCGGAGTTTGCGGTGTAATATTTAAGAAAGCAGGATCTAAGGAACTTACGCAAGTGTGTGAGGAGATTGGAGGCTGTGAGACTGGCGGTGCTGTTATTACTCCGGGATTTAACCTTCCAGCAAAATATATTATTCATGCGGTAGGACCGCGATGGAGCGGCGGTAATAAAAAAGAACCGGAGCTTTTATACAGTGCATATATGCAGTCATTGAAATTGGCAAAAGAAAATGACTGTCATTCCATAGGATTCCCACTGATTTCAGCGGGAATATTTGGATATCCGTTGGAACAGGCCTGGGATGTTGCAATCAGAGCCTGCAGGGACTATATGGATTCTAATCCGGATCATGATATTGAAATAATATTTGCAGTACTTGATGACAGAATTATGCAAATTGGAAGTGAGATACTAAATCAGTGACAAAAATACGCTGCGTAGTTGAACGAATTACATATCAGAATCCTGAGAACGGATACTCCGTCCTCAAGTGCCGGGTGAAGAATTACGATGACCTTGTGCCCGTGGTTGGCAATCTTCTTGACGCCAATGTCGGCTCGGTGCTTCTTATAGATGGTAGTTGGAAGGTAGACTCCAAGTATGGCAGGCAGTTTGTGGCTGAGAACTGGGAAGAAACATTACCGGCTACTGTTTACGGAATGGAGAAGTATTTAGGATCAGGGCTTATTAAGGGAGTCGGACCGAAGTTTGCAAAGAGGATTGTGCAGAAATTCGGTACGGATACTTTTGATGTCATCGAGGAAAGAGTTGATTTGCTTATTGAGGTCGAAGGTATAGGAAATAAGCGGATAAAGATGATTGTTGATTCATGGGAGAAGCAGAAAGAAGTTAAGAATATCATGCTTTTCCTTCAGGAGCATCAGGTATCGGCTTCTTATGCCGCGAAGATTTACAAGCAATACGGCAACAAAAGCATCGACGTTATGAAAGAAAATCCATATAAGCTCGCGGATGATATATGGGGAATCGGATTTAAGACGACGGATCAGATTGCGGCAAAGCTGGGCTTTGGCAAAGAGTCTTATGTGAGGCTTCGAAGTGGTCTCATGTACACTCTATCAGAGCTTTCGAATGAAGGTCACGTTTATGCAGAGAAACCTCAGCTTATAGCCAAAGCAGAGCAGCTCCTTGAAGCTTCTGCTGAGTCTGTCATCATGACGATGGATGACATGATTCAGAAAGAGGAGCTGATCATAGAAAAAGATATTTCCAGGACGGACGATGACGGCAACAGGATACTTGCAGTATATTTGCCGCCTTTTTACTATGCGGAGGTCGGAGTTGCAAATAAGTTGAAGAAGCTTAATTCATCACCGGCGGGAGACAAGCTTTACAAGCGGCTTCTTGAAGCGAGGAAGAAGTCGGGGAATGACAGTCTTTCTGTAGATATTGAGGCAATTCAGAAAAAGACCGGTATGAACTATGATGATATACAGGCTGATGCGATAAGACAGGCGGCGATGGCGAAGGTCATGGTTCTTACGGGTGGTCCCGGTACGGGAAAGACCACTACCACTCATGGAATCATTTCTGCTTACAAGGCTTATGGATTGAAGATTCTCCTTGCGGCACCAACGGGAAGGGCTGCCAAGAGAATGACCGAGGCGACAGGAATGGAAGCCAAGACCATTCACAGACTCCTTGAAACCAAACCTCCGGAGGGCTATCAGCGTAATGAGGATAATCCTTTAGAGGGTGACGTGCTTATAGTAGATGAGTGTTCCATGATAGATATTATTCTGATGAATTCACTGCTTAAGGCTATACCGCCTACTATGAGGCTTATTATGGTTGGTGATATTGACCAGCTGCCTTCAGTCGGGGCAGGCAATGTGCTCAGGGACATTATTGAGTCTGGGGCTTTTCCGGTTGTTAAACTGACAAGGATTTTCAGACAAGCACAGACGAGCCGGATTATTATGAATGCCCACAGGATTAATGAGGGTAAGATGCCGGATATTAGTAACGGTAAGAATTCAGATTTCTTTTTTATGGAAAATGAGGATGCGGAGGCTTCTGTCCCGCAGATTGTTGAATTGGTGAAGGATAAGCTGCCGAGATATTATAAGGTTGTGCCTACGGATATTCAGGTATTAACGCCAATGCAGAGAGGCGTAGTGGGCGCGACCAATCTTAATCTTGCCTTGCAGGAGGCTCTTAATCCTACGGAAGAGGAAATCTTCATGAGAGGCAGAGGTAAAGTGAAGATGCCGAAGCCGTGCCTAAGACGAAGTGGTTTTGTTTTTCGTTCTGATGACAAGGTAATGCAGATTAAAAATAATTACGACAAGGAAGTATTTAACGGTGATATAGGAATTATCGCTTCTGTAAACGAAGAGGACAGGTCGCTGAAGGTCAACTTTGACAACAGGGTTATTGAGTATGATATCACGGAGCTCGACGAGCTGGTTCATGCTTATGCAACAACAATTCATAAGGCACAGGGATCAGAGTATCCTATTGTTGTAATGCCGGTGATGATGAATCACTATATCATGTTGCAGAGAAATCTTATATACACAGGCATAACAAGGGCGAAGAAGGTATTTGTGATTGTCGGTACTAAGAAAGCACTGTCCTATGCTGTAAGAAATGTTACTGTGACGAAGAGAAATACGCTGTTGAAGGAGCGATTGGAGGGATAATTTATGAGCAGACTTAAAGAACTAAGAAAGTATGTTGATAATGAACTTAATAAGATGGCAGATGAGGATAAGCGGAACGGTGCTTTTGTTCATCTGTATGGAGTGTCTCTTGCAGCAACTATTATTACCAAAAGCGGGGATTGGATCCGGAGTTGGCATCCATGGCTGCAATGATGCATGATTTACATGCATATAAATCCGGTTCTTATGATGACCATGCTCATAAAGGAGCAGACCTTGCACGTACTATTCTTACAGAACTCAATCTGACGGATGACAGTGAGAATGACATTATCTGCTCGGCTATTTATCATCATGATGACAAGCTTGTTGCAGACAGTCCTATAGATGAAGTACTGAAAGATGCCGATGCCATGCATCATATCATGAATGACCTGTCAAAACCGATTAAGGAGAAAGAACAGGCAAGATATGATAAATTATGCAAAGAGTTTGGATTGGAGAAATAGTACAATGGAGCTTTATGAAGGAAGACCTACAAGTCCATCAGAGTGTGATTCACTTCATCTGACTTCCGAAGGTCATAGAATACTGGCAGAGGAATTATGCAAAATGATTAAGAGTATTGAAAAATAGGGAAAATAGGAGAAAAAGAGATGTGGGAAATGGATTATGATAAGGCGGCTAATCATTGGATTGAAAAAGACAGAGACTCTGCCAAAATGGAAGAAAATGAGTTGAAGGCAAAGATCGATGCGTTTATGGAAGGACACAATACCTGTGCCCTGGCAACGGCATCAGCCGATGGTGTAAGATGTACTCCGATTGAGTATAACTACTCAGATGGCTGTTTCTATTTTTTCTCAGAAGGTGGATTAAAATTCAAAGGACTTAAAGAAAACAAGCATGTCGGAATAGCAATATATGAACCATACAATGGTTTTGCAAATCTAAAAAGCTTGCAGATAGAAGGAATGGCAAGTATGATCGAGCCTTTCAGTGATGAATATCTGAAAATTATGGCTGTAAAGAAGATACCGGTTGAAACCATGAAAAAACTTCCGTGCCCTATGAATTTGATAAAAGTTGTTCCAAAGATCTTTGATTATCTTGATTCTGATCTGAAAAAAGAAGGTTATGGAAGCAGGCAGCATTTGGAAAGGTGAGGATGTGATGACAACAGATAATATCGAAGTATTTGGCCAGAACAGCATAAGGATAACTGCTGGTGATAAGAAGATTTATATTGATCCCTTTGAGATGATGGAAGAACCAAAGGATGCAGATTTCATACTGATCACGCATGACCATTACGACCATTTTTTCACCGGATGATATTGAAAAGGTTGCTTGCAATGATACAGTGATGGTTGTACCGGAGAAGATGAAAATCAAAGCTCAGGCAGCTGCGAATTTAGTACGTGAGATTGTAACTGTAGAGCAGCGAAGCTATCGTGAGATTTATGGCTTGGAGTTTGATACCATTCCGGCATACAACATTTTGAAGCCGTTCCATCCGAGAAGTGCAGGCTGGGTAAGCTATATCTTAAGGATAGATGGAAAGAGAATTTATATTGCAGGAGATACTGATCTGACCAAAGAGGCTAAGGAAGTGAGATGCGATATAGCGCTTGTTCCTGTTGGCGGTACATATACTATGGATGCAAAGAAAGCAGCAGAGCTTGTAAATATTCTTCGCCCGGAAGTTGCCATACCGGTTCACTATGGAAGCGTAGTTGGCAAGCCGGCTGATGGGGAGGCATTTGCAGGGCTTGTAGATCCAACTGTGAAGGTGGAGTTGAAGATAAAGTTTTGACTAATGAATTACAGTTTATTGTATTAAGAAAGGAGGAATTGTTAAGTAATTAAGTATATTGACATTAGTGATTAAATGTGTTTATATATACTCACGGAGGATATTGCTATGCACATTTCTAATGTCACTAATTATAAACCAAAAGATTTTGCTGAATTATTAGGTGTTTCCGTCAAAACGTTACAGCGTTGGGACAGGGAAGGAACTCTAAAAGCATATCGTACTCCAACTGATAGGCGTTATTATACCTATGACCAATATCTTCAGTTTAAGGGTATAAATACCGTAAATGATAATCGTCAGATAGTTATTTATGCCAGAGTATCTACAAGAAATCAAAAAGATGACTTGCATAATCAAGTATCTTTTTTGCGACAGTTCTGCAATGCAAAAGGAATCATTGTAGACAAATGTATTGAAGATTATGGAAGTGGACTTAATTATAATCGCAAGAAATGGAATGAATTATTAAATGAGGTAATGGAACGAAAAATAAAAACTATTATAGTTACACACAAAGATAGGTTTATCAGATTTGGCTATGATTGGTTTGAAAAATTCTGCATGAAGTTCAATACAAACATAGTGGTAGTAAACAATGAAGAACTATCACCACAGGAAGAACTTGTACAGGATATTGTTTCGATCCTTCATGTGTTCTCTTGTAGGTTGTATGGGCTTCGTAAGTATAAAAATCAAATAGAAAGGGACGAGGAAATTGCTAAAGAGCTTCAAGACGGAAATAAATCCGACATCTGAGCAGAAAGTCAAGATTAACAAGACCATCGGCACTTGCAGATATATCTATAACTTTTATCTTGGTCACAACAAAGCTTTACATGATAAGGGCGAAAAATTTATGACAGGTAAAAGTTTTAGCATCTGGCTTAACAACGAATATATTCCCAATAATCCTGATAAATCATGGATCAAGGAAGTTTATTCAAAGTCTGTAAAGAAATCCATCGAGGACGGATGTACTGCTTTTACAAAGTTTTTCAAACATCAGAGTGGCTTTCCAAACTTCAAGAAGAAAGGGAAGTCTGATGTAAAAATGTACTTTGTCAGGAATAATCCTAAAGACTGCGCCTGTGAAAGACATAGAATCAATATTCCAACATTAGGCTGGGTTCGCATTAAAGAGAAAGGTTATATTCCAACAAAAAAAGATGGATGGAAAGTCAAAAGCGGTACTGTGTCTATTAAAGCTGGAAAATACTATGTATCTGCTCTTGTTGAAATTTCCGATACTAAGATCGCTAACAAAAGCAAAGATGGTCTTGGAATAGACTTAGGACTTAAAGACTTGGCGATATGTTCTAATGGTAAAACCTATAAAAACATCAATAAGTCAGCACGGTTAAAAAAGTTAGAAAAACAATTACGTAGAGAGCAAAGATGCCTCTCTCGTAAGTATGAAAACTTAAAGAAAGGAGAGTCTACTCAGAGAGCAAATATACAGAAACAAAAGCTCAAAGTACAGAAACTTCATCACAAATTGGATAATATCCGTACTGATTACATCAATAAAACAATAGCAGAGATAGTGAAAACCAAACCGTCTTATATAACTATTGAAGATTTAAACGTGTCAGGAATGATGAAAAACAGGCATCTTTCAAAGGCTGTTGCATCACAGAAGTTCTATGAGTTTAGGATTAAGCTAAAGTCTAAATGTGATGATAATGGCATTGAATTAAGGATAGTAGACAGATGGTATCCATCATCCAAGATGTGCCATTGCTGCGGAAACATCAAGAAAGATTTAAAACTTTCTGATAGGGTATATCGCTGCGGATGTGGCTATGTTGAGGATAGAGATTTTAATGCAAGTCTAAACCTAAGAGATGCTGTAACTTACGTAATTGCATAATCAAGCAAACGTAGGTATGTACCGAAGGCTATTTCGGGAATTTACGACTGTGGAGTGTACAAGAACTTGTGAGTAGTGTATTGCTTGCAATCACCAAAGCATACACATTGAAGCAGTAAGAAGTATCCGAGAGGACTTCAATTTCTCGATGTGAGTATATTTACACACATTTTGAGTGGCAGACAAACTATGCCATTTATTTCTACAAAAACTAATGTAAAGATTTCAGAGGAGAAAGAAACACAGCTGAAGGAACGCTTAGGACAGGCAATTGCAATTATTCCTGGAAAAAGTGAAAGCTGGCTTATGCTTGCTATCGAAGATGAAATCTCTATGTATTTCAGAGGCGATAATTCAGAGCCTGTTGCTTTTATAGAGATAAAAACTTTTGGCAGTGCATCAGCTGATGTTTATGAAAAAATGACTAAAGAACTGACGAAAATTTACGGAGATATTCTTGGCGTAGCACCGGATCATATGTATATCCGTTATTTTGGCTCTGATGATTGGGGATGGAATGGAATTAACTTATGATGAAATGAAACAGATACCTGTATTCAGTTCGCTTAAAGAGGCGGTATCTTTCGTTTGTGGAACAGATACGATCATAGAAAAAAAGCAGCCTGTTCATGGTGGGGATGCTAATGATGCTTATAAGCTTTTTACGTCTAATGGAACTGTATTGTTTCTCAAAGCCAATACATTAGCGAATGCTGATTTCTTCAGAGCTGAAGCAGAGGGAATAGCTGCGATTAGAGCTACAGGCAGAGTCAGAGTTCCGACGATATATGCACGAGGGGAGGACTGCGGTTTTTCTTTCCTTCTCATGGAGTTCATTGACAGCGGAAAATTGCAGCCTGATTTTTGGGAGAAACTAGGATTCAATTTGGCATCCATGCACAATGCTGATACTGCTCAATACTTGAGCACTGGAAAATATGGCTTTGAGAGTGACAATTACATTGGAGCCGGTAAGCAGAAAAATTTTCCGAGGAACAGTTGGATTGAATTTTATTCAGAGTGCAGACTCCGTCCGCAGCTTGAACTGGCTGAAGAATATTTTGACAGTGTAACTATTAAGGAATTGGATAAGCTTCTGAATAATCTTGACAGATTTTTATTTGAGCCGGAAAAACCATCTCTTTTACATGGAGATTTATGGTCGGGAAATTTCATGTCTGATGAGAAGGGAATGCCGATGCTGATTGATCCTGCTGTGTACGTAGGGTGCAACGAAGCCGACATAGCCATGACAGAACTATTTGGTGGATTTGACAGAAGATTTTACGATGCTTATTTTGATGAAATGGATATGGTTCCGGGATATGAAGAACGGAGAGATCTTTACAATCTTTATCATCTGACAAACCATCTTAATTTGTTTGGAAGTTCATATTTGCCGGAGGTTTTGAGAATAATTGAAAAATATATTCTTTAGTTGCAAAGAGGGAGGAACAATATTATGGGAAAGACACTTGTAACTTATTTTAGTGCAGAAGGAACTACTGCTAAGGTAGCAAAAGAATATGCAGAAAAGACAGGTTCTGACATATTTGAAATTAAGCCTGAAATACCTTATTCAGCTGCTGATATCAGGTGGGTTAATCCTCTTGCAAGATGCAATAAGGAGAAAATCGGTAAAAAAGATGTACCGGTTGTTGGAAAAATTGAGAATTTTGCAGATTATGACAGCATTTATATAGGATTTCCTATTTGGTATGGTTCAGCACCTAATGTTGTTAATACATTCTGCAAGGGATACGACTGGACAGGAAAAAGAGTTTTTGCATTTGCAACTTCTGGTGGAAGCGGAATTGGAAAGACTGCTGATAAACTAAGACCTTATGTGAATGGAGCCGCATCCGTAGAGGCTAAATTGGTTCATAAGGCAGATGAAATATAAGGTTGGTGAAAACATGACAACAGACGATATTGAAGTATTCGGACATAACAGCATCAGGGTTAAGGCAGGAAATAAGAATATTTATATTGATTCGTTTGAGATGAAGATAAGTCCGAAGGATGCTGATTTTATACTTATTACTCACGATCATTATGACCATTTTTCGCCGGAGGATATTGAGAAGGTTGCAAATTCTAATACAGTCATGGTTGTGCGGAGCCCTTTTTGTCGACGGATGCCAAAGCGTAAGCTTTGAGCAACGTCGTAACAAAAATGGACATCCGACAATATTATGAAATAGTGCAGTCAGTGTTTAAGAGGTAAAGATGGAACTTAAGGCTAAGACAATCGCAGGTCTTGTTCGTGAGATTGTGACTGTTGAGCCTCGCGTTTATCGGGAATTATACGGAATAGAATTTGAAACAGTACCGGCATACAATGCACTGAAACCGTTTCATCCTCGGTCTTCCCAGTGGGTTGGATATATTTTGCGGGTAGATGGAAAGAGGATTTATATCGCAGGAGATACTGATGCTACAAAGGAAACAAAGGCTGTTAAGTGCGATATTGCACTTGTTCCGGTAGGCGGTACATACACAATGGATGTAAGGAAAGCTGCGGAGCTTGTAGAGCCGCTGGTGAGAGTATGGGGATTATTATTGCTTTTACAAATGGAATTAAAAACGTCAGATAAGAGAAGTTTATAAAATTGACTTCCCTTATCTGACGTTTTGCGCTTATAGGGGAGAAGCGTAAAAAATGAAGCTGAATGCGTATTGGAAGATCACTTCAATGGGTACTGGCAAGAACAGAAAGGAGATTGATACAGGTAGCATTGCGGAAAAGAATTTTGATGTCAAAGCGTAGATGGAAGGAGACAAGCTCTTTCTTTCTCTGATTGGAAGGATCGATTCATTGACGGCACCGGGAATCCTTTCTTTTTATGAGAAAACGGTAAATGAAAATGACATTAAAGAGGTATATGTTAACTGTGAGGAGCTTCAATACATATCATCTGCCGGGCTTCGTGTCCTGCTCATCATGAAAAAGAATACTCAGGGTGGCATATTCCTGAATAATGTAAACACTGAAGTTATGGAAATTCTGAAAACTACGGGATTTGATTCTGTTTTTCTTGAGCATACGGATGATAATTAAGCTGTGGAAAAGCGGTACACCAGCCAAAGAAGACAGGAAAAATATCAGCTGCTGTATTGAGAAAGTAATATCTCTGCTAAATAAACTCGAAGGGAGAAACGTCAATGATCTTAGTATATCCATTAAGTGAGAAGCCGAATATAATAAGAAAGTCTTTTGAGCTGCAGCCGGATGTATTCATTAAGGCAAGAGATTTTTATCATAGGAACAAAGATATGCGTCATCATAAGGTGATTGTTTACGGAGCAGATGGTCCTAAATTTGTTCTTGGATGGATAAAAAATGACCCGATAAACATAGATAAAAACAACCCAATGGTTCAGATGCATCTGTCAAATTACTGGGAATATTCTCAAACGGATGAAGGGCTTGATTTTTCTTATGTGGACAGGTATCAGTTGATCATATATGAGGAGTTTGAGGAATATAGTTATCATACAGCAAGGATGATCCTGGAACATAATCCGGGAATGATCATTGCCTTTACGGACAGTCGGGCTTCATACTTTTTTGAGGAAAATGAGCATATGGTCATTTCAGATACTGAGGAAGAGTTGTTTGAAAAGCATCCAGAGTTCAAATCTCTCAAAACATTGCGTGGTAACAAAGAGATACGCTGGG
Organism: Lachnospiraceae bacterium C1.1; assembly: GCA_030434875.1. Classification (NCBI taxonomy): domain Bacteria; kingdom Bacillati; phylum Bacillota; class Clostridia; order Lachnospirales; family Lachnospiraceae; species Lachnospiraceae bacterium C1.1. The sequence goes on along the minus strand of JAUISW010000001.1, from coordinate 1,674,486 downwards.
ATGTTCAGGGCGTTTTCAGAGGAATCATGTCGAGCCTTGAGATCATGACAAGCATGTACTGGCTGAAGAGAGAGTTTTACTATGGTCCAAAGAATCCCGACAAGACCTTCTATCTGATAAAACAGCCTGTAAAGGAAAACGGTTTGACGGCACTTATCGCAAATGTAATTGGTGTAAAACAGATGGTTCGTTACAAACGTCCTGATTTTATTCCGGTGGTCGATCTCGGCATAGCGAATGATCCAAACCAGTTTGCAGGAACAAGCGGAGAAGATGTATGGACAATGTTTTTCAAACCAATATTATCTGTATCCCTGAAAGAAGTTTATGATTCCCAACATGTGATTCTTGATCAGAATTCAAACCTGAACCTGAACCCGTATCTGACGGAGTTTGTTTTTACTAACCAGAGGGAAGAGTTGAAATATGGTGATGACCTGCAGTACAGGGATGAGATCGTGCAGAATACGAATGAGGTGCTAGATAAAATTTTTCCCACTGAGAAAAACCGTATTCTCGCTGTTGTGGTCAGAGGAACGGATTACAATGCACCACAAGTTCAGAATTATGTCCCACATGGCATGACCCCGGAAGCAACCCTAAAGAAAGCAATTGACTATGTTTATGAAAAAAAGTTTGATTACGTCTATCTGGCAACGGAGGATATGGCTGTTTTAGACTTGTTTTCAGACAGTGAATTGAAAGATAAACTATTATATGTTCCGCAGGACAGGATTGATTACAGAAAAGAAGAAAATAAAGACATGCTTCTGCTTGAAATCTTCGGACGGGAAAAATCCGATCCATATACAAGAACATTAAACTATATAGTTGTGCTTGAGGGTCTTGTCAGATGCGATGCCCTGCTGGCAAATGTAACCTGTGGCGCAGTAACCTATGCCTTAGGACGGGGTAGGGATTATCAGGATTTTTGATCGGAAGTTACATTGACCGTCATTACCTGAATTATGAAATACCGGTTAGTGAAAAGGCATCAAATCTTCCAATGTTAACCTGCATAGGTGCGGTAATCATGTTTGCATGGAAAGAACTGTTTGCGCCGGCAACAATTGTTATGGCTTTGGGAACGCATTGGGGAAATATGCTCGCAATGGGACTTATGACATTATTTGCCCTGACAGTATGGCCTGTTGTAATAATGAAAGAGACCGGAAAAGATGAAAATACATACTGGTCGGGGGATCAGAGGGATGGCATGCATTATAATGAAATGGTGGATATAAAGGACTATCCCGATCTTGATAAGGAAAACAGCGAGCATATAGTCGATTATGATTACCCGTATCAGTACTGTCTTAACATCAGTTTTAATGAAGATGGAACACCGGGAAAGGGATCGGCAATCTTCCTGCACTGCTTTGGACCGGAAAAACCTTATACGGGTGGATGTGTAGCAGTTCCGGAAAACATTATGAAGATTACAATGAAGACTGTAAAAAAAGACTGTGTTATAATCATAGATACAATGGATAATCTGACAGGAAGGCGGTAAGAATTGGAAGTCAGATCATAATTGTATTTTGAATGAGGTACTTATATTATGAACAGAAAAAAACAGGATACGATGGATACAAGAGGCTTTGTCCTGCTTTCAGACTATGTTCCGGGCATCATACAGGAAATAAGGTATTTCTCCACCTATAATTTTCTTGGCGAAAGAGTTAATGGATACGAAGAACCTTGTGCAATTGTAACCGAAGAGACAGCAAGGGCACTCCAGACAGTTGCCGGAGAGCTGAATGTTCAGGGCTACAGACTGAAAATATATGATGCATACAGACCGGCAAATGCAGTAGGGCATTTTGTTATGTGGGGAGTTGATGACCTTGATCAGCGCATGAAGCCATTCTTTTATCCGGGATTGCAGAAACAGGAGCTTTTTGCAAAAGGTTATATTGCGAGCCATTCCAGTCACAGTCGGGGAAGTACAGTTGATCTGACATTATTGGATATGCACGCGGGAAAAGAAGTTGATATGGGCAGTCCCTTTGACTTTTTCAGCGAAGTCTCGCACCCTGACTATAAAGGAATAACAGAGGAACAGTTTGAAAATCGTATGTTTTTGCAGAAAGCCATGACAAGAAATGGTTTTGAACCGATATTCTGTGAGTGGTGGCATTTCACCCTATGTAATGAACCCTATTCGGATACATACTTTGAATTTCCGGTTTCTTCAAAATATCTAAGGAATGAGAGATGAAACAAGTGAAAAAATCGTTACTGTTCACAGGCAAACTGCGCACTCCGCTACTCTGTACGCTATTTCACTAAGTGCTGAAGCACTAAGTGAAATATGTGTGCGCAGTTATGCCGCAATAACCTTGACTTAACATTGGGTTTTGCCCATTGCCGTATGTGCATAATACTTAGCGAAGCAAAGCTGAGCTTAGTATATGCCACACAGAGGGGGCAATATTAAATGGCAAAACCCGTTACTGGAGCACGCTGTAGGCGTGTGAACAGTAACAAATATTGTTGCCATAGAAGACGGGTTCATTACTACTGTGGAAGAGATTAAGAAGAGGGGAATCACTTCCATTTCACTTGAGGCAACGGATATGGGAAGACCGCTGTATCAGCGTTTTGGCTTTGTAAATATGGAATATGAAATGGAATTACCTGAATAGGATTGGGGTGGTTTTGAACATGAGTAAAACAGTTCTTTGTTATGGAGATTCAAATACATATGGCTATATTCCGGAGACGGGGATGAGGTATCCTAAAAATATAAGATATCCAGGTAAGCTTCAGGAGTTACTGGGAGAAGGATATTCTATTATTGAAGAAGGATGCAATGGGCGGACAACAATTCATGATGATCCGATAGATGGATGGAAGAATGGTCTTGATTATCTTAGACCTTGTCTTAATTCTCATAAACCGATTGATATAGTCATTCTAATGTTAGGCAGTAATGATCTGAAGAATACGTTCCATCTAACAGCAGAAGACATTGCAGATGGAGCAGGTGTGCTTGTGGATGTCATTAAAGAGTTTACTGCTGAAAAACAGGGATTTGTGCCAGACATAATTTTGGTATCACCACCGGAAATTGGGACAGGTATAAGAACTTCTCCGTTTTATGGTGCTTTTTTTGAAAAGGTTATAGATGAGTCAAAGAAGTTTCCACAGTATTATAAGAAGATTGCAGAGGATAAGGACTGTTATTTCTTTGATGCGGCTAAATATATTTATCCTTCGGAATATGATTCACTTCATCTGACACCGGAGGCTCATAAGATACTTGCTGAGGAACTTTGCAGAGTAGTGAAGAACCTTGAAAGAAAGTAAGTTTATATGTAAGAATCGAGAATACGACATGATAAGGATAAGTATCGCATGAGTAAGAAAAAGTATCCACCGCGAATTAAGCGTTTTGAAGATCTCAGTAAAAATTCAAAAGCCAGATGCACTAATCTGATGTATGTAATTTATAAGGATCAAATGAAGGAAGGGTTTTCTGACGAAGAGGCTCATAATCGGGTTACGGAGCTTTTGAATAGCCGGGGAATCCTTCTTTTCCCAGATAATGCTGCCAAGCGTTATGACCATAAGAAAAATCATTTTTCAAAACGTATTAAGCGAGATAATGTTCCGACAAATCTTAGGAAAATGGAAGCTATCTTACAACAAGCAACCAAAACGATTAACACATTAGAGGAAAGCATATTTGATCTTAAGCATATGCAGGATGATATTCAAAAACTTGCTGATTATTATGGTAGTAAACAGTGGTGTAAGGACTTTGAGGCAGATGAGCAGGGATTATATCCTGAAGATTTGAAAAGAGGTGTGCTTTCAGAAGATGGTATCTATAACTTGCTTGAGAGAAATAAGGAAGTTATGGAAATGGCTAAGCAGTTTTTGGATGAATGACATAAACGAAAAACAACAGGCAATATTGCAGCCTGTTGTTTTTACTGGAACTCTTTCACGCTGTTTTCCATAGTAATATTCCTTCTTTTTCTATATTTTTATAAAATGGTAAGGTGTTTTTCCACTCAAGATATTGGTTTAAATCGATTGGTACAACCGATAATGTAACAGCCAATTCTAATTCATAGTCAACGACGAGATCTACCATTTTATCATGTGCTTCTTCACTACTTTCTGCTGACAATATAAGTGCAATATCAACATCTGATTCTGAGGTCTGTTCGCCTCTGGCATAAGAACCATAAAGGATGATACTATACATGGCATTACCATAGATGGAGTGAAGTTGCGAGCACATCTTTTTAAGAGATTTTATTAGCGTGGGATTGGCTTGGCTAAGTATATTCTTCTTTCTCCAATTTCGATAATTTCCGGAGCGGAGACGCTTATCTTTGGGATAGCTGACACTTTTAGGAATAATCCATTGATTACCAAACTTTTCACCAGTCAATGAGCCATTTATGAGCATTCTTCTAATATTTCCAGGATCCTTTCCTGTCAGTTGTGAGTATTCTTTAACGGTGTAATAATCCAACATTCCTAACGCCTCCCTTCTATATGTTGACAGTAACATATAAACGTGTAAATGTCAATTTGTGTATTATAATTCAGGTTGCCTTGACGTATTTTTAATTGAAATATCATTTTCAAGATACTGCGTAATATTTGTTAGTTTTTGATTAAGGCCATTAGCCTCTTTTTCAGCAGTTTTATAAGATTTCTCAAGATTATACTTGCGTGATTGCATGGTCTCGTAGTCTTTTCTGATCTCATCGGGATTAACAGATTTAGGATCAAGTCCCATCTTTTTAAGCATTCGCTCTGCACCGTCATTGAGGATGAGCTGGGTTTCGTGCATACGCAGGTATCTGTCGGGATCTTTGGATTTTTTATATTTATCATGAAAAGATTTATTGTCGTGGTATTGCTCTGAATAAAGGAGCAGTTCTGCGACTTATCTGTGTGTGTTGCAACTATATATGAAAATTTTCCTTCAAGCAATTTATCCGCCAGTTCTATTCCTATTCTATGAGCTTCTTCATGAGAAACTTCACCTTTGGCAAATGACTGAATCAGATGAAATGCCTGATTTCTGTCAGATGGATTTGTTTGGGAAAGGGCGAATTTGAAGTCATGTTTGGCTGTTTCGATGCCGCAGCCAAATGTATCAATACGCTCTCGAATCATATTTATGTTCTTGCCTATAATTGAGAGCTGCTTATCATACTCACGCAGGTCTTTATAATACATCAGCCAGAAAACCCATGACCTTTTAGGTCGTGGGATGAATGGCGTCAGATTTAGAATGCCTATATTTTACTGAAAAAACTATTAAATCAGTAAAATATATGATATAATATACATACAGGAAATCTTATTTCCGAGTCTATGAAAGGAGAAATCTGCATGTATCTTACTGTAAAACAACAAGTCAAGCATCTGTCTAAGGAAGAGTATCTTACAATAAAAGAATTGTGTCATACTGCAAAAAATCTTGCTAACGAAGCTATTTACAATGTGCGACAGTATTACTTTACTGAAGGAGAATTTCTTAAATACGAAAAGAATTATGCCCTATTGAAGAATAGTCCTAACTATAAATCATTAAATTCCAATATGGCACAACAAATCCTTAAAGAAGTTGATGGTTCTTTCAAATCGTTTTTTGGACTTTTAAAACTGGCTAAACAAGGTAAATATACTTTTAAGGATTGCAAATTGCCACATTATCTTCCTAAAGATGGATATTCAACACTTGTCATAGGTTTTGTAAGACTTAATGGAAATAAGTTAATACTTCCATTTTCTAACAGTTTTAAGAAATTACATAAACCTGTTGAAATCACAATACCACCTGTACTGCTTGATAAAAAAGTAAAAGAGATTCGTATTATACCTAAAGCTAATGCAAGGTTCTTTGAAATTCAGTATATTTACGAAGCTGAATGTGTCCAAAGAAATCTTAATAAAAACAATGCACTTGCTTTGGATTTAGGAATCAATAATCTCGTAACAGCTGTATCAAGTAATGGTAAATCCTTCATTATTGACGGTAAAAAGCTTAAATCTATTAATCAGTGGTTCAACAAGGAAAATGCTCGCTTACAGTCTATTAAAGATAAACAGCATTACGGGAAAAAGACTACTAATAGACAAAAAGCGATAGCCCGTGATCGTAATAACAAAGTCAATGATTATATGAATAAAGCTGCTCGTAAAATCATAGATCACTGCATTTTAAATGACATAGGAATTCTTGTAGTTGGCTATAATGAGACATTTCAGCGTGGTAGTCGTATCGGTAAACAAAACAATCAGAATTTTGTTAATATTCCATATGGCCAGTTGCGTAGTAAGCTTGAATATCTCTGTGAACTTAACGGTATTGTGTTTGTAAAACAGGAAGAAAGCTATACGTCTAAATCCTCATTTTGGGATAAAGATGATATTCCTGTCTATAATGCTGATAACCCAAAAGAATATCAATTTAGCGGTAATAGAATATATCGTGGTCTTTACAAAACAGCGAGTGGTAAAACATTTAATGCCGATGTAAATGGAGCATTAAACATTATGCGTAAAAGTAGCGTTGTGGATCTTAGTGTCCTATACGGTAGGGGCGAAGTGGACACGCCCGTAAGAATAAGGATTGCCTGATATTTCAGGTGGAAACTTAAATATCAAACTTCTTAAATAGAGCCGTTAGGCTCTTAGAAGCCCATTACCTTTAGGTGATGGGTAGTTCACGAAAATCAATATCGTTTTTCATGGATTGGTGTTTTGTCTTCGGAGAGCTTAATGGAATGCAGTACTGCTTATCATCACATATTATAACTATTCCAATAAATGGACGAGTTTCCTTTCCAATTTGGGGTGAAACTGAAAAAACTCGATCATCACCCTGATTGTGAAGATTTCGTATGTATTTCATATTAACTGTGTACATACTCAGTCTTTTTTGATTCATAGTTACCTCCAAAAAAGGGTTGCCCAAATGAGCAACCCTTCAACTTCCACTTCAGTGGGAACGAATCCCTCTCGGTAGGACTCACCGCTTTCTCAACCGCCACTTTAATGGTCGAGCCATTCAGTAGGCCTCACTGCTCTTACAACCGCCACTTCGGTAGATTAACTACCCAGTAGGTCCTCACTGCTGTGCAAATATTATAGATTATTTATCTAAAAAAACAAGGAGTTATAAAAAATAGCTGACAGATTAAAAATCGCAATATAAAGAAATATTTGCATTTCATGCAAGCGGTCAGTCTGTGATAGTTGAATAATTTTTGAATTAGAATGTTAATATAAAACATTTTTATTGATGAAATATAACCACTTTTTGTTTTTGCATAGATTTTTTTATTTTTGAGAGGTTAAACCGTAACATTTTAAGGTTCAAAAGTACAGGTAATAAATGTAGGGATGTTTAGGAAGTTCCTCACAGAACAGGAGGATACTTTTGAAACAGTATACAAGTAGGAAGGAACGTGAACATATAGAGAAGCAATTTGATGCCTTCATGCATGAAAGTTTACTTGGAAAACTGGCAGAAGATGATGCATTCCTTGAAGATGATTCGAATGAAGGCTTTGAAATTGAGGCAGACCTCAAAATCAGGATCACAAACAATAAAGCAAAAGAACTTCTTTCAGGGCTTACAGATCGGGAAATTCAGGTACTTATACTTCGTATAGTGCACGAACTTGAATATGATGAAATAGCTAAGTTGCTCCACATTACGCCGGAGAGAGCAAGAGTTTATAAAAGCACAGGTATTAATAAGGCAAAGGGAAGAGTGGAAAAGTATGGAATACGTAAGAAAGTGGATAATAGCATCTTATGCGTTTAATGCAAAACTTAAGGTAGATAGCTTGAGCTATATTGCTAAGTATCATAGAAAAATACCAACAGGTGCAGCGAGAAATATGATTGAGCCTTCATTAACACAAGCATGTCTTCAGACATAACTACAGTTCGGCTTTTATGATAGGATTATTGGGATTATTATTAGTATCGCTCTTTGAATTTGCTGCGCCAAGTGCCATATTGCCAACACCACTGGTGCCGGTTTTCAGTCTGGCTAAACAGTGTGTTTATTCTTTTCTGTATTTCTTTCATTAACTCTTTTCGCTCTTTCAAGAGGTAGCTTTCGCCTTTGATGCTTATTACCTGGCAGTGATGCAGTATTCTGTCAAAAATGGCAGATGTTATGGTTACATACGAAAATACTTCATCCCATGCCCAAAATGCCTCGTTTATCGCTCTAAAGCTATTTTAAATTCTGACCTAATGCCTCTTCTTCACTTATTTCGATAAGTGAATCGTCGTCGCGGGCAAAACGCCAGGCGAGGTTTGGAGCAGTTTCCCATACTCCATTTCTACCTTTCTTTTCTATCCGGTCCCCTGTACGTCTGACAAGGACACTGCCGGCTATAAACTTGTAATAACGTGTTTTTTTATCCATTATTTTACATCCTACTTTTAATATGAAAGAGTTTCAACTCCGGCAGGTACAGGTATCTGTGCAAATGCCTCGTCATGCTTTTTGGTTGCATCAGCTTTTTCTTCTTCCGTTGCGGTTTCACTTCTTATTATCTCATAATAACCGTGAGTTTTTTCTCCCTTTGTATAGTATGAAACAGGGGTATGAAATTGTAATTCAAAGATTACCCCTTCTTTGCTCTTAAATAAAGCATTTATACCCTGATAGGCAACATCTTTATTAGCCCAGAAATTCTTGAATTTTGTAACAGTAAAACTAGCGGCAATAAGAGCGTCTGTGATTAGTTTGGTCGTATCAACATAGTTTGACTCCTCGATCACATATGTATATCTTAGAGAGTCATTTATATTCTTGGCAGCTTCCGATACTGAAATTTCCATATCATGTGCATCCGAAAGTATCTTGCGACTGGTACTTTCAGCAGATTTTAGTCGGAATTCTAATCCCTCAAGGTGCGCATTTTCAGACTCCAGCGATCTAAGAACTGCTGTAATGTAAGGTTCTTCTTTTGCTGCTGCATCATAGAGTTGCTGCGCACATCTGTCAGCCTCTTGCTTCTCATTTAAAGTGGTCTGATCCTGTACGGATGAGGGAAGTTTTAGCAGCTGTCCGGTATAGATAAGAGAAGGATCTTTAATTGTATCCTTGTTTAATTCAAAGATTTCCGTCCATCTTTCTCCGGAGTTAAGCTGTGCCTGGGCAATCTTATAAAGATTGTCATTTTTTTGTACCGAATATTGGGTCTCAGAAAACTCGTCAGCCAAAACTATTTGAGCAGGGCTGCTAACAGTCATTAATAGCATCATTAAAAAAGATACTAACATTGAATTTGCTAATTTTTTGCGCATAGTATTCCTCCATAATTAAAGAATAAATCAAATATCTTGAGATAATTCCTATCTTTATATCGACATGGATTTTCACCTGCATTACAATAAATCTGTGTATATTTTGATGCAAATAGATTAAGTCAATTTGAAAAGAATTTCTAAAAATATCAAAATATACACATTCGCGAGTCGAATTATGAGAAGAAAAAATATGTCAGAAAAGTTATTATATGGTCACTTGGTACTGATCGGTCTTATGACAGCAGGCTGTATAGGAATAGATTATAAACGGATACTGAAGCTCTGGACAAAGGTGATTGCATTTGTATTGCTCGTTACTTTCTTCTTAGCTTCCGTGAGAGCTATAGAGAACCTTGTTTACTATTCGGGTGGTATAAGATTAAAACTACGCGGCTCGTTGGGCATGGTATTTACCACAGACTGTGCATCGTTGGTTTTGTTTTTGATAATGGGACTTTGGATGTCATATAAGAAGATATCCAATAGCTTCATACTTATATTATCGACAGCTTTACCGGCAATGATGGCGGGAATTATGCTCTTTTTAATGAATCAGTATAAAAAGGGCACAAGCATAGGAATTAAGTCGGATAAGCTCCTTGATATAAGAGTATCACTTGGAGCAAATGCCCTTAAAGAATATGGTATCAAACTCTTTGGTACCAACTTTGAAATGGTTGGCGGTGGCGGAGGACTTTTATCAAACAGAAGTAAATATAATTTTTTGGATTCCTCCTATATCAATGTACTCATCAGATATGGTATTGTGATGTTCATTATTTTGATTGTCATATGGCTTGTAGTCATGAAAAAGGCAATCAAAATAAATGACAGGCGGGTACTCATGGTAATCCTAGAAAATACGTAAGTATCTATACGCAGTAACACGAATAATTAGTCTCGTAAAGAGCCGGATGCGAGAAAGCCGCACGTCCGGAATTTCTGTGAGGGGCAGAGGGAGCAATCCCCCTGTCTACTCGACCTGTGAATTGCCGCATAAAGCGTTTTTAAATGCGTTCAAAAATTTATTTCAACGCTTAACTTAATGGCATTAGTACCTGAAAAGTTACCTGCTTTTTTTTAAAAACACACATCATTAAGCTACTTTTCTACGATAAGTAACCGATAATAACTATAACAATTCTTTTCCGTAATCACCACGGATTTTTGTAACTGCTAATGAGCTGTTCATAAATAGCTTTACATTTCGACGTAGGACAAATGCTCATATGCAAATAAGAAAACGTAGCCGTAGCAAGCTACGGCAAGGCTTTCTGATGAAGCAGATGAGTATCTGTGCAAGTCAAATGTGAAGATTTATTGTAACTGTTCAGGGTACCTGAACAGTTACGATTTATTTATGAACAGATCCTAATGGGGGTATGCGTATATGTCTGACATTCACAATAATAACTCTGTCAAATCACATGTTAAACAGGCACAAGGCTTAAAGTTGTCTATCGGATTAAAGATCATGCTTGTGACCGTGATCATTTTACTGGCATCTATGATTACAACATCGGTCCTTACCACAAAAGAAGCTTCCCAGTCGCTTGTAAACAATGGTAAGAACAACCTTGTAAATCTGGCCATTGCCAAAGGCATCACTCTGGAAACTTATATAGATGCCCAGAAACAGCTGACACATGGTATCGCCACCAATTCCGCAGTTATAGCTGCGTTAAGGTCTGATTCTGTTTCCACCGATAAGGTTTCCGAATATGGTTCGGAAATCTATAACAGCGATACTCTTGCGGCTTATCTGGCACAGCTCCAGGAAGACAGCGGAAATATGTATGAAAATCTCTTCATCACAGCAGGAAGTGCAGGTTACGCTGACTGCCTCGGAAATACCACTCTTCATGATGTTGCTGAGGAGAATTTCTATATCGAGTGCATGAAGTCGGGAAATTTTTTTGGCGTAAATGTCTCTCCCGTAACCGGAGATCCTGTATATGTCATTGCCTATGCAGTCACTGACCCTGATAGCGGAGAATATATAGGATCCGTAAACAATTCTATCAATCTGATCTCCATGACTGAAAACGTCGTCAAGGACGATTACTATGACGTTAAGCTTTTTACGCATGAAGGTCTTGCCCTTGCATCCCCTGACACACAGGCTATACTTACTCTGGACATGATGCAGGTTAATCCCGATGCGTGGAAGAAAATAACGTCAACCAAAAGAGGTTATGACAGCTTTATTGACCCTTACAGCGGAAAACTCGGATATATTGGTTATGATGTGACCGACAATTTTGTCATGCAGGTTTCACAGATGGACAGCGACTTTGACTCCCTCAGAAAACAGCTTACGAACACATCCTTAATAATTCTGTTCATCGCCCTTATCATCAGTATACTCATTGTTATCCTGGTGACTTCCAGTATTATAAGACCATTGAAAAACATGACACAGACTGTGAATCAGATCATTGACAGTATCAATAAGGGACATGGAGACCTGACCGCAAGGGTTAAGATCCACGGAAGGGATGAGTCTGCTGAAATCGGATACTCTATCAATAAATTTATTGCTGTGCTTCAGGATGTAATGAAACTGCTCGGAGGTAACTCTTCCCGGCTCAGCTCGATTTCAGCAAATGTTGGAAGCAGTATTAATAATACGAATGATCAGGTCAGTGATGTTTCAGCAACGATGGAGGAAATGTCAGCTTCTTCCGAACAGATTTCTTCTGCCCTGAACCGGGTTGCAGCTCAGGTCAGTGATATTACCGAAATGGTCAATGATGTCAACAAAAAAGCCAGCGATCAGGCTCAGGCTGCTACCAGTATCCTCGAAAGAGTTGAAAACATGAAAGCAGTATCAATTAAAGACCGTGACCGTGCAGATGCTGAAGCCAACCTCGTTATCGAACAGCTTCAGGAAAGTATGAATACCGCTAAAGAAGTGGAAAAATTGCAGACCTTACTGCAGAGATCTTAAATATTGCTGCAAAAACCAACCTTCTTGCCCTCAATGCCTCAATCGAGGCTGCCAGGGCAGGCGAGGCAGGAAAGGGCTTCGCAGTTGTTGCGGATGAGATCCGCCAGCTTGCCGACAGTTCCAAAAATACTGCCAACGATATTCAGGAAATCTCGAATGGCGTTATTACGAGCGTCAACGACCTTTCCACCAAGGCTAATTCACTTGCTGAGACTTTCATTAACTCTAACTCTGCCGGTCGTGAAACTGTTGAAGAAATAACAGCTTCTTACCAGGATGACATTTCCAGTACAGCTGATTCCATGGAACATTTCGCAGAAGACAGCAACCGGATAAATACGAGCATGCAGAATATCCAGACAGCAGTTACCCAGATTAATAAGTCCCTTGAGGAAACTGTTATCGGTATCACTAATGTCACCAATGCAACCTCAGAAATCGGAAATAACCTGTCTGCCATTAAAAATGAGGCTGACGAGAACATGACTATTTCTAATGAACTTTCCATAGAGGTTAATAAATTTAAGTACGAATAAAGCTTTTGTTAAACCCTCACTGTCTGAGGTGACCCCAAAAAGTTAGACTTTTTAAGCGTAGCAGTGTTTTGGCTGCTACGCTGTTTTTATGCAGCCAAGAGTTTAAGCCTGTATTGAACAGGACTCATCCATCCTAGTTTCTCTTTTATTCTTTGCTCGTTGTAATACTTTATATATCTTTCTATTTCGGATTTCAATTCTTCGTAACTATAATAAACTACACCGTAATAGATTTCTTGTTTAAGCAGACCAAAGAAGTTTTCCATTACTGAATTGTCTAGGCAGTTACCTTTTCTAGACATGCTTTGAAAGATGCGCTCTTGTTTCAACCTATGTGAATATGCCTTCATCTGATAAGCCCATCCCTGATCTGAATGGAAGGTTCTACGATAAGGACAGTCTGATGTAATTTCTATTGCTTGTTCAAGTGCATTCATTACATTCTTCGCGGATGGATGCTTATCTATTCCAAAGCTTAATATTTCTCCATTGCACATATCCATAAAAGGATCCAAATAAAGTTTGTGCATGGTCATGTGTCCTTTTGCATCTACTTCGTAGTACTTTAGCTCCGTTGTGTCAGTTGTTATCTTCTGGTGTGGTATATGTGTATTAAACCTTCTCTTAATCCTGTTAGGAGCAATAGTTCCGACTTTCCCTTTATAAGAACTATATTTTCTGCTCTTACGAGTAAAGGATGTCACCTGGAGTCCTAGCTTCTGCATAATTCGCTGAACTTTTTTCTTGTTGACTGTATATCCTTGGTTACGTAATTCACCTACCACTCTACGATAGCCATAGTCCTTGTTGTTCTCACGTATAGAAAGAATCGTTTCTTCTAGTACTTTATCCGGGTTTTCTCGATTTAATCTTTTTTGCCAGTACATAAAAGTTGCTTTAGGCATACCCGTATATGAGAGAAGGTCTTTTAGTTTGAACTGTCTTCGGAGACTGTTGATGATTCGAGCCGTTCTCTCATTTTTGCTTCGTCCTCTAAACGCAGCCTCCTCAGTTCTTTTAAAAAGGCATTCTCTATCCTTAACTTAAGGAGTTCATCCTCAAGTTCTTTTACATGTTCAGCACTAGTATCAATACTGTGATCCTCATACTCATCTGAATTAGGTTTTTTTGTTATTTTATCCAATGATTTTTTGTGACCTTTCTTATGTGGTCTCAATGCATCAGGCCCAGCAATTCGGAATCGATTGACCCATGCAGCAATAACGGAAGGATTATTTATTCCTTCTTGAATTGCCAATTCCTGATACGAGAGCTCACTTGATAAATACAACTCTACAACATTTAATTTCTTTTTAAAAGAATACACTTCTTTTTTCCTTGAACGTAATAGACCACTATCTCCAAAAGCTTTATAATTTGAAACCCACTGACGAATTAATTTTTTATCAGATACATTGTATTTGCTTTCAAGATATCTATATCCTCCTTCGCCGTTAAGATAATCACTAACAACTTGTTTTTTGAATTCAAAACTATATTTTTGTCTTCCCATAAAAAACGACCTCCAAAAGTTAGATGTTTAGGTCTAACTTTTGGGGGTCGGTTCAGTCCGGTGAGGGTTTTTTAATCGGAATTTTTCCATTCCTGCATTAACTAAAGCATTGCCTTTTTTAAGAACATTTCCATTTTTCATGTATATCTGCCAAAATTATCCGATATATATATATCAAACGTCAAATTTTTTTCGTTTTGACGTTCAGAGACAGAGAAAGAAGAACAAACAAATGACAACGAAATTGGCGAGAATAGCACTGATTGTCTTACTTGACAAAATTTTGACAATGTAAAGCAGGATTAATATAATAGACTCAGAAACAAACAGGCGGCATGTGCCTTTAGAGGTCGATGCAGCAGTATAGTGGACTGTTGTGCCAGTGCAGAGGAGGGACAGGTGAGTTCCTTTTTCGGGTTGGTGGTGATGACATATGAGCCGGCATTCATTTCTGAAAACAATACTTGCTGTCGGAGCGTGCAGACTGGTCAGATTCCTGATGAGGGCTCTGCACAGAGGCGGAACAACATTGCCCGGCAGAGTGGCGATGCTGTTTGACAAGGATATTCTTGAGGTCGTATCTGAGGGGGTCAAGACTATTTTAGTCACTGGAACCAATGGCAAGACGACAACCTCACATATGATCTCTCACGCATTATCAGAGCTTGGGATCAGGCATATATATAATCATTCCGGTGCCAATCTTATCTACGGGATCACAACAGAGTTTTGCTGCGCAGCGCTGCCGGATGGAAAGACCCGGTACGGGTATGCGGTCATAGAGTGCGATGAGGGAGCACTGGAGCAGGTTGCATCCATGATACATCCTGATGTCATCCTGGTCACCAACCTCTTTCGTGATCAGCTTGACCGGTATGGGGAAGTGATGAATACTCTTTCTGCCATACAAAGAGGGATCGGGAAGGCCACCGAAGCAACTCTTTGTCTGAATGCAGACTGTTCCCTGACTTCATATCTCGCGCTCTCGGTTCAAAATCCTGTGATCTATTATGGGCTTGGCTCTGATGCGGGGAGTTCTGTGCAGCCGGAGATTTCAGATGCAAGATACTGTATCCGCTGCGGGAGGGCTTACCGGTATGATTATCATACCTACGCACATTTAGGAGGATTTTACTGCCCTCAATGCGGATATCGGCGTAAAAGCCCGCAGGTTCTTGTAGAACGTATCATTGCTGCTGATCGTGAAAGCATCAGTTTTTCTATCAGGACAGAAGATGAGGAAACAGAAGTGAGACTGATGCTGCCGGCTCTGTACAATGTTTATAATGCCTGCGCAGCGGCATGCGGATATATTGCATTTGCAGATAGGATAAAAACAGAAAAAAACGCGGCTCCTTATCTGAAACAGTTCACAAAATCCCTTGCCGGAATACAGCCGAGCTTCGGACGCATGGAGAGGATTGATATTGAGAACCGCTGTATCCGTATCATTTTGGTTAAAAATCCTGTGGGCTGCAATCAGGTGATATCATATCTGAATCAGTTGGATGAAGCCTACGAGCTTGTGATCTGTTTAAATGACCGTACAGCAGACGGACATGATATATCATGGATCTGGGATGCGGACTATGAAAGCTTTGCAGGTGATAGTGACCTTGCGCGTATATATGTTATGGGAGACAGAGCGGAGGATATGATGCTGCGTCTGAAATACGCGGATCTGGACTGCAGCAGGATAGTACATGTCTCAGGTTACCGTGAGTTGATGTCGGCACTTAAAAAAGGCTCTTTGCCGGTTTTTGCGATGCCGAATTATACTGCCATGGGTTCCCTCAGGGAAAACATGAAGCGATTTTCAGGTTGATGATTATGAGAGGGTGATTTACATACAGCTTAGATTATGCCATTTATACCCTGATGAACTCAATATGTACGGAGACAGGGGTAATATCATATGCATAAAGAAACGACTGAAGTGGCGGGGGATAGACTGCACAGTTGAGGAGGTCGGAATAGGTGACGAAGCGGTCTTTTCTGATTTTGACCTTTTTTTTATCGGTGGCGGACAAAATTTTGAACAGGAACTGATATGTGCTGATCTGAAGACTAAAAAGGGGAGTGAGATCGTCAGTGCCATAGAGGATGGAAAAACATTTCTGTGTATCTGCGCGGGATATCAGATGATGGGACACTACTATGAAACTTATAACGGGGACAGGTACGGTTTTCTCGGTGCTATAGATTTTCATACAGTGGCTTCAGCCGCAAGAATGATCGGAGACTATGCATTTCGTCTGGGAGAAAAGTCCGGTGCATCGACTGTTGTTGGCTTTGAAAATCACAGTGGGAAGACATATCTTGAGAAAAATGTCTCTCCTTTGGGTAAAGTGATAAAAGGTCATGGAAATAATGGTACGGATTTTACCGAAGGTGTACGGTATAAAAATGTTTTTGGCACCTATAGCCATGGTCCTGTTTTGCCCGGAAATCCTGAGTTTTGTGATCATATACTTCAGACCGCATTGGAAAGAAAGTACGGAAAAGTACAGCTGTCTGTGTTGGAAGATTCCTATGAGAATCTGGTACACAGGAAGAGACTGATATACTGATGCATAAATGATCCGGCTGATGCCCATGGCACGCACGGCATTTATAGTGAACGTCAAAAATAATTTGACGTTCACTATAAAGCCTCCGGCACAGCAAACGAGCAAAAGTATAAATACTTTTGTTGTTTGCTATATATAGCAGGAGAGAATGAGCACTGTCTTTCCTAAAAACAGAAAGGAGACCAACTATGGAAACAGGCAACACGAAAAGATCTTTAAGCAACAGATAC
This sequence comes from Lachnospiraceae bacterium C1.1, assembly GCA_030434875.1. NCBI lineage: Bacteria > Bacillati > Bacillota > Clostridia > Lachnospirales > Lachnospiraceae > Lachnospiraceae bacterium C1.1. Next base: position 1,657,375 of record JAUISW010000001.1, on the reverse strand, counting down.
CGACAATTCTTTTTGAGCCAAAACACGGCGCTTTTTGCTGCTTTGGCGGGAATACTGCTCATGCCGGTCATCGTTTTTTTCGGCATAAGATCGGGTGGTATCAACCTCGCAGGTATATATGACATCATGATACGCTGCGCACTGATCTGTACACTTTTGTTTGCCCTTAAAAGTCATAGGCTGTTCCTGATGCAGGCTGCTCTGGTGGGTCTTTTGTTCTGCATGCTCTGCGCTCAGTCACAATACGGTTTGGGAACCATGGAAACTCAGGATTCGGAAATATATATAACCATGGGTCTGCAGGGCTTCGTTTTTCTGGCAGGCGAAAGGATGATCCTGTTCATACAGTCTTTTATTTGTATCAGTCACTTTATCATCCATGCGGCACGGCGTCAGGAACTCGTCCGGATTTATCTCAATGAGGTCGCACTTCTTTTTCTGCTTGCTCTTCTCATCGTTCAGTTGATCATCGCACCTATGCTTTCCTTTGAATACAGCTATACTTTCTATATATGGCTGCTGCATCTTGATGAGCTGCTTATCTTTATCGTGGTTGCCTGTGCAGATCTGATTCTCGTGATTGACAAGCAGGAATATACAGGAGGGAAATAAAATGGTTAAAAATTCACATAGAGCGATATGGTATCTGTTTACAACCATGATGTCTATTTTCAGTATAAGTTGTATCAGGATTTTTGACGGTTTCAACTGGCCCTTTTATACGGTTACAGTAAATGCGCTCATATCATTGTGCGGCCTGGTCTTTCATATCCATAGACGGGAGGATGATGTTAAAACTCCTGCACTTGCTGCAGTGAAGATTTTTCTCCTGTTGAATTCCCTCTGTGTTTTTGTGATGATAGGATTCAGTCTTTTTATCGTAACTACCCAGTATCATAATGCACTGGAAACCGATGGAGAATTCACGTCTGCTGAGGCGGTGGATGAACAGCTTGAGGAATCCGGAAAAGATGTGCTGCTGCTTGAAACGGATTCTCTCTATATCTTTTTCCCTAAATACAACGATATAGATTTTGTGACCGAAAAAATGCCTTCCACGGAGGATGACAGTATCATTCTCAGCGTGACTGCTGCATTTCAGGCTCATCATCAGTTGAGCTTCAGCCATGACAATATCGTAGGTATGCATGCATCAAACGGAGAATTGTGGGAGGGGAGACCGGCAGATGGAGTAGGCGCATTTACCTTTGTAAACGGAGATGCCCGTATCTGGGATATAGATCAGGCTGATGAAGCGGTTAAAGATGCTGCTGCAAGTGGCGGTTCCGGGTTTCAGCAGTTTATCATACTTATAAACGGAAATCGTGATTACCACAATGAGATCGATGAGTTCAGATGTTACCGCGCACTGGCTATTGTCAATGGAAGAGCCTGCGTTATCGATTCCCGTACTCAAGTGCACTATGACGAATTTGTAGAGGCACTGCAGGATGCCGGGATAATGGATGCACTTTACCTCGATATGGGAAGCGGATGGAACCACTCATGGTATCGTGGTGAAAACAATAAGAGCGTGGAGATCATCGGTAAACCGTGGCCGTTTTCCCATAGCTGGCTCGAGTTCCGCAGATGATAGATAAGCGACTTTTTCTCTGCTCTTAAACTCAGGACTATAACACAGGGCGTATAGACAATAGTGTTGTTGCTGTTCACAGGCAATGTCTTTCACTTAAGCTTTGAAAACACTTTTTGATCGCATTTAAAAAGAAGCTTTATGCGGCAAAAAGTGTTTCAAATGGCTTAAGTAAATGACATCGCGTATGAATGGTAACATAATGTTTATACGTCTTTTTTATTTTCTTTAAAAATATATTGACACGGTGTCAATAAAAGATTATAATTCATATTGACACGAAGTCAGAATAAAATATTTGGAGGGCTGATATGCCAAAAGGATCACCGGAAAGAACCGCAGCGAGAAAAGAAGAAATTATAAGTGCTTGCGAGAAGCTGTATCAGACAATGAGCTTTAAGGATATAACCCTTAAAGAAATCGGAAAAGAAACATCCTTCTCAAGACCGACTATATATAACTACTATCAGACAAAAGAAGAAATCTTTCTTGCTCTTTATGAGAGGGAGTATGACCGCTGGAATGAAGAGTTGGAAAGCATCCTTCATGATAATGAAAAGCTCACTAAACAGCAGATTGCAGAGAAGCTGGCTACGTCTTTAGCAAACAGGGAGCAACTGCTAAAGCTTCTTTCCATGAATAACTACGATATGGAGGCTAACAGTAGGCCTGATCTTCTGAAGTCTTTCAAAGTAGCTTATGGGGACTCAATGAAGAATGTCTGCAGGATTCTCACAAAATTCTGCCCGGAGAAATCGGTCCAGGAGATTCAAAACTTTATTTATATATTTTTCCCATTTATGTTTGGAATATATCCTTACACTTCAGTAACGGACAAACAGAGGGAAGCCATGAAAGAGGCAAATGTGGACTATGTGTACCAGTCCATTTTTGAAATAACAAACAACTGTCTGTTGAAGCTTTTATAAAAATGAGACAGATCGATACAAAACAACAAAGTTAAGGAGGACGCAGATGAGACTTACGAACTTCTTTACAGGCACACTTAATGGACAGGTCTGCAAGGCGCAGGCGAATTTAGTGAGATCGGAGATGAAATAATATGGCAAAGAAAAATATTGGAGCAACACTTGCATTATATCCATGTCCTGTGATCGTGGTTGGGGCAATGGTAAATGATAAACCCACGTGGACACTGGTGGCACATGCAGGAACTGTGGCACACACTCATCTGATGGTGTCCCTGTTACAGGCTCACTATATTAATAAGGGTATCCGCGAGAATAAAAAACTCTCCGTAAATGTTGTGGATGAGTCATGGCTTGCAAAGGCTGATAAGATGGGAACAATCAGCGGAAATAAAGAAGATAAGTCTGAAGCTTTTGCCTGGACAATGGGTGAAAACGGAGCACCTATCATTGATGAGGCCAAAGTTTCCATTGAATGTGAAGTTGATGGCAACTATGAACTGGAAAACTTTGATCACTTTATCTGCAAGATCCTTGCTACCTATGCTGATGAAACTGTTTTAAGCGAGCAGGGTAAGATTGATTACCATACCTTTAAGCCGGTATTGTTTGAATTCCCGACCTATGAGTATTTTGTTACCGGAGAAAAGGTCGGAAACTGTGGAAAGATGAACTGATTTTTCAAGTCTCTGACCTTTTATGGTCAGAGGCTTGTTTTGTATAAGAGGAAAGGACAGAAAAAATGGCAGGAAAAACTTTAGTAGCTGTATTTTCAGCAAGCGGTATAACTAAAAAAGTAGGAGAAGAGATTGCTGGTATCGCAGGTGGGGATTTCTTTGAAATTGTTCCAAAGGAAATATATACAGACGATGACCTTAACTGGATGAACAAACAGAGCAGGAGCAGTGTTGAGATGAACGAACCTTCTGCGAGACCTGAGATTGCAGGGACGGTATCAGATATGGTTTCATATGACAAAGTTATTATAGGATTCACAATCTGGTGGGGAGTGGCTCCAAGAATCATTGAGACCTTCCTTGAAAGCTATGATTTCAGTGGAAAGACAGTCATTCCTTTCTGCACATCCGGAGGAAGCGGTGTAGGAAGAAGTGATGAAGAACTTCATAAGAATGTAAAGGATGATGTGAAGTGGGAAAAGGGCATACAGATCAATCGCCCGGATGAGACTGCAATTAAAAAGTGGCTTGATGAAGTACTGTAATTGGAAAGGGGTATGACAATGAAATATACAAAACTTGGAAATTCAGAATTAAATGTATCCCGTATATGCATGGGCTGTATGGGATTTGGAGATGCGACGAGTGGACAGCACAGCTGGACAATTGACGAAGAGCATTCCAGAGAGATTATAAAGAGAGGTCTTGACCTTGGAGTTAATTTCTATGATACTGCAATCGCTTATCAAAGCGGAACCAGTGAGCAGTATGTAGGACGAGCACTTAGAGATTTTGCAAATCGCGAGGATGTGGTTGTAGCGACCAAATTTCTTCCGAGAACACCGGAGGAGATGGAAAAGGGTATTACCGGTCAGCAACACATAGAAAATATGATAAACACAAGCCTTCAGAACCTTGGAATGGACTATGTGGATCTGTATATCTATCACATGTGGGATTGGAATACAGATATCTATGATATTATGGATGGCTTGAACCGTATCGTAAAAGCAGGCAAGGCAAGATATATTGGCATTTCTAATTGTTTTGCATGGCAGATCGCAAAGGCTAATGCTCTGGCAGAAAAAGAAGGTTTTGCAAAGTTTGTTTCAATCCAGGGACATTATAATCTGATCTTCCGTGAAGAAGAGCGTGAAATGGTGCCTTATTGTGAAGAGGAAAATATCGCACTGACTCCTTACAGTGCATTGGCAAGCGGAAGGCTTTCCAGAAAGCCGGGTGAGGGCGATACCAAGAGAGCTGCCCAGGATACCTATGCTAAGCTTAAATACGATGCTACTAAAGAGCAGGATGATGTGATCATAGGTCGCGTGGCAGAGCTTGCAGAAAAACATGGTGTAACTATGACAGAAGTATCCTTGGCATGGCTCATTACTAAGGTAACATCACCTGTGGTGGGAGCGACCAAGCTTCATCACATAGAAGGTGCAGCAAAAGCTGTTGACCTGGAGCTTACTGATGAAGAACTTACTTATCTGGAAGAGCTATATGTGCCTCATCCGCTTGCAGGAGTCATGGCACAGAATAAAAGAACTGATGCATCAAAGAAACATGTTTGGACTACAGGTGCACAGAAAATATTAGGAGGCGAGAAATAAGATGGTAGAAAAAATCGTACAAACCGCAGGAAGAGAACAGCTTGGAGAATTTGCGCCAATGTTCGCGCATTTAAACGATGACGTGCTTTTCGGTGGAGTGTGGAATGAAGAGGCCATTGATGTAAAGACAAAATGCATCATTACAGTGGTTTCACTTATGGCATCAGGCATCACAGATTCATCGCTATCATATCACCTTCAGAATGCGAAGGCTCACGGAGTTACAAAGGAAGAGATTGCGGCTATCATAACCCATGCCACCATGTATGTAGGATGGCCTAAGGGATGGGCAGTATTCCGTATTGCTAAGGAAGTCTGGAATGAAGCAGTTCCTGAACTGACAGAAAAGGACAGATATCAGAATTCTATATGCTTCCCTATTGGAGATCCTAACCCTTATGGAGAGTTCTTTGTTGGACAAAGTTATCTTGCTCCTGTTTCAACGGAACAGGTACCTGTATTTAATGTGACTTTTGAACCGGGATGCCGAAATAACTGGCATATCCATCATGCAAAAAGCGGTGGTGGACAGGTGCTGATTTGTATCGGTGGAAGAGGTTACTATCAGGAATGGGGTAAAGAAGCAGTGGAGATGACTCCCGGTAAGGTGATTAACATCCCTGCTGAAGTTAAGCATTGGCACGGAGCAGCACCGGATTCATGGTTCTCTCACCTTGCAATCGAGGTTGTCGGGGAAGAAACAAGCAACGATTGGCTGGAAGCTGTATCGGATGAAGACTATGGCAAATTGAAATAGGAGGCTGATGCAAAATGAAGAAAAAGATATCAGTACTTGCAGCTGTTTTATTAGCAATTGGTCTTACAGCATGTGGGAATAACAAGGGTCAGGCGGCGAATGATACAGTTCAGACTATACAGGCTGAGAGTTCTAAGAAAGTGGAAACTACAGACCATACTGATGAGGAAGCACAGCAGGTCGTGACAAGTGAAGCTGCTTCAAACACATATGATGAGACGGTGGAAGATACTTCTTCGGAAGAGGCAAAGGACTCCGATGAAAATGGTGTTCTTGTTGTATATTTCTCTGCAACTGGAACCACAAAGGATGTTGCGGAAAAGATTGCAGGAATCACAAGTGCAGATACATATGAGATTAAGGCAGCAGAGGAGTATTCCGATGCTGACTTAAACTGGAATGATTCAAACAGCCGTTCAACCAAGGAACAGAATGATTCATCCGTAAGACCGGAGATAGGAAGTGAAACTGTATCTCTTGACGGCTATACAACCATTTATATCGGATATCCAATCTGGTGGGGAGAAGAGCCCCGCATCATGGATACATTTGCGGAGAGCTATAGCTTTGATGGCATTACCATGATTCCGTTTTGCACTTCAAGTAGCAGCGGAATAGGAAGAAGTGGTCAGAATCTTGCGGATAAAGCAGGTAGTGGTACATGGCTTGACGGAAAACGCTTTGGAGCAGGAGCATCTGAGGACGAAATCAAATCCTGGATTGAGGGTTTACAGTAAAGAAAGAGTGAGGGCGAATGCATGCATGGAAACACGGATAATTAGTCTCGTAAAGAGCCGGATGCGGGAAAGCCGCACGTCCGGAATTTCTGTGAGGGACAGAGGGTGCGCTCGCTGAGTACAGCAGTCTTTTGAATATCTGAATCTTAAGGAGGAGCCTACGGAATCAAATCCGCAGGCTCCGTTTTATTTTATCACTGAGTTATTACTGTGTTCAGATACCATTTTCATAAAATTATCTATCAGATCATTTTTTTTCTTTTCAAATCTTTTCAGGTAATTATCCTTAAAATCTTTATACTCAGTATCAATTATGCCATTTCTGATCTCATCTTCAGTTGGAATCCGGTAACCGGTCTGTGTTCTTGAAAGCTGGAAATTTCCTCCATTATCCGTCAATGAAACAAACATGCTTATATCACCACTGTCAACAGCTGACTGACGGAAAGATTTATAATTATCCTTTATAAAATTTATTTCATAAAGAAGCCTTTCTTTATATGTGGGGTCATTTTGCATTTTTTCAATTACTTTTGCATCTATTTCCAGACTATACTGAGATAAATATCCAAAATTTTCACCTACCTGGTTCATACTGTCTTTATAACCAAAATTTGGACCATCAACTGTGTAATTACTGACATCTGACAGTCTGAAAGTAACCTCAGGATATTTTTTGCAAAGTTCATGATAGCCATCTAAAATAGTTTCAGTTTCTGCCTGTACGTTATGTTCCGTTTTTTGGTTTTTTAAAATTTCTCTGGAAGAAATAACAGAAAAAGTATTATATGTGCTATTATCTATTTTCATAATCTTTTCCTCTTTACGACTCTTTTAATTTGGATATTTGATGCCATTCTATTTTACCATTATCAAAATAAATTTTAAAAATTTTCTTATTTATAGGAAGGTTAGAACATTTTTTTGAGTTGCACATAAAGTAATATAAATCCCTTGTATATCCATATTTTGAGTCAGCAGCGGCTTGAACAGAGGTGAAATGTCCACAGCGTTTTGCCAGGACCGATTCACTGCTCAAATTTTATATCGGAATGTAGGGAAAAAAAGAATAGAAACAGCGCAAGAATACAATATACTTTTCTCTGTTTGTGATAATATATTGATGTCAGGGGCAAAAGTCATTTCCCACGGCAGGCTTGCCTGCCAGTAGGTAACGATCACTGACATCACTTTTGACCCCAACATCATATTATTATTGAAAATATGTAACTGTTCAGGGTGCCTGAACAGTTACGAAAATATTTTTAACGGGGAGCAGGTTACTGATGGATATTTTAAGGATACTGGAGAAGCTTCTGGCTGATTCAGATATATATGAAGCAGAGGGAAATTTTGAAATATCCTCTGACTGTCTTGAAATTTTATGCCCGATAAGAGGCAGACTGGTTTTTGACCGGGAATCTGTCACGGGTACTGCAATATGTATTTTATCCCCCGGAACGGATCATGAGCTTAAGGCAGGAGCCGACACAATAATTTTTCGCATGGCGCTCAGCATGCGGGCAGCGGCAGAGGCATTTCCGTATGAAGTGATAATGGAAATGTCATCAGGTATAAGAAAGGTGAAGTCGCAGGAACTTTCGGAAATCATCAGACAATATATAAGCCGGATGGGAACGATGTATGATACAGAAAATGCTGCGCTGGCAGCGGCTTTAATATCGGAATTGCGAAAAATATACAGTCCCGGGGATAAGCTTGAAATTACTGAACAGCAGAAAAAGCTTTTTACAGAAATCATCAGTCAGGCAGCTGAAATCGGTGATGGACTCCGGCTTGACGACCTGGCCGAAAAAATCGGTATGACACCCCAGTATCTTACAAGCTTCTGGAAAAAGCTCACAGGCCGTCCGCTTCTAAAATATCTGAAAGAGCGTGGAGAAAAGCAGAGGGAGCTGTGTGAGAGATATGAGCGACAGGAACGGACATTAAGGACAAAGGGATTAAACCGTTCAGAATCGCAAAAGCTTCTCGAAACATGCAGGGCATATGCGTCAGAGCCAATATTTAAGTATGCTGATGACAGAAACGGGGATGAAATAAAAAATGTTTTTGTCGCACCGGAGGGACGCCATCCTGTAAAGCCCATATGGTTAAGACTTGTAAACCTCGGTTATGCAAAGGAGCTTTACAGAGGAAGGGCATTCAACATATTAGAGAGGATACAGTCTGAAATAGGATTTCAGTATGGCAGGATATGTATGCTCTTTGACCTGATAGAAATGTACAGCCTCGGGGGTAGGATATATTACAGTTACAGCAAGATATTTTCGCTGATCGACACCATGCTTGAAAACAACATGAGACCATTTGTGGAGCTCGGGAATAAGCAATTCAGGATACAGTTTTCCATAAATGAGCATTTTTCGCCGGAGGATGCATATGACCCAAATGAATATTTTGAGAAGGTTATAGATCTATTCCAGGGCTTTTTAAGAGAGTGCATCAACCGTTATGGATACAGCGAGGTAGAGCAGTGGCGTTTTGAGATAGGTTATCCGCCCTTTCTCGATGCAGATCCCGGCAAAAAAGGGGGTGCGGACGAAAAGTTGGACCTGATATAGATCAATATCAGGAGGTGTATGATGTACTCATACGAACAACGAAAAAAAGCCGTAGAATTATATTTTCAGTATGATCATAGCTTAAGGGCTGTTCAGGTGGAGCTGGGATATCCAAATAGTGTTAAATCAATCAGAAACTGGGTTAATGAATTTCAACATGATGAAGATCTTCATAGAAATATGGTTCGTTCCTGCAAGTATTCAGAAGAACAACGAAAAAAAGCTGTAGAGTATTATCTCGAACATGGTAAGAATGTAAACCGGACATGCCGTATTCTTGGTTACCCCAGTCGTACACTTCTTACACAATGGATTATTGAAGATGTTCCGCAAGAACAACATAATTGCCGTAAGGGCTCACCTTTGGTAAAATATTGCAAGGAAGATAAGGAGGCGGCTGTTCTTGAGATGTGTAGCAGCACATCTGCGGTTCAAAGTATTGCAGATGAACTCGGTGTAAGCAGAGCGGCTTTATATGATTGGAAAAGCCGTCTTCTTCGCAAAGGAGACGAGCATTCAATGGCGAAGAAAAGAAAGACTGTTGACAATAATAAGACTATTGAGGAGTTGACTTCCGAGCGAGATCAACTCACTTCTAAAGTAAATGAATTGCAGCAACAGATTTATAGACTTCAATTAGAAAAAGACGTTCTTGAAAAAGCCGCTGAAATAATAAAAAAAGACCAGGGCATCAGTCTCATAAAACTGACAAATAAAGAGAAAGCCATAGTGATTGATGCCCTAAGAGAAAAATATACGGTTAAGGAATTATTGTCAGTATTCCATATGGCAAAAAGCAGCTATTGTTACCAATCAAGCGCAATAAAAAAGCCTGATAAATACAAAAAAGAACGAGAAGCAATACGCAAATCCTTTTCTGATTCAAAAGGTGCTTATGGGTATAGGCGGATTCATTGCGAGATCACAGCAGACGGATCAGTCATTTCGGAAAAAGTAGTCCGCCGACTTATGAAGGAAGAAAAGCTAATAGTAAAAAGCATCCGAAAGAAGAAGTATAATTCATACATGGGAGAGATTAGTCCGGCAGTAAAAAATATTATAAGCAGAGATTTTCATGCTGAAAAACCAAATGTGAAATGGCTGACGGATATCACAGAGTTTCATATTCCTGCTGGAAAAATATACCTATCTCCCATTATAGATTGTTTTGATGGACTGCCTGTTTCATGGACAATAGGTAAACATCCGGATGCAGAGCTGGTCAATACAATGCTTGATATGGCAATCAGCACCTTAAAATCTGATGAAAAACCTATAGTACATTCTGACCGTGGCGCACACTACCGTTGGCCGGGATGGATTGAACGGATGGAAAACGCGGGATTAACAAGATCTATGTCAAAAAAGGGGTGCTCTCCTGATAATTCTGCCTGTGAGGGATTCTTTGGAAGACTTAAAAACGAAATGTTTTATGGCCGTTGTTGGGATAATGTATCAATAGACCAATTTATAACCGAACTTGATGACTATATTCACTGGTATGCTGAAAACAGAATCAAAATATCACTTGGTGGGATGAGTCCAATCCAGTATAGAAAGAGATTAGGGTTAATAGCAGCTTGATTTGGAGGAATCAATCATTGGAGAAGAAGGATCGCGATAACTGGTTTGTGAAATCAGAAACATTTAAAGAAATGAATGGACTTATGGATTTAGAGACACCTTTTTCAGAAGAGGTGAGTGGTGATGAGTTTATTGCAGGATTTATGCGTCCTGATATAGCATTTGAATCTGAAGTAGATGAATTACAGCATCTCAGATCAGCTCAGGCTATTTTAAGAGACGAAATCTTAACAGCATATGCATTTATGGATAAACAAGGGATATTGAAAGAATATAAAGAATATCGAGATGAATAATAATGGGGATGGGACGGTCCAACTTTTCGTCCGCACCCCCAAAAAAGGAATTTCCGTTTGCAAAATACAGTTATTATTTTAAGCGCATAAAAGATATCGTAAAATCCATGATACCGGACTGTATGATAGGAGGACCGGGATTTAATTCATGGGGGAATATTCAGGAGCTGCCGGAAATAATCGAAACAATGGAAAAATTCGATGCCAGTCCGGATTTCATAACTGCATATATTTATCCGCTTACTGACAATACGATCGGTGCCGTAGTTTCAGAAAACCAGAATATATTTGAGGAAAGAATGAAGCTTCTGACTGATTACGTAAAGGACAGGGGGATGAGGCGTGAGATATGGATAACGGAGTTTAATTCAAATCTTTCATCGAGAACCCTGATAAATGATTCTCCTTATCAGGCGGCTTTTTTGACGAATATAGTGAAGGCCGCGCTTCAGCTTGGCATTTCCGCTCTTGGCTATTATCTGATGTCGGATGTGGATCTGAGATATGCGGATAACAATGACCTGCTGTTCGGCGGGTGGGGGCTTGTCACGGATACGAATATTCCAAAACCGGTATTTCATGCATATTCGCTGCTCTCGAGGCTTGGATATTACCTTCTGGGAATCGGTGAAAATTATATAGTGACAAGTAATTCTGCGGCACAGATACAGTGCATAGTTTTCTCATATCAGCATCTAAGCGAGAAGTACCGCAGTCAGAATATGACCATAGAGGATGTAAATGCGGAATACTCAAATGAGAAAATACGTGAGACGGAAAAAATACAAGTGGATCTGCCATATCTCACGGCAGGAAAGTATGAGATAGAGACATATACGATAGGAAGGACGAGCGGAAACCTTCTTTATGAGTGGTACAGGCTGGGATTCGAGACACCTTTACAGACAGATAAGGGTTCGGTCCTGGCAAGGCGCTCTGAGATGATTCCGGAACTCCGGATAGTCACGCTCGAGGAAGAAGGAAGTCTGATACTGGACGCAGATGTGGAAAAGGGGGAAGTGAAGCTCTTTAATATAAGACTTCAGAAGGAAGTACAGAAATTATGAATGGAGAATTACCGATCAAATATGTGAGATATGAGTCATCGATTGAGAAAACGGTAATTGATGGCGAGTGTACACACATACTTTATCTTATCGTAGGCCGGTTCAGACTTGAAAGTGAGATGACCAGCACTTCTTATGAAGCCGGTGATATCTGCTATATAGCGGAAAATTCCAAATTTACACTGGAGCCTGATGGGGGATGCGAATTTATACATATAGCAATGGACTATGATTTCGTCCGCCAGTCTATCGGGGACTATAGATTCATCATATGTGACTCTGTCAGGGAGCCGAATAATGATTACAGCCAGGTGCGCTTTATCACAGCGGATATAGCATCCATGTATGCTGAGGATAAGGTCAAATATCATCTAAGGATACTTTCTCTTTTATATAAGATCATGGATATCCTGAAAGAGGATTTCAGCGCTGAGGGAATAGAAGAATATGATTTTTCGGAAAAGTACCTTCAGAGAGTGCGGGAGATCACGAACTATATAGAAAACAATTACTCGGCCGCAGTTACATTGGAAACACTCGCTGAGAAGATCTATCTTACACCTCAGTATCTTTCATCTTTTTTCAAAAAATACCTGCATTGCAGCTTTAGGGATTACCTTCGTGAAAAGCGGCTGTTTCATGCGTGCAGGGATCTGAGATACACAGATGAGGCTATAGGCGTGATAGCGCATAAAAATGGATTCAGCAGCGCAAGTGTATTCGGAAGGGCTTTTTCGGATGCATATGGGATAACCCCGATGCAGTACCGGAATGACAGCAGGAGCAGGAAGAAAAAATACCCCGAGAGCAGCAGGCGTATCAGAAATGTTTCAACTGCAAATGGCATTGATATATTTATTGACGATTCAGAGAAAAGAAAGCTTGTGATCAATACCCGGATATTAAATGCGGGTAAAGCGCAGAATCTCACAAAGTCAGAATTTCTGGAACGGATCGGTAAATGCAGGAAGAAGCTGAATATACGCTATGTCAGGATGCAGGGTGTGCTGAGCAGTGCATTTATCCCAAAGGTCACACCTGAATATACCTACTACTTCTCATCTCTGGACAGGGTGCTGGATTCTCTTTATAAGATGGATCTGATTCCATGGATAGAGCTTTCAAACATGATATCCATATCGCCGGAAAATATTTTTGCAAAAGGCGGGGATAGTCTTGATACTTACAGGTTCTATGGCGACAGGTTCTTTGAAATGCTTGAGGCTGTGATGGCACACGTCACGAGGATATTTCCCAGACAATGGCTTGCCCGGTGGGTATTTGAGGTCTGGAAATCGCAGCGGCAGAGCTCTGAGCAATATACTGATAATATCAGAAGGATAAGACAGATAATAAAAAGATATATCCCCGAGGCAACAATAGGCGGGATAGGATTTCCGATAAACCGTGATATAGATGAATTCAGGGAAATACTTAATGATATGAAAAGGGCTGATATCAGGCCGGACTTTGTTTCTATATATGGGAATATGATGATAACAAATGGCAGCGGTCCCGCACTTCCTACAGCTGATGCCGGAAGAATGACTGAAAGAGTCAGTGCTGTAAGAGAGGCGGCTACAGCAGAATATGGCGATATTCCGCTGTATATGACGGAGTGGAATTCATTTAATCTGGCAAACATGCCAATACAGCAGTCCTGCTACCAGTCGGCATTTGTCTGCAAGACCGTGCTTGAACTTTCGGAACTGACAGATATGTCTGGCTACCTATATTTCAAGGAAGATTCATCGGATACAATGTCACTGATGAAGAGCAGCACTATAAATAATTTCTGGGGATTGGGCCTGATAGATAAGAATGGCATAGAATCACCGGCTTACTATAGTTTTATCTTTCTCAACCAGCTTGGGGAATCGCTGCTTGAGAGAGGGGAAAATTTCTGTGTTACCCGCGGCGATGATGATTCTTACAGAATATTGCTGTATGGCTACGCGCATGTAGAACCCTCCAGGCTGCTCGAGCTCAATGATGAAAGCTCATTTGCTGAAGTTTATGACCTGTTTGAGGATTACAGGACAAAACGCGTAAGGCTGAAGATAGAGCCGGCTGAAAGTGGAAAATACAGAATAGAGAGATATATACTTAACAGAAATAATGGAAGCGTGCTTGATATATGGATAGATGGCATGCAATCAAGCAATATTTCTGAGAGAGAATATTTGTCAAGAATCCAGCCGCCTCTGCTTCATCAGCTGGAATATCTGCAGAAAATATGCAAGCCTGAATATAGCGTGATATATAAAGAGGTTGATGACAATCTGACGCTGGAACATGAGCTTCAGGCACATGAAGTATGCTTTTACAGGATCACAAAGCTATATTGAGTGTAACTGCTCATCTACCCTGAACCACTGTCATTAAGTTTAACTTAATGACAGTATCCCCCTAAAAGCTACGATGCCCCAGAAGCCGGTCGGCATGGAAAGTCCGGGCGCTACTTGCTGCTCCGGCTACCAGTCATCTTAAAAAAATCAAAAAAAATTAATCTAAAAACCATTTCTTATATACTTCTTGTAGAACAATCAAAAGTAAACAATAAAATTAAACATATAAAATTAACTACGGCAAATGATGATGAATAATCATATGTTATCATTTGATAAAGCAGGCAGACAACTTCTACAGTGGATGCCTGATCACAAGAAAGCGTGCCGGCAGCCGGGATCTGTAGATAAATAATTTATGTACATTGTATTTATCTACAGTTCCCTGGTATTTTTCGAGGAAGTAGGTATTGGGATAACAAGTAGTTTCAGACGTAACTGTTCAGGATATCTGAACAGTTACTTTCAGACATGGTGGCACACGGCATAAGCCGTGCATGAAAGGTTAGTCAGATATAAACATGCGTTTATAAAGGAGAAATTATGGGTACAAAGGAATATAAGATTGGGGCGCAAAAGTATTTTGCGTACGGACTGGGTAATTTTGCTTCGCAGCTTTCGTGGACGATGGTAAGCACTTATCTGGCAGTTTTTTATACAGATGTATTCGGGCTGACGACGGGGGCAGTCGCAGTACTTTTTCTGGTTGCCAAGATATGGGATGGTATCAATGATCCTATGATGGGCGAGATAATGGAGCACACACATTCTAAATGGGGAAGGTTTAGACCGTATATCGTTATAGGTGCGCCGTTATTGGTTCTTTTCACGATACTTACATTTACAGTTCCGAATTTTGAAAGCCCTTATAAGCTCGTATATGCATATGTAACTTATATCGGTCTCGGAATGATATATACAATGACTAACGTTCCTTATCAGGGACTTCCTGCAGTAATGACGACAGATGGTGGAAAGATCAACAGGCTTATGACATCACAGATGATGGGCATGGTTCTTGGAATGATAATCCTGAATCTTGGAACACTTCCACTCGTTAATTATCTGGGCGGAGGAGATCAGAAAATCGGTTATCAGTATACGGCAGCATTATTTGCGATCCTTGCGCTCCCGATGTTCTGGTACTGTGCAGCACAGTGTAAAGAGACTGTAGTGGTTCATAAAGAGCATCAGGTTCCGGTAAGGGAATCCATGAAGCTCATTATTGGAAATAAAAATCTCATGATGGTTGTTCTATACACGATCGCAAATATGACAGCGATGATGGGCAGGATCGGAGTTGCCGTATATTTCTACATGTATGTTGTAAAGGATTTTAGATTTATCACTCTGTTTATGATGATGCAGATGCTCGTCGGTGCAGTAGTTATGCCGTTCTCCCCGAAGGTTATAGAAAAGTTTGGAAAGAAGGCAGTCCTTTATTTCTCACTCATCATACAGGCAGCGGCACTTCTGATAATGGCATTTGGACCAAAGACAAATATCCCATTCCTTATCGTGTGCCATGTTTTATATGGTGCCGGATACATAGCCGGTCCCTGCGGTTCCATAATGCTCTGTGAATCTCTTGATGAAATGGACTTAAAGACAGGAGTTCGTACAGATGGTACAGCATTTTCATTGAATGGTCTTGGCTCAAAGATCGGCTCGGCAGTAGGCTCCGCACTTGGTGTAGCTGTTATCGGCTGGTTTGGTTATCAGGCAGGCGGAGAGATAACTTCGACTGTATCCCTTGGAATCAATGTGGCGGTAAATATTGTTCCGGCTTGCATATTCCTGCTTGGGATCATTCCTGTGGCAATTTATTCACTCGATGAAAAGAAAGTTCCTGAGATCAGAAGACAGCTTAAGGTTAGAAATGAAAAGAGAGAAGAAGAGCTGGTGACAGGTCTTGAGACGGTTGAAATTTAATAAAAAAAGAAAGGAATGTAGCAAATGCGCTATGTTCCTTTCTTTTTCTTGTGATTGTTTTTTTTTTATAATACATCAGCCAGAAAACCCATGACCTTTTAGGTCGTGGGATGAATGGCGTCAGATTTAGAATGCCTATATTTTACTGAAAGGCTATTAAATCAGTAAAATATATGATATAATATACATACAGGAAATCTTATTTCCGAGTCTATGAAAGGAGAAATCTGCATGTATCTTACTGTAAAACAACAAGTCAAGCATCTGTCTAAGGAAGAGTATCTTACAATAAAAGAATTGTGTCATACTGCAAAAAATCTTGCTAACGAAGCTATTTACAATGTGCGACAGTATTACTTTACTGAAGGAGAATTTCTTAAATACGAAAAGAATTATGCCCTATTGAAGAATAGTCCTAACTATAAATCATTAAATTCCAATATGGCACAACAAATCCTTAAAGAAGTTGATGGTTCTTTCAAATCGTTCTTTGGACTTTTAAAACTGGCTAAACAAGGTAAATATACTTTTAAGGATTGCAAATTGCCACATTATCTTCCTAAAGATGGATATACAACACTTGTCATAGGTTTTGTAAGACTTAATGGAAATAAGTTAATACTTCCATTTTCTAACAGTTTTAAGAAATTACATAAACCTGTTGAAATCACAATACCACCTGTACTGCTTGATAAAAAAGTCAAAGAGATTCGTATTATACCTAAAGCTAATGCAAGGTTCTTTGAAATTCAGTATATTTACGAAGCTGAATGTGCCCAAAGAAATCTTAATAAAAACAATGCACTTGCTTTGGATTTAGGAATCAATAATCTCGTAACAGCTGTATCAAGTAATGGCAAGTCCTTCATTATTGACGGTAAAAAGCTTAAATCTATCAATCAGTGGTTCAACAAGGAAAACGCTCGCTTACAGTCTATTAAAGATAAACAGCATTACGGGAAAAAGACTACTAATAGACAAAAAGCGATAGCCCGTGATCGTAATAACAAAGTCAATGATTATATGAATAAAGCTGCTCGTAAAATCATAGATCACTGCATTTTAAATGACATAGGAATTCTTGTAGTTGGCTATAATGAGACATTTCAGCGTGGTAGTCGTATCGGTAAACAAAACAATCAGAATTTTGTCAATATTCCATATGGCCAGTTGCGTAGTAAGCTTGAATATCTCTGTGAACTTAACGGTATTGTGTTTGTAAAACAGGAAGAAAGCTATACGTCTAAATCCTCATTTTGGGATAAAGATGATATTCCTGTCTATAATGCTGATAACCCAAAAGAATATCAATTTAGCGGTAATAGAATATATCGTGGTCTTTACAAAACAGCGAGTGGTAAAACATTTAATGCCGATGTAAATGGAGCATTAAACATTATGCGTAAAAGTAGCGTTGTGGATCTTAGTGTCCTATACGGTAGGGGCGAAGTGGACACGCCCGTAAGAATAAGGATTGCCTGATATTTCAGGTGGAAACTTAAATATCAAACTTCTTAAATAGAGCCGTTAGGCTCTTAGAAGCCCATTACCTTTAGGTGATGGGTAGTTCACGAAGTACAAATAAAATATAATATTTTAAAATAAAATATAATATTTTAAAATAAATTTCCGATATATCTTATGACATTATCTTGATAAATTATCGGAAAGGACTTGACAGCCATGCAGGACAGACATACGCTGTTTAGAGCAGAGCAGAGCAGAGCAGAGCAGAGCAGAGCAGAGCAGAGCAGAGCAGAGCAGAGCAGAGCAGAGCAGAGCAGAGCAGAGCAGTTCCCACTCACTAAATTCGAGCGGCGCCGTTGGCTTGCTCTCATTAAGTGTGCGTGCATGGCTCGCACTAATCTCGTGCTGCGCTTTCAGCTTGCACTCGCTAAGTGCTCTGCACAAGCAGAGCAGAGTAAGGTAAACTGTACCCTTTTGAGGGATAAAATTACATATAATGATGATGAAAAACCGTTGGACTTGACGGGGTAACTATACCCTGTCAGGTTCAACGGTTTTTGTGTGCAAAAAGTAAGAAAGGAGATTCTTAAAAGAATGAAAACAAAGAGAAAAATAGGGCGGAAGATAATTAGTTTTTTGATTACTATGGCGATGGTGGTCGGAGTGATTCCTGGCATGAGCTTGACAGCATATGCGGGAAGTACGAAAGAATATGCTGCCTATGATGTAACCACAGATGCTAACAAGGATAAGAGCGGAGATAACCTTACATCATTGCAGATTAATTTCAATAATAAGCCATGGTACATAATAGAGGACAATTCTAGCTCTACGGGAGGAACACTGACCCTTCTGGCTGCGGATACATCTTTTGGCACGGCTTATTTTGAAGAAAACTACTTTACTGATAGTTACAGTACTTCGGATGTTAAGAGCACACTTGATACATGTGTAACTGAACAGTTTAATGATGTAGCAGATGCGATTGTAAATACTGATAATGGCAAACTGTATCTTTTAAGTAAAGACGAAGCTAATGAGCTTCCAGTGAATGTTCTGAAGATATCTTTCACTGGAGGCAATTGCAACTATGGAGAGTGGTGGTTACGAACTGGAAATACTCAGCAAGCTAAAGCAGATATCGTGTGCGGTGCTGAAGGCCTAGTAAACTATGACGCTTTAAATCTCGAATATACCGAAGGTCAAAGTACTGCTTCGAAATATGGCTTGCGTCCCGCTCTACAGCTTGACCTTAGCAAGGTGACGTTTGATTCTGATACAAAGACGTTTTCATTGAAGCCGGTCACTAAGTATCCACTCTGGGTTGGAGAAACGCAGGTAACGAGCGCGAATGCCAACAATATAGACGGAGAAAATAAGGTGAGCTATGACGCAAATACAAATACACTGACACTGAATAATGCGAATATTACAAGTGGATATAATGAGGCAGGAATCTATTATAATAATACCAACAGGGCTGACCTCAATATCGTATTAAAAGGGAATAACACTATCTCTGGGAGTGATATTGGTATTGGAATGCATGGCGGTTATTCCTATTGGGGTAATTTTAAGTTATCAGGCAATGGTACACTCACTACAAAGGGAACATCATTTGGAATCTGTATGACAAGTGGAGGTGTACTAATCGATAGCGGAACAATTAAAGCAAGTGGAACCAATTCAGGGATTTATGCAAAAAGTGGATTTACTATTAAGGATGGAAATGTAGAGGCTACTGGAGCCAATTATGGAATTCAAACTATGTATGGTGTCAATATTACAGGTGGTACAGTTACTGCTGAAGCAACAAACTCCACTGACGGTACCGGTTCTGCAATATATGATGGTGGTAGTGATGGTATTAGCATTACCGGAGGAACCGTGAAGGCGACTGGAACAAGCAGTAGTGGTACAGCTTATGGTTTATGTTTGGGTAGCACAGGCTCTATAACAATTGGCTCAGACATTACTTCTTTAACAGTAGTGGGCAAGACGAGTGCATCAAATCGTAATGTTAAGAATAGTGTCGCAGGTATGGGTTGGAAGACAGTCGAAGGCACAGATGATGGAACAGAAATTTCCGTAAATACAAGTGGTGCGAATGTGACTTCTTACAAAAAAATATTGTTCCCTTACACAAAACCGGCTGCAAGCGTGACAACCGCTCCGAAACCGGTATCTGGTCTTGTCTACACCGGTTCCGCGCAAGAGCTTGTTACAGCAGGAACAGCAACAGGCGGCACTATGAAGTATGCCCTCGGCGGCACGATGCAGTACCTCTCTTATTCCACATCCATTCCTACAGCCACTGACGTCGGAACTTACTATGTCTGGTATAAAGTTTTTGGGGATGAAAACCATTCTGACAGTGAAGCAAAACCTGTCGAGGTGACTATAGCAGCGAAGCAGGAAAGTGCTTCTGTCAAGAAAACACCTAAGGCAATAACTGGTTTAATATATAATGGTTCTGCACAGAAACTTGTAGAAGCAGGTGAGGCTGAAAATGGAACGCTTTATTATGCAGTAACGGAAACAGATAAAGAACCTGAATCCTCGGCTTATTCAACAGATATTCCTTCTAAAACAAACGCAGGAACATATTATGTATGGTATAAGGCTGTTGGCAACGAAGGTTACGGTGATTCAAAAGTAGGAAACGTTAAAGTAGAGATAGCTGATAATGAAGAAGATGATGACGATGATGATGATGGCGATGAGATTCCGAAGCTTTTGGAAATAACTAAAAATTCCATTACCGTTGAAACTATAGACGGATTTGAATTTAGTATAAATAATGGTATTGATTGGCAGGATAGTGGTAAATTTGAAGGCCTTGAATCAGGTCATGGATATACGATTCAGATACGAAAAAAAGGATCTGAAGAGATTTTAGATAGAATCTATGCCAAAACAAATGATAGTGATAAGGTGACAGAAACAAAAGAGCAGTTAAGGCAGACTATAGATAACGGTACAGGAATTGTAAAAGCTGAGACCAGAGTTAGGGAAGATGTACCTGTAGGTAAAATTGAAAATATCACCTTAGACTTTGCAAAAGCTGTAATGAGCGAAGCTGAGCTTAGCAGAGTAAGAAAGGGTGAGAACTGCCTTATATATCTCGAAGTTTCCGGTAATGATGCACAGCAGGAACAGACAAATATAGGCGAAAAAGTCAGAGAAAATAAGCCAGATGCAGCGTTTGGCATGATCTTTGATATTTCACTCTTCAAGAAGATAGAAGATGATGAGGCTGAAAAGATAACCAAAAGGTTTGAAGAGAATCCTTTAGAGATTACAATGAATGTTCCTGAAGAATTACAGTCTGAAAATAGAATGTTCTATGTAGGCTGTGAACATGTTGATGGTGATACAACTGATACAGAATTTATAGAAACAGTTAAAAGTGACGACGGAAAACAGCTGACATTCGATATCACAGGATGTTCGACTTACGCACTTTACTATACAGATCCGGTAAAGGAATCGTCTGACAGCAGCAGTGCATCTACAGCAGCCGGATATGTGACAAGGCAGAGGGTGGATGCAACAAAGCTCATGAGCCTGCCGTCCGGTGTAAAGATAAAATACACCACGTCAGACAAAAAGCTTGCAAAGGTAAGCCGCAAGGGTGTGATAAAGATCCGGAAGCAGGCCGGAACTGTCACGATAACGGCAAAGAACAAAAAGACAGGCGCGACAATAGACAGCTGCACGCTGGTTATCGAGAAGCCGGTCATAAAGCAGAAAAAACTCGTAGTGACCGGAGTTACAGCCGGAAACTCAGACAGCTGGAAGACCCGCAGCGCAAATGAATTTCTCGGAAATACCTCAATAAGCCCTAAATGGTATTCCTCGAAGCCGTCAGTGGCAGCGGTAGACCAGGAGACTGGAGAAGTGACAATCAAAGGCAGAGGAAAGGCAAAAATCTATGCCGTATTCGGAGCCGACGCAGTTGACAGCAAGTTCGGAACCCGTAAAATCTATAAGTACAAAATAGTGTCGAAAAAGTAAGAATAATACCCCCCACTATGAACCGACCCCCAAAAGTTAGACCTAAACATCTAACTTTTGGAGGTCGTTTTTTATGGGAAGACAAAAATATAGTTTTGAATTCAAAAAACAAGTTGTTAGTGATTATCTTAACGGCGAAGGAGGATATAGATATCTTGAAAGCAAATACAATGTATCTGATAAAAAATTAATTCGTCAGTGGGTTTCAAATTATAAAGCTTTTGGAGATAGTGGTCTATTACGTTCAAGGAAAAAAGAAGTGTATTCTTTTAAAAAGAAATTAAATGTTGTAGAGTTGTATTTATCAAGTGAGCTCTCGTATCAGGAATTGGCAATTCAAGAAGGAATAAATAATCCTTCCGTTATTGCTGCATGGGTCAATCGATTCCGAATTGCTGGGCCTGATGCATTGAGACCACATAAGAAAGGTCACAAAAAATCATTGGATAAAATAACAAAAAAACCTAATTCAGATGAGTATGAAGATCACAGTATTGATACTAGTGCTGAACATGTAAAAGAACTTGAGGATGAACTCCTTAAGTTAAGGATAGAGAATGCCTTTTTAAAAGAACTGAGGAGGCTGCGTTTAGAGGACGAAGCAAAAATGAGAGAACGGCGCGAATCATCAACAGTCTCCGAAGACAGTTCAAACTAAAAGACCTTCTCTCATATACGGGTATGCCTAAAGCAACTTTTATGTACTGGCAAAAAAGATTAAATCGAGAAAACCCGGATAAAGTACTAGAAGAAACGATTCTTGCTATACGTGAGAACAACAAGGACTATGGCTATCGTAGAGTGGTAGGTGAATTACGTAACCAAGGATATACAGTCAACAAGAAAAAAGTTCAGCGAATTATGCAGAAGCTAGGACTCCAGGTGACATCCTTTACTCGTAAGAGCAGAAAATATAGTTCTTATAAAGGGAAAGTCGGAACTATTGCTCCTAACAGGATTAAGAGAAGGTTTAATACACATATACCACACCAGAAGATAACAACTGACACAACGGAGCTAAAGTACTACGAAGTAGATGCAAAAGGACACATGACCATGCACAAACTTTATTTGGATCCTTTTATGGATATGTGCAATGGAGAAATATTAAGCTTTGGAATAGATAAGCATCCATCCGCGAAGAATGTAATGGATGCACTTGAACAAGCAATAGAAATTACATCAGACTGTCCTTATCGTAGAACCTTCCATTCAGATCAGGGATGGGCTTATCAGATGAAGGCATATTCACATAGGTTGAAACAAGAGCGCATCTTTCAAAGCATGTCTAGAAAAGGTAACTGCCTAGACAATTCAGTAATGGAAAACTTCTTTGGTCTGCTTAAACAAGAAATCTATTACGGTGTAGTTTATTATAGTTACGAAGAATTGAAATCCGAAATAGAAAGATATATAAAGTATTACAACGAGCAAAGAATAAAAGAGAAACTAGGATGGATGAGTCCTGTTCAATACAGGCTTAAACTCTTGGCTGCATAAAAACAGCGTAGCAGCCAAAACACTGCTACGCTTAAAAAGTCTAACTTTTTGGGGTCATCTCACTAAGGCTGTATCTTAGTGGGGGGTATTATTACAGTCCACTAACCAATGTCATTAGGTTAAGCGTTGAAATCAATTTTTGATTGCATTTAAAAGACGCTTTATGCAGCAAAAAGTTATTCAACAACAAGGTCACTGCAACGGTGTATGACATTGAGATGGAGGACAGGGAGGCTGACCGGACAGGCCTGCCAAGAAGACTCAGGTTTTATTCCGCATTACCGGACAGTAAAGAGTTACCTTCGAGTGAAGATTATCAAAACATGCCGGATTTTATATCTGTTGTTATTTTATCTTATGATCCATTTCTCATTGGCGACATGTACTATGAAGCTAAAATGCATCTCTCAACACATCCCTGTTATGATTATAATGATGGAAGAACCTTTATTTTGCTATATGCAGACGGAAAGCCGAATTTTGAAGACAAGGCGTATGGAAAAAAGGTTCAGGAACTGCTAAAATATATAGTATCTGGAGAGCGCTCAGCTCAAAACGATGATATAAAGGTATTGGATGAGATCGTCACAAAGGTAAAGTCCAAAACGGAGGTCACGAGGAGTCTTATGAAACAGTGGGATAGAGAAATGAGTATAAGACGTGAGATAAAGGCAGAAGTAAAAGCAGAAGTAAAAGCAGAAGTAAAAGCCGAAGTAACTGAAGAAGTAACTTCTAAAGTAACGGAAGAAGTAACTGCGAAAGTAACAGCCGAAGTATCGCGAGAAAATGCAATAAAACAGATTAAAACCAGTCGAAAGTACAATGCTTCAGATGATGATATACGGCAGGATCTTAAGGATAGTTATTCGTATGATGATGATATGATTGATAAGCTGTTTAAGGAAGCAGATAAGAAGTAATGCATAATAGGCAGGGAGACGGGCTGTAATGAGGAAAACCGTAGGACTTGGGATACAGGATTTTGAAGACACTATAAAGAGCAGGAATTTTTATATAGATAAGACAAAGTTTATATCGGAATGGTGGAAGGAAAATGACGGAGTGACACTGATAACCCGTCCGCGCCGTTTTGGTAAGACTCTGATGTTGAGCACGGTTGAGAAGTTTTTTTCCATAAGGCAGGAAAACAGCCGGGAGCTTTTTAATGGACTAGAAGTCTCAAAGGATTCCGCGATGATGCAGGAATGCGGAAAATGGCCGGTGCTGTTTATATCATTTGCGGACATAAAGTCATCGACATATCAGGATGCGATGTATAAATTCAATAGGATAATCAATCTGCTGTTATCAAAATTTGTTTCAATAAAGGATAATCTTGAAGAAACAGATTTGGAATTCTGGAGAAAAATTTCATTGGATATGAATCCCGGGGTTGCTTCCGACAGTATCAAATATTTCTGCAAGTGGTTAAGTGATTACTATGGGAAAAAGGTCATAATACTTATTGACGAATACGACACTCCGATGCAGGAAGCATACGTAAACGGCTATTGGGATAAAATAGTAGAGTTCATGAGAAATATGTTCAATGGAACATTGAAAACTAATCCGTACATGCAGAAGGCACTGCTCGCGGGAATCACACGTGTCAGCCGGGAGTCGCTCTTTTCTGACTTGAATAATATTAATGTTGTAACTACATCATCAAGGGAGTACGCTGAAAGCTTTGGATTTACGGAGGATGAAGTTTTTCAGGCGCTTGATGAATACGGATACTCGACAGAAAAGGAAAAAGTAAAGGAATGGTATGATGGATTTAAGTTTGGAGATATAGATGATATTTACAATCCGTGGTCTGTCATTTCATTTTTGAAAAAAGGGGAATATGAACCTTATTGGGCGAATACAAGCTCAAATTCCCTGATATCAAAGCTTGTAAGGGAGGGCGACTCTGAGATAAAGGAGAGCTTTGAAAAGCTCCTCAGAAGGGAGAGCATAACAACGCCGATAGATGAACAGCTGGTATACGGCGAGATGCAGGATAATGAGGTTGCAGTATGGAGTCTCCTACAGGCAACGGGATATTTAAAGATTGTCAGTAAAAAGGATGTGTACGGCGGGACTGAATACGAACTCAGACTGACCAACTATGAGATCAGAAGGATATTCAACATAATGGTCATGGGCTGGTTCAGGGGGAATGGAAGTACCCTTTATAATGAGTTTGTAAAAGCCCTGCTTAGATGCGAAGTCAGGGGAATGAATAAATTCCTGAATAAGTTTCTCTTAAAAACCTGCAGCTATTTTGACGGAGGCAGAACCGGTTCGGAGGCAGAGCCGGAGAGATTCTATCATGGACTCGTGCTTGGACTTATGGTCGGGCTGGGTGACGATTACATCCTTGAATCAAACCGTGAGAGCGGTTATGGACGATATGATGTGATGCTGAAGCCAAAAGACGTAAAAAAGGATATCGGGATCATAATGGAGTTTAAGGTGCTTGATGCCCTCGATGATGAAAAGAGCCTGGAAGATACGGCAAAATCCGCGCTGAAACAGATAGAGGAGAGGCACTATGATGAAGAACTCCTGACAGCAGGTGTCGCGTCGGAGAGGATATTTAAGTACGGATTTGCTTTCAGCGGGAAGGAAGTATTAGTAATGCAGGGATAAACTGTATAAAATACGGAACAGAGAGGATAATCTGAAAATTTTACTAAAATAAACAGGGCAGCCTGCCGATAAAAAAATTGTAGATTTCTAAAATTTTTTGGTAGGGGGCTTGACAGTCATGCGGAACAGAACTACGCTCTTTAGAGCAGAGCAGAGCAGAGCAGAGCAGAGCAGAGCAGAGCAGAGCAGAGCAGAGCAGAGCAGTTCCCGCTCACTAAATTCGAGCGGCGCCGTTGGCTCGCTCTCATTAAGTGTGCGTGCATGGCTCGCACTAATCTCGTGCTGCGCTTTCAGCTTGCACTCGCTAAGTGCTCTGCACAAGCAGAGCAGAGTAAGGTAAACTGTGCCCTTTTGGGGGATAAAATTACATATAATGATGATGAAAAACCGTTGGACTTGACCGGGTAACTATACCCTGTCAGGTCCAACGGTTTTTGTGTGCAAAAAGTAAGAAAGGAGATTCTTAAAAGAATGAAAACAAAGAGACAAATAGGGCGGAAGATAATTAGCTTTTTGATTACTATGGCGATGGTGCTGGGGATGATGCGGGGGATGAGTCTGACAGCGTATGCAGATCAACCACCTGTTACCTATCTGAATGCGAGCGGTGAGACGGAGACCTGCTATTCATACAATGCAGTTACCAATAGCAACAAAACATTGAAAGATGGCTGGAATGTTGTTACGGAATCAGTTACTATCAGCTCATCCCAAGATCTTTGGGATGAGCTGAACATAATTCTATGCGACAATGCTACATTGACTGTTGCTACATCTGAGGTTGCGATTTCCAGTGGGGGAAACTTTAACATATATGCTCAGAGTACGGGAGACAGTATGGGCGAGTTAGTCGCTTCATCTCAAGATAATAACGCACTGGAATCTAAGTATAGTCATATTACAATCAACGGAGGTAGAATAACAGCTACTTCAAATAATAGTTATGGCATCAAGGGAGCTAACGGCGTATCAATCAACGGTGGAATCGTAACCGCCAGCGGAGGAAATGGAGCTTTTGGGATCTGGAACTCCGTTACGAATTCAATCCCCGGAATCGGCTGGACAAACACTGATGGCACCGAGGGAAAGACGCTAATTGAAGCCAACCAATCCGAGAAGCTGAGCTATAAAAAGGCTCAATTCCCGGCTAAAACAGCTGATGTAACATTCAAGGTAGTAAATGGTTCCTGGAGTGATGGCTCTGTGGAAGATAAAACTGCGTCCCTTTTCGGTCCGGAAGACACAGATCTTAAGCTGGCGCCATCGGATATTCCAGAAGTCGGCAAGGCGAAGGATGAATCCTTCATATCCGGCAGCTGGGACGTGACGCCCAGCGCGGATACGGTGATCACGGGGGCAACGACCTACACATATACCTTTACACAGAAGGCCGCTATTGTTACCAAAGAACCCGTTTCAAATACCCTGACCTATACCGGCGCTGCACAGGAGCTTGTAACGGCAGGCAAAGCCGAAGGCGGCACGATGAATTATGCCATCGGCAAGGATGACAAGACTGCTCCGACAGACGGCTGGAGTGCATCCATCCCTACAGCAACCGATGCCGGAACCTATTATGTATGGTATAAAGCTGTTGGTGATGATGATCATTCTGACAGTAAATCAGGATGTGTCGAGGTGACTATAGCAGCGAAGCAGGAAAGTGCTTCTGTCAAGAAAACACCTAAGGCAATAACTGGTTTAATATATAATGGTTCTGCACAGAAACTTGTAGAAGCAGGTGAGGCTGAAAATGGAACGCTTTATTATGCAGTAACGGAAACAGATAAAGAACCTGAATCCTCGGCTTATTCAACAGATGTTCCTTCTAAAACAAACGCAGGAACATATTATGTATGGTATAAGGCTGTTGGCAACGAAGGTTACGGTGATTCAGAAGTAGGAAAAGTTAAAGTAGAAATAGCTGATAATGAAGAAGATGGCGATGAGCTTCCGAAACTTTTAGAAATAACTAAGAATTCTATTACCGTTGAAACTATAGACGGATTTGAATTTAGTATAAATAATGGTACTGATTGGCAGGATAGTGGTAAATTTGAAGGCCTTGAATCATGTCATGAATATACGATTCAGATACGCAAAAAAGGATCGGAAGAGATTTTAGATAAAATCTATGCCAAAACAAATGATAGTGATAAGGTGACAGAAACAAAAGAGCAGTTCAGGAAAACCATTGATGACGGAACAGGTATAGTAAGGGCTGAAACCAGGGTAAGAGAAGATGTTCCTGTAGGCGCGATCGATAACATCGATATAGAATTTGCAAAAGCCATCATGAGCGACTCTGAACTTGATGATGTAAAGGGCGGCAAGAGCTGCCTTATATACCTTGACGTTTCCGGACTTGATGAAGATGAAAACAGCGATATCGGCGATACGGTAAGGGAGAAACAGCCCGGCGCATCCTTCGGAATGATCTTTGACATTTCGCTCTGGAAAAAGATCGGTGATGCAGAGGCGGGAAAGGTCAGCACGAGTTTTAAGAATAATCCGTTAAAAATAACCATGGCTGTCCCTGAAGAACTCCAGTCAGAAAACAGGATGTTCTATGTGGGATGTCAGCATGAAAATGATGATGGTACGAAAGAGACGGAGTTTATAGAAACCACGACAAATGAAGACGGAACTGAGACAAGCTTCAAGATAACGGGATGCTCGACCTATTCACTTTACTATACAGATCCGGTAAAGGAATCGTCTGACAGCAGTAGTGCATCCACAGCAGCCGGATATGTGACAAGGCAGAGGGTGGATGCAACAAAGCTCATGAGCCTGCCGTCCGGTGTAAAGATAAAATACACCACGTCAGACAAAAAGCTTGCAAAGGTAAGCCGCAAGGGTGTGATAAAGATCCAGAAGAAGGCCGGAACTGTCACGATAACAGCAAAGAACAAAAAGACAGGTGCGACAATAGACAGCTGCACGCTGGTTATCGAGAAGCCGGTCATAAAGCAGAAAAAGCTCGTAGTGACCGGAGTTACAGCTGGAAACTCAGACAGCTGGAAGACCCGCAGCGCAAATGAATTTCTCGGCAACACAACAGTAAAACCGCAGTGGTACTCTTCAAAACCTTCAGTAGCAGAGGTGAATAAAGATACCGGGGAAGTTACAATCAAAGGAAAAGGGAAAGCAAAGATTTACGCAGTATTTGGCTCTGATGCACTTAAGAGTAAATTTGGTACAAGAAAAGCATATAAGTATAAAATTGTTTCTAAAAACTAGAAAAAATCAAATTTACATTAAAGGACTATCGTTTAAGGCGGTAGTCCTATTTTAATTCAGGCGGAGAAATCTCCTGTCTTTAATCGTTAGCGTGGGTGAGGGATATAAATATATTAAAAAATAACTTAAATATTAATATTCAATACAAAAATCCGCCGCATAATTTTATTTTCACAAATTATTTAGCTGAAAACGATATCAAAAGATTAAGTAGTGCAAAGTGATAAAACTTGTACTATGTTATCATTTCTTCAGAAACAGAGAAGAACAACTTTTGAAAATAAAGGAATAAAGGAGATAAAAGAAAATGGCAAAGGTTAGAGTAGGTATCGTAGGCTGCGGCGGAATCGCAAATCAGAAGCATCTTCCATCACTTAGGGCAAATGCAGAACTTAATGAAGTTGTAGCATTCTGTGATATACAGAGAGACAGGGCAGAGAAAGCTGCTAAAGAATATGGCACAGCAGATGCAAAAGTTTACACAGATTATCATGATCTTGTAAATGATCCAAACGTTGATGTAGTTCATGTATGTACACCAAACGTAGCGCATTGCCCGGTGACAGTTGCAGCATTTGAAGCAGGAAAGCACGTTATGTGTGAAAAGCCTATGGCTCATTGCACTGCTGATGCAAAGAAGATGATCGAAGCATGGAAGAAGTCAGGAAAGAAATTCACCATCGGATACCAGAACAGACTTCGTGATGATACACAGACATTACATGCTTCATGCGAAGCAGGCGAGCTTGGTGATATTTACTTTGCCAAGGCACATGCACTTAGAAGAAGAGCAGTTCCTACATGGGGAGTTTTCCCTAATAAAGAGCTTCAGGGCGGCGGACCTCTTATCGATATCGGAACACACGCACTTGATATCACACTCTGGATGATGAATAACTATGAACCTGTATCTGTTTCAGGTCAGGTATTCTACAAGCTCGGAAGAGACGAGCATGGTCCTGAAGGGAATGTATTCGGTCCCTGGGATCCAAAGACATTCCAGGTTGAGGACTCAGCTTTTGGCCTTGTAAAGATGAAGAACGGTGCAACGATCTACCTTGAAGCTTCATGGGCACTGAACATCCTTAAGTCTATGGAAGCTTCTACTACACTTTGTGGTACTAAGGCAGGAGCAGAAATCCATCACGGCGGAAGCTTCCCGAAGGATGAGCTTATCTACAATACAGTTGAACATAATCAGCTTATGGAAAAGACCATTTCACCCGCGGGTGTGGTTGATTTCTTTGAAGGCGGTGCTTCAGCTGAGGGCGTAAGAGAGCAGAAGCAGTGGCTTGAAGCAATCATCAATGACACAGAGCCTCTCGTAAAGCCTGAACAGGCATACGTTGTTACCCAGATACTTGAAGGAATTTACAAGTCTGCTGAAACTGGCAAAGAAGTATTTTTTGACTGAGGAGACAAGCGGGAGGAAATATATAATGGCAGGACGAGTAGTTTTTAATCCCAAAGCCTTTGCAAATGTTGAAAAAGATGGAAAAATAATAGGTTTTTCTTTTGAGATAAAGGCACAGTATTACAGGGGGATAACACTTTCCATCGTGCGTGATATAAAGATCAATATCGATGGTGAGGACGTAAAACGTGAAGATATAAGATTCAGTGTGAATGGTGAAACATTCACACTGGAGGAGATGAGAACGGTGATCGACAGCGATTACCGCTGGGAATTCGGTGAGTATGCTGTTGTGACTGTATTGAAAGAGGGCGGACTTTCCAAAGGAAAGCACCATATTAAAGCCCTTCAGGTGATCGCACCTTCTTACATGCCATTCCAGATAGAGAGCATGAATGAAGCGGATTTTGAGATTTAAGGGAGGTGTGATCAGATGAGCGAGATTAAAAGAAGTGTTTCACTTTACAGTTATCAGGATGAATATTATGACGGAAAGCTAGATCTGGAGGGCGCTTTAAGAGAGACAGCCGCGACCGGTGCAACAGGTGTGGAGCTTCTGGCAGAGCAGATGATAAAGCGTTTTCCGAAGCCTATCGAGACAGAGAAATTCAGAGAAAAGTGGTCTGGCTGGTTAAAAAAATATAATCTTGAGCCTTCCTGCTACGATGCATTTCTTGAAAACAGGATTTTCGATAACCGTACATTGTCACTCGGTGAGCAGATAAATATGATGAAGCGTGATATAAGACTTGCTTCATTGCTGGGATTTCCAAATCTCAGGACTCTTGTTTCCACACCGATGGATGTCATCGAGGGAAGCCTTGAATATGCGGAAGAGATGGGAGTAAAGATCGGCCTTGAAGTTCATGCACCGTTCTCACTTAATTCCGGATGGGCTGATGGTTACATGGAAATGATCAACAGGACAGGTACAAAGTTCTTTGGCTTCATCCCTGATATGGGGATCTTTTGCAGAAACATCCCTGATGTGGTACGCGACAAGGCGAGAAGAAAAGGCGCAAAGGAAGAGTGCATAAAGATCGTTGATGATGCTTACGCACAGAGGATTGCAAAGGGATTTGTAAAGATAAAGTATGATCTGAATCTTGGAAAAGCAAATATGGAGTACCGCATGGCAAACGGCATGCAGGAAATGATGGATGCGGTGAAGAATGCGGGCGGCGGTCCTGCTGACATGGAGTATGCAGGTTCATCTTTCACATATTCGTGGTCAGAGCCTCAGGATATTATTGACAATATCGACTATATCTTCCACACACATGCAAAGTTCTACAACATGCATGAGGATTACACGGAGACAGCAGTTGCAATTCCGGAGGTTGTGGATGCATTTAAAAAGGCTGGTTATAAGGGCTTCCTGAGCTCAGAGTATGAAGGCGGAGAGCACCTTAGGGCTGATATGGAGGTTGACAGCATCGGGCAGGTACGACGCCATCAGGAAGCTTTGAGAAGAGCGATCGAGGAATAAAGATTTAAAGGATAGGTAGATTGTCATGAGAGAATATGATGCAGATTTGGGGATAATCGCAGCAGGACCGGCTGGTCTTGCTGCAGCAGTGGAAGCTTCTGAAGCGGGGCTTAAAGTTGTGGTTGTAGAAAAGTCACAGACTGTTGGCGGCGCTGCGAATGCAGGCATGGGTCCGCTTGGCATAGGGACTAAATATCAGCGTTCACAGATGGAAAGCATTACAGTCGAAAAAGCCTTCAACATGTTTATGGAGTATACCCACTACAATGTAGATGCAAGGCTCATCAAGCGTTATTTCAATCAGTCAGGGGAAACTATTGAATGGCTTGAAGACCATGGGGTTGAATTTGAGGGGGCTTTCAGATATTTCCCGGAGTCAGAGTGTACCTGGCACATCGTAAAGACAGGAAAGAAGATCGGACCTGCAGCAGCTTCTCTCATGAATAAAAAATTACATGAGGCTGCTGAAAAACATGGAGTAAGATTCCTTTTTAAGCACAGGGCAACGAAGATCCTTAAAGAGGATAGTCATGTCTGCGGCATAATCGCAGAAACAGATGAGGGTGAGGAAATTAAGATAAATTGTAAGGCAGCCCTTGTAGCGACCGGAGGTGCCGGTGGCAATAAAGAGATGATAAAAGAGCTCACAGGTTTTGAGCATGGCAAAGATCTTTTCAGCTTCGCAATACCAAATGTAAGCGGTGATGGCTTGAGGATGGCATGGGAGGCAGGAGCTGACCGGCTCCCTGTAAGGATAGAGATGGCAGCGGATATTGGTGGTCTGGAGAGGGCAAATGGCTCCGTTACAAATGTTGTACGCCAGCCGAACCTCGTAGTAAATAAGCATGGTAAGCGCATCATGAATGAAGAAAAGATGCAGAATACCACATATCTCAGCAATGTGGCAGACCATCAGAAGGATAAGACCTGCTTTGTGATATTTGATGAGGAAACAGCTAAGTATTATGAAAAGAACGGCGTGGATGTTGTAAGCTTTGTGACACCAGACCCTGATGTTTCAGATTTCCATAAAGGATTTGAAGAAATACTTGAGCGTGGCTCACACAACTATTTTAAGGCAGATACGATCGGGGAACTGGCGGAAAAATGCGGAATAGAAACTGCCCCGCTGGTTAAAACTGTTAATGAATATAACGGATACTGTGAGCATCATGACAGTGAATTTTATAAAAATCCCAAATTCCTGAGACCGGTAAAGACAGGACCGTTCTTTGCGGCAGCGATACATCCGGGAGGATATGGAACGGTCGGTGGAATAAGGATAAATGAAAACTGTGAAGCCTGTGATAAGAATTTTGAGCCTGTAAAGGGACTGTATGCGGCCGGAGCTGATGCCTGCAATATCTATGATGACAGTTACATGTTCCTGCTTCCGGGAAATTCAATGGGCTTTGCATTAAACACAGGAAGAATAGCTGCGAAAAGCGCAGTTTCATATATAATAGGTGATTGCGAAACTCGACACTAAAAATCGAATGTATGTACGAAGCACCGCCGCAATAGATTTTTTTCGCATTTGAATATGTTTACTGCTTTTTTGGGCGCGCTTTAATAAGCCTTATGGCATATAGAGTTGGTAAGTCCTAAGCAATAAGTGGTTTTAGACTTCGGATATATTCATGATGTTTGATTTTATCAGCAAGAACAACAGTTATAAGTTGTGTGATTCCTGCAAGAATAAGATCAGCATGTAGTGTTTTCTCATTTTGAGTGCGGCGACCTGCTAAACAGAGATTTTCTTTTATGTGGTTTATATCTCTTTCAACAGCTGTTCTGATTTTATAGGTATTATCCCAATCTTCGTTACCACGAAGTGTACCAGGATAGGCTCGAAGGTTCTTTTCGGGATATATATGAATCATTCGTCCGCATGATGAAGGGGTACATGGATTATCACATTGACATTTGCGATGATACTTTCCTGTAGTTTTGTCTCGTATGTATTTAATTTTGGGACAAACAAATTTATACCGTATAAGCCCATTTTTTCTATGTGATTTACCTTCAGATTTCATTGTGAGTGAATCATCATTAGGGCAGCAGGGAATACCATCAGAATTGACCTTGCAGTCAGGATATTTTATTCCCGACCTTGAATTAAGTGGTATATATGCCTTGGAAAAATGCCTATCTTTTCCAAAGGTATCGCCTATAAGCAACTGATTATATAAAAGAGAAGAATCAAATGCAGCATCTCCAAGAAATGTCTTGGGATTTATTAGAGGATGTTTTGAAAAGAAATCTTTTAATGTTGGGATAAGTAGCTTTGCATCGTGAACACACTTATCCTCGTCAGGAGAATTTGATTTTTTCTCAACAATGATTTCGGGATGGGATGTCATAAAGTCCTTGTTGTAAAAAGAAATATGACGAACAATACCTAACCCGTTTGTAACAATGCCAAACTTGAAGACATAGCAAAAATGGCCATTAATGTATAGCTGCTTAATTTCAGCATTGGAGGAAGCATGTGAAGGCATTGAGCCATAGGCTGCCTTATAAGGATCATAAGATTTATCGAATCCTTTTATCTTTGCATAAGCCTTAAGTTGTCTAATAATTCTGTTTGCGTACTTGGGATTATTTTCAGTAACAAATGCTTCAATACCTGATGAATCAAAAATAGTCATGTCAGCTTTGTAGGAATCAATAGCCTGACAAATGGGCTCAGTCAGATTGACAAGCTTGTCGAAAACAAGTTGAAGATCATCTAAAAAATCCTGCTTAAACCTTGTTATCTTGGAGGCGTCTGGGACTTTTGTAAAACCGCAAAAATCACGTAGAGGTTTTGAATAAGCAAGAAAAGTAAGAAGAAGTTGGTCTGTGGGAATTGAAAAGATTCTCTGAATAATCAAAGCCCACAGTAAAGAGTGTAAAGAGTATTTACGGGTTCTTCCCGTCGATGCATAAAAATGATTTCGGAACGAAATCGGAATAATTTCATCAAGATCAATATGGTTTTCTAATAGAGACAGAAATGCAGGTTTGTCATTTTCAAATTTTTCCTGACAATCTGTATAAATATCTGACAAAGAAAGCTGTTTATATGTTATCATATATATCAGAATAACTCCTTTCTTGGATATGGTCAGTGGTTTTTTGTCAACTCTATTGTACCATATCTGGTGAGGGGTTATTCTTTTTTGTTACAACAAAAATGCCGTATTTTTGCGGCAACAGGCGTTTCGCAAACGCCTATCATATATAAAAAACGGAGGTAAAGATTGATGGAGCTTGGATTTGTAAGTGCAATTTTAGACCAGAGCAGTTACGAGGAAATGATGGACATTGCAGCTGAGCTTGGCTTCAAGTGCGTAGAGGTCGCATGCTGGCCTGCAGGTAAAGCAGAGCGCAGATATGCCGGGGTTTCACATATAGATGCGGAGAAGGTTTTAGCTGATGATGCTTATGCAAAGCACATCATGGACTATGCGGAAGAAAAGAAGGTGAAGATTTCATCTCTCGCCTACTATCCAAACACAATGGATGCTGATCCTGAAAAAAGAAGCACTGCCGTTGAGCATCTGAAGAATCTCATCAAAGCTTCGCACAAGCTTGGGATCGGCATGGTCACAACCTTTATCGGCAGAGACCAGAGCAAGACAGTAGAGGAAAACTTAGAGCTTGTAAAAGAGATCTGGCCTCCGATAGTTGAACTTGCCGAGGCAGAAAACGTAAAGATCGGGATCGAAAACTGTCCGATGCTCTTTGGAGCTGACCAGTGGCCGGGAGGACAGAACCTCATGACAACACCGGCTATCTGGAGAAAGGTATTTGAGATCCTTCCGAGCAGGAATCTTGGCATCAACTATGATCCCTCACACTTTGTATGGCAGATGATCGATTACATAAAGCCTATATATGAGTTTAAGGATAAGATCTTCCACGTTCACTATAAGGATATCAAAGTTTATCGTGACAGGCTCGATGACTGTGGAATCATGGCATATCCGCTTGATTTTATGTCGCCAAAGCTTCCGGGTCTTGGTGATGTTGACTGGGGTAAATATGTAAGTGCCCTTACTGATATAGGTTACGACGGATATACATGTATCGAGATCGAGGATAAAGCTTTTGAGGGAAGCAGGGAGAAGGTTATAGACAGCCTTAAGCTCAGCAAGAGATACATGGAGAATTTTGTTATCTGAATGGAGGCAGGGTATGAAGACAGTAAAGCTGGGAATAGTCGGATTTGGTTTCATGGGTCACTGTGATGCGGACTCTCTTGCGACTTTTTCTGATGATGAAATAAAGCTTGTGGCAGTTGCAGACACGAATCCGGAGCAGTTAAAAGATGCCCCGGAGGGGGTAGAGACATACGGAAGTATTGAAGAAATGCTCGAAAAAGCGGATATCAACACAGTCATGATCTCTACACCGAACCCAAGCCACTTGGAAATGGTCGAAAAAAGCGCAAACGCAGGCAAGCATATCATCTGCGAAAAGCCCGCAGCAATGAATGTTGAGCAGTTCGACAAAATGCTGGAAGTCACAAAGAAAAACAATGTCCTTTTCACAGTTCACCAGCAGCGCAGATGGGATAAAGACTACCGTATCATGAAGGAAGTCTATGACAGGAAGATGGTCGGCGATATGTATGTCATCAAGTCACAGCTCTATGGCTTTAACGGAAATATGCATGACTGGCACGTATTCCCTGAAATGGGTGGCGGAATGCTCTATGATTGGGGAGTCCACCTTATAGATCAGATCCTGGATATGGTTGATTCAAAAATTGACAGCATATTTGCAGACCTGAGAAATGTCATTAATGAAAAGGTTGATGATTATTTCAATATCCTTAT
Source organism: Lachnospiraceae bacterium C1.1 (assembly GCA_030434875.1). Classification (NCBI taxonomy): domain Bacteria; kingdom Bacillati; phylum Bacillota; class Clostridia; order Lachnospirales; family Lachnospiraceae; species Lachnospiraceae bacterium C1.1. The sequence goes on along the minus strand of JAUISW010000001.1, from coordinate 1,620,660 downwards.
CAAATTTAAGAATGGCATTACTGCTGAGATCGAGCTTGGAACTTACTACCTCACACCTAAGAGAGCGTGGTTCATCGGTGGTAATAAGGGAAGTGCCCTTATAGACGGCTTTGCTGGAGAAGGAAAGATAGTAAGGACTGCCCATCTCCTTGAAAATGTGCCGGGAAAGATCACAATGACTGCAGCCGGGCCTACAAGAAGTTTTGGTACTGCGGCACCGGGACTTCTGATAGATGAGCCTTTGCCGGAAGTAAATGTGGAGCAGAGAGACTATTTTGTTCACTTCATCAAGGCATTTAATGGTGAAGAGGAGATCATAGTCAGACCGGAGCAGGTGAGAAGAGTACTCTCGGTCATGGAAGCAGTCAGAAAGTCTGCTGCAAGTGGGGAGGCTGTTAAATTTGAATAAAAGCGCATTAAAGGTTGCGATATCAGTTTTTCTGATAGCCTTCGCGTTTGGGCTGAATATCACCGGAATAGCACCGATACTCGGTATTCTGGGGGATAAATATTCATCCTACGGTACAAGTGCCGTACAGCTGCTGCAGACACTCCCATACATTCTTTTAATGGGCGGGTCGCTGATGATAGGAAGCCTTGCAGAGCTTTTTTCAAAAAGAAAGCTGGCGATAGCCGGACTTTTTATGATAGGATTTTTCGGAATCCTCCCGATATTTTATGAAAGCTACTGGCTTTTGCTTGTCGCAAGAATATTTATAGGTCTGGGCTTTGGACTGACATCTCCGCTTAATACAGCCATAATTGCAGAGTTTTTTCCGCCTGAGAAAAGAGCGGGATTTCTGGGACTCCATGTAGTAGGAATGGGCGTCGGGTGTATGGCAGGTAATGTTGCCGGAGGCATTCTTGCAGGATTTTCATATCAGCTTTTTTATCTTGTATATGCGATAGCATTTATAAGCATGATCGGAGTTGCACTGCTTCTGCCTGATAAAAAGCCGGAAAAGAAAGGAAATGCTGATAAGTCCTCTAAGCTCAACACTACAGTATATGCGCTGTCAATGGCATCATTCATACATACGCTTTTTATAACGGCATACAGCACAAATATCAGTATGTATATCATGGGAGAGTTGAACGGGACAACATCTATGACCGGGCTTGCAACTACAGTAAATGCAGCACTTGCATTAATAGTCGGAGCTTCTTTTGCTAAGATCTCAGGCGCATTAAAGGAGGCGACACTTTTCACTTCCATAATAATAGCTGCAATAGGCTATGGTGCTATGGTCTTAGCTGGTGGAATGATCGGGGTATTTATATGCAGCGCGGCGGTCGGGGCATCATTAAGCTGTTTCATGGCTCAGTGCTCATATCTGATCTCGGTATCGGTTGAAAAAGATGCAGTAGCAACTGCAAGCGGAGTATTCAGCGTGATAGGCGGTATAGGCGGACTGCTCTCACCGGTGATCCTGGGACTTGTTACAAATGCAATGCCGGACGGGAATACCCCGTTCAACCAGTTCATGCTGAGTGCGGCAGGAATGCTGGCATTGGGAGTGGCAGTAATTATTTCTAAACTTAAGATTGAAAATAAAGAGTTATTAATGAATAGGAGATAGTATGAAAGTTTTAGGAATTTCTTTTGGAAGAAAAAATCAGAGATGTGACATCATGGTCAAGGAAGCCCTCAAAGAGGCTGAAAAGGCAGGCGCAGAGGTTGAATTTTTCAATACAATGGCAATGAACATCACGCATTGTCATGCATGTGACTATTGCAGTCGTATGAGGGATAAGGGGGAAGTCGAGATCGGATGTGCATTTAAGGATGATTATCAGAAGCTTGAAGAGGCTTATTATGACTGTGATGGTGTTATCATTGCAGCTCCGGTATATGCAGTAGGTATCGTCGGGCAGTTTAAGAACTTCCTTGACAGGCTTTGCCCTTCACATGACAGAGCTGCACTCATCGAGGAAAATAAAAAGCGTGAGAAGGAAGGAAAACCGCTCCTCGATGCAAGGTATTTCAAAGACCGCTACAGTGCCTATATTTCCGTTGGTGGAGCGCAGACCCATAACTGGGTGGCTCTTGGACTCCCGATGCTCCATCTCTTTGATTTCTCGCTTTGCATGAAGTGCGTAGGGCATGTAGATGCTTTTGACCAGGGAAGGACAGGAAGTCCGCTTCTCGACCGTTCACTTATGCAGAAATGCGGAGATCTCGGAAAAGCAGTGGCTGAGTCGATAGGAAAGCCATATGACCTCGTAGATACATGGGTCGGTGATGATGATGGTGTCTGCCCCGTATGCCACAACAAGCTTCTCAGCTTTAACGGCACTACAAGGGTGGAATGTCCTGTATGCGGGATCTGGGGTGATATGAGCATAGAGAATGACAAGGTAAAGGTAAAATGGTCAGTGGCTGAGAAGTCAAGAGCCAGAAATACCATTAATGGAATATATGAGCACTACAGAGAGATCCAGAATATGATTAAGGTCTGTGTGCCTAAACTGATGGAGAATAAAGCAATGCTGGATGAGCGTACAAAGGAATATAAGGACTATTCTCCCAAGTGGGATGCCGAAGCGGATCCGGTGTATTAAAGTGAAGGTTTGATCATATCTATTTTCTGAAGCAATGTCATTAAGTTAAGCGTTGAAATCAATTTTTGACCGCATTTAAAAACGCTTTATGCGGCAAAAATTTATTTCAACAGGCTTAACTTAATGACATTGTTTTCTGAAGTCTAACAGATAAAAATAGCTGCAGACCCTGATTAAATCAGAGTCGATCAGTCATTGCACCCCAAAATATGCAGACTTTGTGTAAAGCAATAAATTGTCCATGCCGATATAAAAATGAAACAGTTACCTTATACTATAATTTTAGACGGGGTGGATAAGTGTTATGCAGAACAACAAACTCATAAATGTAATAGTATGTATTTTTATAACAGCCTTACTGATCTGCGGGTGCGGAGAAAAAGCTGATGAGACTGAGGTTATAGGTGTCATTGGTGCAATGGATGAGGAGGTTTCCAGCCTTAAAAACGAGTTGACAGATAAGAAAATAACCACGATTGCCGGAATGGACTTCTGTGAGGGGAAAATTGACGGGAAAAATGTTGTCATTGTTAAGTGCGGGATCGGAAAAGTAAATGCCGGCATCTGTGCGCAGCTTCTTATACGGGATTTTGGTGCAGATAAAATAATCAATACCGGTGTTGCGGGATCTTTGGATGCCGATATAGATATCGGTGATATTGTCGTATCATCAGAAGCATTGCAGCATGACTTTGATCTGACACCGTTAGGATATGCCCCCGGCGAAATGGACGTGGATGGTCTTGTAGCTTTTCCGGCAGATGAAACGATGATAAAAGATGCTGTAAATGCAGTAAAAGAGTCTGCTCCGGATGTAAATGTCTTTGAGGGACGGGTATGCAGCGGAGATCAGTTTATAGCGTCAAAAGAGAAGAAAGAATACATAGTCTCTACTTTTGGAGGATTATGCTGTGAGATGGAGGGAGGGGCTATAGCTCAAGTGTGCTATCTGAATAAAACGCCGTTTGTCATCATCAGGGCTATCTCAGACAAGGCTGATGATTCGGAAGAAATGTCATATGAACAGTTTGAAAAAGAAGCGGCCATTCATTGTGCTGCTGTCACGAAGTATTTGATCTCAAACGAAAGCAGATAATGAAAAATATAGCAAACGGGCAAAAGTATTTATACTTTTGCCCGTTTGCTGTACCGGATTTGCAATGCGTAGGACTCATAGACATGGTGGCGCACGGCGCAAGCCTTGCAAAGGAACAAATAAAATAACAGTGTCAGGCATCACTGCGGTTGACGCAAGGTTCAAAACCTGTAAATACGCGGCTTTGAAGCCTTTTTGTTTTGCTTTTTTTATTTTGTAAAGTATGTAATAAAATGCAAAAATGAGCATATTTTTAGGGTAAAATTAAATTGTGCTACTTAGTATTTTAGTAGAAAAGGGGGATTTCTCGAGATGATCATTGGGGCTTTAGCTAATATCATAACTGTAGTTATCGTTGTGGCAGGGGTAATTCTGCTTGGCTTATTCTTCAGAAACTATATTTCGTTAAAAAATCATTATACAGAGATCAAAAGTGTAATGAGCTGGAAAAACACAAGAACATATCTTAATAAAAATACAAAAGAAATCGAAGACCAATCTGTTGATGAAAAAGTAACTCCCGATACTATCAGAGAACTTCAGACCGAGTTTTATAAAACCTGTTCATGGCATGAAGCTTACGCACAGCTCATTCCTGTATTTCCGCTGCTTGGAATATTAGGAACGGTATCAGGTCTTATGGCGCAGCTTGGAAGTCAGGGAGTAGAGGGAATGGTTGATTCATTGAATGGGGCATTGGGCTCTACTTTTTGGGGACTCATCGCTGCAATAATATTAAAATTTTTAGATGCAGCCTTTTCATCAAGGATCATCAATGATACAGAGATCATACTGGATGATTATGAGAAAAAAATTGATAACGCTGTCAGACTTGGAAACATATCGGAATAAACTATATTTTTTGGCAGGGGGACTAAATGAAAAGGCGAAGGGGAAATAAAAATAATATTATAATAGATCTTACATCTCTTCTTGATGTTGTTTTTATTGTATTACTGGTTCTTATTTGTCAGCTTCAGACCAGCGGGAAGAAAACAGAGCAGGCTGAAAAGGATGCAAAAAGAGCCGAGTTGAGTGCGAATGCAGCAGCGGAAATATACAATGATCTGTCTGATTCCCATAAAAATTTATCTGATTATGTAGTTTTTATCGCAGTGAACTCACAGTTTGAAGAAAATCTCACTACGAGACATATTAATCTTTTATGTTCAGATGAAACTGTTACTATCCCGGAGATCAAAGATCTGGAGGGAACATATACTGACGGATATAAAGACCTTAGGAATTTTATAGAAGATTACATCAAGGCAAACAGTACGAAAACCATCGTGCTTTCATTAAATGAAAACGATGAAGATATCCTTTATCGTGATGAAAAGGCCATTAAACAGATTTTTACTGAATTAACTATCGAATACGACAATGTTAAAAAGAAGGATTAAAATATGCTGGCAATTTTGTTAATGGTTGTTGGAGGCCTTATGATCTTTGTCTCAATATTGGGATGCCTGGCGATACTGTTTCAGCCATTATATGAAGATTATCAGGTCGTAATAAAAAGAAGAGATGATTATACGCATTATCTGTCACCTTCGGGGCAGGCTTATTTAAGAAGCCGTATAAAAAGATACTGGAGAAGCTTAGGAATATTGTTTATCGCAGGTACTCTGATATTTTTCACAGGCTATTATATGAAATATGGCTCGAGAGGTTTTAATAATCTGCTGACATTTAAGGATGAAACTAATGCCGAAGATTCTGATGGAGCTCAGGAGAATCTGTCACAGAAATTAGATGAAAACGGCGATTATATTTCAGATTCCGGAGTTGTATATTATGGAATAGTTGTCAGAGGAAATGAAGTTATTTATCGGAACGAGCCTATAGGAGATGTTGATACTTTCAGGGAATATATAGGAAATCTTCAAAAGCAGAGTGAGATAGATGAAAATTCTAAGTTTCAGCTTCTGGATGAATATGCGTCATCTGCAGCTTACCTTGAGGTAATGAATATCTTAAACGAGAGAGAGATTGATTATGAAGCGGATTAAAAATAAAAAATTAATAATTATATCTTTTCTCTTTTTGTTTGCCGTTTCTGCGATAGGCTGGGGAAAAAAATCTGTAGAGCTCTTAAATAAAGATCTGCTGGATCTGGATAAAGCGATAGATGCTGCCGAATGGGGAAGCGATGACCTCGCTGCAAATGAAAATGAAATAGAAGATGAAAATGACAGTGAAAGCACGAAAAATAATAATAGTGCCGTCAGCAGTAATACGGTCAATTCCGAAACCATAAAGATAAGGATCAATGGAAAGAGGATCTTTGTTAACGGAGAAGAGTGCAGTAAGAAAGAAATAGAAAAGAAACTGAGGGTTTTTTATTCAGGTAAAGAAATGGTAAGGATATTTGATGACTATGCCGAGGCTCATGTCTATAGAGCAGTGGATGAAATTTTAACAGAGCTCAGTAATTCGATGGGATTTGAATATTATGAGGGAAATTAAAACTATAAAAGTTAATAATAAAATATTTATATCTATATTCTTCATTTTGCTGTATTTTACGGTTTCAGGATTTTTTTTCGACAAAGTGACTGTGGATCTGGATACGGAGAAAACTATTGTATATCAGAATGAGAGTGCAGATGTAGTCGTAAAGGCATTCGAAGACAGTTCAAAAACGGCGGAAAAAAATTACAGTAATAATTATCTTTTATTATATGGAACGGTCATATCAAAATCAGATGATAATAAAAAATTTGTTATTGGAAAAAAATCAGGAAAAAAGAATATAAACTGTAAAACTGCTGATAAAGCCTTGATAGAAGAGATAAGTAAAATAAATGAAAATGATTCCGTGAAGGTATATGGCAGGCTGACGATAGATTTCTTTGGAAATATCAATCTGGATATGGATAAATTAGAAACTTCCGGAAACAATCAGCTTAAGAGTAGTCTTTTAACTACAATAGATGGAAAAGTTTTTGATAAGGAAAAAGCACTTATCCGGGGAACAGGCAAAAATAATGACATAAGCTTTTATATTCCAACTGAATGGAAGGCGGTAGAAAAGGATATCAAAAAAGAAGGAATAAGTAAGATCCCTGGATATCAATATAAGCTAAATGAACTCGGGAAAAAAGAAGCCTATGCAGAAAGCTTTTTTATATGCTGCATTGATAAGGAGTCGATTGTTGCCGATAAAGATGACGTGGATGAGAATGAGCTTATAGAAAAGGCAATATTAAAGGATATATTTAAGAAAACAGACAGTACGATAAATAAATTTCCGGCAAAAAAGATAAAGACCTATTATGGGACTGAATATAAATATTATAAGGATACTTTCACTAAGGAGCCTGCCGGAGACAGCTACAGGGTGGAAGTTATATTTCAGGAAAAAGATGAAGAAATTCTTATGTATATCTATCTATATGAAGAGCATAGAAGATTTAACGAAGACGTTATGATGGTCTTAAGAACGATATCATAATTTTATATGATATAAATATTATTTTATTAATTAAAAGGAGCAGGGGAGAGTTATCTTTAAGAATTGTCTGGCAAAGAAAATTGCAGCTGTAGTTTCTGCAGTTATTATTGTCGAGAGCATGATCGGAATGCTGGTCATGGCTATAATCTGCTTTATTGCTGTAAGGACTTTTTTGTCAAAGAAGGAAAATAATGTTGCCGAAAACGAAATATCTACAGCAATCAGTACTGAAGCAGTCATATCTGAGGAAAGTTCAGAGATTGAGGAAACTGTGGAGATAGAAACGTCTTCAACTGAATTTGCGGAGAAAGATAATGAAGCTTCATCAACTGAGGAAATTGCTGATGCGGCACCTGCAGATCTTCCGACGGAAGATGATATAAGAGGATGCCTTGATCGCTTCATAGACTGGAGCGGGCTTCAGATGATAGAGATTGGAGAGCCTGTTTCAGGGCTTAATGAAAGCATAGCTATTCCCATCGCAGTATGTTATACAGGGCATGATTATGATAAATATCAATATACAGAGGATGGAACAGCACTGATGATCCCCATAGAGGATGTGAATGAAACTATGGAGAAGCTCTTTGGGAAGAAATATGATCTGGACGGATATGATGAAAGTAATTACATGACCATGCGGCTGGATGAGAATTATTTCGGCATGACTATGGGAGACTGGGGAGAATCATATCCTAAATATGATATAACATCTGTCAAAGAAGAAGCTGACGGAAGCTTTACAGTTGAGGTTGAGTATTATGAATGGTCTGATGTTGATCAGATGCGTATCAACGGATCCCAGATGAATATGATATATTCCTGCAAAGCAGATGCATCAAAGCCCTATGGATTTTATATAACGGACATGAAGACAGAAGGTTCATCAAATTCCTCTGGAGAAGTTGAAATATCGGAGTCTTCTGAAGACGGTTATTCTGATGCAGAGCTCATTAAAATGGCAGAAGCATATTATACCAAGAAGAACGGAGTAAAACCGCCTTCAGTTGCAATAGATTCATCAGATGGAAATATGGTCCTCATTCATTTGTACGAAAATGTTACCAACGAGGATGAGGCTCATACAGCAACCTGGGACTGGTATAATGTTGACCGCACAACGGGAAAGGGAGAAGATATCCTGGGAAATTCTATCGACATTACAGAGTGATCTAAAAATGATTGAAAGTCGGGGTTAAATGAATGAAGCGGATAATAAGTATTTTTATTTGTATTTTATTTACTGCATGCAGTCTGACCGGCTGCAATACAGATGAAAGTAAAGAAATAAGATATGAATATTCTGAAACTGCGCTTGAAAGGAATGGAGTAGATCTGCATCTGGATAGCATTTCTGTAGAGGGTGAGGATCCTCAGAAGGACATTTTGCTTATTCATGGTGTTACATATTCCTCAAATGAATTTGACACTGACTATAAGGATTATAGTTTTGTACGTGCTTTGGCAAGGGAAGGTTATAATGTCTGGCGGCTTGATATAGCAGGTTTTGGACAGTCAGAGCAGGTAGAGGACGGATTTATGCCTGATTCTGAGTATGCTGCAGAGGATATTAATGCTGCAGTTGAAACTATAGTTCAGAAAACAGGTCATGAAAAAATAGATATACTCGGATGGAGCTGGGGCACTGTTACGACCAGTAAGTTTGCTGCAGCCCATCCTGACTATATCCGGAAGATAATTCTCTATGCACCGATTCTTTCCGGCCTCGGCGAGAGCGAAGTTACGGAAGCGTTTCATCATAACACATGGGAACATGCGGCCAGTGATTTTCAGATGAAAGAAGACGGATCATATGATTATTCGATCGCTGAAAAAAATATAATAGATATTTATTGTTCAAACTGCTGGCATTATGATGGCGAATACAGTCCGAATGGCGGGCGAAAAGATCTGCTGGTTCCTGAAAGTGAGGAATTGATAGATCTGACAAAATTAAGCAATCCAACAATGATCATATATGGAGATAATGATCCTTATCTGAATCTTGAAAAGATCGCATCGTCTAAGGAACTGCTCCCGGAAGGTTCCTCTGTTGAACTGATAGAAGGTGCTTCGCATGTGATGATGATTGAAAAGCCTTATTATCAAATCTTCCAGAAAAAAGTGATCAGTTTTTTGGCAAAAGAATAATTATGACCCCCGGGGACGGAGTATGTGGGTCAAAATCTGCATACTCCGTCCCTGAATTTGTTTATTCAGAAGTGAAGGAAAGGCTATATTTAGCATTTGAACGGCATTTTATACACGCAATTTACTTGAATTATTCCTGACGTGCACCGATATAAACACTGTAGAATTAAATTTGGGGAATTAATTTTATCTGGTCATTTATTCAGGGGTATAGTTTTATATAACAGGGAATTAGTGAAAATTACAATCCTATCATTATGGTTATAAGACTTATGTCTGAGAATGACTCGGATATAGGTCTTTTTACTGTAAATATGGAGATGGGTTTAAGAAAGGTGAATGCCATGAGGTGGAGACTAGGAATAAGACTGTTTGCAGTAACGTGTTTTGCAGCAATGGCGATGATGGTATTTTCAGAGAGTGGTTTTTTTGCAGATGATAGTGAAAGGGTGGATGTCACTTCTGTAAATGTATCAATAACACCGGTAAAGAGCGGTTCTGGAAGTCATAAAAGTAAGAGCAGCAAAAAGAAAAAAGAAGAGGAAGTAAAGGTGGCTTACAATGGTGAGCCGGTAACCTGTTTTCCTCCGGCTGAATGTTGGACAATGGCAGCGGAAAAGGCTGCTGCAGCTCAGGCAGCAACTGTTCAAATGACTGGCAATACTGCTGAAAATACAGGAGAAGTCATTCAGGCAGAAGAAACGTCAAACACGGGTATCGAGATGGCAGCAGTGGATTCTCTCAAAAATTCTCCGGAGCCCAAAACAGCTGGGCGCGATATGCCAATTGCAATTATCGCTTTAATTGCTCTGCTTGCTGACGGATATATCGTATTTTTCGAAGATAGAAATGATGATTTTTGATACCTGGGGACGTTGTTTAGAGCTTATTTTGAGCCGCAAACAAGTTATGATTAAATAATTAGTAAACCAGCAAATAATATATCGACTTAGCCGTATGACTCATTATACAATAATTGTGTAAAAAATGAGTCGTACGGCTTATTTTGATTTAATACTGGTAAAGTATACACAAAATATATTTCAGAATTTACAGGCTTATCTATCAGTTTTATATCTGACCTGGAAAACGGAAAGAGTACAATTGAAATAGGTAAGGCATTTGAATTGGCGAAGATATTAGGCTTGAATACTTGGAGATTCTTATAAGGATGCATATTTTACTTATGATAAGGAATATATGAATTCAGAAGAGGGAATGCCTATTTCAATTTCATTACCATTTCAAGACGAGAAGTTTTCTCCTGAAATCACTAAAACTTTTTTTGAAAGTTTATTACCGGAGGAATTTTCGAGGCGAGCTGTTGCAGATTGGATTAAGTCAGATGAGCACGACTACATAACTATTTTAGCCGCATTGGGAAAAGAATGTCTCGGAGCAATTAAGATATCTGACGGAGAAAAATTAACGTCTAAAAAATATGAGAGATTTACATTGGAGGGAGTAAAAGCACTTGCAGCTGAAGGTGCAAAAAAATCTACAAAAATATTGATTGAAACACATCTGTCGCTAACAGGGGCATCGGGGAAATTAACATTGGCTATGAAATTTGATTTTCAAAGGCATTATTGTGCAAAGCATCTTAGGCTTGATATGGCTCATTTTCCTGATATCATTAGTTCATTTTGTTGAGTTGAAATAGCAAAAAGAAAAAACTGTCCGATATTTTAAACAAAAAACTTGACTGGATTTGGAATTTGTAATAGAATAATAAACAAATAAATGAAGCGGTTTGTTACTCGTCAGAGGCTTGTCCGCAAAAATATAAGGATACTTGTATTTTTGTGCATGCTTTCTGGCTTTTTTTATTTTTCTGATGGAGAAGAACAGGATGAAAGTAAAGAAAAATATTAATAATAATGTTTCCCTGTGTCTTGACAGCAGGAATAAAGAAGTGGTGGTTTTTGGAAAGGGCGTCGGTTTTATAAAGCCTCCGGCTGAAATTCCTTTGGCTAAGATTGAACGTACTTTTTATAATCTAAATGAGAGATATATAGAGTTATTAAATGAAATTCCAACTGAGGTGATTGACTTTACTTCTGCCGAGCTGGAAAAGATCCAGGGTGATCTGCCTTATGATCTGAATTCTAATCTTATAATGACTCTTGCAGATCACATTTCATTTGCGCTGGAAAGAGAAAAGAAGGGGATAAATATTCCGATGCCTTCTGTTTATGAACTGGAGATAGAATATCCGCTGGAGGTAAAGATCGGAAGAGTATTTCTTTCAGATATTGAGAAAAGATTTGGCAGAAGGCTTCCGTCCGGCGAAGTTCAAGGTATAGCGATGCATTTTATAAATGCAAGGAAGGGAGAGATTCCGGATGACGATCGTTCTGTGGAAACGCAGTTTGAAGTTATTCTGGATGAAACTACCGGAATCATAGAAAATGAGATGAAGGTCACTGTCGACAGAAATACATTTAATTTTGCAAGATTTGCATCTCATCTCAAATTCCTCTTAAAAAGGGTATTTGAGATGAAACCAATTGACAGTGAGAATATTAAAATGTATGAAGCAATGAAAAATGAATGTGAAGAGGTTTCAGCCTGTGTTAATAAAATAGGTGATTATTTAAATGAAAGATGGGGACTGAGACTTTCCGAGGAAGAAAAGCTTTATTTGATCTTACATGTTAACAGGGTCTGCGCAAAGCAGATTTAATGTTATATAAATCATTAATAACGAGAAGGATTGTTACCCTGAAAGGGGGCTTGACCTATCAGACAGGCGCTTTTATGCGGTTGTTTGTTAGGTCTTTCTTATTTTAAGGAGGTAAAAAATGGCAGACAACAGACAGATTGCAGAAAAGGTTCTTGAGGCAGTAGGAGGAAAAGATAACGTATCATTTCTTACGCATTGTATAACAAGGCTTCGATTCAGCCTGAAGGATGAGAGTATACCCGATGATGAGAAGATCAAAGAAATTGATGGCGTGATCGGTGTGAACCGCACAGGAAGCCAGTTTCAGGTAATTATAGGCACAAAGGTTGATAAAGTATATAAAGAAATGTGTGAGATAGGAGGCTTTTCAAATAAAGAGGAAAGCAAGGAAGAGAAAGGAAGCTCCGGAACATATAAGAAGCTTGAATTTAGAGACATCGGAGGAATAATATTAGATTATCTTTCGGGATCCCTTACACCTGCAATACCTGTAATGCTTGCCGGTTCGATAGCAAAAATGTTTGCGGCGATATTTGGTCCTGACATGCTTAATCTTATTGCAGCCGAAAGTGATCTGTATACATTGCTTACATTTGTGGGAGATGCTGCATTTTATTTCTTCCCCGTAGTTGTAGGTTATACTGCAGCAAAGAAATTTGGACTAACACCGGTTATGGGAATCTTTTTCGGGGCGATCCTTTTACATCCGACAGTTGTTTCTATTGCAGAGCAAGGAGGAGCTTTCTCGGTTTACGGGATTCCGACGAAACTTCAGAATTATTCAAGCTCGCTGTTGCCAATAATTTTAACGGTTTGTGTTGCTTCGTTTATAGAGAAGTTTTTCAAGAAGGTTATACCTGATTCGCTTAGAGTACTTGGAGTGCCTGTATGTACAACAGCAGTAACACTTCCGCTTATGCTCTGTGTACTTGCTCCTCTTGGCGGTTTTCTTGGTAACTATATCTGCACAGCGATAATGGCTATAGGCAATAGCTTTGGACCTCTTGGTGCGCTTATAATCGGTGCCACATGGGAATTCCTTGTAATGACAGGAATGCATCAGGTTATGATCTCAAGTATGATACTTTTATTTACTGAGAGTGGATACGACCCCGTAGTAACATTAGGTGCAGTATCTGCGTCAATGGCAGTTGCCGGAATGTGTCTTGGTTATTTCTTTGCAACACGAAATAAGGATGATAAATCTCTTGCCATTACAAATACTATTGCAGCATTTATAGGAGGAGTTACAGAACCCGGACTTTATGGTACAGGTCTTGCTAATAAAAAACCTTTTATAGGTATGATGGCAGGCGGCGCTGCAGGAGCGCTTTATGCTGCACTTACAGGTGTTAAGGCTTTTAATATGGTACCTGTGGCAAATTTCCTTGCACTTACGGCTTATATTGGAGGCGAGGGAAGCAGTAATATGATAAACGGAGTAATTTCAGGAATAATTGCGATAATTATTTCCGGTGTAGTGACTTTTGTTATCTGCAGAGAAAAGTCCGATAAAACAGCCGTAAATATTGAGAAAAAATTAAAGAAAGCGTAATCTTATTATGAGAAAAATAATTGTAAGAGCTGATGATCTGGGTTGGACAGAGTCAATTAATTATGGAATTTGTAAAACAATAAAAGACGGGATTATACGTTCTGTAGGGCTAATGCCGAATATGGATGCTTCGGAACACGGCTTTGAACTGATAAAAGACTTTGACGTCTGTATTGGCCAGCATACCAATATATGTGTAGGCAGGCCTGTGACAGATCCTAAAAAAATCCCGAGTTTATGCGCCGAAAATGGTGAGTTTAAGCGAAGTAAGGAATACAGGGCTGCCTATGCAGAAGGAAGAGATTTTGTTGATCTGGATGAAGTTGTTCTGGAAATAGAAGCTCAGTATGATAGATTTAAGGCGATCACAGGACAGGAGCCGCGCTATTTTGAGGGTCATGCAGTAGCCAGTGATAATTTTTTTGAAGGACTTAGAATAGTGGCTGAAAGACACTCTCTTTCATATCTGCCATTTGCAGCAGGAGAACCTGTAAAATTCAAAAATACAACTCTTTATACATCCATGGACAGCATGAAAGAAGATTATGATCCTTTTGAAAGCTTGAAAAAGGCTGCACTCGCTGATTATGGAGAAGATGGATGTGTTATGTTCGTGTGCCATCCGGGGTATTTAGATAACGAGATCTTGACGAAATCTTCATTGACGATTCCACGTGTTAAGGAAGTTGAAATGGCTTCATCAGAGGAAACGAAAAAATGGCTTAAGGATAATAATATTGAAGTTATAACTTATGACGATCTGAAATAATGAGTCTTGGAAAGGAGTCAACAGTGCATTTTGAACTGTTGACTCCTTTTTTTGACCCACATACTCCGTCCCCGGGGGTCATGAGCTCCAGGAATCTGCATTTTCTTTCTGAAGACAGAACAAAGGGTGGTCATGTTTTTGATGTAAGTTTACAGGAAGGAAATGCTAAGGTAGACAGGATAACCGATATAGAGATAAATCTCCCGAAGGAAGCAGCTTTTGATACCTACTCTCTCAAGCAGGATCTGCAGGAAGAGATTAAATCCGTAGAGTGAAAGAAGCAAACAATGGCTACGGACTAGTGAAAAAATGGAGCTCAAATATTCAAGTGAGGTGTTCTTATTGGACAGTAAATCTGATAATATATTAATATGTAAATAAGGTATCGGATTTATTTTTAATGGGAGAAGGCTATGAAGTATGTGATCGTGGATCTTGAGATGTGCAGAGTTGCGAAGTCCAATAGAACCGAGGAGTACAGATGGGCGCAGGAGATTATTGAAATAGGGGCAGTTCTGCTTGATGAAAACTTTGAAATGGTTGACAGATTTGACATTTTTGTTAAACCGAAATATGGAAGGTTAGATTCATTTATAGAAAAACTGACCGGAATTCAGGAAAAAGATTTACGTAATGCGCCTGACTTTTCTGAGGCAATGGATAAATTTGCTGCATGGATCCCTGAGGGGGATGTGAGATGTGTGTCATGGAGCATGACTGACAACAGCCAGATACTTCATGAGATAGTTTCAAAAGATTATAAAAACAGCAGGATAATGGAATTACTGGCTGAATGGATTGACTGTCAGAAGCTTTTTGATGAAAAGTTGAATATTGCCAGATCTTCAAGTTTGGAAGAAGCATTGATCATTGCTGATATTTATCAGGAGGGAAATGCTCACAGTGGTATAGATGATGCTTATAATACGGCATTACTTTTTAAGAAGATGAATTCCGGAGATACATTTGAGGTAAATCCCGTTTACAAAGCATCACAGACGGAAGAAATAAGTCCTATGATCGTAAGTCTTGGAGATCTGCTGTCAGGGATTAAACTAAATTGAAATTGATTTAGCCGTACGGATAGTCGTATGGCTTTTTTAATGTCTTGACCTTGGGGGACGGAGTATGGGGTTCATTTTGCAAGCAAAATGAACCCCATACTCCGTCCCCCAGGGTCAAAACGAGCCCCGCCACAAAGATCACATGGTATATTATGTCCTGATCTAATGTTTTGTTCTCCGTTTCTTCCGCAAGCCTTTTATTATCGATTATTGTTTTTAAGCCTTTTCCACCTCGTTTCGCGTTAACAGCCTTTCGTGTTGCAATTATTTGCTTCAAAGAAGTTGCGACAGTATCTAACTCTTTCTTTCCAAAAGGCTTTTTTTCCAAAGTATCATGGAATTGCTTTTGTAAACCTTCAATTCGCTGTTTTGCAGTGGCATGAAACGCTGAGGAATCGGTAGCAAGTGACAAACTGATGAATAAGATTAGGCTCATGGCCTTGTATGGCGAGATTTCTGATAAATTCATCTTCTGTAATTATCTGTAAATTTACTCATAATTTTCCTCCATCTTTTAATTTATGTTAAGTTGACTTATGAAATATTGGTTTGTTAAATTTTTATAATTATTTTCTAATAAATATGACTTTTCGTCACTGCGTTCCTCAAAGTCATGCAAACAGGCCATTTAAATGCAGCTGCTCTGCGGGCCTGTTTGGCACTTGTTTTACTTTATCAGACGGAACCCGCAGTAAATGCGGATTCCTATAATGAACTGACAAAAATACATACGAATTAGCAGGAAAAATATGCCGGGAAAATTGCATTTTTTTGCGAACTACTATTTTTTTGTTTGATTTTTTTTCGATTGAAAATTACATTGAAAATTTATGATTATACCTAATAAAGAACAATTTATTTTCTGTCTCTTTGCTATAATCTAGGTGGTTCATGAATTGAACCATAGGGGATTATGTATTTATCAAAAATATTGGTAAATGAGAGGAGTCAGGGAAAGATGAAAAATCGAATTGCCGCAATTGTTCAGGCCTGTCTGCTGACAGGACTTATTGTATGCATGACGGTAAGCGTTTTTGCAGGAAAGAGTTCAGGACCTGTTACATTGACTTATGCAGAGGTAAATCCGCTCGAAGGGACTATTTCGGGGGAAATGGCAAAGGCATTTAAGGAAAAGGCAGAAGAAGTTTCCGGAGGCATGCTTAAGATCGATATACAGGCGGGAGCAGTTCTCGGAAGCGAGGAGCAGATATTGGATAATCTGCTCGGAGGGGGAAATATCACAGATATCACACGTGTTTCATCATTTGCATTTAAGCAGTATGGCTGTGATAAATCAAGTCTTTTAGCTATTCCATATACATTTGAAGATGAAGATCATTTCTGGAAATTTGCAGACAGTGATCTTGCAGATGAACTTTTAATGGAGCCACATGATAAGGGTCTTTTGATGAGAGGGCTCTGTTATGGAGAAGAAGGATTTAGAAATTTCTTTTTCAAGGATGATGTCAACGGGATCGAAGATCTTAAAAATAAGAAGATCCGTATTTCAGCAGATCCGGTAATGACAAGCATGGTTGATGATCTTGGGGCAGCTGCTGCAAATGTTTCATTCCAGGAGCTATATAGTGCTCTAAGTACCGGAGTCGTAGATGGTGCGGAGCAGCCAACAGCAAACTATCAGTCAAATGCATTTTATGAGGTGGCACCTAATCTTATGCTGGATGGTCATATTCTTGGTGCAATGCAGATCGTTATATCGGATTATAGCTGGAATAAACTTGATGAGGAGCAGCAGGGATGGATCATGGAAGCTGCAGATTATGCATCAGATGTATGTCGTGAGAAGGTACATGAAATAGAAGAGGAGAATATTGCAAAGCTCAAGGAAAAAGGGGTAAAGATCGTCGAATTAGAAGATAAGTCAGAATGGATGGAAAACTGCAAAGATACGATTGACGCAAACACTAAAAATGAATACGAGACATATCAGAAAATACTTGCCATGAAAGATAAGGCAGAGTAAGGGGGTATATTATGAAGGATTCTTTTCTTAAATTAAAAAAAATAAAGCCTGTTTACGACATGATATACAAACTCATGATGTCATTTTGCAAAATTCTTTTGATAGGAGATATCCTCATCACAGCATGGTCAATATTAGGAAGATATATTCCGTTTATCAAAAGTCCAAGCTGGGGAGAAGAGACTGTTCTGACAATGATGGTTTATATGGCTGTCCTTTCTGCAACCCTTGCGATAAGAAACAGAGCGCATATACGTATGACAGCATTCGATAAATATATGTCGAAAAAAAATCTTTTGATATCTGATATGATCTCGGATATTGCAGTTTTTCTTTTGGGGGTGTTTTTATTCGCATATGGAATGAAGATCTGCATTTCACCTCTCGTTACGCTTGGAAGATATGCATCGATACCGGGCTTAAGTAAATTCTGGCAATATTTTTCTGTACCGGTTGCAGGCGCAGGAATGGCATTTTTTGAGCTTGAACAGGTTTATATGCGCATTGTTGAATTGATCAGTATGAATGAAAAGCAAAAAGAGTCAGAAAAGAAGTCAGAAGAAAGAAAGATAGAATTAGCAGGTTAATTATCAGGGGGGAATAAATGGATTCTGAAACTTTATCTACATTAATTTTACTGGGGAGTTTTTTTATAATGATAATGATGAGATTTCCGATCGCGTATGCTGTTGGAATCTCTACGGTACTCTGCCTTTTCTCAATGGGGCAGAGCCTTACTTCACTGCCGCAGCTGATGGTTAAGGGCGTATGGTCATATTCACTTATGGCTGTTCCTTTTTTCATAACAATGGGCTTGATCATGGGAAGCGGCGGCATATCCGAAAAGCTGATAGCCTTGGCGAATTCACTGGTAGGATGGATGCGAGGCGGACTTGCAATGGTAAATATAGTGGCATCTTACTTTTTTGGGGGAATATCCGGCTCAGCTACAGCTGATACAGCATCTTTAGGCTCGATAATGATACCGATGATGGTTGATGAGGGTTATGATGATGATTTTTCTACAGCAGTAACCATAACATCTTCCTGCGAGGAACTTTTAGTTCCGCCAAGTCACAATATGGTGATTTTCACAACTGTTGCAGGCGGAGTATCTGTCGGAGCATTATTTATGGCAGGATATCTGCCCGGAGCACTCCTGGCAATTTCGCTGATGATTGGATCTTATATTATTTCGGTAAAAAAGGGTTATCCGAAGGGGAATCCTTTTTCTATCAAGGTATTTTTAAATCAGCTTAAAAATTCGATATGGGCTCTGCTTGCTATCCTTATCGTTGTTGCCGGTGTCGTTGCCGGATGGTTTACGGCTACTGAGTCAGCAGCCATCGCAGTAATATATTCGCTGTTCGTTTCCCTTTATATTTATAAGGGACTGACCTGGAAGGGGGTATGGGCAAGCCTTGGAAAATGTATAGAAACTTTGGCAGTTGTTTTGATACTCATTGCGATGAGCTCTGCTTTTGGAACCTGTCTCACGCTTCTGCATGTGCCGGCTAAGGCAGCAATGCTGATCACCGGGGTATCAGACAACCCGATAATCGTTACTATACTTCTGAATCTTATTTTACTTGGACTTGGAATGATAATGGATATGTCGCCGATAATTCTTATAGCTACACCGATCTTACTGCCGGTAGCACAAAGTGTAGGAATTCATCCTGTTCAGTTTGGCATAATGATGGTGCTTAACTGTGGTATTGGTCTTCTTACTCCGCCGGTCGGTTCAGTATTGTTTATAGGTTCTGCAGTGGCAAAACGTCCGATGGAGAAGGTGGTTAAAGCAACACTTCCTTTTTACCTTTGCATGATAGCAGCACTCCTGCTTATATCCTTTGTTCCGAATGTAAGCCTCTGGCTTCCGAAGATTGCCGGAATGCTTTAAATAAATACATAGGATTTTCTGAAAATATGAGTTATAATATTTATGAAAAGATTAGCCGTTATTAACGGCAGTAACACACGAAGAATGAAGCCCGCAGCTTATTTTGCGGGCTTTATTAATGTTTTGGGAAAGGTTTGAAATGAGCTTATTTGCGATAGGAGACCTTCATCTGCATTTTGAGTCGGAGCTTAAGGCCAGAAATCAGATAGAGGATAAGGTCTGGAAAGATCATGAAAGAATATTTAAGAAAAACTGTGAGGAAATGATACATCCGGATGATACATTGCTTTTAGCCGGAGATCACAGCTGGGGACGAAATTTGTCGGAGTGCGGAAAAGATCTGGAATACATATCAGATCTTCCGGGACGAAAGATACTGCTCAGAGGAAATCACGATATGTTCTGGGACGCAAAAAAGACCAGGCAGCTTAACGAACGTTTTAAGGGTAAGCTGAATTTTCTGCAGAATAATTATTACAGATATGAGGATTATGCATTAGTAGGTACAAAAGGTTACACTTTCGAAGGTCCTTATTACATTGACCGTTATGGAAATATCGCAGGCTGGGATGAAGAAAAGGCAGCTCATGCAGAAAAGCTTGTCGGCAGGGAAGCAGGGCGCTTAAGGGTTTCACTCGATATGGCAAAAGCAGATGGCTTTAATAAATTTATTCTTTTTCTGCACTATCCACCGACCAATATATTGCAGACGGACAGTATTTTTACGAAGATTGCTGAGGATTATGGAGCAGAACAGGTAATATATGCCCATTGTCATGGTGAAAAGAGGTTTAATGACAGCATCAGGGGTAAGAAAAGCGGAATTGAGTATTCGCTTGTTTCCGGGGACTGTCTCAGATGGAAACCCATGAGGATATTATAAAGAGGAGATTTATTAAATCTAAAAAATATATAAATAGCCTTATATTATCGACTTTTATACAATTTTGCCCATTGATAAGCTGTATAATTTAATTAACAGGGAAACATGCTTTTATATTGCTTATGTGAGGTTGTGTATGGGTAAAATGAAAAAAAGAGAATCAAAGGACAATCTGAAACCGGAGATCGGATTGTTGGATAGTATCAAAACCAAGCTCATTTTTATAATGGTTTCATTGATCGTTGTGTCACTTGCGATCGCTGTTTCGATAAGCTATGTGACATCTACGACCAAAGCAAAAAATGATGCTCTTGAGCTTTTAGATTCGAATGCCAATTTCGTAGAGTCAAAGT
Source organism: Lachnospiraceae bacterium C1.1 (assembly GCA_030434875.1). Lineage (NCBI taxonomy): Bacteria > Bacillati > Bacillota > Clostridia > Lachnospirales > Lachnospiraceae > Lachnospiraceae bacterium C1.1. The sequence goes on along the minus strand of JAUISW010000001.1, from coordinate 1,600,197 downwards.
TTGCGGACATTATTGATAAGAATGTTATTGCGCTGGAAAGTTTTGCAACTGCGCCAAGTACTGTAACCTATATAAATTCATATGGGACTGAGGATGCAGCCATACCTGATGATGTGATGCTTGCACAGATGGATGCCATCAATACAATTATTGATGATGGCAACACCAGCTGCATTTTGTCTATGGTAACGGGAGATCAGGTCTTAAGGACTGATCGCGGTGAGACAAAAAATGTAGCTGACAGAGACTATTTTAAGAAATGTGTTTCAACAAAGAATGTTACTGTTTCGGATATCCTTACTGATAAGGAAGATGATGAAAGACTTGCCATAATAATCGTTCCTGTATTTGATGATAAGACAGGTGAGATGATCGGCACGATACAGAGAAGTATCAATCTTAATGTACTGCATGACTTTCTTTCGGAAAACGTGTCGGATGGCTTTATAGCTGATAGCCAGGGAATTGTTGCGGCACATGCGAAGCATGAAATACATGCCACGGATGAACCGGAGGATCTAAGCTATGCACAGTTTATGAGTTCTACGGATACAGCGGGTTATTATAAGACAAACTCTAAAGGCTATCTGGAATATATATCCTGGATCAGGGAACCTGTAACGGGATATACGGTAGCGGTATTAAAAACTCAGAGTGAAATAATGGGTCCTGCGGTCAGATCAGCTGTTACCGTCGTTATTATAGGGCTGATATTGATGCTGATAGCAATGGTACTTTCATTTATTTTCTCTAAGAGCTTCACTGAGCCAATAGAGGCTGTAGCAAGATCTCTGATAGCATTGTCAGACGGAAGATTCGTTCTGGTTGAAAAGCATGCAGCCAGAAAGGATGAGTTCGGAGCTATAGCGAATGCTACAAATACGCTTATTTCAAAGCTTGAAAGTATTGTTGCCAATATAAAAAGTTCTTCGGAAGAGGTGAATTCATCCTCCGAGGAATTGTCTCAGATGGCAGATCAGATTTCGCAAACTGCAGATGGCGTTTCAAATGCAATTCAGGATGTTTCGGCAGGTGCAACACAGCAGGCTGAAGAGATCCAGGATGCAAATCAGAGTGTAGCCGATATCGGAAAAGCGGTCGAAGAGGTAAAGAGTTCTGCTACGGAACTTTCGGAAACAACAGACAGGATGAAAGAGGCTTCGGAAATTTCCGGAGAATCGCTGGTATCGCTTAGGGATTCCTCTGCAGAAATGACTGAAAAGATAAATGAGATTTCAAGAACTATCCAGGCAACACAAAATGCAGTTGATAATATCAGTGAGAAGGTTGAGGGTATCACCTCCATAGCTACTCAGACAAATCTGCTATCGCTTAATGCAAGTATTGAGGCTGCAAGAGCGGGAGAGGCTGGTAAGGGTTTTGCGGTCGTTGCGGAAGAAATAGGAAAACTGGCTGAGGATTCAAGGCAGATGGCAGGTGATATAAGGAAAGAGATGGATGCTCTTTTAGAACAGTCTAATGCGGCCGTTCTTGCAGCAGAGGATGTTAAGAAAGGAAATGACGACCAGCAGGTTGCCTTGGAAGAGACTCTTAAATCAGTCAATGGAATGCTTTCTGACATTGAGTCCACTGTTGGCGGAGTGGAAAATATTTCCAGAGGCGCGGATACCTGCGAAAGATCCAAGGATACAGTAGTTGATACAATGAGTGCTCTCTCGGCTATTTCAGAAGAAAATGCAGCTTCTTCCGAGCAGACCGGATCATCTATGGAGGAGCTTTCTGCAACAGTTACAACAATGGCGGAGTCGGCAAATGCACTTCAGAAGATTGCTGAAAAATTAAATGAAGAAATACAATTCTTCAAGGCATAAAGATATATGATCATATAAAAAATTTCTCTTATCCATTGGGTAAGAGAAATTTTTTTGATACTATGAGAAATTAAGTCTTCTTTGAAGCTTTTTTCAGCAGATTGGAAACGATTATGGTACAGGAGATGGTTTTTTAAATACAAAATATCTGAATTGGGATATTTACGGACAGATCTAAAATCATAAATAGGAGAGTATTTCGTTAAATCCTTCTTTTCCTTCCGGATAAAATTGCAGCATGGGATAGCAGTGAAACATACCGGGTTTTACAGTCATTGTATAGGGAACATTGTATTTTTTGCAGGCTTTTTCATATTCAGGAGCGATAGAATAGAGGGTTTCATCACTTCCGTAAATAAAGTGGATCATTGGAACACCTGTCAGTTCACCTCTTTCAGAACAAACTGCGTAGTCCGGAACCTGATCGCCGAATCTTGTCATGAGTTTATCAGCAATATCTAAAAATGAAGCTGGGATCATAACATCTTTTTTTTCAAGCTCAAGAGCACGCTCGTAGACACCTTCTGTCCTGGTGCAGCTTCCGGGAGAAACAGCGATTATCTGGTGGGGCATGGGAAGGCCTGATTTTGTATCATTTATATATTCGGGAAGGATAAGTGACTGGGCACCTCCGGAGGAGAATCCGAGAATTGAGATTTTATCGTGATCATAATATTCAAGCATTTTAACATAGACAGCATTTATCATCCGTACGATTTCCATGACGCTGTTATCCAGGACAAGCGGGTAGCAGGGAAGCCAGACTTCGATATTTTTTGAATCTGCAAGTTTTTTTGCAAATTTGAGATCATCCTTATCACAGTCCACAAGATTTCCGCCTCCGAAAATATACATGACTGCCGAATCGGACTTCCCGGATTTAGGCATTATGCGTACACAATGATACATATTTAGGATGAGTTCATCATGACATCTTTTATCAAGCTTGAATGAGTTGAAACCTCTTTTGGCGTTCATTTCCCTTGCTTTTTCCAAAAGCTCATCTGTAGGCAGTTCGAATATTTTTTTGAAGCCTAATAACTTAATAAGTTCAATAGCAATTTTTCCTCGTATACTCATTTTTAACCTCCTGTCCTCGAGTTAGACTGTGCTAACCAAACGATTAGATTATACTCCTGATTTTTTCATAAATCAATTTTTAGAAAACTATGATATTTTAAAATCACCGATCCATATAGCGAAAAGATTAGTTTTTAAGAAAATTATTCGATATATATTTTTAGATGATACTATCAGCTTTTCGAAAAAAGAGGATCTTTGAATGAAACGTATTGACAGATTTCCAACGAGAAAAATAGCAGATATAGAATATGGAAGAGGAAGTGTTTTGCCGTTTGGCGCAAGTCTTGCAGAGGATGCAATAAATTTCAGTGTTTATTCTAAAGAGGCAAGTTCATGCTCGCTTTTACAAAATAGTAAGCGAGAAAGCCCATGGTTTTAACCATGGGATGAGAGCGTAATACATCAAAGATGGTATTTTAAGTAAAAGTATTAATACATATTTTTGTTTGCATCTGTATATATTTTGTGCTATAATATACACATGAACAACGAGTATAAACATACAAAAACGACAGTATCACTGTTAAATTATCATTTAGTGTTTTGTCCACGATATCGTAGAAAGATATTTAATATTCCGGGAATAGAAGAACGTTTTAAGGCGTTAACAAGACAGGAATGTGAATCACATAATATAGATATTCTCGCAATGGAATGCCATATCGATCATGTTCATATGTTTATAAGTGCTTATCCACAGCAAAGTATCCCCAATATAGTAAAACAGATAAAAGGTGCTACTTCACATAAACTTCGTGAAGAATTTCCGGAACTAAAGAAGATGCCTTCTTTATGGACACGCTCATATTTTGTAAGCACTGCCGGGAATGTTAGTTCCAAAACCATTGAATGGTATATCAATACTCAAAAAACGAGGGATTAATGCATATAGTACAGTTATCATTAGAAACAACTTCATATGATCGTCAGATAATTGGGAAACGTTTCCACGCGATAAGCCACATTCACAACGTTCTCGTCAAACATGCGAAGAAATGTCTGATTCAGCTACGTCATGATAAGGTTTATAAGGAAACACTATCTGAATATTCCATTCTTAAAAGAAAAGACAAACTTTCTAAAGAAGAAAAATCCCATAAGAAAGATAAACTTTCAAAGACAGAAAAATCTCGTATAAAGGAATTATCCAAAATACTAACTGAAAGAGTCCGAAACTATAGTCTGTCAGAATATGATTTTCAGTCATACATCAAGTTATCAGCAAAACAGTTTCGCAAGTGTCTTTCCAGCCAACAGGTACAAAAAGAAGCTACACGTGTTTGGAAGGGAGTCGAAAAGGTTCTCTATGGGAATGGTAAGGATATTCATTTCAAGAGATTTAGAACTTTTTCTACTATTTGTGGAAAAACTAATACCAACGGTATTAAGTTTGATAAGGCTTCTCTGTCTATCGAATGGCTTGGTCTTGATATACAATGCAAATTTCCAAAAGATAACTCTTATATGGTAAAAGCACTGAATGCTGATATTTCTTATTGTGAGATTAAACGTAGTTGCTTTCCAAACGGCTGGCATTATTATCTTATAGTCTATCTCAAAGGTGATGCCCCTCATAAATTGCGGGGAACAGGAACTATTGATAACATAAGCGGAGTAGATATAGGCACTTCTACCGTGGCTGTGGTGTCAGATGATAAGGTGACTTTAGAAGAACTCGCTCCAAAATGTTCAGCTTATAATAAGAAAATCATTAAGTTATCACAGCGCATAGATAATTCCAAGAAAACATCAAATCCACTTAAATACAGATCTGATGGTGCGATAAACAGTTCCAATCATGATAAATGGGTGTTTTCCAAAACCTATTTTAAGTTACGGGATAAACTGGCTTCGATTTATCGAAAAAAATCTGCCTATATCAAACAGTCACATGAAGAATTAATAAATAGTCTCTTAAAGGATTCGGTCAATTTTATAACTGAAGATATGTCGTTTTCAGGACTGCAACGCAGAGCTAAGAAAACTGAGCGTCAGGACAAGATTTCGGAAGTTAAACAAAAAGACGGTTCTACTAAGAAAGTTCGTAAATATAAGCGTAAGAAGCGTTTTGGAAGATCGCTCAATAACAGAGCACCAGCCAGTTTCATAGCAATACTTGAGAGAAAAGCAAAGCTATATGGCGGTTTGCTTTGTAAGGTCAATACTAAGAAATTTAGAGCAAGTCAGTATGATCATGTGACTGATGAATATAAAAAATGTGAACTAGATGAACGAGACAAGCTAATAGGTGGGCATAAGGTACAGAGAGACTTGTATAGTGGTTTTTTGTTGAAAAACAGTAATTTAAAACTAGATGCTCCAGACAGAGATAAATGTATATATGGTTTTGAAAAGTTTTTAGAATTGCAGGATGAGTTGATAAACAAGATGATAACAGATAACATTTCCATGAAACAGTGTTTCGGTTTCTAACTGGATGATACACAAAAGGCCCAGACGTAGACCTTTCCTCTGGCAAGTAGATATTTGTATGTTGAACGCTGATAGCGGATAAATACTGAAAAAGTTAGCTATATCTTAATCTATACGGTTAGGTGATGCTGAAAAAATCTAAGTAAGAATCCCACGGTTTTAACCGTGGGAGTACGTCAACAATAGTAGCTGCGGGCTTTGAATGGCATTTCAGAATGGATGCTCAATCCTCGCTCATCGGTGATCCTAATAGCGAAGAAAAGGTGATAAGAATTAAAAATGGTTGATATAAGTTACGATAAATTATTAAGGATAAAGACAACGGGAAGGGATGATACAAATGCAGACAGGTATCATTTCCCTTATGAGCCTACACCTTATCCGGTACTTGAAAGGCTTGCCAACAGCGGTTATCTGAAAAAGGCTAATACCCTTATAGATTATGGTTGCGGAAAGGGAAGAGTTGATTTTTTCCTTTCTTATCAGACACGCTGCAGGTCTATAGGGATAGAATATGACAGGCGTATTTTTGAAACTGTGAGATCAAATACTCTTACAGCTGCATCTTCCGGGAGATGCAGCTTTTTCTGCGAAAATGCAGAGGATTTTGCACTTCCTCCCGAAGCAGACAGGTTTTATTTTTTTAATCCTTTTTCTGTAGAACTTTTGGGGAAGGTTCTTAAAAGGGTGAGAGAGTCTTTTTATGATGCTCCGAGGGAACTTTATTTCTTTTTTTACTATCCGTCTAACGAATATATTTCTTTCCTGCTGGATTTTAATGATCTGGAGTTAGTGGATGAGATCAACTGCGGAGATCTTTTCGAGGGTGAAAATCCCAGGGAAAAAATAATGATTTTCCAAATGAAATGATCCGACCATCAAAGGTGATTATTTTACGTTTGTTGTTTCAACCACATCATGATAAGCTTTTGTTGCTCAATCACCGCTTGACGTGTTAGAATAAAAATTGTTTTTGAACCGGCAGTAAGTGTGGGTTCCTTCAATTTATAATTCAAAACATACATTTAAGCGGAGGAAAATTCAAAATGGATTACGCAAAAGAATCATTGAGGCTTCATTATGACTGGAAGGGCAAGTATGAGATAAAACTCAGAGCACAGGTTGACAGTTCTGAGGCACTGAGTCTTGCATATACACCCGGAGTTGCTCAGCCCTGCCTTGAAATCCAGAAGGATATCAATAAGAGCTATGAACTTACCAGAAGATGGAATACAGTTGCGGTAGTGACCGACGGAACAGCAGTACTCGGACTTGGCGATATAGGTCCTGAGGCAGGAATGCCCGTAATGGAAGGTAAATGTGTTCTTTTTAAGGCATTTGGAGATGTTGATGCGATCCCGCTCTGTGTAAAGTCAAAGGATGTAGATGAAATAGTTAAGACGGTAGCTCTTCTTTCAGGTTCTTTTGGAGGAGTAAATCTTGAGGATATTTCCGCACCCAGATGTTTTGAGATAGAGAAAAAATTAAAAGAGTGTACTGATATTCCGATCTTCCATGATGACCAGCACGGAACAGCAGTTATTTCACTGGCAGGTCTTACAAATGCACTCAAGGTGGTCGGAAAGAAGATGGAGGATATAAAGATAGTAACGAGCGGAGCAGGAGCTGCCGGCATTGCTATCATAAAACTCCTTATTGCACGTGGACTTAAGAATGTCATCATGACTGACCGCAAAGGTGCGATCTATGAAGGACGTGAAGGTCTTAACCCGATCAAAGAGGAAATGGCTAAGATCACAAACAGAAATCATGAAAAGGGAAGCCTTGAGGAGGTTATAAAGGGCGCCGATGTATTTATCGGTGTTTCTGCACCGGGTACTCTTACCCAGGATATGGTACGTTCAATGGCAAAGGATCCTATAATTTTTGCCTGTGCTAATCCTACACCGGAAATCATGCCGGATGAGGCAAAGGCAGCAGGAGCTGCAGTTGTGTCTACAGGAAGAAGTGATTTCCCCAATCAGGTAAATAACGTTCTCTGTTTTCCGGGTATCTTCAGAGGTGCGCTTGATGTAAGGGCATCAGATATAAATGATGAGATGAAGATTGCGGCTGCGGAAGCAATTGCAAGTCTTGTTTCGGATGAAGAGCTCAGTGCTGATTATATCCTTCCAAAGGCATTTGATCCGAGGGTAAAGGACGCAGTTGCGGCAGCAACGGCTGAAGCAGCCAGAAGAAGTGGCGTAGCAAGGATTTAAGCTAAATAATAAAAGCCTTTTGTTCAGTGTGAAATTACACTGACAAAAGGCTTTTTTTTACATTATAGGAAATTCCGATGGAATTCCCCATAATGCAAAAAACGCACTGCGTGCGTATGATGCGTCAAGCGCGGATAGGAAGAGCCTGCGGCTCCCGCGCTTGCGCGGAGAATCCTGCGGAGCAGGATTCTTTATTGTTTGAGGCGGACTAAATGCCGTCAATGTTATTTTATTTAATCATGGCTCAAACGATATCCTCATCGCCGAAAGGATCGCCGCACTCAGGACAGAATTTAGGCGGATTAGTGGGATCGGCAGGAACCCATCCACATTTGTCACACTTATACTGTGGAACTCCGGCAGGTTTCTTTTCTCCGCAGTTCTGGCAGAATTTGCCTGAATTCTCTGTGCCGCATTTTGTGCATTTCCAGCTACCTGCAGGTTCGGGTTTCTTGCCGCCGCAGTCAGGGCAGAAGTTACCACTAACAGGTTTATGACAAACAGGGCATGTCCATGTACCTGCTGCAGGAGCTGACTGCTGCATCTGAGACTGCTGCATCTGGGGCTGCTGTGCCTGTTGCTGCTGACCCATCTGGAAGAGCTGTTGGGCATTCATGCCTCCTGCCTGTGAAGCCATGTTCATGCCTGCGAAACCAAACATTGCACCACCTGCACTTGTATTTTTAGCAGCATCCTGCATAGCCTGTGCCTGTGCGCCTACGAGCTGTGCAGCAGCCATGTTGGGATTTCTGAAGGTTGCATTTCTCTGAAGTTCCTTGATCATCTTCTCGTCTTCTTCAGAAGCTTTTACTGAAGATACACCGAAAGAAACTATTTCGATACCGCGAAGATCACGCCATTTTTTGGAGAGCTCTTCATTCAGGATATCTGCCATTTCACCGGTGTGTCCGGGAAGAGAAGAGTAGCGGATGCCCATTTCTGAAATTCTTGCAAATGTGGGCTGAAGTGCTGTCAGGAGTTCGCTTCTTAACTGACCATCAAGTTTATCTCTTGTATAATCCTCTTCAACATTTCCACATACATTGGTATAGAAAAGTATAGGGTTCATGATACGGAAGCTGTATTCTCCGAAGCATTTAACGGAGATATCGACATCAAGACCGATATTGTTGTCAACTACACGGAAAGGAACCGGATTGGCTGTGCCGTATTTATTTCCGGTAAGCTCTTTGGTATTGAAATAGTAAATTCTCTGGTCTTTGGGAGCCTGACCGCCGAAAGTGAAACGTTTTCCGATGTTTTTGAAGGTTTCCAATATGTTTTCACCGAGATTGCCGCTGAAAATTGTGGGCTCGGTAGATGAATCATAGGTGAACTCTCCGGGTTCTGCACAGATTTCGGCAACTTTACCCTGATCTACGATGATCATACACTGTCCGTCTGCTACAGCGATAACGGAACCGTTTGTAATGATATTATCTACGCCTTTTGTATTGGAGGAGCGTCCGCTGGTTCTTTTATGACCTTTTACGACCATAGTATCAACGTCCAAGGAATCACAGTAGAAATACTCTTTCCACTGATCTGCCATTACTCCGCCGGCTGCACCTGTAATTGCTTTAATTAATCCCATATCTTTCTCCTTTACTCTATTATATAATTTGTTTTTTTATACTATTTTTTTCTTTCGTGGTGGATGACTCTTTCTGTAGTATGGGTGTAACGTTCACTGTTTACTGATAGCTTCAGACCGGACTGCCCTTCATAAGCACCCGCAGAACTTGCCACTGCGACCGGTTTCATACTTGAATAAAGAACAAATGCGACGATTGCCGTGATGATCGCGCCGCCTATAAATGCAATACCCATGTCATTCATTAAAAGATTGAAGAGGATCATGGCCGCTAAGAATACGCCTATGATCCAGGCTGCAAATTTACCGCCCGATATCGGAAGATTACCGGTCATCTTTCCGGTCTGTCCGTTCATGGCAAACATGAAATCTTTTCCGTTCCAGTGGGTATTCAGAAGCCATACGGGAAGCATGCCGTATTCGATCTTTTTACCCTGAAAACTTTCATTGTGTGTTCTGGTGTTTACGGAATCAAATCCTCTTACGGAATTTCTGAGTTCCATTTCTATAGATTTATCGGCACGGTCTCTTGCTCTTGGCATTGATTCTTCTTTTGAGACATCATACTTATTTGCAAGGAAGCCCGGTAGATACTCCATGGCAAAAGGCTTTAATTCTTTATAATTAAATGGTTCTATGGAATCCATGAGAGCATCATCCATTTTTGTCGATGCATCTACAGGGATTTTATCGAAATCAAGTGTTCCTTCACGGATGACTTCATAGTGTTTTTCCACAATGACTTCATCATTTCCGCGATTGTGACGACTTTCACGGACTGCATCGTAAACGCCGCTTCCTGAAGCTGTTCCGGAGAAAAGCCAGAACGGAACATATACACCCTGTATCTCATTTATATGATTTGTTGAAATAAAGGATTTCGGTAAAAGTAATTTTCCTTTATAATAGTTATTGAGAGCGTTGACTGCATCTTTTTTCTCATGTTTAAAAGGTATGCAGTAATGAGGTCTGTCTGTTCCTTTGAACTGTCCGGGGATTATTGTAGGATTTCCGCAATAGGGACAGCTTGTGGCTGCGGTTTCTTTTTCACAGATAAGTTCAGCTCCGCAGGTCGAACAGGTATATGCACTCATATTTCCGGCATCATCACCCCATTCACGCTCAGTTGCCTCAGCGGCAGCGGCTTCTGCATTTTTACCTGCATAGAGTTTTTGTATCTCTTCGGTATCAAATTCACTTAAACAATAATCACATGTGAGTTTGCCGACTTTGGCATTGAAATGCAGAGGTCCGGTACAATTCGGGCACTGATAAGCTGTATTGTCAGGCATAATTGAATTCTCCTCCTCATATTATTTTATATGTTAATTTTACTTTTATTGGAGGGGCTTTTCAAGAGATATGGCTCAAGTATACATTTTGGTATAAACCGCAAAGTTACTGTTCACACGCCTACAGCGTGCTCCAGTAACGGGTTTTGCCATTTAAGATTGCCCCCTCTGTGTGGCATATACTAAGCTCAGCTTTGCTTCGCTAAGTATTATGCGCATACGGCAATGGGCAAAACCCAGTGTTCAGTCAAAGTTATTGTGGCATAACTGCGCACACATATTTCACTTAGTGCTTCAGCACTTAGTGAAATAGCGTACAGAGTAGCGGAGTGCGCAGTTTGCCTGTGAACAGTAACACCGCAAATACTATAGATTTTGATAATAAAAGAGAGGTGGAAATATGAACGGAGGAATAGATTTACATATGCATACAAAATATTCCGACGGAACGGACTCGGAATATGAACTTATTGAACGTTTGAGAAAAGAAGGGATAAAGTATTTTTCTGTAACTGATCACGATACTATAGAAGGAGCAATGGCTGTTAAAAAGATCGTCCCCGATGATATGGTCTACATACCGGGAATCGAATTTTCCTGCAGAACTACTGACAATGGCAAGGTTCATATTTTAGGTTATAATTGTAATGAAAAAGACTGGGATTTTCGAATGGCCATAAGTGAGGGTCATTTCATGAGAATAGAAAAGCTGGAAAAAAGACTTGATCATCTGAAAAAAGATCATGGAATAGTATTTTCTGAAGAGGAATATGACTATCTCAGGTCACTTACGAGTACAGGTAAGCCTCATATTGCAAAGCTTCTCATAAAACATGGTTATGCAACGGATAAAAAGGAAGCTATAGAAAATTATATAGATGATAAAAAGGATCCCAATGACGTTACAAGCACGAGAATTCCATCTGATGATGCAGTTTCGGGTATCCTTATGTCAGGCGGAGTTCCTGTCTGGGCACATCCGCTTGGAGGTATTAATGAAAGACATCTTACGGCAGATGAATTTGACAGCAGATTGAAACTTTTGATAGGAGAGGGTATTAAAGGACTTGAATGCTGGTATTCACTATATCAAAAAGAAGAGATAGAGTTCCTTTTGGACAGGGCAAAGAAAAATGGGCTCTTTGTAAGCGGCGGGAGTGATTATCATGGGAGAAATAAAAAGGTAATACCGGGAGAACTCAATGCTTTCGGTGAAACCGTCTATAAAGATGCACTTACAGTAACAGAACTTTTTAATAGATAAGATTTATTTGAAAAAGCCCATGGCATGAAAGAACCATGGGCTTTTAATATTACATTTTGATCAATTCATATTCTTGTGTGCCGAGACCGACTTTTTCTGCCTGTTCTAAGGTTTCCTTCCAACGGATATTCGGGTTGGAATCGAAGAAGTGGTCGTGATGATGATGCCATCCGGGGCTTGCAAGATTATCCGAAAGCTGACTGTTCGGCATGGGGCTTGCTTTAAGGCAGGCATCAGCACATGCACGGTCGAGAGCTACGGGGTCAAAAGAAGCAAAAATTCCGATATCCGGAAGGATAGGAGTATCATTTTCGCCATGACAGTCGCAGTTAGGAGAGATGTCTCTGACAAGACTTATGTGGAAACATGGTCTTCCCATGCATACAGCGGCTGCGTATTCAGCCATCTTTCTTCCCAACATTTCATTGGCGTCTTCATTTCTGTTAACTATTGCGTCAAAGACACAGGCACCTATACATCGACCACAGCCTTTACACAGCTCCTGATCGATATGGGCTTTGTTATTGATGTATTTTATTGCATCAGATCCGCATTCTTTTGCACATCGTCCGCAATTTCGGCAAAGTTCTTCGATAACTTCCGGATGCCCGCTTTTGTGCTGCTGCATCTTTCCGGCACGGCTTCCGCAGCCCATTCCTATATTTTTTAGAGCTCCGCCAAAGCCTGTGGCTTCATGTCCCTTGAAATGAGTGAGTGAAATAAATACATCAGCATCCATAATAGCCCTTCCAATATAGGCTTCTTTACAGAATTCTGCTGTCGGGACCGGAACAGCGATATCATCTGTTCCTCTGAGACCGTCGCCGATTATTATCTGACATCCTGTTGTTATCGTGTTGAATCCGTTGATATTTGCACAGTCCAGATGCTCAAGAGCATGTTTTCTTGAGCCCGGATAAAGTGTATTACAATCGGTGAGGAACGGAAGTCCTCCCTGTTCTTTTACGACATCTGCAACAGCTTTTGCATAATTAGGTCTTAAATAAGATAAGTTTCCAAGTTCCCCGAAATGCATTTTTATGGCAACGAATTTTTTCTCCATATCAATGCTTTCAATTCCTGCTTTTTTTATAAGTCTTTGAAGCTTAACAGTGAGTGATGTACCGATAGTTGTCCTGAAATCGGTAAAATAAACTTTTGAGCCAGCCATGATTTCTCCCTTCGTAAGTGCTTTTATAAAAATCTACTATAATTTTATAAGAAGTGGATAATATTTTAAATATAATTAAATAAGAAGAATGTCTTTTTTTGCGTGCAATGTTAACAAATATTTGCTATACTACAAGATGGACGGTTGTATAAAATTGAGGGAGAAATTAATATGGTAAAGCTTTTTTTGGTAGAAGATGAAAAAATAATGCGAGATGGAATAAAAAAGCATATCGACTGGAAGAGTGAAGACATCGATTTTTCGGGAGAGGCAAGTGACGGGGAGCTTGCTTATCCGCTCATTCTGAAAGCAAAGCCGGATATACTGGTTACAGATATCAAAATGCCTTTTATGGACGGTTTGGAACTTTCGAGACTTGTAAAAAAGGAGCTTCCTGATGTAAAGATAATAATTCTGTCAGGCTATGACGAATTTAAATATGCCCAGGAGGCTGTTTCAATAGGTGTCGAAGAATATCTCTTAAAGCCGATCTCACCGCCGAAACTGTTGGAGACTATAAAAGGAGTTCAGAAAAAGATCGAGGAAAATAAAAAGAATGAATCTATGCTTGATGACTGGTCTAAGGAAGAACTTCTTGAGAAAAATGCCATAGAGCAGCAAAAGCTTTTCAGGGCTTTGGTAAGCGGCCAGATGACAATGCCGGAACTTCTTGAGGCAGGTAGAAAGCTTGATATGGATCTGACAGCAAGTTTTTACGAGATAAGCATTTTTAACTTTACACTTCCGGGGGAAACAGGAGATGCTTATTCTGAAAAGCAGAATGCCTTTGGCTCTCAGGTACTTGATGAAATAGATGAGCTGGATGGCTGCTATCTTTTTGACAGAGGTACTGAAGGCTTTGCGATACTTACTCTGGGCGAAAGCAAGGAAAAAGTACGCAAAAAGGACGATGATGCTATTGCAAGGATCATAGAAGCAGCAGAATCAATAGAGGACGGAAATTATTTTGTGGGTGTCGGAACACCGGTCAACAGGCTGAGCAGCCTCGGACAATCCTATGATGATGCCAATAGGGCATTTTCCTACAGATATTTCAAAGAACCTAATCAGGTTATATATGCTAATGAAATAAGCAGTCCGGGTACTGATAATATCGATGTCGATGTATCAATGGTCGCATCGAATGAAAAGAGTAAGGGCGTATATGAAAAATTCTTAAGAAGCGGATCGGCTGATGAGGCACATCACTTTATAAAAGAAGTTTTTTCATCATTTGGAGAAAAAAATATAAATTCAATACTTTTCCTGAATTATATAACGATGGATCTTTATTTTGCGACCATCAGCTTTATTCAGGATCTGGGTTATAAGGCCTCGGATGTTTCGGAGGAATTCGAGGATATCAATGCGGCAATAAAAAGCATCAATAATTATAAAGATGCTCAGGCATATCTGGAACGTGGACTTGAAGGGGCAATTGCTCTGCGTGACAGTAATTCAGTTAAGAAATACAGCGTGATACTTAAAAAAGTCATGGCTTATATTGATGAGAATTATGACAAGGATGATATCTCACTTAATACTGTGGCATCCATAGCTAATATCAGTCCGAATCATTTCTCCACCATCTTTTCATCAGAAGTAGGGGTTACTTTTATAGAGTATCTGATAAATAAAAGAATGGAGCATGCAAGAGAGCTTTTGATGACTACTAACATGAGGAGTTCTGAAATTGCATATAAGGTCGGATACAAGGATCCGCATTATTTCAGTTACATGTTTAAGAAGACTCAGGGGATGACTACCCGTGAGTACAGGGCAAGAGGGAAGTAAATGTTAAATTTGAAGAATTTATCCATAAAAAAGAGGCTCACTATAATGTGTGCCGCTTGTCTGATACCGATGATCATAATAATAGTTTATCTGATCTATGAGCTTCAGGGACTTTGTATGTCTTATGACCGTATAGCACAGAATATTACTTTGGCTAATAGTTATAATATTGAATTTGAAGAGGAAATGAATTCGGTAACTTATCAGATGGCGGCGCGTTCGCTGACTAAAAATAATGTTCAGGAAAAGCTTGAGATGATAGGTCCTGATATGCTTATCGAAAATGCAAGAGAAAGCTTTAAGGAGCTTGGTCAGACATCATACAGCAGAAAGTCAAGGGAACAGCTGGTCTCTTTGGATAAGGTTCTTGATACACTTCAGCTTAATGTAGATAATCTCAATGCATCCATAGAAGAGGGCGGACATTATGACGAGGACATGGAGAGTCTTGACAGCAATATATACGTCATAACCGACCTCGTACAGGATGACATTACGAAATATATTTATTTTGAATCTACAAATATGGAGCAGATAAGACAGACTCTTAATAAGAGAAAAAATATGATAATAATGAGTTCGTTTATAATTCTTCTTATTATTATCGCTTTTAATCTCTTTCAGTCATATTACATTTCCAGCAGTATCACAAAACCGGTAGGAAAACTTGTTAAGGCGACAGAGGAAGTCGGCAACGGAAATTTCAATGTTAATATAAACGCAGAAGAATACGGTAATTCAGATAAGAATGAAATTGCCGTACTCGGAAGAAGCTTTAATAAAATGACACATGAGATTTCAGATCTGGTTGAAAATATCAGGCATGAACAGGAAAATTCCAGAATACTTGAAATGAAGCTTTTACAAAATCAGATCAGTCCGCATTTTCTTTATAACACCCTGGATAACATTGTCTGGCTTTCAGAGGACGGAAGGAAAGAGGATGTTGCAGGAATAGTTACATCCCTTTCACAGTTTATGAGGACAACTCTGTCGGGAGGAAACGACTTTGTATCCATAGGAACAGAGATCGCGCATGTGGATGCATATCTTCAGATCCAGTCCTTCAGATATAGTGATATACTGGTTTACGAAATTCAGGTGCCTGAAATGCTTTACAAATATAAGGTGATAAAGATGACTTTACAGCCTATAGTGGAAAACGCTCTTTATCATGGTATAAAAAATAAAAGAAGCGGCGGCAAGATAGTCATTAAGGCAGCTGAGGTTGAGGACAGCATTAAATTGGTCGTTGAAGATAATGGAATGGGTATGCTGGCAGAAAATCTCGAAAGAGTCAGGGGGCTGATCGACGGAACTGTAGCGCCTTCTGAGGATAATTCGGGATTTGGAATAGCAAATGTTACAAAAAGGCTTAAATTAAATTATGGCGAAAAGACAAGGATAAATGTTAACAGCGAATATGGAATAGGAACGAAAGTGGAGATATTTATTCCGAAGCAGCTTAATTAATAATTTTTTTCACTAAGGAAAAAAATCAACTTGTATTCATTATTTTCGTAAGAAATCTAACTTTTCAGGGGAATTCAATTACTTTTTTTCATACATAAAAAATAAAAATAAGAATAAAAGTAACTTATATGTTAAATAATTGCATGGAAGAGAGGATAGATTCGGCTTAAAATATACTCTATCGGACTAAAGCATATGATCGGAGTGACCGAACTATCCTGACCATGTAAATATCTGGGAGGGTATACATGAAAAGAAAGGCAGCGGCGTTAATTTTTGCTTTGACTTTTGTTACGGGAGCTCTTACAGGGTGTGCAGGGTCGCTCGGCTATGATGAAGCGGCAATAAGTGAATTAAATGAGTCATTGATCACTGTTGGCTTCGCACAGGTCGGTGCTGAATCTGACTGGAGGACATCCTGTACGAATTCGGTTATGGAGGCTTTTTCCGTAGAAAATGGTTTTAACCTGATATTCAGTGATGCTCAGCAGAAACAGGAAAACCAGATCAAAGCTGTACGTGATTTTATCAGTCAGGATGTGGATTATATAATCATTGATCCTATTACGGAATCCGGCTGGGATCAGTCGTTAAAAGAGGCGGAAAATGCAGGGATACCTGTGATCATAGTGGATCGAAGAGTTGATTCGGATGATTCTCTCTATACTGCAGCCGTCGGCTCTGATTTTGAACTGGAAGGAAAGAAAGCGTGTGCATATCTGCAGGCTTATTTGGAGAAAACAGGTTATAACGGTGATGTAAATATTGTTGATATTCAGGGAACCATGGGAGCTTCGGCGACTATTGGCAGATCGCAGGCATTTGATGATGCTGCCAAAAAGTATGGTTGGAACGTATTGGCACAGGAAACAGGAGAGTTTACCCAGGCTAAAGGGCAGGAGGTAATGGAGTCTATTCTCAAGCGCTTTGACAATGTTAATGTTGTTTATTGCGAGAATGACAATGAGGCTTTTGGTGCAAGAGATGCCATTGAGGCGGCCGGAAAGAAGGTCGGTTCAGATATTGCAGCAGGAGAGATACTTATATTATCTTTTGATACCACAAAAGCCGGGCTAACAGAAACACTTAACGGAACTATTCTTGTAGATACTGAATGCAATCCGCTCTATGGTGATATACTTGCTTCGATGGTCAAAACCCTGGAAGATGGTGGGACTCTCGATAAGCACACCTATATTGAAGAATATCAGTATTCGGCAAGACCAGAAGTTACAAGTGTTACTGTTGACGGAGTGGAGTATCCGGTCACTATTCTTACACAGGAGATTCTGGACGAGAGACCCTATTAAACGGAAGGATTATGAAAATGGGGAAGTTATCGTTTGGAAAAATTGAAAAGATCAGGTCTTTCTTACCTGCGATATGTCTCCTTTTAATTCTGCTTGTAAATCTGGTAAAGACACCGGATTTCTTTGATGTATCTGTAACCAATGGTGTTTTTTACGGTTTTATAATCGATGTTATAAACAGAGGTTCAGAGCTTGCGATCATTGCGGTCGGAATGACTCTGGTTGTTTCTGTGTCCGGTGGAGTGGATATTTCTGTCGGATCAGTGGCTGCATTAACAGCAGCCGTTATTACAAATATTCTTTCGGGAGGCGAAGTGTCTGTAAATACTCTTCACGCTCCGATCGTATTGGCAATGGCAGCCGGTCTGGCATCCGCTTTTATATGCGGGGTCTGGAACGGCTTTCTTGTTGCACATCTGAATATCCAGCCGATGGTTGCAACATTGATCCTTTACACCGCAGGTCGTGGTATTGCCCAGCTTATATGTGGCGGACAGATAACTTACATCAGAGTTGATGCCTACAGGGCATTAGGATCAAATATTGGAAATAATCCTGTACCTACACCTATATACTTAGCAGCAGCGGTCATGATATTAACAGCAATCTTTTTAAGGTTCACAAGTTTCGGACTTTATGCAAGGGCGGTTGGAATGAATGCTGAAGCGGCAAGACTTTCAGGACTTAATCCGAGAAGTATTAAGTTTTTAACATATATTATTTCAGCGGTTCTCGCAGGCCTGGCAGGAGCGATATATTCGTCCAGAATATATTCCTGTGATGCGAATAATATAGGACTGAATGTAGAAATGGATGCGATACTTGCTGTTCTTCTTGGCGGAAATAAGCTTAAAGGTGGTAAATTCAGTATATCTGGCTCTGTTATAGGGGCGTATACTATACAGGCTCTTACAACTTCTTTATATGCAATGGGGGTATCATCAGTACAGATACCTTTATCTAAGGCAGCTGTAATTTTGATAGCACTTTCGCTGCAGTCGCCTGAAATTGAAAAAATCTTCAGGAAAGTAAGAAAAGCAGGCGCCAGTCCGCTTGTAAAGGAGGCAGCTCAATTGTGATAAAGGATTTTTTTAAGAAAACAGATATAAATAAAAGCCTGATCGGGATAACTGTAGTTCTCTATCTTTTAATGTATTTGTGTGGTGTTTTGTTTTTTGGAGATCAGGGATTTACAAAGCCTCAGGTTTTTTTGAATATTTTTATAAATAATGCAGGGCTTATAGTTACATCAGCAGCAATGACTATGGTGATGATATCCGGTGGGATCGATATCTCCGTGGGTGCTATGACGGCGTTGAATTCCGTTATTTTGGGAGATCTTATGATGAATCACGGCTGGAATGCATGGGCTGCAATGGCGGCAGTGTTGCTGGTCGGAATTATTCATGGCTTTATCCAGGGATTTTTTATTTCTTATTTACGACTTCAGCCTTTTGCGGTAACGCTGGTGGGAATGTTTTTTTGCAGGGGTCTCGCAGCTGTTATTTCATCAGAGGTGATATCTGTAACAGAAAAGACCTTTACAGCCATATCCCAGTACAAGATCAATATTATTTTCCTGGGAAGGTTAAATAAACACGGGAAAATGATATATCCTTTTATCTACCCTTCAGTGATAATTGCCTTGCTTCTGGTGCTGCTGGTATTTTTGATGCTCAGATACACGGCTTTTGGAAGAAGCATATATGCAGTTGGCGGAAATGAAAGAGCAGCAACGCTGATGGGATTAAATGTCAGGAAAATCATACTTAGAACATATATGATAGATGGATTTTTAGTATCGGTCGGTGGAATCTTATTCTGCATGAATACGATGTCGTGTTTTTCAGATCAGGCGAAGGGACTTGAAATGGATGCCATTGCAAGTACTGTTGTCGGAGGAACATTGCTGGACGGCGGTGTCGGAAATGTGTTTGGCACGCTTTTGGGATGTATGATCAAGGGCACGTCAGAAACGTTTATATCTTTTGACGGATCGCTTTCTTCCTGGTGGGTTAAGATCTCTACGGCGGTTTTGCTTTCATTCTTTATCCTGCTTCAGAGCTTTTTAAGAGTTCGCTCGGCTAAAGAATGCAGTGTGGAAAATTTATAAGATTTATCTAAGTTATAAAAGACTTTTCGGAATACAGAATAACTGTAATCTGAAAAGTCCTTTTTATTTCTCTTATGTATTTAATTTTGAACTTTATATTGCACGACTTTACGTGCTCTATGTGCTATAATCAGAACAATGAGTTACAAAACTGTTTCTAAAAGATTAATTTTTTTATATAAGATACCACTGTTTTTTGAATTTGAAAAACGTAAGTATTCTTGTAAGATTAACTTTTTTCATGCGATCCGGGTTGAATGATCGGTAATGTTTTGTAACTATTGACGGATAGTGTTAGGTTTGTGGGGGACCGACAGGGTACGACAGGATGGAAAAGGTATTTAGTTTGATTTTTGTTATAAGAGAAGAAATTGTCAGTATTGTGGTCTTATTGTGCCTTTTGACATATTGCATAAGGACACAGAGAACATCGAGAGACAACAGCTTCATTCGTATTTGTATGTTTTCGCTTCTTCATGTGATGCTGGATGCAGCGGCATTTTTGATGGGCAATTACAGGAATCTGATCTTTGAACCCTTAAATGATTTTGTTCAGAAATTGCTTTATATCAGCGCAGTAATGGTCTTAAATGAAATTTTCACATATGTACATGGAATTGCATACTTCAAGAAAAAGAAGAAAAATGTCAGGATAGCATCTTACTGTATAGTTGCTGCGACTTTTTTAGTCAGCCTCTTTTTCAAGGTAAAATATGTTGAGATCGGCGGAGTGGTAATTACTCAGGGTATACCCCTGGCGATAAATTTTGCCGTTGGTATCATATATGAAATATCTACCATAGTTCTTTTGATAGTGAGATTCAGAGAAGTAGGGGAAAGCTTTTGCAAGATCATGATTCCTGTAGAAGTAGCTATACTCGGAGTGATCATGGCGCAGGTATTTCGACCGGAAATCCTTGCAACAGGTGGAATTGCTGCAGTAGTTGCTACAGGAATGTTTCTGGCATTGGAAAATCCGGTGGATGCCTACAGGCAGCAGGCATTTATTGATATGTATACCGGAGTGCGTAATAAAAACTGCTATAAGGAAGATCAGAAACGTCTTAAGAATGAAAAGAAGAAAGTCGGAGTTATTCTTTTTGACCTTAATAATCTGAAAATTGTAAATGATAATTATGGCCATCTCAGTGGAGATGATTTTATTTCAGCAGGAGCCCAGATCATTAAAAACTGTATGAAAGATGCCTGGAGAATATACAGGATCGGCGGAGATGAATTCTGTGCAATTTATATTGATCCGGATACATCGGTCGTTTTAAAGGAAAGGCAGGAAATGCAGGATGAGTGCGTCAGGGTTGCGACATTCAAGGATTATCCCTTTGGGATTGCCGATGGTTATGCCGATGGATTTATTTATAAGACCTCATATGAGGAAATTGTGAGCAGGGCTGATGAAGACCTCTATAAAAATAAACGGCTTATGAAGGAAATAGACAAATATGAATTTCGATGATATTGCAAGAGCACAGTTCAGGCTTGATACAAACTGCTCGCTGGAATGCGAATATAAATACCGTATAATGATAAATGAATCAAAAAGGCTTGAAGGAGCAAGACTATTTGACGGTATGTCGGAAGATTTTCGTGCCATAATATATAAAGGAGATGCCTATATAATGGCGTCGAAAGAGCTTCTTCCCTGGGTAAGGGAAAAGTATATGACCTTTAAGTGTGAGTGGTTCTGTAAATTTGAGAATCTCAGGACTTTGGATAAAAAGCTTGAAGAATACGGACTCTGTATTCATGATACACATATATATTTTCTGCCGGATTATAACTGGGAAGACATTGAGCTTGAGTGTCCCTATGAGACAAGATGGTTTGATGTAGATAATCTTGGAGAGCTTTCAGCAAGCGGAAAGTTTCCGCATGCATTTCCGGGTGCAAAGCTTCAGCCTGATGTTATCGGCATAGCGGCATATGACAACGGCATTCCGATCGCGGCGGCAGGAGCTTCGGCAGATGGAAAGTATATGTGGCAGATAGGAATTGATGTTGATAGAGATTATGAACATCATGGACTTGCGCTTTATCTTGTGACTGCACTAAAAGAAAAAATTATCGAAAAGGGCTTTCTTCCATATTATGGAACCTCGGAAAGCCACTCTATTTCGCAGGATGTGGCAATTGTTTCGGGCTTCATGCCGGCATGGGCAGAAATTTTTGTAAAAAAAATTGAAAAAACTGTTGACAAAGAAGAAAGTTGAACATATAATATCTATTGTCGCTTGTTTGAGCGACACAACGTGCGTGCGTAGCTCAGCTGGATAGAGCGTCTGGCTACGGACCAGAAGGTCGTGGGTTCGAATCCTGTCGCACGCACTTCATTTAAGACATTAAGCTGCAGGTTTTTTGAAAACTTGCAGCTTTTTTGGTATATTATGAAAAAAGCTTTGAAAGGATTTAAATATATGAGCGATTATATGGTTAGAGGAACTGCCGCAGCAGGAAAAGTAAGAGCTTTTGCAGCAGTTACTAAAGATACAGTTGAAACTGCAAGGAAAGCCCATGATACCAGCCCTGTTGTTACGGCTGCACTCGGAAGACTTCTGACAGCAGGTGCTATGATGGGTGCTATGCTTAAGGGAGACGATATCATAACTATTCAGATCAGATCTGACGGTCCTATGGAGGGACTTACGGTAACGGCTGATGCAAACGGTAATGTTAAAGGCTTTGCACTGGAACCACAGGTTCTTATAGGTGCCAGAAAATCTGATCATAAACTTGATGTAGGACTTGCTGTCGGACATGGTAATCTCCAGGTTATAAAGGATCTCGGTCTTAAGGATCCTTATGTTGGAAATGTAGAGCTTGTGAGCGGTGAAATAGCTGAGGATCTGACTTATTATTTTGCATCGAGCGAACAGGTTCCTTCTTCCGTCGGACTTGGCGTGCTTATGACAAAAGAAAACACCGTAGCAGAGGCCGGCGGATTTATAGTACAGCTTATGCCAGATGCCGATGATGATGTTATTTCTAAGATAGAGGAAAATCTTAAAAAGATAAATTCTGTAACCGATCTTTTGAAAGAGGGCAAGTCTGCGGAGGATATTATCGGGATCCTTCTGGAAGGTCTTGAGCCGAATATTTTCGAAAGACAGAATGTCGGATTTAATTGCGACTGCAGCGTGAGCAAGGTTTCAAAAGTTCTTATCAGTACAGGTGAAAAGGAACTGCAGAGCATGATCGATGATGGCAAGGAAATAGAGGTGAAATGTCATTTCTGCGGAAAGGCATATCATTTTTCGCCGGAAGAGCTTGAGGCACTTTTACAGGCTGCAAAGCAGAAGAGTAAAATATAAGAAATAAAAAAGATAGGCCCGGTTTATTCTTGATTTTATTTTGAATTTTATTTTGAATTTTATTTTGAAAGGGAAAAAGTGTATGAAGGACGGATTCGTTAAAGTAGCGGCAGTGACTCCAAAGATTAAGGTTGCAGATCCTGCCTATAATACAGAGCAGATAGAGTATCTGATGGAGGAAACAGTAGCCAAGGAAGCGAAAGTCATTGTTTTTCCTGAACTTTGCATCTCAGGTTACACCTGTAATGATCTTTTCCTGCAGAGGCTCCTCATTAACAGATGCAAGGAATCACTTAAGGAACTGGTTGACTATTCAAAGGCTTTTGATGCGCTTATATTTGTCGGACTGCCTTATGAACGCGGAGGAAAGCTTTATAATGTAGCCGCAGCGATACACAGAGGCCTCCTGCTTGGCATTATCCCTAAGATTTATCTTCCGAACTATTCCGAATTTTATGAGACCAGATATTTTACGTCGGGAAATAATGAGATAGTTTACGAAGATTTTTATGGAATGGAGGTTCCGTTTGGAACGAAGATCCTTTTTGAAAATCTTACCGATCCGGCAGGATTTGTTGTAGGCGCTGAGATCTGCGAGGACGCATGGGTTGTTGAGACACCGTCAATGGATGCTGCAAAGAACGGTGCAGAGCTTATAGTTAACCTTTCTGCCAGTGATGAAGTAATAGGCAAGGATGACTTTAGAAGACTTATGATAGCAGCGCTTTCCGCGCGTCTTTCTTCTGCCTATATATATGCATCGGCAGGAGAGGGCGAGTCCAGCCAGGATCTGGTCTTTGGCGGTCATAATATAATTGCCCAGAACGGAGCGGTTCTGGCCGAGTCAAAGCTTTTCAAAAACGAAGTTACTTATGCTGTTATCGATATAGAGAAACTCGATGCTGAAAGAAGAAGAATGAACACATTTATCTCGGCTGATGATGATTATGTCAGAATTCCGTTTTCTCTTAAAACAGTAGAGACTAAGCTTATTAATAAGCCTGACAGATTTCCCTTTGTACCGGACGACGAGACAAAAAGAGAAAGAAGATGCGAAGAGGTATTTTCTATCCAGGCTATGGGTCTTAAAAAACGTCTTGAGCATATAAATTCTAAAAATGCAGTGATCGGAATTTCCGGAGGTTTGGATTCCACACTTGCACTGCTTGTGACTGCGAGAGCATTTGACAGCCTTCACCTTGACAGGAAAGGCATAACTGCTGTAACAATGCCGGGATTCGGAACTACTGACAGGACTTATACCAATGCGATCGAAATGGTAAAGGCTCTGGGAGCGGATCTGAGAGAAATAAGCATTGTAAAGTCGGTTAGACAGCATTTTGAAGATATCGGTCATGATGAAAATATTCATGATGTAACCTATGAGAACTGTCAGGCAAGAGAGAGAACTCAGATTTTAATGGATCTTGCAAATAAGAATGGCGGAATAGTTGTCGGAACCGGTGATATGTCAGAGCTTGCATTGGGATGGGCTACCTATAATGGTGACCACATGTCTATGTATGGTGTAAACTCAGGAATACCGAAGACACTGGTGCGCCATCTTGTAAGATACTATGCTGACAGCTGCGGAGATGAGAAGCTTAAAAATGTTCTCTATGACGTCCTTGATACGCCTGTCAGCCCGGAACTTCTTCCGCCCAAGGATGGAAAGATCGCCCAGGAAACAGAGGATCTTGTAGGACCTTACGAACTTCACGATTTTTATCTTTATTATCTTTTGAGATTCGGATTCAGACCTTCCAAAATCTACAGGATGGCAAGGGTCACGTTTGAAGGAATTTATGATGATGCTACGATAAAAAAATGGCTGAAGACCTTTTACAGAAGATTTTTCAGTCAGCATTTCAAACGTTCATGCCTTCCGGACGGTCCTAAGGTGGGTACTGTTGCGGTTTCGCCAAGAGGTGATCTGAGAATGCCTTCGGATGCCGCAGCTTCTCTTTGGCTTGATGAAATTGAGAAACTCTAAGAAAAATAAATAAAATTGTAATAATTTCTTAAAAAATATGGACAAAGTATACATAATGTGTTAAGATTTTTATGTTTTAAGTTGTTTTGCCGCTCGGTACTTATTGCACGAGCATGATGTAAACATTCAGAGTTTTTACTTTCAAGATATATGTTTGAACACAAAATAATCACATTGTGTTAACATTAAGTTTTGAATACTGCTTTATAATAGCTGAGAAAGCTTCATATTTAAGTTTTTTGTTAAAGTTTTTGACAAAAAGCGGAGAACATACGGCAGGTATGGATGTTTACGAGGGATGTTTTTTTTATGGATTATGTTATAAATCAGGTTGTTAATGACATTTGTGCATCGATAGTTAACTATGGTGCAGGCGCGATCGCGGTAGGAACTGCTGTTATGCCGGGAATTTACGCACTGGCAAAAAAGAAGGCACAAAAATGTGCATGGCTTTTTGCACTTACGATGTATTTTTACTTTGTCCTTAATCTGACTCTTTTTAATAGAAATTTCGGACAGTTTGACAATGGAATGAATCTGACATTTTTCCAGATGTCGTATTTCTTTCCTCAGCTTACTCTGATACATCTGGCTGAGAATTTCATGCTTACACTCCCGCTGGGATTTTTACTTCCGCTGGGATTTGATATATTTAAGAAGCCTTATTTTGGATTGCTTCCGGGATTCGTAATGAGTATGATCATAGAGTATATTCAGTTTTATACCGGACTTGGAAACTTTGAGCTTGATGATATTATAATGAATACACTTGGTGCTGTTACAGGTTATTTCTTCCTGAAGGCAGTGACTGCTTATTTAGATAAAAAGAACGGAAGGGCAGCTGAGGCAGCAAAGAATATAGAGCTCTCAGAAAAACAGAGAATCTAACTTGATTAAGATAAGGACTAAAAGCTATAATGATTCAGTAAATGGATCGTTATAGCTTTTTTTTATTAAAACGAATCGGAGAGAGAAGAAATGGGTTTGCTTAAAATCGTGCTTGGCCCTGCGGGGAGTGGTAAGACAGACTATATTTACAGGGATCTTATCAGCAGGTCAGAGAAAAATTATAAAAAGAATTATATTGTTATAGTTCCGGAACAGTCTTCACATGCGGCTACAGGAGAAATACTTAAAAGGAGTCGGGGGCATGGTATCCTGAACATTGATGTGCTGGGATTTACCCGTTTTGCCCACAGAATTTTTTCGGCTGCAGGTGAAAATAAAAAAACAATACTTGATGATACGGGAAAAAATCTTATTTTAAGACGGATTGCGTCTGA
This sequence comes from Lachnospiraceae bacterium C1.1, assembly GCA_030434875.1. NCBI lineage: Bacteria > Bacillati > Bacillota > Clostridia > Lachnospirales > Lachnospiraceae > Lachnospiraceae bacterium C1.1. Next base: position 1,574,017 of record JAUISW010000001.1, on the reverse strand, counting down.
AAAAAAAGACGATCTTAAGGTTTTAAAGAAGAATATCAACCGCCAGGGATATATAAGTGAAATAAAATCTGTTATATCCGAATATATTCAATATGAGATAGATGCTGATTCTATTATAGAAGAGGCATCAAAAAGGGCTGATAAAAATTATCTGGCTGCGAAAGCAGAGGATATAGCAGTTTTGTATAAGGCCTTTAGAGAGAAGATCGGAACAGATTATATTACAAATGAAGAAATACTTGATCTGGCAGGAAAGTCTGTGAAAAAGGCAGATTTCTTAAAGGGAGCTTCGATATATTTTGATGATTTTACAGGATTTACTCCGATACAATACCGTTTTATCGAGCAGCTTATGCATATAACTGAGGATTGCTCGGTTGCGCTTAATTACGATGGCTTTTCGGACGGGTTATTTGCCATGTCCGTACAGACTATAGCAAATCTTCGTGAAATAGCTCATAATTCGGGCTGGAAATGTGAAACTGTAAATCTTTATGATAATAAAGAAGTAAGGGCAGCAGATAAAGAAGATCTGCGTTTTCTTGAAAGAAATATATTCAGGAAGAAAAAGCAAATTTTTGATCCTGTACCGGAACATATAAAACTTGTTAATACGCCTGATCCGATGGATGAGGCAGCTTTTGTCTGTTCAAAGATTCATGAAGCCGTGTGCAGGGGCGGTCTTCGCTACAGGGATTGCGCGGTCGTTATGAGCAATGTGGAAACATATGCATCGGCATTGGAGCGAGAAGCCGATAAATATGGGATTCCGCTCTTTATTGACAGCTCAAGTTCGATAGAATTAAATCCTTTTGTTGAGTTTCTCAGAGCGGCATTGGAAATAGAGATTGAAAATTATAGTTTTGAGTCAGTAATGCATTTTCTCAGAACGGGAATAAGCGGATTTTCCATAGAAGATATCGATATTTTTGAAAATTATATAAAGGCAACGAATATGAGAGGCCGGAAAAAATATGCAAATTCATGGACAAGACCTGTAAGAACACTGGATGCAGATGAACTTGAACGCATCAATGCTCTGAGAGAAAAGCTAAAATCTTATTTTGAATCGCTGGATGAAGTGATGACAAAAAGAAATGTGACTGCTTTTGAATATACAGAAGCGTTAAGAAAATTCAGCGAAAATCTGGATGTGCGTGAAAAGCTTGAAAAACTGAGTGAAGAATTTGAAGAAAATGCAGAGAGCAGAAGGGCACAGGAATATTCACAGATTTACGATAAACTTGAGGAACTTTTTGATAGAATTGAGAATTTGATAGCTGAAGAAAAAATGACTCTGCGTCAGTATCTGGAAATATTGAATTCAGGTCTTGATGAGATCAGGGTAGGGGCAATCCCTCCGGGACTTGACAGGGTAAATGCCGGAGATATGACGAGAAGTAGACTTCAGAATATAAAAATCCTTTTCTTTATGGGAATGAATGAAGGGCTGATCCCGAGTCAGAATACAGGTTCAGGGCTTCTTTCGGATTTTGACAGGGAATATTTAAAAGAACAGGGGATCAAACTTTCGCTTACAGCAAGGGAAAAGATCAGAGAAGAACGTCTTTATTTTTATATGAGTGTGACAAAGCCTTCGGAAAGGCTTTATTTGTCATGGTCAGATATTGATGCTGAAGGTAAGGGAAAAAGAGAGTCATATTTCTTAAATGTAGTTAAGAAACTTTTCCCGAAGGCTGAGCTTATCGAGTCAGATAATGAGCGAATTGGCAGAGAATTAATGAATGAAAATGATGCTCTGAAGAGACTGAGTCTGGGACTTAAGAATAGCGATGATAAGGAAACAGTGGAGATCTATCGTTATTTTGCTTCATTGGGTAATAAAGATCAGATCCTTAAAAATATGCTTGATTCAGTATTTTTTGATTATAGATCGGATCCGATATCTAAGGCTGCTGCAGGAGTTATTTTCGGGCATGAAAAATATGAATCTCCGTCAAAGCTTGAAAAGTTTGCCCTTTGCGCATACGAGCATTTTCTTCGCTACGGACTTAAGCTAAAGGAACGCGAAGAATTTGGCTTTGAAAGAAAAGACATGGGACTTATTTTGCACAGTGTGCTTGAAATGTGTTCAGGTATGCTGCAGGAGAAAGGTCTGACTTTTTCGGATCTCACAGATGAAGAGTCCTTAAAATTAACCGAGGAGGCCTTGGAAAAATATCTGAATGAGTCTGATGATAGGGTGCTCAGGAGTTCTAAGAGAAATGAATATTTTATCATCCGTCTTGACAGAATCTTAAGGCGTACAGTGAAGACGCTTACACATCAGGCCAAAAGCGGAAGCTTTAAGACCTCCGCTTTTGAAAAAGAGTTTTATGAGGAAGGTTTCAGAGGAAGGATTGACAGGATAGATACGGCAGAAAAAGACTCAAAAATCTATGTTTCTATAATTGATTACAAATCAGGAAATAAGACTTTCGATCTTTCGAGGATATATTATGGGCTCGATCTGCAGCTTGTTATTTATATGAACGCAGCTATGAAGATTGAGAAAATCGCTCATCCATCTCTTGAAGTTAAACCGGCGGGGATTTTTTATTATCATATAGATGATCCTGAAGTCAGGGCTGAAGACCTTAAGGAAGTCAATGCTGAAGAAGCTGAGAAGAGTATTAGGGGAGAACTTAAACTTAGGGGCATTGTAAATGCAGATAGTGAAGTAATAAGGCTGTTTGACTCGGAATTTGAGAGTAAATCTGATATTATACCGGTTTCTGTAAAGTCTGGTGGCGATTTTGCAGCTGCGGCATCTGTATTGGATGAAGACGGGTTCGGAGTTGCAGCTGATTATGTGAGATTCAAATCCGGGGAATTTAAGAAGAGTATTGAGGATGGAAACATATCAAAATCACCTGTTGAATACAAAAATATTTCGGAATGTGATTATTGTGATTACAGAGACATTTGCCTCTTTGATGAAAAAAAGAGAGGCTATAAAAAGCGAAAATTGAAAGAGATAAAAGAAAGAAGCGAAATCATAGAACTCATGAAGACAGATATGATGGGGGAAGAACAGAAAGAAGATGAAATTCACTGAAGAACAGCAAAGGGTTATAGATTCGAGAAATAAAAATGTTCTGGTGGCAGCTGCAGCCGGTTCGGGAAAAACAGCAGTACTGGTTTCGAGGATAATCGGACTGGTGCTTGATAAGGAGAATCCTGTTGATATAGACAGGATCCTTGTCGTGACTTTTACAAATGCGGCAGCGGCAGAAATGAAGGAACGAATCAGAAATGCCCTGGAGGAGGAATTGGAGGCAGATCCTGACAACGATTATCTGAATCGTCAGATGAATCTTATTCATTCTGCGCATATAATGACGATCGACAGCTTTTGCAGGATGGTCATACGTGATAATTTTGACAGGGTTGGAATAGAACCCCAGGTCAGAATTGCTGATGAGAGCGAACTTTCAATCATGAAAGAAGATGCAATTGCAGATGTAATGGAGAAATTTTACGAGGAAGGAACGGAGGAGTTTCTACACTTTCTGGAGGAATTTTCTACCCAGAAAGACGATAAGGATGTAGCTGATGCTGTGCTGGGACTTTACAATTTTTCACAAAGTAAGGCTGATCCCGATCTCTGGCTTAGAACACTTGAAAATGCTTATGCATGTGAAAACAATAAAGAACTTGCAACCATGCCATGGATGATGTTGCTCGTAAGAATAGCTTCAGAAGAAATATCTGAGAGTATATCTGAGCTTGAGCACGCCCTGGAAATATGCGAAAGCCCGTCCGGTCCTGTGACATATATTGATAATCTGAATGATGATATTGCTCAGTTCAGCAGACTTTCAGGATTAGGCAGTTATGAATCTTTTCGTTCGGAATTAGATGGAATAAAATTCGGGACACTTTCAAGAAAGAAAAATCCTGATATTGATCCTGACTTAAGAGAAACTGTCAAATCAATAAGAAATGCTGTAAAGAAAAGACTTGATACCCTGAAAAACTATTTTAAGGACAGCCCTGAGGATATATTAGCGTCTCTCAAAAAAGCCAGACCGCTTGTTAAAGAACTTGCTCTTTTAACGGGAAGTTTTTCAGAGCGATTCGGAGAGATCAAAGAAGAAAAAAATGTTCTTGATTTTTCAGATCTTGAGCATATCGCTTTAAATGCGCTTAAAACCGGTGCCGGTGACGGCTATAGGGAATATTTTGCTGAAGTGATGACTGATGAGTATCAGGATTCAAACAGCGTTCAGGAAGAAATCCTTACTTCTGTAGCCGGTGATAATAATTATTTCTGCGTGGGAGACGTAAAACAGAGCATTTACGCCTTCCGTCTTGCAGACCCTTCAATCTTTATGCATCGATACAGCTTTTCGGAAAGGGATGAAAAAAGTGAACGAATTCTTTTATCAAAGAATTTCAGAAGCAGAAAAGAAGTACTTGATTCTGTAAATGCTGTATTCAGAGTGATAATGCATGAGAATATAGGAGCGGTTGAATATGATGATGATGCGGCACTCTATCCTGGTGCAGCCTATACAGAAAATGAAACTGATCACAAGAGCGAGTTTGTCCTTATAAAGGGTGATGAAAATGAAGAGATAGGAAGTGCGGAAGCAGAAGCAAAATTCACGGCAGACAGGATAAAAGAGATGGTTGGAAGTTTTCAGGTCCAGTCTCTTAAAGATGGAAGCGTAAGAGCGGCAGAGTATTCTGATTTTGCAATACTCATGAGATCTCCTAAAAATACGGATGAGGTATACGCAAAAATTCTAGAGGAGGCAGGAATACCTGTTTTCATGGAATCAAAATCGGGATATTTCCAGACAGAAGAGATCAGGACTATGATATCACTGCTGACAATAATCAATAATCCGATAGATGATATTGCTCTTGCAGCTGTTATGCTTAGTGTAATTGGCTCTTTTACTGATGAAGAAATGGCCTGTATAAGGACTGCCGGTATGAAGGGATCTTTTTATAAAGCATTGCTGATCGCAGCCGGAAGGATCCCGTCTGAGGATGATGGCGCAGAAATTTCCGGGGATTTGCGCTCAAAATGTGAAGCTTTTCTTGAAATGATAGAAAAGTACAGAAAAATCAGCAATTATATGCCTATTCACAGTCTTATAGAAAAAATAATAAATGAGCTGGGATATGATATTTATGCTCAGGCAAAGGGAGGTTCGGCTTCCAGGAATTTAAATCTCCTGGTAAAGAAGGCAGAGATTTTTGAAAAAAGCAGTTATAAGGGGATATTTTTCTTTCTTCGCTATATAGAAAAACTTAAAAAATATGATATGGATTTTGGAGAGGCGAAGAGCGGTAATGAAGGCTTAAATGCAGTCAGGATAATGAGTATCCATAAGTCAAAAGGACTTGAGTTCCCGGTGATCTTTATCGGAGGAATGTCAAAGAGCTTCAATGCGAGTGACAGAAAAGGCAAACTGATAAGGGACTCTGAGATTGGTATCGGAATTGAGAGGACAGATGCTGAAAGCAGGATAAAATATACGGTTCCGATCAAGAATATAATCATCGAGAAGAAAAGACGAGATGAAATAGGAGAAGAGCTGAGGATCCTTTATGTTGGAATGACCCGTGCCAAGGAAAAACTTATAATGACGGCAGTTTGTGATGATCCTGAAAAAATTCTTTCTCAGCCTGCAAAATCGGTGAGCCATGCCAATTCATATCTGGATTTTATGCTCAAGGCGCTGGAAAGTGAAGAAAGCAAAGAAGTAATAGATACAAAGATAAAATTTGTTTCTGATATGGTCTATGACAGCGTTGAAGAGGATGCTGAAAAGAAGATGGGACGTGAATTTTATGAAAAGCTTGATCTTTCTCATACAGCAGATGAAAAAACTGAAAAGCTGCTGAAGGAAAATCTGTCATGGAAATATCCCCATGAGGCAGCATTCTCACTTCCGGCAAAACTTTCAGTATCGAGAATAAAAGAGCAGATGAGAACAGAGGAAGAGATGAAGATCATTATGGATGATGAGATCGTAACTTCTGAAGATCTGACAGAAAAGATCCCGGAGAAAGAAACTGAAGATACGGCTGAAGAGAAAAATGATGAGAAGTCCGAAACAAATAAGGGGGCAGAAATTGCCGCAATAAGAGGAACTGCATACCATAAGTCTTTTGAACTTTCATTCAGTGCAGAAATAGAGAAAAAAAGAGATGTTTTCGACTATATTAAAAGACTTGTCAGGGAAGGTCATCTTACAGAAGAGTCTGCAAATCTTATTTATGCTAATGATATTTTTGAATTTACAAAAACAGACCTGTATCAAAGAATGAAAGCTGCTGACAAAATGGGAAAGTTATTCAAAGAACAGCCATTTATTATCGAAAAAAAAGCGAATGAGATCAATGAAGAATGGCCTTCTGATGAGACCGTACAGATACAGGGAATAATAGATGCCTTTTTCATAGAAGACAATAAAATATATCTGGTGGATTATAAGACAGATCGGGGCGTTGACGGTGAAACACTGATAAACAGATATAAGATCCAGCTGGATATATATGCAGATGCCCTTTCGAGTATGCTTGACCTTGAAATAGGTGAAAAAATCATATATTCTGTATTTTTGAAAAAGGCGATAGTCCTTGAATAAATTTATATGCTCCGGAGGTGTATTGATGAAAAAAATTCTCAGGAATTTTATAAATAAATTAAAGGACAGATATCTATGTTTATCATTGCTGCTTGGAATAACAGGTTCTGTATTCTTAAACCAGCTGATAAATCTTTTGAGGCTTAAGGAGATCTTTCCTGCATATGCACAGAATATACAGTCGCAGATGTTCATGTATCCGCTCCTTACGGGAATAATCCTCTATGGCATTATTTCTCCGCTTGTAGAGGAAGCAGCCTTCAGATGGATACTTTTCGGGAGACTTAAACTGTATATGGCCACCGGAGCGGCTGCGATCTTTTCAAGCATAATTTTTGGGATTTATCACGGTAACTTCATACAGTTTATTTATGCTGTGATATTCGGAATTGAGTTATGTTTTGTATATTGGAGATTTGACGGTCCGCATGCATCATTTTTGTCACATGCAGGAGCTAATATCACGGTCTATACAACAGCATCTTTTGGCGGCTTTGAATTTCTTTCTACGGTCAGGGGTGAATTGATATCTGTCGTAATCAGTGGTATACTGACATTTACGGTCTTAAAAATTTTGTATGACAGTCGGCCTAAAGAACGTCATGTTAATAGGCGACTGCCTATATTTCCGCGAAAATGGGAGAATTAATAATGAATGATACTTACGTAGAATGCCTTGTAGCCAGAAAACCAAGTCCTGCAGCGCCTGTTATCAAGGCTGCAGCGATCGGGATAACGGCAGCACTTATTATTTTCGGAATCATGATGATGAATATAGTCTTTCTTCTGCCCGGTCTTGCATGCGCGGCAGCCTGCTATTTTCTGCTTCCTACACTGTCTATAGAATATGAGTATCTGCTTCTTTCCGGTGAGTTCACGATCGACAAGATAATGTCTAAAGAGAACAGAAAAAATGTGTTGACGGTAACTCTCGATAAAATGGATATTTTTGCTGAAAAGGGTGCATATCAGCTTGACAGCTATAATAACAGCAATCTTCCGGAAAAGGACTTTTCATCAGGGGAAGAAGGCAGAAGACAGTTTGTAATGGTTCTTCACAATTCAAATGCAAAAGAGAAACTTATCCTCGAACCGAATAATGAAATGATCGAGGCAATGAAATTATATTATCCGGGAAAAGTTTTTCTGAAATAATAGACATTTTTGTAAAAAACGTTGAGATTTGATCTATAACTTTTATTAAAAGTTTAAAACACTTGTGAAAGCGATTGACAGCAAAAATTCTTTTTGCTATGATAGTCGCTAAATCATAAAAATTTGTATAGTTATATAGACGGAGGTTTGTAATGAGTCAGATTATTGGCGAAGGAATTACTTTTGATGATGTACTGTTAGTACCTTCCTATTCGGAGATTACTCCAAATATGATCGATGTATCAACACACCTGACAAAGAAAATTAAGCTTAACATCCCCATGATGAGTGCGGGAATGGACACTGTTACAGAGAGCAATATGGCTATTGCGATGGCAAGACAGGGTGGAATCGGTATAATTCACAAGAACATGTCTATTGAGCAGCAGGCTGATGAAGTTGATAAGGTTAAGCGTTCTGAAAATGGCGTAATTACAGATCCTTTCTATCTTTCACCTGAGAACACACTTCGTGATGCAGACAATCTCATGGCGAAATTCAAAATTTCAGGAGTTCCTATCACAGAAGGTAAGAAGTTAGTCGGAATCATTACAAATCGTGATCTTAAATTCGAAGAGGATTTTTCAAGGAAAATTAAAGAGTGCATGACAAGCGAAGGTCTTATTACAGCTCCTGAAGGAGTAACTCTTGAAGAAGCAAAGACCATACTTGCAAAGTCAAAGAAGGAAAAGCTTCCTATCGTGGATGCTGAAGGAAATCTTAAAGGTCTTATTACAATAAAAGATATTGAAAAACAGATCAAATATCCTCTTTCAGCAAAAGATTCTCAGGGACGACTTCTTTGCGGTGCCGGCGTAGGTATCACTGCAAACTTTATGGAGCGTACAGAGGCTCTTGTTAATGCAAAGGTTGACTGCGTTGTTCTTGACTCGGCACATGGACATTCAAAGAACGTTCTTGATGTATGCCGCCAGATCAAGAGTGCATTCCCTGATCTTGATGTAGTAGTAGGAAATGTTGCTACAGCTGAAGCATGCAGGGATCTTATAGCAGCAGGTGCGGATGCGATCAAAGTAGGTATCGGTCCCGGTTCCATATGTACAACACGTGTAGTTGCAGGTATTGGTGTACCACAGATCACAGCTGTTATGGATTGCTACAAGGCAGCAAGCGAGGCAGGAATCCCGATCATCGCCGATGGAGGTATCAAGTATTCCGGAGATATCACTAAGGCACTTGCAGCAGGTGCATCAGTCTGCATGATGGGTTCGATTTTTGCCGGATGTGATGAGGCTCCCGGTCAGTTTGAGCTTTATCAGGGCAGAAAGTACAAGGTTTATCGTGGTATGGGATCTATAGCTGCCATGAACAACGGAAGTAAAGACAGATACTTCCAGGAAGGCGCTAAGAAGCTTGTACCGGAGGGAGTAGAAGGAAGAGTCGCTTACAAGGGATCACTTGAGGATACTGTATTCCAGCTTATCGGAGGACTTCGTTCAGGAATGGGATACTGCGGAGCGAAGACAATAGATATACTGCATGATACTGCAAGATTTGTAAAAATCACTTCAGCAGCACTTCGTGAAAGCCATCCTCATGATATACATATTACTAAGGAGGCGCCTAACTATTCTGTTGGCGATAACGAATAAAACCGGCTTATGATTTATTATATAAAATCACAATTAGGCAATGCTTTGAAGCGAAAATATACACGCTACTATTTCTTTGGAATAGTAGCTGTATGTTTGGCTGCGAATTTCGCAATGAGCGCGTTCAGAAGCATTCTTTACGGAATGAATGACGGAACTTATGCTTCGAATCTGATAATTTTTGCAAAGGGCTTCTTCTGGCTGCCATATTATACATGTATATTTATTTCAGATATAGTTTTCGGAGATAGATATCCTGATCCCAGAATAAGGGATAAATCAACAATAGGTCTAAACAGGACACATATATATTTTGGAAAACTTCTGACTGAATTGATACTTCTGGTAATTTATGCATTAATTGCCATGGTCGTATTTCTGGTTATAACACCGATCTTTCAGGTGCATGACGGTACAATAGATATTTCAGTTATGATAGATTTCGCACAGTCAGTTGTTGTAGCTTTTCCTTTGTTTATTGTAGGAATATCTGCAGGAAACATGTTTTTCTTTTCTGCAAAGACAAAAAAACAGGCATATCTTTTATATGGCGCTTGCGTAATTGTGCTTCCAAGGATTATAATGCTTTTGGCAACTGATAGCTTTCGAATTACCCCACTTGTCTGGATAAGGGACTGGCTCATTACTCCACAGTTCCAGACATTGCAGTTTTACGCTACAAGAGATGTGCCTAAAATTATAATAACATCGATTATTTATACGATCGTAACCTGTATAATAGGATGTCGTAATTTTAAGAAAAGGGAATTTTGATGAAGCTTCCACTTATATTGCGGGCAGTTGCATTACTGCCTGCTTTTTTTGTAATGTACATAATTTTTACCTATTCGGCACAGCCGGTAGGAGTTTCAAAAGAATCAAGTATGGCAATAAGTCAGCCTCTTCTGGAAACTGTTTTTGGATTGGGAGAGGATGAATATGATGAAGAAACAATTCAATATTATGATGAGCATTATGTAGATGTGCTTGTAAGAAAAACAGCTCATATGCTTGAATATGCGACTTTATGTGTAGCAGTGATAGTCGCGCTGTATGCATGGGACGTGGCACCTATTGAAGATATTAAAATATTTTCAATGAGGTTTACCTGTCTTTATGCGGCAAGCGATGAATTTCACCAATTGTTCGTACCGGGACGCGGCAGTAGTCTGCTTGACGTTTATGTAGATACCATGGGTGGTATTTTTGGTACTGCAATTATGTTTGCTGTTCTTAAATGGCTTGTTGATTTTGAATGGGAGAAAGGCGAACGGAGGAAATTAAAATGAACATTGGAAGAAACGATTCATGCTGGTGCGGCAGCGGCAAGAAATATAAAAGCTGCCATCTTATGTTTGATGATAAGATCAAACGTATACATGATGCGGGACATAAGGTTCCAACTCACAAAATGCTTAAGTCCGCAGCTGATATTCAGGGAATAAAAGATAGTGCAAAGATAAACATTGCATGTCTTGACTATGTTGCTGAACATATAAAGGCCGGGATTTCAACACAGGAGATCGATGACTGGGTAGCTAAGATCACAGGAGATATGGGCGGTGTTTCTGCATGCTTAAATTATGAGGGATTCCCTAAGAACTGCTGTACATCTATAAATGATGAAGTTTGTCACGGTATTCCTTCAGAGGATATTATCCTCCATGACGGAGATATAATTAACGTTGACTGCTCAACTATTTACAAGGGATATTTTTCTGATTCATCGAGAATGTTTATAATCGGTGAAACAACACCGGAAAAAAAGAAGCTTGTAGAGGATGTTCATAAGGCTGTAGAAATTGGTCTTGCAGAGGTTAAGCCATGGCGTTTCCTTGGTGATATGGGCTCCGCAATTAACGAGTTCTGTAAGTCACAGGGCTATTCTGTAGTAGAGGAAATAGGTGGTCATGGATGCGGAATTGAGTTCCACGAGGAGCCTTGGGTAAGTTTTGTTTCAAAGCCGAATACAGAGATGCTTATGGTACCGGGAATGTGCTTTACGATCGAGCCGATGGTAAATCTTGGAGAGCATTTTATCTACGAAGATGAAGATAATGGCTGGACGATCTATACAGAGGACGGAAGCCCGTCAGCACAGTGGGAAGTACAGCTTGTAGTCACAGATAACGGATATGAGATTCTGAGTTATTAAAAATAAAATAAGAGACAGGAGAAAAACAAAATGAGTTTGATGGAATTATCGTCTAAGTACGAAAGTAAGATGAGTATCATTGAAACGGAGATTGCGATCAAAGAAGTTAAGGATTACTTCGAAAGGGCACTTGCAAATGAACTTAATCTTACAAGAGTTTCAGCACCGCTTTATGTTAGGCCGGAGACAGGATTAAATGATAATCTTAACGGCGTGGAGAGACCTGTTTCTTTTGACATCAAGGATCTTGGCTGTGAAGTTGAAATCGTTCATTCACTGGCTAAATGGAAAAGATATGCACTTAAGAAATATGGATTTAAGCCCGGTGAGGGACTTTACACTGATATGTACGCAATAAGACGTGATGAGGATACAGATAACCTTCATTCTTTATATGTTGACCAGTGGGATTGGGAGCGTGTTATAGAGAAGAAGGATCGTAATCCCGAGACTCTTAAGGAAGTTGTTAAACACGTTTATGCTGCTATAAAGAAGACAGAGGATTATCTTGCTGAAAAATATGAGTTCCTTACACCTATCCTTCCGGAAGATATTACTTTTGTGACAACACAGGAGCTGGAGGATGCTTATCCTGATCTTACAGCAAAAGAGAGAGAGCATGAATATGTAAAGAAATACGGTGCGATCTTCCTTTGTCAGATAGGAGACAAGCTTGCGTCAGGAGAACCACATGACGGACGCGCACCGGACTATGATGACTGGAAGCTTAACGGTGATATTATTGTTAATTATCCGATCCTTGACTGCGCATTTGAGTTATCTTCCATGGGTATCCGAGTTGATGAGCAGTCTCTGGCAGAGCAGCTTAAGAAAGCCGGCTGTGAGGAGAGGGCAGAACTTGAATTCCAGAAGATGATCCTTAATAAAGAGCTTCCTTATACAATAGGCGGTGGAATCGGTCAGTCGAGAATCTGTATGTATTTCCTTAGAAAGGCTCATATAGGTGAAGTTCAGTCTTCGGTCTGGAAAAAGGAAGATATGGACAAATGTGAGGCAGAAGGAATTCAGCTTCTTTAATTTAATACAGAAAAAGAAATCCCTCACTGCTAAGCCTTGAAGGTGTAGGTGGGGGAATAAGGGAAAAGATTAAAAAAATATAAAAATTATGCGCAAATGTATTTGATTTCGATGAATAGAAATACATTTGCGCATTAATTTATTCAATTAAATAAGTAAAAATATGAATTTTATACAATATTTAAAATTGTGCAGTTTTTATAGATGTCAACCGATTAACATTTAATTTTTGATCAAAAAAGATAAATTCAATGTTTTTAAAAAATACAATTAGTTAAAATGGGTAAAAATCTGAAGAAAATAAACATTTGACTGAAAAAAATCATATTGACTGAAAAGTTATAAAGCGTATAATAATCAACAACAGCGAAAACAGATTGTATTTAAAAAAATACTTTGTTTAATAAGGGGCAGAACTAAAGTTGTTTGAAGGGCGTTTTTTATTTTCATGGAGGTGCTTTTTTATGCGCAAACGTCATATTAAATTAAACCCACAGCAGGCAAAGGAATTTGTTACGACAAGTTCAAAATGTGATTTCGATATTGATGTCTTTTACAACAGAGTAATTATTGATGCAAAATCGATGCTCGGTGTACTTGGTCTTGATTTTACAAAGACACTTACAGTACAGTATCAGGGATATGACAGTAATTTTGAGCAAATGATAGATAAGTTTGCTGTTGCCTGAGTATCTGATCAGGTTAATGGAGTATAGATATTGTTAAGCAAAAGCTTTCGGTGATGACAGTTTCCCCCTGTCACAATCTCCGAAAGCTTTTGTTGTATATGGATTTAAGTTTGGATAATTGGAGAAATAATTATGAATAAAAAAACTAATCTGGTTCTGATAGGTATGCCCGCTTCAGGAAAAAGTACTGTTGGCGTAATTCTTGCAAAAGTCACAGGCAGAAATTTTATAGATGCTGATATTGTTATACAAAATAAGACAGGAAAAAAGCTGAGTGAAATTATAGAAGAAGAGGGCGTTGATGGATTTGTCGAAGTAGAAAACCGGATAAACTCTGCAATAGAAGCAGAAAATTCTGTGATTTCTACCGGTGGAAGTGCAGTCTACGGAAAAGAAGAAATGGAGCACTTTAAGGAAAACGGCATAATTGTATACTTGAAAGTAGGATTTGAGGATCTGACAGTCCGACTTGGTAATATCAAGGAACGTGGAGTTGTTGTAAAAGAGGGACAGACACTTAGGGATATTTATGATGAGAGAGTGCCTCTTTATGAGAAATATGCCGATCACACCATAGATGAAAGCGGAAAAAATGTTGAGGATATAGTCTCTGAAATAGAGAAAGAAGTCATGACGAAATACTTTTAAAAAAACAGTAAATATGGTATGATAAGGACAATGGTGAAGGATTATGGAATGTGTAAGGATGTTGAGAATCTACTCCAGCCTTATCTTGAAAATAAACTGAATATTGAGCAAATGCGCGTGCTGCATAGCCATATTATAGAATGTGCTGACTGCTATGATGAGTTAGAGATAAGGTATCTTCTTATGGAGGGATTGAGACACCTTGAGGACGGCGAAACGCTTGATCTAAAAAAAGAGCTTGATGACAGGCTCTACAAAACAAAGCAGAGGGTTCTTTTTGCAGACCGCATTCAGGCAATAGTCTTTATATTAGAGGGCGTTGCAGGATTTCTAACACTAGTGAATTTGATTTTATTTTTCTTATAAAGGACACTTGCAAGACAGATGAGCGATAAAATACTTCTGATTGACGGACACTCGATGATGCATCGCGCTTTTTACGGTGTACCTGATCTGACTAATTCATCCGGAATTCATACGGGTGCCATCTACGGATTTTTCAATATTTTATTAAAAATTATAGACGAGGAAAAGCCTCAGTATCTTACTGTAGCCTTTGACGAGCATGCACCGACTTTCAGGCATGCTGTTTTTGCTGACTACAAAGGTACGAGAAAACCTATGCCCGAGGAATTAAGACAGCAGATACCGATGGCTAGAAAGCTTTTGGAAGCTATGGGTATTACCGTAGTATCAAAGCCGGGAATCGAAGCTGATGATATACTGGGTTCTATTTCAAGAATAGCTGAGAAAAAGGGGATAGAATCCGTAATAGTTTCGGGAGACAGAGATCTTCTTCAGCTGGTTACAAAGGATGTTACACTCCTTCTGCCAAGAACTGTCAAAGGCCAGACAACAACTGAAAGATTTACTCCTGAGAAAGTCGTGGAAGAGTACAAAGTAGAGCCTATGGGGATCATTGACCTCAAGGCACTTATGGGAGATTCTTCTGATAATATTCCCGGAGTTCCTAAAATAGGTGAAAAGACTGCAACAGAGCTTTTACAGCAATTTGGAAATCTCGAAGGCGTCAGGAATCATATTGCGGATGTTAAGAAAAAGAGCATACGTGAATCACTTGAAGAACATTTTGACATGGCGGAGCTTAGCTATACTCTTGCAACCATCAATACATCAGCTGAATTTGATTACAAAATAGAAGACGCTTTATATAACGATCCGGGGACTCCTGAAGCACTTGAAATGATAAAAGAACTAGAGCTTAAAAATCTCTTTTCAAGGCTTGGCGGCTCGATGGAGGCGGCTGAAACAGAGAAAAAGCATAGTTTTAAGCTTATTGAAGAGCTTTCAGAGGCAGATAATCTTTTTACAGAACTTGCTCCTTTGGAAAAAATAGGATTTGGTATTTCATTTGATAAAAATGAAATTGAAGAGATCACATTTGTTTCGGAAAAGGGCGCTTTTGCCATTAAGCCTGTTGGATTTATTACAACTGCTTATATTGAAGGCGAATTAAAAAAACTTCTGGAAAAAGTTAGCGGTATTATTTATGGCTCTAAGTTTAAGAAATTATATAAAAATCTTAATATAGATTATTCTGAAAAAATGATCGATACAGAGATAGCCATGTATCTTTCTGATCCTACCAGAAACGATTATGGGATTTCGGAGAATCCGGAAATAGCTGCTGTGGAAGCTTTTGAAAAAGGCGAAAAATATTACAGGGCAGTAGAAGAAGCCGGAATGAAAGAACTCCTGCTTAAAGTGGAGCTTCCTCTTGAAGAAGTTCTCTCAAAGATGGAGGCTGAGGGTATAGCCATCAGAAAAGACGTTCTTACTGACTTCAGTGCTATGCTTGCAGAGCGTATTGAAGCTTTGGAAGATAAAATTCACAAAGCAGCAGGAGAAGAGTTTAATATCAATTCCCCAAAACAGCTTGGAGTTATCTTATTTGAGAAAATGGGACTTAAGGGCGGCAAAAAGACAAAGACAGGATATTCTACAGCAGCAGGTGTTCTTGAGAAACTTGCACCTGAGGTTCCTTTTGTAAATGATGTCCTTGAGTACAGAACCCTTGCAAAACTTAAGGCTACTTATGCCGATGGTCTTGCTGCATTTATAGATGAGGAAGGAAGGATACATTCGAGCCTCAATCAGACAATTACTGCAACAGGAAGAATCAGTTCTGCGGATCCGAATCTTCAGAATATTCCTGTAAGAACAGAGCTTGGAAGGGAACTCAGAAAAGCCTTTGTTCCAAGAGACGGATGGACTTTTACGGATGCTGACTATTCTCAGATCGAATTAAGGATTCTGGCGGCAATGTCCGGAGATCAGAAACTTATAGATGCATATAATAAAGAAGAGGACATACATGCAATAACAGCTTCGGAGGTTTTCCATGTACCTTTTAATGAGGTAACATCAGAGATGAGGCGTAACGCAAAAGCTGTAAATTTCGGGATTGTATACGGAATAAGCTCTTTTGGTCTGAGTCAGGGACTTTCGATCAGCAGGAAAGAAGCTTCTGAATATATAGAAAAATATTTTGAAACATATCCCGGAGTGAAGGCGTTCCTTGATGATCTTGTTTCATCAGCAAAAGAAAAGGGCTTTGCAGAGACTCTTTATAAAAGAAGACGCCCGTTACCGGAACTTAAATCTTCAAATTTCATGCAGCGCTCTTTTGGAGAAAGAGTTGCAATGAATGCTCCTATTCAGGGAACAGCTGCTGATATCATAAAAATAGCGATGATAAGGGTCTTTAACAGACTTAAAGCTGAAGGACTTAAGTCAAAACTTTTACTGCAGATCCACGATGAGTTGCTTATTGAAACAGCTCCAGGCGAGGAAGAGGCAGTAGAAAAGATCTTAGAGGAAGAAATGATGGGGGCGGCGAAACTTGCTGTCCCGCTGGAGGTAGAGGTCAAGAACGGATCTAATTGGGATGAGGCGCATTAAATTATGAAGATTATAGGGATCACCGGCGGTGTGGGTGCCGGAAAGTCTGCAATAATGGAGTTTCTTGGGAAGAATTATAATGCAAAGGTCGTAAGGGCAGATGAGGTCGCACATCTTGTGACACAGCCCGGTAAAGCCTGTTACATGAGACTTGTCAGTTTGCTGAATGATGATATATTGCGGGAAGACGGGTCAATAGACAGACAAAAAATGGCCGCTAAGATATTTACTGATAAGGGGCTTTTGGCATCGGTAAATTCTATAATTCATCCTGCGGTAAGGGAATATATAATTCAGGATATAGAAAGAGAAGAAAAGCTTGGAAAACGGGACTTTTATTTTCTGGAGGCTGCTTTGCTCATAGAAGAAGGATATGAGCAGGTTTGTGATGAACTGTGGTATATCTATGCATCTGATGATGTCAGAAGACAAAGGCTTAAGATGTCGAGGGGGTATTCGGATGAGAAAACAGAGAGCATCATGAAAAATCAGCTTAGCGATGACATGTTCAGACGCTATGCAAGAGTAGTAATTGATAATTCGGGGACTTTAGAGGAGAGCTTTAAGCAGATTGAAGGGGTAATCAATGGTTAATGACAAAAACAGAATAACAGAGCCGCTGGTATATGGCCTGGACATCGGAACAAGAAGTATTGTTGGAACTGTAGGATATGAAAAGGATCATAAATTCCACGTTATTGGAATGCAGTCAAGAGAACATGATGCAAGAGTCATGCTTGATGGTCAGATCCACAAAATCGAGGGCGTAGCAAATGAGATCAAGGAAGTGACAGGAATTCTTGAAGAAAGACTGGGACGCCCGTTGGATGATGTCTGTATAGCAGCTGCAGGACGTGTGCTGAGAACAGTTAATGTCCATGTTGAAAAAGTTTTTGATGAGGAAAGAGATGTCACGGCAGAAGATGTGTATTCCCTTGAACTTAAGGGAGCACAGGAAGCTTACGCCGAGTTTGAGAAAAATAATGACCTGAGGATCCATTTTTATTGCGTTGGTTATACGGTTGAGCACTATTTCTTAAATGATTACCAGATGAGCAGTCTGGAAAATCATAAAGCGGAAAGGATAAGCGCGGATATTATAGCAACATTCCTTCCGGATGAAGTAGTTGATGGACTTTATAAAGCCGTTGGAATGGCAGGTCTTCGTGTTGCAAATCTTACACTGGAGCCTATTGCAGCAATGGAAGTTGCGATCCCTGAGTCATACAGAATGCTTAATATTGCGCTTGTAGACGTTGGAGCCGGAACAAGTGATATCTGTATAACAAAAGATGAGACTATCGTAGCTTATGGTATGATACCAAGTGCCGGAGATGAGATCACTGAGGTCATTGCCAAGGAATATCTTGTAGAATTTAAGGAAGCAGAGCATATCAAGAGAAGTGCTTCGCTGACCGAGCCTATAATTTTCCATGATATTATGGGTCTTGAGCAGACTGTAACGCCTGAGGAAGTAAAAAAGACAATAGAACCATGCATCAATACAATGACAAAGGAAATCGCCGACAGGATCAAGAAACTGAACGGTGATAAGAGCGTAAGTGCTGTATTCGTTGTAGGTGGCGGCGGAAAAGCACCAGGTTTTACGGAAGTACTTGCAAAAGAACTTGATATAAGCTGTCAGAGAGTTGCTGTAAGGGGTGAGGAAGTTCTTAAGGCTGTAGATTTTAAGGTTGATGTGAAGCAGGATTCTTTACTGGTTACTCCTATAGGAATCTGCCTTAATTTCTACAATATGAAGAACAACTTCATTTTCCTTGATTTTAATGGTGAACAGATAAAACTTTACGATAATTCTAATCTTCGGATTTCTGATGCAGCAATGCAGGCCGGATTTTCAAATGAGGATCTTTTCCCGAAACGTGGAAATGAGATCCGCTTTACAATGAACGGAAAGAAGGAAGTAAGAAGAGGAGATCCGGGTGATGCCGCTGTAATCAAGCTTAACGGAAAAATAGCTACATTGTCTGAAAAGGTAAAAGCAGGAGACAGTATTGAGATCACACCTTCAACGGCTGGTGCACCTGTCACTGTTCTTCTTGATAAGCTTCCGGGATTTACGGATACGATAAGTGTGAATATAAATAAACAGCTTATAAGTCTTCCTAAATTTGCGCTTGTAAATGGCGTTATGAAAAACGGTTATTATGAGATACAGGATGGAGATCAGGTAGAAATGAGAAAATTCTACTCGGTTGAGCAGATTCTGGATTTCATGGATGTTCAGCTCGAAGAGGGTACTGAGATCTACGTTAATCATGAGATAGCATCCCCTCTTACGGAAGTATATGATAATTTTACTGTTGACTGGACTTTAAAAGAACAGATGCCGTCATATGGCAGCGTTGACGAGGCTAAATCAGAAGCGGCTGCAGCAGAGGAAAAATCTGCAATGGATAAGGCTGAGGCAGAGGCTTCCGTA
The DNA here is from genome assembly GCA_030434875.1 of Lachnospiraceae bacterium C1.1. Lineage (NCBI taxonomy): Bacteria > Bacillati > Bacillota > Clostridia > Lachnospirales > Lachnospiraceae > Lachnospiraceae bacterium C1.1. The sequence goes on along the minus strand of JAUISW010000001.1, from coordinate 1,554,746 downwards.
AAACGCATGATGGAGGCTGTCAATAAAGCTGAGGCAGCACTTAATGCTTCACCAAATTATCAAAAGGCAAAAGAAATGCCTGCAGAAGAGCCGGCCAGGGAAGAAGCTGATCAGGAAGAGGAGGAGGAAATCTCTGCCATAGAAAAACCTGAGGATGCCTTAAAGAAATTAAAGGATAAGATAGCCGGTAAACTTGAAGAAAAGCCGATCCTTACGGGAGATATAGAGGTTATAGTAAATAACCAGCCTGTAAGAATGACCGGTAAGGATAATTACATATATGTTGATGTATTCAACTATATAGATTTTGACCGTTCGACACCGCATGGAACATCTGTTGCAACTAAGATAAACGGACGCGATGCTGAATTTGTTGAGCAGCTTCATAATGGAGACAGGCTCGAGATATACTGGAGGAATGATTAATGAGATTTTGTTCCATTGCCTCCGGAAGCTCCGGCAACTGTACCTACATCGGATCTGGAGATACCAATCTGATAGTAGATGCCGGGATTTCAGGAAAACGCATAGAACTAGGATTAAGCGGACTCTCTGTAGAGGCTTCCGGACTTGATGGGATACTGATAACCCATGAACATTTAGACCATATAAAGGGTCTGGGCGTTATGACCAGACGATATGGGCTTCCTATTTATGCAAGCAGAGGCACGATCGAAGCACTTCTGACAAAGAAGGATATGGCAAATACACCTCAGGAACTTTTTCATGAGGTAAGAGCAGATGAAAGTTTTAAGATAAAAGATATGGTGATCGATCCGATAAGGATATCACATGACGCCGCAGAGCCTGTAGCATACCGTTTTAATTCCGGAAAAAGTGCGGCAGCGGTAGTGACGGATCTGGGCACTTATGACAATTATATTTTAGACAGGCTTAATGGAGTTTCTGCACTTTTATTAGAGGCAAATCATGATGTAAGAATGGTTGAAGCAGGAAATTATCCGTATTATCTAAAGCAGAGGATACTTTCGGGAAAAGGTCATCTTTCGAACGATACTGCGGCAACGCTTACTCTTGACTTGATAGACAGGGGAGAATTTTTAAGATATTTGTTACTGGGACATTTAAGTAAAGAAAACAACTTGGAAGAACTTGCTTACGAGACAGTAAGAATGGAGCTTAAGATGATTGGAGGAGGCTCGATTCCGAAGGATTTCAGACTTTCCGTTGCAAAAAGAAATGAATGCTCGGAATGTGTGGAAGTATAGGAGAATATTATTATGAAGAAAGTAATCATTACCGTAGTCGGAAAAGATACCGTAGGTATCATAGCAAAGGTATGTACATACCTCGCCAGCAACAGGATCAATATTCTTGATATCTCCCAGACGATTGTCAGTGGATATTTTAACATGATGATGATCGTTGATTTTGCGGAAAGTGCTAAACCTTTTGATGATGCTTCTGCTGAGCTTGAGCAGGTAGGCAGGGAAATCGGCGTAGTAGTAAAATGTCAGCTTGAAGATATCTTTGACTCCATGCACAGGATTTGATCAGATCGATATTTTTTGAAATTTACTGTGTAAAGAGAAGGAGAGCGGCATTTTATGATAAACATCTACGAAGTTAAAGAAACGAATGACATGATTGAAAAGGCGAATCTTGATGTAAGGACAATTACATTAGGAATAAGCCTTATGGACTGTATAGATTCTGATATTGATGAAGTATGCTCCAAAATTGAAGCTAAGATCTGTCGTGTAGCTAAAGATCTGGTTTCTACAGGACGTGAGATTGAGAGAGAATACGGAATTCCGATCGTTAATAAGAGAATATCCGTAACACCTATAGCACTTGTTGGAGGAGCAGCTGCAAAAACCTCTGCTGACTTTGTAAAGATCGCAAAAGTTCTTGATAATTGTGCTAAAAAGCTCGGAGTTAATTTTATAGGTGGTTATTCGGCATTGGTATCAAAGAGCATGACAAAGGCAGATGAATTGCTTATACGCTCAATTCCCAAGGCACTTGCTGAAACAGATTTCCTTTGCTCAAGTGTGAACCTTGGTTCAACAAAGACAGGAATAAATATGGATGCAGTCCGACTTATGGGTGATATAGTAAAAGAGGCTGCTGAACTTACAAAAGATAATGATTCCTACGGTTGTACAAAACTCGTAGTATTTTGTAATGCTCCGGATGATAACCCGTTTATGGCAGGAGCATTCCACGGGGTTACTGAAGGTGACGCCGTGATCAATGTCGGCGTAAGTGGTCCGGGTGTTGTTAAGACAGCATTGGAAAGTGTGCGTGGAGAAAACTTTGAAGTTCTTTGCGAGAAGATAAAGAAAACCGCATTTAAGATAACACGTGTTGGACAGCTTGTGGCACAGGAAGCTTCAAGAAGATTGAACATACCTTTTGGAATTATAGATCTTTCTTTGGCACCAACACCGGCAATAGGTGACTCGGTTGCTGATATTTTAGAGGAGATCGGTGTCGAGTATGCCGGAGCGCCGGGAACTACCGCTGCGCTTGCTTTGCTCAATGATCAGGTGAAGAAGGGCGGAGTAATGGCATCAAGCTATGTAGGAGGTCTTTCAGGAGCGTTTATCCCTGTAAGTGAAGATCAGGGAATGATAAATGCAGTAGAAGCAGGAGCGCTTACACTTGAAAAGCTTGAGGCAATGACTTGTGTTTGTTCTGTAGGTCTGGATATGATCGCAATCCCCGGAGATACCCCGGCAACTTCAATAGCAGGTATGATCGCGGATGAAATGGCACTTGGCATGGTAAATCAGAAAACAACTGCCGTTCGTATAATCCCTGTTGTCGGTAAAACGGTAGGAGATAATGTTGAATTTGGCGGACTTTTAGGACATGCTCCGATTATGAGTATTAATAAGTTTGACTGTTCAGCATTTGTAAATCGTAAGGGAAGAATTCCGGCACCTATACATTCGTTTAAGAACTAAGTTGAGTGTAATTTTATGAAAATTCTTGGAATAATAGCAGAATTTAATCCTTTTCATAACGGACACAAATATCTTATCGACACCTGTATGAAGAATACAGGTGCCGATTTTTGCGTTATAGCCATGTCCGGAAATTTTGTGCAGCGTGGAACTGCTGCAATAATGAGTTACAGGGAAAGGACAGAAATGGCTTTGAAAGCTGGAGCATCTGCGGTGATTTTGCTTGACTCTTATACGTCAACAGGTAGTGCAGAGTTTTTTGCTTCGGGAGCGGTGAAGCTTTTTAATGCTTTAGGCTGTGTAGATTATCTTGCATTTGGAACAGAGGAAGGAGAGCTTGAACCCTTAAAGAGGATCAGTAATATTCTGGCTAAAGAAGATGACAGATACAAAGCGATCCTTTTAAGATATCTTTCCAAGGGATATAGTTTTCCTGCTGCCCGTGAAAAAACTCTTGCAGAGTATGGTGTTTGTGATGAAAGAATTCTTGAAAGTCCCAACAACATACTTGCGGTGGAATATCTGAAGGCAATTGAAAGAACCGGAAGTAATATTGAGCCTTATACAATCAGCAGAAAAGACAGTGACTATAATAGTGAAATAACAGAAGGAAAGTTTACATCTGCAAGATCTATACGGAATTTAATGGAAAAGACCGAAAGAGAAAGTGATTTTAATCCTTCTGACTTTAATGGATTTATGCCGGAAGGGTCAGTTGAAATGCTTAATGATATCTGGAAACAGAGCTGTCCGATCAGTGCAGATGATTTTTCAGCAGAACTTGGATATGTCCTAAGAATGAATTTTGAAAAGAATAAAAACTATTTTGATATCTCGGATGATCTGGAGGACAGGATCATAAGCAGACTTGATGAATACAGGTCCTTTTCTGATTTTACGCAAATACTAAAAAGCAAAAACAGGACTTATAGTTCTGTGAGCAGGGCGTTGACACATATTTTATTGAATATGAAGCAAAAAGATTTTTCTGATCCTTATTATCTCAGGGTTATTGGATGTCGAAAAGAATCCATGGAACTTATCTCACACTTTAGCAAAAATTCTAAAGTGCCGGTCATTATGAGATCTTCTGATGCCAAAAAAATTTTGACGGGCAAGGCTCTCGAATTTTTCAAAAAAGAAATGCAGAGAGAATTTCTATATGAGACAAAGATCGCGGAAAAATTCAGACAAAAATTTAGAAATCCTTATAAAGAGAGGTTTATAAAGATATAAATAAAGGAAATCCGACTTGAGCTCGAATTTCCTTTACTATTTATATTATCTTTATTTCCATTCCTGCTTTTGCAAATGATGAATCAGGGAAGATTTCTTCTATCTTTTTTTCCCATTCAGAAAGGAAACTGTCTGTGTGTTCCGGGGCATGATGGCTGAAGAGGATTCTTTTTATTCCGTTATTTTTTGCAAATTCAATGCCAACCTCGGGAATGGAATGACCATATCCAAAACATCCCGGATATTCGTCCGGGGTATATTGACCGTCGTATATCATCAAATCAGCATTTCTGCTGAAATCAGCAAGCTTTTTTAATTCATTTTCATTGTGTTCAAAGTCAATCGCATAAACAATATTTTTTCCTGCAAATTCAATTTTGTAAGTAGAGGAGCCTCCGGGATGATTAACCTCTATATTTTTAATCTTTACATTTCCTATATTAAAATTTTCCTTTAGCTCATAATATCTGGCATCAGAAGGATAGTCCGTAACTTTAAGAGGCCAGTATGGAGGCGAAAAGAGCTTGTCGATTGCATCATTGACTTTAAGACCATTTCTCGCTGCTGCGTATATATCTATTCTACGGTCTTTCTGACTAAGTGCGGGGAAAAAGGTCATTCCGATCAGATGGTCTATATGCATATGGCTTATAAGTATTGAAATATGACTGTCAGGAAGTGGTTTTGCATTTACTATTCCCGAGCCTGAATCGAGATAAATTTCCTCTGTAACATGTCCGGCGTCGCTTGTGGTTTCAGCCAGCACACATATTGACGATGTTGCACCACCATAAATTTTGAAATCCTCACCCTCTATGGGAACTGATCCTCTACACCCGAGAATCTTGAGTGTCAAAGTCTGCTTATTCATTTTGCTTCCTCGTATGTCTCTAAAAAAATCCTCTTTTGTATTATATAAATATCACTCAGGTCATCGGTACGAACTGCAAGGAAATCATCTTTATTACCTAAAAAATAATTTTTTCGGTCATAAACAGGAAAAACCTTAGTCCTCCGATCGAGCTGTTTTGCATATATTGATCTGTTGTTCTTGGGATAACAGATCAGAGCAATTTCGTCTATGTTCATGTATTCATTGTCCGGTAATATTGTCACTTCAGGGATAAACAAGGTCATTCGGGCAAATATATCAAGAGGTTCATCTGTCAGGTCATATGTATTGTCGAATTTTTTGGAATCTATATTATAGACTTCTCCCTGAATGCCTATCATAATATAGGTATTATCATCTGTTGTAATATTTACCCCGGAATCATTTTCAAGAGTTTTGATATTTATAGTGCTTCCTGCAGGTGCGATATCAACCGATTTTACGACAGCCCAGGGCAGGTGTTTCTTGGTGTATTTTGTCATGTTGAGAATTTCATCATGTTTAGAACTTGAGTATTCATCAGCTATTATCCAATTGCAATCCTTAAAATATGAAATTGACATTTTTTTGAAATAATCAATCTGATTAGTGAGATCCATTTCGCCCATGATAAGCCAGAGTGTAGCGGAAGCAATTCTTCCGGAAGCTGACCTCGAATCACCCTTTACAAGTCCTGCATCTGACATAAAAACATTTAAGAAATCGAGTGCTCTTACACGACTGCTGTCACTTTTAAAATATGCACGAATTTCATCGTGCTCTTTCCAAAGCAGAAGAAAGAGCTTGCAATTGAGATCAGATAAAAATTTAGAGGTTTTTAAGAGGTCGCTTATGTCTTTGTCAGCAAAATCAGCATCTGGTATAGTTCCTGATATAATGATGATGAGTGATTCCTGTCCGTACCATAAACTCAGCGATCTACTTCCGATTCCGTCAATATCGGGAGACTGATCAAGCATTTCAAATAAATCATTGGAATCCATAAAATCCTCCGTTTTTAGCTTTTATTATTCGACTTAAGAAATCTGCGACAACGTTATTATCATCTGTATAATGAAGAGTCCAGAGAGTTTCGTTATGTCCGATTACTTTTGCGTAGAAACCTCCGTATAGTTCTTTATTATCAATCGGAGATGTTATTTTTACATTTGTGAATAAATCGATTTTAGGACTATCATTATCATTTATTTCCACGACCATTCTTTTCTTTGATAATTTTAATAATTTAGCCGGTATAAATTCATCAGATATAAGTTTTCCCTTTATTGGGTAGAGGTGAAAATAGGTTTCTGCGGAAACTTCTTCATACTCTTCTGAATAATTTCTGTTATTTGATACGGAAACATTGTAATCACCTGAAATAGCTGTTACTTCGTATATCCAGATTGGCGTATTTAATCCTTTTGCGCTTATTTCTACGCCTTCTTTGGTTGTCAGAGCGCTTTTACATTTATTGATTATTTCCTTTGAGACCAATATTTGACCGCCTACGCTGCAGCTTTCAATTCTTGAACTTTCGTTCACAGTATTTCCAATGACATTGTAGCGCATCATTTTTTCAGAGCCTATATTTCCTATAAATACCTCTCCGCAATGCAGACCAATCCCCATTTCAAGAGAGGGAAATCCATGCTCTATAAAATATTCATTTAAGGAAGGCATGGCATTCTGCATGCTTATTGCGGAAGCAACTGCGTTATCCACATGGTGGTCATCTGATAGAGGTGCACCGAAAACTGCAAGCATACCATCTCCCATGTATTCGATAACAGTTCCTCTGTAATAGGAGACAATATCTACCATTTTACTGAAGTAAAAGTTAAGGACGGAAGTAAGGATATCGGAGTCTGTTTTTTCTGATAAAGAAGTAAAATTTCTTAAATCTGTCATCATGATCGTAGCTTCTTTTTTTTCGCCTCCGAGGGAAACATTCTCGCCCTTTTGAAGGATAAGATTTAGAAGATCATCTGAAAAATACCGTCCAAATGTTTTATGAAGAAATTCGTTTCTTGCTTCGAGCTGTTTGTTCAGTCGAAGTATTTCTTTTGCATTATGAAGTTCTAAAGCCTGTTTCTGCATTTTCTGCTCGTAAAGACGGGTATTATCATGCTGCCAGGCAATGTTCTCGATTCGTGTAACTTCAGAATTGGTGAGTTCAGTATGTACAATGATCATTGCACCGTTTTCGTAACATTCATCTGCTGTAGCTTCATTACTTTCATTAACAGCCATAAAAAGAGGAACGCCCGCAAGTTTGTCGTATTCTCTTAAGAGATGAACATTTTGGAAATCATTTCTCCTTGCAATTTCGTAATCCATAACGATGAGGGAGGGGATTTCTGTCATTTCGGGGTCTTCTTTTGTTTTTTTGATAGCTTCCTTTAAGGCTTTTTCAGATAAAAGACAAACAGCACGCATACTGCCATTCCTGTTGATCATTCTCTGATTTTTGATCATATTTCTTTTGTCTTCGCCTATTATCCAGACTTCAATGCTCATAGTTTATTTTCCTGTCGCATATGTTGCCAGTTCAGAATTACTTTTACAGGTAGCTTAAGTGCCCTGGAGATTTCAGGAACTGTAGCTTTACCATTATTTCTGAGAAAATTTTCTATTTTCTGATAATCATCATAGTTCTCACGGTTACAGTTTTCACAGACAAAAACTCCATCGTGAGTATTGAACAATTTACCACCGCAATAGGCACATCTTGTGGGAACACGATTAAATTTGAGAAGGTTTCTTTTAGTTATCCTTCTGTATGCGTCATTAAAAACCTGTAGGTTTTGTGGACTTTGTTGGCTTTGCGGACTTTTTGCCTGTGCACGCGGACTGTTACTGCCAGTAGGGCTTGAGTGCATTGGTTTTTTTGATGGAATTTTAGCAGTGTTTAATATGTATTTTTTCAGCAGATCCTCCAACTCCTTAAACTTTCGGACAGAATTATTGTGGAAGACCATCTGAACATTATTAAGATAAAATTTAAACGCATCAACCAGGGCAACATTATCTATATTATAAGGAATAATTACACGTCTGCTGTTTAATGCGCAGTCTATTTCTTTTTCAACCCATATAGATTCCTGTGAATTTTGGGATAAGACCAGCAAAAATAAGCTGCAGTTTTCAATTGCACAGTTGATTTCTTTGGCATAGCTGGATCCTGCAGGGATTTTTTCGGGTGCTTTCCAGTATTCAATATTCATAGACTGAAGGAGCCCCACAATTTCCTTCATAAAATCAGCATCTTTTGAACTATAGCTTAAAAAAACATATTTTTTTGCGGTCATAGGAGTTATTTTCCTAACTTTCTTTTATCAGCTAATAAACCTTTAAGTTTCATATTTTCTAATTTAATAGCAGAAATACCTGCAAGATATTTACAGAGCTGCTCGTGTTCGCTTGTGAAGGGTGTCCAATGACCGGTTTCAGGGTCAATCGAATTGATCAGCTGTATTACACCTACGAGTTCAAAACATGAAGACATAGGCAGTATAAGCATAGAATGTGATCTGTAACTGTTTGACTTGTCAAAAACGTAAGTACCATTAAAGTCAAAATTTTTTGCGTAATATACATCGCGTATATTCAGAGGTTCCTGAGTGATCGCTACCTGCGCACAGGCATAGTGCTTATCCATTGGTATAGGTGGGAGAGAAGTGGCACCTGAATCACAACCCATAGTTATATATTTGGATTTTGTACGTACATATTGGAATGTAAGCCCTTCTTTGCCGGGAATATATATAGTCCCGCCATCGCAGTTTGTGATATACATGGCTTCATTGATCACAGCTTCAAAGAAGTCATCAGGATCTATAAACTTGTTGATGTTTACTGAAAGTTCAAGTAAACGTTTGATATCGTATGCCATACTTGCGCCGCCTTTGAATATGAATTGTTTGTTTACAAATGCTTCTGATCAAGAGATAAACAGATAGGCTTGATCTGCTTTGACTTCAGTCAAAAACAGACTTTCTACATTTTTTATCGGTTATCTGAAGCTTAAATTTTATAGACATGATTGAATTATTTAAAATAATACAATTTAAGTTAAATATTTTTTCAGATAATAAGTTCTGTGATTTTTGAGCTAAAATTTTCAGAAAAAATATTATGCCTTAATATGAACTCTTGAAATATAAAAAGAATTCAGATAATATTATGAAAGTGACTGATTAAAAAAGTTGTTTATGGTAAATGTATCCGACCGGTGTATGTTGGATAATGCTATTATGTTTTGCAAGGAGAGAAAGATGAACGTGAGGTTTGAGTCGGATTTAGCTCATGAACTTTATATCGAGGTTTCGGCACTGGTAGATACAGATAAAATAAGAAGACCATATATTTCAAGTGAGTATATATGGAAGGTCTGGCAGAGAGTATATAAGAGCAGATGTGGTTGTACAAGATACTATTTACTGCCTGAGGAAAAGGATTGAGGGCATGTGAATTTCTTAACGTTTCGGTTTGATTTAAATCAATTTTGTAAAACTTAAATTGCACTATAATATTAGGCGGTCAGTGGATTTTACTGGCCGCCTAATGATATAATAATTCAATTTTTTTTGGAGGAATTTCTTATGTTCGGTTTTGGTACTATGATAGAAAAACTTAAAAAGAATCCTAAGACGATCGTCTTCACTGAGGGTTCTGATCCCAGAATACTTGAGGCTGCTTCAAGACTTCTTGCAAGCAACTTTTTAAAGCCCGTTCTCCTCGGAAATCCTGATGAAATAGAAAAGTCAGCAGAAGAGGCCGGATATAATATTCGTGGTGCTGTTATTATAGATCCAGAAAACTATGATCGTTTTGATGAAATGGTAGACCTTTTCTGTGAGATCAGAAAAAGCAAGGGAATGCAGCCGGAAGAGGCAAGAAAGATCCTTGCAGGCGGCAACTATTTTGGTACAATGCTTGTAAAGATGGGCGTTGCTGACTGCCTTCTTGGCGGTGCTACATACTCAACTGCTGATACAGTTCGTCCTGCACTTCAGATCATTAAGACAAAGCCCGGTAACTCTATTGTTTCATCATGCTTCATACTTGTTCGTCCTTCAGCTACAGGCGAGAATGAGGTTCTTGCGATGGCAGACTGCGCTATCAATCTTTATCCTACAGAGGATGAGCTTGTTGAGATCTGCGGCGAGACGGTAGAATGTGCAAGAGTATTCGGCGTTGATCCTAAGGTTGCTTTCTTAAGCTATTCAACACTTGGATCAGGTAAGGGTGATGCAGTTACAAAGATGCAGAATGCTACAAAGAAGGCTAAGGAAAGATATCCTGAGCTTCCTATAGAAGGTGAGCTTCAGTTTGATGCGGCAGTTTCACCCAGAGTAGCTCGTACAAAGTGCCCTGGTTCATCAGTTGCAGGACATGCAAATACATTCATTTTCCCTGATATCAATGCAGGAAATATCGGTTATAAGATTGCTCAGCGTATGGGTAACTTTGAGGCATATGGTCCTATTCTTCTTGGACTTAATGCTCAGATCAATGACCTCTCACGTGGATGTAATGCACTTGAAGTTTATTCAATGTCAATTATCACTGCAGCATTGTCATAAATAAATTTGTTGACAAACTAAAACTGCATGTGTATAATCTAAAAAGCATGGTTCATTTTGATTATATGCATTATTTTGATTATAAAGCGTGTTAGGAGGTGTAGATAGATGTCAATTTGTCCGAAGAATAAATCTTCTAAGGGACACAGAGATCAGAGAAGAGCTAATTGGAAGATGGCTTCTCTTACTCTTGTAAAGTGCCCTAAGTGCGGCGAGCTTATGCTCCCTCATAGAGTATGCAAGAGCTGTGGTTCTTACAACAAAAAGGAAATCATTGCACAGGCTTAACAGGCAGTAGAATGATTGTCATAACGCACCGTTCATTTGTTGAATGGTGCGTTTTTTTAATGCAGGAGGATTTTAGGGCTTTGTTTTTGGCTTAAAACGGACATTGTCTTATAGTTTGGTTACTGTTCACACCTTACAGGTGCTCACAGTAACTGGATTTGCCCATCTAAAGATTGCCTTCGGCAATGGGGCAAATCCATATTTCTTGCTGTATGTTTTCTTACGCTCAGCGCAGCAAGTGCGCAGAGCTGTGTGAACAGTAACATAGTTTGTCCATTGTGAGTTAAAATTTGAATTTTAGCCTTGATTTTTATGAAACACTCTTGTATAGTAATATTGCTGTTGGTAAAAGATAAACAGCAGATAAACTAAATGGAGAGTTATTCATGTCAGAAATTGTAAAAGTTGCACTTGATGCTATGGGTGGAGATAATGCACCGGTAGAAACAGTCAAGGGCGCAGTCGATGCAGTAAACCTTAAGGATAACATAGTTGTATATCTGATAGGGACTGAGGATGCATTGAAGACAGAGCTGGCGAAATATTCCTATCCTGAGGACAGAATAAAACAGATTATAGCGTCTGAGGTCATAGAGACCGGAGAACCTCCGGTAATGGCCATTAGAAAGAAAAAAGATTCTTCAATAGTTGTAGGCATGAAGCTTGTTCACGATGGCGAGTGTGATGCCTTTGTATCGGCAGGAAGTTCCGGGGCGATACTTGTTGGAGGTCAGGTGCTTGTAGGTCGTATAAAAGGAGTTGAAAGAACTCCTTTGGCAACTTTTTTCCCAACAACAAAGGGAGCATCGTTGCTGCTTGACTGTGGAGCAAATGTAGATGCCAGATCTGATCATCTCGTCCAGTTTGCTAAAATGGGTTCTGTATATGTAGAGAATATTCGGGGTATAAAGAATCCTAAGGTTGCAATATTGAATATCGGTGCAGAAGAAGAAAAGGGAAATATGCTTGTCAAAGAGACGTATCCTTTATTGAAGAACTGTCCTGATATAAACTTTATTGGAAGCATAGAAGCCAGGGATATGAACCAGGGCGTTGCTGATGTTGTTGTATGTGAAGCCTTTGCCGGAAACATAGCATTAAAAATGATGGAAGGCGTTGGAATCATAATGATGCAGCAGATAAAGGCAGGTATAATGTCTTCTCTCAGAGCTAAAATCGGAGGGCTTTTGATAAAACCTGCACTTAAAGGCGTTCTGAAAATGTTTGACGTAAGTGAGTATGGCGGTGCGCCTCTTTTGGGACTTAACGGTCTAGTTGTTAAAACCCACGGCAGTTCAAAGCACAAGGAAATAACAAATTCGATTGTGCAGTGTATCTCATTTAAAGAAGAAAAGATAAATGAAAAGATACAGAATCTGATCTGCTTAAAGGATGCCTGAAAAGGCTATATATAAAATAAAAAAGAATTTTTACAAGGTTAAGAAAGGAACACAAAAAATGGAATTTGAAAAGTTAAAAGACATCATCGCAGAGGTATTAAATGTAGACAAGAACGAGATCTCTATGGAGACAACATTCACAGATGATCTTGGTGCTGATTCACTCGACGTTTTCCAGATCATCATGGGAATCGAGCAGGAGTTTGATATCGTTATCGATACAGACGCTGCTGAGAAGATCGTAACTGTTGCTGATGCTGTAGCACAGATCAAGTCTGCTTCAGAGAAGGCTTGAGATTAAATCACAGTCTTAGATTATTAGCTGCTGAAAGATATGAGCTCCTTATTAGTAAGGAGCTCTTTTTCATATCTTTATAATTGTTTGAATTTTAACGGTGAATATAATGAATAATAAATATCCATTGACCAGGCTTGAGGAAAGCATTGGTTATCATTTCAAAGACGAGAAACTATTAAAATCAGCGGTTTCTCACAGTTCATACATTAATGAATTAATGATCAATAAATATCCTGATTATCAGAGACTTGAATTTTTAGGAGATGCCGTACTTGAGCTTACAGTCAGCGATTTTCTCTATAAGAATCGTCCGGATATGCAGGAAGGAGAAATGACCCAGTTAAGGGCTGCTCTTGTATGTGAGCCGACTTTGGCATTTTGCGCTCAGGAATTATCTCTTTCGGATTATATTCTTTTGGGCAAGGGAGAAGATGCGCAGGGGTCACGATACCATGATTCAATTGTTTCAGATATTTTTGAGGCTATTATAGGAGCAATTTATCTCGATGCCGGTGATGAAGGATTTGCTTGTGCAGCAGCTTTTATAAACAGATTTGTCATCACTGATATGGAGAAGAAACGCCTTTTCCATGATTCTAAATCCTGTCTGCAGAACAGGGTTCAGAAAGAGGGAGGAGTGCTTGAGTACAGGCTCATAGCTGAAACCGGTCCTGAACATATGAGAAAGTTTACGGTTGCAGCAGTCATAGACGGGAAAGATATTTCCGAAGGAACGGGTAGTTCGAAAAAAACAGCTGAACAGAGAGCTGCGTATGAGGCTCTTGTCAAGCTTTCGTAAAGGGAAGGTCAGATGTATTTAAAGAGTATAGAAATCCAGGGGTTCAAATCGTTTGCAAATAAGCTTGAGTTTAATTTTAAGGGCGGAATAACAGGTATTGTTGGACCTAACGGATCCGGTAAAAGCAATGTAGCAGACGCTGTAAGATGGGTATTGGGAGAACAGAGCGCGAAGGAACTCAGAGGTTCCTCAATGCAGGATGTTATTTTCTCAGGCACTGAAACAAGAAAACCTATGGGATATGCCAGTGTAGCTATTTGCCTGGATAATTCAGATCACGCTCTTTCTATCGAATTCGATGAGGTTACAGTTGCAAGACGTGTTTACCGCTCCGGAGAAAGTGAATATCTTATAAATGGAAATACCTGCAGGCTTCGTGACGTTGAGGAGCTTTTTTATGATACAGGTATTGGTCAGGAAGGTTATTCTATAATCGGACAGGGCCAGATTGATAAGATTCTTTCGGGAAAAGCTGAGGAAAGAAGAGAACTTTTTGATGAAGCTGCCGGAATCGTTAAATTTAAGAGAAGAAAGAATATCGCACAGAAGAAACTGTCTGAGGAAGAGGGAAATCTCGTCAGAGTAAATGATATTATTTCAGAGCTTGAAACGCAGATCAAGCCATTGGAAGAGCAGTCAGAAACGGCAAAGATCTATCTGTCTAAAAAAGAGGAACTTAAAGGTCTTGATATAAATGTTTTTCTTTTGGAAACGGATAAATTTAAAACCCAGATAAAAGAAACTGTAGAAAAGCAGGAAATCGCTGACGGAGACCTTAAGGAAGCAGTACAGCAGTATGAAGAAAGTCGTGTAAATTATGAAAAAAAGGTCACAGAGGCTGAAGAAATTGACAAGAAAATCGAGGCCAAGAGGGAGGAAATAGCAGGTAAAACCCTTTATAAAGGCCAGATCCAGGGGCAGATAAACGTTCTTAAAGAGCAGATAAATACGATCAAGGTTTCGGATGAACATTTTAATAATCGTATTGATGCGCTGAAGAAAGACAAGGAAGGCTTTGAAAAAGAGGTCGAAGGAATTCGCGAGAAGAAGCGTGAAGCTGATGAAAAGGTGCAGGGCAGGATCGCTATTCTCGATGAAGACAGAGAAAAACTGAAAGAGCTTGAAGAAGAGATTTCTGAACTCGAAAAGAAGACTGAAGACGGAAAAAGCCGGATCATTGAAACGCTTAATGCCAGATCCACTATAAAGTCAAATATAGGTCGTTATGATACGATGCTTGAACAGGCCAGTATCAGACAGAGCGAGATAGAAGCAAGATTTTTACAGGCCAAGACCGATGAGGAGACTCTGAACAGGGAACTTGGTGAAGCAAAGGCGAAGTTTGACGAGGCTGAGGAAAAACTTCGTGGACTTGAGCAGTCAAAAGTTGAAAACGATTCAAAACGCAATGCGATAACAGCAAAGCTTTCTGAACTTGACAGTCGACATCATGGACTTGAAATAAAGTACCATGAGAAGAAATCAAGACTTGAGTCTGTTAAGAATATGGCTGAGCGCTATGACGGATATGGGAATGCCGTTAAAAAGGCAATGGAGCAGCGCTCAAGGGAAAAGGGAATATGTGGTGTTGTAGCGGATCTTTTTACGGTTGAGCAGAAATATGAAGTTGCAATAGAGACAGCCCTTGGCGGAGCCATGCAGAATATTGTCACGACAGATGAAGATACTGCAAAAAGGATCATTAACTATTTGAAATCTGAGCATGCAGGACGTGCAACATTCCTTCCACTGACATCGATACAGCCGAGGTCGATACCTGTTCCGGAAGCATTAAAAGAAAAGGGCGTTGTAGGGGCAGGAAACACACTTATTTCTGTTGAGAAAAAATACGAAAATGTTGCGTCAAACCTTTTGGGTGGAATTCTTGTTGTTGATAATATAGATAATGCAACCTTGATAGCAAGAAAATACCGCTACAGGCTAAGAATAGTTACGCTTGGAGGAGAAGTCCTGAATCCGGGCGGATCTATCTCTGGTGGTGCTTACAGGGCAAACAGCGCAGGTCTTCTCGGACGACAGAGGGAGATAGAAAATCTCACAAAAGAAGGTCGTGAGATAATGACAGAGCTGGATAAGGTCTTAAGCGAAGTTGAAGAGCTTAGAAATGAGCAAAGAGAACTTTCTGAACTTATGCAGAAAGAAGAAAAAGATATACGTGAAGCAGGGATTGAACGAAATACCTGTGCACTTGCGCTTAAAAATCTTGAAGAGCGTACCAAAGAACGTCGTGAAGGCGAAAGCGGCATCGAAAGAGAGAAGGGCGAGTTAAAACGCCAGATAGAAGAAATTAAGGCTGCTAAGGAAAAGGTTGCTTCCGAGCTCGAAGAGTCGGAAAAGACAGAGGAAGAACTCAAATCAGAGGTTGAAAGGCTTTCAGGCGAAAACGAAATTAAGTCAGCTGAAGCTCACAGCCTCAGAGACAAGATAGGAGAGGCTGACAGAGCAAATGCATCTCTCCTTGAGGCACAGAAATATGCGGCTGCAGAACTTGAAAGAATTGAAAGCTCGATAAGCAGATGCGAGAGCGAACTTGCAGTAAATCTGAAAAATATCAATGAAAATCAGATAGAGACAGAAAATAAACTTAAGGAAATAGAAAAACTCGAAAAGAGCATAGCTCAGGATGAAGATGAAACGGATGATGATCATAAAGAGCTGAATGCACTGGTCTCAAGAAAGGAAGAACTTTCGAAAGAACAGAACGAGATTTTTACATCCAGAGAAGGGCTGGCAGAAAGAAAGACATCGATCGAAAAAGAGATTTACAGACTTTCTTCTGCAAAAGAGAAATACGAAGGTTCTATCGAGAATCTCACATCATATATGTGGGAAGAGTATGAGATGACTCCGTCAGATGCTGAAAAGCTAAGAACAGAAGAGAGCGGAGAGCTTGCGTCAATGAAGAAAAAGATATCTTCGTTGAAAAATGATATAAGAGACCTTGGTGCAGTTAATGTAAATGCTATAGAGGACTATAAAAATCTCATGGAACGTTTCAATTTCATGGATGAGCAGAGAAATGACCTGGTCAAGGCTGCTGAGGATTTACAAAAAGTAATAGAAGAACTTGATGAAAACATGAAGAAACAGTTTTCAGAGAAGTTTGGAGAGATAGCTACTCAATATGATATAGTTTTCAAGGAACTTTTTGGAGGCGGAAAAGGTACGCTGGAGCTTGTAAACAGCGAGGATCTTCTGTCCACAGATATAAAGATCACTGCACAGCCGCCGGGAAAGAAGCTTCAGAATATGATGCAGCTTTCCGGTGGAGAGAAGGCACTTTCTGCAATAGCTCTTTTGTTTGCGATACAGAATCTTAAGCCTTCACCTTTCTGTCTGCTTGATGAGATAGAGGCAGCACTTGATGAGGCAAATGTAGACCGTTTTGCATCATACCTCTCAAAGCTTACTGAACATACGCAGTTCATAGTTATTACACATAGAAGAGGTACCATGGTTAAAGCCGACAGACTTTACGGTATAACGATGCAGGAAAAGGGAGTTTCAACACAGGTTAATGTTGACCTTTCCGATGAGTCGTATTATTCTGATAAGGTCGAGTCATAAGATTAATAATATTGAGGTAAATATATGGGATTTTTCTCTAAACTTGCAGATTTTTTTACAGGATATAAAGAAATAGATGAGGATTTTTATGAGGAACTCGAAGAAACCCTCATAATGGGAGACCTCGGAATTAATACTACAGAAGCCATCCTTGAAGATTTAAGAAAAAAGGTCAGGGAGAAAAGGATAAGTGAGCCTTCAGAATGCAGAGAACTTTTGAAAGAGATCATGAAGGAGATGCTTAAGTCTGTTCGTACAGATGATATGTATGACTTTGAAAATAATAAATCTGTAGTACTTGTTGTCGGAGTAAATGGTGTTGGTAAAACCACCACTGTCGGAAAACTTGCAGCAAATTATAAAAATGAGGGCAAAAAGGTTCTTTTATCTGCTGCAGATACATTCAGGGCAGCGGCTATAGAGCAGCTCGATGTGTGGGCTGAACGTGCCGGAGTAGATATCATAAACGGAAAAGAAGGCGGAGATCCGGGTTCTGTTATTTTTGATTCCATACAGGCTGCAAAAGCTCGAAATACTGATATATTGATCTGCGATACGGCAGGTCGTCTTCATAATAAAAAGAACCTTATGAATGAGCTTAAAAAGATAAATACAATCATTGAAGGCGGATATAGTGAGGCGATCAAGGAAACTCTGGTTGTAGTGGATGGAACTACAGGACAGAATGCTATGAGTCAGGCAAAGGAGTTTCTGGAAGTGACTAACGTTACAGGTCTTGTACTTACAAAACTTGACGGAAGCGCCAAGGGAGGAATTGCAGTTTCAATCCAGAATGAACTTGGAATTCCGGTTAAATATATCGGACTTGGCGAGAAAATTTCGGATCTTGAAAAATTTGATCCGGATAAATTTGTAGAAGGACTTTTTGATAACGAACAGTAACAAAGACGAGGAGACGTAAAATGAGCGACAATTTTTTAACTCTTGAGGCATTTGAAGAGGCATCTGATAAGGTGCAGGAAGTCACATTTGAGACAAAGTTAATTGCAAGTGATTACTTTTCAAACAGCTGTGGAAACAATGTTTATCTGAAACCTGAAAATCTTCAGAGAACAGGTGCCTATAAGATAAGAGGAGCATATTACAGGATCAGTAAACTCTCAGATGAAGAAAGATCAAAGGGTGTTATTACTGCATCGGCAGGAAATCATGCCCAGGGTGTTGCTTATGCAGCAAAAGCTTATGGATGCAGAGCTGTGATCGTAATGCCTACAACCACGCCGCTTATTAAAGTTAACAGGACAAAGGCACTTGGTGCAGAGGTAGTACTTCATGGCGATGTTTATGATGATGCTGCAGCAAAAGCCTTAAAAATGGCAGAAGAGGAAGGACTTACATTCGTTCATCCTTTCGACGACCTTGGAGTAGCCACAGGTCAGGGATCGATCGCTATGGAGATATTTAAGGAACTTCCTACGGTTGATTATATCCTTGTACCGATCGGAGGAGGCGGACTTGCTACCGGCGTTTCTACTCTTACAAAGCTTCTTCATCCGGATACAAAGGTTATCGGTGTTGAGCCGGAGGGGGCAGCATGCCTTACAGAATCCATGAAAAAGGGCAAGGTCACTACACTTAAATCTGCATCTACAATTGCTGACGGAACTGCTGTTAAGACACCCGGAAGCAAGATATTCCCTTATCTTCAGAAAAATCTTGATGAGGTAATAACAGTTCCGGATTCTGATCTTGTTACAGCATTCCTGGATATGGTTGAGAATCATAAGATGGTAGTTGAAAATTCCGGACTTTTGACGGTTGCTGCCCTTAAGCAGCTTAAATGTAAGGGCAAGAAAGTTGTCTCTATTCTTTCCGGCGGAAATATGGATGTAATAACAATGTCTTCTGTAGTTCAGAATGGACTTATCCAGAGAGACAGAATATTTACAGTTTCAGTCCTTCTTCCGGATAAGCCAGGTGAACTTGCGAGAGTTGCCGGTATAATTGCCGAAGAAAATGGAAATGTTATAAAGCTTGAGCATAACCAGTTCGTTACAACAAACAGAACAGAGGCAGTTGAACTTCGCATAACTCTCGAGGCATTTGGCACAGAGCATAAAAATCAGATAATTGAGTCACTTGATAAGAAGGGACTCCGTCCGAGACTTGTACGTCCGGCATTATAATTGCTTTTTTAAGGTGCTTTTGAAGGTGTTAACATTTGATGTTGACACCTTCTCTTTTGTGTGATATTATACACTAGTTGCATGATGAAGCTGCAGAGGACGGTACGAGATATGGAAGATCTTGCAAGGACAGCAATGCTTTTTGATTTCTACGGAGAGCTGCTGAACGAGCACCAAAGACAGATATATGAAGCATACACGATGGAAGATCTTTCGCTGGCAGAGATTTCAGCCGAGTACGGTATTAGCAGACAGGCAGTATCAACAATGATCAGCCGCTGCAGAAAGGCTCTTGACGGATATGAAGAGAGGCTTCATCTGGTGGCTAAGTTTGAAAGTATAAAATCTGCTGTGGGTGAGATAAGTATTATCGCCGGAAAGATAGAAGATCCGGGAGCCGGGAAGATCGGTGAGCTTGCGGGAAAGATATTGGGTGATTTATAGATGGCATTTGAAAGCCTTACCGAAAAACTACAGAATGTATTTAAGAATCTTCGTTCAAAGGGAAGACTTACAGAGGACGACGTTAAAAAATCCCTGAAAGAAGTTAAAATGGCGCTTTTGGAGGCCGATGTTAACTTCAAAGTCGTTAAACAGTTTATTTCTGCGATACAGGAAAAAGCAGTCGGAGCTGAAGTTCTTGATAATCTTAACCCTGCCCAGACGGTTATTAAGATCGTTAATGAAGAGATGATCTCTCTTATGGGTTCTGAGATGACTGAGCTCAACTTTGCTCCCGGAAAGTCTATTACAACGATCATGATGTGTGGACTTAACGGTGCAGGTAAGACAACGACTACAGCAAAACTTGCAGCACTTTTGAAGAAACGCGGAAAAAAGAGTTTGCTGGTTGCCTGCGACGTCTACAGACCTGCTGCTATTAAACAGTTGGAAATAAATGGTGAAAAAGTTGGAGCTGAGGTCTTTAAGAAAGAAGACAGTAAGAATCCGGTAGAAATCGCAAAAGAAGCACTTGCTTATGCTGAGAAAAACGGTCACACAGTCGTGATCTTTGATACGGCCGGTCGTCAGCAGATTGATGAAGAGCTCATGGATGAGCTTGTTCGCATTAGAGAAAACATAGAAATAATGAACACACTTCTGGTTGTAGACGGAAGTACCGGTCAGGCGGCAGTGGATGTTGCCAAGGGATTTGATGAAAAAATCGGTCTTGACGGTGTTGTTCTTTCAAAGATGGATTCAGATGCAAGAGGCGGTGCAGCACTTTCAATCCGTGCTGTTACAGGAAAGCCTATCATATATGTTGGTATGGGTGAGAAGCTCACCGATCTGGAGCAGTTTTATCCGGACAGAATGGCTTCAAGAATCCTTGGAATGGGAGATATCCTTTCATTGATAGAAAAGGCTGCAGAAACAGTTGATGTTGAAGCTGCCGGAGATATGAAGGAAAAGTTCAAAAAAGGTAAATTTGATTTTGATGATTACCTTACCAGTATGGATCAGATGCGAAAGATGGGCGGATTAAGCTCAATACTTTCAATGCTTCCTGGACTTACCGGGGGAAAAGATATCAGCAGCATGGTTGATGAAAAAGTCCTCAGAAGAAATGAGGCAATAATTCATTCAATGACAAAAGCTGAGAGAGCAAATCCTTCAATTTTGAATCCTCACCGCAAACATAGAATTGCAAAGGGCGCAGGAGTAGACATCATGTATGTAAATCGTCTTGTTAAAGAATTTAATGAGATGCAGAAAATGATGAAGAAGATGCCCGGAATGATGAAAGGCCGCGGTGGTTTTGGAGGAATGAACGCACTTAAGAATATGATGCGCGGAATGCGCTGATGCGTTTAGAGTTAAACATGGTTTCATTCTGCTGAGAGCAGTTGAAATATATAAACATTAAGTAATATTGATTTAAGATCAAGGAGAATTGAAATGGTAAAGATTAGACTTAAGAGAATCGGTAAGAAAAAGGCACCTTTTTACAGAATAGTTGTTACAGATTCTAAGGCTTCATGCAAGACACCTGATGCTATCGAGAACCTCGGTACATATGATCCGCTTCAGGAGCCTGCTCTCGTAAAGATCAACGAGGAGCTTGCTAAGAAATGGCTTCAGAATGGTGCTCAGCCTACAGATACTGTTACCAGACTTTTTAAGAACGCAGGTATCATCCAGAAATAATAAAATCTTATATTCGTAAACTGCTGTAATAGGCTCATGACCTGTTGAAACAGGTATGATATCATACGGCGGAAAGGGAGGTACCAATGAAAGAACTTGTGGAAGTCATTGCAAAGGCTCTTGTTGACAGTCCTGAAGAGGTAACTGTAACAGAGACTGAAGATGACCGTACAATCAATGTGGAACTTCGCGTAGCGCCCTCGGATATGGGCAAGGTCATCGGAAAACAGGGAAGAATAGCTAAAGCTATCCGTTCCGTTGTAAAGGCGGCCTCATCAAAAGAAAGTAAAAAGGTTAATGTCGAAATCATACAATGATGAGCGCGTTACCGCTGGGAAAATTACTTCAACTCACGGTCTGAGAGGAGAGGTCAAGGTCTATCCGTATTTGGATGACCCTGACCGCTTTTTGGATTTTACAAAAGTAATTATCAGGACAAATCGCGCTGAATTTGAAGAAGAAATTGAAAAAATCAGATTCTTTAAAAACATGGCAATAGTCAAATTTAAGGGAATCGATGATATAAATGACGTAATGAAGTACAGGAATGCTGAAATTCGTGTGCTTAGAGAAGAGGCGGCAGATCTTCAGGAAGGTCAGTATTTTGAAATTGATCTTATAGGTCTCAATGTTATAAATGATGATGGTCGCGATCTTGGAGAATTAAAAGAAATAATGCATACCGGTGCAAATGATGTATATATTGTCCGCAGTGAAGAGGGAAAAGAAATCCTGATCCCTGCTATTAAACAATGCATTCTTGAAGTCAATATCGAGGATGGAAATATGAAAGTTCATTTGCTGGAAGGATTGGAATAATGCATTTTCAAGTCATTAGTTTATTTCCTGAAATGATAGAATCTGCTATGAATACCAGTATAATCGGTCGTGCAGTAAAAAACGGTGTTATCAGTATCAATACTGTTGATCTTAAGCAGTTTTCCTGTAACAGTTATGGTTCTGTAGATGATTATACATATGGCGGCGGAGCAGGAATGCTTATGCAGTGTGAACCTGTTTATAATGCATACCTTGCAGCTATGGAAAAGCTCAGCAATAAGGAAAAAAAGCCAAGGGTTGTTTTTACAACACCTCAGGGCAGAGTTTTTGATGAGAAGATTGCTGCGGATCTTGCAGAGGCTGATGATCTGATATTTCTTTGCGGACATTATGAAGGAATTGATGAAAGAGTTCTTGAAGAAATTGTCACAGATAATCTCTCGATAGGTGATTATGTCCTTACAGGAGGAGAGCTTCCTTCGCTGGTAATGATGGATGCTGTATCAAGGCTTGTTCCGGGTGTATTAAACAATAAAGAATCAGCGGAAACAGAATCCTTTAATAATGGACTGCTTGAGTATCCGCAATATACACGCCCTAAAGAATGGCATGGTAAAACTGTGCCGGAGATACTTCTTTCAGGAGATCATAAAAAAATAGAGTTGTATAGAGTCAGAGAATCAATGAAACGAACGGCTGAAAGACGTCCTGATCTATATGCTGAATGGCTTAAAAATCGTGGAATATTTTAGCTTGCGCTTAAATGAATGGTGTGTTATACTAAGATATTGTGAGACTCGAATAGGCGAGTCTTTAGGAGATGGTCCTCTGGTGCCGGTCTATAAAAGAGATAGATCACTAATGGCATTTAAGAACGTCAAATAACGAAAGTATTGCAGAGTCTTTATTAAAACAAAACAATACTGACGTACAGTTTATATGGAGGTTCTAAATGAACAACGAAGCAATTATCAAAGAAATCGAAGCAGCTCAGTTAAAGGCTGAAGCACCTCAGATCAAAGTCGGTGACACAGTACGTGTACACAACAGAATCAAGGAAGGTGAGAAGTCCAGAATTCAGATCTTCGAAGGAACAATCATCAAGATCCAGGGTGGCAGCAACAGATCTACATTCACAGTTAGAAAGACTTCTAACGGTGTAGGCGTTGAGAAGACATTTCCTGTACACTCACCTAACGTAGAGAAGGTTGAAGTAGTTCGTTCTGGTAAGGCTAGAAGAGCTAAGCTGTTCTATCTTAGAAAGCTTACAGGTAAAAAGGCTAAGCTTAAGGAAATCGTTGACTAAGAAAAAAGCCGGAGACGGGGAATGCATTGCATCCCCGTCTTTTTACATTTTGAGACGGATTTGCAAAGAATATGTTTTTGATATAAGATAAAATAAGGTTTAACTCAGTTTAAGAGGAGAGAATATGCGTAGAGGACGCAGAGGCGGACTTTCTTTTTACCAGAGAAAGAAAAAAATTTCAAACGAACATGTGGCTGAAATAATGTCCTGGATATTTGTTGTTTTACTTGGATTTCTTCTGGCTTTTTTTGTTGTTTATACTGTAGGTATAAAGACGACCGTTATGGGAAGTTCAATGGAAACAGGTCTGCATAACGGACAGGTTATTTATATGAACAGGATCATATACAGCTTTAAGGCACCTTCAAGAGGAGATGTGGTTGTTTTTAAGCCAAATGGAAATGAAAATGCTCATTATTCGATAAAAAGAGTCATTGCCGTTCCGGGAGATAAAGTATGTATAGCGGATGGTGTTTTATATCTGAATGGAGAAGCTCAGGAAGATATTTTTACAGATAAAATAGCAGATCCTGGAATCGCTTCTGATGAAATCACGCTTAAATCTGATGAATTTTTTGTAATGGGTGATAATGTCAATAATTCAGAGGACTCAAGAAGTCCAAATTTAGGCCTTGTCATGAGAGAACATCTTGTGGGTCAGGCATGGCTTCATCTGGCATATGGAAACGAAGGAGTAGGTAAGGTTAAATAATATGGCAAATAATAGTTATAATTGGTACCCCGGACACATGACAAAGGCCAGACGTGCCATGGAAGAGGATGTAAAGCTGGTTGATCTTTTGATCGAACTGCTTGATGCCAGATGTCCTCTGGCAACAAGAAATCCTGATATAGATAAATTAGGTGCAGGAAAGGCAAGACTTGTTCTTTTGAATAAGTCAGATCTTTCAGATAAAAGAGTAAATGATAGATGGCTTGAATACTTTAAGCAGAGAGAGATCACAGCAGTTCTTCTTAATGCACAGCGTGGGGATGGGATGAAATCCATCAATGCCTCAGTTGAAAAAACATGTAAGGAAAAAATAGAGAGAAATAAGAAAAAGGGTATAATCAACAGACCCATGAGGGCGATGGTTGTGGGAATACCTAATGTTGGAAAGTCAACATTTATAAACTCATATGCTAAAAGAGCAGTTGCAAAAACAGGAAATAAGCCTGGAGTAACAAAGGGCAAGCAGTGGATAAGGATGTCTAAGACCCTTGAATTACTTGATACTCCGGGTATTCTCTGGCCAAAGATCGATGATGATTATGCAGGCTTCTGCATGGCGATGATAGGCTCTATGAATGATGAGATAATCAATCTGGATCAAATGAGTGAGCGATTTATTAAATTAATGCAGGAAAAGCATCCGGATCTTATTGAAGAAAAATATGGTGTTAAGGCTGATATGAGTTTCCTGACGGCACTGGAGACAATAGCTCTTCAGAGAAATGCTTTAAGAAGCGGTGGTGTTCCGGATACGGAGAAGGCCTTAAAATTCCTTATAGATGATTTTAGAAGTGGAAAGATCGGACATATATCTTTGGAGGAACCGTAATAATCAAATAGATATTATAAGGATGATCATTATCAGGGGAGAGCTGATATTTAGGAGGGGTTTTGAAAAAAGTTTTCAGGTTCAGCCTGTATATACTTATTGTTCTTATTTTAACGGGTCTTGTAAAGACCTTTGTTTTTCAGAGAGCAATAGTTGATGGCGATTCAATGCTTAATACATTGAATAATGGAGATAATCTAATTGTAAGTAAATTACAGACATTCAGCGGGAAATATAAGAGATTTGATATAGTGGTTTTTCCACACGATAAATCAAATAATATTTTTTATATTAAGAGAATAGTTGGTATGCCGGGTGAGACTGTACAGATCAAGGATGGTATGGTCTATATTGATGATATTCCCCTAATAGAACATTTTGGAAAAGAAAGCATAAATGATGGCGGGATCGCTTCAAATCCGATCATTCTCGGAACTGATGAATACTTCGTTTTAGGTGATAACCGAAATGAGAGTATGGATTCAAGGTCGACGGATGTCGGAAGCATAAAGAAAAAGGAAATAATGGGTAAGGTTGTTTTGAGAATCTGGCCATTGAATTCTTTTGGAACATTAAGGTAAAGAAAAAACATGACCAAAAAAGAAGAACGTGAAGAAAAGAGAAGATTAAAGCTTGAGGCAGAAAAAGAAAGAATGCATCTCATGTTTTCCTATGAAAGAGAATGCGGTGAGAATCTAGCAATCTGCGGTATTGACGAAGTAGGCAGAGGACCATTGGCGGGACCTGTTTATGCAGCAGCGGTAATATTACCGAAAGACTGTGATATATTATATATAAATGATTCAAAAAAATTATCAGAGAAAAAGAGAGAAATATTGTCGGCTGAAATTAAAGAGAAAGCCGTTGCATGGGCAATTGGTACGGCAGACAATAAGAGGATAGATGAAATTAATATTCTTCAGGCTACTTATGAGGCAATGAGAGAAGCTATAAAGAAACTTGAAATAAAGCCCGATATATTATTAAACGATGCGGTAACAATTCCTTCTGTGGATATAAAGCAGATTCCTATAATAAAAGGAGATACAAAGAGCGCTTCGATAGCTGCTGCAAGTATAGTGGCTAAAGTCGCCAGAGATGCACTTATGGCTGAATATGCAAAAGAATATCCGGGATATGGCTTTGAAAGAAATAAAGGCTACGGAACTGCGGAACATATAGCTGCAATTAGAGAAAAGGGAATCACTCCGATACACAGAATGACTTTCATTAAAAATATATTGGAGAAAAGATGAATATTACAGTTAATACTAGTAGCGGTATTTATCAGGCAGGAAATCAGAATGGAAATCAGATCAGCAGTGAAAGACAGGTTATAAGTCAGAATTTATCGTCGCCTACAGCTCTTGTGAGCTCGGGCAGCCTGTCACTGCTTAAGTCCGGAGATATTTTTACAGGACAGATAAGCGGAATGAATGAGGATGGCTCTGTAGCCATACTTCTGGCCAATAATAAAACACTTAATGCAAGACTTTCTTCAAATCTTACTATGCACCAAGGGCAGATTATGTCTTTTCAGGTGAAGGGATCTAGCTCTTCAACCCTTACACTTACCCCACTATATGAAAATTTAGATACAAATTCAGCGGCTGCAAAGGCCTTAATGGCTGCAGATCTGCCTGTTACTGTAGGAAATGTTGATATGGTTAATGCCATGATGGAAAGGGGACTTCCGATAGATTCAAATGCGCTTACCGGGATGGCTTCAGCAGCATCAGCATATCCTTCAGCTAATCCTGCATCTATTGTGCAGATGACACAGCTTGGCATTCCATTGACAGAAGAAAATGTCCAGCAATTTGAAGCTTACAAAGAAGGACAGTATAAGATAGCTGACGGCGTAGATAATCTTGCAAAGGGATTTGCACAATTGGGCAGTGAGTCTGTTTCCATGAATAAAGCTATTTTGGATATTTTCAGTGAACAGCCTACAGCTAAAATGATGCAGGCTGTGAATGAAGCTATGAATGGCGACAGCACGAAGCTGCTGGCGCTGATAGAATCAGAATCAAAAGATCAGACAGCAAATATTCAAGGGAATAATAACGAAATCATTCAGACTGATAGCCAGTTAAATTCTGATCCGACAAATGTATCGGCAGAGAAAAATGGAGAACAACCTCTTGAAAGTGAAATTGCTGCAAGCGGTAACTCAAAGGGAGCAGAAGCAGGAACAGAAACACAGTCTGATGGAAAGAATATTGAAGGTCAGTTAAACACTGAAGCTTCAGTTGAAAAAAATCCTGTGATCAAGCCTGATGCAAACCTTAGTCTTCCGGGACATGTGACCAATAACCTGACGCAGTTATTGGGAACTGATGGCTTAAAAAATATGGCTGAACTGATGAATAAAGCAGGTTATCCACCGGAGATAACAGAAAAAGTTTCTTCGGGTGAAATATCATCGGAACAGCTTCTTAAATTGATACATACCTCAATGGAGGGAGAGAATGCCTCAAATTTCAGAAATGAAAATTCATTTAATGCATTGAAGGAAATGATAGGATCGGAACCGTATCAGCTTTTACTGCATAATGAGATAGTGAAACAGTACCTTTTGGAACCGGAGGCAGTAGCGGACAAAGAGAAGGTTAAAGCCTATTATCAAAAAATTTCTGCGCAGGCAGAGGAGGCGATAGAGCTACTCAAAGTTACAGGCAGAGGAGAAACGACGCTTGCCCAGGGAATGCAGAATTTAAAGGACAATATAGACTTTATGAACGGTATGAATATGGCAATGACCTATATTCAGCTGCCGTTAAAGATGAATAATGCTGCTTCACACGGTGACCTGTATGTCTATACAAATAAAAAAAATCTGGCGAAAAAAGATGGGAATTTTTCAGCTTTACTGCATCTTGATATGGAAAATCTCGGAACTATGGATGTTCATATTACGATGAAGAATTACGATCATGTAACGACACATTTTCTTTTACAGAAAGAAGAAATGCTGGATTTTATAGAAGAACATTTATCCGAGCTGGATAATGCCCTTTCAAAGCGGGGATATGTAATGCATACGGATGTTTCGCTTAATAAAGAGGCTAAGGATGTTCCGGAGATAATGTTCAACAGAGGAAGTAATGAGAAACTTATACAGAAGACTGCATTTGATGTGAGAGCATAGAAGCTCGGATGAGTGAGGAAAATATGGCTCAGCAGAATAAGCCCGGAGAAAAAAACAGGGCAAAAGTCAAAACGGCTGTTGCAATAGCTTATGATCCAAAGGATGCGGCGCCTACAGTGGTGGCATCCGGAAAGGGAGCTGTTGCGGAGAAAATTATTGAAAAGGCTAAAGAGTCAGATGTGCCGGTACACAGGGATGATAAACTGGCAGAGACTCTCTCTAATCTGGATATCGGAGATATGATACCTCCGGAACTATATGAGGTAGTTGCAGAGGTTCTGGTCTTTGTAGACAGAATGGATCGCCTGAAGGCAAAAATGGATGGAGCGAAGGCAAATATTGGAACAAAGGAACACAAAGGTATCAGGAAGAAACGGTGAGCTTAAGGCTGCAGAGTTTCTTGAACGGCAGGGCTGTTCAATTTTGGAAAAAAATTTTTCTGTAAGAAGCGGAGAAATAGATATTATTTATTTAGACGAGGATACTATCTGTTTTGGAGAAGTTAAGTACAGAAAAACTGATAAAAACGGCAGCGGAGAAGAGGCTGTAAATTATAAAAAGCAAAGGCAGATCAGCAGAACTTCTGACTATTATCGAATGGAGAACGACTTGAGTGAAGAGCTCTCGTATCGTTTTGATGTTATTGCGATAACTGACTCGGAGATCAAATGGCTGAAAAATGCTTTTTATTATATTCCAAGGAGAAATTAATGGGTGATATAAACAGAATCAGAAAACACTTTATTTTCGAGGGAAGAGTACAGGGAGTAGGTTTCAGATGGACTGCAAAATATGCTGCAGAGAGTCTTGGATTAACAGGCTGGGTTGCAAATATGTATGATGGATCGGTAGAAATGGAACTGCAGGGAGAAGAAAGTTCTTTGGATCGCATGTTGATTGAATTACAAAAAGGAAGATTTATCAGGATCACAAATATTGAAGAGAACGAAATTCCGCTTGAAGAGCATGAATCGGGATTTTCAGTAAAGGGTTATTAAAAATAATAAAAAACAGGCCATTTCAATGCTGAGCTGGCCTGTTTTTGCTTTATATTATTTGATTATATCGTCCGAGGAAGGCTTTTGTTCGTTCGTTATCGGATGAGAATATTTCATCAGGAGTTCCCTCCTGGGCAATAATGCCATCCTCTATAAAGATCACTCTGTCGCTGATATCATGAGCAAAGGCCATTTCGTGGGTAACGATAACCATTGCTATATGCAGATCAGCAAGTGATTTGATGACCTTAAGAACTTCACCGGTCAGCTCGGGATCGAGTGCAGAGGTTGGTTCATCGAAAAAAAGTATCTGTGGATTCAGAGCCAGTGCTCTTGCAATTGCAACTCTTTGCTGCTGGCCGCCTGAAAGCTTATAAGGATAATAATCGGCCCGGGTTTCCAGTCCCATTTTAGAAAGAAGCTTCAATGCCTCTTCCCTGACTTCATCCTTTGGTCTTTTTTGAACTCGTATCGGAGCGTCCATAATATTTTGTATTACGGACATGTGAGGAAAAAGGTTGAAATTTTGGAATACAAGACCGAATGTTGAAGATATTTTTTTCAGGTTTTCTTTATCTGCATATCTTACTTGACCATTGACGGTTTCAGCCATCATTACGGAGTTGTAGGAAATACTTCCTCCGCTTATTGGTATCAGGTTTGTAGCACATCTCAATAAAGTTGATTTTCCGGATCCTGAACGACCGATGATCGAAAGGATTTCACCTTTATCAACTTTAAGAGAAACGTCTTTGAGTACTGTACGTTTTCCGTCAGGGTATTTTTTGCTAATATTTTTCATTTCCAGTAAAGACATAATTTAATCCTTTATTTATAATAATCCATCTTTTTTTCTGTATAATCCATAAGTGCAGCTACAAGGAAGTTGAAAATATAGTAGAAAAGGGCAGCAGCAACAAATGGCATCATTGAGGTTGTGGAACTGGCGAGTGCCTTCGCTGTTGAAAACATTTCAGCAACACTTATGGTAAAGGCAAGTGACGTATCTTTTACCAGAGTTATTACCTCATTTGCAATTGAAGGTAATATGCGTTTTATGACCTGTGGCAGAATGATAACACGGAAAGTCTGAAATTTGGAGTAGCCTAAAAGCTGGGCTGCTTCATATTGTCCTATAGGCATGGACTGGATCCCGCTTCTGTAAATTTCTGCAAAATACGCTGCATAATTGATTATAAAGCCTATGAGTGCAGCCCAGAGACGATAGCCATTGGAAACTTTGATGCCGAAAATATAATACGGACCAAAATAAACTACCATGAGCTGGAGCATGAGTGGCGTACCACGCATTATTGAAATATAGACCTTGCTAAATACAGAAAGAACGGGATTTTTACTCATTCGGGCAAATGCAACCAGCAGTCCCAAAGGAAGAGAAAAAACCAGAGTTATTATAAAAATATAGATGCTCACGCCCATTCCGGACGTGAGCGAGCTTAAAATTGTTGTAAAATTCATAAATTATATTCCTGAATAATATTTATTGGAAGTTAAATTATTTAAGTGTTGTAATATCTTTGCCAAACCACTTTTCAGAGATTTCAGCCATTGTTCCGTCAGCAGCCATTTCCTTAAGTGCTTCATTTACCTTATCACGAAGTTCTGTATTGCCTTTCTTAAATCCAACGGCATATTTTTCAGAAGCAAAAGGTTCGTCAAGTGTCTTTAAGGCAAGATTTCCTGTACTGATCTTGTAATCTGCTACTGTATTATCCATGGCGATAGCATCAACGGCACCCATATCAAGATCCATAAGAGCGGTATTGTAGTCAGGTGTTGTCTGTATAGAACCAAGAGAAGCCTTAAGCTCTGCATTTGCCTCGTCATCGAGTGCTGCCTCTGCAGATGAATCAGCCTGGACTTCAACTATTTTTCCTGCAAGATCTGCAGTGGAATTAATACCGGAATCCTCAGCTACAACAAAAACCTGTGCATTATCAAGATAAGGATCTGACCATTCATAATTGTCTTCACGACCATTCATCGTAAAACCATTCCATATACAGTCGATCGTTCCGGCATCAAGCTCTGCATCTTTGGAATCCCATGCAATAGGCTGATATACAATCTCAAGTCCCATGCGTGATGCAGCTTCTGCGGCAAGATCAAGATCGAAACCTGTAAAATTACCGTCTTCTCCAACAAATCCCATTGGAGGGAAATCCTGGTCAAAACCAACTGTAAAAGTTGCTTTGGAACTGTCTGCGGCAGTTGAACTTTCAACGGATGCAGCGGAAGATTCTGCCGAAGAGGCCTGTGCAGCCTCAGAAGTCTGTGTAGATGTTGATGCTGCTGTACCACACGCTGTAAGACAGAGAACTGTTAAAGCGGAGAGAACAAATGCCGGAATAGATTTCTTTTTCATAATTATCCCCTTCATTATAAAGTCGATTGATTTATAGTACTTTGATATGGTAGCACACTAAAGGATAACGCGTCAAGATTATATTATAATAGTAGAAATTAATAATGTGAAAATGTAGGAAACTGCTTTTACAAGGATGTTGAGCCGAGATATCTGACAAAAAGATTAATTGTATAAAATTGATAAAGAATACATAATACAATACACTGATTGTATTGACTGAATACTTTTTTTGTTATACAATTTTTGATAGAAAAATTATAATTTTTGAGGGGGAACGCCCGATTTTTTATGAGCCCTGTCGTATAAAAGCACATCTTTTGTGCTGATATTCGGCAGCTTTTTTTTTCAAAGTAATTAACAGGGGAGAGTATAAAGAATGAAAATAAGATTAAGGAAAGAGCTTACAATTCTATTAAGTGCTTCCTTAGTTTTCTCTGCAGGTGCTTTTGCTGTGTCCGCAGAGGAGGGGGATGTTATAGTAGTCAATGCTCCGGAAAATAGTGCTTCGACTGATTCGGAGAATACATATTCCGAAAACGAACTGGTCGGAAGCTTATCTTCAGATACGGTAGAAACTGAGAATTATCGTGTTTGTCTTAATTATTATCCTGACAAGCTGACAGGTTATGATTCTGTAAGTGTTTCTGAGATTAAGGACAATTCGGAAGAATATGAAAAAATCATAGAAACATTGTCTGCTAATGACATAAAATATGATAGGATCTTTCCATTGGATGTAAGTCTCATTAATACAGAAGGAAATGAGTTTGAGCCGGAAGAGGGAGCTGTCAAGAGCCTGTCCATCGAAACGCTTAAGACCGATATAACAGAGGACATGCTTCAGGGTATAGATGCAGATAGCTTGAAGTTAGTTCACCTGATAAATGACACTGTTCCGGAAATTCTTGCTGATAATTCTGCTGAAGACAAAAGTAATATTGAAGTTGAAAAAGAAAATGAAGGCGAGCTTGATGAAAGCATAGTAGGTATTTCTACGGAGGTAGAACCTGACAGCTTTTCCACAATGCTCCTTTTAGCAAATAATTCTGATACAGATATCAGTAACTATGAAGTAGAGACTGTTGACAGCAGCGAGCTGGGCTTTAATATGTATATGCTTGATTCGACGAAAATGCAGTTTAATCTGCATGGAAGTGAATCCGGAGACTATGGCTCCGGTACTTATGGAAAGGGAAGTATAGAAAAAGGTGTATATAGCGTGTTAACTCAAGGAGCGGACGGTACTCCCGATTATCTGAGATTTCCTGTAGTTAAGAGTAAACCATCCATAAGCCTTAAAGATTATACATATGGTACTAAAGTCGATAATCTTTTTATTAAAGATAAGCATGACAATTATGGAAATTTCTATTTTAACAGCGCCGAATATTTTGCCAGCTTAAAATATGATGATGATGACAGCAGTTTTAACGTATTCTCTAAGCTTGGAACACCCTCGAATTCTAATAAGTTCTATTATCAAAGAGGAAATTTCATGCCTTATAATACCTTAAAATTATCCGATGTGAGGAACCATAATTTATACAGCGATTTTGGTGTAAAGCTTAAAGAATCAGATCCAAGATATAATGAGGCTTTGTATGGCTTTAATGAAAGTAATGATTATTATTTTGGCTTTTATGGATATGGTCGTTTCTTCCAGCCTGCCAATGGAAAAATAAGCTCAAATGGAGCTATGAAACCAATGACATATGAGTTTATCGGAGATGACGATATGCTCGTATATATTGATGGCGTACTTGTTCTGGATCTTGGAGGCGTTCATGACGGACAGTGTGGAACGATCAATTTCCAGACAGGTGAGGTTAAATATTCAACTTCAGACCTTTCAGATATTGAAAGCGGAAAAGAACCTACATATGAAACTACTACTATAAGAAAAATGTTTGAAGCTGCCGAAATGGAAACTACAGAGAACTGGGAATCCAGTCAGGATAATAAAACTTTTGAATATGCGGATGGAAAATCACATCTGCTTCAGATGTTTTATCTTGAAAGAGGAGCCGGGGCATCGAACTTAAAGCTTGATTTTAATCTTGCACCTGTACCGGAGGGAGCAGTAACGGTACATAAGGCGGTAAGTCTTAATGATGCGCAGGTTGATTATAGTCAGGAATATACAATGCAGATTCTTGATTCAACAGGTACAAATACTGTTTCAGGAGCGCAGTATTATTACGATACTGATTCATCTGTGATCCATACGACCGATGAGAGTGGAGAGTTTACACTTAAGCCGGGCCAGACAGCTATCTTCATCGGACTTGATGTTGACAAGACCTGGAAATTTAAGGAAAAAACAAGCTCAAGTGATTACGAGCTTTTTGTTGATGAGTACGTAGTGACTGATAAATATGGCAACACTACTACATATAGTATTGCTGGCGGAACCTATGACAGATGGGAGGGTATACGTCCTAGTATAGAAATTGGAAAATCAGATGTATCACTTATTATTGATAATAATTTCCACACGGCAGATATTAAGGTAAACAAAAAATTTGTTATAAATGGTTCAGCTTCGGATAATGCACCGGACAGCAGCGAATTTGCCAACGCAAAGTTTGTTTTACAGACAAAGGAAAATGACAGCTGGAGAGATGTTACAACAGTTAGCTACAATGCTTTCGAGGATGGAAGTTATGATCTTGATGATCTTATGATCAATAAGGAATACAGACTTGTTGAAGCTGTTTCTGAAAATTCTGCCAGTTCAGTTGACAGTGGAAATTATGAAAATGTCGATGGTGGAAATAATAAGATCGGATATAAATATACAACAGTATCGGTAGGCAATGCAGATGCAGATAACGGAGTTGTTTCAGACAGTATTTTGTTGGATGAAGATGATGAAGATACAGTCACGGAGATCACATTTACCAATTATTATGAAACGGTTTATGTTCCACCGACAGGTGTTAAGATCCCTGATGAAAAAGGAGCTTTGGGAATGATTATCCTTATAATGCTTTCATCAGCGGCTGCATTGGTTTACATTGACAGAAAGAGAATGGCTTAATGAAAGAAATGGAGAATAAAAGTCCCGCAGACGGAAAGAAAAGAAACAGACTTAGGGAAGATATTCTATTTCTTCTGGCAAAAATATTGGTATTTGCGCTAGTTCTGATCCTCATGTTTAAGTTCGTTTTTGGTTTTGTAAGAGTAAGGGATATGTCAATGAAGCCGGCAATAATGGAAGGCGATCTGGTCCTTTATTACAGAATGCAGAAAAACTTTACAGCCGGTGACCTTCTTGCAGTTGAAAAAAATGGCAAGACAGAGATCAGACGTGTAGCTGCGGTCGCCGGAGATACTGTTGACATTAATGATTCAGGACTTATAGTAAATGGAAATCTTCAGCAGGAGAGCAATATTTATACAAAAACTCAGGCATATATGGAGGGAATAACTTTTCCGGTAACTTTAACCGGAGACGAAGTCTTTGTACTGGGAGACAAAAGAGACTCAGCAGAAGACAGCCGCATATATGGACCGGTTAGTTCATCAGCGGCAAAAGGAAAAGTAGTAGCTGTTTTCAGGAGAAGAAATTTCTGAAAGTTAATATTTATATTATTAAAGGGAGAGTAAGAAAATGATCAAAAGAATTAAGAAATTAACGGCGCTGGTTTTGGCTGCAGCTTTGGCAGTTTTGCCGGCAAATGCTGCAATGGCAGATGTTGTTACTGCAGGTGACAGCGGCAAAGTAACTGTTTCGAATGTTTTGCATATTGCAGAGGGTACAACAGTTCCGACTATTGAATATACCTATACGACAACTTCTGTAACTGTTTCACAGGCAGAAAAGACGGTAACTGTTCCAAGCGATACTGCAAGTCAGAGTATTAGTTATTCGTCTTCAGATACTATAAAGAATGATATGGTAAGCAAGAATTTTGTGCTTGATCTTTCAACATCAAATATCAGCTATCCGTCAGCAGGAGTATATGAGTTTAAGGTGGTTGAGACCTGCGATTCATCAGCTGTTGTTGCTTCAGATGATGAGAAGGTAAATCTGGATCAGATGTTAGATGATAAGGAATATCTTATTTCTGTATATGTAAAGAACAGTGATGACGGACTTGTTATATATGGTGTAACTGCTCAGTCATATGATTCTGATACAGGAGAGCTTGGTGAAAAGGTTGAAAGCCTTAAATTTGAGGAGACTTTTATAAGGGTTTTATCAACACTTACATCTCTTTCAATTAATAAGACTATAGCCGGTGAATATGCTGATATGACAAAAGAATTTAGTTATACAGTTTCATTTGTCAATCCTTCAACTGTTTCAGAGCAGACAATTGCTATGACAGTTCATAAGGCAGATGGCAGCGAAAAGGCAACCGGTTCGGTTGATCTTACAGACTCAGAGATAGGAGAACTTACATTTACACTTGGACATGGTGAGTATGTACTATTCACAGATGTAACAGCAGGAACTAGTTATACCGTTGAAGAGACAGCAGCAGATGGATATACCGCTTCCTATACAAAGGTTGCAGGTGGAACAGAATCTGATAAAGTTACAGGAACAAAGGTAGATACAACAGTAATTTCAGATGCTGGTGAAAACAGTGTTTCATATGTTAATACTTATAAGGATATAACAGTTACAGGTGTTATTGTAAATAATGCTCCTTTTGTTGCTATGATCGCTTTTGCAGCATTAGCGCTTATTGGTTTAACAGTTTTAGCTATCAGAAGAAGATATAGATAATTATGCTTGAATTAACTATTAAGGGCGCTGATATCCTCATTTCGGAATCATATTCTGAAATGAGGGTACAGCTCTTATTTTAAGGAGGAGAAAAACTTGGGTAATAGCAAAGCTTCAAAGATTGTACTTCTCCTTGATTCGATCGTAACAACAATTATATCGCTTTTCTTTTTGGCTGTTATTGCTTGTGGTATTTATTGTATATGGGATTCAAATCAGGTATATATGGATGCTGATGCGTCAAATTATACTGCCTATAAGCCTTCGGATGATAGTTTACTTTCATTTGAAGAGCTTCGCAAAATTAATCCGGATGTTTTTGGTTGGATTGAAATTTATGGAACAGAAATTGATTATCCGCTTCTACAGGGAAAAGATAATTTAGAATATGTTAATACGGATGTATTAAAAAATTATTCATTATCAGGGGCTGTTTTTCTTGATTCGGCAAAGCCTAAAGATTTTTCGGATTTTAAAAGTGTGATTTATGGGCATCATATGGAACAGCATAAGATGTTTGGGGATATTGATTTATTTGCAGCCGAAAGTTTTTTTGATGAACATAAATATGGTAATATTTATTACGATGAAAAAGAGCATGGACTTGAAATTTTTTCATATATTGAATGCGATGCATATGATAGTATGGTATATGGGGAATATGAAGATGGAAATGAACAGGAATTTATTGGTCAGATCAAGAGCAGATCAAAATATTACAGAGATATTGATTTAACAAAAGATGATCATATAGTCGTTCTTTCAACATGTGACTATTCATATACAGATGGAAGAATGGTTTTACTCGCCAGAATTTCTGATACTAAATATAATAACAGATATGAAAACTGAGGAGGGGGATAAATGGAGAGCAGAGGATTGAAAAAATTTATCAGTTTAATTGCAGCTTTTCTAACAGCTGCTCTTATAATCTGTGTTCCTGCAATGGCTGCTTCATCGACAACAGCAACTATTCCTGTAACGCAAAATTATAGCGAAAAAAATAAAATACCGTCGAACCTGAATAGAACTTTTAAATATATATTGAAGGCGAATGACAGTTCATATCCGTTACCATCAGGCGGATCTAATGGCTCATACAGTTTTAGTCTGACATCAACAAAGTCTGTAAAACTTTCCATTAGCTACACGGAAACAGGTGTATATAAAT
This sequence comes from Lachnospiraceae bacterium C1.1, assembly GCA_030434875.1. Taxonomy (NCBI): domain Bacteria; kingdom Bacillati; phylum Bacillota; class Clostridia; order Lachnospirales; family Lachnospiraceae; species Lachnospiraceae bacterium C1.1. The sequence continues at coordinate 1,517,355 of JAUISW010000001.1, read as the reverse complement.
ATACCCTTAAACAGGTGATACCGGATACCAAGATTTCCAGGATGACATATGACAGCAGTGAATATAGTATTACTGTTTCAGTAAAAAACAATGGAAACGGGCTTGTTAATGAAGTGTATATAAGTAATTCCGGATCTTCATATAAGAGTGATTCAGCAACCTTTAATAATGAATATGTTGGAAAAAAATCATCTGATAGTGATGACGACGATGATGATGATGATACTACATCAGTTGCATCATCAGGAGCTTCATCGGTTATTGATACCGGAGTACTCGGGGATACAAATGCTCCGGATTCAGGTGTACTCGGAGATAAAGAGGGACCTGATACAGGAGATGGCTCAAATCCTATCCTTTGGATCGGATTAATGGCTGCATCAATTTTTATTATAATTGCTGCAGTTTCTATGTTAAAGGCAGATAAAAATAAAGCTGCATGATATAATTCTGCAGATTATCATCAGTTAAATACTATTACACCGAATTTGCATACTGGCATATTCGGTGTATGTTTATGTTACAAAGGATTAATTTATGCGTTCTGTTTTACTGAAAATTTTGATCATTATAGCAATAATAATTTTTTCTTTTTCCGGATGGAAATTATACAGCATTTTTCATGAGTATGGAGAGGCTGATAAGGAGTATGATTCTATATCGGAAGAATATGTTAAAGAGAAAACTACACAGGATATCGAAGATCCGAATGACCGCTGGGATGTGGATTTTGAGTCGTTAGCCGGGATAAATGAGGATATAGTAGCCTGGATCGAATTTCCTGCATGTTCTATTAATTATCCTGTAGTTCAGGCAGAAGATAATGAATATTATCTGACTCATACCTTTGAAAAAAAAGATAACAAAAGTGGCGGAATATTTCTTGATATGGAAAATAAGAATGATTTTTCTGATCACAACAGCATTATTTATGGACATAATATGAAAAACGGAAGTATGTTTGGCAGACTTAAAAAACTTTACCAGGAAACTAATCTGAGAAGCTCAAATCCTTATTTTTACATAATTTTGAAAGATAATACTGTTCTCAAATATGAAATATTTTCATACTATATAGATAATTATAATTCGCCTGCATACTCTATTCCACAGACAGAAGAAGAACTGGAAACCTACATAGAATACTGTAAAAGCCATACTATTGAAACTATTTCGATTCCTGTAGATAAAGATGATAAGATCGTTACACTTGCAACATGCTCGGGAGCGGCAGGATCGGATAAACGATTTCTCGTACATGGAGTCCTGGTAGATTGAGAATATAAAAAGACAAAATGAGTTTCTTAATATTTTCGTAACAATTGTCTGATAATATATAGCATGTGTGAAAAAAGCTAATGCTTAAAATAAGGAGATTTTGATGAAAAAGAAAGACGTTATTTCGTTTGCCGCAGCTATCGGACTAGTGTTGGTGGCAACGGTTGTGGCTGTTGTTCTTATAATGACTGAGAATAATGCCGAAAAGAAGGAATTGGCCGAGGAAACTGAGTTTTCGACAGAAGAGGCTTCAACAGAAGTTGTTTCCGGAAATATCGTGTCCGGATATGTAGCTTCGACTGATGAAGATGAAGAGGCCGTTGAAGAATTTGAGGAGGGTGAAGCAGCAGAAGATCAATGGATAAGTGATTACAGATATGTTTTGGAAAAAATGACTGCTGAAGAATATCCCAATAATGCTTTGATCTATATTGATGATGATGACGTCCCTGAAATGGTTCTTTTGGGTAATGAAAGCAGGATATATACCTGGCATGATGGAATCATAGATTTTATTGAATTAGATAAAGATTCATTTATATTCTCTGAATATGGAAATCTTTTAACTACAAATGGAATATTTTATAAGATAAAACAGGGTGAATTCGAAGAAACAGATGATACAATAGAGGAGAAAGATAAGGCATATCTATTAGAGACATACAGTTATGATCAGCTGGAAGAAATGCTTAAGTCAAGCAATGTATCAGCTAATGCCATTGAAAGAACCATTATTCCTGAAGAAGAGGAAGACGAAGAAGAGGAAGATGTTGATCGTGGAACTTTTGATGCTGATGATGACGAAATTCATACTTACGAGTTTGTAGTTGGTGATTACAGCTGGACACAGGCATATGAGTCTGTACAGATGGACGGCGATAAACGTTATCTTGCAAGGATTACTTCCGAAGAGGAATTTTTATATGTAAGTAATCTGATCAAAGAGTCTAATCTTCAGAATTATCAGTTCTGGATAGGAGCTACAAGAGATGAAGATTCAGAAGAATATCACTGGCTCAATAATTTTGGTGAATTCAGTAAGAAAGCCATAACAAAAGATGGAATCTATGAAGGTGCCTGGGCTTCGGGTGAACCAAGCTTTAAAGGAAACGGTGATACAGAAACTGATGTAGAGGAAACCTGCCTTATGATGTTCTATGATCTGGATAAAAATGTTTTCCAGTGGAAAGATGTTCCTAATAAGATCCTCAGTACATCACCTTCGCTTGCCGGAAAAATCGGCTATATCATCGAATCAGAGGGCGGCTCCGACGAAGACAATTCCAACGAGGACGAATAATTATAGGTTCGCTTTCGTAGGAACTTTGAGGCGAACGGCGTAACAGGCGAAGTCCGAAATACAACCCCCTATATTTTTAAACGCAGAAAAGGGACGCAGTTGGTCAGGCTGCATCCCTTTTCTGCAATTCTATAGTCTTAGTTGGAGAACATGTAGGCTGTTGTTACCTTGGTTCCGCTTGCTGTTTTTGTAACAGCTGTAGCTATACCAATCTTTGTATATGATGAAAATACCATATTGTCATAGTGAGAAGGTGAATTACAAAGATTCTTGAACATTAAGCTTGCTGCACTTGACTGCTCTGAATCTGAACCATTGTAAGAAGAATATGTTACGTAAGAAAGATTTTCACCTCTCCATTTATCATGGCTGATCATATCAGCACCTTTTCCGCCGCTGGGACGAGTATGAGACCATAATACAGACGCTTCATCAGACCTTGTTTCAGCAATAGAAACAAGTGTTGAATCAAGTGTAAGAGAAGGAAGACCATTTTCCGCTCTAAGTTCATTTATGCTTGATAATAATTGGGAATCTACTGTATTTGCATCTGAAGCAAATGCTGTCATCGTAGATGATAAAACAACAAATGTTGTAACTGACAAAATGGATAAAGATTTGATAAGTTTAGTAAAAATATCTTTTTTCATGTTCGTTTTTCCTACTTTCCAATGTAAAGGAAAACTACGTCATGGCAACTGGCTGTCCATTTTCAGGACCCTATAGTTTTGCGTCCTCGGTTTGCACCGAGTTTGCCCAATATGCAGTTTAGCTTTTGAATCTAAGACTATCTGGATCTAAATTCAAAACTTGTGACCAAACAGGTTATCTTGCTCTTAACTAGATACATTATAGTATAATGTATACAATGCGTCAAGGTTTATGTATACAATTTGTGAAAAATTCATTTATTTTTGATTTGGTTTAAGAACAATTTAGTGATAATTAACGTGAATTTATTATAATTTAATTGTTGTATAAATATAATTAATAAAAATGCACAAAAAAACCCTTCGGTATAGACCGAAGGGTGTACATATTTAAATATTACTTTTTCTTGCCTTTTTTCTTACTTGCATTTACGGCTTCTTTAACTGCTTTTCCAGCCTTGAACTTCATAGATTTTGATGCAGGAATCTTAATCTCTTCATTTGTCTGAGGGTTTCTTCCTGTACGTGCTGCTCTTTCGGATACTTCAAATGTACCGAAACCTATGAGCTGTACCTTCTCACCTGAAGCAACTGCTTCTGTAACGGAACTTGTAAATGCGTCGATAACCTCAGCTGCTGATTTCTTTGAAACGCCAGCCTTCTCTGCAACTTTTGCTGCTAATTCTGCTTTGTTCATTTTAAATTCCTCACTTCCCCAATTTTACGCGGATTTTCAGACTTAAAACCGCTGAAAACCGCATGTAATCAACGTTCCAAGTGTAGAATAGCGCAAATATGGGCTTTCGTCAATAGTTTTGGCTTAAAATTCAGCAAAAAACAAAAAAAACCCGCTTTATGCTGAATTATACAACATAAAACGGGAAATTGTCCGGACAAATATATGTTAAAACTATATATTAAAGATCATAAGAGCCAAGCTCATTACCATTTGCTACGTAATAAACTTTGTTCTCTTCAGGCTTAACATAAAGATCAAGAGATTTAAGATCTGCAATCTTTTTGCCTGTATCTTTACTCCATACATCTTTTGCAGCATTGAAAAGATCATCTGATGAAAAATCTTTACCCTGATACTGAACACTAAGAGATGTCTTTAAGCTTACAGAAGACTTTGCAGATGCCTTAGCAGGAGCGGTCTTAGCAGGTGCTTTTTTTGCAGCAGCCTTAGGAGCAGTTTCAGTTTTTTTATCAGCAGTTTTTGCTGCCTCTGCGATAACCTTCTTCGCAGCAGTAGTTTCTTTAACTGCAGGAGTTTCACTAGTAGTCTTTGCTTTTCTTCCCATAATCAACTCTCCTCTATATTTGGATTTTATTATACTCACTATGTAAACTTTACAGCTATTTTAGCGTTTCGTCAAGTATTTAACGTAAAAATAACCAAATTGGAACGGCTTTGTAACTTCATATTAAAATGTTTGCTAACATCATTTATTTGGTGTAAACTAAATCGGAAAGTTTAATTAGAACACGGAAGGTGAGAAATAATTGGATAATTCTGCAAAATTTAAGGAATATAGAAAAGAATATAAGTCTTTTATTTACAGGGCATATCATAAAACAATTGAAAATAACAAGTTGAAAGTTACTTTTGATTTTGAAACTCCGGGGCTGGCTGAATTTCATCCGACCTGGGAATTTCCTGTCGGACGTAATGATCTGCAGGACAAAAATATTTCGGAAGTTCTTGACGTCCTTTTATTTAATCTGGGAATGACCGAGGCTATAAGTTATTACAAGTGTGTCTGCCCGGAAAAGGTCATAGTTGAAGCCGGACATTTGAGTGAAAAAAAATCCTTATGGTGGAGAAAGCTTTTTTACAACGGACTTGGTGAATTTATCTATCGAAATGGCATAAATATCAGAGAAGAAGAGTTATTGACAATAGAATCCAAGGATGGAAAAGAAGAACTCATAAATGACGATACGGATTACAAAGGATTCATGATCCCGGTAGGCGGAGGCAAGGATTCTGTTGTTTCATTGGAAATCCTTAAAGATGAGGATGTTTCAACTTATCATATTAATCACAATTCCTCTGCAATAGAAGTTATAGAAGTTTTTAATGATGAAAAAACAGATCTCTGTGCCTTAAGGACACTTGATAAAAATATGCTTGAGTTAAATAAGCAGGGATATTTGAATGGGCATACTCCTTTTTCTGCCATAGTTGCTTTTTCATCAGTAATAACAGCATTTTTGAATAAGAAGAAGTTTATTGCACTTTCGAATGAGACCAGTGCTAATGAAACTACTGTAAAGGATTCATTTGTTAACCATCAGTATTCTAAGAGTTATGAATTTGAAAAGGATTTTGATGAATATCTTCATTCACTTATAAGCAGTGATATTCATTATTTCAGCTTTTTAAGACCCTTGACGGAATTACAGATAGCAGCCTTGTTTTCTACTTTCAGGTCATACCACAGTGTATTCAGAAGTTGTAATGTGGGCAGTAAAAAGGGAATCTGGTGCTGTGATTGTCCGAAATGTCTTTTTGTTTATATTATTCTTTCACCATTTCTTAGTGAAAAGGAAGTTATAAATATTTTTGGAGAGAAACTTCTTGATAAGGAGTCTTTGGAAAAAGATTTCAGAGAACTTACCGGACTAGATGAAAATAAACCGTTTGAATGTGTTGGAACCAGAGGAGAAGTGATTGCTTCTCTTAAGGCGTATATTGCTAAAGGCGGAAGAAGCATTCTTACTGAAAAATACAGAAATGCGATTGAGGCCGGAAGTTCAGATATTAAAGAATATATGAAAGCCTGGGAAAAAGAAAACTTTCTTCCTGATGGATATGAAGAAAAATTAAAGGGAGCATTGGAAAAGTGCGTAGCAGTATTGAATATTTAAATGGCAGGTCTATCCTTATATGGGGATATGGTCGTGAGGGAAAGGCAACAGAAAGATTTATAAAAAATTTTTGTCCGGATTCTTCTTATGAAATATATGAGGGAGACAGGAGTGGAGTTAATGACGATAAATATGACTATATTTTTGTCAGCCCGGGAATCCCTTTCGAGGAGGAAAATCCAAAATTTACTTCTGAGACGCAGGTCTTTCTAGAGGCGTTTTCTGAAAGAACCATTGGTATAACAGGAACCAAGGGGAAAAGTACGACAAGCTGTCTTTTATACAATGCTATCAAAGAGTGCGGAAAGAAGACATGTCTTGTTGGAAATATTTCTGTACCCTGTCTTGATTTTTATGCTGAAATGGCAGAAAATCCGGATGAAATAGCAGTTTTTGAATTGTCCTGTCATCAATGTCAGAGACTTACTGTTTCACCGCACATTGCTGTATTCTTAAATCTTTTTGAGGATCATCTCGATAGATATATTACGGAAGAACATTATTTTGATGCTAAAAAAGGAATTACAAAAAATCAGACAGAAAACGATATTTTTTATGTGGGCTGTCAGGTACCTGTTTTTGAGACAAAGGCGCAGAAGAGAGTTATATGTGAAGATCATATAGGTCATTATGAACTTACGATTCCGGGTGAGCATAATAAATATAATGCAGAGTTTGTCAAAAAAATCTGTGTTGACGAACTTGGTTTAAATGAGGAAAGTGTGAGAGAGGGAATGAAGGCTTTTCATGGTCTTCCGCACAGACTCCAATATCTGGGTACTTATGACGGAATACGTTATTATGATGATTCGATCTCAACCATACCGGAAGCTGCGATAGGTGCAGTGAATTCTATAGAAAATGTTAAAACAGTGCTCATAGGCGGAATGGATAGAAATATAGAATACGATATTTTAGAGGATTTCATTAAAGAACATTCTGAGATAAATTTCATCGCATCTTATGATGCAGGAAAGAGAATATGCAGCGAGACCGGAGAAAGAAAAAATCTTTATTATAGGGATGATCTGGCGGCGGCGATCCTTCTTGCAAAAGAAATAACCGATAAGGGTGCGGCCTGCGTATTGTCGCCGGCTGCGGCTTCGTATGGGTATTTTAAGAACTTTGAAGAACGTGGAGATTATTTTGCAGAAAGAATCAAATGAGGTTTTAAAGAAGGTCTACGGCTATGACAGCTTCAGACCGGGTCAGGAAAAAATGATCAATGCAGTATTATCGGGAAGGGATGCCTTCGCGGTAATGCCTACGGGAGCCGGAAAATCTGTTTGTTTTCAGATTCCGGCTTTAATGCTTGAGGGCATAACTATAGTTGTTTCACCGCTCATATCACTTATGAAGGATCAGGTTGAAGCGCTTAATGCAGCCGGGATACATGCAGCGTATTTTAACAGCTCACTTACTCCGGGACAGTACAGGAAAGCTCTGGAGCTGGCAAGGGGAGGACGTTACAAGATCATTTATGTGGCACCGGAGAGGCTTGAGACAGAGTCGTTTATGGACTTTGTCAGGGATGAAAACGTTTATATTCCTTTTGTGGCTATCGATGAGGCACACTGCGTGTCGCAATGGGGACAGGATTTCAGACCGGGTTATTTAAGGATTTCGGACTTTATAAATTCCTTTGAGGAAAGACCCATGGTCGGGGCTTATACTGCAACGGCTACTGAGGCCGTGAAAAAGGACATTATTGAGCTGCTTGGACTGAAAAATCCGGAAACCGTTACCACAGGATTTGACAGGGAAAATTTATATTTCGGAGTACAGATGCCGAGGGATAAATATTCACAGCTTAAATTTTATCTGACTGATAAGGAAGAGGCACTTCCGGGAGCTTCAGGAATCGTTTACTGTGCTACGAGAAAGCTGGTGGAAGAGGTTTCCGGAAGACTGGAAGCAGATGGCTTTTCTGTCACAAAATATCATGCGGGACTTTCGGAAAAAGAAAGAATCGAAAATCAGGAAGCCTTTATAAACGGCGAAAAGCAGATCGTGGTAGCTACAAATGCTTTTGGTATGGGAATTGATAAGTCAGATGTGAGATATGTGATCCATTATAATATGCCTAAAGATATGGAGAGTTATTATCAGGAAGCTGGAAGAGCCGGTCGTGACGGCGATATGGCAGAGTGTATATTATATTATGCTAAAAGTGACTGGCATTTGAACAACTGGCTTATTGAGCACGGACGTGAAGCAAACAGTGAGCTTAGTGATGAGCAGAAAACAGAGGTTATGGCAAAAGATAAGGAAAGACTGAAAAGAATGACCTATTACTGCCGGTCCAAATATTGCCTGAGAGATGCCATACTCAGGTATTTTGGAGAAAAAGGCGTAAAAAATTGCGGAAACTGCTCAGTATGCTTAAAAGAAAAGGAAGAAGAGATACTCAGGATTCCAATTGATGTCGACGGTGATTACGACTACCATGGAGAAAGGTCTTACTCTAAGCCTGCCAGAACATATACGTCGGCAAAGAAGAAGTCTGCAGCGGAGAGCCTTGAAGAAGAGGACAGACGTATATTTGAAGAATTAAGAAAAGTTCGGACAGCTATTGCGAAGGAAAGCAGACTTCATCCTTATATGATTTTTTCTGACCGTACATTGGCGTCTATGGCTGTCGAAAGACCTAAAAACAAGAGCGAAATGCTTAAAATAAGCGGCGTTGGACAGAATAAATTTGAAAAATACGGCAAACGTTTCCTGACTGCGTTAAATAATAGTCAAAATTCGCTATTCACAAGTTGAAAACTTTGTGTTAGAATGACGTGGTTTAGGAAAAAATGTTGAATATGAAGGTGTAATGTAATAAGAAGAAACACCTATGAAGAAGAAAGGATTTAAAATGAGAAAAACTAAGATTGTTTGTACTATAGGACCGGCTTCAGAGAGCGAGGAAATGCTCAGAAAGCTTATAAAAGCCGGAATGAATATTGCCAGATTTAACTTTTCACATGGTGATTATGAAGAGCATGGAAATAAATTTAAGAATTTGAAAAAAGTACGTACCGAGATGAATATGCCTATCGGTGTACTTCTTGATACAAAAGGTCCTGAGATCCGTCTTGGTAATTTCAAGGATCATAAGATTGAATTAAAGAGAGGCCAGGAGTTTACTTTAACAACTGATGATATCGAAGGAGATTCCTCAAGAGCTTCTATTACATATAAGGGTCTTGTAAATGATGTTAAGCCGGGCGGATCTATTCTTATCGATGATGGTCTTATCGAGCTTCATATCAATAAAGTAGGATCTACTGATATTGTCTGCACAGTATTAAATGATGGTCCCGTTTCTGATAAGAAGGGTGTAAACGTACCCGGTACTGATCTTTCAATGCCTTTTATCAGTGAGAAGGACAGAGAAGATATCATCTTCGGATGCAGAATGGGATTTGATATGGTCGCAGCTTCATTTACAAGAACTGCTGAGGATATCATTGAAGTTAGAAAGCTTATTGAGAGCCAGAATGCAAACATGAGGATCATTGCCAAGATCGAAAGCGTTCAGGGTGTTAATAATATCGAAAAAATCCTCGAAGTTGCTGATGGCGTAATGGTAGCAAGAGGAGATCTTGGTGTGGAGATTCCGCTTGAGGATGTTCCTGCAGTTCAGAAAAAGATCATCAAGCTTGCTGAGCAGGCAGGAAAGCAGGTTATTACGGCTACCCAGATGCTTGATTCAATGATGCATAATCCTCGTCCTACGCGTGCCGAGACCACTGACGTTGCCAATGCCATTTATGATGGAACAACAGCTATCATGCTTTCCGGTGAAACAGCAAACGGCATGTATCCGGTAGAGGCTGTTGAGATAATGTCTAAAATTGCTGAAAAGACAGAGCTTGATATAGACTACAAGGAGCGTATGCGTAAACGTTATGCAGATGTTGTAATGAAGGAAACTACAACTGCAATTTCTCATGCTACATGTACTATTGCTGAGGACATAGATGCTGCAGCCATCATTACTGTAACAATGTCAGGATTCACAGCAGAGAAGCTTTCGCGTTACAAGCCTACATGCCCGATCCTTGCATGTTCACCTTCATCAAGGGTTGCATGTCAGACAAACCTTTTCTTTGATGTAATACCTCTCATAATACATCAGGAGGATAATCAGGAAGAGCTTCTGAACTCGGCTGTTCATATGGCAGAGCTTGCCGGATATGTAAAGCCCGGCGACACTGTTGTGCTTACTGCCGGAATGCCTCTTGGTGTAAGCGGAAGAACAAACCTTATCCGCGTGATCGAAGTAGGAAAAGATTTAGGCTGATAGCTTAATAATTAAATATTTTATCAGATAAAAAAAGCGCTTTTGGGATTTTCCAAAAGCGCCTTTTTAGTGTTATTCAGATTTTTATTCTTTTTTTGATTTCTTTGCCAAGAAGAACTGCAAGAACAATTTTTATTATATCAAATGGAACAAAAGGAATAACTGCTGCTGCAAGAGCTGCAGTCAGTGACATTGATGCCTGAACGGAAAGCCATATGGTTCCTATTGTATAGGAGAGAAGCAGTCCGATAAAACATCCAAGCATCTGAATAAAAATATTATTGGATTTTTCAATAAAAATTCCTGCGATATAAGCCATGAGTATAAAGGATACCAGATATCCGCCTGTGGGACCTATAAGCTTTGCAGGACCGCCCATAAAACCGGAGAAGACAGGAAGTCCGACAAGTCCAAGGAGCAGATATACTACAAATGCGATTGTTCCAGCATTTTTACCTAATATATAAACTGCTAAAAATACAGCAAATGGGGTAAGGGATACCGGAATTACACCGATGGGGATTGAAAGTGGCCCGAATATGCAGATCATAGCGGCCATTAAGCCTATCAGAGCAATCCTTAATGCTGTCGATGAACTGTTTGAAATGCTTGTTGTTTTTGAATCCATTTTTTCTCTCCTTTAGTTTTGCCCCCTTAAAATTTTTTGTGATCAGAGGACTGTTACCGATTCAGTAATCACATGGGGCTTTTGTCATATATTTAAGTCAGGTTATAGTATATATAATTTTTTACCAATTGTCCACCCAAAAAATATAAAGGTTTACATTTCAACTGGGATAAAGTTAAAATATATTGAAATTTAAGAAATAAATTAATGAAGAGAGTTAGATTTTGATATATATATAAGTTGTAATTAGCGTGTTTATGAAGTAAACTTTAATATATAAAAGTTATATTGCCGCTGCAATATGAATAAAGAGAGGGCTTATACAGATGATTCCGTCAAGATATCTTGTGCTCAATGAAATACTTAAGGCCGGTGATGATTATATTTCAGGACAGGAGATAGCAGAAGGACTTGGAATTTCGAGAAGTGCAGTAAATAAAGCTGTTTCAGTATTAAGGGATGAAGGTTATATTATTGAGGCAGTGAACAGAAAGGGTTATCAGATCAGCTCTGATCCGGATCAGATCAATTACGGGGAATTGTTGAGCTATTTACCCTCTGAACGATTGAAAACTATTGCTGTTTATGAAACTGTAAGTTCTACAAATGTCAGTTTACACGAGCTGGCTGAGAATGGAGCGGGAACCGGTCAGACAGTCATTGCTGACGCGCAGACGATGGGAAGAAGCAGAGGAGGAGGAAGCTTTGCTTCTCCTGATAATAAAAGCATTTATATGTCATATCTTATTGTTCCATCCGGTAAAATTGATATAAAAAAGATTACACCCCTGGCAGCGGATACACTTGCAGGGATAATAACGAAAATGTCTGATAATAAAATTGAGGTTAAATATCCTGGTGATCTGTATATTGATTCAAGAAAGGTTTCCGGGATTCTTTCTGAAATATTAATGGAAGCTGAGAGCGGATATATCAGATACATCATGTTAGGAATTGGTATCAGACCCATAAAGGGTATAAAAAGGGCGGCAGTTACTGCAAGTCTGATAAGGGAACTGGATAATCTATATTTATAATGAGGTGGAAAACTATGGGAGAAAAGAAACGTGATTTCTGGGTGAATTTTTCGTCGACTGCACTGGCACTTTCAACAACGGTTATTATTTATTTTTTCTTCTTCAGATTTGATGGAGTATGGAAATACTGCAATAAGATAATCGCAATCCTAATGCCGTTTATATATGGTGCGGCATTTGCCTATTTGCTGAATCCTGTTTGCTGTTTTTTTGAAAAATTATTTAATAAAGCATTTGCAAAGTTTAAGAATGCGAATAAAATTGCGGAGAATCTTTCTATTGTGCTGGGAGTCATTATTGCACTGGTCGTAATAGTCCTGTTTTTTGTTGCGGTTATTCCACAGATATATGAGAGTGTCGTGGGAATAGTTAATAAGGCTCCGTCAGCATATAATAACGGAGTGAATACTTTGAACAGTTTTCTTGCGGATTATCCTGATGAGGCTCAGTATGTAGAAGCATCCATGACAGATATATATGAAAAGATTCAGGGATGGATCAAAACTGATCTTCTGAATACTTTAGGAAAATTTGCTGAAAGTGTCGGCAGCGGGATTAATAATGTTGCCACGGTCTTAAAGAATATATTTCTGGGCTTCCTCGTATGCATTTATATACTTCTGTGCAGGAGAAAATTTGCGGTTCAGGCAAAAAAAGCTTTATACGGACTGGTTCCTACAAAGGCTGCAAAGCTTATTCACGAAGAACTCATTTATGCAGATAAAATGTTCAGCGGATTTTTATATGGAAAGATCATAGATTCTGCAATTATTGGTGCTATATGCTTTATCGGATGTCTCATTATGAGAATAGAATTTCCGGTATTGATAAGTGTTATAGTCGGAGTAACTAATATTATCCCGTTCTTTGGACCGTATATTGGAGCTATTCCAAGTGCTTTGATCCTTTTGATCGTTAATCCGATGCATTGTCTTTATTTCCTGATCTTCATCATTGTGCTTCAGCAGCTTGATGGAAATATCATAGGACCGAAGATCTTAGGAGATTCAACCGGACTTTCAAGTTTCTGGATTCTTTTTTCAATCCTCTTTTTCAGTGGAATATGGGGATTTATCGGTATGATCGTCGGAGTTCCTGTATTTGCGACAATCTACGACATATTTAGGAAGCTTATATACAGGGGACTTAGAAAAAAGAATATTACAGATATATAATTTTATAATTTTATAATTTAAGGAGAGAGAAATGCTTTATTTTGTCAGTGACTACATGGAGGGCGCACATCCGTCAATCTTAAAAAGAATGACGGAGATCAATATGGAGAAAAATTCCGGATATGGCCGGGATCCGTATTCGGAAAGTGCAAAGGAAAAGATCAGGAAAGAGTGTAAGATAGATGATGCTGAAATATATTTTCTGATCGGTGGAACCCAGACGAACGAGACTATCATAAGCTCCGTACTCAGACCATATGAAGGAGTAATTGCTGCCGATACCGGGCATATCGCAACTCATGAAGCGGGGGCGATAGAGCATGGCGGCCACAAGGTGATCACGCTTAAGGGTCATGATGGTAAAATCTCGGCTGAAGATGTTGCAAATTACATGACTTTTTTTGAAAAAGATCTGAATAACGAACATGAAGTAGCGCCCGGAATGATCTATATTTCCAATCCTACGGAATATGGTACCCTTTACAGTCATGATGATCTGCGCAAGCTGCGTGAAACGGCTGATAAATACGGACTCAAAATATTTCTGGATGGTGCGAGACTGGGCTATGCACTTGCAGCTGATGAATCATTGACAATAGCTGATATTGCTTCTCTTGTTGATGTGTTTTATATTGGCGGAACAAAAGTAGGTGCTCTTTTCGGCGAGGCTGTTGTATTTCCAAAACCTGGCCTTGTTCCGCACTTTTATACCATAACAAAGCAGCATGGAGCTATGCTTGCTAAGGGATGGCTTCTCGGTCTGCAGTTTGACGCACTTTTTACTGATGGAATTTATAAGGATATATCTGCCAATGCTATAAAAATGGCACGAAAAATAAGAAAAGCGCTTCTTGAGAAGGGATATGAGCTTTATATTGATTCACCGACAAATCAGATCTTTCCTATTGTTACGGAAGAGCAGGCAGCGGAATTTGATAAAAATGCAAAATATGGTTTCATGGAAACACTTCCGGATGGAAGGATGGTAATAAGATTCTGTACAAGCTGGGCTACAAAAGAGGAAGATACCGATAAACTGATAGAACTGTTATAAATCTGTAACTATTTTATACTTTTATCTGCCAGCAGCGTATAAATAAGTGTAACAAAGATAAGCTCCAGTCCGGTGAAGCTGACCGGATATGGAAACAACAGTGTATTTTTGAAAGGGGTCAGATTATTATGTCAGACGAAAAAAAGATTTTAAATAATAATGAAATAAACGATGAAGAACTTGATGGAGTAAATGGAGGCGGAAATCTCCTTGCAATACAGATAGGAAAACACATAGCAAATATAGGCGCGAAAGCTGCAGATATGAATAAAAAATATCATGCTACTCATGTAATTAATGTTAGTGGAGGAACTCAGGATAAGAAAAAAGACGGCGTGGAGGAAAAAAATGACACCATCGGTTTTGCCTGAGCATCTTTGGACATTTCGCAGCTAAAGTCTTATAATATAGGGATGATAAAAATTAAAAGACTTATAAGTATTGGCTTGCTTGTCGCTTTTACGGCAGGGATTGCTATAACGGCACATATTTCCTATAGGAAAAAGCTTTACTCAAGAGAGAACATGATCATAGAGACTCCGGAAGAAATGAAATACCTCTTTATCGGGGATTCACGGACTATGGGTCTCTATCTCGTATCAGACGGAGGGAAAGAGGACTCTGTAGGATGGATAGCAGAGGGCGGTATCAAACTGGACTGGTTTAAGGAATATGCCGAACCTATTGCAAGGGAAAAAATTAAAAAAAATACGAAACTTGTAGTTCTGCTGGGGGTAAATGATATCCTTGGCGAGGAATTTGGAGACAAAGAAAACAGCGGTGTTGATGATTATGCTGAGACACTGGAAAGGATTGCAGATAAATACAGCAAAAAAGGAGTGGAAACATATTTTGTATCTGTACTTCCGGTAGACAGTTCATACAGTGAGCTTAATGCAGATGTAGAAAAATTTAATGACGAAATCAGGAAAAGGCTTGATGAATGTCATTATATCGATTTGTATTCCGAGATCATTAATGAAGATTTTAAGACTGTGGACGGTCTGCATTTCGATGTTGAAATAAGCACAAAAATTTATGATAAACTTCTCAGAAAACTGAAATAGCAGGGAACTGTTCTTATAACTCTCAACGTTTATTTGTATTCCGGGCGGTCGCTCTGCACACGGCGGTGAACTGATGCACATAGCGCATCAAAACGTCCCTGTGTTTCGGGCTGTCGCCCTGCACACTCATACACGTCAGTTTTCCCCGTATCCAATCAGAATTGCACGCCATCGTGCATTCTCCTGGATACGGGAAACACTTTCAGAGAATTATGTGAAAAGTTACGGATTTTGTGAAGAAAGTAAGAACTGTTTGAGGCTTCTACGGTTAGATAATATAAAAATGTTTAATTCCTGATATTATTTTTGTTATTTCTGATAAAAAAATATCAGGAGAATTTTTTTTTATGATCATATATCTTTGAACGTGATCAAAATGTATTTATAAAAACACAAAATTTTGATTGACATTTTTGTATACAAAGTGTATCTTTAATTTTGCTTTTGTATACAAAATATTGATTCCAGAGAGAATTAACTTTTTGTGAGCTAGTTCTCTTTTTTAATGCGCAGGAATTCCCCCAATGTCCTGCGCGTAAAAATGCCAACTCCCCAATTTAAGGCAGGTTCGGATCAATATAAGACAAGAGTCGTTCAATATACACCACTATTTAATCATTATGAAAGGAATGTGTTATGAAGTTCTTCCAAAATCTGAAACTTGTTTCAAAGATCATGATACTAATTGTAATAGGCATAATAGGCATGCTGATGCTTGGAATCACGGGTATAAATTCGATAAAAAAAGCTAATGCCGATATGGATAATATGTATAACAGGAAACTTACGGCGATAGGTCTTTTAGGCAAAGAGCGTGCGCTTTTAAATCTGATCAAGGAAAGAACTGTCGAACACATTCTTGCTCCCGATGATCCTAAAACTGAGACTTATCTTGACGAGGCAGTGTCTGAATATAAAGAAATCTGGCCTGAATATGCAGTGCTTGGAAATATGGCTTCCAATGTTACAGCTTATGTAAGCGAAACAGAAGGACACTGGGATGAGTTCATTGCGGATATAGAAGAGATAAGATCACTCTGCGATAATGGAAAAACAGATGAAGCCTGGGAAAAGTACAAAGAAATGGACTCCGGTTCGGCAAAATCAATGAGTGACAGTCTTTCAAATCTGGCAAGCCTTGCGGATTCAAATGCAGAAATTCTTCTTGAGGAAACTAATGCAAGAAGTGATCTGCAGTTTGTTATGACTATCGTAATGAATATGGCTGCATTATTGGTACTTCTTATTTTCAGCTTTATCATCGTTAAAGATATAAATCAGACTATGAAGGTATTTACTATCGGATGTACAAAGATGAAGGAAGGAGACTTCAGACTTTATACAGGTAAGATAGATAGAAAAGATGAATTCGGAGATCTCGCAAGAACGCTTGAAGATATGAAGGCTTCTGTAGGAAAGCTCATTCATGATGTCAGTGCTGCATCAGAGCAGATCGCTGCATCTTCTGAGGAGCTTGCTGCAAGCGCCGATCAGTCTGCTATGGCATCAGGACAGGTTGCAGATTCATCTCAGGAGGTCGTTTCACTTATAGAAGGTCAGCAGATCGCAGTTAAAGAAGGAAACGAATCTTTAGAGAGAGTAAACGAGTCGGTTGAAAGGGTTAAGGCTGAGGCAGCGAAGGTTGCAGAGAATTCGAAGACTGCAGCAGAGCACTCACTGGCAGGAAGAGACAAGGTTGTTGCAACTATTGATACGATCCGCCATGTGGAAGATATAGTTAATGAATCTTCTGAAATGGTTGACAGGCTTGGAGAAAGATCAGAAGAGATCGGAAAGATCGTTGATACTATAGCAAGTATTGCAGATCAGACAAACCTCCTTTCACTTAATGCGACAATTGAGGCTGCAAGAGCAGGAGAGCATGGAAGAGGATTTGCCGTAGTTGCTGAGGAAGTAAGTAATCTTGCGAATGAATCCCAGGGTGCTACAGAGAGGATTGCAGCTCTTATAAAGGATATTCAGGAAGATACAAGACTTGTTGTAGAATCAATGAATGCTGAAAGAGAAGCCGTATTAGAAGGTACAAAGTCCATCGAGAATTTAAGCGGTGTGTTCGAGAACATTAACAGTGTTGTCCTTGAAGTTTCGAACCAGATGAATGTTGTAGAGGAATCTATTGATACTATGGTAAGCGAAACTGTTCTTATCCAGACAGGAGTAAGGGCGATCAATAAGCACAGCAATAAGATCTCGGATGCAATGTCTACCGTAAGTGCTGCAACAGAAGAGCAGTCTGCGTCTACAGAGGAGATCGCAGCTTCCAGTGAAGCTCTTGCAAACCTTGCACAGGATCAGCAGAATGCAATTTCGGTATTCCAGTATTGATCATAAAAGTTTGTCATAATAGTTTAAGATAAATTAAAAAACCCGGCATTTGCTTTTGGCTGAGAAGAAATCAGCTGAAAACATGCCGGGTTTTATTTATTGATCCATTACCTGCCTGAAACATTTGACAAATTCGTCAACTGCAGGATTTTCAGGCTGATCGAGATGTACGAGATAAATGGATTCGCTGATTTTTCTGTCGGCTATCCTGTAAAAACATACATCATCGGCCTCATTTCCTAAATAACACAGAGCACGGTCGTACATAACGGATATAGCTGTTCCGGCAGCAGTAAGTGCATAGGCAGTGATGGCCTGGTCAGTTTCGATGATATTAGAAGGTTCAACCTCTTTATCACGTAAAATTTTCCTTAATGATGCCCCCATATGTTGATTTGACCGTAACATTGCGAAAGGCAGACCGTCAAAATCCTTTATATCGGCTGTCTTAAAATCGGATTTTTTGTGCAGGTCTTTTATAGCGTAATCTTTAAGCTTTTTATTGATCTCAAATTTTTTAGGAACACATAAAAGAAGTTCGATGTCAGCGACTGCTTCATAGCAGAACTTTTTCTCTTTCTTTCCGGGATTTGAAACAAAAAGATCCAGTTTACGCTTCATGAGCATTTCGGACAGTTCAGGGGCACTGTCGTTTACAATCTCTATTTTGACATCGGGATAAAGCTTTCTGAATCTTTCTATTGCCTCCGGAAGAAATGCTATGGTGTAAAGCTGTGGTCCGCCGATTTTTATATATCCGGTTTTAAGATTTCTAAGGTCAGATATATCATGCTTGAATTCTCGTTCTATTAATTCATATTCGTCGAAAAATTTAACATAGCGCTCGCCCTCTTCGGTAAGACAAAGGGGGCGTCTGTTTTTTCTGAAAATTTCTATTCCATAATCCTCTTCAATTTTTTTAACCTTGGCACTCAGGGCAGGCTGCGAAATATTCAGCTTTTTGGCAGCATCAGTAATACTGCCTTCTTCGATTATAAGTTTTATATAATTGATCATTGTTTTCTCCGTATTGTTAGTTGGATATAGATATTTTATCATAATTTATTTATAAAAACAGAGATTTACTTTACAGGAACGCCTGTTTGGTATATAATAAGTTCAAAGGCAATAGAACGGGTGTTTGTGATATGGTTATAAAAAATGTTGATGTAATTTGTGAGCATAAGTCAGATGGAACAGTAATACCATTGCGATTTCGGATTTTGGATGAGGATGGTATTTATCAGTCCTATACAGTGAAGGCCTTTAGAATGCTGGATCAAAAGGGAAGCTTTAATGCGCATGACGGTATATTTGTAACGCATGATACAGATATATTTGAGTGTAGGATTGAATTATTTGGTCTGAGAAAAAATGTGAGGCTTTATTTTACAAGAGAGAAGACTGAATGGATGCTGGCGGTTTAAAAATGTACAGGACAAGGAGTAAAAAATGAAATCTTATTTGATCAAAGATACAACAAAGGAAGAACGTGAAGAAATAGTGAGAGAGTCTCTCGGGTCAATGGAGGGAAGCTGTGATGGCTGTATGGCGGGACTCGCAGAGATGTATCAGGCATATATAGACGGAAAGAAAGAGCTTAGGGAAATAAATATGGAGTTCAGGGCTCACTATGTAAAAAATGATGACAGCGAGGAAAGAAAAAGCTGCATGATGAATTGAAGATAAATTGATTAAATTTATTCACTAATGCCATTGCGAATAATATTGATAGATGTTATCATATTTTTGCGATTCTCTGGAGAGTCTCTTTAGAGCGCCGAAGGTGTAGGCATACTGTGTGTAATGAGGAATATCATGCAGGGTGTAATCTCTCAGGCAAAAGGACAGAGCAAATTTTATATTTGTGTCCTCTCCGGTAAGTCGATTAAAATTAATCGGCTTTTTTCATTTTAAAATATTTTATTTTAAGGAGAGAAGAAAAAATGGAAGCTTTTAATGCAGTATTAGTGAGTATTGATGATTTTGTGTGGGGAATACCCTTGATCGTCCTCATCATGGGTACGGGAATTTTTCTGACAGTAAGACTTGGAATCCTGCAGTTCAGAAAATTGGGGCTGGCATTAAGATATATGGTCAGCAATGAGGACACCGCAAATGGTGAGGTCTCAAGCTTCGGAGCACTTTGTACGGCACTTGCGGCAACCATCGGAACAGGAAATATCGTTGGGGTTGCCACGGCAGTAATGGCAGGAGGACCGGGGGCGATATTTTGGATGGTAATGGCGGCATGCCTTGGCATGGCAACTAAATATGCAGAAGGTCTCCTTGCTGTTAAATACAGGGTTAACAAGGGAAACGGGAGATTCCTTGGAGGACCGTTTTACTATATAGAAAACGGAATGGGCAGACAGTGGAAATGGCTTGCAAAATGCTTTGCTGTATTTGCCACCTGCGTAGGACTTATGGGAATAGGTACTTTTACACAGGTCAACGGAATTGCCTCTGCCACAAAGAGCTTCTTTGATCCTGACATGCTTCATAAAGTCAATATTCTGGGAGTTGATTATTCGGTAGTAACTGTGATCACATCCGTGATAGTGGCCTTTTTTGTAGCTCTGGTAGTTATTGGCGGAATTAAAAGGATTGCAAATGTATCTTCTGTGATCGTTCCTTTTATGGCTGTTATTTATGTCGTAGTCTGCACAGCAATTCTGCTCTTTAATTTCAGGGCTATACCATCTGCAATAGTATCGGTGTTTGAAGGCGCATTCGGACTCAGGGCGGCTGCAGGCGGAGCGTTTGGAGCTATGTTTGTTGCCATGCAGAAGGGTGTGGCAAGAGGGATATTCTCTAATGAATCGGGACTTGGAAGTGCGCCTATAGCAGCGGCAGCGGCTCAGACGGAGGAGCCGGTACGTCAGGGGCTTGTATCGATGACAGGAACCTTTATCGATACTGTATGCATATGTACTCTTACAGGACTCACGATCCTTGTTACCGGAGCGTATGACATATCTCTCGCAAAAGGTCTTGAGGGTGTTGATGTGACTTCGACAGCGTTCCTTAATGGTTTACCATGGAATTCAAGTGTCGGGCCTTTCATACTGATGGTATGCCTTGTGTTTTTTGCATTTACAACTATTCTGGGCTGGGATTATTACAGCGAAAGATCGCTTGAATACCTTTTTGATAACATGATGGTCGTAAAGATTTACAGATGGCTCTATATTTTTGCTGTTCTTATAGGTCCGTTTTTTACGGTTTCGGAAGTATGGACAATTGCGGATATATTTAACGCACTGATGGCGATTCCGAATCTGATAGCACTTCTTGCGCTTAATGGTGTTATCGTGTCAGAAACAAAAGCATATTTCGCAAAGATCCAAAATAAAAAGGTCTAAGGATCTGTTGCAAGATAACCTGAACAGTTACCAAATTCTTTATGAACAGTTCATAAAGAAGAAAGGCAGGAGGCACCTGATCGATACAGGCCTTCTGCCTTATTTTCAGCTTTTCAGCAGCTCAGCGGCAGCATTCCAGTCAAACGCAGCTGCATATTTTTTTAACTGCATATATTTATCTTTGCTCTCATCGGGGATCACATAGTCATCAAGTGATCTTATAAGTTCGTCAGCAGTTTCATAATCAATGGATTCGATAAGTTCCAGGATCCCTTCAAATGCCTCTGAAAGATCTTCGCCGGAGATGGGCTCCTTCATGCTTTCATCTTTAGCGGCATCGTCTTTAGCCTTCAGTGCAGCCAGCTTTTCCTTATAACTCCGATACAGCTTAAGTGTAGGAGAGTGATGGATTTTGATGAATCCTTCATTCGGACTGTCATCCTCGGACGCAACCTCAAGGGAAAAAGCCCTTGATGACAGGGCATCGGCACCTATCAGTCTTGCCGAGCTTTTTAAGGCATGTACTTTGATATTGTAATTATGCCAGTCCTTTTCGTTATAATAGCTTTCAATTTTTTCTGAATTTTCATCAATGGCATCGTAGAAATTATAAAGGGCATCCAGAAAAGTTTTTTCTGATCCGCAGTTCTGCAGCCCCTCTTTTGCGTTTATGTCACTTAAGCTGAAAATCCACTCAGGAAGGGAGGAGTCTTCGGAGCTGACAGCTGTACCGTCTGAGGGCTTGACTTTTCCGCATGGCAGATAGTCCATTATCATTTTTTCGAGCTTTTTATAATCAATAGGCTTGGTGAGGTAATCGGCAAAACCTGCATCAATGTAGGTTTCTCTGGCACCGGACAGTGCATTGGCCGTAAGGGCGATGACAGGCGTGCCGGCAGATCTGTTGTCCTCAAGTTCATTAAATTTCTGCAAGGTTTCGATCCCATCCATTTCAGGCATACGGTGGTCAAGGAAGATAATGTCATATTTTTTCTTTTTGACCATATCAAGACACTCAAACCCGCTCAAGGCAGTATCGATCTGAACCTGAGTCTGTTTTAACAGCCCCTTTACTACAGTAAGGTTCATTTCAGTGTCATCAACGACCAGAATCTCTGCCTCGGGTGCGATAAAAGATTCATGATAAAGCTCAGATGGTGAAATGCTTTTCCTGATGGCCTGATTAATGTCACCTATAGGTTCATCGCTTAAAACTGTCTGTTTCAGGGCAAAGCAGAAAGTAGAGCCTTCACCGTAGACGCTTTTTACTTCGAGACGGCTGCCCATAAGGTTAAGCAGGCTCTGGGTAATATTCAGTCCGAGTCCTGTTCCTTCGACGGTACGGTTTCTCTTTTCTTCTATACGTTCAAAAGCCGTGAACAGTTTTCCAAGATCCTCCTCTTTCATCCCTATACCGGTATCCTTAACGCTTACCAGAAGGTTTATTTCTCTGGGAGAAAGCTTTTCGTGGGATATGTTCAGGGTCACACTTCCTTTTTCTGTATATTTTACGGCGTTGGTAAGTATATTCGTGATCACCTGCTTAAGCCTGATCTCATCGCCATAGAGCATGTTAGGAGTTTCGCTGTCTACGGCTATTATCAGCTCCAGATTTTTTTTGTCAGCCCTGATCTTGATCATATTTATCAGATCATTTACAACTGACGACAGGTCATAATTTACAGGAATTATGTCCATTTTCCCGGCTTCAATCTTTGAAAAATCAAGAATGTCATTTATAAGCCCTAAAAGCGATTTCCCGGCTGTCTTTATATCACGGGCAAGAGTAAGGATTTCCTCATCATTGCTTTCTCTGAGTATCATTTCGTCAAGACCTATCACGGCATTGATAGGCGTGCGGAGTTCATGGGACATATTTGAGAGGAATTCACTTTTGGCTTTACCCGCCTTCTTTTCAACTTCAAGCTCGTTCATGAGCTGCTGTTCATGATAGATCCGCATTACGTAGTGATTGAAACCGGCGATCATTTTGAGGATTGAATTATAAAGAGCCTCTATTTCATCTCCGGTCTGGATATCGAGAATGCGTAAAGAAGAATCATCAATTGCCTCGTTTATATTGTTCTGGTCAGGAGTACACTTGTAGGCTCCTGAGGCAACGCTTATTATGGGGGTTATAAGTGAGTTTCTGAGGTATGTCATACTTACGGATATAGCCAGGATTTCAATTGAAAGGAGCATGCTGATAAATTCAATGAAAAAGCCGACGTTTTTGTATGCCGCGTTCGGGTCGTCCCAGTTGAGAAGAGGAGACCGTTTATCAAAAGCGCTGTCAATGCTTACGGTATCAAAAATCTTATCCTGTTCTTTAAGGGTATTGTATAATTCGGTGATAATGGCATCTGATTCCGTCTTGCTATAGTTGGAAAAATAGAG
The DNA here is from genome assembly GCA_030434875.1 of Lachnospiraceae bacterium C1.1. Lineage (NCBI taxonomy): Bacteria > Bacillati > Bacillota > Clostridia > Lachnospirales > Lachnospiraceae > Lachnospiraceae bacterium C1.1. Next base: position 1,493,890 of record JAUISW010000001.1, on the reverse strand, counting down.
ACTGTTAAAAGAAAATACTGCAGCAAAGGTCATCAGTGCAAGCATTATGATAACACCATAATACATATGCTTTTCTATGGAATGTGTCCTGCATTTTATCCTATATGTGGTTATTTTTTTATGAAAGTCATCATCCCTGACATAATATATTCCGTTTGGGATTTTTACGAGCATCATATCAGGCAGTTTCTTAAAATATAAGTACAAAATGACCATTATGACAAGCTGGATCGGAGCAACGTAGTTAAATGTTTCAAGAACTGTCTCTCCTTTTGGCAGCAGTAATGACATATCATCGCTGAGTCCCATGATTAAGAATCTTGAAAATATTCCGAAAGAAATAAAGACTGTATTAATTAGGACAATGAGCAGTGTTTTGGGAATACTGCGCAGCCAGCCTTTATCAATGCATCTGCACATGACAAGGATTCCGATTTCAGAGATAAGGGTAAAAATATGCGTTGTCAAAGTCGCCTTAAACATTGGATTTATAGTGACGCTGACAATAGAGCAGATCATTCCTGAAACCGGGCTTATCATGCCTGCCGTAAGGTATGAACCTACACAGTATAAAGCTGCATTGACGCTTATAAGTCCGGATTTGGCAACGATGAGATTCAGCATTATTCCGGGGATGGTGGCTATGATATTTAATAATACCCAGCGAATCTTATGTGATCTGAAATTTACATATTCATCAAGAAGCGCATTCCTCATTGAGAATCCTCCGACCATTTATCTATGTCATAGATTTTTGATGCAAAGCCTCAAAAATCCCGCAAACAAGCCATTTATATGTGGCTGCGCCACGGGCTTGTTTGCCACTTGTTTTACGTTATCATACGGAACCCGCAGTAAATGCGGATTCCTGCAATAAAGTGACCAAAACACATACTATATATTTATTTCGACATAATGGCAGATATAATTAATAGGGAGTTCCGTAAATTTTTATAAAAGATTGAATTATAAATGTTATTGTGATAAATTAGTAGATAGTATTAAAAAAAGTACGATATATTGTATGTCAATTGATAAATTGAATTGTAATTTATTAGTTTGATTGCAATAATTATATGGCTGTATAGGGGAAAATATTCAGCTGATTGTTATAGCAAGGGGTAGTAGGATGAGGGAAAGTATTTGGCAAATTAAGAAATTTGCCGGCGCTCACACGAGGAAATTGGTGTGTTCTGTTTGCGCAAGCGCTATGTTTATCTGTAGTGCAAGTTTCTGTTCGATAGATTCAGGAACTATAAAACAGGATACAGTTGCCGCAGGTACAGTTTATCTGGAAACTGATGGAGGAATGGTTTCCATAGACAGAATGAATGATCAGGATGAAGAAATAGAGAGCATCCAGTCAGCAAATGCGGCAGTAATAAGCGAAGAAGACAGCATGTCTGTATCAGCTAATGATCTTGCAGACTTCGATGATATAAGCATAGGAGATAAAACCTATGACGAAGCAGAAAATGTTTCCGCGGATAAAGACACAGTAATTGTTGATGAGAACGGAAATGTGCAGGATGCAACTTATGAAGATGACTGGTCATTGATCCTTATAAATAAGAAGTATCTGATCCCGGAAGATTATGCATTTGAAGTTGCAACTATTAAGGGCGCAGTAAGGTCTGATGTGAGAATTGTTTCTTATGTAAAAGATCTGATCCAGGCTGCAGCCGATGATGGAGTTCAGCTTTATATATGTTCTCCGTACAGAGATATGGATAAGCAGGAAAAGCTTTTTGAAAAGAAAATGCGTTTTTACCTCAAACAGGGCTACGATGAGGCAGAGTCATATGATCTTGCTTCTCAGACAGTTGCAATACCGGGAACAAGTGAACATCAGGTAGGTCTTGCATTTGACTTCATAATGGAAGACTATCAGCAGCTCGATGAAGGATTTGAGGATACTGAAGGCGGAAGGTGGCTTAAGGAGAATGCGGCTGATTACGGATTTATCCTTCGTTATCCTAAGGGTAAGGAAGAAATAACCGGCATAATCTATGAGCCGTGGCATTACCGCTTTGTGGGAGTTAAGGCAGCTAAAGAGATCATGGCTCGCGGAATCACTCTCGAAGAATATGATAAGGAAATAGGATTAGTAGATTAAATGAATCACAAATATGAATTGATCACTACGGACGGTCGTGCGCGTCGAGGAAGGCTCACGACCGTTCATGGTGTGGCAGAGACACCTGTATTTATGAATGTCGGAACAGTTGCTGCAATAAAAGGGGCTGTTTCAACAGAGGATCTTGAAGGAATAGGAACTCAGATAGAGCTCTCCAATACATATCATTTACATGTCCGCACAGGCGATGAAACGATAAAAAAGCTTGGCGGACTTCATAAATTTATGTCCTGGAATAAGCCTATACTTACTGATTCTGGCGGATTTCAGGTATTTTCACTGGCTGGTCTTCGAAAGATCAAAGAGGAAGGCGTTACATTCCGCTCACATATAGACGGAAGAAAAATATTCATGGGTCCTGAAGAAAGTATGAGGATACAGTCAAATCTTGCTTCGACAATAGCAATGGCTTTTGATGAATGTCCTGATGCAAAATCTTCGAGAGAGTATGTTGCACCTTCGGTTGAAAGAACCACACGCTGGCTTAAGCGATGCAAAGATGAAATGCAGAGACTTAATTCACTTGATGATACGATCAATAAAGACCAGATGCTCTTTGGCATCAATCAGGGAGCTATATTTGATGATATCCGTATAGAACATGCGGAAACTATTAAAGATATGGATCTTGATGGTTATGCGATCGGAGGACTGGCGGTAGGAGAGACACATGAAGAAATGTATCATGTTCTCGATGTAACAGTTCCGCATCTGCCTCAGGATAAGCCAATCTACCTCATGGGAGTCGGAACACCTGAAAATATTGTGGAGGGTGTTTACCGGGGAATTGATTTCTTTGATTGTGTATATCCGTCAAGAAACGGTCGACACGGTCATGTTTATACACATTACGGAAAACTCAATCTCTTCAATGCAAAGTATGAATTTGATGAGAGACCTATAGAGGAAGGCTGTAATTGTCCTGCATGCAGACGCTACAGCAGGGCGTATATACGTCATTTGATGAAGGCAAAGGAAATGCTCGGCATGAGACTTTGTGTACTTCATAATCTCTATTTTTACAATCATCTGATGGAAGAAATCAGAGATGCGATAGATTCTCATCATTACGAAGGCTTCAGAAAGGAATTTCTTGAAAATATCCGCAGTGAAGAGAATAAAAAATAAGGCTTGTTTAGTCAGATGAATTTGTGTATTATATAAGACAGGGTCGTTTTCGGGGAAAATGTTCCTAAGATAGAAATATTTATATTAAGGAGAAACGATAATGGATTTACTCTTAACAAATGCAGCTGCTGGTCAGAGCAGTATAGTAATGGTCGTTGCTTATGTTGTTATCATAGCAGCTTTCTTTTACTTTGCAATGGTTCGTCCGCAGAAGAAAGAAAGACAGCGTATGCAGGCTCTTTATGAGTCACTTGCAGTAGGCGACAGTGTGCTTACAAACAGCGGTTTTTATGGTGTTATCATCGACATCTCTGATGATACTGTGATCGTTGAGTTCGGAAATAATAAAAACTGCAGAATCCCTATGCAGAAAGCTGCCATTGCGCAGGTTGAAAAAGCTGATGAAGCGTCTGCCAAGGATAAGGACTGATCATTTATGTGTATGTTTATGGGGACGCGCTTTTCGATAAGATAAGCGCGTCTTTACTTATATTTGATGGATTTAGGGGTTTACAGTGCTAAAGTGACTAAAATAGCAGGAGGAAGATATAATGAACTTTAAAATCGGATGTATTCCCGGAGATGGAATAGGACCGGAAATCGTAAGAGAAGCATGCAAGGTTTTAGATGCGGTCGGAAAAAAATATGGACATGAGTTTATTTATACTGAAATAGATATGGGCGGATGTTCCATAGATAAACATGGGGTGCCCCTTACAGATGAGGCAATAGAAGCTGCAAAGGCAAGCGATGCCGTACTTATGGGTTCTATAGGCGGAAACACCTCAACATCTCCCTGGTATAAGCTTCCGCCGGAAAAAAGACCGGAGGCAGGTCTTTTAAAGATAAGAAAGTCACTTGGATTATTTGCAAATTTAAGACCTTCATATCTTTACAATGAGCTTAAAGATGCATGCCCTCTTCGGGAGGAAGTTGCTGATGCGGGATTTGATATGCTCATAATGAGGGAGCTTACAGGCGGACTTTATTTTGGGGACAGATATACAAAAGAAGTTGACGGAGTAATGACTGCCGTAGATACATTATCCTATAACGAAAAAGAGATAAGAAGGATCGCCATAAAGGCATTCGAGGTCGCAGAGAAGAGAAGAAAGAAAGTCATTTCTGTCGATAAAGCAAATGTGCTTGATTCATCCAGACTCTGGAGAAAGATCGTAAACGAAGTAGCTGAAAGCTATCCGGATGTGACAGTTGAACATATGCTGGTGGATAATGCGGCAATGCAGCTCGTTAAGAATCCTGCACAGTTTGATGTAGTTCTCACAGAGAATATGTTTGGAGATATATTATCCGATGAAGCAGCCCAGATAACAGGTTCTATCGGAATGCTCCCGAGTGCATCTCTTAATGAGACAAAATTCGGTCTTTATGAGCCGTCAGGCGGATCTGCACCGGATATAGCCGGAAAGAACATTGCAAATCCTATAGCTACAATACTCTCGGCGGCAATGATGCTTAAATATTCATTTGATCTTGATAAAGAAGCAGACGCTATAGAAGAAGCTGTAAAAACAGTATTGAAGGAAGGTATCAGAACAGGAGATATAATGGCTCCGGGCTGCCGCAAGGTAAATACCGACGAAATGGGCAGTGAGATAGCAGCACGTGTCTGATAATAATTTTAGATAATTAAGAAAGAGGAGGATCTAAAGATTATGCTTAGTGACAACGTAAAAAAGGGTGATAAGGCTGCACCCGCAAGAAGTCTTTTTAATGCACTTGGATTTACAAAGGAAGAAATGGCGAAGCCGATGATCGGTATTGTCAGTTCATATAATGAAATCGTACCGGGTCACATGAACATCGATAAGATCGTTGAAGCTGTAAAGCTTGGTGTTGCCGAGGCAGGCGGAATGCCTGTTGTATTCCCTGCAATTGCTGTATGTGACGGTATCGCAATGGGACACATCGGAATGAAATATTCCCTTGTTACCAGAGACCTTATAGCTGATTCTACAGAGTGCATGGCACTTGCTCATCAGTTTGATGCTCTTGTAATGATCCCTAACTGTGACAAGAATGTTCCCGGTCTTTTAATGGCTGCTGCAAGAGTAAACGTTCCTACAGTATTTGTATCAGGCGGTCCAATGCTCGCAGGTCGTGTACATGGTAAGAAAACATCTCTTTCGTCAATGTTTGAGGCAGTTGGTGCAAAGGCTGCAGGAAAGATAGATGAGGATGAGCTTGATTATTTCGTCGAGCATACATGTCCGAGCTGCGGATCCTGCTCCGGAATGTACACTGCAAATTCAATGAACTGCCTTACAGAGGCAATTGGTATGGGACTTGGCGGAAACGGTACGATCCCTGCAGTTTATTCAGAAAGAATAAGACTTGCCAAGAAGGCCGGCTATGCTGTAATGGAGATGTATAAGAGAAATATCCGTCCACGTGACATAATGACAAAAGAGGCATTCATGAATGCACTTACTGTAGATATGGCACTTGGATGCTCAACAAATACCATGCTTCATCTGCCTGCTATTGCTCATGAGGCAGGAGTTGACCTCAATATGGAAATTGCAAACGAAGTCAGCAGCAGAACTCCTAATCTCTGCCATCTGGCACCTGCAGGCCGTACATATATGGAAGACCTCAATGAGGCCGGCGGCGTTTATGCGGTAATGAATGAGCTCAATAAAAAGAATCTCTTAAATCTTGACTGTATGACAGTTACAGGAAAGACAGTAGGAGAGAACATTAAAAATGCTGTAAATATGGATCCTGAGACGATCAGACCGATTGATAATCCTTATATGGCAGAGGGCGGTATCGCAGTACTTAAGGGAAATATCGCACCGGATACGGGAATTGTTAAGCGTTCAGCTGTAGCACCTGAGATGATGGTGCATGAAGGACCTGCAAGAGTATTTGATTCTGAGGAAGATGCAATTTCAGCTATTCTTGGCGGAAAGATCAATCCGGGAGATGTTGTTGTAATAAGATATGAGGGACCTAAGGGCGGTCCCGGAATGAGAGAAATGCTCAATCCTACATCTGCTATTGCTGGAATGGGTCTCGGAGAGTCTGTAGCACTTATCACAGACGGAAGATTCTCAGGAGCTTCAAGAGGTGCGTCTATCGGTCATGTATCACCGGAAGCAGCAGTTGGCGGACCTATCGCACTTATTAAAGAGGGCGATATCATTAAGGTAGATATTCCGAATAATGCGCTTAATGTACTTGTATCTGATGAAGTTCTCGCTGAAAGAAGAAAGAACTGGAAGCCCAGAGAGCCTAAGGTAAAGACAGGATATCTTGCACGCTATGAGAAGCTTGTAACGAGCGGAAACCGCGGTGCAGTATTAGAATTAAAATAAATCAGTTTTAGGAGGATTTTCCGGCATGGTATTAACAGGTGCTGAAATCGTAATAGAAGTATTAAAAGAACAGGGAGTTGACACAGTTTTCGGATATCCCGGAGGTGCGATCCTCAATATTTACGATGCTCTTTATAAGAATTCGGATTCCATCAGACACGTGCTCACTTCACATGAGCAGGGGGCTTCACATGCGGCAGACGGCTATGCAAGGGCTACCGGAAAAACCGGTGTATGTATGGCGACTTCCGGTCCCGGAGCAACAAACCTTGTAACAGGAATAGCAACGGCTATGATGGATTCCGTCCCTATGGTTGCAATAACTGCGAATGTAGGACTTCCGCTTCTTGGAAAGGATACTTTCCAGGAGGTGGATATAGCCGGAATCACAATGCCTATAACAAAGCATGGTTACATAGTAAAGGATGTAAATCAGCTTGCATCCAAACTCAGACGTGCTTTTGAGATCGCAAGATCAGGCAGACCCGGTCCCGTACTTGTTGATATTACAAAGGATGTAACTGCCAACAAATGTGAATTCAAGCCTGTAAAACCCAAGGAGAATATCCGTGTGGAAAGCTTTACCAAAGAGGATCTCGAAAGGGCTGCAGAGCTTATAAATAAATCAAAGAAGCCTTTTATATACCTTGGAGGCGGAGCAGGAATTTCAGGAGCGGAAGCAGAGGTAAAGGAATTTGCAGAAAAAATAGATGCACCGCTTTGCGATACCTTAATGGGTAAAGGTGTTTTCGATGCAACAAATCCGCTTTATACAGGTATGGTCGGAATGCATGGAACAAAGGTTTCCAACATGGGTGTGAGCAATTGTGATCTTCTTATAGCAATGGGAGCTCGTTTTTCTGACAGAGTTATCGGAAATGCAAAGAAATTTGCACCCAAGGCAAAAATTCTTCATATAGATATTGATGATGCGGAAGTAAATAAAAATATCAGAACTACGGCAAGCGTAGTAGGGGATCTCAAAAATGTTCTTAAAGAGCTTATACCTCTTGTTAAAGAAAAGAAGAATACAGAGTGGAGAGCCTTTATAGATGAGCTTAAAGAGAAGTATCCGCTTAAATATGACAGATCGAAGCTTACCTGCCAGTATGTAATAGAAACTCTTGATAAATTAACTGATTCAAATGCCATAATTACGACAGACGTTGGTCAGCATCAGATGTGGACAGCTCAGTACTACAGATTCAGAGAGCCAAGGCATTTCCTGACATCAGGCGGTCTCGGAACAATGGGTTATGGTCTCGGAGCCTGTATTGGAGCTAAAGTTGGAAGACCTGACGCACAGGTTATCAATATAGGCGGAGACGGCTGCTTCAGAATGAATATGAATGAGCTTGCTACAGCAAGCAGATATAATCTTCACATTGTTGATATCATTATCGATAATGAAGTTCTTGGTATGGTCAGACAGTGGCAGACTCTTTTCTATGGTGGAAGATACTCGCAGACAGTGCTCAGTGATAAGGTTGATTACTGCAAGCTTGCTGAAGCTATGGGCTGTAAGGCTTATATGATAACCAAAAAAGAAGAGGTAGAAGAGGTTCTTAAAAAGGCTCTTTCAGAGGAAGGTCCGGTTTTGGTCGACTGCAGAATAGATAAAGACGATTCTGTATTTCCTATGGTGTCACCAGGTGCTTCAATTTCAGAAGCTTTTGATGAGGATGATATCAAAAAGAGAAAAAAATAAAGCTGTTTCTTGACTTTAACGTGCTAAAGAGTTAGAGTATTGTAGATACATAAAATCATTTACTAAAACTACAAATATTTTTTCAAAGAGGAGAAAATCAGGATGGGAAGAGTTTATAATTTTTCAGCAGGACCTGCAATGATGCCTGTTGAAGTTCTTAAGACATGTGCTGAGGATATGCTTGATTACCATGGTTCAGGCCAGTCGGTAATGGAGATGAGCCACCGTTCAAAGGTTTACGATGAGATTATTAAGACTGCTGAGAAAGACTTCAGAGAATTAGTTGGAGTGCCTGACAATTATAAGGTACTTTTCCTTCAGGGCGGAGCAAGCACACAGTTTGCCATGATCCCAATGAACCTTATGAAGAATAAGGTTGCTGACTACATCGTTACAGGGCAGTGGGCTAAGAAGGCATATCAGGAAGCTTCAAAATACGGAAAAGCCAACAAGATCGCATCCTCAGAGGATAAAACTTTTACATACATTCCTGATGTATCAGATCTTCCGATCAGTGAAGATGCTGATTACGTATATATCTGCCAGAATAATACGATCTATGGAACGAAATATAAGGAACTCCCCAACACAAAGGGTAAGCTTCTTGTATCTGATGTATCCTCAATGTTTTTAAGTGAGCCTATGGATGTTACAAAGTATGGCCTTGTTTACGGCGGAGTACAGAAGAACGTAGGTCCTGCAGGTGTTACTATCGTTGTTATCAGAGAAGATCTTATCAGAGATGATCTTGACGAAAGTGTTCCTACAATGCTTCGTTACAAGACACACGCTGATTCTGATTCACTTTATAATACACCTCCCTGCTACAATATCTATGTTTGTGGTCTGGTATTCAAGTGGCTCAAAGAGATGGGCGGACTTGAAGTAATGAAGAAAAAGAACGAAGAAAAGGCAAAGATCCTTTATGATTTCCTTGATTCTTCAAAGATGTTCAAGGGAACCGTTGTTCCTGAATATCGTTCACTTATGAATGTTCCTTTCGTAACAGACTCTGATGATCTTAACAAGAAGTTTATCGCAGAGTCCGGAGAAGCAGGATTTGTTAACCTTAAGGGCCACCGCACAGTCGGTGGAATGAGAGCTTCTATCTACAATGCAATGCCTAAAGAGGGTGTTGAAAAGCTTGTAGAGTTCATGGCCGACTTCGAAAAGAAGAACGCATAAGAGTTTGAACTAAATAGGGAATCCGTTTTCGGGCGGATTCCATTTGATTAAGAATTTAAGGAGATTCGGAAAATGTTTAAATATAGCTGCCTCAATCCGATTGCAAAGATCGGTCTTGACGGATTTGATAAAAACTTTGTTGCCTGCGATGAGCTTAAGGATTCTGACTGTGTGCTCGTACGTTCTGCAAAAATGCATGATATGGAACTACCTGACAGCCTTCTTGCCATAGCAAGAGCAGGTGCCGGTGTAAATAATATTCCTGTTGATGATTGTGCAAGCAAGGGTATTGTAGTATTCAATACACCGGGAGCAAATGCAAACGGTGTTAAGGAGCTTGTTATTGCAGGAATGCTTTATGCTTCAAGAGGACTTGTAGACGGAATTAACTGGGTAAATGCAGAGAAGGACAATCCGGAGCTTGGAAAATTAGCAGAGAAGCAGAAGAAGAACTATGCAGGAACTGAGATATCAGGAAAGAAGCTTGGTGTTATCGGACTTGGCGCTATCGGTGTAAGAGTAGCTAATGCAGCAGTCAATCTCGGTATGACAGTATACGGTTATGATCCTTATATCTCCGTAGACAGCGCATGGCATCTTTCAAGAGCTATAAAGCACGTAACAAATGTAGAGGAGATTTACGCTAACTGCGATTATATCTCAGTCCATGTACCTCTTCTTGATTCTACAAGACATATGATCAACCGCGAGTCCATCAAGCTTATGAAGGATTCTGTAATCCTTCTTAACTTCGCAAGAGATGAGCTTGTTGATGAAAAGTCAGTTGTAGAGGCATTGAAGCTTGGCAAGATGAGGAAATATGTTTCTGATTTCCCGAACAATATAACGGCAGGACAGGAAGGCTGCATAGTAACACCGCACCTTGGAGCATCTACAGAGGAATCTGAGGATAACTGTGCTGTAATGGCAGTTAAAGAACTTATGAATTACATGGAGAATGGAAATATCATCAATTCCGTAAACTTCCCTAGAATAGATATGGGATGCTGTGAAACAGCAGGCCGTGTACTTGTAATGCATGAGAACAAGGCTAACATGATCACTAAGTTCTCAAGTTATTTCGGTGATGCAGGAATAAATATTGCTGAGATGAACAATAAATCAAAGGGAGCAAATGCTGTTTCCATGTTCGATATCGACAGCCCGGCAACAGATGATATTATAGAAAAGATTTCAGCTGTACCAGGTGTATACAGAGTAAGAGTAGTTAAATAATAGTTATACTAGAATAATAAAAGGCCACGGAAGAATCATCAAATGATATGTTTCCGTGGCTTTTTCTTTTTACTGATTAATATTTATTTAAGGCTGTATTCGAGTCTTACAGTTATTGTAGCGGTTTTATATCTTGAGCTTGTATCGAAATATCCGTCATAAGTATAATCAGATGTGCCTGAATTGGCTGCTGTTATCTGAAATACTCCGAGACTTGAATTAGCAAGCTTTCCAATATTTGCACCGGCATTCTTGGCGATTATATCAATTCTCTGCTTTGAATTTTTAGAAGCTTCATCAATGAGCTCAAATTTTAATTCGTCCAGGTTTGTATAGTAGTATTCAGGTGCATTGGATTCAAATTCAATACCGGAATCAAGGAGGCTCGATACATCAGTTGAAATAAGCTCCACCTGATCAAGATTGCTCGAAGTAATGGTTACGCTTTGAGAAAGATCATAGCCATCAAACACAGAACCTGTATAATTCCCCTGACCGTCATAGGTGTCACGGCTTCGCTGCTGGATAGATACAGCACTGAATGATATTTCGTCATCTGTAAGTCCGTTATTTTTTAAGTATTTTTCAACTATGGATTTATCTTTTTTTATGACGTCATAGGCTGCCTCTGAAGTGTAGGCATAAGCAGAATAGCTGCCATTCCATACAATGAGGTTTGACTCAAAGTCTTTGCTGGCAGAGCCGGTAGCAGAGATCGTATGAGAAGTAGCTGATCTGAAATTGGTAAGTCCGAAAGCCAGGGCAGCGGCACTGCCAAGAATTGCAATAGCGATTATGACTGACGCGGCAACAGATCTGCCTTTAGCTCCGTTGCTGTTATTATTGTTGTTGACTGGAATCTGATTATTTAACATACCATTTTCCATTAATTATTCCTCCCTTAGATAACTTTAATTTTACAAAAAGTCCCACTCTGTCAAAATTATAACATATTTATCCTAAATATATTCTTTAGATATTATTTTTTGTGTTTAAAATTATGATCATTTTGCAATGTATCCCATTGACACACATTTGTCCGTGTGATAGAATACTCGTATGCAAAAATACTGATGAACAAAAGTACAAAGACTGCAATGAGGCAGATAATCCTATAACGAGGAGTTTCTGCCATTTATTTTAACTAAAATGATGTAGCACACTAAAGTGTCAAAACGTCAAAGCGACAAATTGATGAAGCGGCAAAGTAATTTTGTTCGGAGGATTTAATTTTTTAGGAGGATTTTTTATGAAAAGAAGAGTTTTAGCATGCTTAATGGCATGTGCTGTAACTCTTTCACTTGCCGGCTGCGGAAGTACAGCAGTCTCCGGTGTAAGTGAAAGCGCCGGTGAAAGCGCCGGAACAGCAGCAACAGAAGCTGCCGGATCAGAAGCTGCAGCAGCTTCGGGCGAGGCTTCAAGCGAAGACTTAAATGTTATGCTTGAGACACCTGTAGAATCACTTGATCCACAGGTTGCACAGGATGGTACTTCATTCGAAGTGCTTGCCTGCTTCACAGACGGACTTATGCAGATGGATTCAGATGGTCAGGCAGTTCCTGCCATTGCAGAATCCTATGATGTTTCGGATGACGGACTTACATATACATTCCATATCAGAGAGGATGCAAACTGGAGCAATGGAGATCCTGTTACAGCAGCAGATTTTGTTTTCGGTTGGCAGAGAGCTGTTGATCCGGATGTTGCAAGTGAATATTCATACATGCTCAGTGATATCGGTCAGGTAAAGAACGCTGCAGCGATCATTGCCGGCGAGATGGATAAGAGCGAACTCGGAGTAACAGCTGAAGATGACAAGACTCTTAAGGTAGAGCTTGAAGCACCTGTAAGCTACTTTACTTCACTTATGTATTTCCCTACATATTATCCTGTAAATCAGGCATTCTTTGAGACTTGTGCAGATACATATGCTACAAGCCCTGAGACATCACTTTCAAACGGTGCGTTCGTGCTTGACAGCTATGAGCCTGCAGCAACAGCGATTCACCTTACAAAGAATGAGAACTACTATGATAGCGACAGAGTAAAGCTTGCAGGAATCAATTATCAGGTTATTCAGGATTCACAGCAGGCTCTTATGAGCTATCAGACAGGCGAACTTGACATGACACTTGTAAACGGCGAGCAGGTTGATCAGGTTAAGGATGATGAGGCATTTAAGGCTGTAGGTGCCGGATATCTCTGGTATGTAAGCCCTAATCTTGAAGTAGAAGAACTTAATAACCTCAATGTTCGTCTTGCACTTACCAATGCACTTAACAGAACATCTATCGCAGAAGACGTATTAAAGGATGGTTCAAAGCCTACTTATACTGCAGTTCCCATGGACTTTGCAGCAGGTCCTGACGGATCCGATTACGCAGCTGATCAGAGCAGATATTCAGATGTATGTGCTGATGATGCAGAAAAGGCTGCTGAGTATTGGACAAAGGGTCTTGAGGAGCTTGGAATCACAGAACTCAGCCTTGATATGGTAGTTGATGCTGATGATGCACCTCAGAAGGTTGCACAGGTTCTTAAGGAGCAGTGGGAGCAGGCACTTCCGGGACTTACTGTTAACCTTGTTGTAGAGCCTAAGAAACAGCGCCTTGAGGATATGCAGACAGGCAACTTCCAGCTTGGTCTTACAAGATGGGGTCCTGACTACGCAGATCCTATGACATACCTTGGTATGTGGGTAACAGATTGTGCAAACAACTATGGTTTCTGGAGCAATTCTGAATTTGATTCTATTATTAAGGATTGCACAGTAGGAGAAATAGCATCTGATGCAGAGGCTAGATGGGCTAAGCTTTATGATGCTGAGAAGCTTGTAATGGATGAGGCTGTTATCTTCCCGCTTTATACACAGTGCAATGCAGAAATGGTATCCACAAGAGTTTCAGGTGTTGATTTCCATCCTGTAGCACTTAACAGAGTTTACAAGGATGCTGTTAAACAGTAAGGATCATATTGGCTGCTAAGGCGGCCTTATCAAAGAAAAACTTTTTGGCACTTATAATTAGTGTCAAAAAGTTTTTCAACAAAAAAATATATTTATGCGAGGAGAAGGACGTTGAAGAAATATGTCATTAAAAGGGTAGTTACGGCATTCTTTACATTGCTGGCAATACTACTTGTTTTATTTATTTTAATGCAGTTGATGCCGGGTTCACCGTTTAATGATGAGAAATTAAATGCTGACCAGAAGGCTTTACTTTATGCAAAGTATGGATTGGACCAGCCTATAGTAGTACAGTTTGGAAGATATGTTTTCAACATGCTTAGAGGTGACTTCGGCGTAAGTTACAATATTTCAAGAAATACTCCGATTTCACAGCTTATACAGTCACGTCTGCCGATTTCGATAGGTATAGGTTTCTCGGCAGTAGCGATCGGAGCGATCGTAGGACTTTTACTTGGACTTATAGCTGCATTAAACAAAGATACTATATTTGATACTGCAGCAACAGTTATATCGGTTATCGGTGTTTCGGTACCGTCATATGTCTTTGCGCTTGCACTCAGTTATCAGTTTGGATTTAATTTAAGGCTTTTTCCGATGCTTTTTTCAAAAGACCAGATAATAGGCTCGAGCATTTTGCCTAGTATAGCTTTATCAATGTTTACGATGGCGTCTATAGCACGATTTACACGAAGTGAAATGCTGGAAGTTCTTGACAGTGATTATATGCTTTTAGCTGAGTCAAAAGGTATTTCCGGCTGGTCACTGCTTTTCACACATGCGCTCAGAAATGCGCTTATACCTATCGTAACAGTTCTTGCACCACTGGTTGTTGATCTTATGACAGGTTCACTGGTTGTAGAGAAGATATTTGCAATTCCCGGAGTTGGAAGCCTCCTTGTAAATGCAATACAGTCAAATGATTACAATGTTGTAATTTCCTTAAGCTTTATCTATTCGGCATTGTATATTTTGATAATGCTGGTTGTTGATATTCTTTACGGAATTATCGATCCCAGGATCAGGCTTGTAAAAGAGAGAGGTAAGGGAAGATGAGTTTAAATAAGAAAAAAACAGGGTTATATCCGGTGACGGCAGGAGCTGATAAATATGTTCCTGCTGATGAAGATTTTGTATTTATCGGAGATGACGTTGATATTTCAATAGATAGTAACTATTCGGCGCTTGGATACTGGCATGAGGCATTTCTGCGCTTCGTCAATAAAAAAAGTGCGATGATCGGACTTTTGTTTATAGCCCTCATAACAGTTTTTGCAATAGTTGGTCCAGGAATGAATGAATATACATATTCAGTTCAGAACCTGTCCGAGAAAAATCTTGCACCGAGAATCCCGCTCATCGAATACAGCGGACTTTTCGATGGAAGTGAGGTTATGAGAACTACGAGCGGTTTTAAAAAAGTAAATGGATATTTTGAAAAACAGCTCGGGGATGTTTTTTACTGGTTCGGTTCGGATAACTTCGGAAGGGACATCTGGACCAGAACCTGGTCGGGCGCCAGGGTATCACTCATTATAGCAGTGGCTGCCGCAGTGATAGACATGCTCATAGGACTTACCTATGGATTGATCTCCGGATACTTCGGAGGGGCTGTAGATATCGTCATGCAGCGTTTTCTTGAGATCTGCAACGGTATCCCGAGACTTGTAATAGTAACGCTTCTTTTGCTTGTACTTAAGCCCGGAATGGTGACGATAGTCATAGCATTGATGCTTACCGAATGGATGAGCATGAGCCGAATAGCCAGAGCCGAGATGCTTAAATTGAAAGAACGTGAATTTGTTCTTGCTTCGAGAACTCTCGGTGCAGGCAGCATGCACATAATATTCAGTGAGATTTTACCGAATATCATCGGACCGGTAATCACACAGGTTATGTTCTCAATACCTACAGCTATTTTCACTGAGGCTTTCTTAAGCTTTGTAGGACTTGGAATTCCTGTTCCGCAGTGCTCACTTGGTTCACTTATTTCAGAGGGATTCAACAGCTTTACAACTCATCCTTACCAGATCATTCCGCCTATCGTTGTAATGGCACTTTTGATGCTGAGCTTCAACCTTGTTGCGGATGGACTGAGAGAAGCACTTGATCCTAAGATGAAGGAGCAGTAAAATGTCAGGAAATGCCCTTCAATATAACTTTTTGTTACAGAAAACGTTTTAAACTGTAACAAAAAGTTTTATTGAGGGCATATGCAGACATTAACGAGGGAGCCAGCAGCTGTCGGAACATGCGTCAGCATGTGACATACAGATGCGGCAACCGACAGGCTATGTCAACATATAAACTTACGTTTATTAAGGAGAAGCGAGAGAAAGTGTTTTAAAAGTAAAAGAATGACTTCTTGTGGGTCAATCAAGGAAAAGACCCACAAGAATCCGGCTTCGCCGGACACGCCTTCACCTTTCGGTGAAGCCTGGTCCAATACGATTCCTGTTTTTCTGAGGAAAAACAGGAATCTATGAAATTTTAACTGATAGGATACTATAGCGATGGATAATAAGAAAATTCTTGAAATCAATAATCTGGATATTACCTTTAAGACCACCGCCGGTGAGGTTCATGCCATCAGAGGTATTGACATTGACCTTGAGAAGGGCGAAACGGTTGCGATCGTAGGAGAGTCAGGTTCCGGAAAATCTGTTACCATGAAAGCTGTTATGGGTATTCTTGCAAAGAATGCCATTGTTAACAGCGGAACAGTAAATTTTCATTATAAACACGCCGATGGAAGCGATGCAGAGGTTGATATCCTTACAAAAGACAAAAAATGGATACGTGAACATATCAATGGTAAAAGAATAGCCATGGTATTTCAGGATCCCATGACAAGCCTTGATCCGACTATGCAGATTGGCAAGCAGATCACAGAAGGCCTTATAAAGCACTTTAAAATGGATAAGAAAAAGGCATGGGATAAGGCCCTTGACCTCTTAAAGGAAGTCGGGATAAACGATGCGGAAAACAGGATAAAGAACTATCCTCATCAGCTTTCCGGCGGTATGAGACAGAGAGTTGTTATAGCAATAGCGCTTTCCTGTGATCCTGACCTTCTTATCTGTGATGAGCCTACAACTGCGCTTGATGTTAATATTCAGGCGAGGATCCTTGAGCTCATTAAGAAGGTTCAGAGAGAGCGTGGGATCTCGGTTATTTATATTACACATGACCTTGGAGTTGTGGCTAAAGTTGCCGACTATGTTGATGTAATGTATGCCGGAAAGATCATTGAAAAGGGCAATGTTAACGAAATCTTCTATGAGCCTGCACATCCCTATACCTGGGGACTTTTATCTGCTATGCCGGATCTTGAGACAGATGATGACAGACTTTATGCAATACCGGGTTCACCGCCGAACCTTTTATATGAACCCGAAGGAGATGCATTTGCACCCAGAAACAGCTACGCATTAAAAATCGATAAAAAGCTTGATCCTCCGATGTTCGAGATCAGCAAAACACACAGTGCCGCAACCTGGCTTTTAGATCCGAGGGCACCTAAATTTGAAATGCCGACAGAGCTTAAAAACAGGATAGAGAGAATGAAAAAACGCGCTTATCCTGAAAATGAAAAAGCTGAAATTAATGCTTCAGCTGAAAATGCGGCTAAGGATGACAGTAAAGAAATGAGTATGAAAGAGGTATTATCAGTATGAAAAAAATAGACTATACAAAAGAACCTCTTTTGAAGGTGGAAAATTTAAAACAGCATTTTAAGATGAGCCATAGTTATACAGTAAAGGCTGTAAACGGGGTAAGCTTTTCAATATGGCCGGGAGAAACCTACGGACTTGTTGGGGAATCAGGTTCAGGTAAATCCACGGTTGGACGAAGTGTTATAAGGCTTTATGATCCGACAGACGGAAAGATCATTTTTGATGGTGCAGATATAAGCGGAAAGATGTCCAGGAAAGATTCAAATGACTTAAGAGTCAAGATGCAGATGATCTTTCAGGATCCTATGGCTTCCCTTAATCCCAGAAAAACTGTAGGTGATATCATCGGAGAAGGTCTTGATATACATAAAAGCTATAAAAGCAGGGATGAGAGAACAGCTAAGATAAAGGCTATCCTTAAAAAGGTAGGTCTTGCTGAGGAACATATCTCCAGATATCCTCACCAGTTTTCCGGTGGTCAGAGACAGAGAGTAGGTATTGCAAGAGCCCTTATCATGAATCCTAAGCTTGTAATCGCAGATGAGTGTATCTCAGCATTGGATGTTTCTATTCAGGCGCAGGTAGTGAACCTTATGAAGGATATTCAGGAGGAGACAGGTACAGCATATCTCTTTATCGCGCATGATCTTTCAATGGTTAAATATATTTCCGACAGGATCGGAGTTCTGCACCTGGGTCATCTTGTAGAAATGGGAACAAAGGATGAGATCTTTGATAATCCTGTGCATCCTTATACAAAGAGTCTTCTTTCGGCAATTCCTACACCTAATCCGATAGAAGAGAAGAAGAGGACAGCGATCCCTTATGACTATGCAAAATCAGGCATAAACTACGAGAAAGGCAGCTATCACCTTATAGACGGAACGCATTACGTGAAATGTACGGATGAGGAGCTTAAGAAATTTACTGCGTGAATTTTTTATAAAAATTAAACGAAAGGAACTATGAAATTTATAATCATAGTTCCTTTCGTTTAATATTGCTAAAAAATCTAATTTGTTGTGTTAAGGCTCACAGAGCCTTTGATAAATGTTCCGTCTTTGAAAGTCAATGTTTTAGTGTTTGCATCATAGTCATAGAACTTTTTATTTACCTTTATTTTTCGGGGCTTTCTGTTTAATGCATATGTTTTTCCATATCTGGCATGACCATATTTACCATATTTAGGGGTATGTTTCCTGAAAAGGCCAAGGATCATTGCTTAAATCTTTACAAATCTCGTATTCGGTGTTAATCTCAAAACATGTGTTTAAGGTTAAAAATTATAGAGAGGAAGGACTGACATGATCAAACTTATAGCAACTGACGTAGATGGTACTCTTGTAAAAGATTCCTCCCCGGAAGTTTATCCTGAGATGATAGAAATGATCAAGAAAATCCGCGAACAGGATATTATCGTATGTATTGCCAGTGGAAGACAGTATTACAGTATAGCAAGAATGTTCAATGATATTGCGCATGACTTGATATTTATAGCAGGTAACGGATCTCATATAAAATGTCGTGGCACCGATATGAATGTTATAAAGATGGACAGAAAATATGTCGAAGAGCTTGCAGTAGAGCTTAGAGGATATAAAGAAAAATACGGTTACGAAATAATTTTCGAGGGACCAGGAATTACTCTGATAGAATCGGAAAATGAAGATTTTATCAGTCTTATCCGTGATAATTACAGAAATGAGATAAAACTGGTCAAGGATGCACTTAAAGAGCCTGTAGAGATCACAAAGGTTTCGATATTTAACAGACCTTCCATAAGGGATCTTGGTGAGAACATACTTATTCCGGAATGGAAAGACCGTGTAAGGGCTGTCATGGCAGGCGAGGACTGGGTAGACTTCATGGATAAATCCGTTGATAAAGGAAATGCTTTAAAGACTATTCAGGACTTCTTCCATATTTCAAAGGAAGAGACAATGGTATTCGGTGATAACGGAAATGATATCGGAATGCTCAATGTCGCTGCAGAGAGCTATGCAGTAGAAACCGCTCCTGACGAAGTAAAGGCGCATGCTGCACATATCTGTGGCTCATGGAAAGATAAAGGTGTTCTGAGAGTGCTCGAAGATGTTTATGGAAAAATCTAAACAAATATAGTTCACTTGTAAAACACAAAATTTTCACTTTTGATTGTTATAAATAAAATATCTCAACTGAAGCAAAGGTCAGGAACACAGATTCCGATGGAGGTATATCATATGACATTAAACAGTGAAAAGACATATTCAGTAAATAAGAATTTAGGAGAATCTTTTCTGAATTTTTTTAAGAAATCAGGATATGATATAAATAAATCCATCAAGACAAAGAAGTTTGAATTCAGCCCTGTAAATTCAGATTTCACTTTTTTTGATCCCGAAAATGGAGATGTAAAGATCTGGTGGGACAAGGTTCCTTTTGATCATGCTTTCAGCAATGTAGATCTCGATGAGGTAAATTTTAAGAAAATGCTCAAGGTCTGCGCTGCTGCATAACTATTGGATCAATCCACTCTTAATTATGTTCATTATTTATTATAAAAAGCTCTTCAGTATCAAGGCTGAAGAGCTTTTTATCTGTCTTCTATCTGATGCTTTGAGATTATATATATCATATCAAGATCAAGAGTATGATAACGTTTGTAAAGACGTATCGTGAGTGAAAGCATGACTGCAGTAACTGAAACGGAAACAACGATCCCTGTAAGCACCAGACCCGCAGGTATCGGATTTATATAGCTCGTGACCGAAAGATCACCATTCATAACGATCGGAGCCTTCCGACCTCTTATATATCCCATGGATGCAAGGAATAAAAAAGTACCTGTATCCATTATGTTCATTCCGATGAGTTTTTTTATAAGATTTCTATTAAAGAGAAGTGTAATAAAACCAATTCCAAAAAGAAGAACTGCTGCAGCTTCTTCGTAATTATTCAATAAATTTTCAATAATCTGCATATCAAATCCCCCTCTATCTCCATTTAAGATCATTATAGAAAAAATAGAGGAGTTTTTCAACATGACTATTTATGAGTAAAAGTATATGTTTTGGTGACTTAATTGCAGGAATCCGCATTTACTGCGGGTTCCGTATGATAAACTTTAACATGTGTCAAACAGGCCCGCAGCGCAGCTGCATTTAAATGGACTGTTTGCATGACTTTGAGGCACGAAGTGGCGAAAAGTTATAGGTTTTTGTTTCGGGTTTTTTAGGTTTTTCCTGTTGCGTTGTGAGGTTTATCTGTTTCCAACGAGGGACGCTCTCGCTGCAAAAGAAAAATCGCAGCGGTACTAGTTCCGCAAAGAACGCGGAACAAGGACCGGCGTTTTTCATGACCCCTCTTTTGGAAACAGATAAGCCTCGCAACTCACGTTTCCATGTCAACCTAAGCTGCGAACATCAAATGTTCCTAAAGAGGATTGTGCGAGACGCCGGCAGTTATGCCGCGTATTATGCGGCATTATCTACCGCTGCGTCGGAGCCCAAAGCGAGAGCGTTCCTCGTAGGAACTTTGATGCGAACGGCGTAACATGCGAAATCCCAAAATACAACGCAATAGGAAAAACTCAAAACAACTATCCAGAGTCCCCGGCAATAGAAATACCTATTTTTTTAATCTTTCCACAGAGCCTGAGGAGATAATTGATGTGTAGAAAATGGTCGGAAAACTGCTGAATTAACATGGAAAGATGCCCAGTGTTTTATAAAACTAAATAAATCTGATAAGTCTGCCGATATAATAAACAGTTGGATAAGATCTAAAAAAATATTTAAATTTAGATCAGCAGAATAGCTAAAATATAAATAAAAAAATTGTAAAACATTACCACTTTTAACAAAAATGATTTAATAGGATAATAAATGTGTGAGAGTTTAATTTGTGAGGGGAAAATACTTTTGAAAGGGGACTTGTCCATGGAAACAGAAACGGTGAATAAGGAAAAGACCTTCTTTTTTTCCAGAGGTAAAAAGAAGGATGAAGGAAGACGTCGAAGAAGTGAAGACAGAAGAAAAGCCAGTCTGAGGGTTATATTTACATCAAGACAGGGTCGATTTTACTGTAAAACTGTAGATATATCCGAGTCCGGTCTTTCTGTAACACTTGACAGTCCTTATTATGTCAGAGAAGACGAAGAAGTTTTGATCCACTTCAGAGAAACAGAATTTGACATTACACTTTCAGCTAAAGTCGTAAATGTTTTGCAGCTTGGGGATTCGGTCTGGAGTTATTCCATGAAGATCACCGATTTTCATGAAAACAAGAATGAATGGATAAACGTTGTAAATTCGGTCGGAATCGTTGTTGAAGACAGTGATCAGGAATATGCGGGTGACAAGTTTAAGAAGATCAAGGTAAAATATGTTCTGCCAAGTATTAAAAGGCGCCGATGCTATCCGAGAGTTATTCTTGATACAAAGTTCGAAAATCCGGCTTTCCCCGGTGGATATGTAACTATTCATGATTTCAATTATATCTATGTGACGATTCCGAAGGATTCTCCGGAGATAGAATCTTTCAAATTTAACATGGTGCCTGAAGCCTTGTTTGTCTGTCGGTTTGAATGTGTTCTCGACAGCGGGTATAAGCTTTACAGGATACTGAATATCGATGAAGTAATGGGTGATCTCATAATATATGGTGAGGTACTTACTTATTTGAGGGAAAACGGAAAGAATCTGTAAGAGTTAATAAAGCCTATGTCCTCATGGTAAGAATATTTCTACCGGGGAGATAGGCTTGATTTTTAGTTTTTTTTTTGCGGGGTGACGTAATGAAACAATTAGGAATCAAGATCAATGAGGCAGAAGAACTGCGTGAATTTATGCAGACCTTTAAGAATGAAGATTTTTTCCTTAATGCATCTGATGTAGTATGCCATATTTCCATATGTGACTATCGCAAAAAACAGCTTGTAAATGATATGTTGGTCATTATCAGGGAATTTTCGCCGAAGATAAAAGTTTTAGGATCAACAGTAGTAAGTGAGATATATGATGGTAAACTTCAGCCAAATATATGCGTTGTAAATTTCAGTTTTTTCAGATCAAGTCATGTTACTATATATGGATTTGAGTGTGGTCCCGACGAGGGAGAGAAAATTGCTGAAATTGCAGCAGATAAAATTCGAGCCATAGATGATGTTAAAAGTGTTGAGATCATTGCTAATGCCACAACGATCGATAATGTAGATACTTTCTTCAGAACATTGAAGGTCAACAAGGATATAGTCGTTTTTGGATGTGGTTCCGGAGGCACTTTTGAAGATGAGAATAATGTTCTTGCCATTGATGAATTTTTCGTGCTTACAGACAGAATATTGAGAAATGGTATTGCAGTAGCTGTATTTTCAGGGAAAGAACTCGAAGTTTTTTCTTTACACAGTCTCGGCTGGAGACCCATAGGAATAGAGCATGAAATTACCAAGATGGCGAACAGTCTTGCGGTTTCTGAAATAGATGGAGAACCGGCAATAGATTTTTACAGTAAATATCTCGGCATTGCCCAGGATGAAAATTATGTAAAAAATACACTTGAATTTCCGGTTGTTATAAACAGGGAAGGCGTAACTATAGCCAGAGCGATCGGAGATCTTGATAAAAATAAAAATCTCCTCTTTGTATCCGGGGTGTATGAAGGAGAAAAAATCCGTCTGGCTGTAGGAAACTCCCGGGATATCGTGATCGAATCTAAAGAAAATGCATTAAAGATTGAGGAATTTCAGCCTGAGGGACTTTATCTGTGTATTTGCGGATCACGTCAGGCATATCTGCAGACAGAAATCCAGACAGAACTTTGCTTCTATACTAATGTCTGCGATACTGTTATCGGTTCATCTGCCTTTGGAGAAGTGTCAAGAGCCGGTGAGACAGTAACGCTTTTTAACTTTGCACTGGTAGCTACAGCATTTAGAGAAGGTCCTAAAAATCCTCATAGAGAAATAAAATATCAAAATGGTGATGCATGTAGTATCTTATCGGTTCATCCGCTCTATGACAGAATGTTCCATCTGATGATGGTAAGTTCTCATGAATATGCACTTCGCCATGAGGAGGAAAAGGAAAGGGCATTGGAAGAAGAGATAAGAGTGCAGAAGGCTTCGAATGAGGCGAAGTCAGCTTTTCTTTCAAATATGTCGCATGAGATCAGGACACCTATCAATGCAGTTCTTGGCATGAATGAAATGATACTGCGAGAGTCAAATGACGAGAATATCCTTGAGTATGCCAATAATATTCAGAGTGCAGGCGGAGCTTTATTAAGCCTTGTTAATGATATCTTGGATACATCCAAGATAGAAGCCGGCAAAATGGAGATCATTCCGGTAGAATACAGTCTGTCCTCGCTTCTTAATGATGTGATCGTAATGACAAGACCCAGGACGGATAAAAAGGATTTATTCATAGATGTCAAGGTGGATGATAATATTCCGGATCTGCTTATGGGTGATGAGATAAGGATAAGACAGGTTCTTTTGAATATCTTCAGCAATGCTGCAAAGTATACGGAAGAGGGCGGAGTTTACTTTACGGTAAAAGAGTCCGAAAGAAAAGACGATTCAATAACTATCGATTTCAGTATAAGGGATACGGGAATAGGAATAAAAGAAGAAGATCTGAGCAAGCTTTTCTCACCTTTTGAAAGGATAGAGGAAAAGAGAAACCGTACCATAGAAGGTACGGGACTTGGAATGAATATTGTCATGAACCTTCTTCATATGATGGATACAAATCTGATAGTTGACAGTGTATATGGAGAGGGATCGGATTTTCATTTTTCATTAAAGCAGAAAATTGTTAATGAAGAACCAATTGGAAACTTTGAAGAAAGAGCGAGAATTAAAAATGATACTCAGATAGAAAGCAAACCTTTCATAGCTCCGGGCGCGAAAATACTGGTGGTTGATGATACAAGGATGAATCTGAAGGTAGTGCAGAGCCTATTGAAGAGAACAGCCATCCAGGTGGATACTGCTGATAGCGGAGAAGAAAGCATAGTCCTTGCAAAGACTAATCACTATGATATTATTTTCATGGATCACCGGATGCCGCAGATGGATGGCAGTGAGGCCATGAAAAAAATTCGTGAACTTCCGGATGATGTCAATAAAAATAAGAATACTCCGATAATAGTTCTTACAGCCAATGCGGTAGCAGGAGCTAAAGAGGGATTCTTAGAAGAGGGATTCGATGATTATCTCTCTAAGCCTGTCAAATCAGAAACTCTTGAATATATGATCCTTTGTTATCTTGACAAAGAGCTTATTATTGAGGGAGCTTATTCCGAGGATGAAAGTGGTATTTCAAAGGATGTTCAAAATCGTTTCAAGCCATATCATGCCGTAGAAGGCATAAATATAGCCGAAGGTATCCGAAATTCCGGAAATGCAGATATTTATGAAGAAGTATTAAAGGAATTTGTCGAGTCGGCAGAAGAAAGAATGAGCATAATGATCAAGGATGCTATGGAGGAGGATATAAGAGACTTCACTATCCGCGTTCATTCATTGAAGAGTTCTGCAAGGCTTGTCGGTGCTATTGACCTATCAGAAAGAGCAGAGAAACTTGAAAAGCTTGGAAATGATAATAACCTGCCAGAAGTTTTAAGATTTGCACCTGCGATGCTCCAGCTCTATCAGGAAATAACTGATGCTATAGCTGAGGTGATGAATTCTCAAAAGAAAGATGATGATGACAAGGAACTGATCGAAGCGGAAATGCTTGAAGAAGCATATGGTGCAATTAAAGAATCTGTGAGTGCAATGGATTTCGACAGTGCTGATGCGGTGATCAAAAAACTTGAGGAATATAAAATCCCGGAATCGGAAGCAGAAAAATATCAGCAGGTCAAGGCATATATAAGAAATGTGAATTATGATGAGATAATGAAAATATTATAAGGCAAAAATCTCCCGGCTTAACTTTAATAGTCGGGAGATTTTCTTATAATTTTAGATTAGCTTTATTTTACCTGTGTCATGTAAGAGACAAGAAGTTCCGTGAATATAGAAAACATAACAGGAGATATAGAACTTTTTTCAGGACTCTTAGTCGGATATGGTATTGAAACAAGGCGGTCTTTTTTTCTGATCTTTTTAGGCATGTAAGCAGCGGTAACGATCATAAGAGATCCGTGTCCGTTTGTTATCTGCTCGAAAAGCTCTTTATGTCCGCTGACGGAATAAAAGATCACCAGCTCATCTTCATTCATTATTTCTGCAATATCCCTTACATCGTGAAGATCTACCGCAGGGCAATATATACCAAGCTTTCGTGTAAGGATTGAGAAGAGCTCTGCACTGCTATGACTTTTAACATGACCACAGGCATATATATGTTTAAATGAAAGAACATATCTCGCGAGATCTGTCATGTATTCCTCGGTTAAGACTTTTTCTACTTCGTGTATTGTTGTATTTAAGAGAGAAAAATATTCCTGCTGCGGTGGTGCAGAAGGATCCTCTTTGGCGGCAACTGCCAGGTAACTTACAAGATCCGATCTGAAATCCTGATAACGTTCATAACCTATGGAATGTATAAAACGCGTTACTGCGGGTTGGGAAACTCCGCAGGCTGCTGCAAAATCACTGGTGGATTTATAGGCAACATCGTCAGGAGATGAGAGTATGGCTTCGTATAATTTCCAGTCATTTTTTGTGAAATTATCTTTGTTTGTCTGCAATTTATTTATAAAATCCATAGTTAAAACCTCGTTTTGAATAAATTATTCACTTTTATATTATAATAACACATAAATATTGATTAGAAAATCCAATTATACTAGGAATTTACAACAAAAACAGTTACTGTTCACACGCTTTCAGCGTGCTCCAGTAACGGGTTTTGCCATTTAAGATTGCCCCCTCTGTGTGGCATATACTAAGCTCAGCTTTGCTTCGCTAAGTATTATGCGCATACGGCAATGGGCAAAACCCAGTGTTCAGTCAAAGTTATTGTGGCATAACTGCGCAGTGGAGTGCGCAGTTTGCCTGTGAACAGTAACCAAAAACATCAGATCTTTTTTGTAGATAAATGACAATAGATTAAATTCGTGAATTAGTGTATAAATAAATTATTCAAAACACGATCGTGAATAAAAATTTTAGAATATTTATTACAAAGGAGACAATGATGGCAGAAGGTGCTGTATTAGAAGAGCAGGGAGGAATTGTAATGTCAGGTAAATATGCTGCCCTTGCGGATATAATAGTAAAAAATGTAGGTGGAGTGGAGAATATTTCCGGCCTCACTCACTGTGTTACGAGACTCAGATTTAACTTAAAGGATGAGTCAAGGGCAAATAAGGAAGTGCTCAATTCAACTGATGGTGTAATATCCGTGATACAGTCAGGCGGACAGTATCAGGTGGTTGTCGGAAATAAGGTAGCTGCTATATTTGATACTATCATGGAAAATTACAACATATCCGGAGTAACAGAGGATATAAAAGAAGCAGAAGAAAGCAAGACAAAGAACGGTCCTATAGCTGCGCTTATGAGCACAATGTCCGGAGTTCTGGTTCCGACCTTAAGCGTGCTCACTGCAGTGGGTATCATAAAGGGTGTTATTTCTTTTGCACTTACTATGAAATGGGTATCAGAGGGCAGCGGCCTTTATATGCTCCTTTATGCCTTGGGTGACGGATTTTTTTATTTCCTTCCGATCTTCCTCGGAATAACTGCAGCAAGAAAATTTAAGTCCAGCGAATTTATAGGGGGAGCGATAGGTGCTGCCATGGTTTATCCGGCTCTTGTTAATATCGCCGGAAATATGGAAATCGCAGGTACTGTCTTTGCCGGAACTGCTTTTGAGATGAGTTTTTACAATAAGATATTCGGAATCCCGATCATAATGCCGGGAGCAGGTTATACATCCAGTGTTGTTCCGATAATTATTGCTGTTTATGCTGCATCTAAAATTGAAAAATGGTGCAAGTCACATATTTCAGAAAATGTCAGTGGTATTTTTACACCGCTTATAACAACAGTTCTTTCGGTAATTCTTACATATATTGTTATCGGACCTGTTTCAAATGCGATCTGCGGTGTCATTTCGATCGTAGTTAAATTCCTTTTCAATATTCCCGTAGTTGGAGGAATCATAGCAGGAGGTCTGCTCGGCGGAGGATTCGGAGTGCTTGTAATGTTCGGTCTTCACTGGGTTATTATCGGACTTGCATTATCGCTGATTGCAATGAATGGTTCGGATATAATCATGGCATGCGGTGGAATCGGTCCTATGATCGGTATGTTCCAGGGACTTGCAATCTGCTGGGTGAGCAGAAAGAACATAAAGGTCAGAGATCTTGCGATACCTGCAACTATTTCGCAGATCTGCGGAGTTGGAGAGCCTCTTATGTATTCGATACTTGTCCCGATACGTAAACTCTTTGTTATAAATATTTTAGGCGGATGCTTAGGCGGCGCGATCCTCGGCCTGCTAGGAACAAAGATATATATGTTCGGCGGCAGCGGCCTTTTCGGAATATTTAACTATGTAAATCCTGCAGGCGGAATAGAAGATGTTGTAAAGCACTGCATCGGAGTCGGTATTGCGGGCGTAGTTACTTTTATAGCTACACTTATGGCATATAACGATGAAGAAGCAAATAAAGCATTGGGAAAGGCAAGTAAATAAGGCGGCTTGTGAGGTTAGACATGGATTTTAATGAATTGATTTTATCAGAGGATGATTTAGAAATAAAGAAATACAGCGTGAATGGGCGGACGATATTTGTCCGCGCATTTCTTGATAAGGACTATTGCTTAAAAGCAAAAGACGAAATAGAAAAGATCAATATATTTATTCCGGAAGCCTATTTTAAGGGGCTTGAGATAAATGGATATAATAGGGAAAATGCGCCGTTATTTATTCCCAATACCGTGGGCGGATACATGGCCGGACCTGCAGAGGAGCCGGGAATAGGACGATTCAATGAGGCAAATTCTCTCTTCAGGGCTTTAGAACACGGATATATAGCTGTATCTGCGGGTGTAAGAGGAAGAAACAGTGGTAAAGAGAGCAATGAATTTTTTGAAGGCGGCAGCGAAAAAAAGAGCAGTGTAAATTCCGGAATTCTTTGCGGAAGGGCTCCGGCATTTATTGTTGATATGAAAGCTGCAATTCGTTTTTTAAGGCTTAATGCGTCTGTTATAGGCGGAAATATGGAGCATATCATTACCAACGGCACATCCGCCGGTGGTGCGCTCTCAGCACTTACGGGAGCTAGTGGAAACAGTGAGGATTATAAAGAATATCTTGAGGAAATAGGCGCAGCAGAGGAGAGAGATGATATTTTCGCTGCAAGCTGCTATTGCCCGATCCACAATCTCGAACATGCTGATATGGCTTATGAATGGTTATTTCATAAAGAAGATATTTATCACATGTATAAAAAGAGAAAGACAGAAAATGGAATAGAGAGGATCCCATTCAGTGAAAAAATGGATGCTGAGACAATGAAGCTTTCAGAAGAACTTGCAGCAGAGTTTCCGGGATATCTGAATTCTCTTGAATTAAAAGATAGGTGTGGCGAAGTCCTGACTCTTGACGAAAAAGGAGAGGGCAGCTTTAAGGAATATCTAAAGGGCTGGGTCATCCGTTCCGCGCAGAAAGAATTGGATACGTATATTTCAGATTCTCGTAAAAATGAAAGAAAAGTGGAAGATTCGGAAGTTGAGAATCAGGACTATCTTCATTTTTCAAACGGTGTGGTAAAAGATTTGGACTGGGATGCATATATAGCTAAGATAAGCAGGATGAAGCCTGTTTTTGCGTTTGATCATCCGGATCTGACATCTCCCGAAAATGAAGAATTCGGTGATGAAAATACAGAGGGAAGACACTTTACGGAATTTGCCTTTAAGCACAGTAAGGCAAATGGTGAAATGGCCAATAGACAGATAATAAAAATGATGAACCCTTTGAGTTATATTAATGACAAGAACGCGTCAACCGCGTCGCATTGGAGGATAAGGCATGGTGCTTTTGACAGGGATACGGCGATCGCAATCCCTGTGATTTTGGCAACTGCTCTTCAAAATGCAGGAGCGGATGTGGACTTTTTCCTGCCATGGGGCAGACCTCACAGCGGAGACTACGATCTTGAAGAATTGTTTGCATGGATAGATGGGATCTGTTCGTGATAATTGGAGGATAACAGAGTTATGAAGCAAGTAAAAAATATATAAGTAGATGAAAAACAGGCAATTACATGATCGTAATTGCCTGTTTTTGATATCCGAAGTCACGAACCTCAAATGCTTCTAAAGAGGATTGTGCGAATCGTCAGAAGTTATGCAAGTTTAAGGTCTCCATCCTTGACCCAGTTAAGTCGTCTGCAGCACTCGTTGATAAGTGGAGTGAGAATTGCAGGAAGAACGAATGAGATCAAAAGAAGTCCGACCCAGTCAAAAGGTGTAATGGCTGCTTTTGTGCCTGCTGACACATCATTTACCCATCCTGTATATACACCGATCTGGCCTACAAGTCCGCAGGTACCCATTCCTGATGAAACTGCGGCACCATTCATCTGAAGCTTGAAAACACAGGTTGCAAGAGGTCCTGTAATTGCTGATGCCAGTGTTGGTGCGATCCAGATGCGGGGATTTTTAACAATATTTCCCATCTGGAGCATTGAGGTTCCAATTCCCTGTGAAACAAGGCCTCCCCATTTATTTTCCTTAAAGGACATAACCGCAAAACCGATCATCTGTGCACAGCAGCCTGCTACTGCAGCTCCGCCGGCAAGTCCTGTAAGGTTAAGTGCTGCACAGATTGCAGCTGAAGAAATAGGAAGTGTAAGAGCCATGCCAACCACAACGGAAACAAAGATTCCCATGATGAACGGCTGAAGCTCTGTAGCCCACATGATAACCTCGCCAACCTTCATAGCAGCTTTGCCAAGTGCAGGTGCAAGAAGTGCTGAGAAAGCAACACCAGAAAGAATAGTTACAAGAGGTGTTACGAGGATATCTACCTTAGTTTCCTTTGAAACAAGCTTACCTATCTCAGCAGATAAAATAGCGATGAAAAGAACGGCCAGAGGGCCGCCTGCTCCACCGAGTGCATTGGCAGCAAAACCAACTGATATAAGTGAAAAAAGTACAAGCGGAGGGCACTTAAGTGCTGAACCGATAGCTACCGCCATGGCCGGACCACTCATTGCGCTTGCAAGTCCGCCAACTGTATAATCTGTTCCGCCGATTGTTGCCACCGTCTCGGTCAAAACCCCAATATGAAGCTGGCTGCCGAGCGTGTTGATAATAGTTCCGATAAGCAGTGAACAGAATAAACCCTGTGCCATTGCTCCTAGTGCGTCGATACCGTAGCGCTTAAGGCTGATCTCGATATCTTTCTTCTTTAAGAATTCCTTGAACTTTTCCATAATTTTCTCCTCTGTTAAGCGTAGTGTAATTTACACTCTTTACACCTGTCTTGTCAGGTATGGTTAAAGAATATTATATATGTATACTTTTGTCAATAGGATTCAGACGAAGAAATTACATCTTTGTATTTAATCGTTACTGTTCACACAGCTCTGCGCACTTGCTACTCTGTACGCTATTTCACTAAGTGCTGAAGCACTAAGTGAAATATGTGTGCGCTGAGCGTAAGAAAACATACAGCAAGAAATATGGATTTGCCCCATTGCCAAAGGCAATCTTTAAATGGGCAAATCCAGTTACTGTGAGCACCTGTAAGGTGTGAACAGTAACATTTAATCCTAAACTTTTTTACAGTATTTTGTATTAAATACGCAATTTTATTTTTTTGTTAAATATATACAAGCCAAAAAATGTCAAGGGCTTTTGCAAATTTAAAAAGTATACATCGCAATATGTAGAATTAGCTTTTTGTTTGTGCTACTATATCTAGTGTTCAGATAGAAAACACCTGGTTTTCAGGAACTAATATTTATCAAGGGAGTCCTTTAGGAGGAGAAATGACAAGCATTAAAACTATCGTAAAACGTAACAAGCAAAAAGTTAAATTTGACAGTTCAAAAATCAGATATGCTATTGAAAAAGCTCTGATGGCGACAGGTGAAAAGCATTCCATACTTGTGTTGGGTGAAATGGAACGTATGGCTGTAGAAACCCTCGAGCGCGAAAACGTTGACGCAGAGGGAAATGTAACTGTTGAAGAAGCTCAGGATGCCGCTGAAAAGGCTCTGATGGCTAAAGGCTTTTATGATAGCGCTATTGCTTTTGACCGCTATCGTGTTGTACACACCAATGTCAGAAATATCTTAAACAAGGTCGACTGGTCCAAAAAAGTCATGGAAGGCTATGTTGGAGAACCTGTTCCGACCGATAATGATATCACTGATTTTTCACAGAGTGCCACAGTCGATAAGGATAAACAGTCCTGGAGAGTTAAGCAGAATGCTTCCGTAAGCTATTCCATAGGAGGAAACGTTCTTAATAACTCTGCGCTGATCACTGAAGAATATTGGCTGGATCAGGTTTATGATCCTGAGATTGCTGATGCCCACAGAACAAAAAAAATCCACATTCACGACCTCGGCTGGTTCGGTGCATACTGCGGCGGATGGAATTTAAAAACGCTTATCGAGCGCGGTATTTCAGGTGTTCCCGGAAAGATCACATCAGCTCCGGCAAAACACCTTATGACTATCTGCAACCAGATGGTGAATTTCCTTGGCATCATGCAGAACGAATGGGCAGGCGCACAGGCATTCAGTTCATTTGATACCTATCTCGCACCTTTTATTAAAGTAGATAATCTTTCATATCGAGAAGTTAAACAGGCCATACAGTCATTTATATATGGTATAAATACTCCCAGCAGATGGGGCAGTCAGGCACCTTTCTCGAATATAACCCTTGACTGGACCTGTCCCGAGGATCTTGCCGTTCAGAAAGCTATTGTAGGCGGCAAAGAGCAGGATTTCACCTATGGTGACTGCGTCGAAGAAATGGCAATGATAAACAAGGCATTTCTTGAAACAATGATCGAAGGCGATGCTGACGGACGCGGATTTGCATATCCCATCCCAACCTATAGCATTACACGTGAGTTTGACTGGAATGACAGTGAAAATAACCGACTCCTTTTTGAGATGGCTGCCAAATACGGCACACCTTATTTTTCAAATTATATAAACAGCGACATGAAGCCTTCTGACGTGCGTTCAATGTGCTGCCGTTTAAGGCTTGATTTAAGAGAACTCAGAAAGCAAAACGGAGGAAACTTCGGTGCCGGCGAAAATACCGGAAGTATCGGTGTTGTAACCGTAAACCTTCCTCAGATAGCATACCTTTCGGACAGTGAAGATGAATTCTTTAATCTTCTTTCACGTACAATGGATATTGCTGCAAGATCACTCGATATCAAGAGAAAAGTTATCACTGCATATTATGATGCGGGGCTTTACCCTTATACAAGGGCTTATCTTCCAAACGGATTTAAGGATCACTTCAGTACTATCGGTCTTGTCGGCATGAATGAGACCACCTTGAATGCGCGCTGGATCGGTCGTGATCTCACAGACCCCAAGTCACTTGCATGGGCTAATAAAGTACTTGATTTCATGAGAGAGAAACTCAGTGATTATCAGGAAAAATACGGCAATCTCTTTAACCTCGAGGCAACGCCTGCAGAAAGTACTGCATATCGTTTTGCCCGCTATGACAGTGAGAATTTTGCAGATATCATCACTGCAGGAAAGCCCGGAGAAACACCGTATTATACAAACAGTACACACCTTCCGGTAAATGCCGTTGAAGATGTTTTTGATGCACTTGATATGGAAGACGAACTACAGACCAAATATACTTCCGGAACAGTTTTCCACTGCTTCCTCGGAGAGCGTATTTCTGACTGGCAGAGTGCAGCCGCTCTTGTAAAGGAAATTGCAGAAAATTACAAGCTTCCTTACTTTACTTTGAGCCCGACCTATTCTGTATGTGAGGAACACGGATATATCAACGGTGAAGTGAGTACTTGCCCTAAATGTGGAAAGAAAACAGAGATTTATTCGAGAATAACGGGTTATTACAGACCGGTAAGCAATTGGAATGCAGGAAAGGCTCAGGAGTTTGAGGACAGAAAGACTTACAGTGGCTTTAAGAAGATCAGTGATTACAAGCTTTTATCTTCCGACAAGAAGAATTCCGGCAAAAAAGATACAACGAAATCTTCATCTGAAAATATCATAGATACGATCCTTTCAGATGATTTTGAAGTGCGTATCCTCGCTACACATACCTGTCCTAAATGCAGAGCCGTTGAAGCACAGATGGACGACAAAGGCATAAATTACAAAACCATCTATGCCGAAAATTCCGACGGACAGAAGCTTGCAGAAGCCAATAATATAATGTCTGTTCCGGTTCTTTTTATCGGAGACAAGATGATAAGCGACTACTCAAAAATTCTTTCTTGTATTGGAGCTATGAAATAAATGAAATGCAGAATTGCAGGATATATCAAACACTCCTTAGTAAATGGACCGGGCATTCGCCTGGTCCTTTTCTTTCAGGGATGCCCTCACCATTGTAAGGGATGCCAGAATCCCGACACTTGGGATCCTGAAGGCGGCGAATTAACAGATACCGAAGAATTGATCGATCTCATCCGTTCAGTAAAACATATTCAAGGGATTACCTTCTCGGGGGGAGACCCTCTTATGCAGAGTGATGCCCTTACCGAACTGGCATCGTTTTCTAAAAATATAGGACTTGACGTCTGGTGCTATACAGGCTGGACTATCGAGGAAATCCGTTCAGGAAAAGCCGGCATAAATCAGGAGGCTTTGAAATATATAGACGTTCTTGTGGATGGCCCATTTATCGAAAAATTAAAAGATGAAGATCTCGAATTAAGAGGCTCTTCCAACCAGCGAATAATAAGGCTTGACCAGACATTCCTTTGAATTATTAAGAAAGTTTCAAGTTCTCGTCACATTTTCGTAACATTTATAATCTATTCTTTTGTCTATGTGTAATTAGAATTTATTGGAAGTTGAAATATAGATAAAGGAAAGTATAGAAAATGAACCGAAGAAAACTTTATATGCTCACAGGCTGTTTTATAGCCGGACTGACGGTTTTCAGCAACTGTGCATCGACTATAGCTTCTCCTCTTTCTGCAGAATTCAGTTCAGTAGAATCTGTTGCTCTGATATCTGAAGAAAAGGGAGAAGTAATTATTGAGGATGATTCTGATAATTCAGACGATTCAGTTGAAACATTAGAATCAGATGATAATTCAGAATCCGTTTCAGAAAATTCAGAGGCCGAAAATACTGATGAAGAGGATTTTGATGAGGATGATCCTGAAGAGGATGAAGATGAAGAATCCGTATCCAAAAATTCTACATCTGATGAAGATAATTCGGATAAAGAATTTTCAATTTCTTTTGCTTCTAAAAACTCAGCAGACGGTGACTCATATCTTCCCGTAGCAGGTTCAGGAAGACATGTTGACACTGAAGACTCTGATGGAAACATGGATCTCACAAATGTAGAAAAAGAGCTTAAAGAAAAAAGGGAAGAAGAATCCGTCTATAACAGTGATGAATTTGTTATTGCAAATGTAAACGAATACGCCCGTTTATGGGAAGAACCATCCACAGACAGCGAAGAGACCGGTAAGATTTATGCAAATTCTGTTGGTGAACTTATTGAAACCGATGGAGAATGGTACAAGATAAAATCAGGAAATGCAGAGGGTTATATCAAGTCCAGGTATGTCCTCAGTGGAAATGAAGCCAGAGAAAAAGCCGATGAAATTTACGGAAAAACAGCAAAGGTAACCACCACTACCCTTTATGTAAGAGAAGAAGCTTCGAAAGATGCAGAAGTCCTTGGAATGGTCCCTATTGACGACGAACTTACTGTTATAAATGAAGATGACGAAGATGAAACAGAAGGCTGGATAAAGGTTTCCATAGAAGAAGGTGATGGATACGTAAGCACCGACTACGTTGAACTTTTCGTTGACTTTTCTTTCGGTGAAACAGTTGAAGAAGAAAAAGAACGTCTCGAGCAGGAAGAAGAAG
The DNA here is from genome assembly GCA_030434875.1 of Lachnospiraceae bacterium C1.1. Lineage (NCBI taxonomy): Bacteria > Bacillati > Bacillota > Clostridia > Lachnospirales > Lachnospiraceae > Lachnospiraceae bacterium C1.1. The sequence goes on along the minus strand of JAUISW010000001.1, from coordinate 1,458,483 downwards.
CCCGTAACGAAGCCCGTGAAGCAGCAGAAAATGCTTCTTCAAGACGCAATAACGATAATGATGAGGATTCTAAAACAAACGAAAACTCAAACAGCAGCCAGTCATCTAATAAAGAGGAAAATATCCCTGCCGTTTCATCCGGAAGCGGAGCTGGAAGCGCTGTTGCAAGCTATGCCCTCAATTTCGTCGGTAATCCTTATGTTTACGGAGGAAGTTCACTTACAAACGGAGCCGACTGCTCAGGTTTTGTAATGAGTGTTTACGCTAAATTCGGTGTTTCACTCCCTCACAGTTCCTCTGCTGATAAGAGCGTAGGATACGCAGTCTCCGGAGGTCTCTCTAACGCACAGCCCGGCGATATCGTATGCTACTCCGGACACGTTGCAATTTATATAGGAAACGGACAGATCGTTCATGCCTCAACCAAGAAAACAGGCATAAAGGTTTCGAACGCTGATTACCGTACACCTCTTGCAGTCAGAAGAATCTTCTGATCCTGACACTTTTGTTTCATATTTTGAATCTTCTCTGTGAATATGTCCTCTTATATGTTAGACTAGTGTCATTCACATTTTTTTGAGGAGATTTAAAATATGTATAAATTAATTGCCTGTGATCTGGATGAAACACTCCTGACTAACGATAAAAAAATCACTGAGGAAAATATCGCCGCAATAAAGGCTGCCACTGAAAAAGGCGTTCATTTTGTACCTACTACGGGTCGCGGTTACTGGAGTGTCAGAGAAACGCTCAAAGAACTCGGTTTATATGAAAAGCCTAACGAATATATAATTTCCTATAATGGCGCAGCGATCACCGAAAATGCAGATGAAAAAATTCTTTCATTTGACGGGCTTTCCCATGAAATTGCAGAGAGCTTATATTCAAAAGGATTAAACTATGATGTCTGCACTCATGTTTACACTCTGGATAAGGTCTATGTCAGAAATATCTTTGATGGAGAGCGCAAATTTCTTAATGGAAGAATGAAGGTTGAAGAAACTCACGAGGAAAATCTTGACTTTATAGCTGACGAAAAAATTCCTAAATGCATCTACACAAATACTGACCATGACTATCTCCTTCAGATAGAAAAGGATCTCGGAGACCTCACTGACGAACTTGAAGTAAGCTTCTCCAGTAACCGTTACATGGAATTCAATAAAAAGAATGTAAACAAAGGAAAGGGCTTAAAAAGACTTGCCGATCTGCTCGGTGTCGATATAAAAGATACCATCGCTATCGGTGACAATTTCAACGACCTCACAATGATCGAGGACGCAGGTCTCGGCGTCAGCGTGGCAAACGGAGTCGATGCTGTCAAGGAAAAGGCCGGCTATGTAACAGACTCCGACAACAACCACAGCGCTGTTGCCGAAGTTATAAAGAAATTTGTTCTTTAATTATTAACAATAATATTTAACCCGCTCAATCTTAGGTTTGGGCGGGTTTTTGTGTGTAAATATTTTCCCAAAAAAACAAACTTCGCCGTAAGAAAACTAACAAATTATAAAAACAAAATGTTGAATATTATAATATTTTAAACAATTATAAAATGTATACCACTTGTTTAACCATTCAAAATGATGGATAATTTGTCTCAGAAGTATTAATTTTCATACAATATGTAGTGACATATGTATGAACCGGGAAGGAGAAAAAGGGAAATATGAAGAGAAAAGTACTGGCGGGTCTTCTTGCGCTCTCTTTTGTATTTGAAGGAGCAGCAAGCCCTGTGCTGAGCGTTTATGCTGAAGAAGCTAAGAACGCAGAGAATGCAGCAAGGGATGATGAGACTACAACTGAAGAAACAAAGTCTTCCAATGAGAAGGCTATGGAAATGCCGGAAGAGCGTAGTCACTACGACATGGACGGCGAGCTGCCTGAGGGAACGGAGGTCTTAAACAAAGGGCTTAAAGAATATACGGGTGACCTGGAATATGGTGAAGGTCATACCGGTGAAAGCACAGATAAGGCATTAAAAACAGGAAAATACGGTGTAAAACTTCCGGATACAAATGTTGGGGATGAATATACGGTTTCATTCTGGATGAAGCAGGATGGACACAGCGTAACAAATACTCCGACTGTATTTCTTGGAAACAATGATCCTGAAAGATGGGTTGGCATGTCCGGAGCTGATAAGGGTAAATCATTTAAATTCTGGACAAATAACGCAGATAAGACATATAAAACATACAGCCATACTACAATTACAGAAGTAGATGAAGACAGTGAAAAATGGAGAATGTATACCATATCCCAGAAAGATAACGATGTTTCTGTTTATGTAGATGGAGAGTTGATCGGCAACGGTACAGCTGCACCCGCACTTGACGGGGATGATCAGGGAATTTATCTTGGTGTAAATTACTGGGATAGTGAGTTTAAGGGCCTGATCGATGATGTAACAATTTTCGATGAGAAGCTCAGTGATGAACAGGTTAAATACCTTTATGATGGAAATACCGAGGAGGAGCCTGCAGCAGAAACTCCTGCCGAGGAAGAGACAGATAAGAATGCTGAATACCTGATCACAGAGTTTAACTTTAATGATGCAGAAAACGGTTTTGTATCAGGAGATTATAAAGCTGAAGGAAATTATGACAGCATTGCTGAGGGAAAAAACGGTAATGCAGTCCATATGAAAAGAGATGTATCACAGTATCTTACAGTTAAGGACAGCAATGGAAAGAGCCCGCTTACAGGACTTGATGAGTTTACCATTTCCTATGATTTTAAGCCATCAGATTCCACAACATCATGGAGCTTTTTCGCGGCACCTGCTTCGGAAAAGCCTGTATATGGTAAGGAAAAGTATCTCGGTGTCCTTACAAATGGCGGAAATACAACAGTAGAGAGATACAATAATAACGGCAGCAGAAGTGCAACAGTTACTTTAGGCACTAAGACAAATAACTGGAACCATATTGATATTGTATTCGAGAAGAATAAGACAACTCTTTATATTGATAAGGAGAAAAAGGCTGAGGTTGAGAGTGAAGTAGATATCAAAAAGCTTCTCGGAGATGACAGTGTTCTCTGGATCGGTCATGCAAACTGGGGAGACGGTGAGACACTTAACGGTTATCTCGATAATTACAAGATCTACAATAAGGCTCTTAGTGGAGAAGAACTTGACTCAACAGCAAAGGATCCTGCCAAGAGTAAGAGAGAAGATCTTAACAGAAAAGTTGATGTTAAGATTGAAAGTGTAGAAGCTGATTATAAGGAAGTTCTTGATGTTTCGGCTGATGAAGCGGTATCTCTTGAAACACCGGCTAAGGTGGTGTTCAGCGATGGTATCTCAAAAGATGATGCTTCGATCGTATGGACAGATGAAGATGGTAATACTGTAAGCAATACAAATGCTTTAAAAGCAGGCACTAATGAACTTACGGGACATCTTCAATATTTCAGCAGTCCTTTTATAGAGGAAAAAGCCGATCCTTTTGTAATTTACAATGAAAAAGACGGCTACTATTATTTTACATCATCATGGCCGGCATATAGAGACGTTAATCATGGTTATGACAGGATCTCACTTAGAAGAGCAAAGACGATAGAAGGTCTTGCTGAAGCAGAAGAGCATGTTATCTGGTGGCACCATACAAATGGAACAGCACCACGTTATCATATCTGGGCACCTGAACTTCATAAGGTTGGCGACAAATGGGTAGTATATTTTGCAGGTTCCGAAGATCCGAAGGGTGTTTGGGCAATCAGACCTTATGCTATAGTTTGCAATAATCCGGATGATCTTTTGAATCCTGAGTCATGGAGTGATGCGAAGAGATTTACAAATGCGGATGGCAGTTATGATGATAATTTCGATGATTTCAGTCTTGATATGACAACCTTCAATTATCAGGATGAAGATTATGTAATCTGGGCATATAAGGTTAACGGACATTCAAGCCTTAAGATGGGCAAACTTGACAGTGAGAACCCATGGAAATTAAAAGAAGGCAGTGAAACTATCGTGCTTACAGAGCCTGAATATTCATGGGAGAAGAAGGATGAGATAGTAAATGAGGGTCCTTCGGTATTACAGACAGAGGACAAGATTTTTGTTAGCTTCTCAGCTTCCGGAACAGGTCCTAATTACTGCATGGGTCTCATGATGGCAGATCAGGGCAGTGATCTTCTTGATATCGAGAACTGGACAAAGACAACGCAGCCTATACTTCAGTCATCAGATCTTTACCAGCAGTATGGCCCCGGACATAACTCATTTACAAAGGATAAGAACGGCAACGATATCATCGTTTATCATGCTCGTGATGAGGAGTGCTATAAAGGTGAATGCGGCTATGCAGGAGTACACCCGCTTTACGATCCCTGCAGACATGCATATCTTGCATATGTAAGATGGTCTGAGGATGGAATTCCGGTATTCAGCAATACTGAATATAAAGAGACGAAAGATATAGAATTTAAGAGAACCGTAAATGTTGGTGATGCAGAGGATCTTGTAAAGGCAGATGCGGCAGCGATCACAATAAACGGTATCGAAGACGGAGCAAGAGGAAATATAACTCTTCCGCTTGTTGGCGAGTGTGGTTCAAAGATCACATGGGAATCATCAAAGCCTGAAGTAATATCTGATGTAGAAAAAGACGGCAAGGCAGCAGGCGTAGTTACAAGACAGGCTGAAGATACTCAGGTTATCCTTACAGCTACTGTTGTATCCGGCAATTCAAGGGCATTAAGAAAGATTCCTGTAAATGTAAAGGCTAAGGCAGAAGAAAAGGAAACAACACATTATCTTTTTGCACACTTTACAGGAACAGAGCAGATTTATTTTTCAGATTCAAAAGACGGACTTGATTGGAAGATGCTTAACGATGGTGATCCGGTACTTAAGTCAACACTTGGTGAAAAAGGCCTTCGTGATCCGTTTATAATGCGTTCACCTGAGGGAGATAAATTCTATCTGATAGCTACTGACCTCAGAATAGCATCTGACGGAAACTGGGGAAGAGCTCAGACAAACGGCAGCCAGTCTATCATGGTTTGGGAGTCTACAGACCTTGTAAACTGGGGCGAGCAGAGAATGGTAAAGGTTGCCAGAGATGATGCAGGATGCACATGGGCACCTGAAGCAGTCTACAATGATGAGACCGGCGAATACATGGTATTCTGGGCTTCAAAAGTAGATGATGATAATTACAGCACACAGAAGATTTACTATGTAACAACCAGAGATTTCTACACATTCTCAGAACCTGAAGTCTGGATCGAGCTACACAATAAGGATGGAAAAGAGATAAGTATAATTGATACTTCCGTAATATCCGTTATGGAAGATGGCAAGAAGGTTTACTACAGACTTTCCAAGAATGAAGCTTCAAGCGATGCAACTGTCGATGAGGGAGATCCTGCAAGCGGAAAGTTTGAGATACTTGAGAAGTCAGATTCACTTCTCGGTAAGTGGACAAGAGTTAAGTCAAATTATCTTAACAGCACCAGAGGCGTTGAGGGCGGTACAATCTTTAAGTTCAACGGCGAAGATAAATGGTGCATGCTCCTTGACAGATATGGTAATGGAGGATATTTCCCTTCAGTTACTAATGATATAGGATCAGGTGAGTTTACTAAACTTAATTCGGATGAGTATTCATTCCCTTCAACAATGCGTCATGGAACAGTTATTCCGATAACTGAGGAAGAGTATGCAGCTGTTGAGAAGGAGTGGGGAGCTGTTGAAACAGTTGATGAGATAGATACATCCGTATCACTTAAGGATTCAGCACTCTTTAACCTTGATTTCAATGGTGATGAAGCACTTGATGCTGACGGAGTAAGAGTTAAGGCTGAAAACGGATTCTCTCTTGTAGATAACGATGTAACAGGCGGTAAGGCAGTAGAGCTTTCATCAGCTAAAAAGCAGTGGCTTGATATCAAGACAGACGATGGAAAAGCAGTACTTGCAGGAAAGAATTCATTTGCGGTTAACTATTGGAGTAAGGTAACAGATGCATCCGGAAGCAATAAAGGATGGGCATTCTATGCAGCTCCGAACGCAAATGCGCTTAAATGGGGAAGTTCAGGAACACTTGATGATTATCCGGAGACATATTTCGGAATAATTGATGCTATGGATAATGCATCAATATCTGATAAGGGCATTACAGTTCAGAGATTTAAGGATAATTTCAGCCGTTCTGCTGCAAATACAGCAAAGACCGGTACTGATGACTGGAAGATGATCACTGTAGCAGCTACAGAAAACGCTACATACCTTTATGTAAATGGCAAACTTGTTTCGACTGTAAAGAGCTCTGTAGCACTTTCAGACATCTTTGGCAGCAGCGAGGAAGGCGTTCTTCAGGTTGGTAAAGCAAACTGGGGCGGTGAAGAGTACTTCAATGGTGCGATTGATGAGTTCACAGTTTATGGAAGAGCTATAACTGCTGAAGAAGTGGCTAAGATCTATGCAAATAAGAATTACACAGGCGAAGAAGTTACAGCAGAGGAGCCTGCAACAGAAGAGGCTACAGAGGAAGCTCCAACAGAAGAGGCTCCAACAGAGGCACCCGCAACAGAAGAACCTACGACAGAGGCACCCGCAACAGAAGAACCTACGACAGAGGCACCTGTAACAGAGGAACCTGAAATAGAAGAGCCTGCAACAGAGGAACCTGTAATAGAAGAGCCTGCAACAGAAACACCTGTAGAGGATGATTCAGAAACAGAGGAGCCTACAGTTGAAGAACCCGGCACAGAGGCTCCTACTGAGGAAGCACCTGAGGATACAACTACTGTAGTGGATAATTCACCAAAGGCACCTGCTGATAACATTCTTACACCGGGCAGCACAGAATGGCTTATCTTACCTAAGACATCTTATTATCTGAATCCTGGCTTTGCAGTAAAGAAGTATAAGGTTTCAAATAAGAAAGTCCTTTCGGTTTCCAGGAAAGGAAAGGTAAAGGTAAAGAAATCCGGTAATGTAACTGTAACAGCTACAGGAAAGAACGGTGAAACAGCTTCATTCGTTATAGCAGCTGAAAAGCCTAAGATGAAGGGCGTTAAAGTAAGCGTTGGAACCAAGTTGAATGTTTCTGATATGCTTAGCGGTACAAAATTTGCTGAGTTAAGTTCTATGAAGTCTTCCAAGACATCAGTTGCAGAGATCGCAGCTGACGGAACAATAACAGCCAAGGCAAAGGGAACAAGTAAGATTACCGTTGAAATCGGAGGAAGAAAGTATAAGGCAAAGATTAAAGTTAAATAATTAAAAAAGATATTAAAAAGGGATTGCCGGAGCATATCAAGCTCCGAGCAATCCCCTTTTTATAAATATATTTAATTAATATTATTATTCAATATCTTCATCCTGAATCTTATAGCTTCCCTTGAAACGGTCTCCCTTGAAGGTCAGCTTTTTACTGCTCTTATCGTAGTCATATTCGTCTTCATTCAACTTTACATAATCATCTTCCAGCAAGACCTTGACTCTTTTAACTTTTTTGCTTTTCATCTTTACGCTGACATTATCCTCGGCTGTAACTTTATAAGCCTTGATCTTATAGGACATACCGTTATCACCTTTTGTAAGTGATTTTACAGCGCTTTCGATTTTGTCATCTGCATTATCAAGTTCTTTGATCTGGAATTTTTTTATATCTTTATTGATTTTAATATCAGTTACGGTATATGTTTCGTTATTGAATGTGACTTTTATATTACCAAAGTCCTCCATTTCAGGATCTCTGCCGCTATAGGTCAGCTTTGAGGTATAGCTTACAGAAAAATCATCCTTTGTTTTAGGATATTTTAATTTCTTTCCGGTGCTGTTGTTGTAGTTTATATCTGCACCTGTAAGATCATCATTTCCATCAGCTATTGATATTTTGTCCCAATCATCCTCAGAGCCACTGTAAAAAACTGATTCAAGATTATCATTACCGGAGAAAGCATTGGCTTTGATAGATGTCACTTTTTTGGAAAAGGTTACTTTTTTGAGCTTGCTGCAGCCCTCAAAAGCAGATTTTCCAATCTTTTTTACCTTACTTGGAATAGTCAGTTCTTTTAATTTCTTGTTTTTCTTAAAGGCACGTGATCCGATCTCTGTTACATTATATCCTGAAATTTTGCTTGGAATTGAAACAGACGAAGATGAACCTTTGTAAGAAACGATTTTTACATTCTCACCTGATATTTCATACTCAAAATTATCTATAATGCTGGAATTAACAGTATCATCTGCAATAACTTTGTAAGTATTGGCAGGATTTAATGACAGCATCATTGATGCGGCAAGAAGTGTTGATAAGATTATTTTTTTGTTGATCATACGTGCTACCTCTTTTTCATTATATTGTATCCACACAAAATTTATCGTATCACCAAAAAATATAAAGGTCAAGGAAATGATAAATGAAATGAACCTTGGGAGACGGAGTATCTGGTGAGAAATGAACCTTGGGGACGGAGTATGTGGGTCATTTTTGCTTGCAAAAATGACCCACATACTCCGTCCCCAAGGTTCATTTCTCACCAGATACTCCGCCCACAAGGTTCATTTTATTATGGTCTTAAAGAAATCAGATCAATTTTTCGGCTCTGGCGAGGGCGGCATCGATATGCTCGCAGAAATTGTCCTTGCCGACTTTGTCAATGAAACCTGCTTTAGCCATTGTGTGCATAGGCTGCTCGTTGACATGAGAGAAGATTACAGTGATATTTTTCTTGTTGCAGCGTTCCCATACACCGTCGAGAGCTTTAAGAGCTGTAACATCGAGTGCAGGAACACCTCTCATTCGGATTATCAGGCATTTTGTGTATTCTTTAACCGATATATCTGTAAGAATATCAGCAACTCCGAAGAACATGGGACCACAGATTTCATAAACTCTGACTTCCTTCGGTACTACCTTTAAGTCGATCGCATCCTTATCATTTTCAGATCCGAAATATTTCCAGCCCCTTACAGACGTTTCTTCACTCATACGCTTCATGAAGAGAAGACCTGCGAGGAGCATTCCGACTTCGATAGCCATTACAAGGTCAAATACTACGGTAAGGATAAAAGTGATAACGAGAACGATGATATCACTCTTTGGAGCCTTTTTGCAGAGGTTCAGGAAGGGTCTCCACTGGCACATATTGTAGGCCACGAGGAAAAGAATTGCTGCGATCGTTGGCATCGGTATAAGTGCTGCGTAGGGCATAAGTATCACAAGTACCAGAACAAGCACGATAGCGTGAACCATGCCGGCAACAGGGGTTTTACCACCGTTTTTGATATTTGCAGCCGTTCTTGCTATTGCACCGGTTGCGGGAATTCCGCCAAAAAGGGCTGAGCCGATATTTCCGACACCCTGGGCAACAAGCTCCATATTTGAACGGTGTCTTGAACCGATCATTCCGTCAGCAACTACGCATGAGAGCAGAGATTCGATAGCCGCGAGGATTGCTATAGTAAATGCATTCGGAAGGATATTTCTTATTGCTGAAAGTGAAAATTCCGGCATTGTAAATGAAGGAAGTTCATTGCTTATTGTATAAAGGTCTCCAATAGTATTTACCTTCATATCGAGGCATTTTACCATGATGATTCCTATTATTACGGCGATCAGAGAGCCCGGGATCTTATCATTTACAAAAGGCCAGATTATAAGAACAGCGACGCAAACAACACCGACTATTACTGCCTGTGGATTTATTGTTCCAATGTTATTTATAAATGCTGAAAGTTTTTCTGTTGTTTCGATTGTGACGGTTCCGGCAGGGTAGGTAAGCCCGAAAAAGTCTTTTAACTGTCCGATCACTATTGTTACGGCGATTCCGGCTGTAAAGCCTGTCGTGATCGTATAGGGTATGAATTTGATGAGGCTTCCGAGTCGGAGGAGTCCCATTGCGATAAGAATTATACCTGCGATAACGGTTGCAAGAGCAAGACCGGACAAACCGTTCTTGGCAACTATTCCTGCGACTATCGTAGCAAAGGCGGCCGTTGGTCCGGCTATCTGTACTTTGCTTCCGCCAAGAAATGAGATAAGAAATCCGGCGATTATCGCTGTGTAAATTCCTTCTTCGGGACCTACACCTGAGGCAAGAGCCAGGGCGATCGAAAGTGGAAGGGCAATTACGGCAACAATTACGCCGGAAATGAGATCTTTGAAAAACTGTTCTTTATTGTAGCCTTTCAAAGAGCTGAAAAACATTGGTTTTAGTTGTTCGCTGTCCATTAGTTACATTTCTCCTTAAAAATAAAAAATTTATAAACACACAGCTTTTAATTATAAAACCAACCATCTCAGCTTGACAAGAATTTTTTTCTAAAATTTATACTGCCGGCTGTCTATTAATATTCGTCAAGAAAATGATGTTTTATACCATCTTTCTTATATGCGATCACAGTAGCAAGATTTACGTTTTCCACACTCTTAAAAATATTGGATTCAACAAAAGGATTGCTTTTCTTTAATTCTGCAATAAGCTTTCGTGTTTCGATTCTTTTCGATTCACTGATCTCGTCAGTTGAGCTGGCTCCGATTGCCTCCGTAAAACGACATGCACATTGCAGAAAGCGAAGGTTATTATAATCTCTCCATGCGATAATATCGTCCTGTCTTATCAGATACATCGGTCGAATAAGCTGCATTCCTTCGAAATTCGTCGAATGAAGCTTTGGCATCATCGTCTGTACCTGACCTCCATATAACATACCCATAAGAATCGTCTCGATAACATCGTCATAATGATGACCGAGAGCTATTTTGTTGCAGCCCATCTCCTTAGCTTTCGCATAGAGGTGACCTCTTCGCATCCTCGCACAGAGATAACAAGGACTTTTTTCGATATTTACTACTGCATCGAAAATCGTGCTTTCATAGATTTTTATCGGAATTCCTAAGATCTTTGCATTTGTCTCTATCAGTTTTCTATTAATATCTGCGTATCCCGGATCCATTACGAGGAAGGACAATTTAAAATCAACCTTTTTGTGTCGTTGAATTTCCTGAAAAAGTTTAGCCATCAGCATCGAGTCTTTTCCACCCGAAATACAAACACAGATATGATCGCCGTTTTGAATCAGCTCATAGTTTTTGCACGCTTTAGCGAATGGAGCAAAGATATTTTTATGGAATTTCTTTCGTATACCATTTTCGATATCCTTTATTTTTTCATTAATAATATCTTCATTTTCATTATATTCATTAATATAAGAAATTATATCTGAATTTAATTTGTTAGTTGAAATCTGTTCACTCATAAAATAAAACTTACCCTGAATCTATTGAATTTATAGTTCAAAAACAAATAAATAATAATGGGTTTCTTTCCAAAATGCAATAGCTTTGACTGTGTGAAAACGTATAATCAATCCGAAAGATTTCGAACAGCCTCTTTTTCTTCTTCAGTGCTGGCGACGTAGTGGGTCGTTGAGGTGATGGAGGAGTGACCGAGGAGCTTCTGAACTCGCTCAAGGTCGCCTCCGGTGGCTTTGAGCATAGTTTCAGCGTAGGTACTTCTGAGCTTGTGGGGAGTTATTCTCTTGGCTTCGGAGGGGACAGAAGCTGAAATATACTTTTTGACCATAAGCTCAACAGAGCGTACGCTTATCCGCTCTCCGGAACGGTTGAGGAAAACAGCTCTTTCGTCCTGAAGAGGTTTGTATTTTTCTCGGCATGCGAGATAGGCTTCGAGATATTCGCCCGCACTGTCGCTGAAATAGACAGTATCGAAATTACCGCCCTTTCGGTAGACATTGATACTGTGTCGGCGGAGATTGATATCATCTATGTCCATTCCGACTAGCTCCGAAACTCGGATTCCGGTGGCGAGGAATATCTGAATTATTGCGGTGTCACGTTCACGGTTCTTTTCATGGAACTTGCTCTGGCGCTTGCTCAGACCTGTCCCGGATTTGACAGTTTCAACGAACTGGTTTTTATCATCCTTGTCTAGATATATTACTTCTTTTTTGGGAAGACGGGCTCTTGTGATAAGGTCGATAGGATTGGAATGCAGCATCTTTCTTACATAGAAATATTTCCAGAAGGTATTTAAGGTAACCATGTAGTGCTGGATAGTGGTGGAAGAGCATTCAACATAACGAATTTTGCCGTCTCTTGTTTTCTCGGGATAATTTCTGAGGTAATGCAGAAATTCGACAATGTCCCTGTCATTTAAATTATCGAGATCCTCAAGGCTTATCTCTCTTAAACTTTTATTCTTAAAATAAGAATTAGAATCATGCAGGAAATTAAAAAAAGTTTTCAGCTGGCCTGCATACGAATATATGGACATGGCAGAAAGACGTATCTCGCGCTCGAGAAAATAGTCGCGTACAAAGGGCGGCAGCTCGGCGATTATGAGATTTGCCTTCTGACGGGCTTCATAGTTTTTCTGATCTTTATATTCTGACATTAGCGAACCTCCGGAAAAAATATTATTAGTTAAGCGAATATAGTAAACGCAATTATTTATTACTTTTAATGTAATATCACAAAATATGGCTTAAATTATTTAATTTTTTTGTATAATAGTATATAATAAATTTGACAATATGTATAATATTACTTTTAGTATAGTAGTTTTTATCTGTTATAGTAACCCGTAACTTGTAAATATAAACTCTCATTTAGTTTGGATTTCGTGAAACATATGAGACGAGCAGCAAACTGCAGGTCCGAACGGATCGGGCAGCTTTGACAGAAGTTGGTACAGGTGAATTCATGAAAGAAAAAACGCGAAGATGCGGCATTCTTATGCCGATAACATCGCTGGCATCAGACTATGGAATAGGCTGTTTTTCAGAAGAGGCCTATCAGTTTGCAGATAATCTGGCTGCAGCGGGTCAATCCTATTGGCAAATCCTTCCGCTTGGTGCGACAAGCTATGGAGACAGTCCATATCAGTCATTTTCAACTTTCGCAGGTAATCCGTATTTCATAGATCCTAAGACTCTTATCAAAAAAGGCTGGATAAGCAAGAAAGAAGCTGACAGCTTTAATTTTGGCAAGAATAAAGAGAAGATTGATTATGGATTAATATGGGAATCGCGCTTCAAATTATTACGGATCGCATTTAAGAACAGCAAGATAAATGCTGATAAAAATTTTCACCATTTTGAAAGAGATAATGCATATTGGCTTGAAGATTATGCACTTTATATGTCTGTCAAAAAATCCTATGAAAATAAGTCATGGGCTGAATGGGACGAAGACATAAAATTGCGAAATCCTAAGGCAATTGAAGCTGCAAAGAAAAAATTTGCTGAGGATATTCTATTTTATAAATTTATTCAATATGAATTTTTTACAGAGTGGATATCCTTAAAAAAATATGCAAATAAAAAGGGCGTCGAGATCATAGGTGATCTGCCTATTTATGTTGCATTTGACAGTTCGGATGCCTGGAGTAATCCTGAGCTTTTCCAGTTTGATGAAAACTCAGATCCGACAGGTGTTGCAGGCTGTCCGCCGGATGCATTTTCAGCTACAGGACAGCTGTGGGGAAATCCTCTTTATGACTGGGAATATCATAAAAAGACTCATTACGAATGGTGGATGAGGAGGATCAAAAAAAGCTATGAGCTTTATGATATGGTGAGGATCGATCATTTCAGGGGTTTTGAATCTTATTTTAATATTCCTTACGGGGCTAAAACTGCGAAGGAAGGCAAGTGGGAAAAGGGCCCCGGTTATGAGCTTTTCAAAACCATGAAGGAAGTCATGGGCGAAAGAAAGGTTATAGCTGAGGATCTTGGAATCCTGACACCGGCAGTATTAAGACTTGTCAAGAGAACGGGATATCCCGGAATGAAAATACTGCAGTTTGCTTTTGATGCGCTTGGAGACTCGCCCTACCAGCCTCACAATTTTGATAAAAACTGTGTAGTTTATACCGGAACACATGATAATGACACAACACTTGGCTGGTATCGTAAACTTGACAAAAAGACAAAGGCATATGCCGACAAATATATGAAGCTTAAAGATGTTCCTGAGAAGGAAATTCCGTGGGAATTTATAAGGCTTGCCTATATGTCTACTGCAAATCTGGCAATGATACCAATGCAAGATGTACTTTCACTGGGGAGTGAAGCCAGGATCAATATGCCGTCAACTCTTGGCTACAACTGGATCTGGCGCATGAAGAAAAATGCTTTTACGAAGAAACTGCAGAAGCGGCTTCGGGATATGGCTGAGATCTATGTGAGATAAAATTTTTATTGGATATGAGTGATCAGCTAAAGGGGTTCATTAATTTTTATGTGATTGAAAGGAGAATAAATGCAATTGAAGGGAAGATTTGATGAACTGGCAAGGAAACTTTATGGAAGGCCTATAAATCAGTGTACTACGGCAGAGCTTTATCATGTGCTGCTGCAGCTTACGAAAAATCTGATGGCCGACAAGGCCTACAACAGCGGAGACAGACAGGTTTATTATATTTCTGCGGAATTCCTTATAGGAAAGCTTTTGTCCAATAACCTCATAAATCTCGGCGTTTATGATGAGATAGAGGAAATCCTTAAGGAGAACGGAAAGAGCCTTACAGAGATAGAAGCAGAAGAGCCGGAGCCTTCACTTGGAAACGGAGGACTTGGACGTCTTGCAGCCTGCTTTATGGACTCCATCGCTACTTTGGGACTTCCAGGAGCCGGAATAGGACTCAACTATCATTATGGACTTTTCAAGCAGGTATTTAAGGATCATCTGCAGAATGCTGAGAAGGATACCTGGATCGATAAAAAGGATTCATGGCTCAGAAAGACCGATGTTTCCTTTGATGTTAAATTCGGTGATAAGACAGTTAAATCTGTCATGTATGATATTGATGTAGTCGGCTATGACAGCGGAATGAGCAAGCTTCATCTCTTTGACCTTGAAGGCGTGGATGAATCGCTTGTTAAAAAGGGAATAGACTTTGACAAGACTAAGGTTGATAAGAACCTTACCCTTTTCCTCTATCCTGATGATTCCGACGAAGCAGGAAATCTCTTAAGAATCTATCAGCAGTATTTCATGGTTTCAAACGGAGCACAGCTCATTATAAAAGAAATGAAGGACAAGGGATATGACCTTCATACCTTGAATGAGCATGTAGCGATCCAGATAAATGATACTCATCCTACGATGGTCATTCCTGAGCTTATAAGGATTCTGACCCAGGAAGAGGAATTTACCTTTGATGATGCGATCGATGTGGTTTCTAAGACTTGTGCTTACACAAACCATACGATCCTTGCAGAAGCGCTCGAAAAATGGCCTTTAGCTTATCTTGAAAAGGTTGTTCCGGTGCTTGTACCGATCATCAAAGAGCTTGCAAACAGGATAAAGAAGGCTTACAGCTATAATCCAAAGGTATGGATCATCGATGATGAAAAGAGAGTCCACATGGCTCATATCGACATTCATTACGGATATTCCGTAAATGGTGTTGCTGCGATCCATACAGATATCTTAAAGGAGACAGAACTTAATCCTTTCTATCAGCTCTATCCGCTTAAATTTAACAACAAGACCAACGGAATCACCTTCAGACGCTGGCTTCTTGAGTGCAACAGACCGCTCGCAGCGCTTCTTGATAAGACAATAGGAAAGACCTATAGAAAAGATGCTGATGACCTTGAGAAACTCCTTAAATTTAAGGATGACAAGAAGGTACTCGATGAGATTCGCGCGATCAAGGATCAGAAGAAGGCAGATCTTGTTAAGATAATCAAAGAGCGTGAAGGAGTTGATATTGATGCAGATTCGATCTTTGACATACAGGTAAAGAGGCTGCATGAATATAAGCGCCAGCAGATGAATGCGCTTTATATCATTAACAAGTATTTAGAGATCAAGGCAGGCAAAAAGCCGAAGCGTCCTATAACCTGCATTTTCGGAGCAAAGGCTGCACCGGCTTATGTTATAGCAAGAGATATTATACATCTGCTTCTCGTGCTGCAGGAGATCGTTAATAATGACAAGGATGTAAGTCCTTATCTTAAAGTTGTCATGGTTACAAACTATAACGTTGATTATGCAGAAAAACTCATTCCAGCATGTGACGTTTCAGAGCAGATTTCACTTGCTTCAAAGGAAGCATCCGGAACTTCAAACATGAAGTTTATGCTTAACGGTGCCGTAACACTTGGAACCGATGACGGTGCGAATGTGGAGATTCATCAGCTTGTTGGAGATGACAATATCTACATTTTCGGTGTAGACAGTGATACAGTTATCAATCACTATGCAAAGGCTGACTATGTTTCAAAGGATTATTACAATAAGTCAAAAGTCATTAAAGAGGCTGTTGATTTCATTGTAAGCGATAAGGCTTTGAAGGTAGGTCACAAAGAGAACCTTGAGAGACTTTATAAAGAACTCTTAAATAAAGACTGGTTCATGACACTTATTGATCTGGAAGATTATATCAAAGAGAAGGATAAGATTTTTGATGATTTCGAGGATCAGGACAAGTGGAAGAAGATGATGCTCGTAAATATTGCAAAAGCAGGATTCTTCTCATCAGACAGAACCATTGCTGAGTATAATCGTGATATTTGGAAACTTAAATGACTAAAAAAATAATGATACAGGGCACAATGTCCGGGGTGGGAAAATCAATTCTCACCGCCGGACTTTGCCGTCTTTTAACAGAAAAAGGAATAAAAACGGCACCATTCAAATCACAGAATATGGCGCTAAATTCTTATATAACCAGAAATGGACTTGAAATGGGACGTGCACAGGTCACTCAGGCTGAGGCAGCTAAAACAGAGCCGATCGCCCAGATGAATCCGATCCTCCTGAAACCCACCAATGATACGGGCTCTCAGGTTATCGTAAACGGAGAAGTTCTTGGGAATATGAGTGCACGTGAATATTTTTCCAGAAAAAAAGATTTTATCCCGGATATAATGAGAGCTTTTAATTATCTGGAAGAGCATTTTGACGCAATAGTTATAGAAGGTGCCGGAAGTCCTGCCGAGATAAATTTAAGAGAAAATGACATAGTAAATATGGGTCTTGCCGAGCTGGTCGATGCGCCTGTAATATTGGTGGGAGATATCGACAGGGGTGGAGTTTTTGCCCAGCTTGTAGGAACGGTAGAGCTTTTAACTGAGAATGAAAGAAAACGTATAAAAGGTTTTATCATAAATAAATTCAGGGGTGATGTTTCGCTGCTGAGATCCGGACTGGATTTTCTGGAAGAAAAGACAGGTATACCGGTACTTGGTGTGGTTCCATATATGAAGCTGGATCTTCCGGATGAGGATTCACTGACGGAACGCTTTAATAAAAAATCCGGTAAGGGACTTGTGGATATTGCAGTTATGAGACTTCCCAGAATTTCCAATTTTTCGGATTTCGATATATTTGAAAATATAGATGATCTTTCGCTCAGATATATTTCTTCTCCTGAAGAATTTGGTGATCCGGATATGGTAATTATTCCCGGAAGTAAAAATACAACAGAAGACCTGATATGGCTTCGTGAAGGCGGTCTGGAAGCGTTGATAAAACGTTTTGCCGCAAAGGGCGGGATCGTCTTTGGAATCTGCGGCGGATATCAGATGCTGGGAGAGAAGATTTCAGATCCGGACTCTTTGGAATCAGATATAAAAGAGATTCGTGGGCTTGAACTTTTACCGATAAAGACGCTGCTTAAAAGACAAAAAAACAGAAGACAGACAAGCGGAAAGTTCCCGAAATTAGAGGGAAAGTTATCTAATCTTTCCGGCATGCAATATGAGGGCTATGAGATCCATATGGGTGAATCCACCTTTCCTTCTGTGAATCGCGGTAACATTTATGGAAGCTATGTTCATGGGATTTTTGATGCAGAGGGGATAGCGTCTAAAATAGTTGAAGCTATCTGCAAGGATAAGGGCATTGATCTGAAAACAGCTAAAAACAAGAGTAATAAAGAAATCAGGGAAGAGGCATATTCAAAGCTTGCCCTTACATTATCAGAGTGTCTTGACATTGAAAAGCTCATTGATTGAAGTATTGTGTGGACATCAGCAACTGATTAGGGTTACTGGGCAGTCGCTCAGCAGCAACTGCTTCGTGCTGCTGAATAGTTACGAAAATAACATGCGTTATCAGAGGAGGCATACTGTAATGCAAAGAACGGTTGGACTTGGAATACAGGATTTTGAAGACACTATAAAGAGCAGGAACTTTTATATAGATAAGACAAAATTTATATCGGAATGGTGGAAGGGAAATGACGAAGTGACCTTAATAACTCGTCCGCGCCGTTTTGGAAAGACATTGATGCTGAGTACGGTTGAGAAATTCTTTTCTGTAAGACAGGAAAACAGCAGGGAGCTTTTTGAGGGGCTGGAAGTCTCCAAGGATTCCAAAATGATGCAGGAATGCGGGAAATGGCCGGTGCTTTTTGTGTCATTTGCGAAGATTAAGTCTGAAAACTACAGGAGTGCATTGACAAAATTCAATATTATATTTAATCAGATGAAATCAGAGCTGTTTTTTCTTAAGTCAGGTCTTGATGAGGCAGACCGGGGATTTTTTGAACGGATATCCATTGATATGGATATGGATATTGCATCTGAGTGCATAGGATATTTCTGCAAATTACTGAGTAACCATTACGGTAAAAAGGTAATTATTTTAATGGATGAATATGATACGCCAATGCAGGAGGCATATGTAAACGGTTATTGGGATGAAATTGTCAGTTTCATGAGGAACATGTTTAACTCGGCACTCAAAAGCAACCCGTATCTGCACAAGGCGCTGCTCATGGGAATAACACGTGTCAGCCGTGAGTCACTTTTTTCAGACCTGAATAACCTGAAAGTGATCACTAATTCATCAGAAAAGTATGCTGACTGTTTTGGCTTTACTGAAAAAGAGGTTTTTGATTCCCTTGACGAGTATGGCTATTCTGAGGAAAAAGAAGAAGTAAAGAAATGGTACGATGGGTTTAAATTTGGAAATACGGATGATATTTATAATCCGTGGTCAATAATATCTTTTCTTCAGGAGGGAAAATACCAGCCATACTGGGCGAATACAAGCTCTAATTCCCTTGTGTCGAAGCTCGTAAAAGAGGGGGATGGTGAGATCAAGAAATCCTTCGAGACCCTGCTGAACGGCGGGATAATAGAGACCACGATCGATGAGCAGCTTGTTTTCGGGGAAATGTCAAAAAATAAAAACGCAGTCTGGAGCCTTCTGCTGGCAAGCGGATATCTGAAGATCGTGTCGGCGGACCTGCCGGATTCGAGATACAGGCTCAGACTGACAAACTTTGAGGTCAAAAGCTGTTTTAACCTCATGGTGGAGAGATGGTTTGAAAATGCAGGGGAGAATTACAGCTATTTCGTAAAGGCACTGCTTGAATGCAATATAGATGACATGATGGACACGCTCACGGAAATATGTGAAAGCATGATAAGCTCTTTCGATGGCAGTGGAAAATCTGCACCGGAGAATTTTTATCACGGGCTTGTAATAGGGCTGCTGGTGGAACTGCGTAATAGCTACGAGGTCAAGTCAAACCGTGAG
The DNA here is from genome assembly GCA_030434875.1 of Lachnospiraceae bacterium C1.1. Lineage (NCBI taxonomy): Bacteria > Bacillati > Bacillota > Clostridia > Lachnospirales > Lachnospiraceae > Lachnospiraceae bacterium C1.1. Next base: position 1,438,993 of record JAUISW010000001.1, on the reverse strand, counting down.
AGCGGACTCGGAAGGTATGATGTGATGCTCCGTCCGAAGGATAAAAACAATAATGCGATAATAATCGAATTCAAATCAAAAAGACGGAGTGAAAAAGATAAAAGCCTCGAAGAGCTTGCAGACAAGGCTCTAAAACAGATAGAGGATAAGAAATATGAACAGGAGCTGCTCTCGGCCGGCTATTCAGAGGATAAAATAAAAAAACTTGCCTTCGTGTTTGAAGGAAAAGAGTTACTGATAAAAAAAGCCGATTAAATATGAGAGGGAAAATTCTGATTAAGAAAGAACAATTGTAACTGTTCAGGGCACCTGAACAGTTACAAATCTAAAGTTTATTTCCTGTTGAATACGTTGTTTCCGTTTACAAATTTATGCTGAATAAAAACATCGGCATCGTTGTAGCAGGTTCTTTCGAGACGTTCTCTCACGGAAAGCTTTCTCATAGAGTACATAGCGGAATCGTCAAGAACAAGTGCATCGAAATCGTAGCCTTCTTTGAAGGAACCGACTTTTCCGAAATATCTGCCACCGCCCTCGGTTGCAAGATAGAAGACCTCTTCAAAGCTGAGGGGCTTGACATTCTGGTCTGCGAGGCGGTAATACATCTTAGATGCCTGTATTGCATTAAGGATTGCCTTAAGCATATTCATGGATGATCCTGCTGCTACATCGGTACCTATTCCGACATTTATTCCTGCATCGAGGAATTTGCGGATAGGAGCGATTCCACTTGTAAGATTCATATTGGAATCAGAGCAGTGTGCTATATAAGCACCGTGATTTTTAAGAATCTCCATTTCACGCTCATCGCTGTATACGCAGTGGGCCATGATCGTAGGTCTGTCGATGGTTCCCATTGTGTTGAAAATTTCGTAGGCATTTGCATAACAGTCTGACGCAGGAACAAGTTCCTTAACCCATTCAACTTCGGAAATATTTTCTGAAAGATGAGACTGAACACGGATATTTCTTTCATCTGAAAGCTTTCCGAGTGCTGTCATTAGTTCATCTGAGCAGGATGGGATAAATCTTGGTGTAAGTATCGGCATTGTTCTTTTATATCTGCCGGATACTGTATCAAGCCATTCTATGGTTCCCTTTACAGAGTCTTCAGTTTTTTCGGTAAGAAGGCTGTCTCCGCTGTTACGATCCATATTTACCCGGCCGACATATGAAATTATACCTGTTTCCTCTAACTGATCCATGAGCTCTATGGTTGCCTCATTGTGGATAGTTGCAAAAATTACAGCTCTTGTTGTAAATGATCGTTTAAGGTCTTTTGAAAAATATGAGTATGCTTTCTTTGCATATTCAATGTCTGCATAATGCGATTCTTCGGGAAATGTATGCTTGTTCAGCCAGTCAAGCAGCTCGAGATCCATTCCGATGCCGCGGAAGGTGTACTGTGGAGCATGTACATGAAGATCGGTCATTCCCGGAATGACGAGCATATCTGAATAATCTTTTAATTCAAGATTTTTGTATTCTTCAGGAAGTTCCTTGAAAACACCCTTAACCTTACCATCTATGGATACGAGGTATCCGTCATGTAAAGTTTCTATCTCTCTCTGACTTTTGCTGAAAGCTATATCTCCCTTTATTACAAATGAATTTGCCATATATTTCCTCCAATTCTGATTATTCTCATAAGCTTGTCAATTATACTCTTAAGAAGATTTTTCTGCAAATTAAAGTTTGATAAAAATATTAGACTTTATAATAAATGTTGTCAAAACAACGTTAAAGGATCTGTCCAAGGGATATTATATCCTCAAGAAATAAAAAAGCTTACAAAGAAATAGCGAAAATGATGAAAAAAGTTAGAAAAAAATACGTTAGCATAAGCTAACACGATGTGCTATAATAGCTGTAAGCAAAAAAGATTACATACAAGATACAAAATGAGGAGGATAAAAGAATGGCAGCATTAAATGAAAGAAAAGCAGCAGTTGTTGGATGTGGTTTTGTTGGATCGGCATCGGCATTTGCACTAATGGAAAGCGGACTTTTTTCCGAGATGGTTTTAATAGATGTAAATAAAGATAAGGCAGAGGGAGAGGCACTGGATATAAGTCATGGACTTCCTTTTGCTAAACCTATGCAGATCTATGCCGGTGCTTACAAGGATGCCGCAGATGCAGCTGTGATAGTGGTAACCGCAGGTGCAGGACAGAAACCCGGAGAGACAAGATTGGATCTTGTAAAGAAAAATATAGGAATTTTTAAGTCGATCATACCAGAGATCGCAAAATATAATAAGGACGGAATTTTACTCATAGTTGCAAATCCTGTAGACATTCTCACTTATGCGGCATTAAAGCTCAGTGGATTCCCTGAGAACAGGGTATTTGGTTCTGGAACAGTTCTTGATACGGCAAGACTTAAGTATCTGCTCGGAGAGCATCTGAGTGTTGACAGTCGTTCTGTACATGCCTTTATAATCGGAGAGCATGGAGACAGTGAGATAGCAGCCTGGAGCAGTGCAAATGTTTCCGGTGTTCCGCTCAATGATTTCTGTGAAATGAGGGGTCATTTCAATCATGATGAATCCATGAAGAGGATAGCAGATGATGTAAAGAACAGCGCTTATGGAATTATTGAGAAAAAGGGAGCAACCTATTACGGAATAGCCATGAGTGTAAGGCGTATCTGCGAGGCTATTATCAGAGATGAGAAATCAGTACTTCCAATTTCAAGTATTCAGCATGGTGATTTCGGAATTGACGGAGTTGCTCTCAGCATGCCGGCAATTGTAGGCAGGGAAGGAGTGCTGGGCTCCGTACCGATCAATTTGAGCGATGAAGAAACAAAAGCCCTTCAGGAATCTGCAAATACGCTTAAAAAAGTATTAGATGACGCATTTAAGGAGTAATTTAAAGAGCCTGTGTTTGAATGACACAGGCTCTTTATTAAATATTAATCCCTAAATATAAAACAACGGCATCCTTAAAATGTCTCGGATCGAAACCGCAGTGATTTTGAATCCGCTTCAGTCTTTGCTGAACGGTATTTTTGTGGAGAAAGAGTCGTTCTGAGGTTTTTTGAAGAGACATGTTTTCTTCATAATATATCTTCAGGAATTCAAGGTCTTCATGCTCAAGGCCGGATAAGACCTTATTTCGGTACTCCCTGATACTTTGATGATTGAGACCGGATAGAAGGATTTCAAGCGTAAGATCATCGAAGATTATGAATGACTCATCAGTATCTTTTATAGAGTTCATGGCTGTTTCGGCGCTTTGCCAGGATTCATTGCTGTTGGGCAGAGATGAGGCTTTACCTATTGCAATTTTTATCAATTCCCTGTGATCGACAGCAAATTTTGAAAAAGTGGATCTGTTTTTATTAAAAATCGTATCAGGAATAAGTCCGACAAAGCTGTTAGGATAGATATAAGCATATACCGAGCCTTTCAACGGACTAAAAATCTTATCAATATTTTGTTCAAGAAGTGATATATTTACAAGATTATAACGGGTATTAACCTTAAAGTAGATCATCCGGTAATTCTTCTTTTCATCGATATTAAAATGCGTTAAACAATCGTTCAGGTAATCAGGATTGTCTAGATCACCATTTTGCAGAGAACGGATAAGATATAATTTTTTCTCGTCTAAGGTTCTGTTCTCAGCGGTAAGTTCCTGTTCATGCAGAAGTATATTTGAAATTCTTTCAGCGAGATGGGCATAACGGCGAACTTCATCCGGTTTTCCGGAAATTCCGACGACGGCGATGAGTTTCTGATGAAAATATATAGGAATATTTATGCCTTCATCAGTTCCTTTGTATTCATTATCTGAGTCAACTTCGAGAGTCTGACCGTAAAGGGCTACCCGCCGTCCAAGTTCATGGTAGTTTCCAATCCTGTCAGGGTTGCTGGAAGCATAGATTTTTCCCTGGGTGTTGATGAAATTAATATGGTAGCCGCAGACATCATGGATCGTATCAACTATCTGCTGCGCAAGCTGTTTTGAAATTGTATTTATCATTAAAACACCTCATGTTATATATACCATTAAAATATAAAAATTAGGCAAAATAATATTATATATAACATAGCATTTCATAAATTTATTGTCTATACTATATTTACCAATGAAAAATCTTTAGGAGGAAATCCATGAAAATAGTTACGGCAATAGATTCATTTAAGGGCAGTATGACTTCGGTAGAAGCGGGAAATGCAGCAGCAGCCGGTTTTAAAAAGGCAGATCCGTCAGCAGAGGTTATAGTCAGACCATTAGCGGATGGTGGAGAAGGCACGGTTGAAGCTTTGATCGAAGGAATGAACGGTCAGCGAGAAGAGGTTTTGGTATCCGGTCCTTTAGAAGAGAAAGTTAACTGTGTATATGGAATTATCAAAGATTCTATGACTGCAGTTATAGAGATGAGCGGGGCAGCAGGTATCACACTTATCCCAAAGAGCAGCCTGAATCCGCTTGATACAACAACATACGGTGTTGGAGAGGTTATTAAAGAGGCCATAAACAAAGGCTGCCGCAGGTTCATTGTTGGTATCGGAGGCAGTGCGACTAATGATGGCGGTGTAGGAATGCTGCAGGCACTTGGATTTGAATTTCTGGATAAAGACGGCAATGAGATCGCGCATGGCGCAAAAGGGCTTAAAAATCTGGCATCTATCAAAGACTCCAATGTCATTGCAGAACTCAAAGAATGTAAGTTTATGGTGGCATGTGATGTTACAAATCCTTTGTGCGGTATAAATGGCTGCAGTGCGGTATTTGGGCCACAAAAGGGTGCAAGTCCTGATATGGTAAAAGATATGGACAAATGGATGGGTCACTATGCAGAGATAACGAAGAAACTATATCCTGATGCAGATGCGGAATATCCGGGGACGGGAGCGGCAGGCGGACTTGGATTTGCTTTTCTGAATTTTACCAATGCGGAACTTAAGTCGGGTATCCGGATCATTCTGGAGGAGACAAGGCTTGAAGAATACATAAAAGATGCAGATCTTGTCATAACCGGAGAGGGAATGCTCGATTTCCAGACTGCCATGGGTAAGGCACCGATAGGTGTTGCAAAACTTGCAAAGAAATATTCAAAGCCTGTAATAGCATTCGCAGGCGGAGTAACGAAAGATGCAGATGCGTGTAATGAAAATGGTATAGATGCGTTTTTCCCCATAGTCAGAGGTGTTACAAGTCTTGAAAAAGCCCTGATACCCGAAAATGCGAAATATAACCTGACAGCGGCAGCAGAGCAGGTAATGAGACTTTTGTTAATAAAAAGGGGTGAAGAATTTAAATAATAATCTAAATGAAGAAGAATTAGCAGATATTATCGTGAAACTTGATATTAGATCCATATATATTGTATCATTTTTTTCTTGTTTTAAAAAGCCTTTTATGACTTGTTCTGTAAAATGTACTTTATAGAAGCCTTTTTTCAATATATTATAAGTATATCCACAAAAAGTTATAGAGAATGGTTTTATAAATGGGGGAGTTTTTATGAACAAAAAGCTTATGACAGTATCGATTGCTGTTGCAATCCTTTTTACAGTCGGATGCTCTTTTTCACGAGAAACAGTTTCAACCTTATCATCCGAATCCGCAGAAGCAACTTCTTCTGTTTCGGATAATACGGTTTCTGATGCAATGGGACTGCAAACAGAAGAATCTGTCGAAACTGCTTCTGAAACCATTGAAAAAAACGGTGATATCATGGTTCTGTTTACCAGCGATGTTCATTGTGGGGTAAAGGATAATTTTGGATATGCGGGATTAAAAAAATTCAGGGACTATTATGAAAGCAAAGGATATGAGACCATACTTGTTGATGACGGAGATGCGATCCAGGGAGATTATATAGGCTTTTTTCAAAGGGGGAAACAATAATTGATATCATGAATGCCGTAGGATATGACGTGGCAATTCCCGGAAATCACGAATTTGATTATGGTGTTGATAGATTCCTTGAACTTTCACAAAAAGCTGATTACCCTTATATATCCTGTAATTTCAGGAAAAACAAAGAGCTGCTGTTTGAACCTTATACGATAATCGAAAAAGCGGGTAAAAAAATCGGTTTTGTGGGTGTTACCACACCGCTTACGATAACTTCATCAACACTTAAATACTTCAAAAACGAACAGGGTGAATTTATTTATGATTTGAATATGCATCACGTGCTGTTCCGGGTGAATTCGGCGGGTTTATGCAGGTGTCGGGGATGTCGTATGAAATACATACTTATATAGATGATCCATGTATATTAGAGTAAAACGGATATTTAAGGGAAATAAAAGGAGAAAGAAGAGTAAAAAATGTCATGGTGGGAGGCGAACCGATAGATCCTGACAGGGAATATACTGTTGCAGGTTCAGCTTATGCGTTATTGGAAAATGGTGACGGGCAAACGGCATTTGGTGATGCTGAAATTCTTGAAATGTCAGAACTGGTTGATTATCAGTGTCTGACAGATTATTTAACAGAAACTCTTGACGGAAAAATCGGTTATGAATACGGAGACCCATATGGACAGGGAAGGATCGTGATAGTAGAACATAAATAATTATTATTGGTAACTGTTCAGGGTAATTGAACCAATGTCATTAAGTTAAGCCTGTGTAAATAAATTTTCATATGATGCCTGGTATCATGGGAGGAGGGACATACGCAGCGGTACATCCGTCAGAAACCCAGTAAAATCAATAAGTATCGGGCAATGCAGCGACCTACCATAACCTGTCGATATCGTGTCGGCAGGTCTTTTTTTATGACACTGTTAGGGGGCGAACAAACATGATCACTATCCGGCGTGGTATTTTAGATGGCTCCTGTTAAGGAAAGTTGATTTATATACGCTGTTAAAATTATTCGAGGAATTATTCGAATGATTTGTTGACTGATTTATGTGAATACGCTATAATAAAAATAAGTAAACCAATTATATTTAAGCGAGGAGGGATTGATATGCCGATGATAGCACCAGTATCCGAATTAAGAAATTATGGACAGGTACTTGAAAAAGTGAAACCAAACGCTCCTGTTTATCTGACTAAAAATGGTCATGGTCAGTTTAGCGTTCACAGCATAGAGGATGATGAGGAATTTGAAAAAGCAAGGGCGATGGTTCGACTCCTGACCGAGATAAACAAGGGTATACAGTCTGGAGAAGAACAAGGCTGGCTTTCAGATGAGGATCTGGACAGGCATTTGAGAGAGAGACGAAAACAGAAGGAAAAAATGCTTATGGAGCAAAAAGCGGAGGGTTGAATATGGTTTTCCAACTGAGATACTCTCCGGTTGCTGAAGAAGACCTGTATCGAGTGTGGGATGAAGTCTGGGAGGCTTCACAAAACTTTGATATAGCGGACAAATATGCGGAAAATCTTCGTAATGCCTTGAAACAAAAGAAGAAGTATCCAAAGACAGGTAGTCCGCTTACATACATGGGGGAATTTACAGGACTATATTATGTGACATTTAAGGAGTATATTGCATTTTACAGAATCCACGGTGATGTGATTGAGGTTGTAAGAGTGCTGTTCTCCCGAAGCGATTATGTCAACTACCACGCACCTAAAGGTACGTGGCTTGCGACTCCCCTGTAGTTCGTTGCAATAACTCCTACATTTTATCGGTGTAACTTCCGTGGGGTCGCATCATGGGACGGTTGACACCGCCCCTTACGACAAAGATTTACTCTGCCGTAACTGTATCAGGTACCTGACTATCTTCGAGATGGTTGATTCCCATGCGGTACAGATTCATAGCTCCAATGCGGTCATCGTTAGACTTATAGCCACAGTTCTTGCAGGTAAACAGATGTATCTTCTTGTTACGGTTAGCTTTTTCAATGTGTCCACATACAGGACAGCACTGACTCGTATAACGAGGGTCAACCTTAATAACAGTAGACTGATTCTGTTTAGCTTTGTAGATAAGTTTCTGTTCAAGGTCATAGAAAGACCACGATACGGAAACGTAGCGGTCTTTGGTTCTGACACGCTCTGTAGCATTACGAACGCCTGACAAATCTTCAAGAACAAAGAGCGTATGCTTCGGGTTGGATTCAACGAGTGCCTTTGATACCTGGTGATTAACATCCTGCATCCAACGGTTTTCTCGTTGACCGATAGCTTTAAGTCTACGTCTTGCTGATGGAGTCTGACGCATTTGGAGTTCTTTACGTAGTTTTGAATAATGAGCACGTTTTTGCTTGATGGCTTTACCGCTTACAAATTCAGACTTGTGCTTACTATCATAAGTGGCAACGACAAAGTTGATACCTCTGTCAATGCCAACAACATTACAGATGTCAGAGACATTACTTTCTTCGACATCGTAGGTTACAGGAATATGCAAAAAATACTTACCATGCTTATTTACGAGCTTGGCAGTTCCAAACTTATAGATGTCGTGGTCAAAGTATTTTGCCATGCCTTCAGCAAAATAGGGCAACTTAACACGTCCATTCAGTGTATTTATTGAAAAGCAGTTTTGTGTAAGGGAATAATCTCTGTTCCAAACAAGGTCATACTGTGGTTTTTTGAAGGATGGCTGAATCCACTCTTTCTGATTTTCGAGAATAGTCTTGTATCTTGCAATAACAGTCTTAAATACGGACTGAGCCATCTGAGATTTGAGTCCAAACATTTCTCGGAGTGTAGAGTACAAAGCCTTGTTAAGTGAGAACTGCTTTAGGTCGTGAGTATGGAACACATAGTCAGATACATAATTACAGGCATCAGAATAAACAGACATGGTTTCATCAAGCAAAACCTTACTGTCTACACTAACGGATATCTGAATTTTAGCCGTGACTGTCATCTGTTCCATAATGTACCTCGTTGATATTTCACTAAATATATAATATAATAATTATTAATGAAAGTCAAGCGGTTAATTCAAGGAGTCAACGTATGGTACAAGAACTTATAGAGAAAGCGAAAAACAAATATCCTGTAAGTATTTACTATACAGGGCAACTGTCAGAAGAAGAAATCACCGTACTTGAAAAGGTATGTGATGTAAAATGTCCGTCTATCTGCATGAGCGGTTCTGCAACATATAGTATCAGATATAAAGGACGCACAAGTGATAATGGATGATAGATACAATCACCGTAACAGGCGTAAATACAGCCTAAAAGTACACATCGTTCTTGTCACTAAGTACCGCAAACAGATTCTTAAAGGCTCTATTGCTGATGATGTAAAGCAAAAGATATACGATATCTGCAATTCTAAAGGTTATGACATTATTGCAATGGAAACCGATAAAGACCATATACATTTCCTGATAAGCTACGATACCACGGACAGAGTATGTGACATTGTAAAATTGATTAAACAGCAGACAACATTTTATCTGTGGCAAAGATATCCAAATTTCTTATCTAAGTGTTATTGGAAACATAAGATATTTTGGTCAGACGGATACTTTGCCTGTAGCATTGGTGAGATATCATCAGCTACTATACAAAAGTACATCGAAAGCCAAGGTTAATGGCTACGAATTTACAAGGCTCCTCCCACCGCCCAAGGTCAGTGGGTTTCCGCCCACGACAACCGAAAGGATTTTATTTATGAAATCGGCTAAAATGGAAATAAGGATCTAAGCTAAAAGAGCAGGATTACCATTTTTTTCAAAAAAGGTATCCTGCTCTTTTTCTGTTCATATATTCGTAAAACTATTATTTCTTTACCGTCGTCAAAATATATTCAAATATTTCACAAATCATTATATGGCAATTTTACCAATATAGCAAGCGGATTAATAGAAAATAAAGTAAATGTATCTAAATAAATGCATTTTCTGTGGTTATTTCACAAATAAATTGCTATTGATTTGCGAATATTTATATCTGTTATATTTTTTATCGTCAGAAATACCCGATTTCTTAAGTGCAGATAAAAGAATATTTGTAAATCGGGCATTTTATGCGGCAGGAGAATAACAAGGCGATGTGAAAAACATCTAATTCTCCGTCAGCGGATAGACATTATCTGCAAGAAAGAAAGGAGACCAGAATTATGGCTAGAAAAGGTGAAAACATATACAAAAGAAAGGACGGACGGTGGGAAGCAAGATATATTGCTGACCGTTACGCAAATGGTCATGCAAAATACCGTTCAGTATATGCCCAGAGTTACTCAGAAGTTAAGAAAAAACGTCAGCGCATAATGCTTAAGCAGACGGGGCTTAAGTATGAAGACCGGTCAAAAGCAGGAACGGTTGGCTATGTTGCCAAAGCATGGATCAGGGACTGCGCTCATAAGTGGAAAGAATCCACAAGATGCCGCTATCAGGAGAAATTAAACATCTACATACTGCCGCATTTCGGTAAGCGCAGATTTTCCAATATAACTACAGCGGAGGTTGAGTCCTTTATATCCATGATCCAGACAGAGGGAATGCCCGGCAGAGATCCTGTCGGTGCCGGTACTGCCAGATCCGTTCTGACAGTTTTGAAGCAGATCCGGCTTCATGCACTCAAAATGGATCTGCAGGTACGTTTTAACCCGGATTGTATTGTGGTCAGATCACAAAGAGCAGAAATAACGGTATTTTCTGAGACTGAAGAGAGGAAACTTGTAGCTGAGCTTAAATCTGATACAGATGAAACAGATGCCGGATTTCTCATCTGTCTGTTTACTGGTATCCGCGTAGGTGAACTCTGTGCTCTTAACTGTGACAATATAGATATGGAGGAAGGAGTGATACATATACGTGCCACCATGCAGCGTCTTCCTGACAAAAGCGGCGGAAAACAAAAGACAAAAGTCACGATAGATAAGCCAAAAAGCGAATGCTCTGTTCGGGATATACCAATAAATAAAGATCTTTTAGAAGTGCTCCGCAGGTTTTATAAACCCGGAGCATTTCTCTTGACCGGAGATAAGGATAAATTTGTAGAACCAAAGACAATGGAGAACCGTTTTAAGGGCATCCTGAAAAAATGTGGTCTGAAACCTGCCGGTGTTCACAGCACCCGACATACTTTTGCTTCCAGATGTATAGAACGAGGCATGGACCCGAAGACTTTATCAGAGATCCTCGGTCATGCAAATGTCGCTACCACGCTTAATACCTATGTCCATAGTAACAAGAAAAGTAAAGTGGATGGTGTGAATATGCTTTCAGATTTATTCGCCGTATAAAAAATGGTCAGAAGTACCGGAAAAACTTGTAAATTCGATATCTTTCGATTTTGTTTATAGAAATAATAGATTTGCGAAAGGTACAAGACGGCTAACGGTATTATATGGGAAATATCAAAAAAGAAGATATTTTCTACGAAAAATAACAGTCAGACGGCATTAGCTGGAGAAAGGATGATATGTGGTATGTGATACAGACATTAAAAGGACAGGAAAACAAAGCAGCTAATGAAGTCATCAGAGATGTGGCTGAATCCGATGAAAAGGTCTTTGTATTTGAAAATGAAATGGAGTACAAGGTGAAGGGGGAATGGGTAAAGTACAAAAATCCATTTTTTCCGGGATACATCTTTGTAGAGATGGATAAAGGCAAAGCTGACGGGTTTGATTGTCGTTTGAGAAGAAAGATGTATCCGCTAAAACTTATGGGAGTGGATGGAAATATTACTCCGATCAGACCTGATGAAGAAGAATATCTGCTAAGTCTTGGTGGGGAAGAACATATCATACGGCATTCAGTAGGGTTTCGTATAGGAGATATGATACAGATTTCATCCGGCTCGTTCAAAGGATGGACCGGGGAGATCAAGAAGCTCAATCGTCATAAAAGACGGGCTACAATATGTGTTCCCATGATGGGACGCGATGTTGAAGTAAGCATAGGATTGGAAATTGTGAAGAGTCTGACTTCTGAAGAATATGAGTCAGAGTATCCGATAGACAGACTAAATATGGCAAGCATTGCAAATAAATAAAAGCTGTCAAAGTGTGAAGTATTTTTTACATATAAGCATTTCAAGAAACTATTGAGCAAAGTGTCGTGTTAGGCGCATGGAGGGAGATAGTGGTCATAGCGGAGCAGGAGGGTGACTGAATGAAGTCATCATGGCGAAGCTATATTTAAAAATCAAAGATAAAGAAAATTAATCTTCAAATGATTCTATGAAAAGAGAATCAAGTTTAGCAACACGTTTTACTTATAATTCTTTATACCACTGTTTCATGATTCCATAGTCCTGGTTGGGAAGACTTGGAGCGTAATCAGATAATATATTAAATTTGGATATATATACTTAGAACCTTGACAATTCAATATTTACATCGGTTGTTTACTGTGTTATTATCTTCGGTGTTGTAAATTCATTTCATGGACTCCGGCAATTCTGCCAGATTTCCAAATTATTATAATGAAAACATCCAAGATAGAGCATCACATAAGTAATAAACTTATCTTTATCAAATTCTGCGTTTCTGTCCATGAAAGGAATTTTCAATGAAATTTAAATGGAGGTTCTTAAATGGACAAAGAAAAGAAGATAGCCTATCAGAATAAAGACATAATGTCAAAGATTCTGACAGAAGAGTTCAAGGGAAAGTCCTTTGAAGCTTATGGTGTGAAGCTGCCCAAAATTGTAGATTCACGTCCGACTGATATGGCTGCAGTAGAAGCAAATGAACTCAGACTTGACAGACTTTTCAAGCTTGAAGATGGCAGTTACCTGATCGTAGATTATGAAAGCGACTACAGTGAGGATAAAAAAGCCAAGTATTTAAGTTACATTGCAAGGGTGGCAAAAACTTTGTATAATGAGCTTAAATACTATCCAAGGTTGAGAGTCCTGATCTTGTATACTGCGGATGTTACAAGGAAACAGACACAGCCATTCCTAAATATGGGTGATTTCTCAATGCATATTGAAGAGGCATTTCTGTCAGAAATCGATTCTGAAGAAGTCTGGAGTAGAGTTTCAGCAAAAATAGAACATAGCGATAGGCTTGAGGATATAGACATAATGCATATGATCATTTACCCGCTTACATATAGGGAAATGGTAGAAAAGCGTAATGCAGCCAAGTGTATGATAAAACTTGCAACCGGCATTAAAGATGAAAAACTAAAGTTTTTTGTACTTAAAGGTTTGTGGGTGTTTTGTGACAAGGTCATCGCAGAAGAAGATGCTTATGAGATAAGGAGGATACTGATGCTTACGAAAGTAGAACAGATTTATGAAAGAGAAAAGCAGGAAGCACTTGAGGAAAATACAAGAAGGGTTACAGAAAGTGTAACGGAAAGTGTTACAGCAACTGTTACAGAAAGTGTAACGATAACCGTAACCCGGGATGTAAAGGATACAATAGCCAAAAATTTTCTTAGAGCCGGAAGCACACCTGAATTTGTAGCAGCAAATACAGGGCTGCCATTGTCTGAGGTTCTTGAACTCCAGAAGGAACTTTAAGATGATTTAAAATATTCATTCAACGGCAGAACCGGATGATAGGAACGTATTTATTGCTTAAAAATTGAACTGATGCATTAAGAAAACAATAAATTTGGAAAGTAATAAACTTCCGATGTAAGGTATTGAACTATCTTATATCGGGAGTTTTTATTTTACTGTAATTTCACAGTGGTGGGTTGCGATGGTGAACGGAGTCGGTATGAAAGAGGAAGCAAAAAAAAGAAATAATGCAAATGTTAGAGGAAGAATGTAACTATGGCTTCATAAAAGGTTATAAAAGGCGATTGATTGATATGATATGCCGTAAGCTTCGCAAGGGTAAAGAGGCAGCGGAAATAGCTGAAGAGCTTGTTCTATTGGCTTAATAGACGCAGCCAAAAGAAGAGCTATACTTGGAAAGGTTTTTACGACATGGTGGACAAAGTTCATCCTGTAGTCAGACCTAAAACGTCATATGTATACATTTAGATAGCTGGGTCAAGTAATTCCGTAAGGAGCCGGATGTGGGAAAGCCGCATGTCCGGATCTGAGAGGGGCTTGGGAGAATAATCTCCCTTGTCTACTCAACCCAATGGTCGAAGAACAAAACGTCGTGTTAGGCGCGTGGAGGGAGGCAGTGGACATAGTCAGCTCGAGGGTGACTGAATGAAGTCATCATGGCGAAGATATGACAAAAGCTATAGCTTGTGTTAGAAGAGAAGCCATGAAGAGTTAAGTAGTAAAAAGGTCATGCATATTACATGACCTTTTCAAAAAACATTTTTATTAACTTTTGAGGGAAGCTTTTTCAAACAAAGAATCCAATTCGATGGTTGTATAGTGGTAATTTTCCTCTAGGTTTTTCCGAATGGATTCATCCGGGATGTTTTGAGAATGGCAAAAACTAATTAAATTTAGCGCCGCCTTTTCATCCCTTTCTGTAGTGACTTCTTTTGTGACTTCTTTTGTGACTTCTTTTGTGACTTCTCTGGTTACTTCTTCGGTTATTTCTCTTCTAATTGAAAGTTCTCTGTCCCATTGTCTCATAAGCTTTGCGGTGACCTCCGATCTTGACTTAACCTTGGATACAATGGCATCAAGTTTTTCAATGTCGTTGTTGGATGTATCCGGTAGACTACCTGATACGATATATTTTAGCAAGTCTGCAACTTTTTTTCCATAGTCTGGATCAGAGAAATTAGGATTACCTCCGGCGTACAGGAAAATGTTTAACCGTCCTTCGTCATAGTTGTAATTGGGGTGATTCATAAGCTGCATTTTTGCTTCATAATACATGTCGCCTAAGAGAAACGGGTCATATGACAGAATTGTAATTGATATGAAGTCGGGTAGGAGATCATAGTTGCTGCTTGACGGTAAAAGCTTGGAATCGCTGATAGCGGAGTAGTATCGCAGGCGTTTTGGAAGATATGGCCGATCAGCTTCACGGTCTTCCATTTCAATATCATAGACGTCTGCTGAAATGATTTTTTCATTGCCTTTGGCGGTCAGATGCGCATCCATACGGATTCCATGGAGTGCGGTGTCAATACCTGTAAAAAGCTTTTCGGAATGGACATCACTGATTTCAAAATCAGCGTTAAGTACTGTAGATATTATAATTCGTGCAATGGTTTTGGCATCCTCAGGATCCTCCATGGCACTATCCATAAGAAAATTGTTAATGAGATTCATGTCCATAATCTTCTTTTTCGCTTCGGAAAATGAGATATGGACGGACTCCTTTGTATTAACAGGTGTCATTATATAAAAATCCTTTCTGTTAAGTTGAATAATGGGAAAATGGTGAGTCACCAGGATGTGAGTTGTACAACGAAGATAAAGTATACAAGATTGTTGTAGGGATGTCAATGGTTTATATCTGAAATACAATCGGTTCTGATGTGGAGATATCCAAGTGCATGAATTGGAATATGATGTGAAAAAGAAATTCTATAAAGCCCTAGATATTCTGTATGAAAAGGATAAAAACCTTATTTACAGGATAATTGATGATAAAGATTATTTTGCGGAAGTTGACGAAAATGGCAGACACGTCGGTGAGCGTTCGATTATGTTCAGGTTTGCTCATTATCTGCAAAACTTATTAGATGAAGATATAAAATACAGGAACTATGTTGTTGACTGTGAGTATAACAGAAATTTGTATGATGTTAAAAGAATAAAAAACGAAAGTGTTGTTCCGGATATCATCGTACATAAAAGAGGATATCATGAATTTAATCAGTTGATTGCAGAGATGAAGACTTTTTGGAATGAAAATTCGAAAGAAGATATTAAAAAATTAAAGGGATTTACAGTTTCAAACGGAGAATACGGATATGCGCTGGGTGTTTCCTTAATAATAAAGCAGGATGTTGAAACAAAAAATTCAGTGGTTTGGTTTAAAGATGGACGTGAGGTCAAGTTCGTAGCGAGAGAGTATGAGGATTTTATTTCTGAGTTGAATCTCAGGTCTAAATTTCGAAATGATCGACATATGAGGTACATATACGAAAATATTATTTTAACTGACGAGAATAGAATTAAAATGGCACTCGTATCCGAATACTTTAAGAACAAGGCGCCGGCGATTCAGGTCTGTGCTGATCAGATAAAAGAGTATGCGTCAGATAGTAATATTTCGCTTGGTGATGAGGAAAACAAACTAATTGGAGCTATGATACAAGAGGCTTTGGGGGATTTAGGATACAAAGCAATGGGTAAAATAAAGCCTCACGGAAATAAGGATATGTTTTTCACAAGTGCAAGTTGGTATGAAAGACAATCAGATGACACAGGGTTAAAAAAACTGATTGAAAGTATCTGGTTATGATATACAGCTTAACCAGAGATTGGTGAGGGTGTAAAAAGGAGAGCATGTAAGGTTCTATTTGTTTAATTTTGCCTGGAGTGCAAGGAGTTCACAAAGTTTTCACGATGACAGGCAGCAATGGCCGTTTAACAGGGCGAGAAGACGTAGAAATATGCGAATATGGAGTTTACAGAATTTTCACAGTGCCTGTCACCAAAGGTGTAAGGTACCATGGAACCTGGATTTATAGATAATTTGAAGATAAAGAAAATGTCAAAAAGGTTAAAAAGGTTTATATTCAAGCAATCATATGATTATATTGTATATCTACAAAAAATAATTTCAATTACACAAATCTGTTTGGATAAATTAAAAAGATATAATATTGAAATAAGTGATACGTTAACAAAATATGAAGGGAAGAAATTAATTAGCTATGAATTATATGCAGATTTAAAAGATAAAACCAGTAGTGAAATCACATATTTAGTCAATGTGATAGGCGATTCGAGTTGTGAGGCTGTATCATATTTTAATTATAGGAAATATGTTAAGGTTAATAAATTTCAAATAAAGTACACGGAATTTTCAATGGATACTCAAAAAATTCTTGAACATTTTAAAAGCCTGCGTAACTGGATTAATCATATTCCTGCATCATTGATTAATAGTGATAAGGATTTTATAAATCAAGGATATGAACAACCTTATATTATTAATCCGATAGAAATCTATATGAATCAATATGTAACAGTTGAATTACTAAGAGATTTGTATAATGAAAATTTATTAATATATGGTCAAGCAAAGAAAATATTTCAAATGTGCAAGAAGGACTATTCATTATTAATTGGCGAATCGGTCATTATAAGAAGGATATATGCTGATGAACCTTTGGATGTATACAATAAAGAAATAGTTATAATAGCTGCTATTATGCAAGGGCTATATGATGATATATAGAAAATTCTATTTTTAGTATTTTGTATGACTGGAGGGGCTTTATAGCTTAGTACGGGAGAAAACACTGTTATGTCTTTCCTGATTATACAGACTTAGTGGGTTTAGAAGTCTATATAAGGGCTTTTCTACAAGCTGTGTTAAATGAAGGGAGGATACAATATGAACAAGTTTTTAGTATTACTACAGGTGGTATATTATGTACTTGGGATTAGTGTGTACGTAGTTGAATTGTGGCTGATTGCAACAGTTTAACTATATGGGAGTCATAATTTAAATGAAGTGAGAAGATAATTTTGCTATCTTAGGCAGGTAGAGAAACTATAAATTCCAGTGTAGGAAAAGAACTTGGCATCAAGAGAATATTACAGAGCATGTTGTAAGTGATGCTTTTTTTGACATTTGTCATACATATGGAGTTGCAAATAGCCAATTAGATGCTAAAGTTGCATCTGTTGGTCGAAGATAAAAGTGGTATTGAATAGTACCCGAGAATGAAAGGAGAAGGCCATGAACATATCATAGATGAATTCACAGCCATTAGATTGATGGAAGGGTTAGAAATGTTCACCACGTTTTAATTCTGATTTTTGAACATTGATAGTATATGAAGCTTCGCCGTTTTTGCGGGTATACGCTTTGATGTAAACAGGAAAATCTACACGTGAATCGACGTCATGATAGCTTTCGGGAGCATAATCATCGACAAAGAATTTGTGGTTTGCATTATCCTGTATGGTGAGGAAAGTAATTGAATGAAAGAAATAAATATTAATGAAAGTACAATTCTTATTACTGGTGTTGCTGGTTTTATCGGTGGTGCATTGGCGTTAAGGCTTATAGCTGCTACATGTGCGCAGATAATCGGTATCGATAATCTCAATGATTACTATGATGTGAGACTCAAGGAATATCGGTTGAATAGGATTCGTGAACAAGATGATGACCACAGATTTACTTTTATTAAAGTAGACATCGCTGATAAGGACGTAGTCTTTGACGTATTCGATGCGTATAAGCCTGATATAGTGGTACATCTTGCTGCACAGGCAGGGGTACGTTATAGCATCGATAATCCGAGTGTATATATACAGTCGAATATCATTGGCTTCTTCAATATGGTTGAAGCGTGTAGGAAGAGTATTGAGATGAACTCACCAGTCAAACATTTCTTATTCGCAAGCTCATCTTCTGTGTATGGAAATAATGAAAAAATACCCTATTCGGAAAATGATAGTACGGATCAGCCAGTATCGTTTTATGCTGCTACAAAGAAAGCTGATGAGGTTATAGGGTATTCATATGCTAAGCTTTATGGCATACCGATGACAGGAATGCGCTTTTTTACTGTTTATGGTCCTGCTGGTAGACCAGATATGGCTTATTATAAGTTTACAGAGAAACTGGTTAAAGGGGAGAAGATAGAGCTTTACAATTATGGAAAAAATCGTAGAGACTTTACTTACATTGACGATGTAGTGGATATTATTGAAAAATTGGTTGGTGAAGAATGTGGGACAGATAGTGAGAAAATATATAGGATATTTAATATCGGTAACAATAATCCAATAGAAACTATAGAATTTATTGGCTTATTGGAGAGAGCACTAAAACAAAAAAAAGTTTTAATAGATGATTTTAACATATCTGATTATGTTAAATTTAGTGAAGCACAAATGGGTGATGTAGAGACTACATATGCAGATATTGATAGAGTATTTGCATATTGTGGAATAAAACCAAGAGTTAAAATTGTAGATGGTCTAATGTGCTTTGCTGAATGGTATGAGAAATATAGCTCAAATGCTTAATATAATTGTTCAGGAAGGAAGATATTAGATGATCATTCTAGGCATTTCATGTTTATACCATGATTCTGCAGCGTGTCTTATAAAGGATGGAAATATTATTGCAGCGGCACAGGAAGAAAGATTCACAAGAATAAAGCATGATTCTCGCATTCCAGAAAATGCAATGAAGTATTGCTTGAAAGAGGCTGGCATAAAAGCTGAGGAACTTGATGCGGTAGTTTACTATGATAATCCACTTATTATGACAGACAGGTTTATGGATAATCTTGCCTTCCTTGGAGAAGAGTGTGATAGTCTACTTAATAACTCTTTTGACATGATATTTTCATGGAAACTGTGGATTCATGAAAAACTTAAGGATGTTCTTGGTTCATTGGGAAAACATGGGAAGCTTTTAGTGACAAAACATCATATTTCTCATGCTGCATCAGCATTTTACCCATCACCGTTCGAAGATGCTGTAATTCTTACAATAGATGGTGTTGGAGAATGGACTACAACAGCCATTGGCATAGGACATGGTAATGAAGTGAAATTATTAGAAGAGATAAAGTATCCTCATTCAATTGGAATGTTCTATAGCGCTTTTACTTATTTCTGCGGTTTCAAAGTGAATTCTGGTGAATATAAATTCATGGGACTGGCTCCATATGGAAAACCAATATATTATGACAAAATTAAAGAAAATGTAATTAGTATCATGCCGGATGGGTCTTTTTGCCTGAATCTGGATTATTTCGATTTTTATCGTGGTACTACAATGATAAATGAGAGCAAATTTGAGGAGTTGTTTGGTGGTACAAGGAGAAAATCTGAAAGTAGGATAACAAAACGCGAAATGGATATAGCTGCTTCTGTTCAGAAAATTACAGAAGAGATGATTATTGGGATTGCCAAGCATGCTAAAGAAAAATACGGACAGAACATTAATAACCTGGTTTTAGCTGGGGGCGTAGCACTTAACTGTGTTGCTAACGGAAAGCTGACAAAAGAAAAAATCTTCTATAATGTGTGGATTCAGCCTGCTTCAGATGATGCAGGTGGTGCTTTGGGGTGTGCATTATATGCGTATTATGACTTTTTTAAAAATGATAGAGAAGTAGTGTTACCTGATGGAATGAACGGAAGCTTGTTAGGGCCGAAGTATGACAATATAGAAATAGAGAATACACTAAAGCGCTATGGTGCCAAATACAAAAAAATAGAAGATAAAGAAGTCTGGGCTGAAAAAATTGCAGAGTTTCTTACTCAAGGGAAAATATGTGGCTTAATGATGGGAAGGTTGGAGTTTGGACCAAGAGCATTAGGTGATAGAAGTATAATTGCAGATAGCCGTTCAGAAGAAATGCAGTCAAAGCTTAATTTAAAAATTAAGTATCGTGAATCATTTAGACCATTTGCACCAATTGTATTAGATGAGCGGAGAGATGACTATTTCGATTTGCCATGTGATAGTCCTTATATGCTAAAAGTAGGGAATGTAAGCGAAAAAAGACGGTTGCCTTTTGACATTGATGAGGAGCTGGAACGTTTTGATAATGACATGCTTAAGTCGGTGTCAGTTCCAAGATCAGATGTTCCTGCAATAACTCATGTGGATTACAGCGCAAGAGTACAAACTGTGGATAATAAAAGAAATCCAGATTTACATCTTATCATGGAGAAGTTCAATGAAATGACTGGGTGTGGAGTTTTGGTAAATACATCTTTTAATGTACGTGGTGAGCCGATAGTATGCACACCTGAAGATGCGTATAAGTGCTTCATGAGAACGGATATGGATGTTCTGGTAATTGAGGATTATATATTACATAAGGAAGAACAGCCGGAATTTTGTGAAGATAAAGATTGGA
Source organism: Lachnospiraceae bacterium C1.1 (assembly GCA_030434875.1). Lineage (NCBI taxonomy): Bacteria > Bacillati > Bacillota > Clostridia > Lachnospirales > Lachnospiraceae > Lachnospiraceae bacterium C1.1. Next base: position 1,418,201 of record JAUISW010000001.1, on the reverse strand, counting down.
GGGCAGAATATGAGCTCGACTGAAAAAGAGAAAGGTCTGATTAAGGAATGGGCTGCTAATAGCGAGAGCAGAATAGAGATGCATGGTATTAAGAGTGAATGTTTCTGGAGTAAGTGCGATAGCAGTGGAGACATAACTGAGCATGACTTTCATACGGTTCCGGAGTTAAAGAATATTTTTAAAGAAGTTTTAGTCGGATGCGAAGATGTAATTTTACCATTGACTGTAGCGACATTAAAAAAAAAGGAACAAGAATTAGTTTTGAAAGGGTCGAAAGAGAGAATAGAATTAGATGATTTTTCTATACCTGAATACATTTATGTGTTTTAGTATTATCCAGAGCTGTAATTGATGAGAAAAATTTGTTGAAAGACTATGTTAATATCTGCTCAAATACCAATAATTGTTTCGGAAGTTTTTTTATTCAGTCAAACAACGTTATGAGTGTTAATAGGTGAAAAGCTATGACTAAAAAGCTAGATTCCTTAAATATTATAAGATTATGTAAGGAGAAGAATATATATATATATGGTTTTGATGAAATTGCAAGAATCATTATGGCTGATTATATAAGAAATGGATTGTTGGTTGCTGGGTTTATCGCTAGGGAGTCTGAAAAGATATATCTTGGTAATACTATATGTGGGGTCGAAGTACTTGGTGTAGAAACAATAAAGGATTATGATAATGATTTAGTTTTATATACAAAAAAAGAAGAGGGAGATGTTGTAAAGAAAATAATTGGAGATAGACTGGAAACCTTGTGGTGCTTTGAAGTGCCAGAAGTTGTAATTTATGGCGCTGGCAACCGAGGAAACATACTTGTGAAGATGTTTTTGAAATGTGGATTGAAAGTACTGGGGTTGGTGGATAGTGACTCAAGGAAAATTGGTGAATTTTTGGGGGATATAGAAGTAACAGATTTAGAAACAGTATTCATAAGGAATAAGAATAAGGCACTCAATTTTCTAATTTCTACATCGTATGATAGGGATAATATTACAAATATAATCAAAGAAAAAAATCCTGATGTGACAATATATGAATGTTCAGGTGATCCCCGAATTGATTTAATTAATGGTACACCAGGGTTTGATTCCATAAGCCTTGCTGCTCTTGATTTAATTTGGATTATAAGTGAAATTGATTCAAAAAAAATCGTATTATGGGGGAATTATAAATCCATTTGTGAACTTAGTGCATATATGAAACTCATAGGTGTAGAAACACATTCAGCTATAAGTATCGAAGGCGTTGAAGGCATTGTAGAAAATGTCCATTTTATAAATAAATATGATCTGAGCTATTTTGATAAAGAAAAAAATGTAATTATTTTTCTTGGTACAAAAAGTCAAGCTGATGAAGCGTTGAATTTTGTTAGTGAAATTGGATGGAGTCGATATAACATAACATCGCTAATAGAGCATAATATGCAGATTGATTATTATAATACGTTTGACATTCATAATGGTCATTCTCATGCAAATAATAACTACTTTGGAATTGAAGTATTAAATAATAATTGTAATTGTCCTGATATAGTCATAGGTGTAGTGGGGGGGTCTACATCTGATGTCATTTTATATAATGAAATTAGTTGGCCAGAACATTTGCTCAAGTTATTCAGAAACAAGGGTGTAAATGCTGAGATAATTGCTTGTGGTGTAAGTGGTTATGTTTCTTTTCAAGAATTGATAAGAATATGTAGGGATATAATACCAAGAAGGCCAAACATAATAATTAGCTACAGCGGAGTCAATGATGCAATAACTAAGGCCTATGACGCAGATAATTATCAATTGCAGCTATATAGAGAAATAAGTAAACATAAACCTTCGATAGATAGATTATATGAAACAAAAGGATGTTATAGTGGAGAAAAGTTCTTGATTAATAGAGTTGATAATTGGATTGATAACGAGATAAAGATGAATGCAGTCTCAAAGGCTTTTGGTGTTGAATTTTTTGGCATACTTCAGCCATGTCTTATGGAAAACTCGGCAGGTACAAGTAAAATTAATAAAATATTAAATGATTATTATTTGTCCAATGCGTATACAGTTGAATTAGATGGAAAGGAAGTTGTGTCTTTTACGGCAAGGATGGATTTTATAAAGAAAGCGAGCCTAAAAGTAAAAGAAATACCATTTATTTATGATTTTTCAAACATATTTAACAGATATAAAGCTGATGATTTGTTTTTTGATAGTGTTCATTTGACAACAAAAGGTAATGAAATGGTAGCAGAAAAGGTCTTTGATATTGTGAGTAAAATGCTTTGAATGAATTATAGATACAGATGTTATTTTACGTGATGACGAATCAATATAAATAGAAGAAGTTTATGCTTTAGAAAATCTAGGAGGAAGTAATTATAATATGGAAATGCAGGATATGGTCATAACGTCGAGCTTATTCGTTAGCGATGATATTGTGTGGATGATTCATTCAAAATTCAATTCAATTATTAATTATGACCTAAAAAAAAGAAAAATAAGTTTTTTTGCCGAGATGCCAATTAATAGTGATTTATCAATTAATGAATATGGATATATTAGAATAATTAAATATAATGATTCTATAGTTTTAATTCCAAATCAATATAAGAATATTGTAATTATGGACGTTAATAATCTAAATTGTAAATATATAAAAGTAGGGGATGATAATTATCTTTATGGTTATTATAAGTGGGCAACAATACTTAAGAATGAAATTGTCTTGATTCCGTCACAGTATGAAAACATCTCATTTTTGCTTGAAGATTTTTCAATTAGACATGCCTTTAATTGGAAAGATATGTTGCCGAATTATACCCAAGATTCATATATAGGAGATTTTTCAATAGACGGTGACAAGATTTACATGCTGGTTAAACCTAATAATGATATTATTGTATATTCAATTGAAAGTAATGATGCGCAGATTGTGAAATGTGGAGATAAAACATGTTTCGAATCTATAGCATTATTAAATGATGAAATATACGCATATGATAAAGAGAATGGATTATTTATTATAAAAGATAGTAAATGTAATAAAGTAAAAGATAGTTTCTTAGAAGATGTTTACTTATATAGTTTTGAGAACTACTTAATGGTTGATTTCCTTCGTGAGAATAAATTGATTTTTTTAAATGAAGCACTTGAAAGCAGCGAAGTGTATATAGCTAAAAAAAATAATAAAGAAGAGTATGTCTATATGTTTTGTACAGGTGACATGATTTGGGATGGTAAAAGGTTATATTTTAATAATTCATCTAGCGAATTACTATTCTTTGAGGAGGATAAAGTTGTAAGAAAAGATTTATTGGATTGCCGTTCTTTGAGGGATAGTCTATGTAAGGTAATACTCAATAATAACATAATATGCAATGAAAGCGATTTCATAGGTTTCAATGACTATTTAAAACATTTAACTAATTAAAATAATCGTTTCTATATTGAGATCTAGTTCAGCAAAGATTCTATACAATATCCCGTCACAATGGAAACTAAGAGAAGAAAGTGGAGAAACAAGGAGCCAATTAGACACTAAGGCGTGTCTGTAGGTCAGATATAAAAGTGGCATAATAATTGATGGTTGAATGGAGAATTATAGTGGAATGGTTATTGATAGCAGTTTTATTTACATTGATATTATTATTAGCAATAAAAAACAAAGAGACGAATGATTTAAAAAAAGAGTTAAAGGAAAAAGATGGTAATGTAGAAAAATTGTTGGTAAACAATGAGATACTTAAGGACTGGATTATTTTGCGGCTAAATAATATTAGCCTTTGTGACTGGTTAATCAGTAATGATATTTCAAAAGTGGCAATATATGGATATGGAATATTAGGACAGACCTTAATGAAGGAATTAGAAGGAAGTAGAGTTGAAGTAATTTGCATAGTAGATAAAAATTATAAAAATATTTTTGCGGATGTCCCTACAGTTAGTATAGATAATATCCCTTTATGCGATGCAGTAATAATATCTGTTGTTAATTATTTTGATGAAATTGAAGGCGAATTACTAGGCAAATGCCAGTGCCCTATTATATCTTTGGAGGATATTGTATATGGGGTTGGGTATAAGTTCCATGAGTAATAAATTATGTATTGCAGTGTGTGTTTACGGAAGAAAATACCAATGTTGGATTCCTCTGTATATTTATTCAATAAACAATAGTTACCCTGATTACGATATCAAAGTATTTGTTGATAAGAAAATGTCAATTGGCATAAGAAAGCTACTTGGGAGTTATAATCTCTATCAAAAAGCAGAGTTTATTGAGAACATTGATTTTACAAATAGATATGGTCTAAAGAGTGACATTGAAAAACGTTGCTTTAGATGGCTTTGTGAAGAAGAAAGATTTGATGGTTATGATTATGTTTATTGGGGAGATATTGATATTTTCATTCAAAGAGAAAAAACAGCTCTGTTAAAACAACATATTTCCGATATGTCTAGAACGGGAAGGTGTTACAGTAATGCCCTTAGACTAAGAATTAAGGATTATTTTTCGGATAGGGATAATTTATCCGTCACACATCTATTTCGACTTACTGGACTACATTTTATAAAAAAACGTGAGTATTATAAGAAAGTTAATTTGGTGCGAACTCTTATTTTAAAATACTTAAAAGGAAGAAGAATAGAAGTAATAGATAAATTGTTTTTCCGAGATGACGAGAGATGCCTTTGGGTTCTGAATTTTTTATCAAAAACAGGAATTCCGGATTCATCATATGAAATTTCTTTAAATGCTTTTAGACCGTTGCATGGCCTACATTTTGCAATAGGAAGAGAATATGCAACTTATAAGAAACTATTATATGCTGGATCAATACATTATCTAGAACATGAGCTATATTTTAATCAGTTTTGTTATGAGTACAATAATGATCCAGTTTTAAGGAGACTTATTATGGATTCTTCATATTATGTAATTAGTATAATAGCAAAGGCGTGTAATGTGTGGGAAGGAAAACTTACTGCTGATGGAATTATTAAAGAATAGTATTTGGAATCACTTTCGTGAAAAATCTGTTTTGATTATTGTGCCCCATCAAGATGATGAATTATTTTTATGCGGAACAATATTAGGATGTTTGAGAAAAGTTACAAAAAAAATATATGTTGCTTTTACTACTAACGGTGATTGCGGAAATAACTTTTACGTAAGAAAAAAAGAAAGTATAAAGGCTTTATCCGTTTATGGCATATCAAAAAAAAACATAATATTTATGGGGTATGGAGACCAATATAAATCAGAATATGGTCATATGTATCATGCACCTAAGGATGCAGTGTTAATGTCTAAAGCAGGATTTGATACTACTTATGGTAATGAGTCGTGTATGATTGTAAATGGAATTCAACATAAATATACGTTGGATAATTATATGAATGATATGTTGCAGATTATTGATTTTTTGCTTCCGGATGTGATTTTTTGCAATGATCTTGATTGGCATCCAGAACATAGATTTGCGTCATTAGTTTTTGACAGAATTATGGGGATTCTTCTAAAAAAAAGAGAATTATATTATCCAGAAATTTATAAAGGTTTTGTTTACTTTCTGGGGTGGGATGGAATTCTTGATTATGATAAATCTCATCTTGAGAATACAAAAAAGCCACATAGAGTGAAGCTAGGGGATAAGCGATTTGAGATAGGCAATCCATATTTTTTATGGAGAGATCGAATAGCGTTTCCAGTTGACATAGAGGAAAATTTCTTTTTTAAAAATAAATTGTATCGGTCAATTAATAAATATCATTTCTCCCAAAATGCTAAGCGCTTTTTTTATAGCATGATGAATTCCGATGCGGTGTTTTGGCTAAGGGAAACAAATAATATTTTGCTTAAGGCTAGTATAAAAGTAAGCAGTGGTAACGCTAAATATCTTAATGATTTTGTTATCGCAGATACGAGTGCAATAACCGAGAAAATAATGCCGTTTGATAGATCGGTATGGTATCCTTCTTCTTGTGACAAAAATCCAAAGATAAATATTGAATTAGATAAAGCTACAGAAGTTAGTAGACTTGTTTTTTTTAGAGATACTAATAGCCTTACAGAAAAGGAATGCCTAATCGATATGAAAATACGAGGCATAAAGGCTGGTAAACCATGCTATGTAAAGATTACTCATACAATACGTAAATATGACATTAAATCAGTTATTAATATAGATGAAAAGATTAAAATTACCAATATTGATATTTGTATGAATGCTAACAAGGTTGGATTGAGTGAGATAGAAATAATTGAAAAAAAGCAAAGCATTCCTGATTTTATAAAGATTATGATTAATGGAATATATGCTTATAGGTATATTATTAACGCCGATGAAGATGAGTTGTCAGTCTACGTAAAGAAAAGTGCTGCATTTTTAGATGATGTTGCTAAGGAAGTTAGTGATGTAAGTCCACATAAAGGAGCTGTTTTATGGAGGGATGATAAGATCTTTCTATCAAAGAATTTTAAGAGTTGTAATCTTAGAGCATATCTAAAAAATAACAAGCAAGTATATGATATAGTTAGACTAATTAGGAAATAGTATTCTATGAAAAAAATTAGAGATAAAGCATTTCAAAAGATACATGGCAGTATACAAACGATACAAAAATATTCGCCTTGTGCAAGACATATTCGGATGGAGGAGTCTGCGGATCGAAAGTTTATTAAGAATTATGTGCTGTCATGTATACCTTATATTAAAGAAAATCCTGAGATACTAGAATTTGATGGTGGGGTGGTTTATGCGGATCTTATTATTAACGAAAAAGGTGGAAGTGTTTCGTATGCTACAAAAGTGGGTAGATTAAATCGCAATAATCCAATAACATATCAGTTTGATTTAACTAAAACAGTACTAGATAAAAAGTTTGACTTAATAATTGCAACTCAAGTGTTAGGCAGTTTTGTAGACCCACTAAAAATAATGAGACAGTTTATGGATATGTTAAAGCCATCTGGGGTGCTCATAGTTACAGTTTCGGGACCAGCATACCCCCAGATTAGAGGTCTTATTTCTTTCTATTCTAAAGAAGGTTTGACTCAAATAGGAAGAGAAGTCTTTAAGGCGAAAAATGTTATTAATATCCGTTCATATGGTAATCTAGCATCTGCAATATGTATGCTTAATTATCTTAGTAACGAAATAACAAATAATATAGATGAGGATGAAGATTATAATCATGAGGTAATAAATGGTATTCTCTGTGTGAATAGTTAAATAGGCATGAGATACTGACGGTAGGAAAAATGAGAGTAGGACTGTTTGGTGCTGGACGTATAGGAATCAGTTTTTTGAATGATTATATTAAGAAGTATGGTTATATTGGTGACATTGCCTGTTTTATTGATAATAATTCTGATAAAGTTGGAGGTGCAATTGATGGTATTCCAATAATATCGGTCGATAAAGCTGCAGAGTTAGATATTGATTTGTATGTAATTTGTTCACAGTTTGAATTAGAGATCAGGAAACAGCTTAATGTGAGAGGAATCGAGGATACGTGTATTAAGAATCATTTTGCGTTTAAACGGATGAAATACTCATTAGAAAAATATGTATTGCAATATGGAAAAAATAAATGCGGAGGAGATGGTATTAAATGCGATTCTTTAGTTGTGTACACTGCTATTACAGGTGGATATGATGTGCTGAATATTCCTTTATATAGAGATGATAAGATTACGTATGTTTGTTTTTCGAATGATAGGAATTTAAAGTCAGATTTTTGGAATATAGAATATATTGAAGACCCCAATATTAACAATATTATGCTATCAAAAAGATTTAAGATTCATCCTGAAAGATATTTTAAGGAATATGAAATAAGTGTTTGGGTAGATGGGAAATTTCTAATAAGAGATGATTTAAGAAGATATATAAATAAATATATAAAGAAAAGTCCAATTTTATGTTTTCCACATCCAGAGAGAAACTGTATATATGATGAGGCTGCCTGTTGTATTGCTGAACATAAAGGTGTCAAAAAAGACTTAGTTCGACAAATATCACATTACTACAATGGGGGATACCCTTTTGATGCTGGTTTGTTTGAAATGGGTTGCATAGTAAGAAATCATAATGATGAGAATGTTATAAGACTAATGAATGCATGGGAGGAAGAAATAATAAAATACTCATATAGAGATCAGATTTCGTTCCCTTATGTGTGTTGGAAGATGAATTTATATCCAGATATATCAGACTTAGATATTAATGATAACGATTATTTGTTTATGAACCGTTTTTTACTAAGAGAAGAAAAATCAGGAAACACAAAGTGATTTATATGAGGCTATCTTTATGCAAACAAAGAATAGATTTCTAATTTATGTATTTTATGATTTCCAAGGATATGTAGAGAATTATGTACGTTTCATGCTTAAAGAGTTGAATAAATATTATAAAAAAATCGTAATTATTGTGAATGGTGAAATCCATGAAGATGGATTTCTTTTTTTTAGGAGTATTTCTGACCAAATAGTAACCAGAAGCAATTATGGATATGATGGTGGTGCTTATAAAGATGCCATATTGAATTACTTAAAAAATGAGAATTGGAAATCTTGGTATGAATTAACGTTGATGAATGATAGTTTCTATGGACCAATCTTTCCAATGGATGAAGTTTTTGAGTTGATGGATACTAAAAATGTAGATTTTTGGGGAATGACCAAATTATCGCACGGAATATGGTATGATGGCACATCAATTCCAGAACATATTCAAAGTTATTTTATAACATTTAGGAATAGTATTTTAAGAAGTGAAGATTTTCTGGCTTTTTGGAAAGGCTATAAAAGTATAAACGATTTTAATAAAACTGTCTGTGACTTTGAAGTCTATTTAACCGATTTTTTTTCAGAAAGAAAGTATTCATATACAACATATACCGAACTTAAAGGGACAATTCCTAATCAAGATGAGACAAAAAATACATGGATGGACTATGCATATGAGTGCTTGAAATATTGCAGAATGCCGTTTATTAAGAAAAAGGCATTTACAGTTACGAATTATGGAAATGCAATAAAAGCTTTGGATTACATAAAGAACGAATCGGAATATGACACTCAGTATATCGATGAACACATAAAAAGATTAGACAAGAATAAACAACTAATTGGCAGAGGAATACCGTATAGTTTTTTTGAACTAGAACACTTTTTTGAAACACATAGTCGAGTTTTTCTATATGGTAATGGCAATATGAAAGATTGTCTAAAAGACTATTTTGATTTGACGGGGAAGAAAATAGAAGGAGTTATTGTTTCAGATAAACAAAATGAAGCTACTTATACATTAGATGAAATATATTTGAAATCTAATGATGGAATAATTATTTCTGTTGGTAGTAAATATGCAGATGAAATATATGAAATTTTAAAAAAGAATAAGATTGATGATAAAAACATTATTAGACCAATATTTTGAATACATAGCGTGCTGATACTATGTTCTGATACCTTGAAAGCTAGGAATAATTATTATGTGCAGTTAAGAGGAAATAGAATGAAGTATGTTATTTATGGAACAAATAGAGTCGCAAAAGATTTCTTATATATATTTGATGAGCTAAGCGTACTCTACTTTATTGATGATAACTATAAAGAAAATAAATTTCTGACATACGACGTAAAAACTGTTCAAGATGCAGTTATCAACAGAGATTTTGACCAAATTATCGTGTGTGGGTTTAATAAGGAACCCCAGATTGATAAATTAATCGATTTAGGAATGCAGTATAAAAAAGATTATGTTAAAGAAGAAGATTTTTTTTGTTCATTAGATGAGATTACAATTCCTAAAAATAAAAAGATAGCAATCTGGGGAACAGGAAAAGTATCTGAAGAATTCTATGAGTACACTAAAAACTTGAATGTCGATTTGTATGTAGATACATATAAGAGGCAGGAGTTTTTTAATGGTATTACTGTAAAAAAGCCAGGCGATATAGGAGACTACAAAGACTATTTTTTTATAATCGCAATTGATAAAGATAAAGAAATAATTTCTGAACTTACTGATAATGGATTAAAAGAGAATATTGATTTTATTTCTTATCAGAAATGGCTTGGAATGCCTTCACAGTTGCTTCGGAGGACCATTTTTGATGAGTCACATTATGATTTAGTATGTAATACCATGCTAAATCATTTAGAGATTTTTTATAGAGGAAATACTAGGTGTTGTTGCACAACGTTTTTAAAACAGAACTTGGATAATATATTTGATAAAAGTGCTGATGATCTGTGGAAGTCTAATATTCATAAGGTGCTGTGTTTGTCTGCAGAAAATAAAACGTTCAGCTTTTGTGATAAAAGGATGTGTCCTTTGTTTGTGGGTATTAAAAAAAATAATGTAGATAATAATCAATCTTTATATAAAAAAATGTCAGATTATCCCAAAGTTTTATCAATAGGACATGATTCATCATGTAATTTATGTTGTGAAACATGTAGGAAAAGCGTTTATTTTGCTAAAGATCAGGAAAGAAAAGAAATAAATAGAGTAACTAGGAGAATAATAAAGGATTATCTGGAAAAATGTGATTTTCTGATATTAGCCGGAGATGGTGAGGTTTTTGCTAGCCCCGATTATAAGATGATTTACACAAGTCAAAAATGTAATCCGAAATATATAAGACTGCTCTCTAATGGAACATTATTAAATGAAGAAAATTGGAGTCTTTTTAAACAAGACAAGAATTCTAAGATTATGCTTACAGTATCTATAGATGCTGCAACAAAGGAAACATATTCTAAGATTAGAAAGGGAAACTTTGAACAACTAAAGAAGAATTTGACTTTTGCTTCTGGGTTAAGAAAGGCGGGAGAATTGAGATATTTTAGGATAAATTTTGTTGTTCAACGGGAAAATTATAGAGAAATGATTCCATTTGTAAAATGGGGAGAAGAATTGGGGGTTGATGAGGTTTTCTTTACAAAGATTTTGAATTGGGGTACATATTCAACACAAGAATTTGAACAGATTAGTATGATGGAAAAAGATGGAGTAACTCCAAAAAAGGAATTAAAAGAAGTATTAGAAAGCGATATTATAAAAAACTCGAATATTGTTGATCTTGGAACTATTCAGTATTCGCATAAAAAGGATAAAAAAGGCATAGTTGAAAACTATTATATGTGGGAGCTAGAAAAAAGAGGAGGCATTATCTTTGAATAATTTTGAAAGATTTGAGCATTCATACTTGATGCTGCTTCACTGGTTAGAGGCAATACATCTAAAGCATGATATTGTGGATTTTTTTTTAGAAGAAGGCATAAAAAATATAGCTTTGTATGGGATGGGTGATTTGGCAAATCGGATTATAGATAGTTTAAGTGGTACATCAGTCAATATATGTTATGGAATAGATCAAGATGTGGCTGGTACAGTATGTAGAATTAATGCTATTTATAGCTTGGATGATGCTCTCCCAAGAGTTGATGCCATAATTGTAATGCCATTTTATGCTTATGATGAAATAAAAAAATCATTAGAAGACAAGATTAATACGAGAATTATTTCGATTGAAGAAGTAATATGGAGTATTTAATTATGAAAGTAATATCTTTTTATTTGCCACAGTTCCATGAGATACCAGAAAACAATGATGCTTGGGGGAATGGGTTTACTGAATGGACGAATGTTAGAAAAGCAAAGCCAATTTACGAATGGCAGAATTTTCCGAGAGTCCCATTAAAAGACAATTATTACAATTTGCTGAATGTGGACACTATTAGATGGCAACAGAGTTTAGCAAGTGATAGTGGAATATACGGATTTTGTATATATCATTATTGGTTTAATGGCAGATTGGTTTTGGAAAAGCCTGTAAAGAACTTATTGGATAATAGGGATATAAATTTGAACTATTGTTTTTGCTGGGCAAATGAACCATGGACTAAAACATGGCATGGGGCTGGCGGGAATAAAGAGATTCTTATACCACAAACATACGGAGGTATTGATGAATGGAAGAAACACTACGAATATTTCAGACAATTTTTCTGCGATTCGAGATATATAAAAGAAGACAATAAACCAATTGTAGTTATATATAGGCTTAGAAATATTCCTGATTTTAATGCAATGATTAGATGTTGGAATAAAATGGCACAGCAGGACGGCTTCGAGGGGCTTTATATTATTTCATTAAATGTGGCAAGAGAACATGTGTATATGAGTAAAAATGTAAATGCATGTGTCGATTTTGAACCTAATAGATCAAAATATGAATTGCTAAGTGCTGGAAAAGGTTCGACATTAATAATGGACTATGATGAATTATATGAAGAAATGTTATCTAGAAGACATAAGACAAATGAATTTAGATGTGCCTTTGTGGATTACGACGATACTCCTCGAAGAGGTGATAAAGGTGTAGCTGTTAAGGGAAGAAATATTCAAAAGTTTAGAAAATATTTTGCAAAAACACTTGAATTAAGCAGGATGGAGGGGAATAGCTACGTTTTCTTAAATGCATGGAATGAATGGGGAGAAAGTAATTATTTAGAGCCGGACACAATAAATGGATATAGTTATTTGGAAGCTATAAGAGAGGCTTTAAAGGAAAAAGTATAATCATGAATGTTTTGATTTGGGCTGCTGGAGAGAACGCATTAAATATAAAGAATTGCTTTCGGGATGATGTTTATGTAACTGCTTATATAGAGAATGATCCTCTAAGGTGGAATACAATATTTGATGGTCACAATATCGTTTCTGCAAATCAGATCAAGGAATGTACATATAATTATATAATCATTTCTACGCCTAATTATCATGATATTGTTGAACAGATAGTAGCAATGGGGATTGATAGAGAAAAGATAATTATTCCTTTTGACATCAATCAAAATGAAAGAAAACTCATGCGAAAAATATTTCATCTAGGAGAATTGCTCAGTTACATCAATTCCCAACGGATGCTTAGCATGAATTACATTATCAACAACTTAAAATATGAGATTGTAGATGATATAGAAAAAAACAATTTAAAAAGACCCACTATTAAGTCCGTTAAAGAAACCTTAGAAATGTTAAAAAAAGGCTATTCTATGAGCCGATACGGCGATGGCGAATTAAATATGATATTGGGTAGGAATTTTTCTACTTTTCAAGAACCTGATATGAGGTTGATTGAAAGGTTAAAGGAAATACTGGTTAGCAATCTCGATAATCATATTGTCTGTCTCACTGATTTCTATGGTTCATTTGAAGGCATGAATGATGAGTTTAAGAACTGGTTCAGGAGGCACTTGTATAATAATGGAAGAGAACTGGACTATGAAATATTGGATTTGAATAAAGTCTATTATAATACGTATATTACAAGACCTTATTATGATTATAAACGGAAAGATAAGGCTTTTGAAACATTTAATGGGTTAAAAGAAATATGGAAAAAGCGTGATTTAACAATCATAGAAGGATATAAGACTCGTTTTGGCGTTAATAATGACTTGCTCAGTGGTGCAAAAAGTGTCGAAAGGATCTTATGTCCTGCTATCAATGCTTTTGAAAAATATGATGAAATCTTAGTTAAAGCAAATTCAATTGATAAAAGCAGAATTGTTTTAATTTCACTTGGTCAATCAGCCACTGTTCTTGCATACGATTTAGCCAGAAATGGGTATCAGGCGTTGGATATAGGACATTTGGATATAGAGTATGAATGGTTTTTGAGAAGGACAGATAAAAAAATCTCAATCCCCGGAAAGTATGTAAATGAAGTACCTTTGGGGAGAGTTGTAGATGAGGAAATAGCGGATTTACAGTATAATTCTCAAATTACTGAGAAGATATTTTAGTCTATATTAAAGACGGGGGATACTTGTGAAGAAAATTCTTTTTTATAATTGGATACAATTCGATGAAAAAGAAGGCAAGGGTGGCGGTGTCACAATCTACATAAAGAATCTTATACGATATATAATTAAGCGTTCTGAATGGGAGATTACTTTTTTAAGCTCAGGCAGGGCGTATGATTTAATAAACAGAAAACCCAGAATTCGAATGACATCAAATATTTACAGTAAAATGTGTAGTAGTTATGAGATTGTGAACTCGCCAGTTTTTTCATCGGCTAAGCTTTCGTTTTCGTTTCCGAAAACATATCTTAAGGATGAAAGTCTGCTTGTATTGATGAAGGATTTCATTGAATCGAAAGGTGGATTTGATGTAATACACTTCCAGAATTTTGAAGGATTGTCTGCATCTGTTTTCAGATTAAAAGAGTTCTTTCCGGAGACAAAATTCATTTATTCGTTACATAATTATTATCTCTTCTGCCCACAGGTTATGCTTTGGAGAAATGATAGAACTAATTGTGAATTAGAACATTGTGGAAAAGAATGCTTTGAATGTATGCCGAAAGATGTGTACGCTTGTAAGGTTAGATTGAACCGGTATGTAGATCGGAAGATTGAATCCGGGGATAAATCATATAGAGGATTAAAGGTTATTAAGAAGATTTCAGCTTATATTGCAGAAGCGATCACGGAAAGAAGATATTTTACTGATAGTCAGATAACTTATTATGGAAAGTATTTCAGATATTTTGAAAAACGGAATGTATCTTTTTTGAATAAGTATATGGATACAATATTGGCTGTATCCGATAGGGTTAAAGAAATTGCTGTATACAAGGGGGTGACTCCTAAAAAGCTAATTCTCAGCTATATTGGTACGGAGGTTGCGGAAAAACAAGTAGAATCGCAAAGAAAAGAATACGATGGTACTGTCCTTAATGTATGTTATCTCGGCCATATGAGAACAATGAAGGGCTTCTATTTTCTTTTGGATGCATTCGAGAGTATGCCTTCTTGGATGTGTGCAAAAGTAGGGCTTGTGATTGCATCTCCAAACACAGATAAAAAAGCATTTGTGAGAATCAATAATCTTAGATCCAGGTTTGCTTCTGTATCCTACTATGATGGATATTCACATGATGATCTGGATAAAATTTTATGTAATGTCCATTTGGGAATTGTGCCACCTTTATGGGAGGATAATCTTCCACAGGTCGCTATTGAAATGAAGGCAAAAGGTATAGCAGTTTTAGCGAGTGATTTGGGTGGTGCTAAGGAGTTGTCTTCAGCAATGGAATTTGTTTTTAAGGCTGGAGACCGAAAGGATTTTTATTCAAAACTGAGTAGTCTTATTAAGAATCCATTGATATTAGATGAATATTGGAAGAATCAAATGAAACTAATGACTATGGAAGAACACTTAAAACAACTAGATGAGATATATTCTAAGAAAGAAGGTAAAAGTTATTAGTAAAATATTATGAAAACAAAAATTTTATATAGACAAGGATATATTTTAAGGAGAAGCAATAGTGAAATTAGCAATTTTTGGAGCCCAAGGCTATGCCCTTGGAGCATATAAAGCAATAACCACACTTTACCCAAGACGTTCAGCGTCTTTTTTTATTGTCTCAAAAATGGGTAATAATCGTCCTATGCTCGGAAATATCCCTGTCAGGGAAATTAAGGACGTTGCTTCTGAAATGACAGATGAACAAAAAGAGCAGCTTGAAGTGATTATTGCAACTCCTGAAAACGTGCAGCCTGAGATAGAGGAGACGTTGGAAAATTATGGTTTTCATCATTATAGTCGTTTGAACTCTGAACGATGGGCAGAGCTGATGAAGATGTTCCATATTAAACTTGGTTGTTTTATGCCACTTTCTGCTTTGACGGTTGGCTACAGTAAACCATTTATAAGAATATATATGGCAAAATCAGATAAGGATAGCCCCCTGAAAAAGACTCCGGGTATTCAGGACTATATATATCCATTACATGTAGGGGCAGAGAAATCAACGATGCGAATTGCTGACCTTGTTGATAATAAGGGAGAAAATATATCAGATAGGAACTGTAATTACTCTGAACTCACAGGGCTGTATTGGATCTGGAAGAATAAGCTGAATTCACCGTCGATTCCGGGGAGTGATGACGGGCAGTATTATGGGTTGGCACAATATAGAAGAATGCTTGCTTTTTCAGAAGATGATCTTTTGAGACTTCCGGATAATGATGTTGATGTTGTGCTTCCATATCCTATGCCTTATGAGCCAAATATCCATGCACATCATGAGCGCTATTTGAAGGATGCAGACTGGAAGGCTCTGCTTACGGCATTGAAAGAGCTGCAGCCGGAATATGCAGAGTATTTTCCACAGGTATTAGAGCAGGAGTATCTGTATAACTATAATGTGATTTTGGCTAAAAAAGCGGTTTTACGGGACTATTGTGAATGGCTGTTCCCGATATTGGAGAGGACTGAGGAGTTATCAGTTCCTAAGGGAAAAGACAGAGGGGATCGCTATATAGGGTATATGGCAGAGACTCTGGAAACACTTTATTTTACTAGGAATGCGGACAGGCTGAACGTAGTGCACACAGAATGTAAGCTGTATACGTGATCGGATAATTATTTGTATAGAAAGATAAAATTTTAGTTGTCATATTCACTCACAAAAATTTAAGAATCTATACATCGCAAGTAGACCGAACCACATATAATGAAAGATAAGGCAGTGTAATTAATGGCAAGAATGAGCGAGAGCATTTACAAAAGAACAGATGGACGTTACGAAGCCAGATTTATCTCAGGCAGGGATGAAAGCGGAAGGGCAATTTACAAGTCTGTATATGGTCATAGTAAGGCAGAGGTCAGGGAAAAGCTGGAAAGCGCCAGGTATGAGATTTATGGTGAACCATCACATATAGCAGGAAAAACTTTTAAACAGGTGGCTGAGGAGTATCTGGAAGATGCGAAGGGCACGATTGCAGCTACAACCTATGACAGATACCTTGATGCGTTGGAACGGGATATTTACCCTGAATATGCTGATACACCAATGTCTGCTGTTACGGCTGCTGAGATAAACAGATTCCTTAAAACTGCCGCTGAATCAGCAGCCAAACGTGGACGGTCACTGACTAAGAGTGGTCTGATGGTTATCAAATCGGTCATGAGCAATGTGTTTAATTTTGCCAATACTGACGGAGGTGTTGAGAAAGCCGATTTTGAATGGAAGAAAACGTCCTACGAGGAACTGACTGTACAGGAAATGGAAATGCTTTGCTTCAGGGCAAAACATAACTATTGTCCGGAGCTTCTTGCGGCACTCTTGTCGCTCTTTTGCGGCATGAGAACAGGAGAGCTTTGTGCATTAAAGAGTGAGGATATTGATTCATCAAGGAACGAGATCTATATTCATGAAACTGCTCACAGGGTACGCAATCCAAAAAGAAACGAAGAGGGGGAGAATAAAACAATAATCATTGTTGAGGAGATACCCAGAAAGAAGCATATCAGAAGGGTTTCCTATCCGGCGGTATTAAATGACTATATTGATGAATTCAGAATGAGGGGAAAGCCTCTTATCAGAAATGACAGTAACGAGCAGACGGACCCAAGGACGCTGGAGAACTGGCTCAAGCGCACCATGACTGTATTCAGGATGAAAGAAATCAATTTTGAACGTCTGCGCAAAACCTACATGAACGGCAAGGCTGACGAGCAGCTGCTGAATAATATCTTTCTGGGGATTCGTCCTGATTCTCCCTATGCAAATCATGTTGATGTGAAGTGGCTTACTGATGAACTGAGTAAAGACCTGACATCGCTCAGACTGCTGATAGGTCTGACGATCGAAGAAGCGGCTGATATCCTCGGGGTGTCCGTAACCATGTACAGGCAGCTGGAAAACGGGAGCAGGGAAGCCACATGGGATCAGTACATGTCGATACTATTTTTTTATCATTATAATATGCGGACAAGTGAAATCGTGTCTAATCTGGGGCTGTACCCGGATTCATTGAAGGAAAAGATCAGGATAAGCGAGGTGTAGATGGCGGTAGATGTTTTGGACGAACTGAAATTATTGGACAGGGAAGCACTGATGGAGAGAATGGCGGCAGAGCTGCCGGGCATACGTGAAAAGCTGAAGGTTTCGCAGGAAGCTCTAGCAGAAAAGACCGGCGTTGATGCGGCGAAGATCAGGGCGGCTGAGAGCGGGAAACGTCATTTTAAATGGAGTGAGTTCATGTCAATCCTTTTCGTAATATGGAATAATGACATAGGAAAAGGAATGTTGGACGCAAAGGGGCTGTTTCCGGATGTGCTGAAAAAAGCGCTGTCCGTGAACAGGAATGCACATGCGCCGGCAACGGGATTTGATAGAAAAATAAGATAGCTTAAACCTATTAAAATTACTATATAGAGTTATGCAAATATTAGGCGTATAGACCGGATGGTTTATACGTCTTTTTTTGGTGAATCGTTGAACACCCTGTGTGTCATAAAAAGCAAATCTGCTAAAAAATGTCGCATTTATTATTGACAAATTCAGAGTTGTGACTAATTTTAAAAAGTACTTGCATAAACAAAAAGATTGTTGTAAAATTAACACATCGGTATGTAACACTCAGCTGGCATTAACTGGTAAAACATTTTAACTTAGGATGTTTGTACCTTGTTGATGGCAGTTTTTTATTTTTTAAATTCTTAAGCTTATCTCAGAGAAGGAACGTAAATATTTCTCTTCAAAGCAAAAGAGCCGACCCGGATAAAAAACTTCATTATCGGATACAGACTCCTGAATATTTTTAATAATTAGGAGCCTTTTTTGTTGCTGTGCGTATTTTGCACAGCTTTACAAAAACGGACATCCGACAGTATTAAGTCAGATAACAAACTGTATTTATTAGGAGGATTTGAAATGAAGGACAAGATTTTTGGTGTACTTCAAAGAGTAGGACGAAGCTTCATGCTTCCGATCGCTATTCTCCCCGTAGCAGGTCTGCTTCTGGGACTCGGCAGCTCATTCACAAATGACACAACAATTGCAACTTATCATCTGGAGGCAATCTTCGGACAGGGAACATTTATGCGTGCACTCATGCTCGTATTCAATGATGTAAGTAATGTTCTCTTCGGAAATCTGCCGCTTATCTTCGCAGTAGGTGTTGCCATTGGTATGGCAAAGAAGGAAAAGGAAGTTTCAGCACTTGCTGCCATGATCGCATATTTTGTTATGAATTCCGCTATCAGCGCTATGCTTTCTATCAGCGGAAAAGTCAATGCAGACGGAAGCCTTGCAGAAGGCGTTCTTTCCGGTACAGTTACAAGCGTATGCGGAATCACTTCCCTTCAGATGGGTGTTTTCGGAGGTATCATCGTAGGACTTGGTGTTGCAGCACTTCACAATAAGTTCTATAAGATTGAGCTTCCTTCAGCTATTTCATTCTTTGGCGGTTCAAGATTCGTTCCGATCATTTCAACACTTGTTTATACATTTGTTGGAATCCTTATGTTCTACGTATGGCCTTATGTTCAGAATGGAATCTACGCACTTGGCGGACTTGTTACAGGCAGTGGATACGCAGGAACACTTGTATTCGGTCTTATCAAGAGAGCACTTATTCCTTTCGGTCTTCACCATGTATTCTATATGCCTTTCTGGCAGACAGCAGTTGGTGGTACAGAGGAAGTTGCAGGACAGATCATCGAAGGTGGTCAGAATATCTTCTTTGCGCAGCTTGCTAATTCAGGCAGCATCGCTCACTTCAGCGCAGATGCTACAAGATATTTCTCCGGTGAGTTCATTTTCATGATCTTCGGTCTTCCGGGTGCAGCTCTTGCAATGTATCGTTGTGCAAGACCTGAGAAGAAAAAGCAGGCAGGCGGACTTCTTCTTTCAGCAGCACTTGCTTCAATGTTCACAGGTATCACAGAGCCTATAGAGTTTTCATTCCTCTTTGTTGCTCCTATACTTTTTGTAGTTCAGGTTATACTTGCAGGTTCAGCATACATGATCGCGCATATTCTTAATATTGCGGTTGGTCTTACATTCTCAGGCGGACTTATCGACCTCGTTCTTTTCGGTGTTCTTCAGGGTAATGAAAAGACAAGCTGGATGATGATCATCCCTGTCGGTGTTATTTATTTCTTCCTTTACTACTTTATCTTCAGCTTCCTTATTAAGAAGCTTGATCTCAAGACACCGGGACGTGAAGATGACGATGTAGAGACAAAGCTTTTCACAAAGGCTGATTATAAGGCTAAAAAAGCAGGAGAAGCAGCAGGAAATGATCCTTTAAGTGAGACTATTACAAATGGTCTTGGTGGTAAGGCAAATATTTCTGATGTAGACTGCTGTGCAACAAGACTCAGAATTACGGTCAAAAAGCCGGAACTTGTATCTGATGCTATCCTTAAGGGAACCGGTGCATCAGGTGTTATTCACAAGGGTGAAGGTGTTCAGGTTATTTACGGACCTCATGTTACAGTTATTAAGTCAAATCTTGAGGATTATCTCGAGACAGCTCCTAACACAGAGTATCACGCTGAAGAAACTGCTTCAGCAGCTGCAGATGATAAAAAAGCAGACAGCAAGCCGGAAGGCAAACTTGTAAAGACAGTTAAGATTTCAAGCCCTATAACAGGTCTTGCAGCAGATCTCAGCGAAACACCTGATGATGCTTTTGCAGGCGGTCTCATGGGCCCCGGAGCATGTGTAACACCCGAAGATCCTTTCGTAAGAGCTCCGGAAAACGGTGAAGTTGCATATGTTTTTGATACAAAGCATGCAGTTGGATTTGTTACAGATACCGGTGTTAATATGCTCATCCATATCGGCGTCGATACTGTAAAGCTTAACGGAGAAGGTTTTGAAGCGCTTGTAGAGAATGGACAGAAAGTTAAGAAGGGCGATCCGTTACTTAAGCTTGATATTGATTATCTCAAAAAGAATGCTCCTTCAATTGTTTCACCTGTTCTTTGCACAGACCTTGAAGATAACGTAAAAGTAAGACTCCTTAAGACAGGTAATGTAAAGTCCGGAGATGAACTTCTTGCAGTTGATTTTTATGAATAATTGTGGTACGATTCTGCAAATAGATGAAATTTAATTCTTTATGATTTAATTATTGCATTAGCCCAAGTTTTGCCGGGAAACTATTTGGAACAAGTCAAGATGGCATCGTTCCAAAGGTGTTCGAACAACTCTTGGGCTAAATGTAGGTTTGGATTTAAAAACTTGTAAACTAAGCAGCAGGTTTAATTTAGGAAATTAAAATATGTATAGAGTAGTCAAAGTGCTAAACCATAATGCTGTTATTGCAGTGGATGACAGTACAATTGAATACCTTATAATGGGTAAGGGTATAGGATTTGGAAAAAAGATTTCGGAAAATCTTGAACCCTCGGATTCTGATACTGTTTATTCGCTTAAGACAGCCGGAGAGAGGGGAAGCGCTTCGGATCTTGTCAGACAGACTGACCCCGACTGCCTTGAAATTGCTGATTTTATTCTCAATAATGCAAATAGAAAATTCGGAAAAGTGGACAGGGATATTCTTTTTCCTCTTGCAGATCATATACAATATGCGCTGGAACGTATGAGAAAGAATGAAGAGTTGAAAAATTCTCTTAATGATGACATCAAGATCATTTACGCTGAAGAATATTCGGTAGCTCAGAGCTGCCTGGGTCTTGTAAAAGATAAGACAGGCTTAAATCTTACTGAAGATGAGCTTGGTTATATCGCACTTCATATCCATTCAGCGATACAGAATGAGAACGTTTCGCAGGCTATGCTTGCAGCTCAGCTTGTAAGAGCCTGTGCAGATATGATAAGTAAAAAGACAGGAAAAGAAGTAGAAGCTGATTCACTTGACTATAACAGGCTTGTTAATCATATCAGATATATGGTCATTCGGGTACAGACAGGAGAAAAACTAAAGCTTAATATGAATGATTATATGAGTATAAAATATCCGGAAACTTTTGCGATGGCTGAGGATGTATGTAAGCAAATGTCAAAAAGTCTGAACTTACCTTTCGATAGTGCAGAAACAGGTTATCTGGCAATGCATATGGAGAGGATAGGATCTCAGGAAATCTGATTTGTACGTCAAAAAGAGGTGTATACATGGTGCAAAAACCTTGTATGCATCTCTTTTTTAATAGATAATAGGATAAGGATATATCGTGGCATTATGAGGGGGGATGATGGTATGAGATATCAATCTTATTATAATTTTAAAAGAGCAGCTGCTGTCATTATGACGGCAGCTTTGTTATGCGCAAATTCAAATCCGTCGCTTTTACATGCTGAGGAAATTGGTACAGAAAATGAGAAAGAGCCTGAGTTTACTGCAAATGAGCTTCTTACTCCTATGGGTAAAAAGGATGGAATTGAGGTACAATCCACTGCTCTTGATGAACAGACGGTCTTTATAGTCAAGCTTGAAGGCGAGAGCAGAAGTTCTAACTCTGATATTATAGCTGATTCTGTATATGAACATGATGAAATATATAATAAAATCAGCAACGCAGTAACAGAGGAGGTCATGGAAAGCAGTGATTTTGTTATACAGGCTGTTTCAGATTCTGTTGAAAGAGTGGCTGATTATTATAATCTTTTTAACGGAATGGCAATATCTGCACCTGCTTCCTCAAAAGAGGCGATTTTAAGCGTAGATGGAGTATCTTCTGTCTATCAGGAAAAGACTTTTATATTAAATGCTGAGGAGATCTCGTCAGGTTCTGAAGAAGATCTCGGGTTTTACACATGCTCTGATACAGATGACGGGATTGACGGAAGCGGTCAGGTTATAGCCGTTTTTGATTCAGCACTTAGAACAGATCATGAAGCTTTTGCAACAGAGCCTGAAGATCCTAAATTTTCCGAAGAATATATTGAGGATGCTAAAGATAAGCTAGGAGAAGGAAATGATGGTTTGTATATCAGCTCGAAGATTCCTTTTGTTTATGATTATGCTGATAAGGATAATGATGTAGAACCCTCCGGAGATACAGCATTCTTTGACAGGGGAACACATATTGCAAGTACTGCTGCAGGAAACTGCGAGAACTTCAAGGGTTCCGCACCCGGAGCTCAGATAGTTTTCTGCAAGATAGTTCCCGATTGGAACAGAGTTGCTGCTGAAACTGATATTTTTTCTGCGCTTGATGATTGTCTTGAATTAGGCGTAGATCAGATAAATATGTCATTTACTTCGGCATTGCCTTCTTTTGGAGCGGAGCTGAGTTCTGCGCTTTGGTCAGATATTTTTGATAAGCTTTCTGATAAAGGGATAATCGTTAATGCTGCAGCAGGAAGGTCTGCGTATGAAGCTGATCAGATACCGAGCAGTATGCCGGATAGCGGTAATATCTCGGGACCTGCTTCATTTGAACGTTGTCTGGCGGTTGCAGGTGTTTATCAGGCTGATGGAGAGAGCAGAAGTGAAAATTCCATGGATGAAGAATCTTCATGGGGACCAACTCCCGAACTGTCGCTAAAACCTGATATTGCAGCTCCTTTGGGTATTGTTTCGGCATCAGATGACAGTGAATCTGACTATTCAGCAATGGATGGAATATTTGACTCATCAGCATTGGTCGCAGGTTATTGTGCACAGATCAGAGAGTATATCGAAAAGAATGATAACGACTATTTTACAGGTATTTCTGATGAGGAAAAAAGAAAGAGGATCATAGAACTTTTAATGTCAACGGCTGAACCACAGACTGATAGTGATACAGGTTTATTTATATCACCAAGGCTGCAGGGAGCAGGTCTTGCCAATGTTTCTGCGGCTTTATCATCAAAGGTATACGCAACGGTGGAAAATGCCGCAAATGAAGAATTTGTAAAGGCAGAATTAGGAGATAATTCAGAGCGCAATGGAAAATTCAAATTTACAATAACGCTTCACAATATGTCAGATACTGATAAGACATATACGCCTTCAACATCGGTTTTATCAGAGGAAGTAGAAGATGACTGTTTTAAGGGTAAAGATTTTGACTTAAAAGATGATAATTATGCATCGGTATCCTATACAGGTGATGCCTATGAGGATGGTGAAATCTTCGTAGAAGCAAATGATGAAGCATCTTTTACAGTAACCGTAAATATAAAAAATGATTTTGAGGACTGGATCGATGAAAATGCTGTAAATGGTGCCTATGTGGAAGGATATTGTATTTTAGAAGATTCGGACGATGATGAGGCGGTCAATCTTACAGTTCCTTATCTTGGTTTTTATGGGGACTGGGGAAAAATAGAACCGGTATTTGATGAACGCATCGACTCTGAAAACGAGCCGATATTAAAGGCTGAGACCTATATTAATGCAAATACAGGTTATCCCTTGGGAATAAATCCTTTGCTGCCGGTTTGTGACGAGGATTTTGATGATAGTGAACTGACACCTGATCTTGATAAAATGGTCATTTCAAATTCTTATGCAGACTGTGCACCGACGATTTTTTTACCACAGACTACAACACTCAGAAATGCTGCTTCTATGGTTTATGAATATAGAAATGCAAATAATGAGTTATCTGAGTATTATTCTGAGGATTATCTGGAAAAAAGCGGAGAGTCAGAACTTACAGGCTTTTGTTACACAGAGGATAACATGATCTCCAAACCTGTTTTTGATGGTTATTGCAGTAATGAAGATGATGGATTAATAACATTAAAGAAAAAACTGCTTACGGCAGGTCCGTCTTCCGAAAGATATGAAGAAACAGTAGATTTTTATTATGATACTACAAAGCCTGAGATGGGAGAACTAAGCTACAGTGGTAAAGATGAAAGCTGTGCTGTTTCTTTTACAGCAACGGATAATTATGCTATAGCCGGCATAAGCTTAGGTGATCCGGATACAGGAGAACTTTTTTACAGCCAGTTATCAGAAGAGGGAGGAACGGAAGAGAGTTTTAATATTAAAATAGCTGATGCAACTGAAAAATGGGTTGAATTAAATGAAAGCTACGATCTTCCTCTTTCTGTGGTTCTGACAGTATGGGACTATGGTCTGAATTATAAATCTGCCAAACTGAATTTTGCATCTGTTTATCAGACAACAAATTCAAAGTATGGATTATCTACTGAGCAGATCACCGGTTTTGATAGCCTCTATGTTAATGTTTATTCATATGTTCCTTATTTCGGAAACCGTAAAGTGATAAATGCCGCAGATCTGGGATTAAGTCTTCAATATGGGGATATCAGTCTGGATCCGTCGGAAATAAAGCTTATAACAGAGTACAGCAGTAATTATGATGGGGTAACGTCCTGTTTAAGCGTATATCTAAAAGGAGTAAAACCGTTAAAAACCCGTTCAGCATCAGAAAAATCTGCGATAAGGAAGGCTATGAAGGAGCTTGTAAAGGAACTTAAGGATATTTCGATCGCGGAGATCATAGTTTATCCAAGAATGATACAGGCTACGGATAAAATATCAAAGGTTAAAGAGGCAAAAGAAGAGAACTCGGTTTATTATATCGTTAATCAGAAAGGCGATAATATTAAAAGCGTGAAGGCTGTAGTGATAACCCATAAACCGGGCGGAGGAACAAAGAGAACAGTTCTTAAGCTTAAAGAAGATGTTGATTATTTCTCCTCAAAAAATAAAATATATTTCGAGGGTTATCAGGTGCAGGGTACAGTAAAGATCAATTAAAAGCAGATACATATATATATTTGACATCATGTCATTATATTATATACAATTGATTTGTTAATACCGAACTTGTATGACAAGTATGCTGTGTGGTATACTGTAGACAGACGATTGTGGGGTTGTCTTCCAATACAAGGAGGTATAAGTATGAAGCTTTATTTGGATTTTAAAAAAGCCATAGGAATAGCAATGCTGTTCTTTATGGCTTTTTTTATTTTGATGAGACCTGTTATGGCAGATGACTCAGAACAGGTTATTACTGCTTTTGAAGAATGTGTGCCTTTGGATATGATCGAGGTTCCGAAGGATAACAGGCCGGCGCTTGAAGAAATCTTAAAGAGGATGCCTGACAGGTTGAAAGTCCGACTTAATGATGATAAGGACTTTACGGAAATTGCAGTTTCCTGGAATGCCGTAGGCGATGATTATGAAAAAACCGACAACTATTATATCCAGTTCAGTCCTTCGTTTGATGAATCTCTTTACAGTGTTGATGAAAGTCTCAACATTGTAAAAGATGCACCTTATGTTGCAGTTCTTTTTTATGACGAATCAACACATTCCTCAGATGAACTTTCTGTAATGTCTACGACAGATAATGAAAAAGAAGTTTATAGTTTCTGCGTCAATAAAATCGGTATAAATTCTGCAGCTGCATGTGGTGTGCTTGCAAATATCAGGGCTGAGTCAAATTTTAATCCTGAAGCTTTAGGGGACAGCGGAACGAGTTATGGTCTTTGTCAGTGGCATGGAAGTCGTTGGGACAGATTAAAGTCATATTGCAGTAATAATGACTATGATTCATCTACAATAGAAGGCCAGATGTATTATCTAAAATATGAATTGAATAATTATTATAAAGGAGTTCTTGAGTCGCTTCAGAAGGTATCGAATGATAAAAGCGGTGCCTATGATGCAGGTTATGTTTTCTGCTATGAGTTTGAGAGACCTTCAAATCGTGAGACACAATCTGAATCACGTGGTAATTATGCTAAAAATACCTATTGGTCTAAATATGGTAACAGTTCAGATACAGGCGATGAAGTATCTGACGACACTGATGCCCCTGAGACAATTGTTTCGGAAAATGAGATCACTGCCAAAGAAAACAATGAGCCTTACAGCATAAAAAAGGTTATGGCAAAAAAGGTTGGAGACAATACTGTATGGCTTTATGCAGCTGAGGAGATACCCTACAGAGGCTTTAAGTCAAAATCTGCTGCAGATTATGGAGTTACACTGTCAATAAATGGAGTTCATGTTCCAAGTGCTAATATAGCACTTAAGGTAAAAGGAAAATCCGGCAGCGGAAACAGCTTCGATGTTTATGTAAAAAAGGTCAAGGGTTCTGAATACAAGAAAATCTTTAAGAAACTGAAATCTTCTTTTAAGAATAATTCATGGACAGCAAAGCAGTATAGCTTTACAGTAAGCGGAGATTCTATAAAAAAGAAGAATCAGGCTGTTAAAAATGGCCAGGTGCTGGTAAAATTAAAAAAAGACGGTGCCAGTATAGGACGGGCGCTTGCAATGATCTTTTATCATTCACCCAAGGGGGTAAAAAAGAAGAAAGCTGTTAAGATCAAGAAGGCTGAATACAGTTATGACACTGTATCAGGCACGCTTACTTTCAGCGGTAATTTCAAGGGAAGCGTAAGTGTAAATTAATTCACTTATATAAATTCTATAATGAGGAATACTAATGTTAAGAATAGCGGTTACAGGCAGCGGGATGCTGGTAAATGAAATACTTCCCGTGTTGGTAAAGATTCCGGAGATTAAAATAGCTGCAATTGTCGGAACGAAAAGAAGCGAGGAAAAGCTTAGGGAATTAAGCGAAAAATATTCAATTAATGAGATATTTACTGATTTTGAGGAGATGCTTAAGTGTGAAAAAGAAAAAGTAGATCTTGTTTATCTTGCAACTCCGAATAATACTCATTATGAACTGGCAATAAAAGCAATTGAGGCGGGATACAATACTTTCATAGAAAAGCCAATGGTTGAAACTCTAAAAGAAGCAGAGATGCTTTATAAGCTGGCAGAGGAAAAAGGCGTATTTGCAGTTGAAGCAATCTCAAACCAGTATCTTCCGGCGTTTGAGGCAATTAAAAGCAATCTTTCAAGAGTCGGTCAGATCAAATACGTCAATATAAATTTCTCTCAGTATTCATCAAGATACGACAGATTTATGGCGGGAGAATATTTTAAGGTATTTGACAGGAAAGCCGGAGGCGGCGCGCTTAAAGATCTGGGTATTTATAATATTCACATGGCTGTGGGACTTTTTGGGATCCCGGAAAAACTTGCATATTATCCTAATATAGTAAAGGATGTGGATACCAGCGGAGTTTTGATGATGGATTATAACAGTTTTAAGGTCACATCTATTGCTGCAAAGGATTGTCAGGGTGATTCCGGAATTATGATAGAGGGTACCGATGGTTATTTTAAGCTTTCTGATACCTTGAATTCACTGGATGCCCCGCTCATTTTTCACGACAGGAAGAAAAATGAAGATCTTATTTTAGAGGAAAAATCTGAAATTCATAGGATCGAGCCGGAGTTTAAGGCTATTGCAAAAATGATAAATAATAATGACTATGATATGTTTATGGAACGCCGCAAGGAAAGTCTGGCGGTTATGAAAGTTCTGGAAATGATAAAATCAGGAGAAGAAATCAATGAAACTGATGGTGTTTGATGTTGGAGGAACTGCAATTAAGTATTGCGTAATGGACGAATCACTTGAAAGGACGAAATGACTCGGTAGATAAACTTTGCGAAGAGGCTGATAAAATATATGGATTTACTGCTCCAAGACCGGAAATTGTTTCATGTAGTTATCTTAGTGATGCAAATCTTGTCGGTGCATATCTTTATTATAAACATGATATGAATGATCTGTAATCAAAAAACTGCTGCGTGTTTTTGATACGCAGCAGTTTTTTGATCTTATATTAATAGTCATGTTTACGCTCAGTCCATATCTGTTCAAGATCTATAAGTATATCATTCATGGACATTCCCATCTGGGAATCTATCGAAGCAGCCATGGCTCCTTCAACGAGAGGAGCATCTGCAAGCTTGATCTTGTCTGTTCCTCGTGTTTCGATTGCCATTTCAGTGGTGAGAATAGAACTTCCCATATCTACAAGAACTATGACACCCTCACCTGACATTACAGAATCTATAGCACTTTCAATGAGCTCAAGGCTGGTGCCGTATGAACCGTCAACTCTGCCGGCGGCGATCGCGATAGGGCATTCCTTTGCCATTTCTCTTACGAAGTCTACGACTCCTTCAGCTAATTTCAGACTGTGAGAAACAATTACGATTCCTACCATGGTGCATTCTCCTTATAAAAGTTTACAATTACTTCTAAAATAATTTTGTATGATGTCGCACCGGGATCCTGATGACCAATGCTTCTGACCCCAAGATAACTGGCGCGTCCCTTGCTTGCAGCTATTGTTTTTGTATAATAAACTCCGTCTTCAGCAGCACTTAAGGCTTCGTCCAGTGAGGTCATTGTATCATCACCATTGGCAATTGACATATTAAGCGCGCTGAGAGAGGGGATCATTGAGTCGAGCATCGTTTTTTCGCCTCTGTGCGCTTTTCCTCTGGCAATCACTCCTTCTATGGCGGCACTGAGGGAATTTGTGAAGTCGCTTATATCAAGCTCGCTTTTTCCCTTGACGCTGTCACCTGCCTTCATGAAAGCAGTGCCATAAAGAGGACCTGCTGCTCCTCCGACAGATGATACCAGGGTGATCCCGACAGTCTTTAGAACTTCTGCAGGAGACTGGCTGACAAGTGATGGCAGTTTCTTTTTTACTTCATTGAAACCCCTGGCCATATTTGTACCATGATCACCGTCTCCAATGGGACTATCAAGTTCACAGAGATAATCTTTTTCGGCATCTATTCTGTCTGCAATTTTATCTAAAAGTATAATTAGTTTTTCAGTGTTCATTAAACACCTGCCTCCGAAGATTTTATCTGATAGTTAATGATGGTGTATCTGCTGCTGCATCGAGCAGTTTTTTAAGCTCGTCATCGAGCTTCATTAATGATATGGAAAAACCTGCCATATCGATCGAGGTCTTGTAGTGACCGCAGAATGTGCGGTGTACTTTGATATTTTTTTCTGCAAGAACATCTGCAACATGATCATTAATAATGTAAAGCTCCATAAGAGGAGTTGCACCTGCAGAATTGATCATAACCGCAACTTCTGAGTTGTTATAGTCTATATCATTAAGTATGCGATCCAGAATGATGTCTACAAGATCATTAACCGGCATGCTTTTTCCTGTGAACGTACCGGGCTCTCCATGAACCCCTATGCCTATTTCTATTTCGTCCTCGGCAATTTCAAACCCCGGTTTGCCCATTGATGGGAGGGTACAGGGACTTATAGCAGCACCCATTGATCTGACGTTATCAATAGCTTTTTCGGCTACAGCCTTGACTTCTTCAAGACTTGCTCCGCTTTCGGCTTTTGCACCTGTGATCTTGTTGACCAGGACAGAACCTGCAACACCATGTCTGCCATCAGAGAGGGATTGATCCTCAACAGCCACATCATCATTTATTATGACTTTATCAACTTTAATTCCATCTGCTTCCGCCATTTCGGCAGCCATTTCGAAATTCATTATATCTCCGCTGTAGTTCATGACCATAAGGAGAACGCCTTTATCGGTCTGTACAGCCTTTATGCCCTCATAGATTAGGTCAGGGGTAGGAGAAGTGAAAATAGGACCTGCAACAAATGCATCGAGCATTCCCTTTCCAACGTATCCGCAATGCCCGGGCTCGTGACCGCTTCCGCTGCCGCAGAGTATCGCAACTTTGCCGGGATCTTTTTCTGTCCGGACAAATACGTTGCCATAGTCAATTTTCTTTAGATACTGGGGGTATGCCTTGGCAAAGCCGGTGGCCATTTCATTTTCTACTTGATCAACCGAGTTTATGAATTTTTTCAAGCTGAAAAACCTCCTAAAAATGGAAATTAATTAAAGGATTATTGATGCAATGCTAAAAGAAATCGTTACTGTTCACACGCTTTCAGCGTGCTCCAGTAACGGGTTTTGCCATTTAAGATTGCCCCCCTCTGTGTGGCATATACTAAGCTCAGCTTTGCTTCGCTAAGTATTATGCGCATACGGCAATGGGCAAAACCCAATGTTAAGTCAAGGTTATTGCGGCATAACTGCGCACACATATTTCACTTAGTGCTTCAGCACTTAGTGAAATAGCGTACAGAGTAGCGGAGTGCGCAGTTTGCCTGTGAACAGTAACAAGAAATCTGCAAAAGACGCAGATTATCCAAGAGACCGTTTGATATGGGTGATAAGCAAAGGGTCCCTCTGTTAATATTTCTGGATATAATTAATTTCATTTTAGCATGCAAAAGATTAAACCGCAATAATCAGCAGGAGTTGTTTAATGATCGTTTTGATGATAAAATCCTTTTAGTACCGCAGTTGACAGTTTTTAATGAAAGTTCTTTTTCAGGTACAAAAGGATTTTGAATGTATTTTGGTGACTTTATTGCAGGAACACGCATTTACTGCGGGTTCCGTGTGGTTAAGTAATACAAGTGACAAACAGGCCCGCAGCGCAGCTGCATTTAAATGGCCTGTTTGCATGACTTTGAGGAACGCAGTGACGAAAAGTCATAGATTTTAATAAAGAAAGAAGGAAAAATATATGGCATGTACAACAATACTTGTAGGTAAAAAAGCTTCATATGATGGCTCAACAATGATAGCAAGAAATGATGATTCGGGAGCAGGACATTTTACAGCTAAAAAAATGGCGGTTGTAAGCCCTGAGGAACAACCGAGAGAATATGTTTCGGTTATCTCTCATGTTAAGGTAGAGCTTCCTGACAATCCGATGAGATACAGCTCAATGCCTAATGCTGTAGAGGGAGAAGGTATCTGGGCTGCATGCGGTGTTAATGAGAAGAATGTCGGTATGACCGCAACTGAGACCATAACATCGAATGAGCGCGTTCTGGGGGCTGACCCTCTCGTTGTTTTGCAGGAGGCAGAAAAAGGACAGCCTGAGATTGCAGGTGGAATAGGAGAAGAGGATATTGTAGTTCTTACTCTTCCTTATATAAATTCAGCACGTGAGGGAGTTTTAAGACTTGGAAGTCTTTTGGAAAAATATGGCACCTATGAAATGAATGGCATTGCTTTTTCTGATGTTAATGAAATCTGGTGGCTCGAAACCATAGGTGGACATCACTGGATCGCAAAGCGTGTTCCGGACGACTCCTACGTAGTTATGCCTAATCAGCTCGGAATAGATGAATTTGACCTTAATGATGCCTTTGGCGAGAAGAAAGACCATTTATGTTCGGCTGATCTGAGAGAATTCATAAAGGATAATCACCTGAACCTTTCAATGGATGATAATTTTGATATTATTAACCCGAGAGATGCTTTCGGAAGTCATGATGATGCCGATCATGTTTATAATACTCCGAGAGCCTGGTATATGCTTCGCTATTTCAACAGAAATTCTGCAAGCTTTGATGGTCCGGATGCTGAATTCAGGCCTGAGAGCGATGATCTGCCATGGTGCATGGTTCCTGAAAAGAAGATTACACCTGAAGACATTAAATATGTTCTTTCCTCACATTTCCAGGGAACTCCTTTTGATCCATATCTTAGCTACGGTCATAAGGAATTTGCAGGTGCTTATCGTTCTATTGGGATTAACAGAAATGATTTCATGGGACTTATTCAGATCAGACCTTATGCTGATGAAAAGAGCTGTGCTCTGGAATGGATCGCTTTTGCATCGAATGCTTTTAATGTAATGATACCTCTTTATACTAATGTATCTAAATTCCCGGAGTTTCTTGAGTCTACTACAGCAGAAGTCTCAACTGACAGCTTTTACTGGGTCAGCAGGATGATCGCTGCAATGGCTGATGCTTCATATAAGGGATGCCTTAATTTAATTGAAAGATATGCCCTTGCTGTCCAGTCAAAGGCACATGCTATTATCAACGAGACTGATAAGGTTAAAGATGCCGATCTGGAAAAAGCAAATGATATTATGGCTGAAATGCTTAAAAAGGAAGCAGGAGATACGCTTCTTAAGGTGCTTGATACAAGAAGCAATTCTATGAAGAATCAGTATGCGAGGTCAGACGCATAAGATGAAAAGAATAGAAATCAGTTCATCAGAGGAACTTAAGGATGCGATAAATCGAATAAGTCCTGATAATAGCGAGGAAATAAATATAAAACTTGCTCCGGGAAAATATCAGGGACCAGTGACGATAGACAGACCTAATCTCGTAATAGACGGCTATGACCCTGAAACTACAATTATAAGCGGAGACCTTGGAGCTTTTGAAATATTGGAAGATGGTCTAAAGAGGGGAACCTTCAGAACTCAGACAGTTTTTATAGATGCGGATAATGTAAGGCTTAAGAATCTTACAATTGAAAATAAGGCAGGAAGAGGAGAAGAAGCCGGGCAGGCTATTGCACTTTATGCCGACGGTGATAATCTTATTTTTGAAAACTGTCGATTTCTTGGTTCGCAGGATACCATATTTACTGCGCCTCTGCCGGAAAAAGAGGTAGAGGCAGGAGGATTTCGGGGACCTAAAGAATTTGCAGAGCGAAGGATGACACATCAGTATTATAGGGATTGTTATATAGAAGGTGATGTTGATTTTATTTTTGGCGGCGGCACTGCATTTTTTGATAACTGTGAGATTTTTGCATTGAAAAGAGACAAAGGATATATAACTGCAGCATCTACCCCTAAGGGAGAGAAGTTTGGATATGTGTTTTATAAATGCCGTTTTACGTCGGATTCGGCAGAGGGCAGTTATTACCTTGGCAGACCCTGGAGAGAAAACGCAAAAACCGTCATATTAGAATCTGAACTTGGAAGACATATAGCAAAAGAAGGCTGGCATGAATGGAGCGGCAGATGTGAGGCTGGCGGAGTTTATTATGCTGAATATATGTCCTTCGGAGAGGGAGCTGCAGATGATGAAAGAGCTTCATATGCGCATATCCTCAATGATGAAGAGGCAAGGATTTATATTGATGAGATTAATCTGCTCAGAAAAAAGAATAGATGACATCTCATAATGATCATTAGAAACTGATTTTCACATGTTTAACATATCATAAGGTATTAGAGAAGATAAAAAAAGTATTTTCTCTGATACCTTATTTTTATGTGCTTTCAGAGGTATTATGATACAAAATGATATTAAAACTTGAAATTTAAATACATGTCATACGATTAATATATTTTCTGTAATATGTTACAAAAATAACCATATTAAAAGGGCTTTTTACACGAGAAGACAAGAAAAAACTATACAAACTATACAAAAAAAGTATAAAAAAATGTCCAATTCAACATGTTTCACAATATGACAATCGGTTGACATACTATTTTTATCGTGATATTATCAAGATGTCAACAGGAACGACTTGTTGATATAGGTTAAAAGTTATGATAGATGTTCGGATCTATAAGGAGGATTGCATGAAAAACATGAAAAAGGTTTTTGCGTTGGGACTTACAGTTGCCATGACAGCTTCTATGCTCGCAGGCTGCGGCGGAAGCACATCAACTGAAAGTGCAGGTACAGGTTCGTCAGCAGCTACAGAGTCAGCTGCAGCAGCATCGGGTGACGGTGCTTCGATCACAATTTACAATTCAAAAATGGAAATTCAGACACAGCTCGAGGATGCAGCCAAGGCATATAAAGATGCCACAGGCGTAAGTGTTGAAGTATTTATGCAGAATGACACAGTTGCATCTGACCTTGCTACAGCTTATGCATCAGGTTCACCATATACTATCAACAT
Organism: Lachnospiraceae bacterium C1.1; assembly: GCA_030434875.1. Taxonomy (NCBI): domain Bacteria; kingdom Bacillati; phylum Bacillota; class Clostridia; order Lachnospirales; family Lachnospiraceae; species Lachnospiraceae bacterium C1.1. The sequence continues at coordinate 1,383,810 of JAUISW010000001.1, read as the reverse complement.
GGTTGATGCAAAGGACATTTACTCAATGGCAGAAGAGCATGCACTTGATCTTTCCGGTGAGAAATGGATAGGAGATACAACAGAGGCTATCAGCATTGGTGATAAGGTTTACGGCTTCCCTGTTTGCGTAGAAGCAAGAGGACTTATCTACAATGCAGATGCAATAAAGAATATTACAGGTGAGGATTTCGATCCCACACAGTACAAGACACTTGATTCTTTCAAGGAACTTATTGATAAGCTTAAGGCAGGCGGAATGGAAACACCTACAGGTGTTATGATGGAAGACTGGTCACTCGGTGCTCATTACCTTGCAATGGTTTATGAAGAGAGAGAAGATACAGATGCATTCCTTGCAAGCCTTAATGATGGTTCAGCAAGCATTGCAGACGATGCTAAATTTACATCACTTATGGATACATTCGATGTTCTTAAAGAGAACAATTATGCTTCAGCAGATCCTATCTCAGCAGATCGTGAAGTTACAGAGCAGAAGCTCGCTCAGGGTGAGATCGCATTCATGTTCGGCGGTAACTGGGACTGGTCAGTATTGAGTGCTTATGAGCCTACAGAGAACATGGGCATGATGCCTGTTCCTCAGAATACAGATGACGGAACAAATGAGAAGCTTGTCGGCGGCGGTTCTAAATACTTCTTCATTGATTCTTCTGACAATACATCAGCTGATCAGCAGCAGGCTGCTAAGGACTTCCTTAACTGGCTTGTATATGATGAAGCAGGACAGGCAGTTCTTGTAAATGACTGTGCACTTGTACCGGCATTCTCAAATATTACTCTTGATGTAAGCGATCCTCTTGGAGCATCTGTTAAGTCTTATGCAGATTCAGGTTCACTTGTAGCTAACTACAACTATCTTCCTGATGATCATTATTCAGTACTTGGCGGACAGGCATTCCAGAAGTATCTTGCAGGTCAGTCAGACCGTGCAGGCTTTGCAACAGAAATCGACGATTACTGGAAGGCAGCTACACTTTCAGCACATTAATTAGAAATCTAGGTTGAAAAAGGTTGGGGAGCCTCATACCGGAGCTGGTAAGAGGTTCCTCTTTGTTTAAGAGGTTTAAGAGGGAGCACACAATGGATAGAAATAAAATGTCTTACAGGGTAAGTCAGTTTTTAATTTTTGCCGGTCCCGCAACCCTGCTTTTTGTCGGGACAGTTATCGTTCCTCTGATTTATGGTTTCTATCTGACATTTACCAGTTGGGACGGCGTTTCAAAGAATAAGCCTATTGTAGGTCTTGATAACTATGTGGCAGCTTTTGCTGATAAAATTTACTGGCAGTCAATGGGAAGAACGATCTTTTATTCGGTATTCTCAGTAATATTCATAAACATACTTGCTTTTGCGCTGGCTTATCTCGTTACTATGGAAGTAACAGTTCGCCAGAAAGATAAGAACGGTAAGAAAACAGTTATGAACAGAGGTATCTGGGGACAGAATTTCTTCAGAGCAGGTTTCTTTGTTCCTAACCTTATCGGTGGTATCGTTTTAGGTTATGTATGGCAGTTTGTTTTCAAGAGAGCACTTGTTTCTCTCGGAAATGCCATCACACAGGGAAATGTTCCGTCACTTCTCGCAACTTCAGGCGGCGCAATGTTCTGCCTTATTCTTGTTTCGGTTTGGCAGTATGCAGGATATATGATGCTCATATATGTTGCCGGATTCATGAGCGTACCTGAGGATCTCAAGGAAGCAGCGCTTATTGATGGCTGTACTCCGGCACAGGCAATGAAAAATGTAACGATCCCTCTTATGAGGTCTTCGTTTGTACAGTGTCTTTTCTTAAGTATAACAAGATGTTTCGTAATTTATGATGTTAACCTGTCTTTGACAGACGGTGATCCGTTCGGTTCTTCAGTGCTTGCGGCAATGCACGTTTACAATCAGGCATTCACCTACAAGAATTATGGACTTGGACAGGCTGAGGCGCTTATACTTTTCGTAGTATGTGCGATCATCGGTATTACACAGGTTTACATCGGTAAGAAAGGTGAGGTGGCTGCATAATGAATGAAAAGAATAATGCTATGGCTAAAAAAATAAAGCCCTACCTTATTTTCGCTTTAATGGTAGTTATCCTGTTTCTGATAATTTTCCCTTTCCTTATCGTTGTTGTTAACGTATTTAAGACAAAGGCAGATATAACCCAGAATCCGTTGAGTATTATAGGTGTGAGCAGTGGCTTTACGCTTGCAAACTTCCCTAATGCTATGGAAAAGATGAATTTCTGGAATGTATTCGGAAATTCACTTATCATCACTGTTTCAGCAACTGTTCTTACAATTCTTTTTTCTGCTATGTGCGGATATTTCATTGTCCGTCATAACTGGAAGATCTGTACGACCTTATTTGGACTGATGATAGCTTCGATGGTAATTCCTTTCCAGGTTTTGATGGTACCGCTTGTTTCTGTATATGGAGGAACTTTTGGATTATTAAATCACAGATTGACACTTATCCTTCTGCATGTTGGTTTTTCTGTGTCAATGGCGACGTTCATGTTCCATGGCGCGGTTCATACAAATATCCCGCTGGAGCTTGAGGAAGCAGCTTATATCGATGGATGTACAAAGTGGCAGACTTTCTGGAAGATAGTATTCCCGCTTTTGAGCCCTACTATCGCAACTGTTGCGATCATTGATGCAATGGCATTCTGGAATGATTATCTTCTTCCGAGCCTTATCCTTCAGAAGAAAGACCTTTATACTATTCCGGTATCGACAAAGGTGTTCTATGGAACCTATTCCACGGATATAGGTCTTGTAATGGCTGCATTGCTCCTGGCTATGCTTCCTATCCTTATCCTTTATGTATTCTTACAGCGATACATTGTTAAGGGCGTTACTTCCGGAGCTGTTAAGGGATAAATAGAATAGTTCGGTAAGATAAATACGGAATTCAGGGGAGTATTGGGATATAAAAGTTACGTATGAAAGGAATTTAATCTATGGCAACTCTTAAGGATGTTGCAAGAGAAACCGGACTTACAGTTACAACTGTTTCGCGAATTCTCAATAACCGCGGTTATATAAGTGAAGAGTCGAGACAGAAAGTAAAAGAGGCAATGAAGAAGCTGGATTACCAGCCGAATGAAGTTGCCAGGGCTTTATCGAAAAAAAGAAGTAATATCATAGGCGTTATCGTACCTCATATAAATAATCCATATTTCGCTGAGGTTATCAGTAATCTGGAGAATGAGGCAAAAAAGAAGCGTTATAACATTATGCTTTTTAATTCGAAAAGTAATGATGATAATGAAATGAAGTATATTGATATGTGTAAGTCGAATCGTGTGGCAGGAGTTGTAATGATGAGCGGCTCTGTACAGCTTGATGAGTTTAAGGGGCTGAATATTCCGCTTATAACGATTGAGAGAAATCTTGAATGTGGTACTGCTTCTATAGAATGTGATAACTTTCATGGCGGCGAGCTTGCCGCCAGAGAGCTTATAAATGCCGGAGCGCAAAGGCTTATCCATATCAGCGGAGTAACTGAGACAGAGATGCCTGCAGATGACCGTTCGCTTGGGTTTAATAAGGTCTGTGAGGAGAAAAAAGTCTGGCATAGCGAAATAAAGACATCTGTGAAACAGTATGATACAGGCCAGTACAGGGAGTTCCTTGATGAACTTTTGGACGAATATCCCGATGCAGATGGATTTTTTACAAGCTCAGATCTTATAGCTGCCCAGCTTATACAGGTAGCTCAGAAAAAAGGCAGAAAGGTCCCGGACGATATTAAGGTCGTCGGATTTGACGATGTTAATATAGCTTCACTGACAACACCGACTATTACTTCTATCAAACAGCCGATCAAAGAGATGGCAAGAACATCTATTGGTTTTTTACTTGATGCAGTGGCAGGAAAGGTTGTACCAACTAGAATGATCCTTCCGGTAACTCTTGTTGAACGTGAATCATGCAAAGCGATTTCAACAGAATGATCTGAATAAAAATAGTTAAACCCCGGATAGAAATATAATCCGGGGTTTTTATTTTTTTAGTCTAAAGCCTCATCTATTCCGAGTGTTTTTCGTTTAAGATAGTTTTCAGGAACATTGGTAAAAATATCTGTAACGCCGAATTCGGCATATTTAGAAAAGTCAATTTCCCTAAGTGCTTTGTTTTCACCATAAAAGGGTTCATCGGTGTTCCATGCGCGTAATCTGAGATTCTTCAGGTATTTCGGAAGCTTCACATTCAGGCCTGATATGCAGGGATGCATAGCGTCAGCGCCTGAGGCTTTTGCCTTATTGATGCAGTCTTCTAAAAGTTCTGAGATGACAGCGGTTTTTGATTTTTTATCGATTTCCTTTATCTTTTTTATACTATCGGTTAGAGAAGAAGAATATATGACGTATTTTTCAATATCAAGTTTTTTTACTATTGAAACAACTTTTTCTTCTATACCTTCATATCTGTAATTATTCGTTTTTAATTCTATATTTATTAATAGTCCGGTTCTGCGGCAGTAGGGGCGGAGAAGCCTCAGCACTTCTTCTAATGTGGGGATTGTTGTCCTTATATAGCTTCTGTCCACCCTGAGAGCTCTGATCTCAGAAAGCTTGTAATCTTTAACATCTCTGTAACCATCGGCCGTTCTTCTGACATTTTCATCATGAATAACAACAATTTCACCATCGCGCGTCATCTGAACATCCATTTCAATTCCTGTAAGTCCTTTTATTTCGGCAGCAGCCCTGAAAGCTTCAAGTGTGTTTTCGGGATATCTGTAGGAACATCCCCTGTGAGCCCATATCTGCATTTCTTTTGCCGGAGTTCTTTCTTCCGGTTTGGAAAATCTTTCTTTTAAGAAATGTTCAAGGCAGTTGGCTGTGGCAATACTTGAAGACTGCTCTGATTTAATTGCTTTTTGCTTGTCGTTGCTGAAGCCGCTAAAGCCGAATAGCCTTAATTCTGTAAGCCTTGAATGAAATTCCTTTAGTTCAGAAGCATTAAAGCTGTTATCTTGTTTGAAACTGACTGTTTCTATTTCAGAAGGCTCTCCGATATGTATTTCATAGTTTTCACATTTCCACCAAGGAGAGGGGAGCAGTATATAGCCTTTTGTACCGGATATAAGGAGGCTTCCTGCGCTTTTTACCTGTAGGCCGACCTTGACAGTGGCAGAAGCCTTGCCGTAGTTAAAGTAGGCTTTTGTGTAGGAATCAACGCCATTTCCGGCATAAAGTGAATGAAAGCTTACGCTGTTATAGGAGGTACCCAAAAGGCTTATTATAGGTGTTAAGGCGAGGGATCCAAGCTCGGTCATGCTTCCGCCGTAATCAGCATCAAGTAATTCCCGGAGATTGGTCGGAGTGAGTCTGGTAGAAGAGGATTCAACGTCCATTATCCTACCGATCTTACCACTTTTTGCAGCTGCGATCGCTGAGAGGTAGGCTTCGTTATAAAGACATGGCATGGATTCCATAAGGATCAGATCCTTTTCCATGGCAGATTTAAATAAGTCCGATGCATATTTTCCTGTCATTGAAATCGGACTTTCGCATAGAACATGTTTTGATTCACTTAATGAAGCTTTAATATAAGGGACGTGGAGTTCGCTTGGGACGGCAATACAGACAGCCTGGCAATTTTCCCAGAGCTCAGTTATATTGTCGGTTAAAATACTATCCGGAAAGACTGAGGATAAATTTCCCATACCTGATATATCAGGGTCATACACAACGTTAAGGCGAAGTCCCTCAACCTTCCTGATGGCCTCTGCAAAGGCTCTGGCTGACCGGCCGCTGCCGATTATACCGATACCTGTTGCACCATTGGAATTCAAGTTGACCGTTCTTCTCATAGGTTTTCCTCTTGGTGTGGTTAGTTTAAAATTTTTTGTTTGTTTTATTATAGCAATCATTAGACGATATAGCTATAGAATAGAGGATTGTTCAGGTTAAAGTACTATAATTCATAGAAAAATTGTGAAGACTGCACAATTGCATGGTATTTAGTGCCGCATCGGTTTCGGCTTTTATGTTAAAATGTTAATAGGTATATTTTTATAAAAAGTCTTATTTTATACAGACTTTCAAGAGTTTATTTTTTCTTATGAGGGGCTTATATGAATAATATAAAAGTTAAAAATAAATTGTTATTAACGGGTCTTATAACTGCCGGAAGCATGCTTATCATGATTGTTTTAATGCTTCTGTCCATATATGTATTTGTATCAGTTTCTGTAAATAAGCTTGAGATAGCATTAAAGGAAGATTATGACAGAAAGATCAAAGAACAGGTAGAGGCTGCTTCTTCAATGGTGGATGGAATCATGATGGCAGCTGAGAACGGAGAATTAACAGAAGAAGAGGCAATTGACAGCGCCGCAAAGGCTTTAAGATCCATTCGGTATGGTGAAGATGGATATTTTTGGGCTGATAAAGAGGATGGTACTAATGTTGTTCTTTTAGGAAGTGAAACAGAGGGAACAATGAGACTGCATGCAACGGATGCAGACGGATTTGAATTTGTTGCAGCGATCATAAAAGCAGGAAAAGCCGGCGGAGGCTATGTTGATTATAAATTTGCAAAAAAAGGTGAATCAGAACCACTGCCTAAGAGAGCCTACAGTATTTATAATGAAAAGACCGGATGGGTTATTGGAACCGGAAACTATGTAAATGATGTGGATGAGGCAATTAAAAATCTGATCTGGTCTATGACTAAAAGGGTTATGGCTATCGTGCTTACAACTCTGGTTATATCGATAATCATATGCGTAATTGCATTTACGGTTTCAAGAAAGATATCAAAATCTATAACAAAGGCACTGGGTGTCTGCTATACATATATTGAAAGTATGGCCGGCGGTGATTTCACTACCGTTATATCCGAAGACATGCTGAACAGAAAAGATGATTTCGGAGATCTTGCAACTGAACTGGAATTTTTAAAAGATTCAGTCGGAAAGCTGATCGGCAGCGTAAAGGGAATGGCTGAGGTTTTAGATGAGAATATGTATGCTGTAGAATCAGCTATAACAAAGGTTAATTCCCATATAGATGATGTATCTGCCAATTCAGAGGAACTTTCGGCAGGGCTTACAGAGACTGCTGCATCTATGGATCAGATCACTTCTTTTGCCGTTGAAGTTGATAAGGGAACAGAAGCTCTTTATCTCAGAGTAAAGGAATCAGCCGAGAAAGTCCGTGGAATCCATCAGAAAATGGAAGATTTTCAAAATGAATTGTCATCAGAAGCTGATTCATCAAATAAATCTGCTGGAAATATTGCTTCAAATCTATCAGAAAGTGAATTGAAGGCAGAACTTGAAAACTCCCTAGAAAAGGTAAAAGTTGTTCAGGAGATAAATGCTTTAAGTGATTCAATAATGGGAATAATGAATCAGACAAATCTGCTGGCCTTAAATGCAGCTATAGAGGCCGCAAGAGCAGGAGAAGCCGGGAGAGGCTTCTCAGTAGTTGCGGATGAGATCAGAACTCTATCAGAGGATTCGGCAGAGGCTGTGGGCAGGATCAGACAGATCACATCTGAGGTTGTAGCTTCGGTAGAGGGACTTGCCCAGGTTTCGCGTAAACTTGTTGATTTAAGAAATGGAAATTTGAATCTGACAGAAAAGCTTCCGAAAGATTTTCAGACAGAGAGCTCAAATTATGCGGACTATGTAGATGAGACATTTAATACGATCGTTGAAATTGCAGGAAATCTTCAGGTTGATATTGATTCACTTATTGCGTCAATAGGGCAGATAAGTGATGTAAGCGGACAGGGAGCGCTTGGAGTTGAAGGAATAGCTAAAAGTATTGTCGATATCCGGCTGGAAACAGCAGATCTTGAAGAAGCATCGCAAAAGGCTCAGGATAAGGCAGCAGCACTGGATTATGAAATATCTAAATTTGCGGTAAGGGAATAAATATATATCGAGAGGATATTTATGCTGCAGGAAAAAGGTAAGGAGAAAAAAGGCAAGAGATATTTTTCCATAAAAAGTCACCTGATGATAGGGTTTGCACTTTTTATGTTTATTACTGCTACAATCGTTATCGTAACCGTATATATGCATTTAGATAATATTATTCAGAAGAATGTTAGTCGAAATCTGACACTCCTTTCAAATAATCAGGGAATGGAACTTGATCAGATCATGTTCCATATAGAATCACAGGTGTCGGAAATGTCTGCCTTTATCGAAAATTATGGAGAAGATTCTTCGGATTTGAAAGATCCTGCAATGCGCAGACAATTATTCCGTGAAATTGAAAGTGTATTTACCTCTTCAACAGGAAATAATGAATTTGCATTTGCAAATTATGTATTCTTTAATCCTGAATATACCGGTGGAAAACAGGATGGCTTTCTTTATATGCGGGATTTTTTAGACAGGATGATAAAAATACCGCTCACTGATATCAGTAAGTATGATAAAGATGATATCGAGCATGTTGGCTGGTTTTATATTCCAAAGGAAAACGGTTATCCGACCTGGATTGAACCTTATCATAATAAAAATCTCGACATTTTTATGGTTTCATATGTTATTCCTGTATATAGGGATAATGAATTTATATGTATAGTAGGTATGGATATCAACTTCCGTAAGATAGTTGAGCATGTCGATAATATGATCACATCAGATGGAACACGTTCGTATATATGTTCAACTGATAATGACACTTTCTATATTCCAAGCCCAAATAGCGCGATCCGGGAAGTGAGCTCAAACCGTTTTGATTTTGGTAAAAACAAAGAGCTTCTGAATAATAAGAGTTCGATGGGAGAACTTATTTCCTTTAAGGAAAACGGTACAGATAAACTGATGGCATTTGTCAGCCTTAAGAATAATATGAAGCTGATAGTTTACAATGATCTGCAGACGCTTTATGCCGATAAGATCAAAGTTACAAATTTTATTATCTTTCTAATGCTTCTTGCTGGCAGCGTTTTTGTGATTTATACTTTTTATAATTCGAAATCTATAGTGAGTCCGTTAAAAAAGCTTACACGTGCTGCGCTTGATATAGGGGAAGGGAGGACTAAGATAGATTTTCCTGATTCAAATATTACAGAGATAAGAATCCTTACGGACGCTTTCATTCAGACAAATGATCAGCTTAAGGAATTTCGGAGAAAAATGAGCACCATGGCTTTTCAGGATGAATTAACCAAGGTGAAAAACAAGGCTTCTTATGTCGTTGATATTGAAACGATCCAGTCTAAAATTGAAAAGCAGGAAAAACTGGAATTTGCAGTCGTCATGTGTGATCTGAATTTCCTAAAGCCGATAAATGATACTTATGGGCATGAGGCCGGAGATATTGCAGTGAAAAAGTGCGCTTCCATCATATGCGGAGTTTTTCAACATAGTCCTGTTTACAGGATCGGAGGAGATGAGTTCGCAGTGATCTTAACGGATAAATCTTATGAGGAGCGTAAGCATCTGGAGCAAAAACTTGATGTTGAGACATACAGAAAAAAAAAGACAGCTGAAAAACCGTATGAAGCTATATCGATAGCTCATGGAATGGCTATATATAACCCTAATACAGACAATTCCTACAGGGATGTATTTGAACGTGCCGACCAGGCAATGTATAAAAATAAAGCAAAATGGCATAATGAGAAGGGTGTTACTCCGAGGTAACGCTCTTTTTTACATTATAGGAAATTCCGATGGAATTTCCCATAATGCAAAAAACGCACTGCGTGCGTATGATGCGTCAAGCGCGGATAGGAAGAGCCTGCGGCTCCCGCGCTTGCGCGGAGAATCCTGCGGAGCAGGATTCTTTATTATCTTCGCTTTTATGATTCAGAAAAAACTATTGAAATACTGAACGTATTTAGGTACAATAAATCAGAAAAGATAACGAGGCACACTTTGGATTTCAAAGTGTGCCTTAATTCGGAAGGAAAGGCAGATAGCGGAATGAAAAATGTTATGAGTCCTCTGGACTATACGGCAAACGAGCTAGACGCACTTATGGATACGGCATCAGATATTATGGCGAATCCGGAAAAATATGCGCATGCGTGTGATGGAAAGATACTTGCAACTCTATTTTATGAACCATCAACGAGAACAAGACTTTCTTTTGAGACTGCAATGTTGAGGCTCGGAGGAAAGACAATGGGATTTCATTCGGCGGATTCTTCTTCGGCGACAAAGGGAGAAACAGTTGCCGATACAATTCGTGTTATTTCAAGTTTTGCAGATATTGCAGCTATGAGACATCCTAAAGAAGGTGCACCGATGGTTGCAGCAGAAAAATCAGGAATTCCTATCATTAACGCAGGTGATGGTGGTCATCAGCACCCCACACAGACATTTACAGATCTAATGACGATTCGTTCCTTAAAAGGTCATCTCAATAATCTGACATACGGAATGTGCGGAGATTTAAAATTCGGCCGTACAGTTCATTCTTTAATTAACGCACTTGTAAGATATGAAAACATAAAATTTATTTTTATCTCACCTAAGGAGCTTACTCTGCCCAGTTATATAAGGGACGATGTCCTCAAGGCTAAAAATATTGAATTCAGAGAAGTGACAAGGCTTGAAGATGTGATCGGAGAGCTTGATATCCTTTACATGACACGAGTACAGAGAGAAAGATTCTTCAATGAAGAAGATTATGTAAGACTCAAAGATTTCTATATCCTCGATAAAAAGAAGATGTCTCTTGCGAGCAAGGATATGCTTGTGCTTCACCCGCTGCCGAGAGTAAACGAAATAGCAACGGAAGTGGATGATGATCCGAGAGCTGTTTATTTCAAACAGGTAAAATACGGCATGTATATCCGAATGGCGCTGATACTTGATCTTTTGAATATCAGGGTCTGAAGTTCAGGAGGGAATGAACAATGGAGAAAAAAGAATATAAACTTAATGTAGGAAAGATACAGGAAGGTTTTGTTATTGATCATATCCATCAGGGACGAGGAATGGATCTTTATCATTATCTTGGTCTTGATAAGAGCGATTACTGTGTAGCACTGATCAAAAATGCTTCTTCAAAAAAGATGGGACGCAAGGATATCATAAAGGTAGAATGTCCTATAGATGAGTTTGATACAAATATAATCGCCTTCCTCGACCACACCGCAACAGTCGATGTGATCAAGGATGGCGAGATCATAGATAAGCCGAAGCTTGATTTCCCTAAGGAGATAAGAAATGTAATTAAATGCAAAAATCCAAGATGTATCACTTCCGTAGAACATCAGTTGGACAGCATTTTTTATCTTTCGGATGCCAGTAACGGAACCTATAGATGCCATTACTGTGAGGCTGAATGGACAGATAATTGCGGAGAGTGATCATGGATTAAAGGGCTCCGGATTTACCGGCCCCCCTACAGCCTGGTGATAGGTGATCGTTCTGTCTGTGAAAAGCGAAAAGTAAACGTATTTCGAGCTTACGTTTATGTTAGTGAAATTTCCGTTTAGGACGATCTCCTGATCACTACCGTCGAGATTCATACGTTTCAGGGCGAGCTCAGATTCTTCTTTTGAGTTTTTCTGATAGTATATCTTGTCATCAGAGGCAATATTATAGCAGTCAATGCGGTCATCGGTAAGAATTTCTTCATCACCCTCAGGAAATTCCCTTCTGCAGAGTCTGTAATCCTTTGAAGGATTCATATAGTAAACGTATGAGTTGTAGATGATCGGGTTCCAGAAACTGCCTTCAATGACTATATTGTCATCTTTTGAATCAATGGAAAAAGCATGCAGGTCATGGTCTTCGGACTGTCCCGCATAATAAATCTGACCATTAAGTATATTGGCAGGGATAACGGGGTCCTCACTCAAAAGAGTGCGGCCCTTTTTCTGTATGGTTATAGAGTAAAGACCTATTCCGGAGTCTTCGGAGCTGTTAGTGGCTCTATTTGTGAAGTATTCATAGTAAATATCATTGTCAGCCAGACATATATATTTAACAGGAGCCTTCTGGAGACAGTAGCTTCCGCCTCCTTTAATGTCTGAACGGTATATTCCCATATTTCGTCCGAGAAAGGCAAATGCACCCGTATTATTGTCGTTTAATTCGTAATAATATAAATAATTCCCAGCGGCATTTATAAAACAAATATCATGATTAATTAATTTTTTTACTTTTGATTCATCGGGATTCATGCTGTAAAGAGAACCGTTATCAGCACCGTTTGAAAAATAGACACGGCCATTGGCTTCGGCGAAAAGGCCTTTATTGAGAATATTTCCGGCAGTATTGCCTAAAGTACCAGGCGGATTTTCCGGGATTTTCGAGAACAGAACCACAAGTATCATTATGACGGCAATGACTGCAAAAATGCAGCCAAGCACGAAAGCAGATTTCGACTTCATTTCAACACCCCCTCTTATAGTATAATTATAAGCTTTAGGGGCTTTGTTTTCAATTGTGTTTTATAATTGAATGTATTAAAATGTAAAAAAGGGTTACTGTTCACACAGCTCTGCGCACTTGCTGCGCTGAGCGTAAGAATACATAAAGCAGGAAACTGGGATTTGCCCCATTGCCGTAGGCAATCTTAAAATGGGCAAATCCCGTAACTGTGAGCACCTGCAAGGTGTGAACAGTTACAAAAAAGGGAAAATGGAAACTTAAGCTATCTGGAGGATAACATGGGACTTGAAGAATACAGAAAAGAAATAGACAGAATAGATGCGGAGATCGTACGTCTTTACGAGGAAAGAATGGACGTTGCCGAAAAGGTGGCCTTGGATAAGATCCAGAGCGGAAAGAATGTATATGACCCCGAGAGGGAAAAATCCAAGCTTGAAAAAATAAAGAATATGACAAAGAATGAGTTCAATTCGATCGGAGCAGTTGAACTTTTTTCTGAAATTATGGCTATGAGCAGGAAAAGGCAGTATGCGCTTCTTGAAGAAAAGGGAGCAAAAAGAAAACTGCCTTTTATTGCTATAGACGGACTTGACAAGGAAAATGCGAGGGTTGTTTATCAGGGGATAAACGGTGCTTATTCCGAGGCGGCAATGATCGCATATTTTGGTGAAAATGTTCATGCCCATTCAGTTAAAACCTTCAGAGATGCCATGAGATCAATTGATGAGGGAACGGCGGATTATGCGGTCCTTCCGATTGAAAATTCCTCAGCCGGAATAGTCAGTGCAAATTATGATCTGCTTACGGAATTTGAAAATTATATAGTTGCAGAACAGATAATTGCAATAGATAACTGTCTGCTGGGAATTCCCGGAACAAAGCTTTCAGAGATAAAAACTGTTTTTTCACATCCTCAGGCACTTATGCAATGCGAGGATTTCCTCACGGATCACGAAGGCTGGAAGGAAATAAGCTATGCTAACACTGCAATGGCAGCAAAGAAGATCCATGATGAAAATGACAGATCCCAGGCTGCAATCGCAGGGGCAAGAGCGGCAAAGGCCTATGGTCTCGAGATCCTTATGAGGGATATTAATAAGAGTGATGGAAATTCTACAAGATTCATAATTGTTACCAACCAGAAAGTGTTTATAAAAAATGCAACAAGAATAAGTATCTGTTTTGAAATATCACACCAGAGCGGCTCTCTTTATTCTATACTTTCGCACATTATTTATAATGGTCTTAATATGACTAAGATAGAAAGCCGTCCGATAAAGGACAGACCATGGGAATATCGCTTCTTTATAGATTTTGAGGGAAATCTTGCTGATCCTGCGGTCAGAAATGCCCTAAGAGGTTTAAGAGAAGAGTCGGGAAATATGAGAATTCTTGGAAATTACTAAAATTTTTGCATAAGAAGGGAATTAATAATGAAAACGGATGAGCTTATTTTATACAGGGACTTTGATTATAAAGAACTTTTTAATGATATAGCTGAGCTTTATAAGAAATGTACGAAGCGTAATCCGGAGAACAGTCTGGAAGAACTTACAAGGAAGGCTTCCAGCTCTTCCGGAGAACTTTTAGAGATAGCCGGAACCTATGGCTTTGATGGGAATCTCTGGCATTGTTTTCTTACTCTTTATCTTGTAAGCTCTGAAAATGCATTCAGCGTAGCCAGTGAGAAGAAAGATGCTATAGACGGAAGTCTGAATGAAGTTGCAAAACATGATTTTGCAATATTTCGTGAATGTTTTGGATGGGATCTTGATAAAATCGACAGCTTTCTTCAGATCAATGCATTTTCTTTTACTAAAGAATATAAAGCATCAAATTCAGATGGGGCATTATTCAACAGGAGGATTAGGGACAGGATCTGCGAGACGGCCTTAAGTCTTGAGTCGGCAGCGGATAATGATGAATTCTTAACGCAGATGAGAGCTTTCTACAGAGATTTTGGAGTGGGAAAATTCGGACTTCACAAGGCATTCAGGATCGAGCATGATAACGAGGGAAAGACTATCATTGTACCGATCACAAGGGTAAAACATGTGAATCTTGATGATCTGATCGGAATAGATGCCCAGAAAAAGCAGCTCACTTATAATACAGAGGCCTTTCTTGCAGGGCGTAAGGCAAATAATGTGCTGATGTTTGGAGATGCCGGAACGGGTAAGTCTTCTTCTGTTAAAGGAATCCTCAACAGATATTATCCTGAAGGACTCAGAATGATAGAAGTATACAGACATCAGTTCAAGGATATAAATGATGTGATCGCCCAGATAAAGAACAGGAATTATAAGTTTATCCTTTATATGGACGATCTTTCGTTTGAGGATGAAGAGACTGAATACAAGTATCTCAAGGCTATTATTGAAGGCGGACTTGAGAAAAAGCCCGATAACGTGCTCATATATGCAAGTTCGAACAGGCGTCATCTTATTCATGAGAATTTTGGGGATAAACTTGATGTTCGAAAGGATGACGATCTTCATGCCAGCGATACAGTTCAGGAGAAGCTTTCCCTGTCGGCGAGATTCGGGGTTAAGATATATTTTGGAAGACCGGGTAAAAGGGAGTTTAATGAGATAGTCAAATCAATAGCTGAAAGAAGCGGAGTTAAAATGAGCGAAGCCGAACTTTTGGCAGAGGCAAATAAATGGGAGCTGAGAAACGGCGGAATGAGCGGCCGTACGGCTGAACAGTTTATTGATTATTGTCTGGGGGATTTAAGTTATGGGGATAAAGACATTTGCGGCAATTGATGTTGGTTCATACGAAGTTAGTATGAAGATTTTTGAGATTTCAAAAAAATACGGTGTTCATGAGATCGATTATATAAGACACAGGATAGATCTTGGTACAGAGACCTATAATACGGGACATATAAGCTATGAACGTATGGATGAGCTTTGTGAGATACTCAATGGATATACTGAGATCATGAAATCTTACAGGGTCGATGATTATAAGGCTTACGGAACATCAGCGATTCGTGAGACTGTGAATACAAAGATCGTTGTTGACCAGATTAAACTTAGGACTGGATTGAATATTGATGTTCTCAGTAACTCTGAGCAGCGTTTTCTTGATTATAAATCGATCGCGTTAAAGAGCAAATATTTTTCAGATATAATAAGTGCAGGAACAGCAATAATAGATATAGGAGGCGGAAGTACTCAGGTTTCGCTTTTTGACGATGCGAAGCTGGTATGTACGGTAAACATTCCTCTTGGTATTCTAAAGCTTCGTTCAAGGATCGAACTTCTGCAGCCGGGACATCTTGAATATGAGGAGATCTTGTCGGAGCTTGTGGATAATGAGCTTCATAATCTTAGAAAAATATATCTTTCTGAGATGGATATCAGAAATATCATAGTTGTTGATGATTATCTGTCTACGATTGCGCTTAAAGCGGCAGACAATGCAGTCGATTGCGGATATGTTACTGGTGCAAGGTTCTTAGAATTTGTCGAAATCCTTAAAAAAATGCCGCAGGATCAGGCTGCAAAAACTTTTGGCATAAAGAGAGAAAATGCATCTCTTCTGATGCCGTCGGCAATCCTTGTCAATAATTTTATAAGGATAACGGCAGCGGAAAAATTATGGATACCGGGTGTATCACTTGCTGATGGTATCGCATATGATTATGCGGAAAGAGCTAAAATAATTAAATCCGAGCATGATTTCACGAGTGATATTATCTCGTGCGCGGAAAACATTTCTTTAAGATATAAGGGAAGCCGCAGTGTGGGAGATGAGCTTGAAGCGGGAGCTCTTGCTATTTTTGATGCCATGAAGAAACTTCATGGACTCAGCAAAAGAGAGAGACTGCTCCTTGGAATCGCTGCAAGACTTCATGATGTCGGATGTTATGTTTCGCTTTCGGCACCGGCAGAAAGTTCCTACAGCATAATCATGGGTACTGAGATAATAGGTATTTCACATCTCGAGAGAGAAATGATAGCGACTGTGGTTTATAATACTTATCCGAAAGATATAAATTATGATGAATTCAATGAAGGGGATTTCAATTCGGATGTAGTACTTACAGTCACCAAACTTACAGCAATATTGAGGGTAGCATCAGGAATGGCCAGGAGTCCAAGGAAACGCTACAGGAGCGTTAAGGCACAGCTTAAGGAAAAGGAACTTATCCTGACCGTTGAATGTGATTCCAGTCTGGCTTTGGAAAAGGGATTTTTCCTCGAACAGTCACTGCTTTTTGAAGAAGTATTTGGAATCAGACCGGTACTTAGAAAGAAGAAGGGGGATAGATAAATATGTCATCTCATAAAAATAAGGAAAATGCTATAGATTTCCGTGATCATAAATATTATATGAACCGCGAGCTTTCCTGGATGAAATTCAATGAACGCGTTCTCTGGGAGGCAAGAGATAAAAACCAGCTTCTTTTTGAAAGAATAAAGATGCTTTCGATAACCGCGTCAAATCTGGATGAATTTTTCATGGTTCGCGTTGCCTCTCTTAAGGATATGGTAAATGCCGACTATAAAAAGGTCGATATTGCCGGAATGACTGCAACAGAGCAATTGGAGGCTCTTAGTCATGTGACGCATGAATTTGTTGAATCGCAGTATTCAACCTATAACCGCTCACTTATTCCACTACTTAAGAGCAATGGGATAACTATAGTAATGCATCATGAGGACCTTGATGAAAGGCAGAAAAATTTCTGTGACAGATTTTTTGAAGAAGAGGTTTATCCCGTTCTGACTCCGATGGCTGTGGATTCTTCAAGACCTTTCCCGCTTGTCAGAAATAAATCCTTGAATATAGCGGCTTTATTAAGAACCAAGAAATCAAAGGGGGATGAGGAAAAGCATACCGATTTTGCCATGGTACAGGTTCCGGATGTACTTTCCAGACTTGTTGAGATTCCCGGTAGTGATGGAAATAAGACTTTCATCCTACTCGAGGAGATCATTGAGCGAAATATGGATAAGCTCTTCTTAAACTATGATATAGTATGCGCTCATCCTTTCCGTGTAATGAGAAATGCAGATTTGAGTATTGATGAAGATGAGGCTGAGGATCTGCTTAAAGAAATCGAGAGGCAGTTAAAGAGACGCCAGTGGGGCGAGGTTATCAGACTTGAAGTAGAAAATACCATGGATCCGGGACTGCTCGAGATAATAAAAAGAGAAGTTGAAGTGGGAGACACTGATATTTATTATATAAATGGTCCTCTGGATCTGACTTTTCTTATGAAAATGACGGGAATTGACGGTTTTGATAACCTTAAACATCCTAAATGGATTCCGCAGAAGTCCAAGTACATGAATGATGATGATATATTCAGCCAGATCAGGGATCATGATATCCTTCTTTCTCATCCTTATGACAGTTTTGAGCCTGTAATGGATCTTATCAGGACAGCTGCCAGAGATAAGGATGTACTTGCTATCAAGATGACTCTTTACAGGGTCAGTGGAAATTCGCCGATCATTGCAGCGCTTGCACAGGCAGCGGAAAACGGAAAACAGGTTTCTGTTCTTGTTGAGCTTAAGGCGAGATTTGATGAGGAGCATAATATAACCTGGGCCAAGATGCTTGAAAAAGCAGGATGTCATGTTATTTACGGACTGGTTGGACTGAAGACACATTCAAAGATCGCACTTGTGGTCAGAAGAGAGGAAGAAGGGATCAGAAGGTATGTCCATCTGGGTACCGGAAACTACAATGATTCCACAGCAAAGCTTTATACTGATATGGGACTTTTAACCTGTTCAGTACCGATAGGCGAGGATGCTACGGCTGTATTTAACATGCTTTCAGGTTATTCTGAGCCAATCTCCTGGAACAGGCTGTTATTGGCGCCTTTATGGCTCAAGGACAGATTTATTTATCTCATTGATCGTGAGGCGGAGAATGCCAGAAATGGCAGAGAAGCTCATATCATAGCTAAAATGAATTCGGTAAGTGATCCGGATATTATTGAGGCTTTATACAGGGCTTCGGCAGCGGGTGTTAAAATAGACCTGATCGTCAGAGGAATATGCTGCCTTAAGGTCGGTATCCCTGGTGTTTCCGAAAATATCACGGTACGCTCGATAGTTGGATTTTTCCTCGAGCACAGCAGAATTTTCTATTTCTTAAATGAGGGCAGAGAGGAATTTTATATGGGTTCTGCAGACTGGATGCCACGTAATCTTGACCGAAGAGTTGAGATCTGCTTCCCGGTTGAAAAGGCTGAACTCAGGGAGGATCTGAGGCATTTTCTTCAGACAGAACTTGACGATAATATAAAGGCTTCTGTATTACAGCCTGACGGTTCATATCTAAGACCTGCAAAGTATGGACATCCTGCTGTTAATTCGCAGCAGGTATTTATGGATGAAGCCAAAGCAGCAGCAAAAATAAGAAAGGAACTTCTTCCGGACAGAGTATTTGTCCCGGAAACGAAATATAATGATGAAAAAAGCAGCAATATTTGATCTTGACGGAACAGTAAGCAATACACTGGAGGCACTTGCATATTGCGGAAATAAGGCACTTGGGGATTTTTCTCTTTCACCTATTGAAAAAGAACATTATAAGGTTCTTGTAGGTGATGGTGCCTATACTTTGATAGAGAGAGCAGTAAAAGAGCATGGAAAAGATGATAAAGAGCTTATAGATAAGGTATATAAGCGTTACAGAGAGATTTTTGCAGTTGACTGTCTTTACAAGGCTCACCCGTATGAGGGGATCCCGGAACTGGTCGAAGAATTGAGGAAGAGAGGCCTTAAAACGGCAGTATTTTCGAATAAACCTCATGAAGAGGCAATTAAAACCATAAACGGGATCGGACTTTCCGGAAAATTTGATAAGATCCTCGGAGTCAGGGAAGGGCTTAAGAAAAAACCATGTCCTGACGGGGCTTTGATGATAGCTGAAGAATTTGGCGTAAGTCCCGAGGAATGCATTTATCTTGGTGATACAAATACTGATATGAAAACTGGAAAATCAGCAGGAATGTTTACGATCGGAGTTCTCTGGGGATTCAGGGAAAGAGCTGAACTCGAGGAAAATCATGCCGACGCCATTATCTCACATCCTTCTGAAGTTCTATCATACATTGACTAATATATATCAGACTCTTGATTTTTAATCAGATTTATGCGAACATAATGTATTGCTTAAATAAATACGAAATAAATTGAAATAGAAGGAAAGGATTTTAAATGATCGCAGCAAATAATGTAACATACAGAGTTGGAAAGAAGGCACTTTTTGAAGAGGTTAACATTAAATTTACCGAAGGAAACTGCTATGGTCTTATCGGCGCGAACGGTGCCGGAAAATCTACCTTTCTGAAGATTCTTTCCGGAAGTCTTGAGACTACTTCAGGTGATATAGAAATAACTCCCGGTCAGAGACTTTCATTTTTGGAACAGGATCACTTCAAATATGATGAGTTTGATGTACTTGATACCGTAATTGCCGGAAATCAGAGACTTTACGATATCATGAAAGAAAAAGAAGCTATCTATGCAAAAGAAGATTTTTCCGATGAAGATGGAATAAGAGCTTCAGAGCTCGAGGGTGAATTTGCTGAAATGAACGGATGGGAAGCAGAATCTGACGCTGAATCCCTTCTTAACGGTCTTGGAATTGAGACTGAGTATCATCATGAGATCATGAAGAATCTCGATGGCTCAAAGAAGGTCAAAGTTCTCCTTGCCAGAGCCCTTTTCGGAAATCCGGATATTCTTCTTCTCGATGAGCCTACTAACCACCTTGATCTCAGTGCTATTGAGTGGCTTGAAGAGTTTTTGATCAATTTCCAGAATACGATCATTGTTGTATCCCATGACCGTTATTTTCTTAATAAGGTTTGTACGCATACAGCTGATATTGACTATGGAAAGATCACACTTTTCGCTGGAAACTACGATTTCTGGTATGAGTCCAGTCAGCTCATCATCCAGCAGAGAAAAGAAGCCAACAAGAAGAAGGAAGAGAAGATCAAAGAACTTCAGGAGTTCATTTCACGTTTCTCGGCTAACGCTTCAAAGTCAAAGCAGGCTACTTCAAGAAAGCGTGCCCTTGAAAAGATCGAACTTGATGATATGAAGCCTTCATCCAGAAAATATCCTTATGTTGATTTCAGACCGGACAGAGAGATTGGAAATGAGGTTCTTACAGTAGAGAAGCTTTCAAAGACGATCGATGGTGTTAAAGTTCTTGATAATATAAGCTTCACTCTTGGTCATGATGATAAGGTTGCTTTTGTTGGAGCAAATGAGAAGGCTGCAACAGTTCTTTTCCAGATTCTTATGGGTGAGATGGAACCTGATGAAGGAAATTATAAATGGGGTGTTACAACCTCACAGGCATATTTCCCTAAGGACTACAATAAGGAATTTGCCAATGAATATACGATAACAGAATGGCTTACCGGATATTCACCTGTTAAAGATGTTACTTATGTAAGAGGATTCCTTGGAAGAATGCTTTTCCCCGGTGAAGACGGAGTTAAGAAAGTCAGTGTTCTTTCAGGAGGAGAGAAGGTAAGATGCCTTCTTTCAAGAATGATGATCTCAGGTGCTAACTGCCTTGTACTTGATGAGCCTACAAACCATCTCGATATGGAATCGATCACTGCTTTGAATAATGGTCTTATCAAGTTTAAGGGTGTAGAGCTTTTCACATGTCACGATCATCAGTTTGTACAGACAACCGCAAACCGTATTATGGAAATCACAGATGAGGGCCAGCTTATAGACAAGATGACCACTTATGACGAATATCTCGAGTCTAATGTGTCAGCCAAGAAGTCAATTGTCTATGAAGCTGACAGAGAAGACGATGATGTATAATTTTAATATTGGTTTTCACTTTGTTGGTATTGCACTGCTTCTTATGCTTTTGTCCATGTCGGACTGGCATAAGACGGTGCGGACTGTATCTAATAAGGCATATCTTATGATGTTTGTAGAATCTTTTGCGAGCATTGTATTAGATATACTTTCTATACTATCGACTAATTTCAACCGCTTTTTACCAAACTGGGTAACACCGCTTATCTGCAGACTTTACCTGATTTCGCTGGTGGTTGTAGCGATGTCGATATTAAGATATGTTACGATCCAGTCACATCCTGAAGGTATAAAATTCAAATATTTTTTCCATATAACAGAGGGAATAATGGTTCTCTTTTGTTTGGGTGTGCTTTTTAGTCCGATATATTCTTATTACGATCTGGCAAGCGTATATATCCTGGGTCTGTCCACTGAAATCTGTGCCGTTGGTGCGGTTTCATTTATGCTGGTTGCTATTGCTGAAACTTTTATCTTTTGGAATCTGATCCCGGACAGAAAGAGAAATGCGATTCTTTTCACTGCATGCGGCACACTTATCATTGCTATTATTCAGGGCCTTTATCACGGCCTTGAACTTACAAGTCTTTATCTCGGAATGTCCATGGTTTATGTGTTTTTCAGCCTTGAAAATCCAAGGGATTATTTAGATAAGGATAGCGGTGCTTTTAACAAAATGGCATTTGAAGTGACTATGAAGGAAAAATTCAGGGATAATAAAAAATTTTCCGTAATAGTTATTCGCTTTTATGAGCTCAGATATCTTAGAAATCTTTTTGGCACAGAAAAATACAATAGTTTAAGAAAAAAAATAATATCATATCTGACTCATTTTGAAGCTTCCACTGCTTATATTTTAGGTGAACATGAAACAATTGTAATGTTTGAAAATCGCGATTCCTTTGAAACTGCCAGAAAGGAAATAGGCGAGCGCTTTAGAGTACCCTGGAACATAGAGGGCATATCTCTTGAAATAAAAAAATCAATGCTTATAATTCCTGAAGTCAACATTCCGGACACGATAAAAGACTGCCGGCAGATGTTTGATTATTTTAGGGATAAATTAATGCGTGGACCGGTAGGAAATACTATATATGTAGGTATTACCGAAATGTCCGAAAAGAGAAAGAATGACAAGGTAAATGAGCTCCTTAAAGAAGCACTTAAGGAGGACAGGGTAGCATCGAGTTATCAGCTTATCTATGATAAGTCAAGCGGAAAACCGGTTGCAGTAGAAACGCTTTTAAGGGTGCTTGACAATGGTACAAATGGAAATTATCTTGATAATAATGATATTTTCCATATGACTGAGCATGATGGTCTGATAAATGAAATTGCTGAGAAGCATTTTGAAAGCGTATGTCAGATGATAAGGGAAGTTCATCCTGACAAGTATGGTATCAGGAGAGTTACAGTAAATCTTTCGGCTTTCCAATGTATGCAGAAAGATATGCCTAACTCATTCATATACATTATGGAACGCTATGGTATACCGGCTACGTATTTCTGTTTTGAAATTTCCAGTGATGCACTTCAGGCGGGGGGCGTAGTCATAAGGCAGAATATTGCAAGGCTTACATCGGCAGGCTGTTCTGTACTCCTTGATCGTTTTGGTGAGCAGAACATGGACATTCGTATTTTCATTGATCTGCCTATATCAGGTGTCAAGATCGACTCAAGAGTTGTTTTTTCACTTTATGCAAATAATTATATGAAAAATGCAGTAGAGCTTATAGGAAAGATCGCCGGTGAGCTCTCAAAGAAATTAATAATATACGGAATAGAAGATGATAATATTTACAGGATGGTTTCTGATTTTGATTCCCAGATGGTTCAGGGAAATTATTTCTCGGGGTTAATGTCTGAGAGAGAATTTAAGAAATATCTTGAAAATAAGGAGGCTTGAATTGAGTTACGCAGATAAAGTATTTAAGGAAATGTGTGAAGACATTCTTACAAATGGTACTGATACCAGGGGTGAGAAAGTAAGGCCGCATTGGGAAGACGGTTCAAGCGCATATACAATAAAAAAATTCGGTGTTGTAAACCGTTATGATCTCTCAAAGGAGTTTCCTGCACTTACATTCAGAAAAGTAGGATTAAAGAATTGTGTTGATGAACTTCTCTGGATATGGCAGAAAAAATCAAATAATATACATGATCTCAGATCTCATATCTGGGATTCCTGGGCGGATGAAAACGGCAGTATTGGAAAAGCATATGGATATCAGATGGGCGTTAAGCATAAATATCGGGAAGGTTGGTTCGATCAGACAGACAGAGTGCTTTATGATCTGAAGAATAATCCTTTTTCACGCAGGATAATGACAAATATTTATAATCATCACGACCTTTCGGAAATGGGTCTTTATCCATGCGCATATTCTATGACTTTCAATGTTACAGAAAGACCAGGAAGTGATAAGCTTGTACTTAATGCTATTCTTAATCAGCGTTCACAGGATGTACTTACAGCAAATAACTGGAATGTGGTACAGTATGCAGTGCTTGTACATATGTTTGCGCAGGTTTCAAATATGGAAGTCGGTGAATTCGTTCACGTGATCGCAGATGCTCATATTTATGACCGTCATGTTGATATCATAAGAGAACTTATCAGCCGTGAACAATATCCTGCTCCGGTTTTCAAACTTAACCCGGATATAAAAGATTTCTATGATTTTACCCCTGATGATGTTTCACTTGAAAATTATCAGGCCGGTGAGCAGGTAAAAAATATTCCTGTTGCTGTCTGATCCTGCTGAAGGGCGCTCAGGCCGCTTAGAAAGCGGCAGACATTAAGAAACCTTGATTTTTAATAAAAAAGAATATATAATTTTGAAAGTGTGTTATTTTAAAAGCAGTTTCGTTTTCTGCAAAATATAAGAGAAAGGCGGTGATATTTATGGCAAATCAGGTTTTTGATAATAGCAGAATGTGTCCAAATTTCTGTTTCAATACGCCAGAGGACCTGTATAAAAGCCTTATAGATATTATTCATAAATATCATCCTTCAGATGATATTTCTCTTATTGAAAAGGCATACAGGGTTGCTTCGGAAGCACATAAGGATCAGCTTAGGAAAAGCGGAGAGCCGTATATCATCCATCCTTTGTGGACGGCGATCATACTTGCTGACCTGGAAATGGACAAGGAAACGATCGTTGCAGGTCTTCTTCATGATGTTGTAGAAGATACCATTATGACGGTTGATGATCTTAAAGAGCAGTTTGGCGATGATGTTGCCCATCTTGTTGATGGAGTTACAAAGCTCAGCAAACTTAAATATCAGGGCGATAAAGTTGAATTTCAGGCGGATAACTTAAGGAAAATGTTCCTTGCCATGGCTAAGGATATCCGAGTTATTCTTATCAAACTGGCAGACCGTCTTCATAATATGAGGACGCTCAAATATCAGCCTCAGCCTAAACAGATCGAGATTGCAAGAGAAACTCTTGATATATATTCTCCGATAGCTCAGAGGCTTGGTATTTCAAAAATAAAGATTGAGCTTGATGATCTTTCACTTAAGTACCTTAAGCCTGATTTTTATTATGATCTTGCTGAAAAGATCGCTATCAGACGTTCAGAGCGTGAACAGTTTGTTGAAGATATCGTTAAAGAAGTTAAGGAAAAGATCAAAGAAGCAGGTATTGAGGGCAAGGTAAACGGACGAGTTAAACATTTCTTTTCCATTTATAAGAAAATGGTAAATCAGAACAAGACACTTGATCAGATTTACGATCTTTTTGCGGTAAGGATAATTGTTAATTCGGTCAGGGACTGTTATGCTGCACTTGGTGTGATCCATGAAATGTATAAGCCTATTTCGGGACGTTTCAAGGATTATATTGCTATGCCGAAGATGAACAGATATCAGTCGCTTCATACGACGCTTATCAGTACCAACGGACAGCCTTTTGAAATACAGATACGTACGGCAGAGATGCATCGTGTTGCTGAATATGGTATCGCGGCGCATTGGAAATATAAGGAAGCATCTGACGGAAAGAAAGTCAGTGGAAATAATGAAGAGGCAAAGCTTACATGGCTCAGACAGATTCTTGAATGGCAGCAGAACATGTCTGATAATAAGGAGTTCATGAATCTTCTTAAGAGTGACTTAAACCTCTTTTCTGACTATGTTTACTGTTTTACTCCTTCCGGAGATGTTAAAAACTTACCTGCAGGTTCGACACCGATTGATTTTGCCTACAGCATTCATTCAGCTGTTGGTAATAAGATGGTCGGAGCAAGGGTTAACGGTAAGCTTGTAACTATTGATTATGTGGTTCAGAATGGTGACAGAGTTGAGATAATCACCAGCCAGAACTCAAACGGTCCAAGTCATGACTGGCTTAAGATCGTAAGGAGCAGTCAGGCCAGAACAAAGATCAATCAATGGTTTAAGAATGAATTAAAAGAAGACAACATAATTCGCGGTAAAGAAGCGTTTGCCGATTATTGTAAGGCACATTCTATTGTTATTTCCGATATTATGAAGCCTGAATATATGGAAGCTGTGATGAGAAAGTATGGCTTCCGTGATTTTGATGCTGTCTATGCTGCAATCGGACATGGCGGACTTAAAGAAGGTCAGGTCATCAATAAGATGGTCGAAAGATATCAGAACGACCACAAAAAACAGATTACAGATGATGAGATATTAAACGGTATTGATTCTGCAAGCAGGAAAAATCTGGAAATCCGTAACCGCGGCGGTATTGTGGTTAAAGGAATAGCAGATGTTTCTGTACATTTTTCAAAATGCTGTAATCCTTTGCCTGGAGATGAAATAGTCGGCTATATAACAAGGGGACGTGGTGTTTCGATTCACAGAACAGACTGCGTCAATGTTATGAATATGAATGAGATTGACAGAAAGCGCCTCATTGAGGCTGAGTGGCAGAAGAGCGAGGGCAAGAGCGAACAGTATCTTGCCGACATCGATATCTATGCTCATAACAGAAGCGGACTTATTGTCGATATTTCAAAGGTTTTCTCAGATCTTGGAATAGAAATAGAGTCTATGAACACCAGAACCAGTAAACAGGGTGTTGTGACCATTTC
Source organism: Lachnospiraceae bacterium C1.1 (assembly GCA_030434875.1). Lineage (NCBI taxonomy): Bacteria > Bacillati > Bacillota > Clostridia > Lachnospirales > Lachnospiraceae > Lachnospiraceae bacterium C1.1. The sequence continues at coordinate 1,357,573 of JAUISW010000001.1, read as the reverse complement.
GCTTTCGTTCAATATTCATAATACAGAAGAGCTTAGCGGTATAACGAAGAGATTAAGGTCTGTTCAGAGTGTCGTGGATATTGAAAGGACTACAGGATGAAGTCAGAAGTCAGATATAAGGTTGTGGGACCGGTTGAGACCAACTGCTACCTTCTAATAAATACAGAAACAAAGCAGGCTGTGGTCATTGATCCGGGGCATAGTGGTGAATTTCTTGCTCAAAGGATTAAAGAACTTGGAGTGAATGTGGATACTGTTCTCCTTACTCATGGTCACTTTGACCATATAGGCGGAATTTATGCCATGCGTGAAATCATGGAAATTCATGTCATAGCAGGAGAAAATGAAAAAGGTTTGCTCGCAGATCCTGAGGCAAATTGTTCTCATTGGACCAGTGCCAATGGATTTTCTGTAAAGGTCGATCAGTTTGTCCGGGATGGAGAAATCTTAAATATAGCCGGATTTGATATTAAGTGTATCGAAACTCCGGGACATACTGCCGGTGGTATGTGTTTTTACATAGAGTCTGAAAAGTTACTCTTTGCCGGAGATACACTTTTTTATCATTCGTTTGGCAGAACTGATCTGCCGACAGGTTCGTTATCGGATCTGATCAAATCGATAAAAAATAAGATCATGGTATTACCGGAGGACACACGGGTTTTGTGCGGACACGGGGAAGAAACAACGATCGCAGATGAGATCAAATTTAATCCTGTTTTTGAGTATTGCAGCAGATAGGAAACAATAGATCGATTCTTGTTTATATGAGATATGCGGTAAGCGGCAAACAGGTCCGGAACGCAAGTTTGAAACGGACTGTTTGCCTGTTTTTTGGAATATATCAGCAATAAATCTTTTTAGGGAGAATTAGAGTATATGGCATTAATAAAAAAGCCTGTGACGGGAATGAAAGACATACTTCCCCGTGAGATGGAAATAAGAAATTATGTAATGGGTCTTGTACGTGAGACTTATGGAAGATTTGGATTCACTGAGATAGAGACACCTATCGTAGAGCATATCGAAAATCTTTGCTCGAATCAGGGTGGAGAGAACGAAAAGCTGATATTTAAGATCTTAAAAAGAGGAGAAAAGCTCAATATCGCAGATGCAAAGGACTCCAATGATCTGAGTGATTCCGGCTTGAGATACGATCTTACGCTTCCTCTTTCCAGATATTATGCAAATCATTCGAATGAACTGCCTTCACCTTTCAAGGCACTTCAGATGGGAAGTGTATTCAGAGCTGACAGACCTCAGAAGGGTCGTTTCAGACAGTTTACACAGTGCGATATAGATATTCTCGGGGATGGAACAAATCTTGCTGAGACAGAACTTGTTACAGCTACAACAACACTTCTCTCAAAAATCGGATTTAAGAATTTTACAGTTCGTATTTCTGACAGAAGATTTCTGAAAGGTATTGCTGCAAACTGCGGTTTTGCAGAGGAAAGCTGGGATACAGTATTTATCATTCTTGATAAGATGGATAAGATAGGTGCTGACGGTGTTAAGGAAGAACTTCTTAAAGCCGGTTTTGCTGAAGATTCAGTAAATAAATGCATAGAGCTTTTCAGTTCGGGAGAAGGCGATGTTGCCGAAATCGAGAACTTAAAGGAAAAGCTTGGAGACAATCTTCAGGAAGGTGCTGCAGAATCTCTTATAGCAATAATTAACAATGTTAATGCAGCCAAGTCCGGTGAATTTTCAATAAAATTTGATCCTACCCTTGTTAGAGGAATGTCCTATTATACAGGTACTATTTTTGAGATCGAAATAGCTGAATTTGGAAGTTCCATAGCCGGCGGCGGCAGATATGACGGAATGGTAGGTAAGTTTACAGGTAATAATGTTCCGGCATGCGGTTTTTCAATTGGTTTTGAAAGAATAATCACAATGCTTCTTGATGCTGATTTCAAGGTACCTGCAAGTGGAAATAAGATAGCTTTTCTTGTTGATAAGAAGCTTTCAGGTGAGGCTCTGAGTGATGTTATGAAAGAAGCTGCAAAGCTTAGAGCTGAAGGCAAAACTGTTCTTGTGTCGCAGATGATGAAGAACAAGAAGTTTCAGAAAGATAATCTGGAGAAGTCAGGTTATAGCGAAATAAAAGACTTTTACGCATAAAATTTAAGAATTAATTTTAAGGAGATGTAACAATCATGTTCCAATCGCGGACACATAACTGCAATGAGCTCAGACTGAGCGATGCAGGCAAGACAGTAACAATTTGCGGATACTTTGAGAATATCCGTAAGGTAAGTAAAAACCTTGGTTTCCTTGTGTTAAGAGATTTTTACGGTAAAACTCAGGTAGTTATCGAGACCGAAGATATGATGGAGATGATCAACGGACTTAACTGTGAGTCAACACTTCAGATCACAGGTGTCGTACGTGAGCGTTCTTCAAAGAACAGCGAGATGGCTACAGGAGAGATCGAAGTTTTACCTACAGAAATAAAGGTTCTTGGTAAATGTATTTATAATGAACTTCCGTTTGAAATTAACCGTTCTAAAGAAGCTGATGAAAATGCAAGACTTAAGTATCGTTTCCTGGATTTAAGAAATCCTGCAGTAAAGGACAAGATCGTTCTCAGAAGTAAAATTGTTTCTGACTTACGTTCTTCAATGACAAACGAGGGATTTCTTGAGATAACAACACCTATTCTTACCTGTTCGAGCCCTGAGGGAGCAAGAGATTACCTTGTACCTTCAAGACTTCACGAGGGTAAGTTTTATGCCCTTCCACAGGCTCCTCAGCAGTTTAAGCAGATTTTAATGGCTTCCGGAATTGACAGATATTTCCAGATCGCACCCTGCTTCAGAGATGAGGATGCCAGAGCTGACAGATCTCCGGGAGAGTTTTACCAGCTTGATATGGAAATGGCTTTTGCAAGTCAGGAAGATGTTTTTGAAGTTCTTGAAAGAGTTCTTCCTCCTGTATTTGCTAAATATGGCGTTTATAAGACAGCTTCATCTGCACCTTTTAAGAGGATCAAGTATCTTGATGCTCTTGAGAAGTATGGAACAGACAAACCTGACCTTCGCATAGATCTCGTTGCAGAGGATGTAACAGATGAGCTTGCTGGATGTGGATTTGAGCCTTTTGCAGAGGGAAATACGATCAAAGCGATCGTTGTATCAGGATTCAGCGGATCTAGAAAAGTTATAGATAAGATGATGGCTGATGCTGAAGTGATCTCCGGAGGCAAAGGTTACTGGTTTAAGGTTGGCGAAGATGGAACTTTCGCCGGCGGTATTTCAAAATTCCTCGGGGAGGCACATGATGCACTTGTTTCAAAGCTTGGTCTTAAGGCTGGTGACTTTATCGCTCTTTCTGCAGGTAAGAAGAGTGCTGCTCAGAAAACAGCAGGAACTTTGATCAAGATCATCGGACCAAATGCAGAAGGTCATATGAAAAAAGACTGCTATGAATTCTGCTGGATAGTTGATTTCCCGATGTACGAAATCGGCGAAGAATCAGGAGAACTTGAATTTTGTCATAATCCGTTCTCGATGCCTCAGGGTGGAATGGATGCTCTTAAGAATCAGGAGCCTCTTGATATTCTTGCATATCAGTATGATCTGGTCTGCAATGGCGTTGAACTTTCCAGTGGTGCTGTAAGAAATCATGACCCCGAGATCATGGTTGAGGCGTTCAGAATTGTCGGACTTGGCGAAGAAGATGTTAAGAAGAAATTCCCTGCCATGTATAATGCATTCTGTTATGGAGCACCGCCGCACGCAGGTATTGCTCCAGGCGTAGACCGTATGGTAATGCTTATAGCCGGTGAAGAATCGATCAGAGAGATCATTCCTTTCCCTATGAATAAGAATGCACAGGATCTTATGATGGGCTCACCGTCAGAGGTCGAGCAGAAACAGCTTGATGATGTTCATATTGCAATAGTGAGATCAGAAAATGAGTAAAGAAGACGAGCAATTGATCACGTCGCAGGCTCTTTACGGTTATTCACATTATATTTACGGTGAAGCGTATTTTGGTTCCTGCAGGGGAATGAGATACAGACTGGCAAGAGAGCCACTTGAGGATGTCAGATTTGCACCTGAGGAAAAGCAGCAGGAGGGACAGTTTATGGTTACTGTCTGGCCCGAGCCGCTTTCCTATGAAAAGGCGCCTGAAGATATAAAAAAGAATTTTTATTTTCCTTTTACGGAACAGGGCAGACTTGATGCTATAGCCTGTCTTAACGAACAATATCAGTCAGCTAAAGATGACTGGGATAAAGTTAGGAGTGTTTAAGATTTATGAAAACTAGAATTACTGATATTTTGGGAACAGAAGCACCTGTTATACAGGGTGGCATGGCATGGGTCGCTGAGTGGAATCTTGCTGCAGCAGTTTCACAGGCCGGTGGACTCGGAATCATCGGAGCAGCAAGTGCACCGCCGGAAATTGTAAGAGAGCAGATCAGAAAAGTTAAAGAGCTTACAGATAAGCCTTTTGGTGTAAATATCATGATGCTTAATCCTAATGCTCCGGAAGTTGCAAAGATCGTTATTGAGGAAAAAGTTCCGGTAGTTACAACAGGAGCAGGAAGCCCGGCAAAGTTCATGGCTGATTGGAAAGCCGCAGGCGTAAAGGTTATTCCTGTAGTTGCATCTGTTGCAATGGCAGTAATGATGGAAAGAGGCGGAGCTGATGCAGTAGTTGCAGAGGGCTCTGAAGCAGGCGGACATATCGGTTCAACAACTACAATGTCACTTGTTCCTCAGGTTGTTGATGCAGTAAAGATCCCTGTAATCGCTGCAGGTGGTATCGCTGATGGAAGAGGAATGGCCGCAGCATTTATGCTTGGAGCTGAAGGAATTCAGATGGGTACACGTTTTGTTGCCGCTGAAGAGTCTATCGTTCACGAGAACTTTAAGAAAAGGCTTTGCAAGGCAAGCGATATTGATTCAGTAGTTACAGGAGCAACAACAGGACATCCTATCCGTGTTCTTAGAAATAAGATGACCAAGGAGTACATCAAGCTTGAGCAGGAAGGAGCACCTTTCGAAGAACTTGAGAAGCTTACACTTGGTTCACTTAGAAAAGCTGTTATGGATGGCGATATAGATAATGGCTCTCTTATGTCAGGTCAGATCGCCGGAATGATCAAGGATGTAAAGACCTGTAAAGAAATCATATCTTCAATAGTTTCAGATGCTGAGAAGCTTATGAAACTTTGATAAATTGACATGTGCGGTTATTAAATTGCCGCTGCGTCATATATGATTTGAGCCAATGAGTTTTGGAGAATGAAAATACTTTTTTGGTACAGTTGGCGCTTGTTTCTTAAACGTAATCTGTGACAAAAAGTTTTTTCATGAAAACTAAGATTTTGAGGAAAGAGGAGATTATGGGAAAAAAAGCATTTGTATTCCCCGGCCAGGGCGCACAGTATGTAGGAATGGGCGAGGGATTCTATAAGAATGAGGCAGAAGCCAAAGAAGTATATGAGATTGCTTCTAAGGCCTCAGGAATCGATGTTGAGAAGATCTGCTTTGAGGAAAATACCGATATCAACGAGACACAATATACTCAGATTGCTATGGTAGCTACAGAGCTTGCAATTTTCAAGTGTCTTGAGAAGAGAGGAATAAAAGCTGATTATACAGCCGGTCATTCACTCGGAGAGTATGCTGCAATTGCAGCTGCAGGTGCAATGAGCGTTGAAGATGCATGCAGACTGGTTCGTAAAAGAGGAATCTTCATGCAGGAGGCAGTTCCTACAGGTGGTGCAATGAGCGCTGTACTTGGACTTGATGAGGAGAAGATCGCTTCTGTATGTGCTGAAACAGAAGGAATTGTTTCAGTGGCTAACTATAACTGCCCGGGACAGATTGTTATTACCGGTGAGGAGAACGCTGTTAAGGCAGCAGGTGAGGCTCTCAGTGCAGCAGGCGCAAAGAGGGTTGTTCCGCTTAAGGTTAGTGGACCTTTCCATTCTGCAATGATGGTACCTGCAGGCGAAAAGCTTGCGGCTGAGTTAAAGAATACTGAGTTTTCTGATCCTCAGATTCCTTATATTGCAAACTTTACAGCAGAATATGTAACAAAGGGTTCTGAGATCGCAGGACTTCTCGAAAAGCAGATCTCAGGATCAGTACAGTGGATCAAGACTATTGAAAAGCTTATAGCTGATGGCGTTGATACCTTTGTTGAGATTGGTCCCGGACATACGCTTGCCGGCTTTAATAAGAGAATAAGCCGCGAGGTTAAGACCATAAATATTGATAAATATGAAGATCTTGAGGCAGCAGTAGAAGCTCTTAAATAAAGGAGAATTTGATGACAGATAAAAAGCTTGCAATTGTTACGGGAGCAGGAAGAGGAATTGGCCGTGAGATAGCTAAAAGCCTTGCTCGTGACGGATTTTTTGTTGTTGTTAACTACGCACATTCTTCTTCTGCAGCAGATGAGGCTGTTGAAGAAATTAAGGCTGAGGGCGGAGAAGCTGTAAGCATTCAGTGTGACGTTTCTGATTTCAAGGCAGTAGAAGAATTTGCTTCCGCAATTATTAAAGAGTATGGTCATGTGGATGTACTTGTAAATAATGCTGGTGTAACACGCGATACACTTCTTATGGCTATGAAGGAAGAGGATTTTGATACAGTTATAAATACAAATCTCAAGGGAACTTTCAATACCATGAGACATTTTTCGAGATACATGCTTAAGAATAAGACCGGTGCAAGAATTATCAATATTTCCTCTATTTCCGGTGTTATGGGTAACGCAGGTCAGGCAAATTACAGTGCTTCAAAGGCGGGTGTTATCGGACTTACAAAGTCTGCAGCAAAAGAGCTTGGAAGCAGAGGTGTTACTGTAAATGCCGTTGCTCCGGGTTATGTAGATACAGAAATGACTCAGGTACTTTCAGAAAAAGTCAGAGAATCAATTCTTTCATCTATACCGCTTAAGAGAGGCGGAACAGTTGAGGATATCGCAAATACAGTTTCATTCCTTGCATCAGACAAGGCAGCATACATAACAGGACAGGTTATCCAGGTGAACGGAGGTATGGGATGAGTTTTAAAGAAGAAAGAAGAGTTGTTATTACAGGTATGGGTGCGATCACACCCGTTGGAAACAGTGTTGAAGACTTTTGGAAGTCTATCAAAGAAGGAAAACACGGTTTTGGTATAATCAGCAGATTTGATGCTTCTGAATTTAAGGCTCATGTTGCAGCTGAAGTTAAAGATTTTGATCCTAAACAGTATATCGATCCTAAGCAGGCCCGTCGTATGGCTCCTTTTGTTCAGCTTGCTATGGCAGCCGCTAAAGAGGCAATGGAGGATTCCGGACTTGATATGGAAAAGGAAGATCCATACCGTTGCGGAACATGTGTAGGAAGTGGTATCGGTTCAATGCAGGATCTTGAGACTGAAGCAGGTCATATTGCATCCAGAGGACCTAAGTTTGTAAATCCTATCTTCATCCCGAAGATGATCTCAAATATGGCATCAGGTAATATATCAATTCAGTACGGATTAAAGGGTAAGAGCATTGATATTGTTACAGCTTGTGCTACAGGTACAAACTGCATCGGTGAAGCAATGAGAACAATCCAGTACAATGATGCTGATGTAATGGTTGCAGGTGGAACAGAGTCTGCAGTTACACCTCTTTCAGTAGCCGGTTTCTGCCAGCTCACAGCACTTTCTTCCTCAGAGGATCCTGATAAATGTTCACTTCCTTTCGATAAGAACAGAAGCGGCTTTGTAATGGGTGAAGGTGCCGGTGTTGTTGTACTTGAAGAACTTGAGCATGCTAAAAAGCGTGGAGCAAAAATCTATGCGGAGCTTGTAGGTTATGGATGTTCATCAGATGCCTTTCATATCACACTTCCTGCAGAGGATGGCTCAGGTGCAGCTATGGCAATGGAAAATGCTATTAAGGATGCTGGTCTTGAAAATAATGACATTGAATACATCAATGCACATGGAACAAGTACTCATGCAAATGATCTTTTTGAGACTCGTGCAATTAAAAAGCTTTTTGGCGATCATGCATATGATATAAAGGTTAATTCTACAAAATCAATGATCGGACATCTTCTTGGTGGTGCCGGTGCAGTTGAATGTATAACCTGCGTAAAAGAATTAGAGGAAGGTTACATTCATCAGACACTTGGTTATGAGACCCCTGATGAAGAGATGGATCTTGATTACTGCAAGGAAGCATCCAATAAGGATATTAAATATGCGCTTTCAAATTCTCTTGGATTTGGCGGACATAACGCATCTATTATTCTTAAGAAATACGAATAAAATTTCAGCTTCTTGTCCTTCTTTTACAGAGGGACAAGAGCCAAAGCTTAAACTAGAAAAAAGGAGCATAATTTATGTCTATAATGAAAACGAAGGATATAATGCAGATTATTCCTCACCGTCAGCCGTTTTTGCTGGTTGATACAATTGAAGAACTTGAAAGCGGTAAAAGAGCTGTCGGAACTAAGTGCGTGACTTATAATGAGCCCTTTTTTGCAGGTCATTTTCCCGGGGAACCGGTAATGCCGGGTGTTCTTATCGTTGAGGCGCTCGCACAGGTCGGAGTTGTGGCTATTCTTTCCGAGCCAGAGTTTAAGGGCAGAACAGCATATTTTGCTGCACTTAATAAAGTAAGATTTAAGAGAAAAGTTGAGCCCGGAGATGTTCTGACTCTTGAAACAGAGATCATAGAGATCAAGGGACCCATGGGTATTGGCAAGGCTACGGCTAAAGTTGGAAATGAAGTTGCAGTAACAGCAGAGTTAACCTTTGCAATATCAAAGGAGGCTTAAGAAAACAATGAAATTACCTAATCTATTCAGAGGTAAGGAAGCACCGGATTATATTGTGTGTCCTGCTTGCGGAAGACGTGCTGAGAAGCAGGATGTAGTTGTTAATAATTATGTATGTACATATTGCGGACATTATTACAGAGTTCGTACTAATAACAGGATCAAGATGGTTGCCGACAGAGGAAGCTTTAAGAACTGGTTCAATGACCTCGAAGTTGTTAACCCACTTGATTTTCCGGGTTATGATGATAAGCTTGCTGCCACCAGAGAAAAGACCGGTCTTGATGAAGGTGTTACAGTAGGTGAATGTACTATCGGCGGCGAAAGAGCTGTTATCGGTATATGTGACGCAAGATTCCTTATGGGAAGTATGGGTCATGTTTATGGCGAGAAAATCACACGTGCAGTTGAGAGAGCAACTGAGGAAAAACTTCCTGTTATCATGTTTACATGTTCAGGTGGTGCAAGAATGCAGGAGGGGATTATTTCTCTTATGCAGATGGAGAAGACTTCAGCTGCATTTAAGAGGCATTCTGATGCAGGACTTCTTTATGTGACAGTTCTTACAGATCCTACAACAGGTGGTGTAACGGCTTCATTTGCAATGCTTGGAGATATTATCCTCGGTGAGCCACAGGCTCTTGTAGGATTTGCAGGTCCTCGAGTTATCGAGCAGACTATCGGACAGAAACTTCCTGAGGGCTTCCAGAGAACTGAGTTCCTTTTAGAGCATGGTTTCTGTGACGCTATTGTTGAAAGAAAAGATCTTAAGTCTACGCTTTCAAGAATTCTCAGATTTAATAATGGAACTCTCATGAATGCGCTTAAACCCAAGGAGGCTGCAAAGCAGACAGGAAAAGAGGCTGAGGTTCTTACAGCCTGGGAAAAGGTTAAAGCAGTACGTTCTATTAAGAGACCGTCAACTCTTGCATATATTGACAGAGTATTTGACAGCTTTTACGAACTTCACGGAGACCGTTACTTTGCTGATGATAAGTGCGTAGTAGGAGGTCTTGCTGCTCTTGGCGGTAAGAGTATTATGGTTATAGGCGTTGAAAAGGGCCAGGATATGGCTGAGTGCAAACGTCGTAACTTTGGTATGCCTTCACCTGAGGGATATCGTAAGGCTTTAAGACTTATGAAGCTTGCCGAGAAGATGAATGTTCCTATCGTTACTTTTGTTAATACTCCAGGTGCATTCCCCGGAATGGAAGCAGAAGAGAATGGTCAGGGTGAGGCTATTGCAAGAAATCTTTATGAAATGGCTGCACTTAAGGTTCCGGTACTTTCACTTATGATCGGTGAAGGCGGAAGTGGTGGTGCACTTGGTCTTGCAGTTGGAAATGAAGTATGGATGATGGAAAATGCAACATATTCTGTACTTTCACCTGAAGGTTTTGCTTCAATCCTTTGGAAGGATGGCAAGAGGGCTTCAGAGGCAGCAGGTGTAATGTGTATTACAGCTGATGATCTGAAGAGGCTCGGTGTTATCGAAAAGATAATTCCTGAATTTGGCGTAGCATCTGAATCTACAATCGGTGAGATTTCAGATTTCCTTAAAGATAATATTGCTGAATTTATGGAGAAATATACTAAGATGAGCGGTAAGGAACTTGCTGATCAGAGATATGAAAGATTCAGAAAGTTCTAATACAGATTTAAGGGGTAAAATTTTGAAAACATCTATAATTGGAATCGGTTCTGCTCTTCCGCAGAAAATTGTTACAAATGACGATCTTGCGGGATTTATGGATACATCCGATGAGTGGATAAGACAGAGAACTGGTATTGTTACGAGACATATAGCTACTAGCGAAACAACATCTTCATTGATTGAGGATGCTGCAAGAAATGCCCTTAATGACGCCGGCCTTAAAGCTGAGGATTTGGATCTTATCGTTATTGCTACTGTATCAGGTGACTATCGTTTTCCAAGTGCAGCATGTATTTTACAGGCTGCATTGGGAAATGAAAAGGCAATGACTTTTGATATCGTAGTTGGTTGTGCAGGCTGTGTTTACGGCTTGGATATTGCGGATTCATTTATCAGAAGTGGTAAAGTTAAAAATGCGTTAGTTATTGGAGCTGAGACTATATCAAAGCTTACAGACTGGACAGACAGATCGACCAGTGTTCTTTTCGGAGACGGAGCCGCAGGTTTTGTTCTTTCTGCAACGGAAAATGACAGCGTTGGAATTCAGGGAATCATGGCACGCGGTGTTGGTAAAGATGGAATGACTCTTACTATGAAAGAGCGTGAAAACATGAGTCCCTGGGCAGACGGAGAGAAGGTTTGGGACTATCTTCACATGGATGGTCAGGCTGTATTTAAGTTTGCATGCAGAAAAGTACCTGAAAGTATCAAAGAAATACTTGATCCTTTAGGACTGTCTGCCGATGATATAGATAAGTTTTTTTTGCATCAGGCTAATTACAGAATTATAGAGACTGTTGCAAAGATGATGAAACAGCCGCTGGATAAATTCCCTACAAATATGGATCATGTGGGAAATATTTCAGCAGCATCAGTACCATGCATTATGGATGAGTATAATCGTAAGGGCCTTCTTAAGAAGGGTGAAAGATATGTTCTTTGCGGCTTCGGTGCCGGCCTTACTTATGCTACTGCCGTAATAGTATGGGATAAATAATTGATTTTATAAAAGTAAGTGTAATTTCGGAGGAAACTATTAGTGTCAGATTTGGCTAAACAGATTAACAAAAGACGCACATTTGCGATCATTTCTCACCCTGATGCGGGTAAGACTACATTGACGGAGAAATTCCTTCTTTACGGCGGGCAGATAAATCTTGCCGGAAGTGTAAAGGGAAAGGCGACTGCGCGTCATGCCGTTTCTGACTGGATGGATATAGAAAAGGAAAGAGGTATTTCCGTTACTTCCTCCGTAATGCAGTTCGAATATGATGGCTTTTGCATAAATATTCTTGATACACCGGGACATCAGGACTTTTCTGAGGATACTTACAGAACTCTTATGGCTGCTGATTCTGCAGTGATGGTCATAGATGGAGCAAAGGGTGTAGAGCCTCAGACAAGAAAACTTTTTAAGGTTTGCGGACGTCGCGGAATACCCGTATTTACTTTTATAAATAAGATGGATAGGGATGCCAGGGATACATTTGATCTCGTTGATGAGATAGAAAAAGAACTTGGAATCGCAACATGTCCTATCAACTGGCCTATTGGTTCAGGTAAAGACTTTAAAGGTGTCTATGACAGATCAACCGGAGAAATTGTTGAATTTGCTGATACTTTCAAGGGAACCAAGGAGGGAACAGAGACAAGAATAAAGCTCAGTGATGAAGCTGCATCAACCGAGGCTATCGGAGAAGATGCCAGAGAGCTTTTGATGAGCGAGATAGAGCTTCTTGATGGAGCATCTGAACCTTTTGACCAGGAAAAGGTCAATCAGGGAAAACTTTCTCCTGTTTTCTTTGGCTCTGCACTTACTAATTTTGGTGTAGAGATATTTCTTGAGTATTTCCTTAAGATGACGATCCCTCCGCTTCCAAGGGTTTCAAACGAAGGAACTATAGATCCTATAGCAAAGAATTTTTCTGCTTTTGTATTTAAGATACAGGCTAATATGAATAAGGCTCACAGAGACAGAATTGCTTTCATGAGAATCTGTTCCGGAAAGTTCGAAGGCGGAATGGATGTCTACCATGTGCAGGGTGCAAAGCAGGTAAGACTTTTACAACCACAGCAGATGATGGCAGATGACAGACATGTTGTCAAGGAAGCCTATGCCGGAGACATTATCGGTGTCTTTGATCCGGGTATTTATTCTATCGGTGATACAATATGTACACCTCCGGATAAGTTTGCTTATGCCGGAATTCCTACATTTGCACCTGAGCATTTTGCTAGAGTACGTCAGGTAGATACCATGAAGAGAAAACAGTTTGTAAAGGGTATCGAACAGATCGCACAGGAAGGTGCTATTCAGATATTCCAGGAATCCAATTATGGAATGGAAGAGATCATAGTTGGTGTAGTTGGAGAGCTTCAGTTTGAAGTTCTTGAGTACAGGCTTAAGAGTGAATATAATGTTGATATAATCCTTGAGAAGCTTCCGTACGAGTTTATCCGTTGGATAAAGAATACAGAGACAGATCTTGATTCTATAAACGGAACTTCGGATATGAAGAAGGTTAGAGACCTTAAAGGCCGACCTCTTTTACTTTTTGTTAACTCATGGAGCATTGGAATGACACTTGACCGTAATGAAGGTCTTGAACTTGAGGAATACTCGGAAAATTAAGGAAAATGCTTAAAAAGAGATTAAAAAAAACCGGAAAACATAAAAAAGGAAGCAGAAGAAAAGCGGCATTGATAATGTCGCTTTTCATTTTAATCTTACTTTTGACCGCATGCAGTTCAGATGAGGTCAGAGCAGGCATTGATAATACAGTAGATAAGATTTATAACTTTACTGACAGTATTGTTGAAGCCGTAGAAGATATTATTGCTGGTTTTAGCGGGAAAACTTCCGATGAAGAGACTGATGAATCGACAGAGTCTACAGAGGCCTTATCTTTTGAGGACTGGTTAAGAGAGCATCCTGATGCATCGTCTGAAGATTACAGAACAGAAGATAGTAGTGAAGATTCTTCTGTGAGCAGTGATTCAGCTTCAACAGAAGTGGAAGACAGCGATGAATATGGCGGCAATCTTCATTATTGTTACACGACGCTTTCTTCATCCGAGAAAAAAGTATATCGCGAAGTATATGACTGCCTGAATACAATGAGTGAAAATGTAAAGCTGTCCACAACTGATACTGATGTGCTCGATAAATGCTTTAATTATTGTATAATGGATCATCCTGAGATTTTTTATACAGACGGATACAGAGCTACTGTGACCAGTATGGGAGAAACAAAGGTGGGTCTTGCAGTTACAGGACGATATACAATGTCTGCACAGAAGAGAAAAGATTATCAGGAAAGAATCGATAAGGCGGTAGATAAAATCCTTAAAGATGCACCGAAAGATGATACTGATTATGAGAAGGTAAAATACTGTTTTGAATATATAGTGTCAAATACGACATATAATGTTAACGCCGCTAATAATCAAAATATAATTTCTGTTTTTATTAATGGTGAGAGCGTATGTCAGGGATACAGCCTTGCTATGAAATATCTTCTTGACAGGCTGGGAGTTCAGTCGGCAGTCGTGTACGGATCGGCAAATGATTCAAATCATTCATGGAATATTGTAAAGATTGATGGAACCTGGTGCTATGTTGATTCGACATGGGGGGATTCTTCGTATCGAAATTATATGAATACAGAAATTGTAGACGAAATAAACTACAATTATTTCGGATGCAATAATGAAATATTGCGGGCAACGCATAAAATAGACAGTCCTTTATATCTGCCAAATTGTACATCACTTTCTGCGTACTATTATGTTAAAGAAGGCCTTTATTTTAAGTCGGCAGACCTTGAACGCCTGAAGGCAGTATTCAAACTTCAAACGGCCAGAAATGAGGATTTCTTTATGATCAGGGCAGATACGGATTCGGTTTATAAGGAATTTGTAAAAGAGCTTTTTGATAATAAAAAGATTTTTGAAATATATAAGGGGTCAAAAAGAATTACATATGCCAATGATGATACTGAGAAAACGATTTCTTTTTGGATAGAATAAATGTTTTCAATAGCGGAGTTTTTTGCTATAATCATTGTAGTTATCTATGTGTAGACGGTTTTGACTTCTAAAAATTAATGAATCTTCTTAAAGGAGAATTTATGTCAGAAGAGATAAAATCAAATGGTATCAGTATTGAGAATGATGCCACAGGAGAAATAAAGATTGCTGATGATGTGGTGGCAGCCATTGCATCACTTGCTGCACAGGAAGTAGAAGGTGTTGGCAGGATGACAGGCAGCATCAGCAAAACAATAATGAACTACGTCGGAATGAGATCAGTGGAAAAGGGCGTAAGGGTTGACGTTGCAGAAGGAGTTGTAAGAGCTGATATTTCTTTAAATATCAAGTATGGTTATAGTATTCCCGAAGTAAGTAAAAACGTACAGAAAAATGTTAAAAGTGCGATAGAGACCATGACAGGTCTTTCTGTCGCTGATGTAAATATAAGAATAGCAAGTATAGATATGGGAGCAGAATCTGAGAAATGAGCACTATGATGAAAAGAAGCCTTTTAAGAGAACATGTATTTATTTTATTATTTATGACAGAATTTAATTCGATCGAGGATATGCCCCATCAGATGAGATTATATTTCGATCAGCTTGAAGAGCCTGCAGATGATGCTTCTGAAGAGTTTATCGAGCACAGGTTCAAGGCAATTCTTGATTGTCTTCCGGAGCTTGATGAAATGATCAATTCCAGAATAGAAGGATGGAGCACAACACGTATGGGTAAGGTTGAGCTTGCTCTTATAAGGCTTGCAACTTATGAAATACGTTTCGATGAGGATGTGCCTATTCCTGTGGCAATTAATGAAGCAGTTGAGCTCGCAAAGAAATACGGACTGGAAGAGTCAGCTTCCTTTGTTAATGGAATTTTGGCCAAAATGGTATAAATGATGGAAAAAGTATTTTCTGTCACACAGGTCAATGCATATGTGCGAGGACTTTTTGATGATGATCTGATTCTTTCGGAAATCAGGATAAAAGGCGAGCTGTCAAACGTTAAATACCATTCTTCAGGACATATCTATTTCACACTGAAAGACAGCAAAGCGGCTATTTCAGGACTTATGTTTGAACGTGATGCCCTTACATTGGATTTCACGCTTAAAGAAGGTCAGCTCGTAGTCGTCAGCGGAAGGGTTGGCGTATACGAGCGTGACGGAAGATATCAGATCTATGCGCGCAACATTACACGTGAAGGCGCAGGGCTTCTTTATGAAAAATATGAAAAATTAAAAAAAGAACTTTCGGAAATGGGCATGTTTGATGAAATGTATAAAAAGCCCATTCCTCCTTTTGTCAGAAAAGTGGGCGTTGTCACAGCACCCACCGGAGCAGCTGTAAGGGATATAATAAATATATCAAAGAGACGAAATCCTTATGTTGACATCTTGCTTTATCCTGCAAAGGTTCAGGGTGAGGGTGCAGCAGAATCTATTGTTAATGGTATAACCTGCCTGGATGAAAGAAACTGCGATGTGATAATCATCGGCAGAGGCGGAGGTTCTATAGAAGATCTTTGGGCATTTAATGAAGAAATAGTTGCAAGGGCTATTTTTAATGCCCAGACGCCAATAATTTCAGGCACAGGACATGAGACAGATACTACAATTGCTGACTGGGTTGCAGATCTAAGAGCACCTACACCATCAGCGGCTGCAGAACTTGCTGTTTTTGATTATCGGTCATTTGAAGATCTTATAGATAATTATTCGGAACGTCTCAAAGACGGAATGCTCAGAAGAACAGATAATGCAAAGAGTTATTTAAGGGAGATCCGATTAAAACTAAGCAGATATTCACCTTCAAATGCATTGATGCTCCAAAAGGAAAAGTTAAAAAGCTTTGAGGAACGACTGAATAATTCCATGATCCGTAGAATCGAGAATGACCAGGTCAGAATTACAGACATCGAAGAAGAAATGAGATCAGTTATTAATCAGAAACTGACTCTAAGAAAACAACAGCTTTCAACTCTTGCAGCTAAACTTGAGGGCGTTTCTCCGGTAGCTACATTGAGCAGAGGATATTCATTTGTAGCAAATAATTCGGGAAAAGCTTTGAAAACTGTTAAAGATGTAAGAAAAGGAAGCCATATTCAGATTTATTTAAGAGACGGAAAGGTATACGCAGATGTCAGCAAGACAGAAAAAAGAAATGACAATTGAAGAGGGATTCACGTTTCTCGAAGATTCGGTAAAAAAACTTACAGATGAGGATGTCTCGCTTGAAGAATCTTTTGCTGTATATGAAAAAG
This sequence comes from Lachnospiraceae bacterium C1.1, assembly GCA_030434875.1. NCBI lineage: Bacteria > Bacillati > Bacillota > Clostridia > Lachnospirales > Lachnospiraceae > Lachnospiraceae bacterium C1.1. The sequence goes on along the minus strand of JAUISW010000001.1, from coordinate 1,340,837 downwards.
CCATGCAAGTTTTAAAAGAAACACATGATAAGATTGAAACAGTAGAAAAGAAAGTGATGGTAATTAACGGAGATGGAACTGAAGAAGAGTTTCAATGAGGCCATGAATCAGCGTGTTGATTACGTTGAGTCAGTATTGAAGAAATATCTTCCGGCCGAAGAAGGATATGCAGCAAAGATTGCAGAAGCTATCAATTATTCTGTTTTAAGCTCGGGTAAAAGGCTCAGACCGCTCATTATGAATGAGACTTATAACATGTATGGCGGAAGAAGTCAGCTGATAGAGCCATTTATGGCAGCACTCGAGATGATTCATACTTATTCGCTGGTGCATGATGATCTCCCTGCAATGGATAATGACGAGTACAGAAGAGGCAAAAAAACTACTCATGCAGTATATGGTGCAGGTATGGCAACACTTGCAGGTGATGCGCTTTTGAATCTGGCATTTGAAACTGCTCTTTCTGCATTTGATATGGAAAAAGAAAATACGGAAAGAATAATAAAGGCCAGTCAGATATTGGCAAAGAAATCCGGAATAAAAGGAATGGTCGGAGGCCAGGCTGCAGATGTTGATGCTGAGGAGACCGGACGGAATTTAGATGAGTCAGAGCTTATGTTCATACATGAGAATAAGACAGCTGCACTTCTTGAATGTTCGCTCATGCTTGGCGCAGTTCTTGCCGGAGCTCCTGATAAGGATATCGAAATATTAGAAGAAATTGGTTATAGTGTCGGTATGGCATTTCAGATAAGAGACGACATTCTGGATGTTGAAGGAAATGAAAAAATACTTGGAAAGCATGTTGGCTCAGATGCAGAGAATGGAAAAGTTACTTACGTAACTCTTAAAGGTCTTGAGCAGGCACAGGTTGATGTTGAAGTTTTATCAGAAAAGGCTATGGAACTGTTAGGACAGCTTTCCGCAAAAAATGAGTTCCTTGAAGAACTTATAGAATATCTTGTAAATCGGGTGAAATAAATTGATTCTTGACAGAATAAAGAAATCAAATGACATAAAGAAAATTAAACCGGATGAGTATGCTCTTCTGGCTCAAGAGATCAGAACATTTCTCATTAAAAAGATTTCTGAGAATGGTGGACATCTTGGCTCAAATCTTGGTGCAGTAGAGCTCACAATGGCTCTTCATCTGTCACTCAGACTTCCGGAAGATAAGATTATTTTTGACGTTGGACATCAGTCTTATACACACAAAATCCTTACAGGACGTAAGATGGAGTTTGACAGTTTGAGAAAGTACGGCGGTCTTGCGGGATTTCCTAAACGAGGGGAAAATGAAGCAGATGCATTTGATACCGGTCATTCTTCAACGTCTATATCGGCAGGATTGGGTCTTGTAAAGGCGAGAGACCTCACGGGAGGAAAAAATACGGTTGTTTCTGTGATCGGAGATGGTGCTCTGACCGGAGGAATGGCCTATGAAGCTCTTAATAATGCAGCTAAGTTAAAAACAAATTTCATTATTATCCTGAATGATAATAATCGTTCTATAGCCGAAAATGTCGGAGGTATGTCAAAATACCTTCAGAGTATAAGAACTGCGGAGGGATACCAAGATTTTAAGGTCAATCTTCAGAATATGCTTCAGAAGACAAGACGCGGAAAAGAAGTAGTTGACAGCTTGAAGCGTTATAAAAATTCAGTAAAACAGCTTTTTGTCCCGGGAATGCTTTTTGAAGATATGGGTCTTACTTACCTCGGACCGGTTGACGGACATGATATAAAGACTATGTGCAGATTGATCAATGAGGCTAAAAAGATCAACCATGCCGTTCTTATTCATGTTCGTACTGTTAAGGGAAGAGGATATGCTCCTGCAGAATGTCATCCTGCAAGGTTTCATGGAACCGAGCCTTTTGATATAGAAACGGGACTTCCGAAAGCAAATAAGAAAAAAGCCGGCTGGACAGATATTTTCTCAACTGTAATGATAAAGCTTGCTTCAAGTAATGAGAAAGTATGCGCGATAACTGCTGCAATGCCTGACGGAACAGGACTTAACCGTTTTAAGAATCTTTATCCTGACAGATTTTTTGATGTTGGAATTGCTGAAGAACATGCGGTTACATTTGCGGCAGGACTGGCAGCAGGAGGTATGACACCTGTTGTGGCTGTTTACTCAAGCTTCTTGCAAAGAGCTTATGATCAGATTCTGCACGATGTATGCATCCAGAATCTTCATGTTGTTTTTGCCATCGACAGGGCAGGACTTGTTGGTGCTGATGGAGAAACTCATCAGGGAGTATTTGATCTTTCTTATCTTTCATCTATTCCAAATATGCACATTATGGCTCCTAAGAATAAATGGGAACTCTCAGATATGCTTAAATTTGCCGTTAAATTTGATGGTCCTATAGCTATGAGATACGGTCGTGGAACAGCCTGCGATAAAATGCACGAGTTCCGTGCACCGATAGAAATGGGCAAGTCAGAGACACTCTATGATGAGGGCGGCATATGGCTTTTTGCTGTAGGTTCTATGGTAGAGACTGCGCTTGATGTCAGAGAAAAACTTAAAGAAAAGGGTTATAAGGTATCTCTGGTCAATGCCAGATTTGTAAAGCCGATCGATGAAGAAGCAGTTGCATATGCTATTAAATCAGCTAAAGTTCTGGTTACTATGGAAGAGAATGTTCTGAATGGTGCATATGGCGAGAAAGTTCGGCATTATGCTGATTCGATAAATGCAAATGTTCCGATAATCAATATCGGAATTCCAGATGCATATATTGAGCATGGTAATGTTGATATATTAAAGAAAATTACAGGAATTGATGCTGATTCCGTTGTAGAAAAAGTAATTAGTGTTATAGGACAGGATTAAATGGCAAAGAAAAGATTAGATCTTCTGATGGTAGAACAGGGACTTGCCGAGTCCAGAGAAAAAGCAAAGATATATATAATGTCCGGAGACGTGTTTGTCGATGGACAGCGCGAAGATAAATGCGGATCTACTTTCGATGAAAAAGTCACTATTGAATATAAGGGAAAGCCACAGAAATATGTGAGCAGAGGCGGATTAAAGCTTGAAAAAGCCATGGAGGTTTTTCCGATAAATCTTGATGGCAAGATCTGTATGGACATCGGAGCTTCTACAGGCGGATTTACTGACTGCATGCTTCAAAATGGTGCTTCAAAAGTTTATTCGATAGATGTTGGCTATGGACAGCTGGCATGGAAACTGAGAAGTGACAGCCGTGTAGTATGCATGGAGAAAACAAATTTCAGATATTTGACTGAGGAAGATATCAGTGATCATCCTGAATTTGCGTCAGTAGACGTATCTTTCATTTCTCTTTCAAAAATACTTCCTGCGGCATTTAATATCCTTTCAGATGATGCGGAAATGGTATGCCTTATAAAGCCACAGTTTGAGGCAGGACGCGAGAAAGTCGGAAAAAAAGGCGTTGTAAGAGATAAAAAAGTTCATATTGAAGTTATAGAAAATGTTATAGCAGTAGCTGAAGAAATTGGCTTCGTAGTTTTGGGACTTGACTTTTCTCCAATAAGAGGACCTGAGGGAAATATAGAGTACCTCCTTCATATAAGCAAAAACGCAGAAACAGCTGATGGCGGATTTCAGCATGATTTAGTTGAGTCTATTGTAAACTCAGCTCACAATGTACTGGATAAATAATATGAATCAATTTTTGATAGTAGTTAATGCAAACAGAGACAGAGAGTTAAAGAGTGCCAATCTTGTAAGGAAGATCCTTGAGGATGCCGGAAAGATAGTAGAACTTCATGTTTCCAAGCCTGATGGACTTGGAAATTATACTCCTGTAAAAAATATTTCTGATGGTACAGACTGTGTTATCGTACTTGGCGGAGATGGTACGTTTATTACCGCTGCGAGGGATATTTCAAGTCATGAAATACCGATGCTTGGCATAAATCTCGGAAGAGTTGGATTTCTTACTGATGTTGAGGTCAGTCAGATACCTGAGGCAATGGAAAAGATCATTGCCGGGGAATACAGCATAGAAGAGCGAATGATGCTTTGCGGCAAGGTCTATAAAGAAGATGGTACGATAAAGGGCGAGTCAAGAGCTGTAAACGATATTGTAATCCATAATTCCTCAAATTTGAAAATTTCCGAATACAGGCTTGAGGTTGATGGAAGTGAACTTGGTACATATCGTTCAGACGGACTTATAGTTTGTACGCCTACAGGTTCCACGGCATATTCTATGTCTGCAGGTGGTCCTATAATAGAGCCGACAGCCAGAATGATGGTTATTACCCCTGTTTGTCCGCATACGCTTAATACCAGAAGCATTGTACTTTCACCCGAGAGCAGTATAAAGATAATTTCAAGAACAGCTGATAACACCGTTGTTTTTGACGGACATAATCAGATATCGGTAAAAGAAAATGACTACGTAGAGATAAGACCTTCAAGGAAAGTAACCCGAATTCTGAGAATTGGACAGGAAAGTTTCCTTTCATTACTTTCCCAGAAATTTAATTCATAAATATAATTCAAAAGAAATGGTTATGAATAATGAAAAAAAACAGACAGCAAAGAATCCTTGAACTTATAAATGAATTTGAAATTGAAACACAGGAAGATCTTGCAGAAAAACTGAGAATTGAAGGCTTTGACGTAACACAGGCCACAGTATCGAGAGATATACGCGATATGCAGCTTACCAAAATTGCTACATCAACCGGTCGGCAGAAATATATAAGGCCGACAGGAGGAAGCGGACACCTTGAAGAAAAATACATTCGTGTTTTGAAAGAGGGCATGATCTCGGCGGAAACAGCAGGAAATCTTATAGTGATCAGGACAGTTACCGGTATGGCTATGGCTGTGGCTACAGCACTTGATTCACTTGATTTTGACGGAATGCTTGGTTGTATTGCCGGTGATGATACTATTTTTTGTGCCATAAAAAAGGCAGATGAAACAGAATTGGTTAAATCTAAAATTCTGGATATATTAAAATAAGCAATAAACTAACTTATATAAACACAGGGAGAGTGCCGGAGGAAATATGTTAGTAAGCTTACAAGTAAAAAATCTTGCACTGATCGATGAAAGCCAGATATTTCTTTCGAACGGACTGAATATCTTTTCAGGAGAAACCGGAGCCGGAAAATCGCTGGTGATAGGTTCAGTAAGTCTCGGCCTTGGAGGAAAGGCTGCAAAAGATGTTGAAAGAGATAAGAACAAGCCGGCTGAGATAGAGCTTGTTTTTACAGTCGAATCAGAGGAAGAAAAGGCAAAACTTAAAGAAATGGAAATCCCCATTGACGATGATAATATTCTTGTGATCAAAAGAAGGATTAAAGACGGACGGGGAATAACAAAGGTTAATGGAGAAACAGTTAATTCTTCAGAATTAAAAGAACTTTCATCATTATTTATAGATATTCATGGACAGCATGAGCATCAGTCCTTGCTATATCAGAAGAATCATCTGAAAATACTTGACCGTTATGCAGGGGATGAGTTTGCAAAGGCATTTGCAGTTTATAGTGAGCACTATGCAAATTATAGAAAATTAAATGAAGAATTTGATTCCGTAAATACAGATGAGGCTGCAAGGATCAGGGAAGCTGATCTGCTTCGATATGAGATCGAGGAAATAGAAGAAGCATCTTTGAAAGATGGAGAAGATGAAGAACTTGAGAAAAAGTTCCATCTCATGAATAATTCCAAGAAAATTGCAGAATCAGTCGGAGGCGCCTTTGAACTTTTAGGTGGTGATGAAGCTGCCGGAGAGATGATAGGACGGGCAGTCAGGCTTGTACAGGAAATTTCATCTGATGATGAAAGAGCAGGAAGTCTTTATGATGAACTTGTGTCCATAGATGCATTGGTTTCTGATTTCAGGAAAGATGCGGAAAATTATCTCAGAGAAATTGAATTTTCGGAAGAAGATTTTAATAATGTCACCTCGAGACTTGATAAGATAAATCAGCTTAAATCTAAATATGGACAGAGTCTTGAATTGATATATGATGCTTTATCCGACAGAAAAGAAAGACTTGAAAAGATAGAAAACTTTGATGCTTATATCGAAGAATTAAAAAATAAGATCAAAGAAGAAGAAAAATCCTTGGATAAGGCAGCTGCGGCATTGACGAGCTTTAGACAGCATGCCGCAACAGAGTTGGGCTGGAAACTTCAGAAGGCATTGGTGGACTTAAATTTCCCAGATGTAAAATTTACAATAGACGTAAGGGAATCAGACGTATATACTGTAAATGGCAGGGATGAAGTTGAATTTATGCTTTCATCAAATCCCGGCGAACCACTGAGACCTTTGAAAAATATAGCATCCGGTGGTGAACTTTCACGAGTTATGCTTGCGCTTAAAACTGTGCTGGCAGATACGGATTCTATTGATACGCTTATATTTGATGAAATAGATACAGGTATAAGCGGAAGAACCGCTCAGAAGGTTTCCGAATGCCTTAGCCGTCTGGCTAAGAGACATCAGGTTATCTGCATTACTCATCTGCCGCAGATAGCAGCGATGGCAGATCATCATTTTCTTATACAGAAAAATGTTATTGATGAGCGCACGGTAACCGAGATCAGGGAATTGGATGATGAGGAAATAACAGACGAGCTTTCAAGAATTATAGGAGGCGCTGTTGTCACAGACACTGTAAGACAGAGCGCTGAAGAAATGAAAAGACTTGCTGATGATTTCAAGAAACATGACTAGATAAAACAAAAGGAGAAAAATTATGAAAAATGTATTGTTTGTAGCATCAGAAGCAGTACCATTTATTAAAACGGGGGGATTGGCTGATGTAGTAGGATCGCTTCCTACGTGTTTTGATAAGCGCTACTTTGATGTTCGTGTTATGATTCCAAAGTATAACTGTATGTACCAGAAGTACAAGGATATGCTTGAGTACATTACGAATTTCTATATGGATTATAATGGCAAGAGTACTTATGTAGGAATATTTAAATGCCAGTATAACGGCGTTACTTTTTATTTCATAGATAATGAGTACTATTTCTCCGGAGAAAGTGCTTATACAAGTGATATGAAATGGGATCTTGAAAGATTTATATTCTTCTCAAGAGCTGCACTTTCAGCACTTCCGCTTATAGATTTCCATCCGGATATCATTCACTGCCATGACTGGCAGACAGGTATGGTTCCTGTATATCTGCATGACAGCTTCCACGATGGTGAATTCTACCGTGACATGAAGTCTGTAATAACCATTCATAACCTTAAATTCCAGGGAACCTGGGATGTTAAGACAGTACAGCAGTATAGCGGACTTTCTTCCTACTATTTTGCACCGGATAAGCTTGAGGCTTATAAAGATGCAAATATCCTTAAGGGAGGAATTGTTTTTGCGGATGCAATCACAACCGTAAGCCGTACTTATGCTGAGGAGATCAAGACTGAGTTCTACGGCGAAAAGCTTAATGGACTTCTTACAGCAAGAGAGCACGATCTCAGAGGTATAGTAAACGGTATAGATTATAATGATTATAATCCTGAGACAGATAATTTCCTGCCTCATAAATATTCAAAGAAGACTTTTCGTAAGGAAAAGATCAAGAATAAGAGAGCACTTCAGGATCAGCTTGGTCTTGAGAGAAACGACGGTGCCTTCATGATCGGTATCGTTTCAAGACTTACCGGTCAGAAGGGAATAGATCTTGTTGCATATATTATGGATGAGCTTATGCAGGAAGATGTTCAGGTAGTTGTTCTCGGTACAGGTGAGGAGCAGTATGAAAATATGTTCCGTCACTTTGACTGGAAGTATAATAACCGCTGCCGAGCAAATATTTACTATTCTGAGGAACTCTCACATAAGATTTATGGTTCATGTGATGCATTCCTTATGCCTTCATTATTTGAGCCCTGCGGCCTCTCACAGCTCATGGCTCTTCGTTATGGAACTGTTCCTATCGTTCGTGAAACAGGCGGCCTTAAGGACACAGTTATACCTTACAATGAATATGAGGGTACAGGTACAGGATTTACATTCACAAACTTCAATGCACATGAAATGCTCAATGCAATTCGTTACGCAAGAGGTGTATTTGTTGCTCATCGCCGTGAATGGAATAAGATCATTGACAGAGGCATGGATGCTGACTTCTCATGGTGGAACTCAGCAAGACAGTACCAGGAGATGTATGACTGGCTGAAGCCCTGAATAGGTGGAATTTATGGCATTTGACGGAATAACAACTGCGGCAGTGACTGCAGAATTAAGAAAAAATCTGATTCAGGGAAGAGTTTATAAAATAGCACAGCCTGAAAATGATGAGATATTGTTGACAGTAAAAACTGCAGATGGGGGAACTAGAAGGGTTTTGATATCTGCCGGTGCTTCACTGCCATTTGTTTATTTTACTGAGACAAATAAACAGAGCCCGATGACAGCTCCAAATTTCTGTATGCTTTTAAGAAAGCACCTGCAAAATGGCAGGATCACGGATATAAGCCAGCCGGGACTTGAAAGAATAATAAGAATATCGGTTGAGCATCTTAATGAGATGGGCGATATGTGCAGAAAAGTTCTTGTTATAGAATTGATGGGAAAATATTCAAATATAATTTTCTGCGATGAAGAGGATAATATAATTGACGCTATAAAGCATGTTCCACTTACGGTAAGTTCTGTAAGAGAAGTGCTTCCGGGAAGGAAATACTTTATTCCGGAAACTCAGGATAAGATAGACCCGACAAAAGAGATCAGCGCTGAGGATTTCAAAAAAGTTATAACTGAAAAAGCCCAGAATAATATAAAGGCGATTTATAATTCATTTACGGGATTTTCTCCTCTGATGGCATCAGAGCTTTGTTTTAGGGCCGGGATTGATGGTAATCTTTCGGTTGCAGCGGATTCAGAGGAAGATATCGAAAGACTTTATAATGAATTTCAGGATATGATGAAAACTGTTAAGTCTGAGGAATTTACTCCTGAGATCGTATATGAAGCAGGCGTTCCCAAGGATTTTGCAGCCTTAGACTTAAGCGAATATAAAGATCTTGATATTGAAAAATATGAATCAATTTCTGAAGTGCTGGAGACATATTATGCTAAGAAAAATGATCTCACAAGGATACGTCAGAGATCTGCAGATTTAAGAAAGATAGTTTCCACAATACTCGAAAGGGATTATAAAAAGCTTGATATCCAGTCAAAGCAGCTTAAGGATACCGAGAAAAAAGATAAATACAGAATATACGGTGAGATGTTGAATACCTATGGATACGGCGTCGAGGAAGGCGCTAAATCCCTTACCTGTGAAAATTATTACACCAATACGGAAATTACGGTTCCGCTGGATCCGCTTTTATCAGCAAAAGATAATGCAAAAAAATATTTCGACCGTTACCAGAAGCTCAAAAGAACTGAGGAGGCTGTTACCGAGCAGTTAAAGGAAACAAGAGCGGATATTTCCCACCTTGAATCGGTTCAGAATTCTTTGGATATCGCTGTAGACGAGGCAGATTTGAAAGAAATCAGGAGAGAACTTGCAGACAGCGGATATATTAAAAAGCATTTTCAGAAAAAGGGTGAGAGAAGCACGAAAAGTCAGCCTTTACATTATTTATCTTCAGATGGTTTTGATCTTTATGTTGGAAAGAATAATTATCAGAATGATGAGCTTACATTTAAGTTTGCCACAGGAAATGACTGGTGGTTTCATTCAAAGAAATTCCCGGGATCTCATGTTATCATGAAATCAAACGGATTAAAGGCTGAAGAAATTCCGGATCGTGCATTTAACGAAGCCGGAGCTTTGGCGGCTTATTACTCGAAGGCAAGAGGACAGTCAAAGGTTGAAATTGACTATGTCCAGAAAAAAGAAGTAAAAAAGCCGGCAGGTGCCAAGCCCGGGTTCGTTGTATACTACACTAATTATTCGATGGCGATCGACTCTGATATATCGGCATTAAAACAGTTATAATCGCGAACTTCTTTGCCATTTACGGTCAGTTCTATATTTTTAACGGAAATACTGATCGATCTTGCAGCGAAGAAACCAATGTAAACATATTCGCTGTCAACGCCGGTAAGCGTATAATCATAACCGGAAATGACTTCATCATAGCCCTCTATCTGTGCGGAATATCCATCACCGGTAGAGGCTATTTTCATATTCATGACATCTCCGGGCTTCGGTATTGATCTAAGACTTCCGCCTTCAAAATCACAAAGACCGCTTTTTCTGGCAAAGGTATTTGAGCCGTTTTCAAAGCCGGGACGGAAAGTAATTCCGGCTGCAACATAATCGCCCAAAATCAGTCCGCTGTATTCGTCAATATAGATATCGTCCCTGACCATAAGGCCAAAGGCGGAGTAATCCGCTGCCGTTCCGGAAAAATTATAGCTTTCGAGGCATATATCAGCTTTCAGTTCAAATGATGTATTAGCCGGTAAACGCATAAAATACATGGCAAGTCCATCTGATTTAGACATGATCTTTCCGTTGATCTTTGTAAGGCCGCATTTAATCAGCATTTCATTATTATCGTTTTTACCAATAAATACTTCGTTTCTGTCGTGTATCGAGCTTTCATTAACATCTCCGAAAACAGTGGCAAACCAGATGTTTCCGTTATTGTCTTTATATTCAGGCCAGAAATTGCTTCCGTTGTCAGGTCTTGAATATATAGGATCGACATAGTCTTTATTTATCGAAAGTACTTTCCAGTGTCCGGCATTATCAAGCGGATTTTGAAGATCATCTTTTAAATAAAATCTTAAATCTGAATCCGATTTTTTTATATCCATTGCGATCAGATAGGCATTAACTGCCGCGCCAAAAAGACTTGTATGGGTATCATCAACGGAAATGGGATTTGAACCTGTCCTTGCATGCTGGAAAAGACTGTCATTATCGGGATCATCATCCTTATCGACAGAGAGGTATATTTCCTTTGTTTCCCTGGTGAGATCCGATAAAGTCAGGGACAGATCTTTAGCCAGATTTCTGATTGATTTTGCATAATCACCATATTTTGTTATATGTACAGAATCTCCTTCATATTTTTGAGATGGATCCCTTCTGACTATAGGAGTTACAAGAATGACAGAGGCTCTGGCTTTTTCTGCAGGGTCTATATAATATTTTTTGAGGCTTTCTGCAAAAGAGCCTTCCGTGTTCATGTCTCCTTCAGGAGAAGTGAAAGTCATCGAACCGACCTTTTCATCATTATGCCCGAATCCTATGAGTAAGAAATCGCCTTCGGATATCTCGTTTATAAATTCATTGTAATTGTCACGGCTTCTGAAGCTTTTTGAGCTTGTTCCGGAAATTGCAAGATTGATGAAATTTACATCATCGTTAAAATACAGCCCTAACTGTGTACCCCATCCGTAACGAGGCATATAATAATTGTCGTTAAAAGCACTTACCGTACTGTCACCAACTATCCATACATTTATTTTTCTGTTAATATCTTTTTTCATAATGCTCAGGAATCCTTTAACTATGTGTAATGAACGAAACTATTCAGCAGCAGCAAAGCTGCGGAGCAATTCACTTTCAGACATGGTGGCGCATGGCGTAAGCCATGCATGAAAGTTTATGACTTTTCGCCACTTCGTGCCTCAAAGTCATGCAAACAGGCCATTTAAATGCAGCTGCGCTGCGGGCCTGTTTGGCACTTGTTTTAACTTATCACACGGAATCCGCAGTAAATGCGGATTCCTGCAATTATGTCACCAAAATATATACCATTAATGGAATTTAATTTCGCTAACGAGTATAACATTTTTATACATCATTTTTTATTGAAAAAATGTCTTATGTTTTATTCGGATACTGATTTTTTATAAAGAAGTTGTTGATTTCTATGGCGAAATCTATGGAAGAGCTTATAATTACAGGTTTTTCGGTTGAAAAGATGATAAAAACTCCGCTTAGAACATGATGTTAAGCGGAGTTTTTTAGTTTCATTATGATGATACAGAGTTGCAGCTGTGGAATTCCTGCTCTGCGAGTTTTTTCTGTTTTTCTTTTGAAACCCTCAGATACCTTTTTGATTCTCAAATCAGATTGTTTTTGATTTGAATCAAGGTTATAAGGATAAATAATTCCCGGAGATATATTTTATAAAAGCCTCCGTTCTGCTGTTGATATGCGAGTTCTTCTTCCATACCAAACCTATACGGCTGGTAATCGCAGGGGAGACGGGCAGGGTTTTGATGGATTTGTCAGGCAGGGAGACAGAAGAGTATATAAAGGCTCCTATGTCTCCCTTTTTCAGGTAATTCTGTATGGTTAACAGCTGGCTTGTATGCATTACCACATTCGGGACAATATCACATGAGCGAAAAAGGGCATGGATAGTCTTGTTTTGTACAGAGTCTGAATGATAGAGAATAATTTTTTCATTATTAAGCATATCTATCGTGATTTCTTTCGCCCCTGCCAGTCTGTGCTTTTTCGACAATGCAAATACATAAGTTTCCTCTGTCATTACATGATAGTTGAACTTATCAAGCCCGAAGAAGTCAAGATTTGCGATTGCGATATCGAGAGAACCCTTGTCAACGAGCTCACATGCCTTTATAGAAGGGTGTTCGAACAAGACTATCGGAATATCGTGAAGCTTTTCGAAACCGTCTGTGATATCGGGGAAAAATACCGTGCTGAGGAGCGGGGGAATCCCAACCCTTAAGGGCTTGTTTGACCTCGAACGCCTTGAAAAATCACGATATAACCTTTCACTTTTATCCAGAAGTTCTTCTGCTTTTTTATAGAATGATTCACCTTCTTCAGTCAGTGAAATCCTGTTTTTTCCATGATTAAAAAACTGCAGACCGAATTCTTTTTCAAGATCCTTAATTGCGACAGAAATCGTGGGCTGTGAAATATGAAGCTCGTCAGCAGCCCTCGTTATGCTGTGATAGCGGCAAACTGCGCAAAAATAGTTAAGCTGGATAAGTGTCATGGTAGACTCCTTTAGAATTTTTCAGCATAGGAAATCCCTATAGTAGATTTATATTTATCGAATTTACTTTAGTCTAAATCAAAGTTAAAATAATATCAATAGAAAACTACCGGGGTATTCTATAGCAAACGTCATTGATGTTTGTATATATCATGGGTGAATGACTCTTTCAGTGGGTCCTGAGATTCACCCGACGCATAAAAAATTAAAAGGCAGGTGGGTACAAATGAGTCCGGCAATTATAACGTTGGTTTTTCTTGCGTTTGCCATAATAATGTTCGTTACGGAGAAGATACCTTTGGGATTGACTTCTATGATAGTCTGTGTGGTGCTGGTTGTGACAAAGGTACTTGATGTCAGCTCGGCATTTAAGGGATTTATAAATTCGAATGTGATTCTTTTCGTGGCAATGTTCATTGTTGGCGGCGCACTTTTTGAAACAGGCATGGCGAATGAAATCGGAGGCATAGTCACGAAGTTTGCAAAGACAGAGAGACAGCTGATCGTCTCGATAATGGTTATCGTTGGCCTTATGAGCGGTGTACTTTCCAATACGGGTACTGCTGCAGTACTTATTCCCGTGGTTATCGGTATTTCGGCAAAGTCAGGATTTAAGCGCTCAAGGCTTCTGATGCCACTTGTTTTTGCAGCGGCAATGGGCGGCAACCTTTCGCTTATAGGTGCGCCCGGAAACATGATAGCGCAGAGTACACTTGAACCGATAGGGCTGAAATTCGGATTCTTCGAATATGCAATAGTCGGTCTGCCGATACTTATCGCAGGAATAATCTTTTTTGCAACTGCTGGTTTTAAGCTGCTCCCAAATCATGACAGCGAGGACGATGGCTCGGTTTTCGACGAAGAGCATGATTTCAGCTATGTACCGCAATGGAAGAAAATTCTTTCTTTGGTCATACTTGTGTTGACGCTTTTGGGAATGATTTTTGAGGATGCAATAGGGGTCAGCCTTGCCGTTACAGGAAGTATCGGTGCGATACTTCTTATCTTTACAGGCGTAATAGAGGAAAAAGAGGCACTTAAATCGATCGATCTGAGGACAATCTTCCTGTTTGGCGGAACCCTTTCCTTGGCAGAGGCACTTGATAAGACCGGCGCGGGAGAGATGATAGCAGATAAGGTTATTGGTACTCTGGGGGCAAATCCTTCACCGGTTCTTTTAACTTTTGTGGTATTCATTCTCTGCTGTATCATGACGAATTTCATGTCGAATACGGCTACAACAGCACTTATGGCTCCGATATGCCTTTCGATAGCACAGGGAATGGGTGCTGATCCGCGAGCCGTGTTGATGGCCTGCGTGATAGGTGGTTCGTGTGCCTACGCAACACCTATAGGAATGCCTGCAAATACTATGGTTGTGGGTGCAGGAGATTATAAATTTAATGATTATGTTAAAGCGGGACTTCCGTTAATAGTTATTGCAACGGTTGTAAGCATGATAATTCTGCCGATTGCATTTCCGTTCTACAAATAAGGAGTTTGGATAGGAGGACTTATATGGCTAATGAAGCACAGGTCAGGAAAATGACCGAAACTATTTCTAAATTTGTCGGTTATACGGCAAAGAAGCTTCCGGATGATGTAGTTAAAAAGCTTGAAGAACTCAGGTCGAAGGAAGACAGCCCTATGGCAAAGGTTATTTATGATACGATGTTTAGAAATCAGGAACTGGCGGTAGAACTTAACCGCCCGTCCTGTCAGGATACAGGTGTGCTGCAGTTCTGGGTGAAATGCGGAACGAAATTCCCTTTGATTGACGATCTCGAAGAACTCTTGAAAGAGGCTGTGGTCATGTCTACCAGGGAAACTCCGCTCAGGCATAATTCCGTCGAAACTTTTGATGAGTACAATACCGGCAAAAATGTCGGCAAGGGAACACCTACAGTATTCTGGGATATCGTTCCTCACTCCGATAAATGTGAGATTTATACTTATATGGCAGGTGGAGGCTGTACACTTCCGGGCAATGCAACCGTACTTATGCCGGGGGAAGGCTATGAGGGTGTTACGAAATTCGTCCTCGACAGGATGACGAGCTATGGACTTAACGCCTGCCCTCCGCTTCTTGTAGGTGTTGGAGTGGCAACTTCCGTCGAGACGGCAGCACTTTTATCGAAGAAAGCACTTATGCGTCCGATAGGTTCCAATAATGAAAATGAGCGTGCCGCAAAAATGGAAAAGCTTCTTGAGGATGGCATTAACGCAATAGGTCTGGGACCGCAGGGAATGGGCGGAAAATATTCCGTAATGGGAGTGAATATAGAAAATACGGCCCGTCATCCTTCTGCAATCGGAGTTGCGGTAAATGTTGGCTGCTGGAGTCACAGGCGCGGTCATATCATTTTTGATAAAGACCTGAACTATGAAATAACTACTCACAGTAATGTTGAACTTTGAGGAGGCACGATATGGTAGAAATAAGAGACGGAAAAAAGATACTTGTGACACCTGTGACGGAAGATGATTTAAAGGATATAAAAATTGGTGATATCGTCTATCTGTCAGGCAGCCTGACGACCTGTAGGGACGTGGCGCACAGACGTGTGGTTGAGGAAGGACGCGAGATTCCCGTAGATGTTCGTGACAATGCAATTCTGCATGCGGGACCGATTATCAGACCTTTGGATAATGATAAATTTGAAATGGTCTCCGTAGGTCCGACCACTTCGATGCGAATGGAGAAGTTCGAGTATGAATTTGTCAAAACCACAGGCGTGAGAGTGATTGTCGGCAAGGGTGGGATGAAGGAAAATACCGCGAGGGCATGTAGGGAATTTGGTGCGATCCATTGTGTATTTCCGGCAGGAAATGCGGTTGTTGCAGCCGTTGAAGTGGAAGAGATTGAACGGGCTGAATGGCGTGACCTGGGTATGCCGGAGACCTTATGGAATTGCAGGGTTAAGGAGTTCGGACCGCTTATCGTATCCATTGACAGCGAGGGAAGGAATTATTTTGAGGAAAAGAAGGTAGAGTATAACCGGCTTAAAGACGAACAGGTCGAAAAAATCAGCCGCGAGGTCGGTTTTATAAAGTAAACAGGAATTTGCCCCATTGCCTTTGACAATGGGGCAAATCCGGTAACTGCAAGAAACTGCAAGAAACTGCAAGAAACTGCAAGGCGTGGACGGTTACGGCCGAAAGCATTACAGCCACTTCTTCCTCTTGAAGAACCAAAGGCTTCCCAATACTATCAATGCGCTCAATACTGCAACGACAGGATAACTCCATCTGTATTCAAGTTCCGGCATATATTTGAAGTTCATGCCGTACCAGCCAACAATCAGTGTAAGTGGCATGAAAATCGTCGTAACGACCGTTAAGACCGTCATTATGCGGTTCTGCTTTATATCAAGATGTGACTTGTACAAATCCCTCAGCTGCATCGTGTAATCCTGCAGGGATATAGAGCGGTCACGAAGTCTCGCAATTCGGTTCAGGAAAAGTCTGAAATACCTCAAATTGTCATTTTTAAAGAAGTTGTTTTCATTTTCCTCAAGTTCCTGCCCTAAATCAGTAAGCTGTTCATAGTGAATGAGAAGATCCCTTATGTTACCCCGTATTTCGTTCACACGACCCGAGGCAAATTTCTTATCCTCATTCATTAACGCCATTTCCATTGAGTCAAGCTCCCGCTCGTATTTTTCCATAAGTCTCAGATCATCTTTGACAATCTGGTCCAGAAAATCATAGATAAACCTCTCCAGGCTCGGCAGCCGCCATTTCTTCGTATTCTGAATGTTTCGGATAAATTTCTCTGCAAGTCCGGTATTATCTATAAAGACAACGCCCTTTTCGTCAAGTGCGAAAGCGAATCTACTCTCCTTAGAAAGGTCATTTCTGTCAGGAATGAAAAAAGAACCCGTCAGTGAGTCGTAATTCACTTCTGCCTTGGTGGTAAAAATCTCCCTGACATCGCTTTCAAGATCAATTCCCATATCAAATGAGTCCTTATTTTGCGACCATTCATCAGGCGTAAGAATTGCAACGTACTGTTCCGAAGCCCCAACTATCCCTTCTTTCGTAACTTCCTTCAGTGTATCTCTTATCAGAAAAAACATGGCGTCCCTTTCTTATATATTTTCTTAATCCTGAATCCGTAAGACTTGATCAAAATTGTTCTTTAATGAACAGATACTAAGTCTGACAATGAACTATTTATGCAGCTGAAAAGTCCTTTTTACGAACAGCTTCTAATGTTAGTTTAGCACAGTAGACAGGATATTTGTAGTTAGAAGAGGAACTGTTACAAAATAAGGATGAGGTTATCAGGGAGATCAATCACCGTAGCCCGCTACGGCTCATGTCCAAAAGTTCATCCTCGCTCAACTGTTAAACTTCCGTTCATTTTTTTAGTCCTTTTTTTAATCAACGCTTATGATATCATTTTTATTTAATTAATTTCATTGAAAAAATGTCATATAATTTGCAAAGCTGCTGATTTTTTATATAATAAGATAGGTAAAAGAAACGAAAGAAGGTAATAAAAATGCAGTTTGAGAAATTACAAAAGGATATGGTCGCAGCAATGAAGGCAAGAGACAAGGCAAGAAAAGATGCGATTTCTTCACTTGTTTCCGATGTAAAGAAGGCTGCGATCGATGCAGGAACCAGAGACAATATCAGTGATGAGCTTGTTGACCAGGTTATCATCAAGTCTATGAAAACAGCTAAAGAGCAGCTGGATACCTGCCCTGAAGAAAGAACTGACTTAAAAGAGGAATACAGCTTCAGATATAACGTAATTAAAGAGTATGCTCCTTCCATGATGAGCGAGGATGAGATCCGCAAATTCTTATCGGATAATTTTGCAGATGTTATCGCCGGTAAAAATAAAGGTGCGATCATGAAGGCAGTTATGCCCGCATTAAAAGGCAAGGCAGATGGCAAGGCAATCAATATGATCGTTGCAGAAATGTGTAAATAATAGTTGGATCGGAAGATTGAGCATTTTATCTTTTCATTTGCAAATGTGATCTTTTCATAAATCGCTTTAATGTTCCGAAACTAATAGGCATCTTTGTGATGGAATAATTTATTCAAAAATCACTTACATAAAAATTTTATTTGGTTTATAATACAAAATACAGCGAGTAGCTAAACAGCGTAAGTCCGGTTGTTTAGTTACTCGCTATTTTTTTTAAATAATTAAGAGGAGTGAAAAATGGAAGAAAGCAGATTTTTAGGAACAGAAGCTGTGGGAAAGCTCATGAAGATGTACTCTATTCCCTGTATCATATCACTTTTAGTAGGCGCACTTTATAATATCGTGGACCAGATATTTATTGCAAATGCGTCATATCTTGGATCGTATGGAAATGCTGCCAATACTGTGGTCTTTCCGTTGACCGTAATAGCGCTGGCGATAGCTGTTATGATCGGAGATGGAGCATGTGCCTATATCAGTCTTTCGCTTGGAAAGGAAGAGACTTCAGAGGCAAAAAAGAGCGTAGGAAATGCAGTAAGTTCTGTAGTACTTTCAAGCCTTATTTTAACAGTTATTTATCTGTTATTCAGAAGCAGGATAGTAAACATGTTTGGTGGGAGCGTGAATGCTGAAACCTATAAATATTCAATGGAATACTTCTTTTTTATAACAATCGGTATTCCGTTTTATATGTTTGGACAGGCAATGAATCCTGTTATCAGGGCAGATGGAAATCCACGTTTTGCAATGATATCCACACTTTTGGGTGCAGTAGTAAATATTATCCTGGATCCTCTATTTATTTTTGTTTTCAAATGTGGAATGATGGGAGCTGCATTGGCAACCGTTATAGGACAGCTTGCAACAGCTGTTCTTGCGATAATTTATATATGCCGGATGAAATCATTAAAACCCGAAAAAAATGATTTTAGTATTGAAAAATATACTATGAAAAGAATCCTGCAGCTTGGAATGACCAGCTTTTTATCACAGATATCATTAGTTGCTGCTATGGCTGCGATAAATAACATGATAAGGAAATATGGAGCAATGGATCCGGTATTCGGGCAGGAAGAATATGCTCAGATTCCCATGGCAGTTGTTGGAATCGTCATGAAATTTTTCCAGATAGTCATATCTATAGTGGTGGGAATGTCTGCCGGCTCGATCCCGATCGTCGGCTATAATATTGGAGCAGGGCTTAAAAGCAGAGTAAAAGAACTGTTTACAAAGCTTTTGATTTATGAAGCCCTGGTAGGGGCAGTCGGTTTTGTTATAGTTGAATTTCTGCCCGGGCAGCTGATAAATATATTTGGTGCATCAAATGAAAGTATACATTATACAGAATTTGCCATGAAAGCTTTCAGGACTTATTTATTTATGATAGTTTTTGCATGTGTAAACAAAGCATGCTTTATTTTCCTGCAGGCTATGGGAAAAGCTTTGGAATCAACAGCTCTTTCCATGATAAGAGAAATCGTCTTTGGAGTGGGTTTTGCACTTTTACTTCCGGTATTTCTCGGACTTGACGGAGTTCTTTATTCTATGCCTTTATCAGATCTGTTAACCTTTGCGATAGCAGCAGTTCTTATAATGCGTACATACAAGGAACTTGGGGGAAAAGAAACAATTACTGTGAAAAATAAAATAACAGCTTGAAAGCACTTTCTCTCTTACTGTGTTATACTATTAAAGTTTGTTATTAGTATATGGTAAGGGAGATTTTTTTATGGAAAATAAGGCATTGATATGGAAAAAAACATACATAGTGGTCATAACAGCGATCTTTTGCTGTGTACTCTGGGGGAGCGCTTCACCGGCGATAAAGATTGCTTATGATATATTTAAGATAGATTCATCAGATACAGCTTCAAGACTTGTTCTTGCAGGAAGCAGATTCATGCTGGCAGGTGCCATGACAATTTTGTTCGGTTCGCTGATAACAAGAAAAATTCTGATTCCTAAAAAGGAATCCTGGAAATATATCGCAGTTCTTTCACTTTTGCAGACCATAGGGCAATATTATTTTTTCTTTATGTCTTTGGCGAATACATCAGGCGTAAGGGGTTCGATCATTAATGCATCGGGCAACTTCATAGCACCTCTTTTTGCTATATTTTTATTTAAGCTTGAAAAAATGTCGACTAAGAAATTAACAGGCATAATTGTTGGTTTTACAGGAATCCTTGTCTTTTTCGGAAGTATGAAAACTTTTATGACAAATGATCCTATAACATTCGCAGGTGAAGGGGCAATGCTGCTGGCAGCGCTTTTTTATGCAGCATCAGGATGCGCGATAAAGATATTCTCGGCAAAAGAAAATCCTGTGATCTTAAGTGGATATCAGTTTATGCTGGGAGGATTCGGGCTTTTTCTCATAGGGAAGATTATGGGAGGCAATCTGCATTTTTATACGAATGGATGCTGGATGAATCTCATATATATGGGCTTTATTTCCGCCGGAGCCTATACTCTCTGGGGAGTGCTCCTGAAATACAATCCTGTGAGCAAGGTCTCAACACTCGGCTTTATAAATCCCATAATGGGCGTTCTTTTATCGGCTCTGTTTTTATCCGAAGGCGGCGAAGCATTCTCGATATATAGCCTCTGTGCACTCGTCCTCATCTCTTTGGGAATCATCATAGTTAACTACCAGAAGCTATAGGTTTTAGATGACCATAAGTAAAGTGCCTGCTCCGATAAGTATGCATCCGAGAATGGATTTTACGGAAAACTGTTCGTGAAGGAAGATGAAAGCCAGCACAAGTGTGATGATGACAGAGAGCTTATCCTATTTTGGCCAGAATTGAAGTTAAGGCGGCAAATATAGCCGACCCGAGAGCGAAGATAAACCACATAGCATTTTCTCCTTTAGTTACTGTATTGGTGCGCGTGTCTGGTTGCATTATCCTGAAAACTGAAGTAGTCAGGTCTGTGCCGTGACTGGGTATATTCAAACATGATACCGTCACTGTTGTAGGTCTGGCTTGTGACAACGGCGAGACAGTTATAGTCTCCAAGCTCTAAGTATTTCTCATCAATTTCTGTCATTTTTTCAACGGTAAATACACGTTTGCTTGTAATGATAGACATATGAAGACTATTTTCTATATATTCATAGATTGAATTCTCGGCTATTTCTTTTGTAAGACCCGGGATCATCTCTTTCAGGAAATAGTTATGGTTCAGGATCAGAGCCTTGTCATCAAGATAATGTACACGTTGTATATAATAAAGTTCGGATCCCTGTTCGAATCCTGTTCGACGGGCGATTTTTTTATCTGCAGTAAGTTCGGTAAAATATATTACCTTCGTAACGGGTTTTTTGCCGTTTCTTATGGCAGATTCGCGGAAGCTTTCGATATTTCCGATAGTAAAACTGTTCTGGACCATGGGACGGTAAATATTTCTTACACCTTTTCCCTGCATGGTCTGGACATATCCATCAATGACAAGATTACTTATGGCACGACGTATGGTATTTCTGGAACAGTCATAGCTTTCTATAAGCTGGTGTTCAGAGGGCAAAAGCTCCTGAAATTCAAATTCTTCGTTTTCAATTCTGTTTTTCAGATCCTGATAAATTTCAGGGTATTTAGATTTTGGCATTATTTAAAATTCTCCTGCTTGTTTAGACATCTCTTTAGATTATACTATAAAACAAGGGATTTGAAAAATTTCAATATTTCAATATTCCAATTGCTGATCAGCATATCAACTTGTTTGAACAAATTTTTGAAAATACATTGACATGTTTAAACAAGTATGCTATAAAATACTTACAACTTGTTCAAACAAGAAGATATTTTTATGGGAGGCCATTATGGGTAAGTATACAAATGAAGCGAAAGAACTATTGAAACTGGTTGGAGGAAAAGAAAATATCGCAGCTGTATCTCATTGTGTAACAAGAATGAGATTTGTGCTGAATGAACCTTCTAATGCTGATATAAAGGCAATAGAGAGTATGAAAGTCGTAAAGGGAAGTTTCACGCAGTCAGGACAGTTCCAGGTAATAATCGGAACAACGGTAGGAGATTTTTATAATGATTTTATTGCGGTTTCAGGTATCGAGGGAGTGTCAAAAGATGCCGTAAAGTCTGCAGCCAAACAGAACCAGAACGCACTGCAGAGACTTATAACTGCTCTTGCAGAGATATTTGCTCCTCTTATTCCTGCGATTATAACGGGAGGACTGATCTTAGGATTCAGAAACTGTATAGACAGTCTCTATCTTTTCGAGAACGGAACAAAGACTTTATGCGATATCAGTGTATTCTGGGCAGGAATAGACAGCTTTTTATGGCTTATAGGTGAGGCGGTATTCCATATGCTTCCGGTTGGTATCTGTTGGTCAGTTACAAAGAAAATGGGCACAACACAGATACTTGGAATCATTTTAGGACTTACACTTGTATCTGGACAGCTGCTTAATGCATATGCTGTTGCATCTACCGCTGCCGCAGATATTCCGGCATGGAATTTTGGATTTTTCAAGGTTAATATGATCGGTTATCAGGCACAGGTAATACCTGCAATGCTCGCCGCATTCGCCCTTGCCTATCTTGAAAAATTCTTCAGGAAGATCACACCTTCAGTAGTTTCGATGATAGTTGTTCCTTTCTGCAGCCTTTTACTTTCAGTTATAGCCGCTCATTTCGTACTCGGACCTATCGGCTGGAAGCTTGGTTCTGCAATTTCAGCTATCGTTTATGCAGGAATAACCGGTTCCTTAAAAGTTGTATTTGCAGCAATTTTCGGCTTTGTATATGCTCCGCTTGTAATAACAGGACTCCATCATATGTCAAATGCGATCGACCTTCAGCTCATTGCTGACTACGGCGGAACAATGCTCTGGCCTATGATCGCACTTTCAAATATAGCACAGGGTTCTGCTGTTCTCGGAATGATCTTTTTACAGAAGAAAAATCCTGAAGCACAGGAAGTAAACGTACCGTCATGTATTTCATGCTACCTTGGGGTAACAGAACCTGCAATGTTCGGAGTTAATCTTAAACACGTTTATCCTTTTGTATGCGGCATGATCGGCTCGGCATTTGCAGCAGTTATCTGTGTTGCTACAGGAACAACAGCCAATGCGATCGGTGTAGGAGGACTTCCGGGTATCCTTTCGATCCAGCCGCAGTATATGCCAAGTTTTGCATTAGCTGCAGTTACAGCAGTGGCAGTACCTTTTATACTTACAGTTGTAGTAGGCAAGAAAAAAAGTTTTGCTAAAAATACGGAAAAAGCAGTCAGCATGACTTAAGAAAGTTTAGAGAGTGATCTTATGAATAATTTCAAAGAATCTACAATTTACCAGATATATCCTAAATCATTTTATGACAGCAACGGAGATGGTATAGGTGATATAAGAGGTATTATTGAGAAGCTTGATTATATCAGGAGTCTCGGTGTGGATTATATCTGGACAACGCCTTTCTTTCGTTCGCCAATGAATGATAACGGCTACGATATAGCAGACTATCTGGAGATAAATCCGGATTTCGGAAATATGAAGGATGTTGAGGATCTTATTTCTGCAGCGGATGAGCGCGGGATAGGTATCATACTGGATATGGTATTTAACCATACTTCGACAGAACACGAATGGTTCAGAAGAGCTCTTGCAGGAGAAAAAAAATACCTAGACTATTATATATTCAGAGATGGGGAAGCAGATAAAACCCCGACTAACTGGCAGTCAAAATTCGGAGGTTCAGCATGGGAGTATATTCCGGCTCTTAAAAAATGGTATCTGCATTTATTTGATAAAAGTCAGGCCGATCTTAACTGGGATAACCCTGAGGTAAGGGAGGAGCTTAAGAAGATCGTTCTTTTCTGGAAGAATAAAGGAGTCAGAGGTTTTCGGTTTGATGTGGTAAATCTTATTTCAAAGCCGGAGAATTTTAAGGATGATGATAAAGGTGACGGAAGAAGATTTTATACGGACGGACCGCATGTACATGAGTATTTAAGAGAACTTGTTACAGATACCGGCATAGAGGATATGCTTACTGTTGGTGAAATGTCATCTACATCAATAGAGCATTGTGTGAGATATACCGATCCGGAAGAAAAAGAGCTTGCCATGTGTTTTAATTTCCATCACCTGAAGATCGATTATAAGGATGGAAATAAATGGGAACTGCAGAAGCCTGACTTTGATAAGCTTAAGAGTATTTTCAAAGACTGGCAGCTGAAAATGCAGGAAAAAAATGGCTGGAATGCAGTTTTCTGGTGTAATCATGATCAGCCGAGAGTAGTCTCAAGATTCGGGGATGAAGAGAAATACCATAAAGAATCGGCAAAGATGCTGGCAGCGGCAATACATATGCTTAGAGGGACACCTTATGTATATCAGGGTGAGGAAATTGGAATGACCAATCCTCATTTTAACTCCATTGATGATTACAGGGATGTAGAGAGCATAAATTATTACAGGATCCTCTTGGAGGAGGGAAAGTCTGAGGAGGAAGCTCTTGAAATATTAGGGGAAAGATCAAGAGATAATTCAAGGACACCCATGCAATGGGACAGGTCAGAGAATGCCGGATTTTCAAAAGCTGAACCCTGGATAAAGGTTCCTGAAGGGAATAGTTTTATAAATGCTTCTGATGAGGAGAAGGACGAGGATTCAATCCTTAATTTTTACAGAAAACTGATTGGGCTCAGAAAGAAATATCCTGTAATACAGGACGGAAGGATTGAATTTATAGAAGAAGCGGGGAAGGAAATTTTAGCATATAAAAGGATGAAAGAAGGGGTTGAGTTAAGAGTTTATAATAATCTGTCGGCTGATGAGCAGAGTATTGGCGGAGGGGTATGTATTAAAGATAAAAAGATATTGTTGTCAAATTATCAGCAGGATGAAAAAGATATTGTAAAAAAACTCAGACCATATGAAACTATTATTTTAATAAACAAATAATAGTAAAAAAACGGGGACACAGTCATATCTGTGATCCCTGTTTTTTGCGCTTAGAGAATCATGTAATTGAATAGAAAAATATGCTATAATTTCTTTTGTGAAAGAGCTAAGATGCTTTTTAGATAAGGGAAATCTATGTCAGAAGAACACAAAAACTTAGAAAAGATGAGAAAGAAAATAATCGACTATGGCCTGTCGTTTGAGGATAGTTATCAGGATGCTCCTTTTAAGGATAGCAACTGGCAGTTAGTCAGATATAAAAATAATAATAAGGCTTTTATATGGACTTATGAAAAAGATGGAGTAATAAACATCAATCTTAAGGTTGATCCCGATAAGGCATATTTTTGGAGAAATTTATATAAATCGGTAATACCCGGCTATCACCAGAATAAAGAGCATTGGAATACGGTGATCATGGATGGGACTGTACCCTGGGATGACGTAAGCCTTATGATAGAGGAAAGCTATGAACTTATATCATACAGTCCGGCAAAAAAGATTTATGAGGCTGTAAAAAAGATTCCTTACGGAAATGTCGCAACCTATGCACAGGTAGCCGAAGCTGCAGGTGACCGAAAGATGGCCAGGGCAGTGGGAAATGCACTTCATAAAAATCCGGATCCTGATAATATTCCCTGTTACAGGGTGGTAAATTCACAGGGAAAGCTCGCAGGTAAATTTGCCTTTGGAGGAGAGGACGAACAGGCAAGGCTTTTAAGGGCAGAGGGGATAGAAGTCGTTGAAAGCAGAGTTGATCTTAAAAAATATCAATGGAGGATGTCTGATGAAGATAATTAACCTTATAGCAAATGAACTTAAAAGCTATAAAACAAAGTATTATACATGCCATTGTACAGGTCTTCCCGCGTTTGATATCATGAAGGAAATTTTGGGAGATCAGCTTGAATATGTTCATTCGGGTGATGAAATAAAATTAGGATAAGAGGACAGATAAATGAAAAAGAGGATATTAATTTCGGCCATAACTGCGGCATTAATGATGACCGCCTGTGGGAGCATGGTGTCATATAATGTTGACCAGTCTGATGCTTCATTGGAAGAGAGTGCGGAGACAGATCCTTCTACGGAAGAATTTATAGAGAAATCTACAGAATTTACAGAAGAAAGAACTGATCACGAAGGAACCGCATCTGAAACAGAGGCAGAAACTGAATCTGAGATTGTATCAGAATCAGAAGAAACAGAAGCAGAAACTGAGTCAGAAAGCGAGTCAGATGAAGCTGAGGAGACAAAGGTATACACTGAAGCGGATCTTGATGATCTTGAGAATACAGAGATTTTTCTTCCGTCCGCAATAGAGCATATTTTTATTGGAACAATCAATAAAAAAGGCAATGCAACAGGATATCATTATGATGCTATAGAGGACTCCGCAGGAGAGATCATAGAAGGAACAAAATCCATGCCGGACAGTAACGGCGTATATGAAGGTAAAGTTAAGGTAAATGGTATTGCTAAAAGCGGAAATAAGGGGTATTCTACTTTTTACCCGGAAGATATGTCTCCGCAGGAAGTAGTGGATGCTATCAATGAAGCATATGAGGCACGAGAAGTCCTTAACGGAAATTTATATGCCGGAATTACAGATGATGGCATTGAAATAGATATGGCACTTACTGATGATGATAAGATAATTACTGCTTATCCGGTAATGGAATAAGGGGGATTATATGTTAAAGCATGAATTTATTGTAAAGGAAATTCATAACAGATCCCATACAAAGGTAAAGAAACGTCTTGTTGCAGTATTTGAAGACAAAAGATATGAACTTTTGGGAGTTTTTCTGACATCGGAGATTAAAAACTTCTATGAGCTTTTTTATCCGAAATTAGAAGCCATATTATCGGATAATGCAGAAGAGTTTTATTTTCAGGGAAACAGATGCAGCCTGACTGTTGGTAAGGACACAACAGTTATAGAAGATGAAAACGATGTCAAAAATCTTCCGACTGTTGAAATAAATAATGCAGAACTTTCTGAACTTATTGAAGAGTGGAAAGACAGAAAAGATTTAATTTAAGAGGTAAAAATGACAGATTTAATTAAGAATTCAGATGCAAAGATTTTATTGAAAAAAGGCGGCGGAAGGCTTTTAAAAAGCGGCGGAGCCTGGATATTTGACAATGAGATAGCTGAGATCAGAGGCGATTTTGAAAATGGTGACATTGTAGAGATCAATGACTTTGATGGTTACTTTCTCGGATATGCCTATATAAATACAAAGTCAAAAATAACAGCACGTCTTATGTCGAGACACAAGGATGCGCCCGTTACAGAGGAGCTTTTAGAGAAGAGAGTAAGAGATGCGTGGGAATACAGAAAGTCTGTGATCGATACTTCATCCTGCCGTCTTATTTTTGGTGAGGCGGATTTTCTTCCGGGAATCACCATCGATAAGTTTGAGGATGTTTTAGTAGTCGAATCTCTGGCACTCGGAATTGATCGCTTAAAAACACTTATAATCGATCTTTGTAAGAAAGTTCTCTCAGAGGACGGTATTAATATCCGTGGTGTTTATGAAAGGTCTGACGCAAAGGTCAGAGAGCTTGAAGGTCTCGAAAGAACCAAGGGATTTATAGGAGAGAGTTTCGATACAAGGGTCAATATTGTTGAAAACGGTGTCAAATACATTGTTGATGTGGAAAATGGTCAGAAGACTGGTTTCTTTCTTGATCAGAAAAACAACCGTGCAGCCATAAGAAGATTCTGCAAGGATAAGGATGTGCTTGACTGCTTTACACATACAGGTTCGTTCGGGCTTAATGCAGCGGCAGCGGGTGCCAGATCTGTTCTTTCTGTTGATGCTTCGGATACTGCGATCGAGATGGCGAAAGAAAACGCTAAGCTTAACGGCCTTGAGAATATAGTATCTTATGAAGTTGCTGATGTGTTTGAGCTTCTTCCGGATCAGGTAAAGTCAGGTAAGTCATATGACCTTGTGATACTTGATCCTCCTGCATTTACGAAGAACCGTGCATCTGTGAAGAATGCAGTAAAGGGCTACAGGGAAATAAATATACAGGGACTTAAACTGGTTAAAGATGGAGGATATTTTGCAACCTGTTCCTGCTCGCACTTTATGACACCGGAGCTTTTCACAAAGACTATTGCAGAGGCAGCAAGAACTGCTCACAAACGTTTAAGGCAGGTTGAGTTCAGAACACAGGCAGCGGATCACCCGATCCTCTGGTCTGCGGATGAATCATATTATCTAAAGTTCTACATCTTTCAGGCTGTTGATGAGGTATGATAATTATTCATCAAATAACTTATTAAAAATAATTCCATGAAATGGGGTTTTCAAAATTAAAATGAAAAGAATAAAGCTGGTCAGCATATCGGTAATAATCATACTTTTTGTATTAACGCTTATTGCTTTTTTATTGCTGTGTAAGACAGATATTATTGATACTGCTTCGACTGAGGAAGCTTTAATGACTGAAGAAACAGCAGAATTTTATGAAGCTGATATAGAAGAACTTGGAATTAAGGCTGAAAAAAATAATGATGGCTTAACAGCTGCTTCAAGGATAGAGGTTGATCCGGAATCAGTTTCTGCAAATTCAACTGCTGAAAGCTATATTGATAAGCCAGATGATATTGATCTTAAAATTGAGAATATTATCAAAGAAGAATCATTGGAAACTAAGGTTTCCCAGCTTTTTATTGTGACACCGGAAGCATTGACGGGTAAGTCTTCTGTCAGCGGTAAAGATGAGGCTTCGAAAAGTAAATTCAAGGAATTTCCCGTTTCAGGAATTATTTACATGGGGCAGAATCTTACAGGTCCTGATCAGACCAGGGAAATGCTTGAATTTTTTAGCGAATGCAGTAACGATACTCTTGGACTTCCTGTTTTTCAGGCTATTGATGAGGAAGGCGGAAAAGTTTCCAGAATTGCAAATAATTCAGCATTTAATAAAGACAATGTCGGAGATATGGTTGAGATCGGAAAGACAGGAGACAGTGAAAATGCATACGAAGCCGGTAAATACATAGGTTCGTATTTGTCAGAATATGGTTTTAATCTTGATTTTGCTCCGGTTGCGGATGTGATAACTGTTTCAGGTAATAAACTTATGGAAAAGAGATCTTTTGGAACAGATAAGGATCTTGTATCTCAGATGGATTTGGAATTCAGCAGGGGTCTTAAAGAAGAAAATGTTTTATCCTGCGCCAAGCATTTTCCGGGGCACGGAAATACTGTAGAGGATTCTCATAAAGGATATGCTGTTTCTGACAAAACAATTCAGGAGCTTGAGGAAACAGAACTTGTTCCTTTTAAGGCAGAGACCGGCAGCGGGATTTCAATGATCATGGCAGGACATATATCATTGCCGAAAATAACCGGAGATATGACACCATCGTCAT
Source organism: Lachnospiraceae bacterium C1.1 (assembly GCA_030434875.1). Classification (NCBI taxonomy): domain Bacteria; kingdom Bacillati; phylum Bacillota; class Clostridia; order Lachnospirales; family Lachnospiraceae; species Lachnospiraceae bacterium C1.1. The sequence continues at coordinate 1,311,636 of JAUISW010000001.1, read as the reverse complement.
TGTCACCCCAAATAATACAGGGGATATTGAGAAATGAAATGGGGTATGATGGTATAGTAATTACTGATGCAATGAATATGGGAGCGATAGTCAACAACTATTCTGAATCTGAGGCAACTGTTCTTGCCATCGAGGCGGGTTGTGATATCATACTTTCCCCTGTTAATATGGAAAATGCAAGACAGGCTATTATTGACGCGGTAGAAAGCGGTGAGATCAACGAGAGAAGGATTGATGAATCGCTTAGACGTATATACAGAGTGAAACTGCAGATGCAGAATTGAGAAATAGTATTTTATGAATCATGAATTTTTTGAATATGAGGATAATAAGCCCTATATTCTGATACCAATCCAGGGAAGTGTGACTTTTGAGGTTAATGAAAGATTATTCAGCCATTGGCATGAAGAACTTGAAATTGCTTATTGTCTAAAGGGTAATGCCAGACATTTTATTAATGGTGAGATAGTAGATGAAAAGCCGGGACATTGTATTGTTACCAATTCTGAATTTATGCATTCTATTATGCCTGATAAGAATTTAGTGGATGTGGATGAGGTTGTAACGTATGTATTGATAATCAAGCCTTCATTCCTAAAGGCAGCATTCCCTGCCTACAATGATTATTATTTTATTAATGATGATGAGGAAGCCCCGGAAGAGATAAAAAATGTTTTTGAAAAGCTTTTTGCTCAGGGTTTTAATGACAATTCTAAAATGTCTTTTCTTAAGTCGGAATCACTTATCCTTGAGCTTTTATATCATATGAGCAAGAGGGGGATGGTAAGACGAAAAGAAGTTGATAATATAAATGTCCAGAAGGACATTGAAAGGATGAAGGGGGTAATCTCTTTTATTAAAAATCATTTTCGGGAGAGAATTGCAGTAGTCAACAGATTTTGGACACGAAATCAAGTTTTTTAGTCACTTGAATTCAATAGTTACACGATCCGGACGACACCTTTGACATCGCTCCAAGAATTGCTGGACAGACACTGCCGACGGCAATGGACTCATGAGCAGATCAGTTTGCTCGCCCGTCGTTACTCTATTGTAGCAATTCTTTCCGGCTGGATGTCAAAGGCAAGCCGCCTTCGGCGGTGTCTGGTTATTGCCTCTGGCTCCGGATCTTTGAGCAGATCAGGCTGCATGAGCTTCTCTGTACTGCTTTGGAGTCAGGTAATTAAGTGAATACGCAGGCCTCTGCTCATTGAAAAAGACGATATAATCGTCGATTTCCTGTTCTACCGGCTTCTCACCGGTGACATGGAAATCCATAAAAAGCTCTGCTTTGATCCAGCCATTGATGGATTCCATAGCAGCGTTGTCCGTAGGAGTTCCGGCACGTGACATGGAACGAGTCACATACATCGGCAAAAGATCATTGAATGCCTTTGATGCATAGACAGATCCTTGATCGCTATGAAGAATCATCTGAAATTCGGAATGTTCCTTCTTGAGTTCAAGGAGATTCTCCAGGCCGCTTATGTAAGTCATGCGGTCACCGCGTTTTGCCGATAAAGCATAGCTGACAATCTCATTATTCCAGAGATCCATATATAGCGTCAGCTCATAATAAATGCCTTTTACATAGAATGCCGTCATGTCACTGACAATGCACTGCAACGGTCCGTCAATGTTGAGCTCTGCTGAAAGTAGATTCGGGAATACTCTTCCCGAATCGCCCGGTTTCTTATACTTATAGTGCTTGGCCTTGCTCTTTATTCCCGCAATCTTGCAGCATTTATGCGCATATGGATCAGATAAGATAAGGCCTGTATCAAGACGAAGTTTGGCATTAAGCCATCTATATCCGTGAGAGGGATATTTCAAGTGGTATTCCAGGAATAGCTGCACATTATCAATAAGGTTCTTAGTCCTTGGTGCAGGATTTCCCAGATGTTTCTTCCAATAATAGAAGCTGCTGCGGTTAATATCCATGGCTTCACATAAGAGTTTTACGGGGAACTCTCCGGATAACTCAAGGATTACCTGGTATTCTTGCTGCTGTAACGAATTATTGAACCATCCCCTTTCACTTCGTAACCTTTTTTTAACCGGGCCTCCGTTATGCGCGCCTTGACAAGCTCCTGAATCAGTTCGTCTTTTGACATTGCTTCATATGCTTCAAGGTTATTCGGTTCAGGAACAGGTTTTTGAATGGATGTTCCATCTTTTGATTGACGCCCATTTTTAGGTGGCAAATGGTTCTCATTACGATACAGCCTCATATAATCCCTGGCTGTTTGGTGGCTGATATCATACTGCTGGGCTGCGTCATACTTGGTGATTTCGCCGTCATATATTCGGCGGCCGATGTCCAAACGTTGTTCTTTGGTGTATTTCATGGTAAGCCTCCTGTCCATGTAGGGAGTAACATGTGTCTATGGATAAGAAGTCTGCTGTCTAGACTATACAGAATCCATGTCCAAAAGTTAACCCCTTCGTGTCCAAAATAAGCTTACCACTTCAGAATACCACAGTCACTTGTTGCAGAGAAATTTTATTTCAGTGTTTCATACTTTTCCAGATATTTTAAGAAAATGATGGGAATTTCATATTCAGATTTTCTTATGGAATATCGTCTCTATAAGGCAGAGGCTGAACTTCAGAAGAGCAAAAAAATGATAAGAGATATTGCCTTAGATAACGGATTTTCCGATGAGAGACGCTTTATTCTTGCATTTAGAAAAAAGTACAAGTTAACTCCCTTACAATACAGAAAAAAACAACTGGTCAAGAAACGGTAATTTTTAAGCCAAGAAATGGAAAGTATTTTTTCTCATTTTTCCTTAAAATAAATAAAGCGGATAAAAATAAATTCCCGCTGAGGTTTAAGAGGAGGAAAAATAATGAGGAAAAAGTCTATTAAATCACTGGCTGTTGCTGCTGCAGTGATGATTGCAGCAGTTTTAATGACAGGCTGTGGTTCTCAAGGAAACAGCGGAGCAGCTGCTGCATCTACAGAATCAGCTTCAACAGCAGTTTCTTCAGAAGCAACAGAGGCAGAAACAGAATTATCAACAGAAGCAGCAGAGACTGAGGAGGCAACTATGGACGCAGAGGCAACGGCTGAGGCAGAAGAAGCAAAGGCTGAGGCAAAAACTGCAGCAGAGAATGCAGATATTCAGGCTGTATCCGGAAATATAATTGTCAGCGGATATGAATGGGGTCCCGGAGTAGACAAGATTGTTTTTGAACTTCCGGAAGAAGCAGAGGCTGCTGATATTGCAAATGCAGTAATAAATACAAATAATTCGGCAAGAGAAGTGACAGAGGCTTATCTTTCTGATGAAGAAGGTAATAAGACAGAATCCGCATCAAAATACGTTACGGCAGTGCTTGCAACAAGCTATGAAAATTCAGGAAGTCCTTTTGTATATGACTTTCAGGTTACCATGATGAATGACTGGGCTCCTGAATATCAGGTAGCAGGCGTTATTACTGCTACTGTTGGCGGAGAAGAAAAGACAGTCGGTATTGATCAGGATCTTATCAATTCAAGGATATCTCCTGATGCAGCATTATTTACATACAGAGACTCCTTCAGCGGAAAATATAAGAATCCGATGACAGGAGAGGAAGAAGATATAACTCTTAACAGAGCTGCATATGAGCCGGATGCTCTTGTAGATGACGGTGCTAAAAATCCTTTACTCATATGGCTTCATGGTCAGGGAGAGGGCGGCACGGATGTAGAGATCGATCTTCTTGGAAATGAAGTTACAGCTCTTGCAAAAGATGATATTCAGAAGCAGTTCAGCACAGAAGGCGGTGCAGAAGGTGCGTATGTACTTACTGTTCAGACTCCTACATACTGGATGGATGGCGGAGACGGCACCAATTCAGCAGGTGATCTTATTTCCAGATATACAGAAGCACTTATGGATACGATCGATGATTATGTAAAGAATCATCCGGATGTTGATACAAACAGAATTTATCTTTCCGGCTGTTCAAACGGAGGATATATGACAGTAAATATGGCAATACAGTATCCTGAATACTGGGCAGCTATCGTACCTAACTGTGAAGCTTATGCCTTTAATGTCTATGAACGTGATGATGAGGGCAATTATGTCACTGAGTCAACAGGAAATGCCATGGGTGGAAATGTTGTGAATATCCCTACAGATGAGCTTTGGATGACTGATGATAAGATTGAAAAACTTGCAAAGATCCCTTCATGGTTCCTTGCATCAGCAGATGACAGTATAGTTAATCCGCTTCAGTACGAGCTTCCGACCTATCAGGCTATGCTTAAGGCAGGAGCTGAAAATGCATGGTTTTCTTATTTTGAAAACATTCAGGGAACAGATTCTCCCGAATCAACATATATGGGACACTGGGTATGGACTAAATACTTTAATAATGAAGTTACTAATGTTCAGGACAGAGATGCCATAAAAGATTCTGAGGACGAGAACTTCGGATTCGCTGCATCAAACGATGGCGGCGGAGCTGCTCAGGCATCAGATGCTAACGGAAATTATAATACTGTTTTTGAATGGCTTAATGCTCAAACTAAATAAAAGATAATTTTTTAGGGCAGCAGATCCTCATAATTTTTGAGAATCTGCTGTTTTTTGTTAATATATAAAACAATTATTGTTACTGTTCACAGGCAAACTGCGCACTCCGCTGCGCAGTTATGCCACAATAACTCTGACTGAACACTGGGTTTTGCCCATTGCCGTAGGCAATCTTAAATGGCAAAACCCGTTACTGGAGCACGCTGAAAGCGTGTGAACAGTAACCAATTATTAAATTGTTATGAAAAAGCGCAAATTAAAGAACATGACACAAAATTGTAAAGGAAGTATAATATAAAAGGAAAATAAATGCCTTTCTATACAAACTGTCTAAAAATACTTATGCGTGGGGTGAACATTATGAAGCGGAATAAAAAACTAGTGGGACAGATAATAAGTATAACTTTGATCGGAACGTTAGCTTTGGCTATAATATTAACAGTGTATGGTGTCAGGTCTATTAATAATGCTTATCTGAATTCTTTTACGGAAGGACTTAGAGCAGCTGCAATTCAGTTAAAAGACGAGGTATCGCATGAGTGGGATGGAGAATGGACAGTTGATGATGATGGAACATTAAGAAAAGGCGGACAGGATATTCATGATGAATATGAAGGACAGTTTGATGATATTTCCAATCATACGGGTATAGAATATACACTTTTTAACGGAGATACAAGATATATAACAACAATGATGGATTCCTCAGGTGCCAGAATGGAAGGAACTAAAGCCAGTGATAACGTAATTGAGGCTGTTTTAAATAATGGCGAAGAATATCTGGCATCTAATTTCGACATTGGCGGAAGCAAGTGGTATGCATATTATTGTCCGCTTACAAATGATGACGGTTCTGTAGTTGGAATGATCTTTGCCGGAAGACCTGCAGCTGATGTAACCGATAAGATATATAAAATTGCAGCATTCATGATCATCATTGCTATCATTATTGTAATCATAATCACGTTTATCGGACTTTATCTGATGAAAGTTTCATCTGTGGCTATTAATGATATTGTTCATGGACTTAGTAAATTATCTGAAGGAGATCTTAAAGTTGAATTTAAGAAGTCTACATTGGGCAGACCGGATGAGCTTGGAACCATTGCGGAAAATGCCGAGAATTTAAGAGATAAGTTAGGACATGTTATCTCTTCAACACTGGATCTTTCCGGAAAGGTTACAGATTCAGGAAATGATCTTTCTAAATCTGCAGATACAGCTTCTGAGGCATCGGATCATGTTACAGAGGCAGTAAGCGGTATCAGCGAAGGAGCAATTCACCAGGCAGAAATAGTAGAAAATTCAGTTCAGAATACCAATGAGATGGGAGATAATATCGATGGAATAACAAGCAGCATTAATACCCTGTCTGATGCTGCAAGAGAAATGTTTGAAGCTAGTGAAAGAACTGTAGAGGCTTTACAGAAACTTGAAAAGCAGAACCAGGAAGTAATGCAGTCGATGAAGGAGATTGACAGTCAGATAAGACTTACGAATGATGCTGTAACGAATATCGCAGAAGCATCTAATGTTATTACAAGTATTTCAAGCCAGACAAATCTTCTTGCTCTTAACGCTTCAATAGAGGCAGCAAGAGCCGGTGAAGTAGGAAAGGGATTTGCGGTTGTAGCAACGGAGATCGGGTCACTTGCTGACCAGTCCGGAGAAGCTGCTGTTTCCATTAAAAAGGTTGTTAGTAACCTTGTTCAGGAATCTCAGAAATCAGTTGATATAATTCAGAAACTTAATGATGGATTAAGTGCACAGAATGAGCAGCTTCTTTCTACAAAGTCCGATATGGATGGAATGGTTGAAAATGTAAAGAGTGTTGAAAATGGTACGGATGATATCTCAGATAAGATCGTACATTTGAACAAATCAAAGGGAAAACTTGGTGATCTGATATCACAGCTTTCAGCAATTTCGGAGGAAAATGCTGCTTCTTCAGAGGAGACAAATTCACTTATGCAGGAGCTTAATTCTACATTTGTAAGTATAACAGAATCGGCATCAGAACTTAAAAAACTAGCTTCCAGCTTAAATGATGAAATAAATTACTTTAATGTATAAGAAGCAACAAAGAGACTCGCAGCTGCGGGTCTCTTTTATTGGCTTTGATTAAGACGTTGAATAAGTCATGATATATCTGATCAAAATTTAGCCTTGAGTTTAGCTTTATATTTTCTACCATCTATTATAACTGTAATACGAGTACTTCCGGCTGTCTTAACAGTTATTGTTCCACTTTCTGAAACCTCAGCGACCGAAGTATTTGAACTGCTTATAGCATCAAATGATGCATAGGTTACATCTGAGAGCATATCTGAAATTTTATAAGTTCCGGCTGCGCTTACCTTAAGTTTAGACATCTTAGGTTTTTCAACAGTTATATTATAGGTCTCGCTTTCACCATTATTTCCAATTGCTGTAACGATCGCACTTCCGGATTTTTTTGCTTTTACCAGTCCTTTTTTATTTACAGAAAGAATTTTTTTATTAGAAATCTGATATTTTTTAACAGTAAAAGAAGGAACTATGTAGTATTTATTTTTTGCTATCAGAAGATTGGTCTGATCACCAGTGAAAAGAATATGGTCAGCCGGAATTGAGGGCGTTGAAACTGTTGTATTATTTTCCTCTGTATTTGAAGTATCATTCTGAGATGCATCATCTTTTGAAACTGTCGTATTATCAGATACTGTCTTTTCATCATCTGAAATATCATTATCTGAAATGTCATCACCTGCTTTTTCGTCATTTGTAATATTATTATCTGAAACAGGTCTGTCTTTAGGAAGAGGAGCATCTTTTTCAGAATCAGTTTCTCTATTATTTTCATTATCTGGGTCTGATGGATCTGTATTCTTTTTATTTTGATCATCATCAGAAACTGTATCTTTTTTATCATTTGCACTATCATCAGAAATTGTTTCTTCTTTATCTTTTGCATTATCGTTAGAAACAGTTTCTTCTTTATCAGTGTCTTCATCATTAATTAATTCATCATCGATCGGGTTTTCGGATATTTCTCCGGTATAGCTTTTAGTTTCATAAATTGCGGCAACTTCTTTTGAAGAAATTGTTCTGTCATAAATTGTGAAGTTGTCGATCATACCGTTAAAATATTCACCGGTACTCCAGTTTGCTTTTCCAATCTGTAAGGTTCCTTCTTCTTCGGTTCCAAATAAATCGGTAAGGTCAATAGAACTTTCAACCCTTCCGGCTTTTACGCCATCGATATATAAAGTATTGCCGGAAGTTGATGCTGTAACAGTCACCATTTTCCAGTCGCTGCTTACATCTGTTGTATTAAGTGAAGATGGTCTGCTCCAGCTGTCATTAAATCTTTGTACGGTAAGACCTTTATCGGAAATAGATGCGTTTTTCAGGGCATCTATAATACCAAAATAAGTTTCGGTTTTACCTGAAGTTCCCCAACTCATATAGCTGTCGTCGGGGGCAGCGTAGAATGTCCATCCTTTGTTGGATGTAGAACTATCGGTTACTTTACTCCAATAATTAACTGCAAATTCATCAAGACCGGAGAGAAGAGAATTTCCATCTTCTTTAGTGATGTCAAGCCATTGTTTACTGCTGCTTGAAAGTTCTATAGCATTTCCGCTTAAAAGCTCGTTTTCAACAAGGGAATATCCGTTTTCAGCAGTAACATTTACACCATCCGCACTCAGAGGATTTTCGTCATCATCAAAATCAAGATTCATGAGAACTGAATTTTTTAATGAACTATCCGAATAGCTGTAATCATAATCTATGTCTTCAGTACTTTCTTCTTCGTCAGATCCCCACTTTTCTTCGAGATTATTGTATTCTTCTGTTGTAATGGGGATAACAGTACCATGCCTCATTCTTGAAGGGAATGAATACTCATCGGAATCAAGTTTTGTAAATTCTCCGCTGCCTATGTCATATGTGATGGAAGGATAGTAGCCGACACCACCATTATTATCAAGAAGCAGACACCATTTATCTTCATCATTGAATTTGAAGAAGGTTCCGCCTTCAACACCTCTGTTGTTATTGAGATAATAGGAATATACTCTTGTCCAGTCACCTAAAAGTGAATCTGATTTTTCAAGTATCTCAAATTTTCCGTAAGAAGAATCACCGCTGGAAACAGATGCAGAACTTGATGCCTCATCTTTAGAAATGCGGTAATAAACTTCACTGCCATCATCTTCAGTTACTTTTATAACAGAAGTATCAATCACACTTATATCATCGCCATTTGTATTATGAAGCTCAATCCATAGTTCAGGTTCAGTGAAAGTATAGAAATCTCTTGTCTCTGCATAATATATTCTTTGAACACTGTAGTTATCATCACTTGTTTTTGAAGCCCAGAAAACCATGTAGTTACCTGTTTCTTCATTATATACAGCTTCTGGAGCCCAGGTACATCCGGCATTGTCTGCCGCAACTTTGACCATTCTCTGATCAGACCAGTTTACAAGGTCGGTGGATTCCCATACCATAATAGACTGGCTGCCTGCTGTTTGTGCTGCGGTCCATCCATTTCCACCGTATATTTTGAGATCTGTAGCGATAAGATAAAACTTATCACCATCCGGAGTTCTGATGATGAAAGGATCACGGACACCCCTTTCACCTAATTCTGATTCAATTACAGGCTCACCATCGTTCAATGCATCCCAATTGAGTCCATCTGCAGAATCTGCAAAATAAATCTGTTCACCATTGGAATATCCTTCACCTGTGAAATGGGCGAAAAGATAATGCGTAGTATCCGCCAATTCAGACTTGGCTATCACATGGGCTGTAAATTCTTTTGTTATTGAATAATATCCATCGGAAATTATGGCTGTAAGAGTGACGTCGGTATCTACATCCGGTCTTGTAACCATTCCGGCAGCTTTTCCATCATCTTCTTCGTCTGTTATTATTTCCGGGTTTGAAGAATTCCAACTGATAGAACTGCCATTTTCACCTTCTTCCGGAAGATAAAGATTACCCATTACCGCATCAAGTCCATTGACTGTCAGGTTTTCTGCATCCTCTTCAACAGTTTCGGATATCTCGGAATTTGTACTTTGACTTGCAGCAGTTTCTGCAGAGTCTGCAGTATCAGCCGCCATTACTGCAGACGAAGGAAGGCTTGAGCAGAGCATTGCTGAAGCCAGCAATGCTGTCATTACCCTCCTGTAATGAAAATTGTTCATATTTTGTACCCTCCAAAATGAATTATTGTATTAATTTTAATACATAAAATAAGTATAATGTTAATTTGAATTTTACGCAATTAATAAAAATGCCAGAAATATATATATTTTTTTTTGTTCATAATTACCATAAGGTTACTGTTCACACGCCAATGTCAGTAAGTTAAGAGATATGGATTTAATGAAATAACTACAGCCAGCATCATATGCTCGCTACAATAAGACAGAAATACTGCTCTCAGCAAAAGAAGCAGGAGCAGTGGTCAAGAAATAGGAATTCAGAGCATGACAAACAGACAGATTTATATCTGCCTCAAAGAGATGTATTATATTAGTTGATGGCTAGTCTGTATCTATGCGGCACGATAAATAAAATATCGCGGTTTTCGGAAATGCGCAGTTTGCAGACGGCTGTATTTCCTGTCCTCCCGTATGGGTATCAGTTCTCTTGCGAGAAGCGCCATCACATCAATTGGGTTTTCCTCCGCGGAGAGGCGGAGGAAGACCCTGCATATGTGGGCAGCAACGCTGAAATTCACCTTGTAGGAATGTTTCCTCTTGGCTTTCCTGATGACAGTGCTGTTTATCATCGCCTCAGTCAGGTTATAAGCTATAAGACGGCTCCAGATTTCCTGCATAATAAGTTCTGGTTTGTATGAATGGAAATTGCTCAGCCCGATGGTGTATTTCAGCTTCCTGAAGGAGGATTCTATGCCCCATCTGGCATAATAAAGATTTTTTAGACGTTTGGGAGGAAACTCATCAGCAGGCAGGTTAGTGACAAGGCATTCATAACTATCATCCGAGAGTTTGATTCTAACCACACGGAATGAGATCGGGTATGTGTCTTTTGAACCATACTCAAGGTAATCAAATGAAGTTGCGGCATCAATGAAGCGTCGATAAGTATCACCGCAGTCGACTTTCGAGGACTGACTCCTCACAAGAGTGACATTTACGGTGATATCAAATGTCTCATCATCAGGAAAGTCAAACTTCCCCACGAGGCCTTTTTGGTGGATGTCCTTTGCCCTGAACAGAAAATACTGCTCATTCTGGATGACATGGGCCATGTTGTTATAAGAGCAGTAGCCCCTGTCGCCGATATAGATATTTTTAGAGCCGGGTACAACGGGATGACGGTCAACGATGGTGCAGAAAGCACGGAACTCATCTTTATGGCGGATCGGCTGCAGGAGGGCATCCGTATATAGATTGGAGTCCAGGTCCTGAAAAGCATTGATATGGATGCTGTATGCTCCCTTGATTGATTTGCCAGGAGAGATGAAATATTCATCCGGAGGAGAATACTTGTCGTGGCTGAAATAAGATGCGGTGGAACCGTCTGCAGCAATAATCCGGTATCCCGGGTAACTGCCATTGCACGATGGAATTGATCCAGTGAAACTGTCAAATATTTTCTTCATTGCTTCTGGTTTGAGTTTTTCACGTTGCTGGAAGAACGCGGAAGAAGACGGTGATTGCGTATCCATACCAAAGAAGTCAAGCAGCTCGTTTTTTGTAGCCGAAGAACCTTCGGCAATCAAGAAGCGCATCAGCTTCCCGGGCGGAAGTTTTCGATCACGTGAAAAATCCTTGGCAGGGTTCTTAGCGTAATCAGAAACAGAAGATGAGACAGAGTCGATTGCAGAATTTAAAAGATTTTTGATTTTGTCGTGGGTCATAAGAACCTCCTTGAAATTGGAACAACGGTTATATTTCCAATTTCAAGGGCCGCTCTCGCTACCTCTTATAATTCAATCAGTAGCGAGAGCGGCCGCACAATTTCGGTTCTATGTCAACCCCTTTAGGGGAATTTTTTCAAAAAAACTGGGTTAGACCCCCTATGGAATCTAACCCTTTGAACTTAACTTACTGACATTGGTTCACACGCTTTCAGCGTGCTCCAGTAACGGGTTTTGCCATTTAAGATTGCCTACGGCAATGGGCAAAACCCAGTGTTCAGTCAGAGTTATTGTGGCATAACTGCGCACACATATTTCACTTAGTGCTTCAGCACTTAGTGAAATAGCGTACAGAGTAGCGGAGTGCGCAGTTTGCCTGTGAACAGTAACACCATAAGAGCAGAATAATAATTGCTTGCAATAATTTTGATTTGAAATTATTATTAAATTAGTATTTTAAGGAAATAAATAAAGGACCAATTATGACAGTAGAATATCTAAATGAATTTCTGATTCTTGCAAAAACGCAAAATTTTGCGAATGCGGCTGCGCAGCTTTATATGAATCAATCAACACTTTCGAAGCACATTAAATCTCTTGAAAAAGAACTTGGGGTTGAGCTTTTTGACAGGACAACGAGGAAAGTTACATTGACGAGCTATGGTGAGCATTTACTTCCCTATGCCTACGAAATATATAATCAAAGTTACAGATACCTTACTGAACTCTCACAGAAAAAGAATAATGTTATCTCCATTGGTGCAATTCCTTCTTTGTCACATTATGGGATTGTAGATGTGATCATGAATTTTAAGCTTAAACATGAGGAATATGTTGTGACTATTGATGAGGCGGATTCGACAGATCTCTATCATCGGCTTTTAAATCATGAATATGAAATAGCATTTTTAAGAAATTTTAATCCCTACGGATCAATAAATACAAAAAATATATGTGTAAATATTATTCCTTATTGTAAGGATAATGTTGTAGCTCTTATTCCAAAGGAGCATCACCTGGCAAATAAAAAATCTGTTACGATTTCCGAACTTAAAGATGAAAAACTCTGTCTCTTAAAAGAACATACAATGTTATACGATGTTTGCATGGAAGCATTCCGGGATGCCGGTATAATTCCAAATATTTACTATACAAGCCATAGGGCAGAGAATCTTATAGAAATGAGTGAAAAATGCGGTGGAATAACTATCTTAATGGGAGTTATAAGCAACTCTGAAGAAATGTCCAAAAAAGCAATTTATATACTTAACGACAAGTTTAATGTTTTACCGCTTTTTCCGGAAATTACTAGTACAATAGCTCTTACATATTTGAGAAAAGCTGCACTTTCTCCCTCAGCGAGAAAATTTATAGATTATTTTAATAAAGAAGTGATTAAAAACTGAATGGTTTATTAAATCCATTTTGGAAACAAAACTATAAATCAGCTAAAATGCCGGATTTGCAATGTTGCAGACCGGTATTTTTTAATGCGTTAATGCATTTTTTAATGTTCGGAATAAAAAACTAAGTCGGATTTGGAATAATTCCTGTCCCGATTAGAATTGCAAAAATTGAGAAGGAATTGTAGGATAACTAACGGATAAAAAATTTGATTTTGATATACAGAAACAGGAGGATAAAAATGAGTGAAGTATTTGATCTCAGAAGCGCACTGGAACTGCTTAAATCTCATCCGGGACAGCTTGTAGAGACTGATGTAGAAGCTGATCCGAATGCGGAGATTTCAGGTGTTTACAGGCATGTGGGATCAGGCGGCACGGTACAGAGACCGACAAGAGAAGACGGACCGGCAATGGTATTTAATAACGTAAAAGGATTTCCGGATTCTAAAGTTGCAATAGGTGTTCTTTCAAGCAGAAAGAGAGTCGGTCTTTTACTTGATACAGATTATAAACGTCTTGGCTGGCATTTAAGAGATGCCGTTAAGAATCCGATCAAACCGGTTATAAAAGAAGGCGCTGCTCCATGCCAGGAAAATATATATCGCGCGGAGGATCCTGATTTTGATCTGAGAAAGCTCGTTCCAGCACCAACAAATACTCCGGAGGATGCAGGTCCTTACATAACAATGGGTCTTTGCTCTGCTTCAGATCCGGAAGGAAACGGTGACAGTGATGTAACAATTCATCGTCTTTGCATTCAGAACAGGGATGAGATGACAATGTGGATCACACCTGGTTCCAGACACATCGGAGTTTTCTGGGATAAAGCCCTCAAGATGAATAAACCTCTTCCAATCTCAGTGAGCATAGGACTTGATCCTGCAATTTACATGTCAGCAGGTTTTGAACCTCCAACGACTCCACTCGGATTTAATGAGCTTCAGATTGCGGGTGCTCTCAGAGGAAAAGCTGTTGAACTTGCAAAATGTGTTTCTATAGATGAGACATGCATTGCTCATGCGGAATATGTTATTGAAGGTGAACTTATTCCCGGACGTACAATGAGAGAAGATATTAACAGCAATACAGGTAAGGCTATGCCTGAATTCCCCGGATATACAGGTGATGCAAAGGGCGATGATCTTCCCAATTATCTTCCTGTTATCAAGGTAAAAGCCGTTACCACCAGAAACAATCCTATTATGGAAAGTTGTATCGGACCAAGCCACGAGCACGTTTCAATGGCAGGTATCCCCACCGAAGCCAGTGTTATCGATCTCGTAGAGAGAGCAATGCCGGGCAGGCTCGTAAATGTACATGCTGCACCCTGCGGCGGCGGTAAATTCGTGACCATCATTCAGTTCCGTAAGAACAATATAAATGATGAGGGCCGTCAGAGACAGGCTGCTCTGCTTGCGTTCTCAGCATTTTCAGAAATGAAGCACGTATTTTTAGTGGATGAAGATGTAGATATTTTTGACATGAGTGATGTAATGTGGGCAATGACCACTAGATTCCAGGGAGATGTTGACTTTATTCCGATTCCCGGAGTTCATACTCATGTTCTTGACCCATCCAACGATCCGGCTTTTGATCCTTCCATCAGGGTTCATGGAATTGCATGTAAGGCTATTTTCGACTGCACGGTTCCTTACAATCTGAAGGATAAGTTCGAAAGATGCAAATTCCTGGATGTTGATCCTAAGAAATGGCTTCCGGATATGTTTTGATCTGTTTTAATTGATCGGTATATTATGTTTTTTCAGTCGGGGTTTTTACTCCGGCTGAATTTGAGTCTGAATAAGAGAGGTGTTATTTATGCCGATAGGTGTAATTATTAATGCACTTTCCGTTGTAATAGGCGGAATTTTGGGTGCAGTTGTTGGAAATAAGATTGCTGATGATTTTAAGGATAAGATGAACATGATCTTTGGATGTTGTTCTATGGGAATGGGAATCAGCACCATTGTTCTCATGAAGAATATGCCGGCTGTTATATTTTCAGTGATCCTTGGCACAGGTCTTGGACTTGCCATTCATCTTGGAGAGAAGATAAATGCAGGTGCAAGAGGAATGCAGAAATTTATAGGTAATTTTGTAAAAACAGATAATTCTAAAATTCCGGAGGCTGAATTTATTGCAACACTTGTTACCTGTATTGTGCTTTTCTGCGCAAGTGGTACAGGTATTTACGGATCTATTGTTTCTGGTATGACCGGAGATCACAGTATCCTCATTGCAAAGTCCATACTTGACCTTTTTACGGCTTTAATATTTGCATGTACACTTGGCTTTGTTGTTGCTGCTGTAGCAGTACCTCAGTTTATCATTTTCTTATTGTTATTCCTGCTTGCCGGTTGGATATTCCCCATGACAAACGAGACGATGATCGCTGACTTTAAGGCTTGTGGTGGTTTTATAATGCTTGCGACGGGATTTAGAATGATCAAGGTAAAAATGTTCCCGACTGCTGATATGATACCGTCGATGATCCTGGTCATGCCTATCAGCGCTTTTTGGGTAGCATATGTACTTCCTTTAGTATCCTGAGATTTTTGAGTTAAGGAGATCCGCATGAGATTGATAGTAGGAGTCACCGGGGCATCCGGAGTTGAAATGAGTTTTTATTTATTGAGGTTAATGAAAAATATTCCGGATGTTGAAATTCATCTTGTTATGACAGAGGGTGCTAAAAAGACCTGGAAATTGGAAACAGACAAAAATATAGAAGATCTTTTGTCACTTGCCGATCATGTTCATGATGAAAAAAATCTGGCTGCATCAATTTCAAGCGGATCATTTGTTACAGATGGAATGATCATAATGCCCTGCAGTATGAAAACTCTTGCGGGAGTTGTTTCAGGATATGCAGAAAATCTTGTATTAAGGGCTGCTGATGTATGCTTAAAGGAGGGCAGGAAACTAGTGCTTGTTCCGAGAGAAATGCCTCTTGGTAAAATTCATTTAAGAAATATGTCAGATGCAGTTGATCTCGGATGTGTTATCGTTCCTCCGGTACTAACATTTTATAATGGTCCGACATCCGTAGAAGACATGATCGTTCATATTATTGGTAAGGTTCTTATGCAGTTTGGGATTAATATTAAAGAGTTTAATGCTTGGGAAGGCAGAGAAGAGTAAGGTATGAAGTATACTGTCGAAAGATCAGGAATCAAACTGGAATGTGAATCGATTAAAATGGGTGATGATCTGCAGTTGTGTCTATACGGAGGTGAAAAACCTCATATAGGGACTGTGGTAATGTCCGAGCCAAGAGGAAGTCTGACGGGAAAAGGTTACAGTGCTACATCATCTGTTATAAACAGGGTATCTCATAAAGATGAAAAGATTGCAAGAATGATGGCTGAAAAAATAGCGTCTGAAAAAAATATCCTTGTTTGTTGTTCGGCCGGAGTTCATATAGATAATGCGTCAGCGGATGCTCTAAAACTTATTGTATCCATGACAGAAGAACTTACTTGTAAAATTATAAGCGATATATGAATAAAATTAAATAAATCAAGCAAAAAACCTGCGAAAATCAACGTTTTCGTGGGTTTTATTTTGCTTAAAAATGGTGTAAATTAATATGAGATTAATTTGGGAAATCTATGGAAACAGGCAATAAAAGCAAAAAGGGAGAGACAGAAAAAATGGCGGGAACAGCTGTAAAAAAATACTCGAAGGATATGACCAGCGGAGACAGTTTGAGACTTATAGTTTCCTTTATGTTTCCCATGATGATCGGAAATATTTTCCAGCAGTTTTATAATATAGTTGATACAATAATAGCCGGGAAATTTATTGACGCCAATGCGCTGGCTGCTGTTGGCTCAACGGGCAATGTTACAAATCTTTTCTTTGCTCTCGGTAATGGTCTGGCTGCAGGAATAGGAATCGTAATTTCACAGTTTTTCGGAGCAAATGATACCAAAGGTGTCAGAAAGACCATAACCAATGCTTTTTATATAGTTTTAATAATCTCGGCCTTTATTGGCATTGCAGGATTCCTGTTGGCAAGACCTGTACTTACTTACGGACTTAAAACCCCTGAAAATATTCTTGATAATGCAGTCGCATACATGTCCATAATCTGCGTTGGATTTGTAGGTTCTGCCCTTTATAATACGATTTCATCAATAATGCGTGGCGTTGGTGATTCTAAAACACCTTTATATTTTCTGATAGTGTCCAGTTTTTTGAATATTATCATGGATCTGACTTTTGTAATTTATCTTGGGCTTGGAGTAAAGGGACTTGCGATTGCAACTATCACAGCACAGTTTCTTTCGGCTTTAACATCTATAACTTATGCCTTGATCAAGAATCCAATGTTCAAATTTAAGAAAAAAGATTTTCTGATAGACAGGGATATAATCTTAAGAAGCTGTAAGTTGGGAGGTTCTATGGCCATACAGAGCGGTATGATGGCTTTTTCCTTCGTGGTATTGCAGAGGGTCATTAATTCCTTTGGCTCAGTTGTAATTGCGGCATTTACTGCAACAAGTAAGATAGAGAATATTGTAAATATGCAGCTTAAAGCTCTTGCGGATTCTCTTTCGACTTATTCAGGTCAGAATTTTGGCGCAAAAAATGGTGAGAGACTGCAAAAAGGTTATCAGGTTGGTATCATGTTAATGGGATTTTATTCTGTTGTCATGATCCCGTTGGTATGGATATTTGGTGATGCCATGATGAGAGTTTTTGTAAATGAGCCCGATGTAATTGCTTTTGGAAAAAATGCGATGAGGATTCTTTCATGTTTTTATCTTCCGTTAGGAACCATCTATGTATGCAGGGGAATCCTCAATGGATCGGGAGATGCAAAATTCCCTGTTATTTCCGGTGCTGCTGAAATGACAGGAAGAATCATATTTCCGGCATTTTTTTGCTCAATTCCTTTTTTTGGTGCATGGGGACTCTGGGTTGCAACAGGTGTCACCTGGACTATCGTCGGTGTTACAGCATTTATTCGCTATCATATGAAAGACTGGAGAGACGGTCTTTTTTGATGAATTTTGTATTGTAAAATAAACTTGTATAGGTCTTTTGATGGGTTGTATTATAATCATAGAAAATTAGGCATTTCTGCTAATCAACAATTTCTTAAAGAAAGGAATATTACTATGGCGGATAGTAGAAATGATCTTATTAGGCGCATGGCAAGACGGCTATGCGTCTGTTTTTTTGCGAGCCAAATTTACAATTAGTTAATATTCTGAATTTAAAATATTAAATATATGATATACTAAATATATGTTTTGATGAATTTAGTTGAGGAATCCTCAGTAAATGAAGATTTCTGCAGCTTATGATTAAAAACATATGTGATTTTGTTTTGGAGAAGTTATTGACAATGAGGAAAAATACAAACTGGTATAAATTAGATAATGCAGCCAAAATTGTTCCTTCTACAGCCAGAGGTGCTGATACGAGAGTTTTTAGATTGAGCTGCGAATTAAAAGAAAAAGTTGATCCGGAAATTCTTCAAAAGGCTTTAGACGAAACAATTGAAGAATTCCCTTTTTTTAATTGTGTACTTCACAGAGGATTTTTCTGGTATTATCTCGAAGACAGTAATCTAACTGCAACTGTTGAAGAAGAAAATAAACCTGCATGTCTTCCTCTTTATATTCCCGGTCATAAAAATCTTTTATACAGAGTAAATTATTTTCAAAAAAGAATAAATCTTGAAGTATTTCATGTACTTGCAGATGGTACGGGAGCTTTCATGTTTCTTAAAACTATGCTGACAAGATATCTGCAGATTAAGCATGGTATTGAGGGCGACCTTATAAACACTGATGACTTTTCACTTGAGGAAAAAAAGGGTGACGCATTTAATGATTTCTATAATGAGCAGAAGGGCTTAAAGCAATTACAGGAAATGTCTTCTGTTAAGGCATATCAGGTGAGCGGGGAAATTGATGAAAACCTGTTGCCGCATCTTATGGAAGGTACTGTATCATCTTCTAAATTCCTTGAACTTGCACACAGTTTTAAAACGACAGTCGGAGTTTTAGCTGCAGCATTATACATTAAAGCTGTTATAATCGGAATGGATAGATCACAAAGAAGAAGGCACGTTGTTGTCAGTGTTCCGGTAAATTTAAGACAGTTTTTTAAGAGCGGTACAGCAAGAAATTTCTTTGGCGTAATAAATATTGATTATAATTCCGATGATTATGACGGTGATCTTACCAAACTCATAGAATTCGTAGACAGAAGTTTCAAGGAAAAGCTCTCAGCAGAAAATATAGAAAAAACTATGAATTCATATGCTGGTCTTGAGCATAATATAGCAATTAAAATGGTACCTTTACCGATAAAGGATCTCGTGATCGGATTTTTTGACGGGCTGGCAAAAAGAGGTATTACAAGTACAATGTCTAACCTTGGACAGATAAAGATGCCTGAAGAGGTCGAAGACTATATAGACAGGTTCTCTGCTTTTATGACCGCGACTTCACAGCAGGTCTGTGTATGTTCTTATAAAGACAGGCTTGTGTTTGGAGAAGTCTCACCTTATAAAACGCATAAGATCATGCTGAATTTCTTCAGATGCTTGACGGAAATGGGACTTGAAGTTGAACTTGCTACAAATGATTATGATGCGGAGGTCTGAAAATGCAGATTTGTCCTAAATGTAAAATAAAGATTCGAGGAAATAAAAAATGCTGTCCGCTTTGTCAGGGAAAGATCAATAACTCTGAAGGAGCAGAGAATCCTGCTTTTCCAACGCTGGAAAGCAAGAAGATAAGTGATATCAGTTTTTTGAAAATATGCACATTTATAGCTGTTACACTTGAGATTGTGTTTATCAGCATAAATGTGATGACAAATGGCGTGTTTTCATTTATAGGTCCGGTGATCCTAGGAATACTGGCCGGATGGTTAACTATACTGACGACAGTTTATCTTCGTAATAATATTTTGAAGGTTATAACCTGGGAGGTTATTTTAGCGATCATCATTGATGTATATGTTGACATGAATACGGGCTTTTACGGCTGGAGTTTTAACTGGATGATTCCAATGACTTTGATCGCTTTGGCTATTGCCACGATAATCATAGCAACTGTTTTGAAGTTAAGGCTTGATGAATACATTTTTTACCTGATATTAGATGTCTTTATGTCATTGCTACAGATTATATTTATAAATAACGGAATGAATGATTTTCCCTGGCCGGCAGCAATAAGCATTATGATATTTCTAATCCTTTTTGCAGCTGTGCTGATATTTAGATTTCGTGATCTTAAAAATGCTTATGGCAAGATGTTTAACATGTAAACAATATTGGGAGACTTTTTTATGAACAGAGATTTAGCCTCTAAAATAGGAAATCTGGTAGAAAATTCTATAGGTAAGGCGATTGAAGATTTTGGAAAAAAAGCAGATGATATTCCCGAAATACCTGAATTACTCAAGTGGTACAGGGTACCATTGCCGAATGGAATGTCAGCAGATGGTTCGGAATTCCATATTTATATAAAATTTGGAAATCCGGAAAAGCTTTGTATATTTTTTTCAGGTGGTGGAGTTGCCTGGAATGAATATACAGCAGCCAGGCCTGTTACAGGCGGCAAAGTTGCAGCAAAGCTTCCGAATTATTATTGGAATAATTTGAGAACCTTTACTCAGATCATGAATATTAATTTGGGGATAACTGAAATCAATGCAGATAAAAATCCTTTTACTGATTGGAGTTTTGTTGTTATAGCTTATTCTACAGGGGATTTTCATATAGGTGATAGTGATTATCCATTTATAAATGAACAGGGAGAAGAAGAAATACTTCATTTCCATGGATATAAAAATTTCTGCGAAAGCATGAAGGTTTCAAAAAAATATTTTAAGTCTCCGGATAAGCTTCTTATTGCCGGAAATTCTGCAGGTGCATTTGCTGTTCCTGCACTTGCCGGAGAAATTATTGATGATTATTATCCGGATGCAAGGGATATAACACTCCTTTCCGACAGTGGTCAGCTTCTTTTTGATCAGTGGCAGGACACTGCAAAAAATATCTGGAAGGCAAAAAAAGAATTGTATGAGCCTATTAGATCAGAAAATATTACTCTTGACTGGTATAAAGCCTTGTATAATAGGTATGGAGACCGTTTCAGATATTTATATTCGAGTTCTATATACGACTATCTTTTAAGCTCTTATTATAATGATATTAAAAATAAAAAATACGAAACAAATGAGGAGATACAGCAGGAGTTTTATGAACAGCTAAAACTGATGGTTTCAGAGCTTAAGGATATTACAGACAAATTTACAATTTTTCTAAATGATTGGAAAATTCCTCTTATAACTATGGGTGGAACAGTTCATACAAGTGTACGTGAACATTATTTTACTTTATTTACACAGGACGGGATTACAATGTCAAAATGGCTTCATGATGCGGTCAACGGACGCATTTATGATGTTGGAATGAATTTGATAAAATAATAATATATGTTTAAGGCCTGCAGCTAATGCAGGTTTTTTAAATTGCACAGAAAATAGTTCTAAATAAAATTGTTTAATCTATTATATTTTTTAATATATAGACGAAATATAATATGGAAAACTTTTATGGTTACATGTGTTTGACAGTCAGGCATAAGTAATTGGAGGGGATTATGGCAAAAAAAAGGGCGAAAACAAAAGCTAAATCAAGTGTGAAATTTAAGTTAATAGCAGTAATGATGTTAATTTGTATCGTTCCCATTGCTGTTTCATTAATAATTAGCTATAACAATTCCATGAATCAGGCTATTGATGATTCTATGAGTATAAGCTCACGTCAGACAGCTCTTTTGGAGGCAGAATTTGCATGTCTTTTTAATCAAAATTTACGCGTGCTTGAATCTGTAGCTGAAAATCCATATACCGTAGAGTATCTGACTGATACAGAAAAACATAATGAAGAGGAGATGAAAAATTATCTTATTGCTCTTAATAAATGGTTAAATGATACAAATGATATTGTAATATCAGATTCAACAGGTCAGCAGATAATAAGAACATCCGGTGATCTGGTAAATGTTGGTGATCGCGACTACTTTAAGGAATGTCTTAAGGGCAGTGAATATATTTCTGATGTTCTTATTTCAAAAGCTACAGGTTCCAGAATTGTCGTATTAGCAGTTCCGGTAAAGGATAAGTCAGAAAATGTAGTCGGAGTTGTTCAGAAGTCTTATGATCTTGGCTTCTTGCATGACTTTCTTCTTTCTGAAGTAGATACATCGGCAGGAGAAGAATCATTCATCGTCGGACGAAATGGTGATATAATCGCTCATTCTTCATATGAAATAGGAGCTGATGAGGAAGCACAGAATTATAGCAGCTCGGAATTCTTTACCAGTGGCAAGGATACAGGAAACTATATCAATACACATAATTCTGTAAAACTCATAATGGCTTATAACAAAGATTCAGTTACAGGTTGGACCGTTGTTACAGCCGTTAATTATAATATTACTACTGCATCGGCAAGACACAGTGCCCTAGTTACTGTTATTATCGGTGTAATAATGCTTATTGTAGCCGTAATAATATCTTTGAATATGGCCAGCTCATTTATTAAACCATTAAATGTACTTACAGACAGTATTGGAAAGCTTGCCGAAGGAGTTTTTTCACCTATCGAAAAATATACAGAACGAACTGATGAATTTGGAAGTATAATCAACAGTACTAATACTGTGATTAATACTTTGAGCAAGATAATAACTAATATTAAATCTTCAACTGCTGAGGTAAATAATTCATCTGAAAATCTTGCAGAAACAGCAAATCAGATTTCTGATACATCTGAGAGTGTTGCAACTGCTGTACAGGAAATTGCCAGTGGTGCAACGCAGCAGGCAAATGAGATTCAAAATGTAACGGAAAATGTAGCAAGTATAAGTGATGCTACAGCTAAGGTAGAAAAAGAAACAGATGAGTTGGCAAATCTTGCAAATAATATGCAGGAAGCCAGCAATGTTTCGGCTGAAAGCTTAGATGCCCTCCAGAAAAGCAGTCAGAATATGAGTGAAAGCATCGCCCAGATTTCGGCTCAGGTAGGATCTACAGGAGAATCAGTAGACAATATCAACAGTAAGGTCGAAGAAATTGCTTCTATTGCGGCTCAGACGAATCTTTTGTCTCTTAATGCTTCTATCGAAGCAGCAAGGGCGGGCGAAGCCGGAAAAGGATTTGCTGTAGTTGCTGATGAAATAAGCCATCTGGCAGATAATTCCAAAAATCTTGCTAATGGTATTCGTTCGGAAATGGATCTTTTGCTGACAAAATCACGTGCGGCAGTAGAGATGGCAGGTTCTGTCCAGAATGAGAACAATCATCAGCAGGATGTTATCAATACAACAGTTTCAAGTGTTAATGATATTTTGAATGATATTAATTCAACTGTTGATAAGATTAAGGTAATTGATAATGAGGTTGCATCGTGCGTAGAGTCTAATGGCGTGGTTTCGGATGCTATGTCATCATTATCAGCTATCAGCCAGGAGAATGCAGCATCATCAGAAACGACCGGAGCAGCTGTTGATGAATTGTCAGTTACGGTAACCAGTCTCGCTGAATCAGCCGATTCACTCAAGACTGTGGCAGAGAAGCTTAATCAGGATATGGCATTCTTTAAGTAAAAAAATGTAAATATAGCTTTATAAAACAGGGATCTGCAATAAATGCAGGTTACTATTTACTTCAAATTTCTCCGGAAGGGTAACAAAATAGTATATGTTTTGGTGACTTAATTACCGGAACCCGCATTTACTGCGGGTTCCGTATGATAAACTTTAACATGTGTCAAACAGGCCCGCAGCGCAGCTGCATTTAAATGGCCTGTTTGCATGACTTTGAGGCACGAAGTGACGAAAAGTCATATGTTTTGGTGACTTAATTACAGGAACCCGCATCTACTGTGGGCCTGTTAATGCGAGACTGTAAACCAAATAGTCGTGCCTTTTCCCTCTGAACTTTCTATGCCGCATTTTTCGTTGAGCCCTGTGATTATTTCCTGCATAATGGCCATTCCAAGTCCTGTACCGCTTTTGTTTTTATCATCAGAGGATTTGTAAAATCTTTCAAATATGTGTTTTTTAATTTCTTCGGTCATGCCCGCTCCATCATCGGAGACATATATACATGAGTGTTTTTCATGGTCTTTGGCATAGATTCGTATCATTCCTCCCAGATCAGTAAATTTCATTGAATTATTTATAATGATCCCAAGTACTTGTTTAATTCTATCAATATCTGTATAAAGAGTTTTTAATCTATAAAATGAATCATCAATAATAAAATTGATATCGCTATCCTCGCAGATTATTTTATATTTTTCATTAAGTTCATCTGCGATTTCGTTTGGATCAACATTTGTTTTATTAAAAGAGATAATATTGGATTGTAGCCGTGAGAGCTCGAGAATATCTGCCACAAGCTTTTCAAGACGATTGGATTCAGATATGATAACTCCATAATATCTTGAAAGTTCTGCTTCATCAGTTACCAGACCATCAGCAAGTGTTTCAGTTAGTGCTTTGATCGAGGCAATGGGAGATTTTAACTCATGGCTGATATTTGCCACGTAATGGCGTCTGGTTTCATCTATTTCGGCAGATTTTTTTATTAGTTTAATATGATAATGATATATTGTTAAAACTGCGAGAAGTAAAGAAAAAGTAAATATTATGATAAAACCTAGTAATGACGAGCTGTAGGCTTTTGCAGCATGAAGAAGATATAATGCAGCGATGATCTTACCTGATCTGTATACCGGGACTGCTATTATAAGCGATTCATCTTCGAGACCTTCAATATGTTCAAGGTTACAAACGATCTTCTTGTTAAAAACAGTGCTATTATATCTGTCTAATAATTTCTCAAAATCAATTCTTGCCGATGTAAATATTTTATTTTCATCAGTATCATAGCTGTCTGACCAAAGAAGGTTATGTTCTTTATCATAAACCCTTACAATTAAATCGTTGTCGTGTTCGATTGTTCCATTTTCTGCATATTGAGAGGCAAAGTTGTTTGCCAGCAATTTAAAATCAACAGTTTCGAGACGTATAAAAAATAGTCTAATGAAAAAAATTCCTAAAGCTTCGCCGGCGATAAATATTATTATAATAAGAATAATAAAGGTTCTTTTATCATTTATATTTTTTTCTGGCATCATTTATCGATTCTTTCTTCTTTCTTTTCCAGCTTGTAACCTACGCCATATATAGAGTTGATAGTGAATTCAGCCTCTGTATTTATATCAGCAATTTTTTTCGTATTCTTTTTATCTGATTGTCTACCGCACGAGTATTTCCATAATATTCATATCCCCAAAGAGCATTTATGAGCTGTTCTCGGCTGACCACTTTTTCTGCATGATCTATGAAATAGGCAAGAATCTCTACTTCTTTTGGAGTAGCTTCGATCAGTTCATTTTTGACTTTAACTTCATAGCGTTCCGTATCAACATGAAGATCTAAGTAAGTCTTTACTGAATTGTTTATATTTGCAGCTTGGGAAGGATTAACCCTTCTTAATATGTTTTTTATTCTTACAGTAAGCTCTCTTGGAGAAAATGGTTTTGTAACATAATCATCTGCACCAAGTTCGAGACCAAGTACTCTGTCAAATTCTTCTGATCTTGCGCTTAGCATAATAATTGGCACATTGCTGTTTTTTCGTATTTCACGGCAGATATCAGTGCCTGACATACCCGGCATCATTATATCGAGTATCAGAATATCCGGAGAAAATTTTTCGAATTCCTGAAGAGCATTAGTTCCATCGAAAAAGCTTTTGATGATCATATTTTCATTTGTCAGATATTTACTTAGGCTTTCGTGCACTGCAGGATTATCATCAAAGATCATTACTTTTGTCTGATTCATATTTTCACCTTAAAAACATGGATTTTGTAATTTTAAAATACAATCATGGCATAATTTTGCCACAGTTTAATTTTATCATAATATACATAAAATAACTAAAGACAAATTCAAAGAGAGGTATATTTAATGCGTAAGAAATCTTTATCAATAGCAGCGATTTCTATGGCTGTCTGTTTATCGTTGACAGCATGTGCAGGAACAAAAAATGTTGAAGAAGCATCTGTTCCGATTGAAAATGTATCCGAATCCGGAACAGAAAGTTCTGAGATCTCTACAGAGACTATAGAAACAGCCTCGGAAGCAAGTACAGAAACAGCAGTAGCTGAAGATGCATCATCATATGCTTCTGATGTTGCAAATACTACTATTGACACATCAATTTATCTGGACTATTCTGCAGGAATTGAAGCCGGTGTATATAAATGGGTATTGAGCGAAGATGGTAAATATTATACACTTGCAGCCGTTGATGAAGAGGGAGAGCCTATAACACGAGAACTTCAGGCTATAAATGTCGGGGCAAATAATGCAGAGTCAATTGACAACGGGGATGAAGATACTGATAAAGGAGATAATCAGGCTAAAGCCGGTGGTGAGCTTGGTGGTCTTATGGATGAGGCAAATCAGGGTGAAGTCTATCAGGGTGTATATATTAATGGAAATATAACAAATCTTACGAATCAGACAATGCTGGTATATGTTCCTGCAGAATACATGGAAGTTGACGAAGAAGGTAATGTTACAGGAATTAATCATGATGCAGCAGTTGGAAATTATACAGCTGATACAGCGCCAATAGTTTATGCAAATGAAATGGGCGGATGGAGATCAAGCGAACCCAAGAAAGTAAATACTGACTATATTGATCAGGGTATGATCTATGTGGCTGCAGGCGGACGCAGCAGAGATGCTTTTGCTGAAGATGGTACTACACATACCGGAAAAGCTCCTACGCAGATGGCTGATCTTAAATCAGGAATTATTGAACTTAGAGCTAATACAGATATTATTCCGGGTGATACAGACAAAATTGTGTCTGTAGGAACATCAGGTGGTGGTCAGATGAGTTCTATTCTCGGAGCATCAGGAAATATGTCCGAATATTATGAATATATGTATGAAGCAGGCACACTTGGCGTAACTAAAAATGATGACGGCACATATACAAGTGCATATCCTGACAATATTTATGCCGCCCAGTTATATTGCCCTATAGCAGATTTTGAAAATGCCGATCTTGCTTATGCATGGTGGTGGGTAAATCTCGTAGATGATGGTGGTGTTTACAATGGAAGTATAACCGATTTTGAGAAGAGACTTCAGGAACTTGAAGCTGATGCGTTTATTGGTTATCTTAACAGTCTCAATTTAACTGATGAGAATGGAAATGCACTTACCCTTACAGGTCTTCGTGAAGGAACATATTACGATGCAATACTGCAGAATATTTCAGATGCATTAAATGCAGCAGTTGAAAATGGTGATATTGATCCTGAAACAGCATATACAGACTATGATTCATGGCTTACAAAAAATGATGACGGCACATGGACAGTTACAGATATGGATGGATTTATGATAGGTACCGGACTTGTAAATCAGAGAAATAAAGCAATTCCGGGATTTGATGCTCTTGATATGTCAGCAGAAAATGATGCATTTGGAACAGCTGATGAAGATACAGTACATTTTTCAGCAAGTATTGCTAAGATTATGCAGGATAATTATGATGAGCTTTCTGAGCTTGACGGATTTGACAAAGATGTAGTCGATTCATATATAGAAGATGCACTTACAGGTGATAATGCTGACCTTATCGATACTCAGACAAGTTTATTAAATGCTACAGAAATACTTCTTGGAAATGATGGATATTCCGCTGTAGATCCTGCTCTTTACTGGAGGGACAGAAGCGGAACTGCTGATCAGCATACTTCATTCTCGATTGGTTATAATATTTTACTTGCAGCGCAGATGAAAGGACTTAACGTTGATTATCATCTTGTATGGGATATGACACACGGAAGCAATGAAGGAACCAGCACGGGAACATTTATTGATTGGATCAATGAGATTTGTCAGTAATAATATAGTTAATAAGTTTTATATTGAATAATAAATCCTTAAAAGTGAAATCCTATGTTTTTTGCATAGGATTTTGCTTTTTTTAAAATAAATTGTGTGGTACAATTACAAACAGGGTTAAAATTTGGTATGTAAATTGGAGTTTTATTCATGAAGGGAAATATTTTTAAGGGGAAAGGCAGTTCAAAGCTTTTGACAGCTTTAGCTGTGTCATTATTTATTTTAGCATCTATTATAGTTGCTGCAGCATTAACAGGCTACAGGTATAATATATTATCACATCAGATCGATCGTCCGGGGGACAGTTATATAAAAGACATAGGCAGCGTTTCGCTTACAGAAAGTGGTAATTATATAGCCTCATATGTTGTAAAAGCAACCTTTTATCCGGATCTCTCGATTCCATTGATTTATAATCCTAAAAAAACAATATCAAAGGTCAATGATTTTGAAACCTTAAAAAACGATATAATCATAAGTGTAGATAATCCTTCGAGAAAAGATTTTCAGAGGGCGATCATTTCGTCAAATGGAGTATTAAAAAATGAAGGACATATATCTGAAAAAGTAGATATTGAGACTCTAATGCAGTCAATCGCTGATAATTCTTATAATGGAAATTTTGATCTTACAGATTATTATCTAGAGTCTGATACGGAACAGCTTCAGTTAATGCGTGATTTTTCTGATAAAATTCAGAATTGGAGCGTGAGCTATACGAACGGGAAGACAATATCCTTTAATGATGTAGATTTTATTGTTTCTGCCAAAGCAAATTCCGCAGAATCTGAAGATGAGCTAATGAAAGCCCTTGATGTAAATGAGGAACTGAAAGCTTCAGCGAAAAAGAAGATAAACAGTTATGATACCAGCGGGAGTCTTTCATTTAACTTTGTAAATCATAAGGGTGAGGAAATCACTGTTCAAGGTGGTACCTGGGGCGACGTTGTAAATTCGGAAGAGGAGAGGAATGCTATTAAAAATCTTGCACGAAATCTTACTTCTGAGGAATCCAGAAAGCCTATCATGAAAGTTGAAATGGACAATCACAATCTTCCGGATACTTATATAGAAGTAGATAAATCAGAGCAGAGAGTATATTATTATGTTTCCGGTAATTGTACGGTAAGCTCGGATTGCGTGACAGGAAAGAGCGGAAAGAGAGAAACACCCAGCGGAACCTTTTATGTTACAGAAAAAAAGAAAGAAAAGGATCTGAAAGGTGCTGACTATGTTTCACATGTTCACAGATGGCTTAGATTGACCTGGACCGGTGTCGGACTTCATGATGCGACCTGGAGAAGCAGATTTGGAGGAAATATCTGGAGAACATCAGGATCACATGGCTGCATAAATCTTCCGAAGAGTTTTGCATATGAACTATATGATATGGTGGAAGATGGAACCTGTGTTGTGGTTTACTAATATGATTTTTAATATTAAAAAGGACTCAGATTTGTCTGAGTCCTTTTACAGTTTCTTACTATATTATTTTCCGGGATATGTAACCACAGATCCAACGGAATAACCTTTTTCTTCAAGCATTTTGTGACCATTAAGTCCTTCAAGTTCAAGGAGGAAAATCATTTTAACAACTTCTCCTCCAAGCTTTTCAACGAGTTTTGCCGAAGCTTCAATTGTTCCGCCTGTGGCGATAAGGTCATCTACAAGAACTACCTTCTGTCCGGGCTTTATAGAATCTTTATGCATTTCGATAGTGGCTGTACCGTATTCAAGTGAGTACTCCTGACTTACAGTTTCTCCGGGAAGCTTACCCTTTTTTCTGATAAGAACAAGAGGCTTGTGAAGGTTATAGGCAAGAGCTGTGCCAAATATGAATCCTCTGGATTCTGCACCTGCAAGGACATCAAATTCAACTCCCTCCAGAAGTTTTGCCATTTCATCTATAGCCATTTTAAGGCCATCTGCATCACTTAAAACAGTGGTGATATCTCTGAACATTACACCCTTCTGAGGAAAGTCAGGTATTGTCCTAATATAATCTTCAACTTTTTCTTTAATCATTTCTTTCTCCAATCAAAACTTAATTTATAGTGCGAAGTCGCGGAACTTCATCAGTGTGAAGGTACTTCGAGAGACATTTAACAATAAAATCATGGTCTGCTGCATGAGTCAGACCGGAAACAAGAATGGCACCAATAACTCCGGTTTCTTCTACACGAATTGGAAAACCACCGCCGCATGTTGCATAAAAGCCATCTTCAAGGCCTTTATTCTGCATAGTAATATCGTTTTCCTTCATTTTCATAAACCAAAGCAGTGAACTGCTTTCAACTCTGATAACTGTATTGAACTTTCTATCAAGCCATTCAAGATTATCTGGAGTTGTGCCATCCATCATTGCCTGATAGACAATAGCTCCATTACTGCGTCTGATGCTTATCGCAGCATTCAGATCTCTTACTTTAGCTTCGCTTAGCATTAAATTACCTAGCTCAAGCGCATCTTCATTTGTAAAATGTTCAAACTGCAGGATCTCTTCCTGCATGTTCAAGATTTTTACAACTTCTTCAGCATTTTTCTCACCGGTCATTTTTTAGAAGCCTCCTTTTTATAAAATTAAAGGTTTTTTCTTCTCCGTATACCTGAAGCATTCTGAGGAGCCCATAGAGAAGCCTTTTTGTATCTTCATGCATAGGAATGATCGCCATTGATCTTGTAAAATACTTTAAAGGCATATCATTTGTATAATTATTTTTATTATATACCTTTGAAGCGGCGATTCTGTCCATAAGCATTTCTACAACATATTTAGTTGGCATTTTTACCGGAATAAAAATTCCTCCGCTGGTCTGTGACGAATAATCTATCCAATATTCATAGTGGTGTTTATTTCTTCCTTTGTGATGAAGCCATGCGGAAGAGTATCCGATAGCTTCACGTTCTCCGTTGTTCGGACTACGGTTGCCCTGATAATATTTGGCGCCGACAAGGAATTCAGTTGGGGAATATTTACTAAGATCGTGGACGATTCCCTGCCAGTAAAGTCCAACTGCAAAACAACCCTTTGCTACAAGAATCTTGTGTTTGGTTATAGTAATAAAATGTTTAATGTAATGATACAAAATTAAATCACTCCAAAAATTGTGTTTCTCTTTTATAGACTATAGGAATCCCTATTTACTGTAGTTTTTTACTAAAATTAATTTTGTTAATAAATACCTGTTTTTTTGGCGATAAAATACAATATTAACAGATGAACCGGGTAAAAACAATAGAAAAAGTATTTACACGATGGACCTTTCTTTTCATTATAAAAGCTAATCGGTATCAGAGCAACTGATGCATAGCCATTAAACCAATAGGCTATTTTCATAAAGACAGCCATTATCGAAATATTTCGTATAAGAGGGCAATCACGACATAGTTCAAAAAAGAGGATCACAAGTATGCCCCTGTAACTATAGTCAGTATGAAGGGTTTCAGCATAAAAACAGGCTGTAATAATGATTAATACAGACAGATATATGCTGTTTTTAAAACGCTCCAGAGCCATTAACATTGCAAGCCCGATAGCAAGGGTAAAAAAAACATTTTGTGCGTCGAGATAGAACAATTGACCTTTGTGCAGGGCAAGATTAAATGGAAGCTCTGAAATAATCGCAAACAGAGCAAGCCTGATAAGATATTTTTTCTTATTTCTTGTTTTGTGAAAACCCTCGACTATCAAAAACGCATATATCGGAAAAGCCAGGCGTCCTATCATTCGCATAGTCATGTTATTATTAAAAATAACTTCCGCGCTGTGGTCTATGAGCATAGCAATTACTGCAAGCATTTTTAAGCTGAAAGTAGTCATACGCCGATCAATACAGGCTGAATTTTATTAATTATGGTTTTCTTTACAGTCTTTTTCTTTTCAGCCTTTACAGTATTATTCTTTTCTTTTTTATCATCATTCTTGCCGACTCTTTTTACTTTGCTTTTTTCGGGAACAGCCATTAAAACCTTGACTGATCTTGCTTCAACAAGAAAAGTTCGTGATCGTACTTCAACAGGCTTTTTTTCAAAACCTTCAACGGTCGACATAGACTGCGCCCAGACCATTCCGCGAGGCGGGTTAGGAAGGGCAAAACTATGATTCTGCCAATGCATATTATATGCAATGTAGAAAGTGTTATCTTTGTTTTTAACAGTTCCGGAATAGTTGCCATTATACATTATTCCGATATGTCGGTAGAAATTATCAAATCTTGGTGCCCATGCCTGTTCACCGTGGAATGAAACATCAGGAGCGCCGTTTGATCTGTAATCCACTCGTCGTTTTTCTGTACCGCTGTGAAAAACAGGATGCGATTTTCTGAAATTGATTAATTCTTTTAAGAATTCAAAAGTATCATGATTCTTTTTTAAGTCATTCCAATCGAGCCAGGAAATTGCATTATCCTGACAGTATGCATTATTATTTCCTTTTTGAGAATTTCCAAATTCATCGCCTGCAAGGATTTCAGGAACACCCTGTGCAAGCATAAGGAACGTAAGTGCATTTTTTATCTGTTTCTTTCTTAGTTCAAGTATATGTTTTTTTCTTGTTGTGCCTTCTATACCGCAATTCCAGGAATAGTTATAATTGTTACCATCTGAATTATGCTCGCCGTTTGCCTCGTTGTGCTTTTCATCATAAGAAACAAGATCATTAAGCGTAAATCCACTATAATCAGCCATACAGTTGATCTCGGAGTAATCAGCAGGGCAGGAGAGCTGCTCATGTGCAAAGGTACTGAGCATATCATCATCGCTTTTCAGATATTTACGATGATCATACATAAATGCACTGTTCAGTACACCGATATTTTTTGAATTAATAGCTTCATAATTCCCATATCTGTCGGGAACAGAATCAAAAATCAGTTTACAATCTGTAAGAACCGGATCACCGGCTATAGCGGCTGAATTGATCCTCGGTCCAACGATCCTGAAACCGTCTACATGGTAATCAATATACCATTTTCTTAAGACGTCTATTATATACCGGTTTGTAAGGGATGCGTCAAAATAAAAATCGACGAGTACGCTGATTCCTTCAGAGTGTAGACTCTTTACCATATTACAGAAGGATGTGATACCGCTTCCGATGGCTGAATAGGCGTTCTTTGGTGTCATATATATACCGGATGTAAAACCCCAGTAGTTATATCTCTGGTATTCTCGACCGGCTTTTTTCATGGCTTCATCGGAATTATAAGGGATTCCGGCTTCCATAACCTCATTGAAATCAAAACATGGCATTAACTCCAAGGCATTGATACCAAGTTCTTTTAAATGGGATATCTTTTCTGTAATACCTTCGAAAGTTCCGCGGTGTCTGACAGCGGAAGAACGATGCATTGTAAAACCGCGAACATGTGCATGATAAAGTATCATATCACATAATTCACGGTCGGGACGTTTATCACCTTTCCAGTCAAAGTCAATAATCTCAAGAGTTGCTAAAGGTTCATGATGCCCCCATTTTTCAGTTCCACATACATTTTCTGCATATGGATCATTAAATTCGTGAAGACCGGCTTTGAGCATATATGCATAATCAACTACGTCATCATATTTAAGATCAAGGAAATATATGCTTCCGTAATGATTATTCATATCAAAAGGAATTTCTATATCTTTGTTTTTCTTACCGGAAATATCTTTCAGGATGAGAAATAGAGGTTCTCTGGACCTGTTCTCTACCGTAAAATATATTCTGTCATCCTGAATATGTATTCCGGGAGTTAAAAACTTATCTTTTTTCATCCAATTCTTCTTTCTCTATTTAAATCTAAGACTATCTATCTAGTATCCATTTTAACACAAATATGAAGATTGTGGTAGTATTCAGTGCTATAAGTGCAGTAATAGAGCATTTAGTGGTTACTGGAGCACGCTGAAAGCGTGTGAACAGTAACCATTTAGTAGGATTTTACTTCGCGCCATAGTCCGTTTAGATATTTATCAGCCTTATCACCGAGATAGTCATAAGCTTCAATATTTGTATACTGACTGAGATCGGGGAAGGCGATAGGAGAGTTTCTGATCTCTTCGTCTTCAATTAGATCTCTTGCAGCTGCGTTAGGTGTTGAATATGTGATATATTCAAAGTTTTTTAACGCAATATCCGGACGGCATAGAAAATCAATGAATTTATAAGCATTTTCAACATGTTTTGCATTTTGTGGAATAACCCAGGAATCAATCCATATATTTGTACCTTCCTTTGGAATCACATAGTCCAGATCAGGATTTTCTTCCTGGCAGTAAATAGCTTCGCCGGAATATATTACACCGAGAGCAGCTTCGTTTCCGATCATTTTATCTCTGACCTGATCAACAACATATGCTTGTACCAGATGCTTTTGTTCTTTTAAGCTTTCTCGAGCAGCTTCAAGTTCGTCATGATCTGTAGAATTACATGAATATCCAAGTCGTTTCAATGCAACACAAAATGCATCACGGACTGAGTCTTGCATAAGTATATTATTTTTATATTTTTCATTCCAAAGAATGTCCCAGGAGTCTACAGGTTCATCGACCATGGTTTTATTGTATAGGATTCCGACTGTTCCCCAGCAATATGGGACTGAATATTTATTTCCCGGGTCAAAAACCTCTGATGATTCAAGATAGCTTTCACCAATATTTCCAATATTCGAGAGTTTGCTATAGTCTATCTCCTGCAGAAGGTTATTCTGGATCATTTTATCTATCATATAGTCAGAAGGACATACGAGATCATAATTTACAGCTCCGCTTTCGATTTTAGGATACATGATCTCATTAGTTTCATATTCGTCATATATGATATCTATACCTGTTTCTTCTGTAAATTCTGTTAAAACATCCGGATCCATATATTCTCCCCAGTTATACACCAGCAGAGAATTGGGCGAGTCTTCATTTTTTACGGATCCACATCCGGAAAGTGTAAAAATACATGAACAGAAGAGAATTGCTGATAAAATTTTTCTTTTCATCAATTTTTCCTTTTCCATCTTCGTCCACTGTTTTCAAATCTGTTTTTAGCAAGCCATGGTCTAGCATTTACGATTGCCAGCAGCAGAAGAACAACAGTGAACATTATTGTCGAAAGGGCGTATATTTCAGGTTTGATGCCTTTTTTTACTTCGCTGTATATCTTGGTGGATAAAGTATCAAATCCGGGACCTTTAGTAAAATGAGTAATTATAAAGTCATCAAGTGACATTGTAAATGCCATCGTAAATCCTGAAAAAATACCCGGAAGTATATCCGGAAGAACAACCTTCTTAAACGCGTATACTGGGGTTGCACCAAGGTCGAGGGCTGCTTCATATACCGAATGATTAAACTGTCTGAATCTTGGCATGACTGATAAAATTACATAGGGTATATTAAAAGTTATGTGTGCAAGAAGCACAGTAGCTGCACCCATAGTCATCCTGCATGCTATAAAAAGAAGCATAAGGGATATTCCGGTAACAATGTCGGCATTGAGCATAGGAATATTAGTCATACCCATTATAAGTGAGCGGCTTCTTCTTTTCATAAAGATCATTCCAAGGCAGGCGAGCGTTCCGAATATAGTTGCTACAAATGCAGATACTAAAGCAACAATGATCGTATTGCTAAAAGCATTTGTAAGATAGCTGTTTTCCAAAAGAGCCTGGTACCATTCAAGGGTAAATCCACCCCAGTTGGATCTGGATTTGGATTTATTAAAAGAAAGTACCATTAAAGTTATGATTGGTGCATATAAAAAAACAAGAATGAGAGCGGTATAAAAAATCTTCAGTCCTTTATGTTTTTTCATTAAACTGAGCCCTCCTTGTCATATTTATCGGTGATCAAAGTGCTGATCACAATAAAGATCATCATGACTACGGAAAGTCCTGCACCTGCATTTCTATCATTATCCTGTGTGAAAAGCTGCTCTATGATGTTTCCTATGAGCAGGATTTTGCCGCCTCCGAGAATATCTGATATTACGAATGTGGTAAGAGATGGTACAAAAACCATTGTTATTCCGGATAAAACGCCGGGCAAAGATAATGGCCAGGTGACACGCCAGAAAGTCTGCCAGCTGTTTGCGCCCAGATCTCTTGCAGCATTTTTATATTCTATATCAATTTTGCATAAAATATTGTAGATCGGTAAAATCATGAAGGGAAGAAAGTCATAGACCATTCCCAGTATGATAGCCCATGGTGTATTAATGATCATCATTTCCGGCAGATGAAAAAATTTTAAGACAGCATTGATAAGTCCTGTTTTTTCCAAAAGATTTTGCCATGCAAGTGTCCGTAAAAGTGAGTTCATCCACATTGGAAGAATGAAGATCAAAGCCAGAAGCGAGGATTTATTCTTTCCGAATTCTGCCAGTATAGAGGCAAGAGGGTATGCTATCAATAAGCATATCAATGTACTTCCGATTGAAAGAAGCATCGAAAATAAAAGTGCTTTTAAATTCACATGAGAAAAAATTGCCTCAATATTGGCTAGAGTGAAGTTACCGTTCGCATCGCTGAATCCATACAGAAGTATGATTATCAGAGGAATTATTATAAAGCCTGCACCCCAGATACAGTATGGAGCGGCAAAAAATCTTGCGTTTTTACTCATCGATCTCCACAGCTTTCTCGTCCTCAGATGAAGGCTTATGCATTATCTGAATATCAAAGGGGTTAACATGTATTCCAACTCTTGTATCGACAGGGAAGCAGTCTGTTGAATGTACTATCCATTCAAAATTTCTTGCCATTACGCACATTTCATAATGTACACCCTTAAATATAACATCGGTAACGATTCCCTCGATTGTTCCATTTTCTGGCTCAATAAGGTCGATATCTTCAGGTCTGATCACAACATCTACAGGCTTATTTTCACCAAAACCGGTGTCTACGCAGTCAAATTTAGCACCAAGAATATCAACCAGCTTGTCTTTTATCATAATTCCGGAAATGATATTTGAATCGCCAATGAAATCTGCAACAAATGCATTTTGAGGTTCATTATAGATATCGGTAGGTGTTCCAATTTGCTGGATATACCCCTGGTTCATTACAACGATCGTATCTGACATGGTCAAAGCTTCTTCCTGATCATGTGTAACATAAATAAAAGTAATACCCAATTCATTTTTTAATCGGATTAGTTCGTATTGCATGTCCTGTCTTAATTTCAGGTCCAAAGCACCTAAAGGTTCGTCAAGAAGCAGCACTTTTGGTTCATTTACGATAGCTCTGGCTATGGCAATACGCTGCTGCTGACCACCTGAAAGAGAGTCACTCATTCGCTCTTCATAACCATCAAGATTTACAAGCTTTAAGGCATATTTAATCTTATCCTTAATATATTGATCGGATTTGCCTTTGATCCTGAGACCAAATGCAATATTATCAGCAACATTCATATGCGGGAAAAGTGCATATTTCTGAAAAACTGTATTAAGCTCTCTTTTGTTCGGTGGAAGAGCAGTGATATCTGTATCCTGAAAAAGAACCTTACCCTCATCAGGAGTCTCAAATCCACCGATGATCCTTAAGGTTGTTGTTTTTCCGCATCCGGAAGGACCAAGAAGAGTTACAAATTCATTTTCACGTATGTAGAGATTAAAATCATCAAGAATTACATTTTCACCATACTTTTTTGAAATATGAATCAAATCAATAAGTTTTTTTGGCATTTTTTTTCCTCGAAAAAATACCCATCCGAAAAGCATCAGTGCAGAATGCGCCAATGCATTTACGGACGGGCAGATGGATAGTTCTGTAAAAAATTTTATATCTGAAATTTAGCCTAGTCTGTGGATGATAAGGCAGTTTCCTGCATAAAAATCTGTGAAAGGACCATTCATTGCTATTGTATTGTTATCGTAGTTAATAGTAAAAGTAGAGATCGTATTTGACTCGTTATTCATAGCGAGCAGAAATCTGTTATCCTCTGAGATTGCAAAATCCTTAGGGAAACGACCCGAAATAGGAAGTACAAAAAGAGGAGAGAGAAGGCCGCTGCCTGCATCACGTTTCATTGCAGTTATAGAGTCATCTCCGGCATTTGAACAGAAAATATACTCATTATCCTCTGTTATCTGTATAGCATATGCACAAGCATTTTCAGCTGAATGATGATCGATAGTAAGTACGCTCTGGATCTTCTCGAATCTGGGCTGATCCTCTTCATCACATTCATATCTGTAAACATCGATAGTACACTTAAGCTCATTTGTTACATAAGCAAACTTACCATCACGTGAGAATTTGATATGATGGGGAGCTGCATCAAGGTCACATCTTACGATATCTGCAAGACGAAGCTTACCGGTATTGTGATCAAGACGATAAACTTTGATATGATCCATTCCTACGTCAGTAGCACAAAGGAATTTATTATCTCTTGTCATTCTTACGCAGTCAACATGAGGGCGGAAATTTCTGTCAACGATGGAACCTGTTCCCTTGTGATAGATTTCATCAGTGATCTCGCCTGCTGATCCATCTTCATTAAGTGAGAGAACTGTAACTTTACCATCGTGATATCCTGCAACAAATATAAATTTATCCTCGTAATCAGTTGAAATATAGCATCCGCGCATACCATTGATATCTACGAGGTTAAGCTTTTCAAGACTTCCGTCTTCCTGATTGAGCTTGAAAGATACAATACCGTCATCGGTTATAGAATAAAGATATTTCTTGTTGTGTGAAATTGTTATATAAGACGGGTTTGTGATCTCTATGGAATTTCTGTAGGTTACATGACCTGTCTCCGGATCGAAATCGAAAATTCGGATTCCGTCCTTTTTATTTCTTGTATAGCCTGCACCGTAAACAAGATATTTTCCATTTGCCATTTGAAGTTACCTCCGTGTTTCTCGTTTTTATTTATTCATATAAAAATTTTTAATAAGAGTATATTGCGAACTTAAATTCCGAAGCATTAAATCGGTTACTGTAAGTGCAGCCATGGTTTCAACAACAACCACTGCTCTCGGAACTACAAGCGGATCATGTCTTCCCTTGATCGTAAGTTCAGTATGCTCACCGTTTTTGTTTACGGTATGCTGCATTTTAGAAATTGAAGGGGTTGGCTTGAAAGCGGTTCTGAAAATAATTTCGCTTCCGTCTGAAATTCCACCCAACGTACCTCCGGAATGATTTGTTGCTTTCGAAATTATGCCTGAATTTGAAATGAATTCATCATTATTCTCGGATCCTCGTGATACTGATACACAGAAACCATCGCCTAATTCAAAACCCTTAACGGCGCCAATTGATAACATTGACTTTGCAAGCTCTGCATCAAGTTTGTCAAAAACCGGTTCACCTATGCCTGCCGGAAGACCTTTGATCCTGCATTCAATGACTCCACCTGCAGAATCACCCTCCTCGATCAGTTTGCTTACATATTCAGAGGCTTTTTCGTAAGTCTCTTTATCGGCAAGACAAAGAGGATTTTCTTTTGAATATCTTATATCAACAGCATCATCAGGAACCGTATATGGACCGATAGATTTTACGTATGTATCTATTTCAATATCAAGACCTGAAAGGAATTTTGCAGCTACTGCACCGGCTGCAACCCTGCCTACAGTTTCACGTGCAGAAGATCTGCCGCCTCCGCGATAATCTCTGAAACCGTATTTTTTGTCAAAGGTATAATCAGCATGACCCGGACGATATAACTCAGCTATATTTCCATAATCCTTTGAACGCTGGTCTTTGTTTTCAACAATTAGTGAAATTGGAGTTCCCTCGGTTTTTCCTTCAAAAACTCCGGATAAGATTTTTACGCGATCACCTTCGTTTCGCGCAGTAGTGAACTTGGAACTTCCGGGCTTACGCCGGTCTAAGTATTTCTGGATGTCTTCTTCATTTAACGGCAGACCTGCCGGACATCCGTCAATTACAGCACCTACACCTGCACCATGGGATTCACCCCAGGTTGAGACACGAAAGATGGTTCCGAAAATAGAACCCGACATTTAGTTTTCCTCCGATTAGTTTTATCGTAACTCACAGTTATGATAATAATATCACAAAAAAGCATAAAATCATATATTTCGATTAATTTTATTTTTTATCTGCAGGATTGGAGTTACTGTTCACAGGCAAACTGCGCACTCCGCTGCGCAGTTATGCCACAATAACTTTGACTGAACATTGGGTTTTGCCCATTGCCGTAGGCAATCTTAAATGGCAAAACCCGTTACTGGAGCACGCTGAAAGCGTGTGAACAGTAACGGATTGGATTTATGGATAAACATAGTCTTTTTCTCTAAAATTCAATCTTTAATTTGCCGATAAAGAAAAAGGTAGTAAATAACATTATGAGAGGAGCGTACTTATGGACGAAAACCCAAGAACAAACAAGGCTCACTCGTTAGGCTTAAACTCAATTTATGCTAAAATTGTGATCCTCATTGCTATTTGTATTTTAATGTTTTTCCTTCTTATTAGTCTGTTTATCCTTCCTAAGGCCAAGAAAACCATTCGTAAATCTACAGAAAACAACATGCTTGATCTTTCTAAACTCAGTTCTGAAATAGTGGATGATCTATACGAAGAACACGGAGTGGAAAATATAAATTATGAGCTTTTAAAGCCGGCACTTGAGACGGTGATGCTGCGTGGTATTGATTCCAGCTATATATATGTCTGTGATGGAGAAGGTACTTTTCTTTATCATAAAAGAGAAGAAAAAATCGGGACAACAGTTACTAATGATTC
Organism: Lachnospiraceae bacterium C1.1; assembly: GCA_030434875.1. NCBI lineage: Bacteria > Bacillati > Bacillota > Clostridia > Lachnospirales > Lachnospiraceae > Lachnospiraceae bacterium C1.1. The sequence continues at coordinate 1,271,127 of JAUISW010000001.1, read as the reverse complement.
TGTAAATGCTCTGTTAAAGGCAATTCCCAGTGGAAATTATGAAGAATCCGGAATTTATCATTATGTTGATGAAAATGGAGTTGTTAAATACAGCTCGTTCTATGTTTCTCCGGTTACTAAATGGGTAACTGTCATGGTAGCAAATGAGCCTGAAATAATGTCAGAGATCAACAGTGTAAGAAATATCAGTATAATAGTTTCGGTTATTCTGGCTGTATTACTGGTCATTCTTGGAATGTGGTTTGCAGGCAATATATGCGGTCCTATTAAAATACTTACGGCTGTTATTCACGCAAACGGTAATCTTGATTTTTCTGCATCCGGAGATCTTGACAAGATAAGTCATTTAAAAGATGAGACCGGTGTTATGGCAAGAGCTGTGCAGAACATGGAACAGGATATAAGAAATGCTGTTGAAAAAATAGCAGAAACTTCAGAATCTCTGGCTAATCATGCAATCAAACTATCGGAGATCACTTCTGAGATTAATTCAGCTAATGAAGATAATTCAGCTACATCTGAAGAACTTGCAGCAAGCATGGAAGAAACTTCTGCTTCGACCAGTATTATCAGTGAACACACTAATGGCATTAAGAAAAATGCTGAAGGTATAGTAGATATGGCTGAAAGCGGAGCCAAGTCAGCAGGAGAAGTACGCACAAAGGCAGATAAGCTGCATGATTCAACTATTGATGCCAGTAATAAAACCGAAGAAATGTATAACAATATAAGGAAAGAGGGCGAGATTGCTCTTGAAAAGTCGAAAGCAGTTGACAAGATCAATGTCATGGCATCAGCAATTCAAGATATTTCAAGCCAGACCAATCTTCTAGCTTTGAATGCATCAATAGAGGCTGCAAGAGCAGGTGAAGCAGGAAAAGGTTTTGCAGTAGTTGCAACCGAGATTGGAAATCTCGCTAATCAGTCATCTGATACCGTTACCAATATCATGTCAATTGTTACGGAAGTACAGAATGCAGTAGACAGCCTTACAGATTGCCTTAACAGAACTCTTGATTATCTGGGTAAAGATGTAAGTGAAGATTATGATACATTTATAAAAATGAGCGATCAGTACAAAGATGACGCAGAGTCATTTTATAAGTCGATGTCTGCCATTAAGACAACTATTTCGGAATTGAGTAATTCTACGGAAAGTATTGCGACTTCTATAAATGACATATCAAATACAGTTGAAGAGGCTGCAAATGCTGTAACTAACGTAGCAGAGAAGACAACAGATGTATCAGGACTTTCATCTGATGTCTTAAATGTTGTTCATGAGACAAATGATATTTCAAATCAACTTGTAGATATTGTGGATTCATTTAAATTATAAATTTGGGAACCGGAATTTCCAATATTTAATCCAAAAAGGTGTTTATGAAAAAGTATGACTTCTTGTGGGTCAATCAAGGAAAAGACCCACAAGAATCCGGCTTCGCCGGACACGCCTTCACCTTCCGGTGAAGCCTGGTCCAATACGATTCCCGTTTTTCTGAGGAAAAACAGGAATCTATGGCTAATGGGGAATTTTCAAAAATTTTTTTGGAGGTAAAGATGGCACAGACAGAAAAAAATGAACAGAAAAAATTAAAGCGTCAGAATTACAGAGGGATGGCAAAGCTTATCCTGATGAAGATCATTCCTATCCTTGTTGTTATTGTTTTTGCCATATTTACCATAATTTACGTAAATATAAATGTCAGTTATTCCAAGCAGATAGTTGAGCGTATGAACGGGGAATGCCAGAGTGTTACCAATAAGGTACAGGTATGGAGTAACGAGGCACTGGCGGTACTTAATACGGTAGCTGATCAGGTAGGACATGGTTATCTGGGAGATAATGAAAATATCATTGCATATATGCAGGAATGTCAGGAAACATTGATATCCGGAAGTGATGGCTTTTATGTTATCTACAATGATGAAAAAGGAACCTGTCTGTCTTACGACGGGGAGGAATCTTTTCCTGAATATCTTACAGAGGATTGGTTCAAGTTTGGGCTTGCAGCAGATGAGGCTTCCTTTGATGAATGTTCATTTTATACAGAAGATGGAACAAATGAATATACTGTAACCTGTGCAAAAAACATTAAAGATACTGATGGCAATGTAATAGGAATGACTGCAACAGACCTGAAATTTTCAACTATACGTGATACTATAGCTGAAGAAAGTGAAAAGTTGAATGCTGATTTCGTCCTTATTGATAATAAAAGTGGTATGATCATTGCATCAAGCAACAGTGATTACGAAGGTGTGACTAAAGAAGATGCAACTGATCAGTTTCTGATCAACATACTTGATCAGTTTGATCCTGCTGCACAGAATAAAATCATTAAGACTGTCAAAGGAAAATACGTACTTACAATAAGTAATGTTGAGGATACCGAATGGTATCTGGTCCTTTATGAGGATTATAATTCAGCTTACGGAACTCTTATAAGGGTACTTATTATGCTTGTACTGGCAGAAATAATAGTATTTCTTGCAATTTCCTTCTTCATAAGCAGAGCAGTCGGAAAACCTATGAAGGCTTTAAGAAGAGCTACCAATGATATAATCGAGATTTCAAAGGGAAATCTTACTATTGATTTTGATCCGAGTCATAAGGGTCCGGATAACGAAATTACTGATATTAATACTAATCTTCATGACTATATTATAAAGATGAACTCCATAATCAAAGGAGTTAATAATACTTCAGAAAATCTGCAGGCACATTCGAAAGAATTTGATGAGCTGGCAAGTGGAATGCATGAATCTACCAGAGCAGAAAAGGAGTCGCTTGACAGTCTGTCTGAGGAAATGCAGAATATCAACGAATCTATCCAGAAGCTTTCAGCTGATTCTGAGATACTTTCAAAGATTGCGGAAGAAACAGCTTCCTCAAGCAGTGAAGCTAAGGATTTGATGGAAACTGTCCGCTCTGACTCTGAAGATACGGCTGATAACCTTAATAAGGTTACAGAAAGAATGCATGTGGCTCAGCAGTCTATGGATGAACTTGTTTCACATGTTTCTAATGTTGAAAATTCTGCGGAAAAGATTTCTTCAATAACTTCTGTTATCAAAGAAATAGCATCGCAGACAAATCTTCTGTCACTTAATGCCTCAATAGAAGCAGCCAGGGCAGGAGAGGCAGGAAGAGGATTTGCCGTTGTTGCAGATGAGATCAAACAGCTTGCAGAAACAAGTAATGAAAATGCAGGAATGATCGAAAACCTTGTAAGTAATATCTCAGATCTGATGTCGAAGACAGGTACAGCAACAAGAAAGAGTGCTGACGATATTACAAACGGTGTTGAAATCCTTGAAACTATCGTTGGTGCATATAGCAAGACGGTTGATCAGGTAAAGACAACGAGTGATAAGATAAACAGAATGCTTGAAAATGCAAAAGAAGTTGATGAGATTTCCGGAAGAATGGCTGAGGCTACTTCAGTTCAGGCAAAGGGAACAGAAACGATCCTTTCAAGTACTTTGGAGATCGAGCAGATGGTTGCTGAAGCACAGAGCCAGAGCGACGAGCTTAAAAACGGTGCAAGAGATCTTCAGAATATTTCAAATGAACTTCATGATCAGATGGAATTTTTCAAGACTAAATAAAATTTCCGGATATGGTAATAATGATAAAGGGCAGGATTTCTTACCTGTCCTTTGTTTTGCCTTAAAAGAATTAAACTTAAAATAATAAACAAAAAACGATTACAAAATTTATTAATAATTACCGAAAAGTAAAAAATAAATAAATTAGCGGTTTTTTATAGACAAAATGATTTTATGAATATATTATATCTAATGAATGTATACAATATACAAAGCGAGGGTTAATATGAAGAACACAGGTCGTCAGCTTGAGATTGATATCGCAAAGGGTTTCGCAATTATTTGTATGGTACTTGTTCATACAATCGAATATTTTTATAACGGATCGAGTTCAGCAGCCAATGCAGTAGTGGAATTTCTCGGAAGTCCGTTTGCGGCACCGGTATTTATGTTTGCGTTGGGAGTAGGTGTTAATTATACTAAGAATTCATCTCCGGAACATTACATAAAACGTGGCTGTCAGATGTTTGTATTAAGTTATGTATATAATTTCTTTGTCTATGCAGCACCATATTTATCAATTTATTTCAAAACCGGTGATTTTGAATATTTTGAAGCAGCAGTAATTGAGTTTTCAAATGTTGATATATTGCAGTTTGCTGCTCTTGCTTTCTTTACATTTGCAATAGTTAAGAAATTTAACTGGAATAAAGCTGTAATTATAGGCTATGCGGCAGCTGTTTCATTGATCGGTCAGTATCTTACAAATACAGTTGAACTTCCGGAAGGGGGTCTCAGTTACGTTTTAGGCTTATTCTGGGGAAGCAGTGAAATATCATTTTTCCCATATTGCTCATGGATCGCATTTCCTCTTATAGGTTATATATTTGGTAAAGAGCTTATAAATACAGAAAATAAGGCTGGCCTTTATGCTTCTATTGCAAAGGTTTCTATACCGGTATATTTTGCAATGATGGCTAATGCAGCTTATGCTGGAATTGATTTTGGTCAGCTTACTGGAGAATACCAGGTAAGTTATTATCATATGGGAATATATGGAAATGTTTGTCTTTTGGCCTTTGTATTTGGCTGGCTTTCAATATGCTATCTTATAAGCATGTTTATTTCTGAAGGAATCATGGCTTATTTTATCAAGCTCAGCAGAAATATCACAAAAATTTATGTTGTTCAGTATATTTTAATTGTCTATACGTATGTATTTATTGCAGGGGAAGAAAGTAATTTGTTCTTTATAGAAGCTATATTGGCATTTGCGTTGGTATTTTTCCTTTCGGATAAAATTGCAGATATTTATATCTCGCTTCGTCCTGCAGGAAGAAAGCAGCTTGCAAGAAACTGAAAAACGAATATCCTATGTTATTTTAAGGCAGCTTTTTGACGGCTGCCTTTATTTATTTGAGTAAAAGACTTAAAAGTATAATAATGATCCCGACGCAGGTAAGGACAAGTGCAAATGAGAAATTAGCTATTATCGGAGCGTAGGCCTCGGAGGTTTCAAGTCTTAATTTTCTGAAAAATCCAATATGCCCCGGAGCAATTCCAGCCGGCTTTTTTTCGGCAAGAATAGTTTTTCTGATTAGTACTATCAGTAGATCCGTTCCGATACTGAGTGAACGTATCATTATTATAAAAATCTTAAAAGTAAGTCTGAATATTTTTTTCAAAATAATGTTTTCTGCAAAAATAGATAGGATGCTGCCAAATATTACCTTTGGTATAAAAACTGTAAAGAAAGGCTTATATACAAGAGTCTCAAGATTTAATCTTTCCGGCCAGAGATCAATATATCGATTATTTTTTATAAATATCTTTCGTATTATGACCAGATAGACTATAAGCCCGATAAAAAGTGAAATTCCGCTGCCCTTAAGACATTCGGCCGAAAGATAGTTAAAATGTTCAAGTGTAGATTTTCCTTCTGTCATAAAGGAACTGACTGATCTGAATACTGAAGGGATTCCCAGGATAATGAACAGTAATGAACTTGAAAAAATAACGAAGGTGGAAATTTTATTCATATAGTGGGAATTTTCATCATATTTTTTCTGTAATGCGTCATCATTATTTTTTTCAACAAATATCGAAATAAATAATTTGGTCATATAAGCAAAGGTAAGTCCTCCGGAAATAAGGAATATCCATTCTGCTGCTTCGAGATACGGCAGAAGGTTGCTGCTTGTGATAATCGCCTTCTCCATTGCCTCATGAATCAGATTTTTGCTGACATATGCATTAAAAAAGGGAACGCCGCTGATGCCTAAATATCCAAAAAGAAAAGCAAGTTTAAGCAGGAATTTATTTCGTCCAAAACCTCTAAGGCCATTGAGGTCAAGCTTTTCGGTATTCATATAGATCGCGCCCGCAGCCAAAAAGAGTGTAAGCTTTAGGCATGAGTGATTTACCATATGAAGCAGTGCTCCGCTTAGGGCGATTTCAGCACCCTCTGTCTCACCTGTGTGTGATAGGATAACACAAAGGGCTATGCCGGTAGTGATAAAGCCGATCTGGGACATGGACGAGCAGGCCAGAGTTCTTTTGAGATTAATTGAAAATAGAGCCAGTAATGCACCCAAAAACATAGTTATAAGGGCGAGAACCAGCAATATTTCGCCAAAGTAGAGGTTCGTTGGCAGACAGTAAACCGCAGTCATTAATATCCCGTAGACACCGACTTTGGTCAATATACCAGAGAGAAGGGCGGAAGCAGGGGCAGGTGCAGCAGGATGAGCCTTTGGCAGCCAAATGTGAAGCGGAAAAAGGCCTGCTTTTGCACCAAAACCCAGGATTATCAGTATAGCAGCTGTAAGGATCAACTGATGATTTGAATAATATGGATTTTTCAGAAAAGTAAAAATCTGTTCAAATTCCAGACTTCCGCAAAAATGTTCCATAATCATTAGACCCATAAATAAAACAAGACCGGCACCAACAGCTATAAAAAGATAAGTATAGGCAGCAGATCTGGCTGCTTCGTTTTCTTCATGGATGACCCAGACAGTAGATGAAAGAGACAATATTTCAAAAAAGAGGAATGCTGTCATGAAATTACCGGAGAGCATAACACCTTCTGTTGCAGCTAATGTAAGCAGGGTAAAGAAATAGTATCTGGTCAGGTTTTCTTTTTCGTGCTTAAAATATTCTTTCGAAAAGAGTCCTGTAAAAGCCCACATAAATGCAGTTATAAGGGCATAGAATGCCCTGAATCCGCTGAATCTGAATGATATATAGGAATCGTTGAACCAGTGGAGCCTGAAATCCTCATGATAAAAAAAGCATATTATGAGAGCGAGTATAAGCTCTATTATCACGGTTGAGGATACTATGGAATCACGAAGGAATTCGTTTTTTCTGATAATTATCAATATCAGTGAAACTATCAGCGGAAAAAATATGAGTAATGACATTAGCATTTATATATTACCTCCTGCTATCTGCTGAAGGAAGCCGATAATAATATTCGGGAAAAGTCCGAATACTATATTCATAACACTGAAAACAGTTATTGGCAGTAACATTTTAATACCCGGATCGGATATGGAAATTCCGGCAAAATTATCGTTTTGATCTATTGGGAAAAAGGCTCTTATAGAGACTGTCAGGCTGTATACTGCGCAGAGGAAAGCCGCAATTATTAGGCAGATAATACCGGTAATACCTTCGATACTATGGGATTCTGCACCGGCTGTAAATAGCCTCCATTTGGATATAAATCCGCAGAATAAAGGAATTCCCGTCAGAGAGAGCGCGCCGAGTGTATATAATGAGAATACAGCAGGCATTTTCTTTCCGACACCGTTTATCTCATATATATAATTTTTTCCTGTAATGTGCATAAATGCGCCTGCACATAAGAATAAAGACATTTTTATTATGCCGTGAAAGAGCATATGTGCTATTCCGGCAAGCATTCCGCTTTTTGTGAACAGTAATATTCCAAAGAGCATATAGGAAAGATTACTTATGGTAGAATAGGCAAGACGTCTTTTAAAATGACGTTCTTTTAAGGCCCACATGGCTCCGTAAAGAATTGTAAAAATAACTGCTGTAATTGCAATATGCTGTGAGATACTTCCTCTTAAAAAATCAGTCGGGAAAATATAGTAACTTATACGGATAATTGCAAAAACTCCAGAGTTTACAACTGCAACAGCATGAAGTAAAGCTGTTACCGGCGTTGGAGCAACAGAAGCAACAGGAAGCCAGCTGTGAAAGGGAAATACAGCAGCCTTGACACCAAATCCAAAGAATGCCAGCAGATAAAGGATATTCATCATATTTTCGGATAAACCATCCATTTTATATCCGCCGTAAATAAAATTTCCGCCGCAATATACGGATGTTGTGATAACAGTTATGAAAGCAACAGCTGCACCTCCGATGACATAGCAGGCGTAATATCTTCCTGCAAACATACTGTCATGATCCTGATAAAAGGAAACCAGCGGAATAGTTACAAGCGAGAGCATCTCAAAAAATACATATAATGTAAGGATATTTCCTGAAAGGGCAATACCTAAGGTTATTCCGTAGGTCATGATAAAAAATGCAATAAATGCTTTTATCTCTTTTTCACCTTTCATATAGTCAAAGGCATAAAGCAGCACAAATGGCCACATTATACTTATCATTCCGGCAAAAAGCATCGAAAGACCGTCCATATGAAAGTCTATCGAAAATCCCTGGTTGAAATTATAGAGTGTGAAATCAGGATGCGGTCCTGTAAATATTCCAAGCCAGACTGCCAAAGCAGCTGCAATAACAAAATATTCCGAGTATAGATGCAGTGTATGCTCGCTTTTTATCTTAAATTGTAATAAACCGATCCCACCGATAACAGGCAGGAGAATTGATGAAATTATAAAGAATTCGCCCATCAGAAAGAAAATGCCTCCATAATCTGTACACCGTAAATACCCATGATAAGCGCTGCAGCGCAAAGAATGAAGAGTGGAATGATCATGATCAACGGTGCCTCTTTTGCATTACTGTCCGGGATATATTCTTTTCCGGGGAAGAATGCATCAACTGCAACGGGAAAGAGATATCCCGCTGTAAGAAATGCAGATATCAGAAGAACAACGGTCGGAATATATGACAGTATACCCATTCCCGAATCTGCTGCTGCAAGTGCTATAAGCCATTTGCTTAGAAAACCACCCATAGGCGGGATTCCCACAAGTGATAATGAAGCTATTGTAAAGGCTATAAAGGTCAGAGGCATTTTTTTGCCGAGACCATATAGATCTGAAACCTGTCTTTTTCCAAGAATATATATAAATATACCTGCGCAAAGGAAAAGACAGCCTTTTGATGCTGCATGGCTGACAAGGTGGATAAAAGCACCTCGAAGGGCATCCTCTGACAAAATAGAAAGAGCCAGCATGATATAGGAAATCTGGCTTATAGTTGAATAAGCAAGTCTTTTCTTTAAGTTATGTTCTAAGAAAGCCATAGTGGAGCCCATTAATATAGTGATCATAGCAATGATCATCCAGGCGGTCTGAACCCAGCTTGAACGTATGAAATCTGCGCCAACGGAATAATAAACTATACGGACGACTGCAACTATACCGGCTTTTGCAATTATTCCTGAAAGGAGGGCAGAGGCAGGAGCAGGTGCGATCGGATGAGCTGTAGGGAGCCATCCGTGCATAGGATATATACCTGCCTTTGTACCAAATCCGATTATCGTTACGAAGACAACTGCAAGCATAAAATTTTCATGTCCGTTGAGCATCGTTTCATCGAGAAAACCGCCATAACGAAAGAGCCTGTCGCCGCTGCTGTAATAATATAAGAAAAATATTCCGAATAGACCAAGCAGAGCGCCGCCAATAGAATAAAAGAGATATTTTAATCCTGCGGTTACGGCTTCCTTTGTCTTTTCATGAAGCACCAGAGGTACTGTAGTTAAGGTAGCCATTTCAAAGCTTAAATAAAGTGTTATAGGATTGGCAGAGGCAGCAACAGCCGTAAGTGCGCCGAGAGAAACATAGTAAAAGCTAAAAAATATATTTTGATTTTCTTCTTTTTTCATGTATTCAAAGGCATAAAATGAGACTGCTGTATATAGCAGAAGGACAGCACAGATGTAAAAACGTCCGAAATTATCGAATGAAAAACTTAGACTGACATTTTCTGCAAAATCAATTATTTTTACAGGCTCTGAGTAAAAGGCCGCTGAAAGGGAAAGTATCAGGCTTATAAGGGATACCAGACCATAATACCTGATCTGTTTCGAATACTCTTTATTTAGAAGACCGGTGCATATGCCAGCTAAAGGCGGAAATAGAATTGCAGCGATGGTCAGCATTTTATTCACCTCCGAAAATTCTTATTTATTATGCAAACATGGATAAACCTTTGATTATCAGTTCGACAGATATCCAGGAGAAAAGACCCAGAAAAATATTTACAAAAGTCAGAAGTATTCCTGCGGTAATGAAAGAAAAAGTATCTGTTTCTTCTTCATTCTGATCGGAAGCTATTGGCTCGGTGATCTCATCAGTATTATTTCGTGTGTATATTCTCACTATAGTACGCATAAAATACATTACGTTAAGAAGGGAGCTTAGAGCAAGTGCAAGCATTACAGCAATCATTTTTAAGCCGCCATATTCTACAGCTGCTCCGGCAAAGATCACTTTCATTGAGAAGCCTGCAAAAATCGGAACTCCGATCATGGAGAAGGCAGCAATTGTAAAAAATATTCCCGGAATTTTAGCCTTATGGGCGCTTCCCTGCAGATTCTTAAACAGCAGACTGTTTCCGGATACTTCTGCAAGATATGGAGTTGAGAGGAATAAAAGTGACTTAGTTACCGCATGACATAAAATCTGAAAAATTGCGGAAGTAAGTCCTGCTACAGTTCCCATTCCAATACCCATATAGATATAGCCTATCTGAGCTGCTGAAGAAAATGCGACCATACGATCAATGTTTCCTGCATGAAGTGCGGAGAAAGAACCGAAAATAATTCCGCATATTCCCAGAACAAAAAGTATATTTTCTACACCGGTCTGAGCAATGATATCAAGTCCGATCGAGCGGCAGTAGATTTTAATAAGGAGAAATATATATCCTTTTGAAACAAGTGAAGAAAGTATGGATGCTGAGGTTGGCGTAGCCCATCCATAGGTATCCGGCATCCAGAAATGAAAAGGAAAAAGTCCGCTTTTTATTGCAAGCCCGATAGTAAGTATTCCTGTAGTCAGAGAAATTACGCGCAGACCATCCGGATTCTGACTTACTTCAATGAGACTTTCATGCATTGGAACCATAAGTAAATGTCCGCTTATATTATAAAGAAGAACCACTCCTAAAAGAAAAAGTCCAGATCCCATGAGGTTCAGGATCATATATCTGACAGCCGCCAGAGTAGTTCTGCCTATTTCTCGAACAATAAGTATTCCACAGGAAGTCAGAGTAAGTATTTCCAGAAAAACGTATCCTGTGAAAATATCATTGGTCCATACAAGAGCCATTAGTGCTGCAGTAAGGAGATTTATCAATGAATAATATAAATTGATCTTGCTTTCATCGATGTCGATCTTTAAGAACTTCCAACCGGCAGTAACGCTTGCAAAAAGAACTATTGAGAATAAAAGTGCAATCATTGCTTCTAAAATTCCAGCCCTGATCTCATTTCCCCAAGGTGCCGGAAATTCGCCCATACTATAAGTGAAGGCACCGTTTATGTAGGTAAGACAGAGGGTGACCGAATTTAAGGAAATCAATAATCCTTCATGGGTTATAGTAAGAATCCTGGCTTTTTCCCCTTTAAGCATTGCAGATAATGCACTTGAAAACAGAGATAATATAATTGTAAAAAGCGGAAAGTTTCTGACGAAATCCATCTTTTTTTATCCTTCATTTTTTATTTCAGAAGCGGCAGCACCACGTCTGAAAAGACTATAAAATCCAAACATTGTACAGGCAACAACAATTCCAACAGCAATATCAAGAGGCAGTATGAGACCGCCGGATAATATTGCACCGGGAATTCCTTTTGGGATACCGTTTTCAATACCATTGGCTCCTGTAAAAAATACGTATCCCTTGGCAAAGCTGTAAAAAGTTAAAGCAATAAATGTAACTGTATTATTGACCTTCAAAGTAAAGAATTTATCTACTTTTTCGAATCCAAAGCCTGCTGACATCAGTATAAGTCCGGCTCCGAGTACAGCGCCTCCGGAGAAACCGCCTCCCGGTGAATTCTGTCCGTTTAGAAGGATATAAATTCCAAAGGTGAGGATGCAGGGAGCAAAGAGAAAAGCTGTAAGTCTTAAGATACTGTCATGCGACATATCATAATATACATCACGCTTAATTGTGTAATAATCCTCATAATTTGTTCTCATATTTTTGATATCAATTCTTAAAAGTATGTTTACACAGATAAGAGCAGTAAAGAGAACGTGGGATTCGCCCAAGGTATCAAAAGCTCTATAATCAAGTATTATTCCTGAAATGATATTTGTAGCACCGGTTTCAGCTAATCCATTTTCTATATAGCGTTTTACAACTTCTACAGTTCTGGGATTTTCTGTACCATATCCGGGAAGCATGGAAACAATATAGAGCAGTACACCTATAAGGCATATAGAACCAATCAAAGCAGCTGCAAAATATAAATATTTAAATGATTCGCGTTCTTTTTCAACAATGGCTTCAAAGTCCGGACTTTCTTCAAGATTTTTTAGCTCTGTTTTCTTCTTTTTCTTGAGTTCTTCTCTGTTCAGATCGGGTTCGGAGGAACCATCAAGAATATCATCCATGACATCTGAGAGACCATAATAATATTTTCTTAAGTTTTTAATTTTTCTGAATATTCTCATTTTTCTTATTTTTATCCTCTGTCTGAATCTTTTTTAAAGTCATAAGGAATAATGTTCCGCTTATTCCGGCGCCAACAGCAGCTTCGGTTATTGCAAGATCCGGAGATTCCATAAGGATCCATACTATACACATTAGCGAACTGTAGGACATAAAAATTATAACGGCTGACAGAAGTTTCTTTGTAAAATTAACGGAAATTGCACAAACGATCAAAAGGATGAGCAGTATTATACTTAGTATTTCTTTAATTTCCATCGTTATCACCTGATTTGCTATCATTTATTTTTCTTATATGATCAAAAAGATTCTTATTAGTATAGTATTCAGTCTGGCTAAGAAAATGAGATGAAGTAGGAGATGAAAACCACATAAAAAGGAGAGGCAGCATCAGTTTTAAGATTACGATAGGCGCTGATGCTGAAATCATAAGCCCCAGAACCAGAAAGAAAAGCGAAAATGTATCCGTGATCCCTCCGGAGTGCATCCTGTTTAATATATAGTCAAAATGCCAGACTCCGATCACAGAAAATATCAGTCCCATAAGGGCTATTATCATGCATGCAGCAGTTATATAAAAACGTATCCATTCTATAGTCATTATCATGAATCCTCTCTTTTTTTTCTTGAAGGTATATATACGGCAGCCAGTATTATTACAGAAAGAAAACTTATCATAGCGTAAATTAAAGCAACATCGATAAGATAATTTTCACCAAGCATTTGTGAAAGGATCAATATTGAACTTATGACCATAGTTCCGATCATATTTACAGAAAGTATTCTGTCAGTGACTCTGGGACCCTTTACGGCACGAATAAGCATTATGCCGATCAGGATTGCAAGGATTATCAAAGCCACGGTATATAGAGCCCGATAGGCTTCGCTTATAGTCATGAGATCTTACCTCCGATTCTTTTTAAGAGTTTAACAAATGATGAATTCTCAATACCTTCACCATAGGCTTCCATAAGGCAATGTACAACGAAACGGTCTTCCTGTTGAAAAACCGTGTATGTGCCGGGCGTTAAAGTGATGGAATTGGCAAGTATAGAATTCAGGAGATTGCTTTTTATACCTGAATGGAATTCTATCAGAACGGAATCCGGCTTTTTGTTGCTTAAAATAATCTTAATTACGTTTAAAGAAGCCAGAATTATTTCTTTTATAAGGTTTAGAAAATAAAGAATTATAAATGGGAAAGTTTTTAGAAGTTCAATTTCGGATTTAATATTATAATCTGTGAGAAAATGGAGAAATACGGCTATAATTGCGGATATGAGAACACCAAAAATGACGAGCTCCAACGTAACACGCCCGTTAAGGACAAGCCATAAAAGAAAGACGAATATTACCATAGTTTTAGCCCCTTTCCTCACCCTTTATATCAATTATAGTTTAATTTAACGCAAAGTCAAATTTTTAGAATCGTACAATGTTGAAATATAAGGACTAGTTAGCTATGTTTAGTGACTAAAACATATGATTTTGCTATAATTAAATAAAGAACAGGAGAAGTCGGTATTTACGGAGGTAATTATATTGACTTATGATCTTATCATAGGAATTTTTATTCCTTTTCTTGGTACAGCATTAGGATCTGCAATGGTTTTCTTTATGAAGGGCGAGCTAAATGAAAGGCTAAATAAAGCCCTCGAGGGTTTTGCGGCCGGAGTAATGATAGCAGCTTCTGTTTGGAGTCTTATCATTCCTGCAATGGAACAGTCTGAAAATATGGGAAAACTTTCTTTTATTCCTGCGGCTTCGGGAATCTGGTTTGGAATTATATTTCTTTTGATTCTTGATGGAATAATTCCTCACCTGCATATGTATTCTGATGAGCCCGAAGGCCCACATGTTAATTTAAAGCGTACAACTATGATGGTTCTGGCTGTTACGCTTCACAATATTCCGGAGGGAATGGCTGTCGGAGTAGTCTATGCTGGATGGCTTTCAGGCAGATCGAATATCTCACTTGCAGCTGCTTTCGCTCTTGCACTGGGTATTGCCATACAGAACTTTCCAGAGGGGGCAATTATCTCGCTGCCTTTAAGGAGCAAAGGAGAGGGGAAGTTTAAGGCATTTATCAGCGGTGTTCTTTCGGGTCTTGTTGAACCTGTTGGAACAATTCTCACGCTGCTTGCGGCACCGCTCGTAACACCGGTACTTCCTTATTTTTTGAGCTTTGCGGCAGGTGCTATGATATATGTAGTCATAGAAGAACTTATTCCGGAAATGTCGTCCGGAAAACATACCAATACAAGCACTATCCTTTTTGCTTTTGGCTTTACGCTTATGATGGCGCTTGATACAAGTCTTGGATAATATTAAAAGGGGTCATGGATCAATGAAGAGGGGTTATCGCAAAAGATTATTTGAAATAATTCAGATTGCCAACGGAAGCGATTTCTGCAGTAAGGCTTTTGATACAGTGATTATTTCACTGATAATTATTTCAATAGCGGTGACCTTTCTTCAGACTTTTGACCTGTCAGCAGGATTTGCAAGGCTCCTTTATATTACAGATACCATCTGTATGATCATCTTTAGCCTGGAATATGCTTTAAGGCTTTTCACAGCTGATTTATTATATCCGGAAAGCAAACATCCGATTTTTACCTATGTCAGATCAGCTGATGCAGTGATCGATCTTTTATCAATCCTCCCCTTTTATTTATCGCAGCTGGTTCCGCCGGGAATTGTTGTTTTCAGATTAATAAGAGTCTCAAGAATTTTAAGGCTTTTTAAGATCAATAAGTATTCAGACCCGATGACATTTATTGTAGCTGTCATAAAAAGAAAAGCATCACAGCTTTTAGCATCAGTTTTTCTGGTAATGGTCTTAATGTTTGCGGCGTCTATTCTCATGTATTATGCGGAACACGATGCACAGCCTGAGGCATTCAATAATGCATTTTCAGGTTTATGGTGGGCTGTCGCAACACTATCAACGACAGGATATGGAGATATTTATCCGGTAACATTTCTGGGGCGTATAATCGGTATGCTGATAACAATAATCGGTCTCTTTGCGGTAGCTATTCCTACCGGTATTTTAACTGCAGGTTTTATGGAAGCTGCATCAAATACATCTTCAGCTGATGATTCAAGAGTTTCTGCAGATAATTTCAGAATCTATGATCTTTCAAAGGAACTGATTTCATGTCCGGTTTATCCGGGAGATCCCCAGCCTGAAATAAAAAGAGTGATGTCGATTTCAAATGGTTCAGATTATAATTTATCCAGAATAATATTTGGATCACATGCGGCTACTCACGTAGATGCCCCTCTGCATTTTTATGAAGATGGAAATACTGTTGAGCAAATAGCGCTCAGCCGCTGCGTAGGTCGCTGTGTAGTCGAATCAGTAAATTCAGAAGTCACTCCGGAAAAAATCGTTGATATCGAGAATCGTGCGAGCTCAGCTGCAGCAAAGAGAATTCTGTTTAGAGGAAAATTCAGCATAAATTCCGAGGCTGCTGCTTACCTGAATGAAATAGGAATATTATTGATCGGTGTAGAAAATGAGACAGTTGGCGATAATAATATACATTATGAACTTTTAAGAAAAAATATGGTCATAATTGAAAATCTGGAGCTTAGCGAAGTGGAGGACGGAGAGTATTTCCTTTTTGCTGCGCCGTTGAAAATAGCTGAAGCTGATGGGGCACCGGTAAGGGCTGTGTTGGTATCGGTATAATTACAGGAGATATTTTAATGAGATTAGATAAATTACTTTCAGATATGAATATTGGGACAAGAAGTGAATTAAAGAAAAATATCAGAAAAGGTCAGGTTAGTGTAAACGGTGAAGTAATTAAGGATCCGGGAATTTCACTGAACGGAGATGAGAAAATAATTTATTGCGGAGAGGAAGTATCATATTCGGAATTTGAGTATTATATGATGAATAAACCGGCGGGAGTTCTTTCTGCGACTAATGATAAAAGGCAGAAAACAGTATTAGACCTTATAGATGGCCAGCATAGAAAAGATCTTTTTCCTGTTGGACGTCTTGATAAGGATACAGTTGGACTGCTTTTAATTACAAATAACGGAAAACTTGCCCATGAACTTCTATCACCCTCAAAACATGTTGACAAGACATATCTTGTAAAGGTTGATGGAGTTATAAATGAAGATGATGTTAAAGCCTTTGAGAAAGGCATAAAATTAGATGATGATTTTACAACTCTTCCTGCAAAGCTTGAAATAAAAGATCCCTCAGGACATGAAGCACTTGTGACGATCCATGAAGGCAAATTTCATGAGATAAAAAGAATGTTTCACGCCTGCGGAAAAGAAATTGTTTATTTAAAGAGACTTTCAATGGGTGCAATACGCCTGGATGAAAACCTTAAAGAAGGAGAGTACAGACCCTTAAGCAGGGATGAAATCCTCCTTCTCAACTCTGACGTATGAGGCAATATCGCCGCTCATTGCATAGGATTTTTCACCTTTTTTGATTATGATCCCGTCAGTTCCACTGTTTTCAACAACAGTCAGAAGTTCATTCTGAGCCAGTGATATTAATGAGTTTAACTGAGCAGCCGGACCCGGGAGCCATAGGACTCTGCAATATTCACCATTATGGATATCAACGAGATTTAACATGATCATACCTCCTCTTAAATTTTTTATAATTTGAAGAACAGTAAATCTGTAAATATCAAAAATTTATATTAAAAACTAATGATTTTTCTTTATAAACACATTATGTCACCCAAAACATATGTTGGTCAAGCCTAACATTTTGTTAAAAGTGCGATAAATCAACGTAAATTTTTTGCTATTATTTGGCAGTTTGTAAAAATAAAAATAAGCACAATCTAATATTATTTGTCAGATTGTGCTTATTTTTTTAAGAAAACTGAATTTATCTTGCATAAGATCCTTCGGCTTTAACGATTGAAGAACTATATGAATTATTAGCCTCTTCTTTTTCCTTTAACTTCTTTTTAGCAGTCGAGAGCATAAGCTTAATCCTGTTGAGCTGGTTAACCTCTGAAGCTCCGGGATCATAGTCTATTGCAACGATATTTGCGCCCGGATGCTGTTTTCTTATGGCCTTGATAACACCCTTACCAACAACGTGGTTTGGAAGACATCCGAAAGGCTGGGCACAAACGATATTACCTACACCGCTGTGTATAAGCTCAAGCATTTCTCCTGTAAGGAACCATCCCTCACCGGTCTGATTACCTATATCTACGATATCTTTTGCATAGTTAACGAGTGTTTCTATATGCTCAGGAGCTTCAAAATGCTTTGATTTTTTGAGCTCTGATGCAGCAGCAGATCTTAAAAATTCCATAGCTCTGATACCAAGCCATGCATTTGCCGCTGTTTTTCTTGAAGTTCCCAGTTTCTGTGCTTTATAAATCTGGTTATAGAAGCAGTAGAGAAGGAAGTCTATAAGATCCGGAACCACAGGCTCTGCACCTTCAGTCTCTAAGAGGTCTGCAAGATGATTATTTGCTTCAGGCATGAATTTAACGAGAATCTCGCCGACAATACCTACCCTGGGCTTTCTTAAGTCTTCATCTATTGCGATATTATCAAAGTCTTTAACTATATCACGGCAAAGCTTTCTGAACTTAAAGAATGACGGTTTTGACTCAGATACAAAATCCTGTACAGTTTTAAGCCACTTTGCATGAATAGCATCCGTAGATCCCTTAACACGTTCATAAGGACGCATTCTAAGGATACATCTTAAGAAAATATCACCAAATACAAGACCGTACATTGCTTTCATTATAAGGTCGCGTGAAAGCTTGAATCCGGGATTGCCCTCTAAGCCAACTAGGTTAAGAGATATTACAGGTACCTGCTGCATGTCTGCCTTTTCAAGTGCTCGCCTGATAAATCCGATATAGTTTGTAGCTCTGCATCCGCCTCCGGTTTGGGACATTATTACTGCAGTCTTGTTAAGGTCATATTTGCCGGAGAGAAGAGCATCCATTATCTGTCCGATGACCATTAATGAAGGGTAGCATGCATCGTTATTTACATATTTAAGACCTACATCAACAGCTTCACGACCGTCATTACCAAGGATCACGAGATTATATCCCGCACTCTGGAAAGCTTTCTCTATAATGTCAAAATGAACAGGCGACATCTGAGGACAGAGGATTGTATAGCCCTGAGCCTGCATTTCTTCAGTATAAACCACACGTTTGTAAGCAGAAGACTTTATTTCCCTTGTTTCCTTCTTCATATCCTTTACACGAAGAGCTGCCAGGAGTGAGCGTACACGGATCCTTGCCGCACCGAGGTTATTGACCTCGTCTATTTTAAGGCAGGTATATATCTTTCCTGATGAAGAGAGTATCTCATAAACCTGATCAGTTGTTACTGCGTCAAGTCCGCAGCCGAATGAGTTAAGCTGTATAAGGTCGAGATCATCTCTTGTTTTTACGAATTCAGCAGCTGCATAAAGTCTTGTATGATACATCCACTGATCCATTACACGGAGATCTCTGTCTATATTTGCAAGATGAGAGATCGAGTCCTCGGTAAGTACACAGATATCATGCTGTGTTATAAGCTCGGGGATACCATGATTGATCTCAGGATCCACATGATAAGGTCTTCCTGCAAGCACGATACCGCGTTTATGGTTCTGAGCCATGTATCTGAGAGTTTCCTCTCCGCGTCTCTGTACGTCACGTCTTGCAGCAGCGAGCTCTTTCCATGCTTTCTGAACAGCCTTTATTATCAAAGACGGCTGAATATCCGGGAAGCACTCGATAAGCCTTGGATAAATTGTTTCCGGTGCTGCAAATGAGAGCATAGGTTTTATGAAATTTATCTGTCCTGAGGTGATCTCATCTACGTTGTTTTTTATATTTTCCGGATAAGAGGTAACAATAGGACAGTTATAATGGTTTCCTGCATCTTTAAATTCTTCTCTTTCATAGAAAATAGAAGGATAGAAGATAGTTTTGATACCATGTTTTATAAGCCAGGTAACATGACCATGTGCAAGTTTTGCAGGATAGCACTCTGATTCACTTGGAATTGATTCGATGCCGAGTGAATAGATATCGTGGGTTGAACGTGGTGAAAGTACAACTTCAAATCCAAGCTCGGTAAGGAAAGTAAACCAAAAAGGATAGTTCTCATACATATTGAGGACTCTGGGAATACCAATCTTGCCTCTTGATGCCTCATCTGCCGTAAGGGGTTCATAATCAAATATTCTGTGATATTTATAATCATAAAGATTAGGAACATCCTTATGGGCATTTGCCTTACCGATTCCCTTTTCACAACGGTTTCCGGAGATAAATGTTCTTCCGCCGGTGAAACGGTTGATAGTAAGACGGCAGTGGTTTGTACATCCCTGACACTTTGCCATTGAAGTAGTGTATTCGAGCTCATTGATCTGCTTAATTGAAAGCATTGAAGACTCTGTGCCGGCTTCGTGTCTTTCGCGGGCTATAAGAGCTGCTCCGAAAGCACCCATTATACCGGCAATGTCAGGTCTTATGGCCTTACAGTTTGCAATTTTCTCGAAAGAGCGAAGAACCGCATTATTGTAGAAGGTTCCGCCCTGTACAACTATATTTTTACCAAGTTCAGAAGCATCTGAAACTTTGATAACCTTGAAGAGTGCATTTTTTATTACAGAATATGCAAGTCCTGCAGAGATATCAGAAACCTGAGCACCTTCCTTCTGTGCCTGTTTAACCTTTGAATTCATGAAAACAGTACATCTGGTACCAAGATCGATGGGATGCTCGGCAAAAAGTGCTTCTGAAGCAAAGTCTTCAACTGAAAAATTAAGTGATTTTGCGAAAGTTTCAATAAAGGAACCGCATCCTGAAGAACAAGCTTCGTTAAGCTGAACAGAATCTACAGAATGATTCTTTATCTTTATGCACTTCATATCCTGTCCGCCGATATCAAGGATACAGTCAACATCAGGCTCAAAGAAAGAAGCAGCATAATAATGTGCAACTGTCTCTACTTCACCTTCATCAAGCATAAGTGCGGATTTAATAAGAGCTTCACCATAACCGGTAGAGCAGGCGCCTACAATTCGGACTGCACGCGGTTTGAGCTCATAAATTTCCTTTATAGATCTTATAGCGGTCTTCAAAGGAGAACCATTATTGCTTGAATAGAAGGAATAAAGAAGTTTTCCTTCTTCGGATATTAATGCACATTTTGTTGTTGTTGATCCGGCATCTATTCCGAGATAGGCATTACCTTTGTAAGAAGCCAGGTCAGCAGACTCAACCTTGTGCTTAGCGTGTCTCTCTTTGAATTCATTGTATTCATCTTTATTTGCAAAAAGAGGTTCCATTCTTGCTACTTCGAATGCTATTTTGATCTCGCCTCTGAGCTGCTCTATAACGGAGCTAAGAGTTACTGTAGCTTCTTCATGATTTAAAGCTGAACCTATTGCTGCAAAAAGGTGTGAGTGATCAGGTGCGATCGTATGCTCATCATCGAGATTGAGAGTACGGATAAATGCATTCTTAAGCTCGGAAAGGAAATGAAGAGGTCCTCCGAGAAAAGCGACATGTCCTCTGATGGGTTTTCCGCAGGCAAGACCGGAAATTGTCTGGTTTACAACAGCCTGGAAAATGGATGCAGCAAGATCTTCCTTAGCAGCACCTTCATTGATAAGAGGCTGAATATCACTTTTTGCGAAAACTCCGCATCTTGCAGCGATTGTATATAAAGACTGATAATTTTTTGCGTATTCGTTTAGTCCGGAAGCATCAGTATGAAGCAAAGAAGCCATCTGATCTATAAAAGAACCTGTTCCTCCGGCACATATACCGTTCATTCGCTGCTCAATATTTCCGTCTTCAAAATATATGATCTTGGCATCTTCACCGCCAAGCTCGATAGCAACATCAGTATTTGGTGCATAGTCCTGAAGGGCTGTTGATACTGCAACAACCTCCTGAACAAAAGGAATATTAAGGCACTGCGCCAATGTAAGACCACCGGAACCTGTTATGACCGGTGAAATATCAACATCTCCAACCTCTTTAAAAGCATCTTCCAAAAGTTCGCGGAGAGTTTCTTTTATATTTGCATAATGACGTCTGTAATCAGAATATCTTCTGTTTTTGTTTTCATCAAGGAGAGCGACTTTTACAGTCGTTGATCCAATATCTATTCCAAGTGAATACTTCATGTGTAATAAACCTCTGAACTGCCAATATTTTAAGGTAACATTCCATAGTATACGACGAGAATGAAAATTTAGCAAGTGGTATTAAAAACTATGTTATACATGGCTTACAAAAAATAAAATTGATATAGACAAATAAAGGGTGCAGAGGAAATATGGCTTTCGTCTTACCTGATAATATCTTTTCAAAAATGAACAGATGTGCTATGATTATAAGTCAGTAATTGTAGCTTTATAGATAAAGAAATAAATTTGGAGGAAATATAATTTGGGAAATTTTATAAATGATCTTGAAAGAAAATATGGTAAGTATGCTATTCCCGAAATGACGAAAATAATAATAATTACTTATATAGTTGGCTATTTGTTTTATTTTTTCAAAGCTACTGATTTTGTATCATTTGACCCATATTTGATAACACATGGACAGATATGGAGAGTCTTTTCTTGGGTTCTGATGCCGCCTTCGGCACCGGGGATCGCTTCCATTATCATGCTCTTGTTCTTCTTTTCTATAGGAACAGCAATGGAAAGAACCTGGGGGGATTTTCGTTATAATCTCTATATATTCTCGGGAATCATATTTACAATTATAGCTGCTTTTGCAATGTATTTCATTGCAAGACTTGGAATTCAGGCAGATGGCGTAGAATATTTAATGTATTCACAGACTTTGGGATACAGAATAGCTCTCTGTGTAACAACTTATTATATATCAGCATCAGTTTTTCTTGCTTTTGCGGCAACTTATCCCGATGTACAGGTAATGCTTTATTTTCTTATCCCGATTAAAATTAAGTGGTTAGGAATTATTGATCTTGTTTATATTTTTCTTCAGCTGCTCATTGTAAGCTGGTACGGTAAGATAATCATATTGGCTTCTTTATTAAATCTTATCATTTTCTATTTTATGGCAATGAGTAAGAGAACAAAAAATATGCGAAGAAAATCGGATTTCAGAAAATCCATGTCAAGGCAGAGGCCAGAGGGAAATTATAAAAATTCCAACGGTGTTATTTCAAAGCATAAATGTGCAGTCTGTGGCAGAACAGAGCTTGATGATCCAACTTTAGAGTTCCGCTTCTGTTCAAAATGTAATGGTAATTACGAGTATTGTCAGGATCATCTGTTTACCCATACACATATAAAATAATAAATTTTATAATTTTAAATAAGGAAACTAAATGAACGCAGAAGAATATAAAAAAGTACTTGATGCTGCAGTACGTGCAGCACATGAAAATCACAATTACATAACTGAAGAAGAATTCAATCGCTTTTTTGCTCCTCTTGATCTTACTGAAGAGCATATAAAACTTACAAGGGACTATTTCAATGGATTGAATATTAAGTTTGGCGAATGGGATGGAAATGATCCCGAGGAATTCAATTTCAGTGAAACTGATGGAAATTATCTTAATTTTTACTTAGAAGAACTTGCAGATCTTCCAAAGTATTCGGATGATGAAAAGAAGGAAATAATCCGACTTGCCATTGAAGAAGATGACGATGATTCAAAGCAAAAGCTTATAAATATGCATTTGCCGGATGTTGTTGATATTGCAAAGCTTTATGTCTATCATGGAATGCCGATCGAAGATCTTATCGGTGAGGGGAATATCGGTTTAATGATGGCAATAGATCTTCTTGGCACTGTAGAGGGTCCGGATGAGATAGAAGGTCTGATCGGTAAGACTATTATGGATTCCATGGATGCTGCTATAGCCAGGGACAGCGATGATAAAAGCGGAATAGAAGATGTACTGGAACGTATTGAGCAGATAGGTAAAGAAGCCAAGGAACTCTCAGAAATGCTTCGAAGAGATGTTACCGCAGCAGAGCTTGCAGAAGAGACAGATATTGAGCTTGAAGATATATATGAAGCCATTAGGATTACCGGCGGAAAGATTGAAGGATTGGTAAAATGACAACTACTGATTTTAAAAACTGGAATGATTACAGTAAATCTGCGATGGTGCTTGAAGGCGGTGGTTCCAGAGGAGTATTTACTGCCGGAGTTCTTGACTACTTTATGGAAAAAAATCTTTTTCTTCCTTATGTAGTCGGGGTTTCTGCAGGATCATGCAATGCTGTGGATTATGCTTCAGCGCAGATTGGCAGAACAAGGGAAACATTTATAATTCCCGATAGATCAAAAAGACTTTTTTCATATTCCAATATTGCTAAAATCGGATGCTTTTATGATATGAAAAAAGCTTTTGAAACTTTTCCAAAAGAATGGTTTCCGTTCGATTTCACAGAATATCAGAAGCGTGGAATGAAGACAGAGTGCGTTGTTACAAATATAGAAAACGGCAAGGCAGAGTATTTAAGTGAATATTTTGATTTTGAACGACTTATGAAAATTTGCAGAGCGTCATCAACACTTCCGTTTGCTGCTGATCCAGTGAAATTAGATGGCAGGATTTATATGGATGGCGGACTGGCAGATTCCATTCCTTACGGAAGGGCAATAATGCTGGGTTATAAAAAAGTAGTTGTTATAGCTACAAGAGAAGCCGGATACAGAAAAGATCCTGAAAACAAATTTGCTGCTCTTATAAAAAAGAAATTTGCTGAATATCCAAAACTTGTAAGGGCAATCCTTTCAAGACCTGCTGTTTATAACAGACAGATGAGCATAATGGAAAGGCTGGAAAATGAAGGTCGCCTTTTTGTGATCCGTCCGAGCGAGAAGGTGGTTGGACGTACAGAGCAGAATGTCCATAAGCTCGAGGCATTTTATGAACATGGTTATAATACAGCCGTTGATATTTATGATGATCTGATCACATGGCTTGAAAAATAATATAAGGAGACATTAATGCGTAAAATAGAAGATTTAACGACATATAGACTTATTAAAAAAGAGAATATCCCGGACCTTAATTCTATGGGCTATCTTTTGGAGCATGTAAAAACCGGTGCAAAGGTAATGCTTCTTGAAAATGATGATAAAAACAAAGTATTTACGATAGGATTTCGAACACCTCCTTTTGATTCTACAGGTACTCCGCATATTCTTGAGCATTCTGTACTTTGCGGATCAAAGAAATTCCCGGTGAAGGATCCTTTTCTTGAGCTTGCAAAGGGTTCATTGAATACTTTTCTTAATGCAATGACATATCCAGATAAAACAGTCTATCCGATAGCATCTGTCAATGACAAGGATTTCCAGAATCTTATGGATGTCTATCTCGATGCTGTTTTTCATCCGAATATTTATAGCAGAGAAGAGATCTTCAGGCAGGAGGGATGGCATTATGAAATGGAGAATGCTGATTCTCCGCTTACCATTAATGGAGTTGTTTACAATGAAATGAAGGGAGCTTTTTCTTCTCCTGATGACGTTTTATCGAGATTTATCTTAAACTCACTTTATCCCGATACACAGTATGCGGTAGAGTCAGGTGGAGATCCGGATGTTATACCTGAGCTTAGCTATGAAAAATTTCTTTCTATGCATTCAAAATATTATCATCCGTCAAATTCCTACATTTATCTGTATGGAAATTGCGATATGGTTGAAAAACTTGAATGGATTGATAAGGAATATCTCTCTGAGTATGACAAAATTGAGATTGACAGCTCTATAAAAGTGCAGGCTCCTTTTGATTCAATGAAAACAGTTGAAAAGGATTATTCGATAGCTGCTGATGAATCGACAGAGCATAATACCTTCCTTTCATGGAATGTTTCAATTGGAAATAACCTTGATAAGATTAATTATCTTGCCTTCCAGATCCTTGAGTATGCGCTGCTTGATGTTCCGGGAGCACCGCTTATGCAGGCACTGCTTGATGAGGGCATTGGCTCTGACATTGACGGAAGCTATGATAATGGTATTTATCAGCCTTATTTCTCTGTTATCGCCAGAAAAGCAGATTATGAGCAGAAGGATAAATTCCTTCAGACTATCAGAAAAGTCCTTGAGGAACA
This sequence comes from Lachnospiraceae bacterium C1.1, assembly GCA_030434875.1. Lineage (NCBI taxonomy): Bacteria > Bacillati > Bacillota > Clostridia > Lachnospirales > Lachnospiraceae > Lachnospiraceae bacterium C1.1. The sequence goes on along the minus strand of JAUISW010000001.1, from coordinate 1,245,620 downwards.
GGTTAAAAACGGTATTGATAAAAAGGCTCTTCGTGCTGGGATCAATTCATTTGAATTCAGATACCGCGAGGCAGACTTTGGACATTATCCGAAGGGACTTATGTATGGTCTTCAGTCATTTGACAGCTGGCTTTATGATTCAAACGAACCATTTATCCATATTGCAGAGAATGACACTTTTGCAGAGCTTAAGAAGAGAGTTGATAGTGGCTGGTTCGAAGAACTGATCCAGAAATATCTTCTTGATAACAACTTTACATCGATGGTAATCCTTAAGCCTGTAAAGGGGCTTACAGAGAAACATGATGCTGAAGTTGCCGCAAAGCTTGCTGATTACAAAAATTCACTTTCAGCTGATGAGATCAATAAAATTGTAGAAGAGACTGCAGCTCTTAAGGCTTATCAGGATGAGCCAAGCAGCCAGGAAGAGCTTGAATCTATTCCTATGCTTACTATCGATGATATTGAAAAGTCAGCAGAAAAATTCGATAACAGTCCGATGACAGAGGATGGAACTCTTTTCCTTCATCATGATATATTTACCAATGGTATAGCTTATCTTGGATTAATGTTTAAGACAGATGGCATTCCTTCTGAGCTCACACCATATCTTGGTATATTTAAGAATCTTCTCTGTCAGATAGATACAGAAAATTACAGCTATAGTGACCTTAATAATGAGATCAATTTAGAAAGCGGAGGAGTAAATTTCTCTATCAGCACATACTCAGATATAAAAAATGATGGAAAATTTATTTCTACTTTTGAGGCAAGAGGAAAGTTTTTAGAGGATAAGCTTGGATTTGCTTTTGAGATCATTCCGGAAATTCTTTTTAAATCAAAATTTGATGATAAAAAGAGAATAAAAGAATCTCTCTTAATGCTTAAGAGCAGAATGGCATCTTCAATGATCTCAGCCGGACATTCTACAGCGGTTGCCAGAGCTGATTCGTATTTTTCAGCAACTTCTAAATATATAGATGAAGTAAATGGTATAACTTTCTATGATTGTGTATCCGATTATGCGGATAATTTTGATGACAAATATGAGGAGCTCGTCGAAAAAATCAATCGTGTAAAAGAAATTCTTTTCCATAAAGATAATCTAATGGTTGATTTTACAGGTTCAAAGGATGGATTCAAATTCATTTCCGAAAAGGCTGCAGAATTTAAGAATAATTTGTCATCTGAAAAAGGTGAACGCGATAACTGGGTATTTAAGCCTGAGAATAAAAATGAAGGCTTTAAGACAGCTTCACAGGTTCAGTATGTTGCAAAGGCTGCTAATTTTAAAAAGTACGGCCTGCCGTATAACGGTGCCTTAAAAGTTCTTCAGGTTATGATGGGATATGATTATCTCTGGATGAACATCAGAGTTAAAGGCGGAGCATATGGATGTATGAGCGGCTTTACAAGATCCGGTGATAGTTACATGGTATCCTACAGAGACCCGCATCTTACGGAAACTATTGATATATACAATGGTGCGGCAGATTATCTGAAAGAATATGATGCTTCAGAAAGAGATATGACAAAGTATGTTATAGGTGCTATCAGCAATATGGATACACCTCTGAATCCTAAGGCAAGAGGCTTGAGAAGTCTTTCAGCATATTTAGGAAACTATACCTTTGAAGATGTACAGAAGGAACGTGATGAGGTTCTTTCCTGCAATGTAGAGACTATCAGAAGTCTTGCACCTTATGCTGCAGCTATTCGCGACAGCGAAGTAGTAGTTGCTGTAGGAAGTGAAGAAAAAATCCGAAATAATGAGGATATTTTCAAGTCAACAAGAACATTGGCGTGATGTTAGAGGAGGATTTATATTGAGTCAGGAAAAAAGAGCCGGATTTGTAACTATAATCGGCCGTCCGAATGTTGGTAAATCAACACTTATGAACCATCTTATCGGAATGAAGCTTGCAATAACATCAAGAAAACCACAGACAACGCGTAAAAGAATGCAGACAGTTTATACTTCAGATGCCGGACAGATAGTATTTCTTGATACACCCGGTATTCATAAGGCTGCCAATGCTCTTGGTGAATACATGGACAGAGCAGCGATCAAGACCATAGAAGAAGTTGACTGTGTTCTTTGGTTAGTTGAACCGACTACATATATAGGTGCCGGAGAGCGCTACATAGTAGAAGTTCTCGAAAAGGCAAATGTACCGGTAATCCTCGTAATAAATAAAACAGATACGGTAAAAAAAGGTGAGATTCCTGCTGTTGTTGATGCTTATAAGGATTTAATGGATTTTAAGGAGATCATTCCTGTTTCCGCAAAGCATAGTATTGGTAAGGATGAACTTTTGAGTGCTGTATTTAATCTGCTTCCTTATGGTGAACCTTTTTATGATGAGGATACTGTAACTGATGAGACAGAGCGAAATATTGTTTCTGAGCTCATCAGAGAGCAGGCTCTTAGAAATCTCTCGGAAGAAGTACCTCATGGGATTGCGGTTGAAATTGACAGCATGAAAGACAAAAACGGCATGTATTTTATAGATGCCACTATATACTGTGAAAGAAATTCCCATAAGGGAATTGTCATAGGCAAGGGCGGGGCAATGTTAAAAAAAATTGGCACCGCTGCCAGAATAGAGGCGGAAAAACTTTTAGACTGCCGGGTTACTTTAAAATTATGGGTAAAGGTAAAAAAAGACTGGAGAAATGATGAAAAACAGATGCGTTTCTTTGGTTTTAATAAAAAGGACAATCAGTAAATGAGCGAGGCTGTAAAGCTCACAGGAATTATTCTGAGGGCAGTGGACTATTCCGAATATGACAGAAGGCTGGTGCTTCTTACCGCAGAGCGCGGTAAGATCACTGCCTTTGCACATGGTGTAAGAAGAAGCGGCAATCGTTTTATGGCTGCAACAGAGCCTTTTGCATTTGGTAATTTTTCACTCGGTGAAGGCAGAACAGCTTATAATCTCAGAGACGCTGAAATAACGAATTATTTCGAAGGGCTTCGAGGAAATCTTGAAGCCTATTATCTTGGCTCCTATTTTCTTGAACTTGCAGAATATTACACGAGAGAGAACAATGATGATCTGGAAATGCTAAAGCTTTTATATCAATCGCTTCGAGCACTTATATCCGAAAATTATGACAATTATCTCGTAAAAGCGGTTTATGAAATTAAAACATTGGTAGTTAATGGTGAGTTTCCCGGGATAATAAATGGTGTAGGACTTAAAGAAGGCACTGTGCATGCTATAAATTACATTTTTTCTTCTCCTGTAGAAAAGCTGTATAATTTTAAGCTTAGGGAGGATATTGAAAAAGAACTGAAATATGCCGCTGATATTTATACAGCAAGATTTATCCATTTCAGATCTAAAAGTCTGGAAGTTATGCGACTCCTATAGTATATGAGAACTTTGCCTTGAAAATAATACAATAGTTTTATATAATGATTCTTTGGAATTGGGAATTTATCAAAAAATGATCAGAGGTAATTTTACGTGAGACGCAGAAGAAAGAGTAGACGACAGAAAATCAGGAGAATTCAGGCATATATTGCAAGAACGATTTTTCTTTTAATCCTACTTGCGGCTGTATTGCTTATCTTTTTTGGAGGCAGAAGCCTGATCCGTAAGGTTAGTTCAGCTTTTTCCGGCCCTGCCGTTTCAGGAAATTCTATTAAAATATCTAAATCAGGTGTGATCAAAGAAACTATATACGAGGATTTCGATACTGAAAAATACAGTGAAGAAGAGCTCGAGAAAATGGTTAATGATACGATAGCGGAATATAATAATGATTCGGAAGAAAAGGATGCAGTCAAGTTATCCAGTCTGAAGATAAAAAAAGGAAATGCGATAATGGTAATGGAATACGCAAGTCCGGAAGTTTATACTGACTTCAATAATATTCCTTTAACTATTTCCGAATCTGACGATGGAACAAAACTGTCTCTTAATATGGATGTATCGGTAATAACGCCTTCCAAGATAAAGGATTCATCCGGAAATGTTGAAATAACAGATTCAAAAGTCGCGGTTGTTAAGGAAGGAAGTAGTGATTCCTATATCATATATTGATTTTGCGATATAAATAAATTTATTTATTAAATTCTATTATAATGAGGAGATTTCAAAATGGAAAAAACGATGGACAAGATTGTCACATTGGCAAAAGGACGTGGATTTATCTATCCCGGCTCTGAGATTTACGGTGGTTTGGCTAATACATGGGATTATGGTAATCTCGGTGTTGAGCTTAAAAACAACGTAAAGAAAGCATGGTGGCAGAGATTTGTTACCGGCAGCAAATATAATGTCGGTGTTGACTGTGCTATTCTAATGAATACTCAGACTTATGTGGCTTCAGGTCATATTAAATCATTCTCTGATCCTCTTATAGATTGTAAGGAATGTCATGAACGTTTCAGAGCTGATAAGATCATTGAAGACTGGGCTTCTGACAACGATTTCACACTTGATTCAAGTGTTGATGGATGGACAAATGAAGCAATGATGGACTTCATCCACGAGCATTCTATTGCATGCCCTACATGCGGTAAGCATAATTTCACGGATATCCGTCAGTTCAACCTTATGTTCAAGACTTTCCAGGGCGTTACTGAAGATGCAAAGAATACAGTTTATCTTCGTCCGGAAACAGCACAGGGTATCTTTGTTAATTTTAAGAACGTTCAGAGAACATCGAGAAAGAAAATTCCTTTTGGAATCGGTCAGATCGGTAAATCTTTCAGAAACGAGATCACACCGGGTAACTTCACATTCAGAACGAGAGAGTTCGAGCAGATGGAGCTTGAGTTCTTCTGCAAACCCGGAACAGATCTTGACTGGTTTAACTACTGGAAAGATTACTGCATAAAGTTCCTTCAGGATCTCGGAATCAAGCCTGAGGATATGCGTACACGTGATCACGATCAGGCAGAACTTGCTTTCTACTCAAAAGCAACTACAGACCTTGAGTTCATGTTCCCGTTTGGCTGGGGCGAGCTTTGGGGAATTGCCGACAGAACAGATTATGACCTTTCACAGCATCAGAATACATCAGGTGAAGATCTTACTTACTTTGATGATGCAACAAATGAAAGATATCTTCCTTATGTTATCGAGCCTTCACTTGGAGCTGACAGAGTTGTTCTTGCATTCCTCTGCGAAGCTTATGATGAGGAAGAGCTCGAGGGCGGAGATGTAAGAACAGTTCTTCATTTCCATCCGGCACTTGCACCTGTTAAGATCGGTGTGCTTCCTCTTTCAAAGAAACTCAACGAAGGTGCTGAGAAGGTTTATGACATGCTTTCCAAGCATTACAACTGCGAGTTCGATGATCGTGGAAATATCGGTAAGAGATACAGAAGACAGGATGAGATAGGTACTCCTTACTGTATTACATATGATTTTGACTCTGAGACTGATAATGCAGTTACAATCCGTGATCGTGACAGCATGCAGCAGGAAAGAGTTGCTATCTCTGAGCTTGAGAACTATTTCAGAGGAAAATTTGATATAGACTAATTTTTGAAAGGTAGTTGTTGATCATGAAGAAATATGGTGTTAACGAACTCAGACGTATGTTCCTTGAGTTCTTTGAAAGCAAAGGTCATCTTGCAATGAAGAGTTTTTCTCTCGTTCCGCATAATGACGATTCTCTTTTGATAATAAATTCCGGTATGGCTCCTTTAAAGCCTTACTTTACAGGCCAGGAAGTTCCGCCGAGAAATCGTGTTACTACATGTCAGAAATGTATCCGTACAGGTGACCTTGAAAATGTAGGTAAGACAGCAAGACATGGTACTTTCTTTGAAATGCTCGGAAACTTTTCTTTCGGTGATTATTTCAAGACAGAGTCTATTCCGTGGGCTTGGGAATTCCTTACTGAGGTTGTAGGTCTTGATGCTGACAGACTTTATCCTTCCGTTTATGTGGATGATGATGAAGCATTCGAGATCTGGACAGATCAGATGCATATTCCGGCTGAGCGTATTATCAAGCTTGGCAAGGAAGATAACTTCTGGGAGCATGGTTCAGGTCCCTGCGGTCCCTGCTCAGAGATTTACTATGATCGTGGAGAAAAATACGGTACAGGTCCGGAGGATGTTCTCGGCGGTGAAGGCGACCGTTTCATGGAAGTTTGGAACATCGTATTCTCTCAGTTTAACAACGACGGACACGGAAACTATTCCGACCTTGTTCAGAAGAATATAGATACAGGTATGGGTCTTGAGAGACTTGCAGTTGCTGTTCAGGATGTTGATTCTATATTTGATGTTGATACTATTGCATCACTTAGAAATACTGTTTGTGCTAAAGCAGGCGTTGAATATCTTAAAGAGCACAAGACTGATGTATCGATCAGAATCATCACTGATCATTTAAGATCAATGACATTCATGATTTCAGATGGTATCCAGCCCTCAAATGCAGGAAGAGGATATGTTCTTCGTCGTCTTATCCGTCGTGCAGCACGTCATGGCAGAATGCTCGGTATCAAGGATACATTCCTTTCAGAGCTTGCACAGACTGTTATTGCAGATTCAAAAGATGGTTATCCGGAACTTGAGGAAAAGAAGGACTTTATCTTAAAGGTTATAGATCAGGAAGAAAAGAAGTTTGCAAAAACTCTTGATGCAGGTCTTTCTATTCTTGAAGGCTTTGAGGATGATCTTGCAGCAGCAGGCAAAACTGTTCTTGCCGGTAAGGACGCATTCAAACTTTATGATACATATGGTTTCCCTCTTGATCTTACAAAGGAAATTCTTGAGGAAAAGAACTTCACAGTAGATGAGGATGGCTATCATGCAGCAATGAAAGAGCAGTCAGATAAGGCTCGTAATGCTCGTAAGACCTCTAACTACATGGGCGCAGATGCTACAATTTATGAGCAGATCGACGCTGCCATCAATTCAACATTTGACGGATATGACAAGACTGTTCTTGAAAGTGGAATAGTTGCTCTTTGCCAGCTTCATGAGGATAAGGAATTTTCAATTTCTGTTAAAGAAGAAATTGGTGAAAACGGTCTAGGTGAAGAAGTTTCAGATGAAATCGTTGATGCTCTTGCTGATGGTTCATTTGGAGCTGTTATCACAAGTGAGACACCTTTCTACGGAACAATGGGCGGACAGGTCGGTGATATCGGAATCATCGAATCAGCTGATGGTGTATTCGAAGTTAAGGAAACACTTCATGTTGCAGGTTCCAAGATTGCTCATATCGGTAGAATGACAAAGGGTATGTTCAAGCTTGGTGATAAGGTTACACTTAAGGTTGATGTTGAAAATCGTCGCGCAACCTGCCGCAATCACACGGCTACACACCTTTTACAGAAGGCACTTCGTGATGTTCTTGGTACACACGTTGAGCAGTCCGGTTCATATCAGGATCCTTACAGAACCAGATTTGATTTCAGCCACTTCCAGGCAATGACTGATGAAGAGATCAAAAAGGTTGAAGATGCTGTTAATAAAAAGATAGCTGAGCAGATTCCTGTTGTAACAGAGGTTATGACAATTGATGAAGCAAGAAAGACCGGTGCAATGGCACTCTTCGGTGAGAAATACGGAGAAAAGGTCAGAGTAGTTGAGATAGAAGAGTATTCAAAAGAATTCTGTGGTGGTACTCATGTAAAGAATACTGGCGAGATTCAGGCATTTAAGATCATTTCTGAGTCTGGTGTAGCAGCTGGAATCAGACGTATCGAGGCACTTACCGGAGCAAACGTATTCAATTATTATCATGAGACAGAAGATATGCTTAAGAAAGCAGCGCATCTTCTTAAGGCAACACCTCAGACTGTTGTTGATAAGATCGAGCACTTACAGGCTGAACTCAAGAGCCTTAAGAGCGAGAACGAATCTCTCAAGAGCAAGGCTGCATCAAATCAGCTTGGTGATGTTTCGAATCAGGTTCAGGAAGTTAAGGGTGTTAAGCTCATTGCTACACAGGTGGATGGCGTTGACATGAACGGACTTCGAGACCTTTCAGATAAGCTTAAGCAGAGCCTTGGAGAAGGTGTAGTTGTTCTTTTAAGTAATACTGACGGAAAGGTTTCTATCGTTGTTTCAGCTACAGACGGAGCACAGAGTAAGGGTGCTCATAGCGGTAACCTTATAAAGGCTATTGCAGGTCTTGTAGGAGGAGGCGGCGGTGGTCGTCCCGGAATGGCTCAGGCCGGTGGAAAGAATCCTGCAGGTATAGCAGCAGCTATCGCAGAAGCTCCTAAAGCACTTGAAGCTATGATAAAATAAGTCAAAAAAATAGCTCTCACTTAATCGTGGGGGCTATTTTTTACATTATAGGAAATTCCGATGGAATTCCCCATAATGCAAAAAACGCACTGCGTGCGTATGATGCGTCAAGCGCGGATAGGAAGAGCCTGCGGCTCCCGCGCTTGCGCGGAGAATCCTGCGGAGCAGGATTCTTTATTATGGTCAATATTGAAAAATTATTTTGCAGTTATTTTTTCAAGCGTCTGTCGCATTATTTCTACAGGTGGTTCCTCGCCTGTCCAGAGTCTTATCTGATCGACACCCTGATAAAGGCTCATAGAAAGACCATTAAGAATTTCAGCTCCGGCTTTTTCAGCATTCAGAAGGAACTGGGTTTTTTCAGGATTGTAGCATGCGTCAAAATAAAATGCATCTGATCTTACATATTTTTCAGGAAGAGGCGTTTCACCGATATGCGGAGCCATACCAATACCAGTTGCATTAATAACTATCGACGCTTCATCAATATGCTCGAAAGTTTCAAATGGAACATATACACCTACATTTGCAAAATGTGCATTGACATCATTTGCCATTTTCTGAGCAGCATCATTAAAATAATCACTTATAAATATTTTTGATGCTTTGCCGTCTGCGAGAGCCATTATAATTGCACGTCCTACACCGCCTGCACCGAAACAGAATACTTTTTTGCCTGCTACAGAACCATGTTTTTCAACCAAAGCTCTGAAAAATCCTGTGGCATCAGTGTTATGTCCGATAAGTTTTCCGTCTTTAATAACGATAGTATTGCTGGATCCTGCAAGTGCACAAAGGGGATCGGTCTCATCAAGATATTTCATTACATTTACTTTATTTGGTTTAGTAACAGCGCATCCTGCAAAATTCATATGGCGAATGCCGTTAAGTATGGCCTCGAGGTGTGTACTGTCCCTCTCAGTATAAAAATAGCAATAATTTAACCCCATTGCTTCATAAGCTGCATTCTGCATTGCTGCAGCGTAAGACTGGGAAAGAGGTGTTCCGATAAGTGTTATGAACTTAGTATTGATATCGATATTCATTTAATCCTCCTGTTTAGTATATGTTTTGAATTGTAAATTGCAGGAAGCCGCATTTACTGCGGGTTCCGTGTGATAACGTATAACAAGTGGCAAACAACCCATTGTCTAAGGGTCATCGTATAAAATAATTTTATATGATTTTTCTACAAAAATAAAGTTAAAGAAAATTTATAAATCGGATATAATTATAAGAAGATTTTATAAAATTTTTTTGCAATTATATCCTTTTAAACGTGTATGTTGGAAAATATAATGTATAATATAACTGATATGATATGCTAAGGGTCTGTTTCGGATTTTTTAAATTATATAATACGAGGGAGGTCATTTCTATGCTTGAGATCGGAACAAAAGCACCGGAGTTTTCATTGCCGGATCAGAATGGAGATATGCATTCTTTATCAGATTATAAAGGGAAAAAAGTCATATTGTATTTCTATTCAAAAGACAATACATCCGGATGTACAAAGCAGGCCTGTGGTTTTGCTGAAAGATATCCTCAATTACAGGAAAAAGGGGCGGTAGTTCTCGGAGTAAGTAAAGACAGCGTTGCATCTCATAAAAAATTTGAGGAAAAATATACTTTACCGTTTACACTCTTATCAGATACTGAATTAACAGCAATAAAGGCATATGATGTATGGAAAGAAAAGAAGCTTTATGGTAAAGTATCGATGGGAGTTGTGAGAACAACATATCTGATCGATGAAGAGGGCATTATCGTTAAATCAATGGGTAAAGTTAAAGCTGCTGATAACCCACAGGATGTATTAGATGCATTAAGTTAAAAATAGAGTTGACGTTTACCACTTTGAAGCGTTAAAATGTATTAGGTTTGTGTATATAACTGGGGGACAGTTTAATAGTCTGTAATTGTTTATAGATGTTTAGTGGGTGTACGGAACAAATTGAGGATACATTTAATATGTTATTCCCGAATTTTGTTCCGTATTCTATAAAATCAGATTATTGATTTTTGATTTTACATAAATCATTATTGAGGAGGTTGAGTATGGAATCTGAAAAAAAGGATTCAAAGGGAAATGTAAAAGCTGATGTTCTTAAACATGTAGAGGAAAAGAAAGTAAGATGGCGTGAACCGGAACCTGTTTTTGAAGGTTATATTTCATCAGAAGCGCTTACGCTGATCTCGTTAGCCGTTATAGTAATAGTTACTATTGCATGCGCTGTTCTGCATGTGCAGATGAATACAGTTTCACTTCCCGTTTTACTTATTACATTGATAATAGTTATTTTAATGGGATTATTTTTGGGAAATTCACCTTCGTGGATCACGATGCTTCTTGTTGCAGCTATCATGATCGCAGGCGCAGCAACCGGTATGTACGCAGAAGTTACAATTGGAGTAGTTGTTTTCCTGGCTACTGTTTTTGCAATAAAAGAAAGAAATCAGAGATTTTAATTAAAATCAAGAAAGAGGTAAATAATGGCACAGCTCTGGGGCGGACGTTTTAAGTCAGGTACAGATAGAGAGGCCTACGAGTTTAACGCGTCAATTTCATTTGACTCTCGTATGTATAAAGAAGATATCGAAGGCAGCATTGCACACGCAACAATGCTCGGTGAGCAAAAGATCATCAGTGAAGAAGATGCTTCTTCAATTGTAGATGGTTTAAAAGAGATATTATCTGACCTTGAAAACGGAAAACTTGAAATTACAGATCAGTATGAAGATATTCACAGCTTTGTAGAAGCTATTCTTACAGACAGAATAGGCGATGCAGGAAAGAGACTCCATACGGGTCGAAGCAGAAATGATCAGGTTGCCCTTGATATGAAGCTTTATACAAGAAAGAACATTGATCTGATCGATGGAAAATTAGCAAAGCTTCAGATGTCATTATTAAATATTATTGAAAATAATCTTGATACATTTATGCCGGGATTTACCCATTTACAGAAGGCTCAGCCGGTCACACTCGCACATCATTTAAGTGCATATTTTGAAATGTTCATAAGGGATCGCTCCAGACTTGCAGATTTACGTGCAAGAATGAACAGCTGCCCGCTCGGAAGCGGTGCTCTTGCCGGAACGACCTATCCGCTTAACCGCGAAAGAACAGCCGAGCTTCTTAAATTTGACTTAGGTCCTACACGCAACAGTATGGACTCAGTTTCTGACAGAGATTATCTTATTGAATTCCTTGATGCACTTTCAATAATAATGATGCATCTTTCCAGATTTTCAGAGGAAATCATCATATGGAATTCTAATGAATACAGATTTGTTGAAATATCGGATGCATATTCTACAGGTTCAAGTATAATGCCTCAGAAGAAGAATCCTGATATAGCAGAGCTTGTAAGAGGAAAAACAGGCCGTGTTTATGGTGCACTTATGAGCCTTCTTACAACAATGAAAGGTATTCCGCTTGCCTATGACAAGGACATGCAGGAAGATAAAGAAGTTGCATTTGATGCATTTGACAATGTTTCGGCTTGTATAGAGCTTTTTGATGGAATGATCTCAACCATGAAATTCAGAAATGATGTCATGGAGAGAAGTGCAAAAAATGGATTTACAAATGCAACAGATGCTGCAGATTATCTCGTAAAAAAAGGTGTGCCTTTCAGAGATGCACATGGCATTATCGGACGTCTTGTATTAAAATGCATCGATGAGAATAAAGCTCTTGATGATCTTACACTCGATGAATGGAAAGAAGAGTCAGACGTTTTTGAAAATGATATATATGAAGCTATAAGTTTGAAAACTTGTGTTGAAAACCGCCTCACATTTGGAGCTCCCGGCCACGCCGCTATGCAGAAAAATGTTGACTATTACAGGCAGTATTTAACAGGTTTTAATAAATGATGATGCTTGGGTTTCTTAAAGATTTAATCGACTAAAGATTCATCCGGCAAAACAAGGAGGAAAGAAAAAATCATGTCAGAGAAATTGAAGGTTGCCATCCTTGGTGGCACAGGTATGGTAGGACAGCGTTTTATCGCTTTATTGGAAAATCATCCCTGGTTTGAGGTTCACACAATAGCTGCAAGTCCCAGAAGTGCAGGCAAAACCTATGAGCAGGCTATTGGAGATCGTTGGAAATTAGAAACTCCTATGCCGGAAGCTGTAAAGAATATCGTCGTTAAGGACGTTAGCGATGTTGCTAATGTTGCTGCAGACGTAGATTTCTGTTTTTCAGCTGTAGATATGAGCAAGGATGAGATCCGCCGCATCGAGGAAGAGTATGCAAAGACTGAAACACCTGTTGTTTCAAATAACAGCGCTCATCGTTGGACTCCCGATGTACCTATGATAATCCCGGAGATCAATCCCGAGCATGCTGAAGTTATCGAAGCTCAGAAAAAGAGACTTGGAACAACAAACGGATTTATCGCAGTTAAGCCTAACTGCTCGATCCAGTCATATGCACCTGTTCTTTTCTCATGGAAAGAATTCGAGCCTACAAAGGCTGTAGTTTCAACATACCAGGCTATTTCCGGTGCTGGTAAGACTTTTAAGGACTGGCCTGAGATGAATGCCAACATCATTCCTTTCATTTCCGGAGAGGAAGAGAAGAGTGAGAAAGAGCCTTTGAAGATTTATGGTCATGTTGCCGGCGATCATATCGAAGCAGCTGCAGGTCCTCTTATCACTAGCCAGTGCATCCGTGTTCCTGTTCTCTATGGTCACACAACAACAGTATTTGTTGATTTCGCAAAGAAGCCTTCAAAAGAAGAGCTTATTGAAAGAATGGTTTCATATAAGGGCGAGCCTCAGAAGCTTGAACTTCCTTCTGCGCCTAAGCAGTTTATCCAGTACCTTGAGGATGATAATCGTCCGCAGGTAGCTCTTGACGTTAACTTCGAGCGTGGTTTCGGTATCTCGATCGGACGTCTGAGAGAGGATACAATTTTTGATTATAAGTTTGTAGGTCTTTCACACAACACTGTAAGAGGTGCCGCAGGTGGTGCTGTTCTTTGTGCTGAATTACTTAAAGCAAAGGGATATATTCACGCTAAATAATTATGGGAAAAACTTTAATTATTACAGAAAAGCCGTCCGTCGCAAGGGAATACGCTCAGATATTGAGCGTTTCCGGCCGTCGCGACGGCTTTCTTGAAAATCAGGATTATGTTATAACCTGGTGTGTAGGTCATTTAATAGAAATGTCCTACCCGGAAAAATATGATCAGAAATACAAACGTTGGAAGATGGAAGATCTGCCTTTCCTTCCGGAAGTTTATAAATATGATGTTATAAATTCTGTTGCAAAGCAGTATAAAATCGTTACGGGTGCACTTCACAGAGATGATATCTCCACTGTTTTATGGGCAGGAGACTCGGGACGTGAAGGTCAGGTAATAGAAGAACTTATCCGTATGTACGGCGGAGTCAGGGAAGGTATGGAAGAAAAACGTGTATGGATAGATTCCTGCACGGAAGAGGAAGTTCAGCGCGGAATGCGAGAAGCAAAACCCTACTCAGCATATGCCAACCTTGCAAATGCCGGTATCATGCGAAGTATTGAAGATTATGCCATGGGAATAAATTTCTCCAGAGCATTATCTGTAAAATACGGCCAGCTTTTAAATAACAGCGCCGGAACAAAGAAGTATGCGGCTATTGCAGTAGGACGGGTAATGACCTGCGTACTTGGAATGGTAGTCAGAAGAGAGAGGGAGATCAGGGATTTCAAAGAAACTTTCTTCTATCGTATAATTGGCAGTTTCAGTTTTGATGGAGAATCTTATACAGGTGAATGGAAGGCTGTCAAGGGTTCAGAATATTTTGAATCACCGAAGTTATACAGTGAAAAGGGATTTAAGGAAGAAAAAGACGCAAAGGATCTGATAGAAAAACTTCTGCCTCTGGAAAACGGAAAGGTTAGTTCGATCACTAAGAGCAGTGAGAACAAAAGACCTCCGTTACTTTTCAATCTGGCGGAGCTTCAGGCCATATGTACTAAGAAATACAAGATCAGTCCTGACCAGACCTTAAATGTTGCTCAGGAATTATATGAGAAAAAGCTTACAACTTATCCGAGAACAGATGCCAGGGTACTTTCGACCGCTGCCGCAAAGGAAATTGTAAAGAATCTGAATGGCGTAGCAAAATACCCGCCTACAGCGGCATTTGCCAAAAAGATACTCGAAGAAAAGTTATACAGCAGCCTTATAAAGTCACAATATACCGATGACTCAAAGGTTACAGACCACTATGCGATAATCCCTACGGGAAATGTCAGTGAGTATAATAATCTCTCTGATCTTTCAAAAAGGGTATATGATACGATAGTGAGACGTTTTCTCTCAATATTTTATCCTCCGGCCGTTTATGAAAAGCTTTCGATAACTACTGCAGTTGGCAAGGAGAAGTTTTACACTTCATCTAAGGTATTGAAAGATCCTGGATTTCTGGTAATAACAGGACAGGATAAACAAAAAGAAGAAAAAGACGACGCTGAAGGAGATGAAGAGGGAAATTCAGGACTTTCAGCGCTTTCAGATAAATTACATAAAGGCGATACAGTAAAAATAGAGGAGATGAATACCAAGACAGGTAAAACGTCACCTCCTAAACGATACAGTTCCGGTTCGATGATACTGGCAATGGAAAATGCCGGTCAGCTGATCGAAGACGAGGAACTCAGGGCACAGATAAAAGGTGCGGGAATCGGAACTTCAGCGACAAGAGCCGGGATTATTGAAAAACTAATAAAAATCGGATATATTGCAGTTAATAAAAAGACACAGATCCTGACACCTATGCCTTTTGGAGAAATGGTATACGAGGTAGTTTTCATGACTATGCCGTCAATGCTTAATCCGGAAATGACCGCAAGCTGGGAAAAAGGTCTTTCTATGGTCGAAGACGGAAGCCTTACCACAGAAAAATACAGGGAAACTCTTGAAAAATACGTTACAAAATACGTAGAAAATGTAAGAGGAAAGAACTTAAGCAGAATCCTCGAGCAGAGGATCCGGGCGGTTCCCCGTACAGTGGCTAAGTCATCTGATGAAAAAGCACCTGCAAAAAAGAAAGGAAGCAAAAAAAGTGGAAGCAGCAAAAATAAATAATCTTTATGATTTAAACGAAACTAAGGCAGCTGATTATCTTAAACAGTTTGAATATCCCTGGGAAGCCTTAAGTGGAATAGGTGATATGATAATTAAGATCGGAGAAAGCCTTGATCCTGATATATATGAGAAAAAGGGCGAAAATATATGGATCGCAAAGTCAGCAAAAGTATGGCCGACTGTTTCAATTACCGGTCCTTGCATAATCGGTGAAAGAACAGAGGTTAGACAGTGTGCTTTCATCCGTGGTAAAGCTCTTGTCGGTGACGACTGTGTTGTAGGTAACTCAACAGAGCTGAAAAATGTTATCCTTTTTAACCACGTTCAGGTACCTCATTATAACTATGTTGGTGATTCTATCCTCGGATTTTATTCACACATGGGCGCCGGTTCAATTACCTCAAATGTAAAATCCGACAAAGCACTCGTTGTTGTTAAATCCCTTGATGGCGAAAAAATCGAAACCGGACTCAAGAAATTCGGTGCCATGCTCGGAGATCATGTAGAGATCGGATGCAACAGCGTCCTTAATCCCGGTACGGTGGTTGGCCGCGGAAGCAATGTTTATCCTACTTCCTGCGTAAGAGGCGTTATCCCTGAGGGCTCGATCTACAAGGCACAGGATAATATCGTAAAGAGATCCTGAATTTAAGCAATATATTAAAAGAATAACCGCTCAGTCGTCCTGACCGGAGCGGTTATTCTTTGATTTTTGAATTGTAAGACATATTATTTCACTGTTTATAATGATATACTGTTTCTAAAAGAACAATAAATATTCAGACTAGTCATACACATTGTAAATACTATGATGAGGACGCTGAATCCGGCGCATATTCACTTGTTTTATTAAATGGATCAAAGCATGAATACAGAAAAAATAATGAAAGAGCTTGAGAAAATATATGGTATCGAAAAGGGAAGACAGGTATATATGACAATTATGCCCGGGATCCTTGCAGATTTTCAGAAGATGCTTAAAAAGTCTCCTGTGGGAGAAAAAATCTCTGAGGAATATAAACTCGAAGACAATAAGGCAACAATAGTATTACGTGGAAGCAGAAAGGCAAATAATGAATTTATAATCGACGCTGAAATTTAGAAGAATAGGGAGGATGGCCTATGTCTGACGCGAAAATAATCAAGTTTAAAGAGGGAAGCGTAATCTTAAAAGAAGGCGAGACCAGCGGGGTTATGTATAAAATACTTAAAGGCCACGCCGAAATTTATTTGGGATACGGAACTGAAAAGGAGACTATTGTTGGGATCATTGGCAAGCAGAAATGTTTTGGAGAATTTGGTCTTCTTCTTAAAAAACCGTCCATATATACTGTAGTTGCTTATTCTGATTTATTAGTAATGAAGTTCACCGAAGTAAATATCGGGGAATTTATAAAAGACAATCAAAAGAATGTATTAGATATGATGACAAATATGGCAAACACCATTATGATCATGCGTTTACAGATGGATCTGATGCAGCATGAACTGGAAGAAAAAGAAAGTTCAAATAAGGCTCAGAAAGATATGGAGAAAAATAGACACAACGCTAAATATATAATGCGGCAATATGCGCTGCAGCAGGCTTTTCAAACGAAAATATAGTTATATTTTCATAGATTAAAACTATTCCGAGAATTAGCATTAGAATTCTATTATTATATAAATAAATGGACTTTATAAAAATCAATCCGTAAAGTCCATTTTTTATTTATTCTTAGATCTTACTTTTATAATCAACGCCCCATTCTTCCATTGATTTTATTATAGGGCGCATTGATTCGCCGAGTTCCGAAAGAGCATATTCAACTCTGGGAGGTACTTCGGGATAAACGGTACGGGTAATTATTCCGTCATCCTCCATTGAGCGGAGCGAGTCAGTGAGTACTTTCTGACTGATCCCGTCCAGATTTTTTTTCAATTCATTAAAGCGCCAGGGGCGAGCCAGAAGATTTCGCATTATGAGCAATTTCCATTTACTTCCTATGAGACTGACGGTTGTAGCTACAGGACATTCCGGAAGTTCATCTTTTGTCTTCATAAAAGACTCCTTTCAAAAACTAAGGTTAAAAATTTCATCCTATATCAGATTTTAATCTTACAATCAATATAACATTATAAAAAGCATAAGTCGATAAGTTACAAAAAAGTAACCGGGTAATAAAAAAGTGCGTACTTTTTTTGATTTTTTGCATGGGTTATATTGAAATCACAGAAAGCAATAACGCTTCTGAAAAATAAGATTGATACAGGAGGACAAAATTATGGCATTATCAAATCTTTACGGATGGGTTAACGAAAAAGCTGAGAAGGCTGCTGCTTGCGGAACAGCTTGTGGTGCAGGTGACGGAAAGCCCGAGAAAAAGGCTGCTGCTTGTGGAACAGCTTGCGGTGCAGGCGATAACAAGTAATTAAAATACAATTTGTCGCTGTTGTCCTCCGGTTCAGATATGGATCGGAGGATTAATTCTATCAGAAACTAATGGAGGACGTTTATGAAACCTTTTTTTTCTTTTCAATGGCATATTACAGATGAGTGTGACCAAAGATGCAAGCACTGCTATATATATTCAGCAGGAAATCATAACTGTCTTGTTTCAATGAGCTGGCAGCAAATGGAAGATACCTTCTACAATTGTCTGGATTTCTGCGAGGTTTATGGACGTACTCCTTATTTTTATATAACAGGTGGAGATCCGATATTACATCCTGACTTTTGGAGATTATTGGATCTCATGCATGATCATGGGATTAAATTCACGATACTGGGCAATCCTTTTCATTTAAATGACCAGGTATGCAGAGAATTGAAATGGTATGGATGCGAAAGATATCAGATGTCCATAGACGGACTTCGTGAAAACCATGACTGGTTTAGAAAACCCGGTTCCTATGACTGTACTTTAGAAAAGATCGGATGCTTAAACAGAGCAGGAATCCGAAGCATTATCATGACTACAGTTTCTAAAACAAACAGAATGGAAGTACCGGGGATTATCGACGAAGTAGTAAAAGCAGGGGCAAATATTTTTGCTTTTGCAAGATATGTACCAAGCGGCGGAGAGCTTGATGCGTCGATGACAGCGCAGGAGTATAGAGACCTACTTGCTGCATGTGATAAAAAATTTAAGGAATATGAAGCTGAAGGATGTGACACTTATTTTAATAAAAAAGATCATCTTTGGACTTTATATGAATATGAAATCGGGGAATTCAAAATCCCTGAAGATGCTGAAGCCGGAATGATATACGGCGGCTGTAACTGTGGAAACTGCCATGCAACTATTCTTCCTACCGGTGATATTTATGCCTGCAGACGTGTTGCTGACAGTAAAGTAGGAAACGTCTTCTTAGACAGGATGGCAGATCTCTGGGAAACAAGCTTTGAAAAATACAGAGATTACGAAAAGTTTGAAAAATGCAGTAAATGTAAGCTTAAGCCCTGGTGCAGAGGTTGTCCGGCCGTAGCCAACGGAACAAATGGCAGCTTTTACAGCGATGATCCTCAATGCTGGGCAGACATGAATAGTGACTTATTTATTAAATAAACAGGAGCTGAATTCATGAATAAAAAAATGAAAGCAATTGTTCTTAAAGAAGCTGTTGAAATTAAAGACATAAATATAGATGAAATAAAAATACCCGGAGTCAGTCCGGGATGGGTTTTGATCAAGGTAAAAGCTTTTGGAATGAATCATTCTGAATTGATCCTTCGTAAAGAAGAGATCAAATACGACTACATAAAAAAGCCGGTAATTCCGGGAATTGAAGCTGTTGGTGAAATAGTCGATCCCTCTGACAGTGATTTTAAGACCGGAGATAAGGTCATAGCAATGATGGGTGGAATGGGACGTTCGTTTGACGGAAGCTATGCTGAATATGCTTTGGTCCCTTCTCATCATCTATTTAAGATTGATAGTGATCTGACCTGGGAGGAGCTGGGGGCTATTCCTGAAACTTATTTTACAGCCTGGGGTTCACTCTTTGAATCATTAAATCTGAAGGCTGATGACAGTCTTCTTATCAGAGGTGCATCCTGTGCATTGGGATATGCTGCAATACAGATCGCAAAAGCTCTTGACTGTAAAGTAACAGCAACAACACACAAAGAAAAATATTTGAAGGCTTTGTCTGAGGCAGATGAGGTTCTGCTTGACGATGGGAAATTGACCGGAAAAGTCAGCGGTATCAATAAAATTCTTGATCTGGTAGGTCCTAAGAATCTTTTAGACAGCCTGACTGCAGTAGATAAAGGCGGAATTGTCTGTCAGACCGGCATCCTTGGTGGGATTTATAGCTTAAATAATTTTGATCCTATAAAAGATATTCCAAACGGAGTTTACCTTACAGGTTTTTATTCTAATTATCCGACGCAGGGAACAGTAAATGATATGTTTTCATTCTTTAATAAACATAATCTTAAGCCTCATTATGGAGCTGTATATAAATTTTCAAATATTAAAGAAGCAATGCAAATGCAGGAATCAGGTAAAGCAGGCGGAAAAATAATAGTTTTAATGGAGTGATTTGAATGATTATTTATTATAGTGCTACAGGAACCAATAAATACGTAGCGCAGGAATTATCTGCTGCAACAGGAGAGGAGATGATCCCCTTAAAGCAGCTCGTCAGAGAGGAGTTTGCTTATGGATAACTAAATTAACAATACTGCAACAAAAGGATGTCAATGAAGCAACTTATGGTCGTACGATGCCTTTGTATCAGTATCCGGGTTATGCTGAATATTCAGGTACAGGAGATGTAAATTCAGCAGATAGCTATGTTAGAAAAGATTTTGTTACTGTTCACAGGCAAACTGCGCACTCCGCTGCGCAGTTATGCCACAATAACTTTGACTGAACACTGGGTTTTGCCCATTGCCGTAGGCAATCTTAAATGGCAAAACCCGTTACTGGAGCACGCTGAAAGCGTGTGAACAGTAACAAGATTATGAAATCAATGAATAAATAAAATTAATGAGTCCCCGCTCAGTTTTGAAGCGAGGACTCATATTTTTCTTTAAATTCAACAGGTGTACAGCCTGTATATTTCTTAAAGGTTGAATAGAAATAGGATAAGTTCTCATATCCGCATTGGATCGCGATATCTTTTATCTGGGCATCCGAAAAAATAAGGAGTCTTTCAGCTTCACCCATACGGCAGCTGATCAGATACTGGTTAATAGTAAATCCTGTTTCTGCCTTAAATTTCTTTGAAAGATAAAAGGGACTTATAAAAAATTTCTTTGATAGATCATCCAGTGACAGATTAAGAGCAAAATTTTCTTCCATATACCTTAATATAGGTCTTATATCTTTTCCCTTAACTTCTACTTCTTTTTTTTGAACACTTAAATGATAATCTTTATAGATTATTTCAACTATAGATTCAAGGAGGCAGTTAACCTTTTCCAGATCTACTGCCATAGTATCGACAGTCTGATCCAGAATATACTTAAATAATGCGTCAAAGAAGGTTTTATTGGATGCGACATTAAAAACAGGAGTATCATCTTCAGAAATTATCGTATTTTCCTGACAACCGGGTATTTTAATTCCTTTGATATTTATACATATCTGCTCTATCGGATTGTTTTTATCAGATTTCTCTGCATGCATTACATTGCAGTTTTTTATAATGATGTCTCCGGGATGAGTTTCATAGAACTTCTCTCCGCAATAAAGTGCGCTCTGACCTGCAAATACATAAGATATTTCAAGTGTATCGGGGTGTGAGTGAGTATGAAAAGACCAGTTTGGGTCGGATGCAGCATGAATATAGCTTAAATTAGAAATAGAGATGCCTTTGAATAAATTATTTTCATTAGTGATAGATGGGAAATTTGCATTATACATAAAAAAGCTCCTTATAGTCAATGCCAATATTCAGCTGTTACTGATATTATGATACATAGAAAAATGCACCATAGCAAGATTTCAGAAAATAATAACAAGATATTGTAAATTTTAGAAAAGTTCAAAATTTTAAATCCGATAAATACGCGATATATGAAAGACTAAATGGCAAGATTTTAAAACAGGAAAATAATTTATTGGAATAGAAAAGGCAATATTTTAAATATATTATATATTCATAACGTATTAACAAAAAGCAAAAATTATAGAAATGGAGAAATATGATTACAATAATTGCAACATTTAATGTAAAAAAAGATTGTGTAAATGAATTCGAAACACTTGCAAAGGAGTGTATCGCAGCTTCCAGAAAAGAGGAAGGGAACGTAGATTATCATCTTTATACCGGAAAAGAAGATAAGACAAAGTTCTTCTTTGTAGAAGTCTGGAAGGATGAAAAGGCAATCGATGATCATAATGCATCCGAGCATTTCCGCAAATTCCTCGGTGCCTTTGGTTCGCTCGTTTCATCTGATCCCGTCATCGAGCAGACAGTGTTAGTAGACTAAATTTTATAGATGATTCCTCCATAAAAGCCACAGTGAAGTTAAATCACTGCGGCTTTTTCGCTTTTAACTATAATTTTCCTGCTAAAACAATATTTTAAACTACATTAACAAAAAAATAGATAAGAAAATATAATAGATTTTTTTAAGCGTTGTAAAATAAAGCTTTTTAAGAATTTTGAATGACAAGATTTTAAAC
This sequence comes from Lachnospiraceae bacterium C1.1, assembly GCA_030434875.1. Taxonomy (NCBI): domain Bacteria; kingdom Bacillati; phylum Bacillota; class Clostridia; order Lachnospirales; family Lachnospiraceae; species Lachnospiraceae bacterium C1.1. The sequence continues at coordinate 1,223,673 of JAUISW010000001.1, read as the reverse complement.
TATTAATACTGTTTATTGGAATAGAAATAGCAAGAAATTGGATATATCATAACAATTGTCAATTGAATTGTGAAAAAACTGAAAGGAAAAAAATAATATGCATTTTTCAAGTGGAATAAACAGACCTCCATATGAAGCTATGGATGGATTTTTACAGGTAACAAGCGGATGTTCTCATGGCCAGTGTGAGTTTTGCACATTTTATAAAGATGCACCTTTTAAGATTTCCGATATGGCTGAAGTAGAAGAAGATATAAAGGAACTGGCAAATTATGGATGGGATTTCAAAAGAATCTATTTACAGGGAGCGGATCCATTTATTTTATCATATGAAAAACTTGCAAAGGTTGCAGAGCTTATTCATAAATATATGCCGCAGGTTCAATCTATAGGTGGTTATGCAAGAGTTGATAATGTAAAAAACAAGACAGTAGAAGAGCTGAGAAAACTTAAAGATATGGGATACAGTAATTTCTACTTTGGTAACGAATCCGGAGATGACTATATCCTAAAGAGAATGAATAAGGGCTATGAGGCAAAGGTTGTAGTAGAGATGCTGAGTAAACTTGACGAGGCAGGTATGCCCTACATCATGAATTTCCTTGGAGGACTTGGTGGTCATGGTTATGGTTTAGATCATGCATTAAAATCTGCGGATGTCATAAATCAATTACATCCAACTATGGTTTATGCCTCAGAATTAACACTTTTCCCGGATACTCCGCTTTCTAAAGATCTGTATACCGGAAAATTTGTAGAATCTACTGAAGAGGAAAGATTTGAAGAGCTGAAAGCCTTGATCGAAGCTATCAATATTCCTACAGTTTTCAAGGCAGAGCATGTAACTATGCCGGCACCTATCAGAGGAACCTTGCCTAAGGATAAGGTTGAAATATGTGGTTATCTTGATAGTTTGATCGATGCGGCTAAAAACGGAGCATTTGATAACTACAGAAGTGGAGTAGCCAGTCTATAAAATGATAAAAGGAATACATCATGTTGCACTTCGCTGCAGAGATATGAAAAATTACAGGGATACAAAGGGACATACGATTAAGAATAGGCTCACAGTACCGGCTATGGTTACAAACTTCTGTAACGAGGACGGAACAGCAACAGAACGCTATATTGCTTACCATGAAGCAAAAGCAAAGGGTGGCTGGGGTCTGATTATTACCGAGGATTATAATGTTGCACCTGAAGGACATGGATTTAGCTGTACTGCAGGTCTTTGGAACGATGGTCAGATTGAAAGCCACACAGAACTTCCAAAGAGAGTTCATAAATATGGAACAACAATTCTGGCTCAGATTTATCATTGCGGCAGACAGACTCATAAAGGTGCGATTCCGGAAGGATGTCATACAAGATCCTCGAGCGCAATGCTTTGTCCTTTTGGGGATGAGATCCCGGTTCCTTTTACAACAGAAGAAGTAAAAGATATGGTAACAAAGTATGGAGATACAGCACTTCGTGCAAAGAAATGCGGATTTGACGGCGTTGAAATTCATGGTGCACATGGTTATCTGATCACTCAGTTTTTCTCTCCTTATTCTAACAAAAGATTAGATGAATATGGCGGAAATTTCTGGAACAGAACAAGATTTGCCAGAGAGATAATCGCTGATGTCCGAAAAAAATGCGGGGATGATTTTATTGTCGGAATGCGACTTTCTGCAGATGAATTTGTAGAAGGCGGCTTGAATGTAGAAGATACAAAAGCAATTGCCCGTATGATGGTTGATGCAGGTGTTGACCTATTACACATTTCTGTAGGAAACTATTTATCTGTTGATTTGAATATTGCATCAAGCTACAGTGGACATGGATGGTTCTCTGATTGGGCAAAACAGATAAAGGAAGTTGTAAACGTTCCTGTTATCACTGTTTCAAGAATAAATGATCCTTTTCTCGCTGATGAAATTTTAGCTTCAGGAAAGGCTGACCTGGTAGCTATGGGCAGAGCTTCTTTATGTGATCCCGGAATGCCTAACAAGGCAAAAGAGGGTCGATTTGAAGATATCCGCAGATGTATAGGATGTAATGACGGCTGTGAAGGTGTCCTTTTTGAAAATAAGCCTTTTACATGCGTATTAAATCCTACCCTTGGTCACGAATATGAAGGCGAGATCAAAAAAGCAGAAGAATCAAAGAAGGTTGCAGTTATCGGTGCAGGTCCGGCAGGTCTTTATGCAGCAATTGCAGCAGCGAAAGCAGGACATAAAGTTACAGTTTACGAAAGAAATGATCATAACGGTGGTAATTTCTATACTGCATCAATTCCGCCAACAAAGGGTGAGATCACAGATTTCCTTGTATGGCAGAGAGTTCAGTGTGAAAAGCTTGGTGTAGAGTTTAAATATAATACTGAAGCTAATGCTGAAATGATCAAAGCAGGCCAGTTCGATAATGTAATAGTTGCAACCGGATCGCATCCTGCAGTACCGCCTATCAAGGGTCTTAAGGAATCATCTATCGTTACAAATGCACAGGAATTACTTGAAGGCCGCGTACTTCCGGGTCAGAATTGTGTAGTTATAGGTGGCGGACAGGTTGGCTCAGAAACAGCTCATTTTTTAGCCCAGCTTTTAAGGAATGTAACTATATTGGAAATGATGCCTGAAATAGCTAAAGATGCAGCACTTGCTGTCAAGTGGCATTTAAGAGAATCCTTAGAGAAGCGTAAAGTAAATATTTTAACGAGCGTTAAGGTCCTTGAGATTAAGAATGACGGCGTATCATATGAAGATGCTGACGGCAATGAAAAATTTGTGGCTGCAGATACAGTTGTTGTTGCTACCGGATATCGCTCAAATGAGGAGCTTAAAGAAGAGCTTGATAAAGCAGGAATTTCTTACACTGCAGTAGGTGATGCAATCCGCGCAAGAAAGGTAACTCATGCAACCCATGAGGGATATGAAGCAGGTAAAAATATCTGATCAATAAATATATGTTTTGTTGAAATAATAGCAGTATTTCTCAGTAAATGTGGTTTCCTTTGCTTACAGTTTAGAAATATAAAGTTCGGCTTTTTATCTGGAAATATAAAAAGCCGAACTTATTTACTGATCACACCTTTTCTTAAAAGTTTTAACATAATATCTGCTATAGCCGGATCGAATTGAAGGCCTTTATTCTTTTCGATTTCATTTATGATATGGTCAATAGGCAGCTTTCCCCTATAGACACGATCAGTGTTCATGGCGTCAAATGAATCTGCCACACATATTATCCTGGCGATCAGAGGTATATCCTCTCCGGATCGGCCCTCAGGATAGCCCTTTCCGTCGTAGCGCTCATGGTGATAGAGTGCACCTTCTTCAGCTCTTTCAAGACTCTTAAAGCTTTTTAATATGTCGCCGCCTTTGGCAGCGTGAGATTTTATTACTTGGAATTCATCGTCAGTGAGTCTTTCCGGTTTCCTCAGGATGTTGTCAGGTACTCCGATCTTTCCGCAATCATGAAGGAGTGCAACATAATAAATACGTTCCAGTTCATCCCCTTCAAATCCCATTTCCTCAGCGATGAGTCTGGTATATTCCGCAACTCTTTTTGAATGGCCGTTAGTATAAGGATCTTTTACATCAATAAATCCGGTAAAGGTTTCTATAGATTCATTAATTATCTTGTTGTCGCGTTCATGTCGTTCATTAAATTTTTTGAGCTTAGAGCTGATATATGCATAGTTTACTATAATCAGCAGCCATAATAGCATTCCGGTGATAGATATCCGGAACAATGGCTCACTTGTAAAAAGTCTATGGAAGGTATAATTAAATTCAAACGTTGAATCTGAAAGGGTGTTGCCAATGGCTAAATACATGATAATACCGGGGGTTGTTGCTTCAAATGGTTCTATAGGTATCTCCATGGCGTTCATTTTGCTGCTGATGTATCTCGAGAGAACCATTCCAGGCAGATGCCAGAAACGCATTCTGAGTCAGATCGATTCTAAGGGAAAAGTCAGAAACCTCGTCCTTTGTATTGTTAGCTACAGTGATATCAAAGGTATGAGCTTCGTAATTATGCTCTGTGATTCCTTCATTATTCAGATCAAAAGCCTTGCTCCAGGTATCACCTCTTGGCGCTACTTCTATGGAAACACCGGTTTCCTGGATCTTATCTTCTTTAGAAGAGAGGATATCTGATCCTTTATAATCTTCAATATGATGCACTTTATTGTAAGCATCTGTTTTCAATATACTTATGATAAAACAGATTATAATTAATATAAGGGATATGGAAAATAATAGTGCGATCTGATATTTACTGAGTCTTTTGTGCATAATCTTTATCACCCTGAGCTAAAATAAATTAAGACAGTTGTGTCGAGAACTTTTGCATAAAACAAACAACAGGTTCAAGAATACCAAATTTATGAGATAATTTAATAATCTATGGAAAAGCACATATTCTTAAAAATATATCGATATAATAGATCATAAACATTAGTCATATATTTTTAACTTTTGATAAAGTCAATGATCAGGTTATAAAGTAAATTTTAGCTTAACGTAGGCGAAAACTCACAGGCTCGCCTGTGGGATGAAGCCGTTTTCTTTTTGACACATACATAGAAATAATATATAATCTATGTAACGAATACATATGGTACACAAAAATTATGGATAAAACCTACAAAGCAATCCAATACAAAGTAACCACACATCATGATGCAGTTGTGGACAAGGAAGAACCTTGGAATAATTCTCCCGCATATGACACATTTGAAATGAGATATTGTATAGTGTCAACCGATACCGGTGAGGTTCTTGATGATGCTCAGGGGTATGGATATAAAACAGCACAAAAGGCATATGCCGCTTTTGCATATAAAAATAGAGACAAGAATAAAGACAAGGAGCATCTTGCAAAAAAGCGACATATTGAACAATGGATGGAAAAGAACAAGCCTTTTGTAAAACTGATGGATTCCTATGCATTTGAGATTGCTAAAGGTACAATGGCTCACGACGATAAATTTGATGCAAAGTTTGTGAGAATTCTTTTAAGAGGAGAAAGTTTGGAACCCGATTTTACAGCTGGTGAATTATTGAAAGTGTGGAGGGGCAGATAGATGGCACGACCTAAAAGTAATAATGTACAGATCAATATTTCTATTCCTTCCGAATGGAAAAAGGAACTGGAAAACCTTGCACGTATTTATTCCGTTGAGGAAGGTAAAACCATAACATTTCTTGACCTGATGCGTAGGGGGATTCAGGAAAAATATCAGTTAGGAGTTAAGGACAATGAGTGAGGAGCAATATCATAGTGCTTCGCATTGCAAATATCTGATACAGTACCACATTATATGGTGTCCTAAATTTAGATTTTCAGTATTAAAAGGTAATGTTGAAGATACACTCAAGCTGATACTTCAAAAAATCTGTAATGATTATAATTATCGTATTAAGGCACTTGAAGTAATGCCTGACCATATACATATTTTCATAGATGTCCCACAGACTGTTGCACCATGTGATGTTGTCAGAACTCTTAAAAGTATCAGTGCAATAGAACTATTCAGGACATTTCCGCAGCTTAAACAATTCTATGCAAGATGCGGCGTTTTGTGGTCAAAAGGATATTTTGTATCAACAGTAGGGCATATAAGCGAAGCTACGGTAATTAGATACATTGAGGAGCAGAAAAATCATGATTGATGGAGAATACAAGAAGATTCTGAAACAATATCATAAACTTTCTGACAGGCATATTTTAGTCGCTGAGACTGATATGCCTTATTCTGATATGCTTAAGATCGTGGTTCTTTCTGATAAAATCCGCAAGGCAGGCAATGAACTTGTTGGTCTTATGAGAAAAAATTATGATCAGCTTTTTCGTACAAAGAGGTATCGCAAACTATTATCCCTGTATGGTAATACAGGAGATAAAGCTAAACGCAAAATTCTTGCTGATCAGCTTAATGAAATGCAGAAATCCTATAATGTCACATGGGATCACTGTAGAAAATCTATGATTCCAATAGGCAAAAAGTATGGTGTCGATGCTGTCTTTGCTCTAACCAAAGCTGAAGATGTTTGGCGAGGCATGGAAAATTGCCTTTATGGTAATGGTAAAAGCATACATTTCTCGAAATATGGGGAGCTTCCCTGTATACGGGCAAAACAGATAAACCGTGGCATACCGATATCTGTAAAGGATAACGGTCTATGGTTCAAACTTGGAAAAACTGTCTTTGGGATACAGATAAACGACAGGTTCCAGCAGGACGAATTAAATGCTGTCCTGTCGTATCTTTCCGAACCTGAAGTCATTGACAAAAAGGCTGTCAGCACGTTAATCGAGGATGCTTACTGCATGGATACATACAGACCCTGCTATGCAACATTGGTTCCAAAAATAATAAGAGGTAAATACAGAGTATATCTGCATCTGACTATCGAGGGTAAGGCAAAACCTAAATATGATAAGCATGGTAATCCCCGTCATAAGTATGGCAGGGGCATGATAGGTGCTGACATCGGGACACAGACAGTTGCATATACATCTGATACGGAAGTCGGTCTGAAGAACCTTGCAGAACGTGGCAACAGTATACAGACTTCCGAACGGAAAGAACGTCAGCTTTATCGTGCTATGGACAGGTCAAGGAGAGCAACCAACCCACAAAATTACAATTATGATGGTACTGTAAAGAAAGGTCATAAGACTTGGAAATACTCAAATCATTATAAGAAACTGAGAGCCAGACATTCTGAACTATGTCGTATCAATGCTGTAAACAGAAAGCTTGCAATAAACGAGGATGTAAATCACCTGCGGAGTCTTGGAGATGTATTTGTTACTGAGCCTAAAAATGCAAGTAAGCTCATGAAGCGAGCCATGGAAACCACTAAGAACGACAAGGGTAGATTTAACAGGAAAAAGCGGTTCGGTAAATCCATAAAAAACAGATGTCCCGGAGGTTTTCAGTCAAATGTAGAGAAGAAATTCAAAGCCACAGGTGGCACATATATAGAAGTCCCGAACAACTACAGGGCTTCGCAGTATGACCATACAGCAGATGATTATATAAAAAAGAAACTGTCCGACAGATTGTTTAAACTACATGATGGAACTGAAGTACAGAGAGATTGGTATTCATCGTTCCTGCTATACTGCTATGATCATATGACACATGATATAGATAAAAATAAATGCAACGCAAAATTTGAGGAACAATACAACAGAGAAAAAGCCCTAATCACTTGGATTAAGGCTAATAAACTTAAAATATTAAACAGCGGTATTAAAATAGCTTAACAACTTAATAATCAGGGAGATTGACTGTACTTCCTTGCTAAAAAGCAAAAATTTACCGCTAATGTGGTCGTTGGACTACTTGGTAATAAAAGTCCTGATTCAAACAGATTTACACTTGTAACTCCAAAGTCTGAAAATGATGTACGATTACAAGCTACACTTGCCAATCAGAACCCCACGGGCTTGCCCGTGGGTACAGTCAGAAAAAAGTGCCTACTTATATTTTGTATTTTATAAAGTTATATTATTAATGTAAAAAGTTGTTAAAATAAAAATACAGAAATAACTTTTGTATTTTTATTGGAAATATTTTGATCATATAAAGGATGCAAGATGTTTGATATTAGTAAAAAAGCATTGATAAGACAATTATTTGAGACCATGCCAAATGGATACCAGGAAACAATTTCTAAAGGACTTGCTGCAGTGAGACAATTCAGCAGAGGAGTTTCATTTGGAAATGGGAGTCTGCATGAAAGGGTTCAGAATTTAAAAGATACACTTAGTGAGATCGATACGGTCATAATTGGCGCAGGGGCCGGAATGTCCACCGCTGCCGGTTTTATTTATAAAGGGCCGAGATTTGAAAAATATTTTTTTGATTTTCAGGAAAGATTCGGAATTAAAGAAATGTATTCCGGTGGATTTTATCCATATCCCCAAAAAGAGATTTTCTGGGCATATTGGGCTAGATACATATATGTAAACAGATACATTGATCCTCCGAAAGACAGCTACGAAAAGCTTTATCAGCTTGTTAAGGATAAAGACTATTTTGTCATAACAACAAATGTGGATCATTGTTTTCAGAAAGCCGGTTTTGATAAAAAGAGATTATTTTATACTCAGGGTGATTATGGGCTTTTTCAAAGTGTGAATCCCGAGATTAAAAAGACCTACGATAATGAAGAATGGGTAATGTCCGCAATGGAAGCCCAGGGATTTATTAAAGATGCCAATGGTGTATTTATAGCTCCGGAGGATAAAAATATAAAAATGGAAATTCCTTCAGAGATGATACCAAAATGCCCTGATGATGGTTCCGATATGACCACAAATTTAAGAGCAGATGACAATTTCTTAGAGGATGAAGGCTGGAGAAGAGCATCGGCAGCCTATGCAGATTTTATCAGCAGGCATAAGGATATGAATATTTTATATATGGAATTGGGTGTAGGAGGCAATACTCCAGTAATAATCAAGTATCCATTCTGGCAAATGACAATGGAAAATGAAAAAGCTACATATGCATGCTTGAATTACAAAGAGGCATACTGTCCCAAAGAGATAGAAGATAGGAGCGTATGCATTAACTGTGATATAGATGAGCTTTTGGATAAACTGGCATGATTTCAGAAAAAGAAAGATATTATCGGTATTAAAGGGAGATACATTTCTCCCTTTTTACATTTGTGTTGCACATGATAGAATAATTAAGAATCGCAGTTTGTAGGGCTCTTCTATAAGCGAAAAGCTTGATAACTTCAAATTGCCAGAGGACATGATGAGAAAGAAATTATTATTATTTATTATTTATGGTTTTATATTTATATCTTTTTTTTATGGATTTAATCTTCAGGAACCTTCACTTTCGGTAGATTTTGGCGATGGTACTATGTACGCAGTATGTTATACAGAAGCGGGAAGGTTAATAAATAATATAGTTAGCGCTATTTTTGCAATCATAATGATTATTCCGTTGATTATAGATTTATTGAATAAAAAAATAAAATTAACGTATAAGATATGGCCTATATTGGTTAGTTATACCATTGCCTTGGGTATATGTTTTATTATGATTTTCCATTATAATCCTATAGCAGAATTATCACACAAGGCATTTATTTTTTTTAATGAAAATGCCGTAAAGATGCAATATTTGGAAATCCTTTGAAACTATGACTTCTTGTGGATCAATCAAGGAAAAGACCCACAAGAATCCGGCTTCGCCGGACACGCCTTCACCTTCCGGTGAAGCCTGGTCCAATACGATTCCCGTTTTTCTGAGGAAAAACAGGAATCTATGCTTTTTGAATGGTGCAAAAATAGTACCAACGAATTGGAAGGACTGAAAAATGGAGACTAAAAAAACGGGATTAAATTCTAATCAGATTAAGCTTATCGCTATTATCGCAATGACAATCGATCATTTGGTATGGACGATATTTCCAGGAACACAGCATACAGTACCTCTAGGAACTTATCTAAAGCGACAGCCCCTCTATTTTTTTATATGTGAAGCATGTGTGATACAATATTAAGCGTTGAACACAGTATTAGTGCGATAAAAATGAATTTACAGAGGAAATGAGTATGAAGAAAAAGTTTATTACATGTTTATTAGTAGCTTCGATGTTGACAGCGACTTGCGGCTGCGGCAACCGGTTTGATAAGGCTAAATCCATTACAGGAAAAAGTTCAGAGGAGACTGTGGTAGAACAGCCTGAAACAAAAGAGAAGAAGTCCTCATTTGCTGACAATATAGAAGCTTCATCTGAAAGTAATGAGGCGGTTTCTATAGAAAATAATGAGTCTGAAATAAATGATGATGGACAATATATCGGAGAGGAAATTTCTACAAGTGAAGCTGAAAAATCCGGCGAGAAGCATTCCTTCTATGGTTGGTATAGTAGTGAATGGATAGATGATCCCTGGATTCATGTTGATTTCGATAGATCTGCAGATGATGTTACATATGAAGGCAATGTTGCTGTTAAGCTTGATTCGGATCAGATACAATTTGTGAAGAACCATTTATATGAGGAGTTTAAGATAACATATGTTTACGGAAGCGATATGGAAGAGCCTTTAGATTACGTTGGTAAGGCAACTATAGAAGTAGTAAATGATGAAGAGGTTGTAAAAGGGCTTACAGATGCAGGCCCTGATCCACTGGTAGGCCTTGTTTCTTATGATATTCTTGAGAAGTTCCGTGCATCACGCCCTGTACAGAATCCTGACTCAATATATAGAGAAGCGAACAACCTTGGAAGATGGGTTATGAAAACTATTGGAAAAGATGGCTTCCCTCAGGAACTTAGGGAAAAGGGTGAACATATAGGGGCAGCTAACGAGTACTGCTTTGGAACAGACATTGCCAATAACTTTAGTAACAACATAGCTGATATGTATGCAAAATACTTTACACTTAAGGATTATTACACTTCAGATGGCGCAAACAGCAAAGAGTATTATGATGATCTGCAGGATTGGAACTGTGACATGGGTGATGGTGATCCGGAAAGCATAAAAGATATGTATAATGACCTGCAGGAATTCATAACAGGCTGTAACAATATCATTAGGGAAAAATAAGTTACGCATGAGGAGGTTATTGTTTATTTCATTTAATGATGTTGAAGTATAAGTCTTACAGGTCATGAACATATAGAAAAAACTGAAGGATAAGGAAGGCGAAAGATATGCAAAGGAAGACTATACACATAATTGTAACCGCAGTAATAGTGGTATGTTCTATTTTTGCGGCAAAATTGTTCATGCCTTCACGTAAAACAAAAAACAATATATTTGATGAAATCTACTATGAAAGACAGCGTAAAATAGAACCTGTATTTGCTACTTTTAAAGCAGAGGAGACTGTATATGATAAGTTGCCTCAATTCAAATATGAAGATCCTGAAAGAGAATACCGCAATTTACATGAATATGAATCAATCACCTCCGAATACAGAGATGATGAGTTGAACCCAAATCAGGGTATAGTCATATATTATTACAAAAAACCAAGGTATATATCATTTGAATTATGTGAAAAATATGATAATGGTATGTATTACATGTACTTCAGATATGATTTGGCAGATTCCACACTCTCATTCGATAAAATACATCTGTATAAGATTGAAAATGGTAAGGTGTTATACGGTGAAGACGGTAATGCTATTGACTACAGTGAAGCAGAGATAATGGACTGGTTTAAAAGCAATGGAATATCCGAAGAAGATCTCAAAAGGAAAAAGCATTGGTTTATCTATGATAAGGTACTGAAGGACTGGGTTATTTATAATGATAAGACTGCTTATAGTATTGATAATTATGGTGATTATAAGGTGACAGATGATGATATGATAGATAATTATCAGTCAGAAAAAGCGGATTCTGAAAATCATAAAAGTATTCCGCTTAATGAAGAATACTTTCCTGACGAGTGTTTCAGAAATTATCTGAAAGAAAAATTCGATATGGATAAAAATAACATATTGTCAGGTGATGAGATCGGCCTTGCTGAAAGACTATACATTAATTGTGACCAGGGATGTAGAAATATGGCGAGTCTTGCGGGGATAGAATACCTTACTGAATTAAAGTATCTTGATTGTTATGGTTCGTCGGTCAAAGACATTGATCTGTCAAAAAATGAGTTGCTTGAAAAACTCTATTGCAACGATACAGCGATAGAAAAACTTGATTTGTCACATAACGTCAATTTGCAGAAGTTAAAGTGTTCCGAGACCAAAATAACAGGACTGAATCTGTCAGAGAATAAGAAATTAACCGAACTCGTATTTCAGAACACAGAAATAAGCGCAATCAATCTTTCATCAAATAAATCTATTGAATACCTGGATTGCAGTAAATCAGCCATGACAAGGGTAGAATTATCTGATTTGCCAAATCTGGAAACGTTTATTTGCGCAGGGAGCCGGATAAACGAGATTGATGTCAGTAATAATAAAAATCTCATGTATCTTGATATTTCAGATACAGATATAAGTGATACAGACTTTTCACAAAATAGTAAGCTTAGACATCTGTCATGTAGCAATTGTGCAGGTATAAAGGACATCGATTTAACTAATAACACTGAACTTGGCTATCTGGATATTAAAGGAACACAGATTAAACAGATGGATTTATCACAATTCACAGAAATATATGGAATCAGATGTGATAGGGATACGGAGATTACAGGTGTTGACAGTGCATATATAAATGATGGAATGAGTGCAGGATGAGAAAGAAATTATGACTTCTTGTGTGTCAATCAAGGAAAAGACCCACAAGAATCCGGCTTCGCCGGACACGCCTTCACCTTCCGGTGAAGCCTGGTCCAATACGATTCCCGTTTTTCTGAGGAAAAACAGGAATCTATTATTATTTGTTATTTATGGTTTTATATTTATATCTTTACTTTTTGGATTTAATCTTCAGGAACCTTGGGTTTCGATAGATTTTGGCGATGGGTCAATGTACGCATTATGTTATACAGAAGCGGGAATGTTAGTAAAAAATATAGTTAGCACCGGAAGGTGAAATACTTGTTGCAATCGAGAATGAAAAGGTGATGGGGATGGTTGCGTATCACAGACATTCAGATGAACGGTGTGAGATGAAGCGCTTATATGTTAGACCGGAAACAAGGGGAATGCATCTGGGGGATTCCCTTGTTGAAGCAATAATAGAACATGCAAGGACAGCAGGGTATAAGGAAATGGTTCTTGATACCATAGTACCCTTGAAGGCCGCAATATCGCTATATAAAAAACACGGATTCGAGGAGTGCGAGGCATATTATCATAATCCTATGGATGATGTGATATATATGCGTAAAGAACTTTGAATATATTGACAATGGAGAGAAAAATGATCATTAGAAAATATGCTGAACGGGATCTGCCGGAGATTATCAGGATTTGGAACGAAGTTGTAGAAGAAGGAATCGCTTTTCCGCAGGAGGAATTATTGAATTCGAAAGGCGGAGCAGAGTTTTTTGCGGCACAGAGTTATACGGCTGTTGCAGAAGAAGATGGTAAGATATATGGCTTGTATATTCTCCATCCAAACAATGTAGGACGCTGCGGTCATATTTGTAATGCGAGCTATGCAGTTTCATCTGATGCCCGAGGAAGGCATATCGGAGAGCAATTAGTTCTGGATTGTCTCAAGAAAGGTAAAGAATTTGGATTTCGAGTTCTTCAATTCAATGCAGTTGTCGAAAGCAATACTCATGCCAGACACTTGTATGAGCGACTGGGATTCACTCAACTTGGGACTATTCCTGGGGGATTTCGTATGAAGGATGGGCATTATGAAAACATCTGTCCATATTACCATGAACTGTAGATTGCATAAGAAGATATTATTTTATGGGTGGGGTAAATATGGAACTTAAGAGAATTCCTTATGGACTGACTGTTTGTAAAGTGGCAGATATTTCTGCTGTTGATATGGATTCGGACTTTTACTTTTTTGGGAAGATTGATGAAGAAATTTCCTTGGTCTGCAGGACTGAGGATACTCCCTCGCTCACGACAGAACGTGATGATGGATGGAGAGGATTTCGAATCCAGCGAATACTTGATTTTTCACTGATCGGAATATTATCAAAGTTGTCAGGGATACTTGCAGAACATGAGATAGGTATTTTTGCTGTATCAACTTATAATACGGATTATAAGATGTATGCTGATCATACCGATCTTTCCAAGACGTTGATTGGAGGAAGCAATAGATAGAATCATTGAAAAGAAAGGCCTGCGGGAAAGCCGCAGGCCCATTTTAACATCATCCTTCGATGAGTATCTGTTTCTTTTCGGGAAGTTTCTCTTTTTCCTTCTTAGGAAGGGTGAGATTCAAAACACCGTGCTTGAAGCTTGCCTTGATATCTTCTTCGGTGATGTTCTCGCCGACATAGAAGCTTCTCTGCATTGATCCGGAATAACGCTCCTGTCTGATAAGTTTACCCTTCTTATCCTTTTCGTCCTTATCCAGACCCTTGTTTGCGCTGACAATGAGATATCCATTGTTCAGCTCCAGACTAATCTCTTCTTTCTTGAAGCCGGGCAGGTCGATATCTACTTCGTAGTGATCGTCATGCTCGTGAACATCGGTCTTCATCATCCTGTCGGCATGTCTGCCGTACAGCTTTCTTTCGGTTCTGTCCAGATCTCTGAAATCCGGGAATGCAAACCAATCGTCAAATAAATCCTCTCCAAAAATACTAGGTCTTAACATAATGCTTACCTCCTTTTCACTCAATACTGTTAATAGCTACTGAGCAAGGGGAAGGAGGGATTAGATCATTGGAACATACCGTTCTTTTGGTCTTCTCTGTTCCTCTGTTCGATTATGTTATAACACTTAAATTAGCACTCGTCAAGGGAAAGTGCTAACAATTATTGTGAAATATTTGTGAACTGCTGATAAAAAAAGATGCGTAAGACTACTAAAAGCACATGCGTTCGAGAAAATGGCGGTTTAGATGTGTGTTTATCGGACACCTTAAGATGCATACTTGTATCATAGCAAAAAACGATCCGCAACAGAAAGGTGGGTAAGTCTATGAAAGAAGTATATTTCACCATTACCGGAATGAACCATTATCTTGGCAGCGATTTCCTTAAGAAGGGAATGAAGGTAAAGCTGATCAAGGAGCCTGACAATGAGTATGACAAGGAGGCAATCCGCGTTGAGTTTAAAGGTCTGGGCAAGATCGGCTATGTGGCAAACAAGCCCGCAGCGCAGCTGCATTTAAATGGCTTGTTTGCGGGATTTTTGAGGCTTTGCTGCAAAAATCTATAGATTCCTGTTTTTCCTCAGAAAAACGGGAATCGTATTGGACCAGGCTTCACCGGAAGGTGAAGGCGTGTCAGGCGAAGCCGGATTCTTGTGGGTCTTTTCCTTGATTGGCCCACAAGAAGTCATAAATTTGCAAGACAGTGTTACGCAAACCCCGGGATGCAAAGGAAGCCAAACGGATAGGTATAAGGATTTCTGAATAAAGAAAAAGCAAATATGTGCCACAAATCTTGAAAAATTTCAGATTTGTGGCATAATATTTACATATTTCACGAGAAAGGAAGCAACGGATATGTATATAAAGAGAGAACGATACCTTGAAAAAATACGGCCGTTTTATGATGCGGATCTCATCAAGGTACTCACAGGTGTAAGACGTTGTGGGAAATCCGTATTGCTCGAACAGATTGAAGAAGAAATCAGAGCTGAAGGCTATGATGATGAACACATCATTAAAGTCAATTTTGAGGATTTACAGTTTGAAAAAATCCGCAATGCAGAGCGTTTAAATAAGTTCATAACCGGTCGAATGAGTGACAAAAGGAAATATCTGATTTTTTTGGATGAAATACAGCATGTACGGAGTTTTGAGAAAGTCCTCTCGTCATTAAGAGCTACGACCAACTGTTCTATATTCATCACAGGAAGCAATTCAAAACTCTTATCGGGAAAAATGGCTACGCTCCTGGTCGGTAGGTGTATAGAGTTCAGGATTATGCCGTTTTCGTTCGCAGAGAGTTATGAATACTGCAAGCAGTTGGGAAAAGAACAGGCGGCAGATGAGTTGTTCATTGATTATATTAACTGGGGCGGTATGCCTTTAAGATTTACATTTAACCGTGAGAGTGATATCAAAAAGTACATAGATCAGACATATCAAGGAATTCTGGATAAAGATATTATCACTGACCGGTCTAAGATTAACAGGCAGAATTTTGAAAAAATCGCCACTTATGTTATGGCAAATGCCGGCAAAGAGTTTTCTGCTAAAAATATAGGCAGTTATTTTGAAAATCTCAATGAGGAGCAGATTGATAAAAAAACCATTTACAGATACCTGGATAAAATGGAGAAAGCCTGCCTGATAGACCGCGTTAAGAGATTTAATATCGCCGGGAAACAGGCCATGACATATGTAGAGAAGCAATATGCGGTAGATACCGGCTTTAGAATGATAAATACAAATCTGGTTAACATCGAGGATACCTTTTTCCTGGAAAACATAATCTATAACGAGCTCATTTCAAGAGATTATGAAGTATTTGTGGGCAAGACATATAAGGGAGAAATAGACTTCGTTGTTATTGACGGGAAAAAGAAGTGTTTTATCCAGGTTGCGTATTATTTGAGCGGGCAACAGACGATAGACAGGGAGTTTGGAGCGTTTAAGCCTATCAGGGATGCGTCACCCAAATATGTATTGTCTATGGACAGATTGGATTTTTCCCGGGATGGCATTTCTCATATAAATATAGTGGATTTTCTGCTTGGAAAGAAAGAACTTACGCTAACTTAGTGCCATAAATTGAGAAAATAACCTAAATTGTGGCACATAAATTGCAAATGGGTGAGTAAGCCGGTGAACGGCGGTTATGAGAAAAATACAGGTTCATTTTTTATCTGTAATTGCGTGATTTTGACAGTGTAAAAAAGGTCAGACGCTGTCTGACCTTTTGCTTAACAAGATCGAATATAAGTATATTCCAATAAAATGGAATAAAGTATTCCAAAATCTTCGGATTTCGGGGTGAGACCTGGTTTTATAGAATAATGGCATAGACTATTCCAATTAAAAGGAGGGGCAACGAGATGATTGAAAAAATGAAATGGCTCAGGGAGCCGGAGGATTATAAAATCACAGAAAAGTGCATTGAGGTAACAACGATGCCGCACACAGATTTGTGGCAGAGAACTTACTATCATTTTAGGAATGACAATGCTCCTGTTTTGCAGATGGAAACAGATGATAAATTCTTCTCATATATAGTAAAGACAGACTTTACCGACAGCCATCATCGTTTTGATCAGTGCGGAATTGTCATGTATCTTGATTCAGAGAACTGGCTTAAGGCTTCTGTTGAGTATGAAAATGAAAAGTTCCAGCATCTTGGCTCTGTTGTTACAAACCACGGATATTCTGATTGGGCAACTACGGCTATTCCAGCTGATGTAAAACAGATGTGGTATAGATTTAGCAGGAGAGAAGATGATTACTGTATTGAGTGTTCCAACGATGGAAAAGATTTTTCCCAAATGAGAGTCTGCCATATGTGGGAAGGAGCCGGAACGATTTCCTTTGGAATCTATGCGTGCAGTCCGGAAGATTCCAGCTTCAAGGCTGTGTTTACAGATATGCAAATAACAGAGTGCGCCTGGAAGGCTCATGATGGTCAGCAGCCGGACTAATGATGTGTGGGATTATAGCGGGAGGTGTTTTAATGGCATCTGTAAGAGATGATGTATCCAAGTACATAAAGAATAAATACAAGGCATCTCCGGAATACCTTTGGAAGAGATATCCAAGCTTTACAGTATACAGGCATGAAGACAATCGTAAGTGGTTTGCTCTGATAGCTACTATAAGCAGAGATAAGCTGGGGATTGAATACACTGATGAAGTTGATGTTTTAAATGAAGATACTGGATGGATTTGATAGTTAAACATTTTAATGAGCTCAGTACCACAGAGCTTTATGGATATTATGCAAAAGAGGGCTTTGAGGTGGTATCAGAGTCGTTTATGGAAGATGGTATTCCGCATGTGAAGATGGAGAAATTAACTATCTAAAGAGCTATTTGCTCTGGATATTGATAGTAGGAAGGATTACGATTTGGGTACAAAAGAAGCCATAAAAACTCAGTTTATGAAGGAATATATGAATAAGGACTTCTCCCAGATTACGGTGAAAGGTCTTTGCGGCAGCACACCTGTGGCCAGGACAACCTTTTACTCATATTTTGAAAATACTTCCGATGTGTTGGAAGCTGTAGAGGACGACCTGGTAAAGGGTCTGGCAGAAGTACCGGTAAAGGTATGCGGTGGAAATCTCAAAGAGATGGACTTTCATGTTTTCCTTGAAGAGCTTGAAAAGTATATAAAGGAGAACTGGACGTACATATATGCTTTCCTCGTTACTCAGCCTGACCTTAAGTTTATGAGGAAATGGAAGGATGCGATAAAGAGTAATTTCAGTAAGAAGTATCCGGATATTTCAGGAAAAGGCAGATTTGAAGTGGTTGCTGAAATTGCAGCATCATCAGTACTCAGTGCATATACATATTGGATGGAACATCCTGATGAAATGGGGCTTAGAGAGTTTGAGCCTCTTATCACCAAACTACTTGATGATCTTGTTCATTCAATTTAAGTCCGAACACTTTTGCCAAATGTGTAGTGTTAATTTAATATGCGGCTCTCCTATAATTGGGATATAAAGGATGTAAGGGTCAAAAGTAAATTTTGCCCCTTACTGATGTCACGGATTGCTTCATTGCTACGCAATTCCCGCAATCCTAGAACACTTGCATTCCGCGTAATAACGCTACTTGCTCGTGTTTTGCGGGTCCCAAGGTCTCAATCCTCTTTGTGCAAGCACAATCGGATTTTGACCTTTTGACCCTGACATCATATAAAGAAAACAAACCAATATCTCATAGATAGGAGGGCTTTTTATTATGGCTGATATCAAGATTCATGTATTCCATACCGGTGAAGTGTGTGTAGCGCCTGATCTTCCATTTGGTGGAGATAATTGTAATGCCGTTAAGGCGTCAGGTGTATTTGGAAAAAAGGAAGACCGGTTGTGGCGTCCGGTCTCCGCATACCTTATCGAGCATCCCAAGGGAAAATTCCTTGTGGATACCGGTTGGGCAAGAGATGTGAGCCCTAATGGAGAATTTGATAAAAAGGCACAGATAAAGTCTCTAGGTTCAGTTATGCTCTACGAGGTAAATCAGGGAAGGATTGGTCTTGGACAGTGCATAGATGAGCAGCTCCTTGAAATGGGAATAAAGGATTCTGATATAGATGCAGTGCTTATCACCCACCTTGACTGTGACCATGCAAACGGTCTTAAGCAGGTAAAGAACGCCAAGAAGTTCATGGTTTCTGCTGATGAAGTTAAGTTTGCAAATAAGATAACCAACAAGGTCCGCTACTATAAAGGATGGTGGGAAGGTATCGACCTTACCGAATTTGAGTGGAATGATAATCAGGGACCTGTGGGAAAATCATACGATCTTCTCGGCGACGGTTCCATTGAGCTTATTAACATCCCGGGACATGCAGATGGACTTTACGCTGTAAAGGTTAAGAATGAAGAAGGAAAGTTTGTACTTCTATTTTCAGATGGTGGTTATGCAAGAAAGAGCTGGGAAGAGCAGATCACATCAGGAATTGCTGCAGATAAGCAACTCCAGAAACAGTCCCTTGTATGGATAAGGGAGCAGAGCCTTGATGAGAACTGCGTGGAATCTCTGGCAAATCATGATCCTGACATAGCTCCGCATGCCATTGAACTGTGAGGTGGGCTATGAAAACAAACAGAATAATCACACTGATTCTTGGAATGGTTATGGTGATCTCAGGCGTGTACTGCCTTTTTACTCCTGCAATCACATATATGACAATAGGATATGATAAAAGTATATCAGACATACACTTGATAAACAGCACAGATGGGAGAATGAGATGAGGAAACACAAAACAGCACTGATTACCGGAGCTTCCGGAGGACTTGGCCTTGAATTTGCTAAAATCCTAGCAAAGAAAAAGTACAATCTTGTTCTCGTAGCCAGGAACGAAGGAAAACTCTATTCAATAAAAAATGAACTGGAAAGTAAATATGGGATTGAGGTGAATGTCTGCGCAGCGGATCTTTCAAAAGTGGATGCGGCACTTGATGTGTTCAATTACACTCTTGAGCGAGATATTGCCATAGATGTTTTTATAAATAATGCCGGATTTGGAGACTTGGGAAGCTTTGCAGACAGCGACTGGCAGAAGCAGTATGAAATGGTGCAGCTCAATGTCATAGCTCTCATGCAGCTCACTCACTGTTTCTTAAATACGATGATAGAGCAGGGACATGGTAAAATCCTGAATATGTCCTCTGTGGCTGCATTTTCTGCTGGTCCATACATGAGTATATATTACGCAACCAAAGATTTTGTACGCAGCTTTTCAGAGGCAGTTTCTGAAGAAGTAAAAGGAACCGGTGTCACTGTAACAGCCTTCTGTCCTGGACCAACAGCAACAAGCTTTGAGCAGGCTGCTTCAATGGATAAAGGGTCAACTATGTTTAGGAAAGCAGCCAAAGCAGAGGATGTAGCAAAGGGTGGAATACGTGCAATGATGCATGGAAAGACATTAAGCTATTTTGGCAGCTACACAAAGTGCATGAGTCTTTTATGCAGAATTGTTCCAAGATCCGTGGTAAGAAAATACGCAGCAGGGATGAATCAGTGATATTCCTTTCAGAGCTGATGGAACATATTGGAAAAAAGCTGAGGGATTTCATATTGCAAGAAATAAGAATGGATTATACGGTCTATGGATTTTTCAATGTCAATTTTTCCATCTGTTAAGCACCACTCAAAAATACAGCCTTTTACAATAGTGCAGATGTCTACACTCATAGTGTGTACGTCTGCATTGTTTTTTATGTATCCACCTTCCTTTGAGTTTTTTAATTCATCCTCACATCTTGCCATAACAGTGCCATCAAGGAACTTTCCATCTACCTCACTCATATAGGAACTGAGTGATGAGTTAGAGGTAGAATAAAAGCTCTTCATGAAATCTAACCCCAAATCCATGTATCTGTTTACAAGCTTCATATATAGTTCAATGATCCTGTCAGCTGGATGGGATAAGTCTTTTATAAGTTCACATTCTTTAAAAGGTATCTCCTGGATAAAATACATGAGAAGATCATCTTTATCTCTAAAGTAATGATAAAAAGTGCCTATTGATGAATCAGCTTCTGTACAAACATTTCTTACAGTTACAGAGTCTGCACCGCTTTTTTTGATAAGACGTATGGTTGCATCTATGATTTTTTGTTTTGAATCCTGCTTATTTGTATCTTTTGCAGGTCTACCGCATTTTCTTGGCATATTTAAATCCTCATTTATAAATATTTTAAATTTGACCTATTGACATTATAGAACATGTTCTATATAATTGCAATCGCAAACAAATAAAACACGTTCTATTTAAGGAGGTTATCATTATGAAGATTACATATTGGTCAGATTATGCATGTCCTTATTGCTATATTGGAGAGACAAGACTTAGGAATGTTATTAAAGATATGCCGGAGTTTAAGGATGAAGAAGTTGAATTTGAAATGAAGGCATTTCAGCTTGATCCATATGCCGGAGTACATGCGACTGGTGATACACAGACAAGATTTGCCAAGAAGTATGGCATCTCTATGGAAGAGGCAGGAGATACAATTGAACATATTTCCCAGCTTGGAAGGGATGAGGACATTGACTTCAAATACGCAACAACTCTTTTTACCAATACCATGGATGCACACAGGCTTACTAAATTTGCCATGGAAAAGGGCGATAAAGAGCTGACAGACAAGCTGATTGAGAGATTGTATGCAGCATATTTCACAGATAATAGGGAACTTGCTGACAAGGATTTACTGTTAGGTATTGCTGTGGATTGTGGATTTGATGCAGGTGAAGTAAAGGCTGTTTTAGACTCAGATAAATATCACGATGAGGTTGTTCTCGATGAAAGAGAAGCAGCCAGATACGGAATCCATGCAGTGCCATGTTTTATAATCGGTGATTATGCTTTGCAAGGAGCACAGCCTGCTGAGTATATGAAGTCGGCGCTACTAAAAGCGATGGAAAAAGAAAGCAGTAAAGCAGATGAGTCACAGGGAATGACATGCGGTTCAGATGGCTGCAGGATAGGATAAAGATATGATTGTAGAAGTTCCGGTAAAAGGCTATTTTGATGAAAACTGCTATTTCTATATTGATGATGAAACAAAGCACGGGTTCCTGATTGATCCAGGCGCAGAACCTAAAAAGCTTTTAAAACTTATATCTGATAAGGGGTGGAATATCGAAAAGATATTGCTTACCCACGGTCATTTTGATCATACCGGGGCGTTAAATGAGATCAGAGGTGTTCTTGGAATCCCGGTCATTGCTCATATAAATTCAGATCAGTATCTGCTTGATGACTATATGAATCTTTCTGCGCAATGCGGCTCCTCTATAACCATAGAGGGCGTACAGTATGCCAGTGATGGTGATATTCTGGCACTTGAAGCAAATCCGGATTTTAAGCTAAAGGTTATATATACTCCGGGACACACGACGGATTCGATTACTTTATATTCAGAAACGGATCATGTTGCCTTTGTAGGAGATACAATCTTTAAAGGATGCATCGGCAACTATAAATATCCAGGTGGCAATCTCAGGGATCTTCAGGATAGCATAATTGACAAGATATTTACCTTGCCTGATGAGACTATGCTGTTATCAGGGCACTCGGATAAAACGACTGTTGGGATTGAAAAACAGAGATATCGTCGGTAAGACAATGGGACAGCTTTAGATGTGAATATATATGATGTCAGGGTCAAAAGTCATCATCCATGGCAAGCAAGCTTGCCAGTGGGTGAATGACTTTATGACCCGCCCCAATATGAGTGTGGAGTGGGGCGAAGCACCACGAAAACACGAATATTGGGTGGGATTGTAGGAGCACGAAGTGCGGAACAATCCCTGACATCACTTTTGACCTTAACATCATATATATTTTGACAATTATTTTTTGCGTTTTGTAGTGATTTCACAATATACAAACTCTTTGACATGGCATATGTGCTTTATATAGCTATCGAAATGGATAAATTCAGGACATCAATTTAAAATGATTTTTCCTGACTTCGATAAGACCGTCTTTTTTCATTTTGCCAAGTTCTTTTGAGAGAGCACTGCGCTCAAGATTAAGATAATCTGCAAGTTGTTGGCGGTCGAAAGGGATGTCAAATTCGTTGCTGCCCTTTTTCAGGGATACGGAATTCAGGTAAGCCATAACACGTCCGCGGATTGTCTTTGGAGATGTATGAAAACTTCTCCCGGATAAGTGCAGATTTTTGTTAGCGGATATCATGAGAAGATTAGATATCAGCTTAAAGCTCCATAAGTTCATATTTGATTTTAGTTTTTTTAAACTGCCAACCTTAAAAAAGAGGATTCGGCAGTTTTCATTTGCTCTAACATCTACTAATAGAGG
Organism: Lachnospiraceae bacterium C1.1; assembly: GCA_030434875.1. Taxonomy (NCBI): domain Bacteria; kingdom Bacillati; phylum Bacillota; class Clostridia; order Lachnospirales; family Lachnospiraceae; species Lachnospiraceae bacterium C1.1. The sequence continues at coordinate 1,200,590 of JAUISW010000001.1, read as the reverse complement.
TTCGTTCTCAAGCAGGGCATAGGTCTCAGCAAAGAATCCACCCTTTGCTACATTGCTCAGAATAGTGCGGTTTCCCCATGCATCATTGCTTTCTATTGTCACACTTCCTGAAATGACAAGACCTAAAGAGTCTGTAATATCACCGGCACGCAAAATTATAGAATCCTTCATATATGTTTTCTCTACAGAAGAGAGCTCTTTAAGAGCAAGGTCAATTTCTTCAGGCATCATCCCGTTGAAGATGATGTTATCTTTTAACATATTCTTATCCCAAGGCATAAAATTATTCCTTTATTTTTAAAAATATGGTTATAACAACATAATAATTTTTTTAATCATACTATACTTGCATCATGAAAACAAGGAAAGGAATAGTGCAGCGATGATAAGACAGATCATTCATATTGATGAGGAAAAGTGTAACGGATGTGGTGTTTGTGCTAATGCCTGTCATGAAGGTGCAATTGATATTATAGACGGCAAGGCGAAACTGGTTAGAGAAAATTTCTGTGATGGCTTTGGAGATTGCCTTCCGGGCTGTCCGACCGGAGCGATCACTTTTGAAGAAAGAGAAGCACCGGCGTATGACGAAGCAGCGGTGAAAGATAGCCAGAGAAAGAAAGCGGAGGGCGCTGAACGTCCGGTGGACGTTCGTTTAGCGCCGACCGAAGTGGAACGGAGACAGGTAATGACGGAGAGAGAATCACAGATGAGAGCAGAGATGGAACAGCATGAGGCGCATGCCGGTGGCTGTCCGGGATCAAGATTTATGAAGTTCGATCATAATGATGAACAGCAGGAAGAGCAGGCACTGACCGTCAATGTGAAATCGGCATCAAGACTCATGCAGTGGCCCTGTCAGATAAAGCTTCTGCCGACACAGGCACCGTTCTATGACGGGGCAAAACTGCTGATTGCTGCGGACTGTACGGCATATGCCTATGCCAATATGCATGAGGATTTCATGAAAGGACAGATCACATTGATTGGATGCCCGAAATTGGACGACATCGATTATTCTGAAAAATTGACGGAAATCATAGCAAACAATGATATTAAGAGCGTGACCATCGCCCGCATGGAGGTTCCATGCTGTGGAGGTTTGCAGAGAGCGGCAGAAACAGCATTAAAAAACAGCGGTAAGTTTATCCCATGGCAGGTCGTGACCATTTCACGCGATGGCAGGATCATAGATTGAAGAATGGAGGTTCCTATCATGGCGCAGCTGTTATTTACGGAGGATTAAGCGATGAGAGAAATGAGAAGACAGGATCGGAAACTCGATCCAGAGGAAATACTGGAGATTCTAAATATGGGTGAATACGGTGTATTAGCAACCGTAATGGATGATGGAAAGCCCTACAGCATTCCCTTGAGCTATGCATTGGATAAAGAAAGTCAAGTCATTTATATGCACTGCTCTGCGGAGGGTGGACAGAAGATTGATAATCTTCGGCTTCACCCTGATGCCTGCTTCACCATCGTGAGCCAGTCAGAACTTTTGCCAGATAAATTTGCAACCAAATACTGGTCTGCCAATGTTTTCGGGACTGTTGCAATCATAGAAGAAGGCCCTGAGAAGCAGAAAGGGATTGAAGCAATTCTTAGTAAATATTCGCCTGAGCATGTGGAGAAGGGGCTAAACTACATAGAAGGAGCGATTCATAAGATTTATGTCCTCAAACTTGAAATACGGGAAGCTACGGGAAAAGCAAGGAAAAAGTAAGGTTGGGTTGACTTCCGAGACAGAAGGCGTGATCTGTGCGATCATATCCGGAATTCTGTTCGGAACGATGCCTCTGATGGCAAAACATGAACTGTAGCTGAAAGATTCGATTGCAGGAGAAAGGATTATGAGATATAAGACAGTAAAAATAAATGGCTTAAACGTTTTTTACAGAGAATGCGGCAGCGATGATAAACCGGTGATGTTATTATTTCACGGTTTGAAAACTGCTGTGCAGAAATAGCCGAACAGATTCACAGCTGTTTTTGAAAGATGGATTCTAATTTATAAGGGGGATGTTGCCGTTGGCATCGCTGGCATTGGAACGGTGGAGGATGATCTGCACCTTTTGATTGGCGAGGCATAAAGCAGGGTAACCCGACCATGAATAAGGCAATCAACAATATCACGATTGCAAAGGCAGTTGATGAAGGATATCTAGATGAGGACTTCTTTGAAGACACAGATGATCCGGATGAGCTGGTAAAAAGAGTGACTATCTACCACAGGGTAAGCATTCCTGAACCGTCTGAACATCCTCTCAGGGCGCTTCATCCAGAGCTGGTACTGTGATATGGCAGTGAATTATGGAGAGAGCATCCTTATCAAAATGACTCCGGAGGATCTGCAGGCCATAAAAACCAAAATGGATCAGGCAGGAGTAAAGAACCGGAGCGCATATATCAGAAAGATGGCAAGAGATGGTTATATCATCGTGCTTGATCTGTCAGATGTAAAAGAGGTAGTACGTCTCCTCAGGATAAACAGCAACAATCTCAACCATTATGCCAAGAAAGCAAATGAGTGTGGAGCAGTGTACCGTGAAGATATGAAAGTGCTCTAGGCACAGCAGGATGAAATCTGGGAAGCAGTAAGAGGAATACTTGAAAGGCTTGCCAACATAAGTTAAGAGAACGGCCATGGGAATAATAAAAATTCCTGTGGCCGCTTTTTGATTCTGGCGATTAAAATAAAGGTGATACATTTACACTTCAAGTTGATATTTGAATAAATGATGAGTTGGGGTACAGAAGCGTAGGCAGTTCAGTTGTGGTTTTGCTTAAACCAGGTGCTTGACTTTATGATCATAGAGACTGCCATTATTAATACGATAGAGCATACTCCTAAGCCTGTAAGTGCGGTCATCTGCTTCCTGAAACTGATATCTTCTGCACCAAAACGGGCAGTCATTGCAATCTCAAGAGAAAGCATGGAAACAAGGAACAAGTAGTATAACCCAAAAAGGATAAGCCATGCAGAGTGATATATTGCTCCGGTTATGATCTTAAGGATCACATACAAAAGGTTGATAAAGGCCCCAATGTAAAGAGCTGCCCTTATTCGAATAGCATCGTTAGTAATCCAGCTTCCTATAATCGGAAGTGATGTCAGCCATAAATAAAATCTGCTGTGAAGGAAAGATTTTTTCCATGAGGGGATAAGTCCTGCGATAGCAATACATGTTATTACGAGAGCATAGCTGGAAAGAAAGTATGCAAAATATGCCACCGTACCTGTGATTTCTTTTGCGAGCACAGCTCCGACTAATACATACAGTGGGATAGAAATAAGTATAGCGGTGGATGGCTTAGGAATAAAAAGCCTCTGTAATATTTTTTTCATAAAACTCCTTTAGGAACTGTAGATAAATAACATGTACAATTGCGCAGGATAAACTTTCAATTGCAAGGAAGAGGAATGAAGCGTAGCGAGCTACGCTGATTGACGATAACGTAGCAAGTGGAAGTTTATACAAGCAAGTGTGCATAAGTTATTTATCTACAGTTCCTTAGTTTCTGCCCTGATACTCTGAACTGATAATCTGCGCTATTTCTTCCGGAGACTTGTCGCATCCATGATCAAGCCATATCTTTACTATGCGGTTAAAACCACCTCTGAAGAACTCCATATGATACATAATGTCTTCACCATGGAAATACTTTTCAGCATCTTCTGTGTCGTATTTGACAAGAGGAGTTTCTCCAATTCCAAGTTTGAAACAGGTCTTGTAAAAGAGCTGGTTTTCAGCGATGTGTTTTAAAAGCTTTAAGTAATCATTGCTGTTATAACAGTTTGCAATCTCGTCGCTGTACAGGTTTTGTACTTCTTCCTGAAGCATTACAAGCACCTTGTCTGCAAGATCATAAACATCCAGGTAATTGGCATAGAAAGTCGCCCTGTTTAAGCCTGCTCTTTTGCATATATCTGTGACACTGATTTCTGACAGTTCATGTGTTTGAATAAGCTCAATAAAGACTTTCGTGATCTTCTCTATGGATTTACGCCTTCTCTTGTTATTCTTTACATTCATTTTTATTATCCCAACAAATGTTTAAAAATTGTTGATTGAAGGGTTCTATCAGAATGATTATAGTTTAAATCACAAAACATAAACAAGTATACAAATAATAAAACTTTGGTAAACATAAAGGAAAGGGAAAATGAGCAGAAGTAAATTAGTAGAGGCAAATGAGAAAATCGCAAAAAATGTAACAGAAGGCTTTAATAACATGTCAGATGGAGTCGTATCCGGCTATAAAAAAATTGAGAATGCTGTAGTTGGCGGATATACAAAGATTGAGGACAAGTTTGTTGAAAGATATCTTGCACATGAAGGAGAATCTGTTGAGGAAGCCAAGGCCCGACTTAAGAAGGAACAAGAAGAATTAAATAACAGAAAATGATTCTTTTAGGCTTTTTTTAGGTACATATTTATTATCATTTTTGATAATCATCTGCGGATGCTAGTCCGCATTATAAATATTTCACAAACAACTTAAAATTGGAGGTATTCAAAATGTTTAAGAAAATTGCGACAACACTTTTGGCAGCAGCTTTAGCCTGTACTTTTGTTGCATGTGGTAATAATGTGGTTACAACTACCACAGAAAAGGATGTAACAGAAGCAGATACCACAGAAGAGCGCGAAGCAAGTACTCTTGCTGAAGGTAACGAGTCGGATAGTAATGCTGCCAGTGAGGAAGGAACTGTAACAGGAAATGATGAGATTTCATTCACAGTAAATAATACTCTGGCAGAAGATGAAGAGGCTCTTGTCAATACGTATACAGATAAGTTTGAGCAGCTCGAGTATACCGACGAAGAAACCGGTCTTTCAATAACATATAATCTGTATCTTCCGGAAAACTACGATGAGAGCAAGGAATATCCCATGGTAGTTTTCATAGGAGATTCTACAACAGCAGGAACAGATGCTGAATACTCACTTACACAAGGGCTTGGCGGCCTTGTATGGGCTACATCTGAATGGCAGTCTGTATATGAGACAATCGTTGCAGTTCCAACATATCCTGAGACTATTCTTGATGACCATGATGGTTACAGCACTACTGAGTACGTCGAGCTCACAAAGAGATTTATAGATTATATGACAGAAGAATATGCAGTAGATACAAACAGAATCTATGGTACAGGGCAGTCAATGGGATGCATGACAACGCTTATCCTTGCATCAGAATATCCGGATCTCTATGCAGCATGCATGTTTGTTGACGGACAGTGGGATACAGAACTATTATCCAATCTTGAAGGACAGACTTTTGTATATTTTGCAGCAGAGGATGATGCAAGTGCCTGGTCTGGAATGCAGGAACTAATGGAAAGATTTGATGAAGACTCAGTAACATATACCTATGCGCAATGGGATGGAACATGGTCATCAGATGAGCGCACAGCTGCAGCAGAAAAACTTTTCAGTGAGGAGAGTTCAGGCGCTTACTTTATTTCTTGGGCAACAGGAACCATAGATGCAGGCTCGGGTAATTCTCCTGTGAGTGGAAATACCGGATTTGGAGAAAACGGCGAAGGAGAAGAGATGGCGAAACCTGAATCGGACGAAGGTAATTCTGAAAAGCTTGAAATGCTCGAAGGGGAAATAGCATCATCTGAAATGTCTGGTGAAAAACCAGAAGGGATGACGAGAAGAAATGGTGGCAACGGCGTAGGCGCTGGTGGAGGAGCAACATACCACATGGCATCGTTTGACTATGCATACAGCAGCGTAGCCGTGATGGACTGGCTGTTCCAACAGACTAAATAGAGAATCAAATTATTCCTTGTAGATGAAAAATATTAGATTTAGCAAATAAGTGCAACTCTTCGGAGCTGCACTTATTTTTATGGAGAAAAATATTATGGCAGCAACAAGACTTATAGCATTACATATGAACAAAGGAAGGCCATAGCAATTCACCATGCTATGGCCTTTCTGCAAATTACTTGAAAGCCTTTTGTATCTGCTCTAGAAACTTTTCAGCAATAGGAGTAAAAGTCTGATACTTATTCCAAATAAGATATAACTCTGATTTCAGCTCTGGTGAAAGTGGCCTGAATACCATGTCAGTCCCTTCGGTATTTATCAAATTCTTAAACGTAAGAAGTATTCCAAGGTTCTCCCTGGCAAATACAGAGCCGTTATAGGAAAGCCTAAAAGAGCCTTCAAGCTTAAGCTCAGCAAATCTGTCTTTGGCCCATGTTTTGATTTCATTATTCCAACTTTGTTCTGAGACAAATAGAGGCTGACCTATCAGGTCAGAGACACGGATGAATTTTTTCTTCGCAAGGAGGTGGGACGAAGATATGATTGCTCCCCATACATCAGCTTCTGGAAATTTTACATATTCATATTTATTGCTGTCAGGTGTTTCGCATAGTACAGCAAAGTCTAAAATGCCCTTATCAAGCTTTTCAGTAACCTGCTCAGTATCTCCACTGGTTATATGATAAGTGAAATTGGGATATTTTTCTTTTAATCTATAAATCTCCCTGGCAAGGTATCGGATCTGATAGCTTTCAGCAAGTCCAAAATATATATTCCCGCCTGTTATATCATCCAGGGAGTTAAATTCCTGCTCTATCTTATCTGACATAGCCACAAGATCCTGGGCTCGGTCACGCAGAAGCATCCCCTCATCAGTAAGTGAAATACTGAAACTGTGCCTGACAAACAATTTTTTTCCAAGTTCTTCCTCTAATGCTTTTAATGTCTTTGAAAGAGTGGGCTGCGATACATGAAGCAGCTCAGCAGCCTTTGACATATTTTCTTCCCTTGCTACTGCAAGGAAGTATCTGAGATTTTTTATTTCCATGGGAAACCTCCTGTAAATCAAGTAATTCGAATGATATTCAAAAATCGAATAACATGATATTTATTTTATTCATTAGCGAAAATCCAGTCAAGGCTTTAATATGAAAATATGAAGGAGCAATAAGATGGATACAGAGAAGATTCTTGAAAACCTTTCAGATATGGGCTGCGACGATAAACAAATATGCTTTATGAAGAAAATGTATGAAGAAGGAGATACCGATACGCTTCTTCGAGATCTTAGGAAATGTCGGTGTCATCTTATGGATGAGCTTCATGACAGCCAGAAAAAAGTAGATAACATGGATTTTTTGATAAGACAGATTCAGAAAGAAAAATAATTCAGGAGGATGACAAAATGATCAGAAAAGAGGAATTAAATCTTGTAACAGAGTGGGATAAGACATTTAAGAAAAGTGATAAGGTAGACCACAGCAAAGTAACATTCGTAAACAGATATGGAATCACACTGGCAGCAGATATGTATGTTCCTAAGAATGCAGAGGGCAAACTTCCTGCAATTGCTGTATGTGGACCATTCGGAGCAGTTAAGGAGCAGTGTTCAGGGCTCTATGCTCAGACAATGGCTGAGAGAGGATTTTTGACGATAGCCTTTGACCCTTCTTTTACAGGAGAGTCCGGTGGGAATGTAAGATACATGGCATCGCCGGATATCAATACAGAAGATTTCATGGCTGCTGTTGACTTTCTTTCATTAAACGAAAAAGTAGATCATGAGAGGATTGGAATAATCGGTATCTGTGGCTGGGGCGGAATGTCGATCAATACGGCAGCTCTTGATACAAGGATCAAGGCTACAGCTGCTATGACAATGTATGACATGACAAGAGTAAATGCCAAGGGATATTTTGACTCAGAAGACAGTGAAGAAGCAAGATATCAGAAGAAAGCAGCCATGTGTGCTCAGAGACTTGAAGATCTTAAGGCAGGCGAATATAAGCTTGGAGGCGGAGTTGTAGACCCACTTCCGGAGGATGCACCTTTCTTTGTAAAAGACTACTATGACTATTACAAGACTGACAGAGGTTATCACAAGAGAAGCCTTAATTCCAACGGTGGATGGAATGTGATTGGTTGTGAGTCCTTCGTTAATCAGCCAATCCTTAAGTATAGCAATGAAATCAGAAGTGCAGTTTTACTTGTCCATGGAGAAAAGGCACATTCATGTTATTTCTCAAAGGATGCTTATGCAGATATGATCAAAGACAGCAAGTATGCAGATAATAAGGAACTTATGATAATCCCTGATGCTGTGCACACTGACCTTTATGATGGTGGTGATAAGGATTATATTCCTTTTGACAAACTGGAGAATTTCTTTAAGGAGAATCTGAAGTAATGATAACGGTTGAAGAGATACTGGAATATCTTAATTCGGACAGAGTAGAGGATATGACAGAGGAGATGCATGAGTGTTCCATGAGGCAGAGCCAGACGGCCATAAAGCGGACTATGGAATTAAATACCAAATATCATACACCGGAAGAAATAGTCAGGATCATGTCAGAGCTGACAGGCGAGGAAGTGGATGAAAGCTTCAGACTGTTTCCACCTTTTTATACGGATTTTGGGAGAAATATCCATATCGGAAAAAATGTATTCATCAATTCCGGCTGTAACTTCCAGGATCAGGGTGGCATTTACATCGGCGATAATACCCTGATTGGACATAGGGTTGTATTAGCAACTTTGGATCATGACTTGAATCCTTATGACAGGCATCTGATCTGCGCGCCTATACATATTGGAAACAGAGTATGGATTGGAGCAGGAGCCATTATCACCAGAGGAGTTACGATCGGTGACGGTGCTGTAATTGCAGCCGGAGCTGTTGTGACAAAGGATGTGGAGAAAAACACCATTGTAGGAGGAGTTCCTGCAAAATTCATCAAGAAGATAGAGAATGTTGAACCGATAGGAAAGAAATAAAGGATGGGATGACATGAGTAAGAAAGGAATTTTTCGATGAAAACGAAAATGATTTTTTTTTGCATTCTGCATGACCATAATTCTTTGCATGAGTGCCTGTGCAGGGACAACCAAGAACATAAGCGATGATCAGAGTGCCGTAACTGAAATATCAGCATCAGAAAATAATGAAACGAAAAGTCCAGAAGAGAATGTCACGCCGGAGGGAACAACTATGTATCATACAGAAGAAATCTGGTGCGAGAATGGCAATTATAAAAGATGGTGGACATGAATTTTATGGACAACCATTTGAAGATGCAATAACATACATCTTGCAGTATATAGAGGATCAGCTTGCTGGAGAAAATGAGGCAGCGGGGGGATGAAGCTATTGGAGATGGTTCTATGATAATGAAAATCGACGATAAAAAAGTTAATGTGGACTGGTAAGATAACCAGGCTGTAGAAGCACTGCGGAATATGGCAAGAGATGGTGATGTTACAATAACCATTAGCATTGAATAAAACGGACTTTTGGTGAAAAAGTCCGTTTTCACGCGTATGGGTGTGTTATATTTTCAAGTTGAAAGAAATGAGGAAAATTGACGTAATTCTTACTTCCTTGATACACGGTACCTATTTATATTTTTTTTAACTGATCAAGAAACAAATTCACAGCCGAATTGAATATCTTATATTTTTTCCATATAACAACTCCGGGATCCAACACTATGTCGGTAATTGGTATATATTTAAGTGCACTATCCCCGGTTGTATTTATCAAATCTATAAACCCTATTGCATATCCGACTTTATTTTCTACAAAAAGCGAAGCATTGTATATCAGATTGTAAATTGTCACTATATTCATATCTGATAATCTCGGGTCTGAAGCAAAGATATTCACTGCTTCGCGTGGGATTATTAATGGAATATCCTTTAGTTCGGATATAGATATTTCTTTTCTAAGTGCCAAAGAATCATCCTTCCTCACCAGGATACCGAGTCTGTCTTTCGAAGGTAATGGAATGCCTTGGTACAATTCTTTATCATAATCATTAAATATAAGTACAGCATCCAAAAGTCCGTTGTTCAGCTGCTCCATGAGATCAGTAGTATCACCACTTGTGATATAAAAACGGACATCCAGATACGATTTGTGTATAGCACCGGCAATCTTTGAAATGTAACGGAAAGCTAATGATTCACCGGCTCCTATATGTATTTCGCCTGAAATAATATTGTGTGCCTGCCCGATTTCACTTTCAGTAATCTGCATAAGTCTGACCATTTCTTCAGCCCGTCGGCGGAGTATCATACCTTCCTCGGTTAGTTTTATCTTTCTGTTTCCTCTGTCAAAAAGTTTAGCACCTAACTCATCTTCAAGATCCTTTATCTGCCTTGATAATGCCGGCTGGGAAACGTGTAATGCTTCTGCTGCAGCGGAAATATTACCTTCTCGTACTATGGCAAGATAATACTCCATGATGCGTATGTCCATATCACTCACTCCTTCCTATGCATTTTTAGCATGGATATGTATATACTATAAGTATTTGATCATATTAAAATCTACCTCTATAATGTAGACATGAATAAAATTATAATAAAAATTCTTATTCAGCACAAACTCATGAATGTAGTTGTAATTGTAAACACGAAAATGATTGGTATCAGTAAACTCAACAATGTATAACGCATGGAGGTAGAAAATGAAAAATAAACTTTTAGCAGTATTGATGGTTACAGTATTGGCACTATCTACAACAGCTTGCGGAAGTCAATCATCGGAAGTAAGAAGTGCAGATGATTCTGATCCTGCAGCAGTTGTTGAATCGGAATCATCTGATGGAGCAGAGCAGGAAGTTTCAGAGGCAGCTGCCTCAAGTGAAACGGGAGTACAGGCATCACAGCAGGCAGACCTTACTCTTGCAGAGCGAGTTTCGGATGAAGAAGATCATTATATCTTTGAGCTTAGGGATGATGTAACAAGAGAAAAAGTATATTATAGAACACGTTACGGTATAGAAATCGCGGCAGATCTCTATCGTCCTAAGGATTTTGATGAAACCAAAAGCTATGCTGGAATCGTAATCGGCCCTCCTTTTGGTGGCGTTAAGGAACAGGGACCCGGAGTTTATGCCAACGAACTTGCATCAAGAGGATTCGTTACATTAGCATTTGACCCGGCATATCATGGTTACAGCGGTGGTGCACCACGCTATACAGGATCTTCATCGACTTATGTCGAAGATTTAAGTGCAGGTGTAGATTATCTTGGCAGTTTAAGCTATATCGACAGAGAAAGAATAGGGGCACTTGGTATATGTGCATCCGGAGGCTTTGCCATTTCAGCCGCATCTATGGACTCTCGTATCAAAGCAGTAGTGACAAGTGCTCTATATGATATTCCAAGCTTAATGAATGGAACCACCGGAGAAGCTCGTAAGGAAGCATTGGATCAGGCAGCACAGCTCCGTTGGAAGAGAGTAGATACAGGTGAGGCAGAATGGCAGAAAAACTATCCTGAAGAACCTATGGATCATATTCCTGAAGATCGTCAGGGAAATGACGCAGAGTTTTTTGAGTTTTACGGCACAAGCAGAGGCTGGCATTACAATGCTTTAGGTAACATAACCGGAGAATCACAGCCTGATATGATGACATTGCCAGTAACAGGACATGTAGATGAGCTTAATAAACCACTCCTTATGATAACCGGTGACGTAGCTCATAGCCGTGCATTTACAGAAGACATTTATAACAAAGCATCAGAACCAAAAGAAATGGTTGTTGTAGAAGGCGCAAGACATATCGATCTCTATGATGATGTAACAAAGATTCCATTTGACAAAATTGAGAGTTTTTATAATGAAGCCTTTTCAAACTAAGATCCACATAAAAATATAATAAAGAACGTTATAGAACAGGGCGTATAAATCATATGGTTTATACGCCTTTTTCTTTTACCTAAAATTATAATCTGTTTTAGGATTGGGATGAGTGTTTGAACTCTTTTGTTAAGAGAATATTCTGCATGTGGCGGTATTGTTTCTAAGCTATGTCTTACTTTAAGATTATTTGACAAGTTAGCGATGCCTAACTATAATGCTAGTTACTGGGAAACTTCTTATGGAGATAACAGGGGCAGGCAGTGTGCTGGAAGCTATCAGAGCACAGGGCGGCGTGTATATGTTTGGAAGAATGCTGCCTATATGGGCAGTTGTAGTCGTAGAGTTCTGCTTTGCGTATGCTCTGGAGTGTCTTGTGGGCAGTCCCATGTCATTTAAGATGGCATGCAGGATGTTTGATCCTAAGAATAACCACCCAATGATTTTTGAAACAGCGATCATTTCATGCACTGTTTTGATCATGTGCCCGGCAATGAGCTTTATTGCAGCATTTTTGTATTATCCATATTACAATGGCTTTAATATCTTTACACTTCTCGCAAACTGGATCGAGCTTATATGCCATAACTTTCCGTTTGCATTCTTTTCACAGGTATTCTTTATACAGCCATTTGTAAGATGGGCATTTGGAAGGCTTTTTGCAAAAGACATAGCCGCCAGAAACAAGAATGTATCCGTAGAGCGCCCTAAAGATGAGACGGAAGCAATAGCAGATATATTTAAGAGAATGGATGAAATCCAGGAAAGACTTGAGCATGAAAGAAGACAGAGAAAGAAACTAGCGGAAAAAATCGGTAATTAATATCTTTTATCAGAAAGTTCCTTTCATGTAGCTACGTCCCCAATCGCATACTGAGTCTATAACGGGTTTTAACGACAGTCCCCTCTCGGTAAGCGAATATTCAGTTTTTGGTGGCACAACAGGATAGACTTCTCTGTGCACCAATCCATCAGTTTCTAATTCCCTCAGTTGCTGTGCAAGCATTTTTGCAGTAGCCTGAGGGATATATTTTTGTATCTGATTATATCTAAGAGTCCCATCCTCTAATAAATGGTAAAGTATGATCATTTTATATTTGCCGCCTATCTGACTAAAGGTCGCTTCCACAGGGCAGTGGAAAGGCTTTTCTTGTATTGTTTTATTAGACATGTCTGTTCTCCTATAGTTTCTAAAAAGTAAGTATGTACCCCAAAAGTGCGTACTTATCAAAAATAATTATTTATGATATTTTTATCACGAAAAGAAAGAATAATCAAGCAATGAAAGGAGTAGCAAGTCATGCAAAGAGATATAGGTTCAGTAATGGGGTTGTATCCAACACCGGTAACGGTAGTAGGGGTTAGAGGAGAAGATAAGGTAAATTTCCTTGTAATAGCTCATGTTGGAGTTGTAGATCATGGACACCTTCTTGTAAGTATTGATAAGTCCCATGCATACACAGATGCCATTATCAAAAAGAATAAGGAATTATCAGTAAGTCTTGTGAATAAGGAGATGCTCGTTGCAGCAGATTACTGCGGCATCGCAAAAGGGGCAGAAACAGATAAGTCAAAAGTTTTTACACATCATTTTGGAGAACTCGCAAATGCGCCTATTATAGATGAAGCTCCTGTATCGATGGGCTGTGAAGTTATTGATTCAATAGAAGTGGGCGACTTTACTAATTATGTTCTTAAACCTGTGCACACATATGTGCAGGAAGAATGCCTTAATGAAAGAGGAAAAATCGATTATGAAAAGGCATCACCTGTCCTTTTTGAATTTCAGAGCGCACAGTATATCAGCACTGGAAGTGTGCTCGGAAGATGCTGGGTTATGGGAAGAGAATATAATCATAACTAATCGGAGAAATGAGGAAACTGCTAAAAAAAATTATCAGATGGAAAAGCTGATATGATAGGTATAGTAAGAGAGTTGTTAAAAACTTAGAATTGTCTAAGAATATCATGATTCAGTAAGAAGGATGGTGTAATTAATGAATGAAATATTTAAGCGCGTAAGTATAAGAAAATATGAAGACAAGCCTGTAGAAAAGGACAAAATTGAAAAGGTTTTGAGAGCTGCAATGGCAGCTCCTTCTGCAGGTAATCAGCAGCCGTGGGAGTTTTATGTAGTAACTGATAAGGACAAGATAAAGGCGCTGTCAGAATGCAGTCCATATTCAGGATGTGCTGCAAATGCACCTGTAGTACTTGTTCCATGCTATCGCACCGCAGGACTTATGTTTCCTGAGTTTGACAAGATCGATCTTGCTATAGCAACTGAAAATGCTCTTTTGGAGATAACAAGTCAGGGACTTGGAGGAGTATGGCTGGCAATAGCGCCAATTCAGGACAGAGTTGAAAATGTAGCAAAAGTTATTGGGACACCGGAAAATCTTGTTCCATTTGCATTGGTTCCTTTTGGATACCCTGCAGAGAGTAGGAATCAGCAGGACAGATACGATGAAACAAGAATTCACTATGTTGATTAAACTTTCAGGCACGGCTTGCGCCGTGCGCCACCATGCCTGAAAGTGAATTGCTCCGCAGCTTTGCTGCTGCTCTGCATACACTCTTACTAAGTTCGCTAAAGCTCACTAAGTGTTCGTGCTATCTCGCAATTCTCGCCCTGTATTCGCGTTCCGGCTTATCAGCCTTCACGCGGCAGTGCACTGATGCGCATAGCGCATCAAAACGTGCCCGTAAAACGTCCACTAGACGTTTTACCTTACAGGTCAGGTTTCCACGTATCCAATCAGAATTGCACGCAAGCGTGCATTCTGTTGGGTACGGGAAACACTTTTAGAGTAAAAATCGCGTTTGCACTGAGGTTCATTTGGGAAATTACTTTTTTCCTTGCTCTGGCTTTGCAAGAGCTCTATACACAACGCCGGATTATCTTTTGGTATTTGAGGAAAAGCGGGATTCCTTTGAGAAGGAAGCACTGGGAATATTACAGGAAATAAATGATGATACTGTAAGGGAGATGCTTCTGAAGCAGATGAGGGCACTGTTATAAGATAATCAACCACATTATGAAGACTTTATTCGGAAATACATTCGGAAGGAAATCAATATCACATTGACATCCTTCCGAATAATGTTTATACTGTAGGAAATGATAGATACCAAAAGGGGGATGTTCAAATGAAATCCTGCAAGGAAATGGCTGTGATATGGGGAATATCAGAGCGCAGAGTAACGGAATTTTGCAAGGAAGGTATGATTCCCGGAGCTGTTAAGATTGGGAAGAAATGGCAGATACCGGATGAAGCCAAGCGCCCTGCTGACAGGCGTATAGTTACAGGACGATATATCAAGTCGGGGCCGGAGAAGGAGAAAAAACCACTTCCGGTAGGAATATCAGATTATATACGTACACAGTCGGAATACTATTATGTGGACAAAACTCTTTTGATCAAAGAATTTCTGGATCGAAAGGCATTTGTATCTTTGTTTACAAGACCGAGACGTTTCGGAAAGACTTTAAACATGGATATGCTTCGTGTTTTCTTTGAAATATCCGGCGAGGATACAAGCAGGTATTTTGCAGATAAAGCAATCTGGAAGTGTGGGGATGAATACAGGAAGCATCAGGGGAAATATCCCGTGATATTTCTTACATTTAAAGATGTTAAATTTGATTCCTGGGAAGCAACCTTTGCAAAGATCGCAGGATTGTTACAGGAGGAGTTCGGAAGACATTCCGAGCTTAAAAACAGCGATAAACTGGAAAAGTATGAGAAAGAATATTTTGAGAAAGTATTAAGCGGACAGGCGAATGAAGTAGAGCTTTCTGCTTCTCTCCAAAAACTTTCCAAGATGCTTACAGCTCATTACGGAAAAGCTCCGATCATCATCATTGACGAGTATGATACTCCGATACAGGAAGGGTATTCAAAAGAGTTCTATGATGAGATCATTGGATTCATGAGGAACTTTTTTTCCGGAGCATTCAAGGATAACAATAACCTGTCATATGGATTTCTGACCGGTATATTAAGGATAGCGCAGGAGAGTATTTTCAGCGGTTTAAATAATCTTACTGTTAATTCAGTGATGGACGAGGAGTACGATGGTTTCTTTGGATTCACTGAATCGGAAGTGAGAGAAATGCTTGCTTATTATGGAGCATCCGATAAGGAGGAAGAACTTCGTAACTGGTATGATGGATATTTCTTCGGGAAAAAAGAAATATATAATCCGTGGTCAGTGATCAATTACTTGTCAAGAGGATGCCTGCCGCAGGCATACTGGGTGAACACCGGAAAGAACGAGGTACTGGAAGATGTACTGAAGGTGGCAACGGATGATATCACTGAGAAACTGTATTCCCTTCTTCAGGGCGAACGTGTTATTGCCAGGATCGATCAGAATGTGGTGTACAGATCGCTTGCGGAAGATCCTGCAAATATCTACAGTCTGCTTCTGGTGGCCGGATATCTTAAAACTCCGAAGAAAGAGTTGCAAGGTGATGGAGCGTGGCTCTGCGAGGTTTCGATACCGAACTGTGAGATAGCGGCAGTATATAAGAGTGAGATCCTGTCGCATCTGATGCAGATCGGTGCAATGGGAAGAGCTACAGCCAATAAGATCGCTGAGAGTCTTTATGCACAGGATACAAAGAAACTGCAGGACGGAATAGGAGAATACTTAAAGAAGAGTATCAGCTTCTACGATGCCGGAGCGGAGGGCTTTTATCACGGGCTTGTTCTCGGGCTTATCGCTTTGATGGATAATCAGTATCGGATCAGGTCAAACAGAGAGTCCGGCGATGGACGATATGATATAAGCTTGTTTCCGAGGGAAAATAAATACCCGGGGATGATCATGGAATTAAAATGGGATAAAGATCTGAGCGATGAGGAACTGGATGCCTTATCCGCAGAGACTCTTGATCAGATCGATGAGAAAGGGTATGACACAGAAATGTGTGAGGAGGGTGTAGCGGATATCATTAAATTTGGGATAGCATTCTCAGGGAAAAAAGTAAAGATAAGAACTGAATAAAAACATATCATCCCTTCGAAGTAGTGGTCGTGAAGGCTGACGCTGGTAAATCCGGAAATGACTGTGCCTATGCCCCCTTTTGCAAGCTCTTCATATATCTCATAGGATTCTTTTGTAATACTGCAATCTGGGTTTGCGATTCCTTCCCAGGTAGCTGATCTGACTAATCTGTTCTTAACAGATAAATTTCTTAATTCGACAGGTTCAAATATTTTTTTCATGATAAACCTCCGTGATGAACACATTGAAAAGCTTTACATTTCGCCTTTACTTCATTATAATTTGTTACAAAGAAAAAACAAGAAGGTAGAATATTCTTTGTCACTATAAAAAATATAGTAAAGGAGTATTTATGGGAAGGAAAACATTACCAAAAGACGAGAATATATATGAAACTGACTGTCCGATTTTGTATGCGATGGATCTGATAGGGAAGAAATGGAAGCTTCCTATTTTGTGGTATATTGCTGATGCTGAGAATCAGACATTAAGATATAGAGAGCTTGAAAGAAAAGTTGTAGGCATCACAGCTACAATGCTTACGAAATGTCTTAAGGAACTGGAAAAGGATAAGTTCATAAAGAGAAAGCAGTACAATACGATTCCACCCACAGTGGAATATTCTCTTTCGGAACGTGGAAAAACTCTGATCCCGGCACTTGAGTCTGTATATAACTGGGCAGATGATCAGATGAAGGCAGAAAAATAAGCGGTTTTGAAAAATGTCCGCAAGATGTTGTTGCCAAGAATGAGGCGAACAGAGAACCTCGTCAGATGAATATCACCCTCATTTCGGAACTTGGTTTTATCGTAAAATGAAAGAAACGGTTTTTAAGCATACTTCTCAGCCTTGTGATGATGTTGGGCTGATGCCGGGGAAGATAATTCCCTGGCAGTCTAATCAATCTATGATGCAGATCGCATCCTGATTTCATAAAACTTACATCAAAAATGGAATAATACAGCTCATGGCCGGAGGTGGAGTTGCCCTCATCGGAACCACACTTGTTCCTCTTCTTGCAGGTCTTTTTTGATCTGCCAGAGGAATCGGAAAAAAGCATGTCTCATTGACATAAGGGCGCGTAGGTAGTATTATAATGATAGGTGGGATATCCCACCTGTCATATATGGAGGTGGATCTTATGGAAGCTATCAAAGATTATACGGTACACATTGACAGCAAAAAGAGAATCACCCTCAGAGGTGCATTGTATCAATACTATAATGTAAAAGAATACAAAAATGGTTGCATAATGCTTGAACCGCGTGAACTAACTGTTCCCGATGGCATCTCGGCAAATACTTTAAAAGATATGGATAGAGCAATAGAGAATTTCAAGATGGGAGATGTTTCACCCGCTATTGATCTGTCTGATTTTTAGGGGGAATTGCCTGGATGGGATATGCGATTAGGATGGGAATTCCTGAAATGGAGGAATTATGGAATTCTCTTCAAACTCAGTACCGGGATGGTACTATCAGTAAAAAAGACGAGGAGCTTTATAAAAAATGGGGTAATGCTTTGAAGAAGCTATCCCTTGATCCGATGTACCCGAGCTTAAAATCTCATGAAATAACTGAATTGTCCAGACGATATGGTATGAAAGTCTGGCAGTCATATCTTGAGAATAAAAAGAGCGGGGCGCGCCGCATGTACTGGGTATATGGACCAGATCAGCAGGAAATAACAATAATCGGTTTGGAACCACATCCTGAAGATGCTAAAAATGGTGCATATGACAGGATAAAGCTGTCGGATTTATAACAACTTAATATTGATGTAGTGTAGGACCGTTCAACAAAGGATGGTTCTTTTTTATGCAAAAAGTAGGAGGTAACAAGTGGACAGCATAATTGAGGCGATAGAGGACTGGTTTAGAGGACTGCTTGTTTTAGGCATGCTATGGAATCGGGATATTCTGTCCAGGCAAGGATAACTGCTATTGAAGGTATTATCAGACTGGAATGTGTTCTTGAAGAATGTTATAGATTTGTCCATAAAATTGATGATGTGCTGTTCAGTCATGCCGGTCTTACGGAGAGTTTTGTTTTTCAAACCTGCGGATATCATATGAAAGAGATTGAGGATATCCTTGCAAGGATTAACCGTATGGGTAAGCAGGAACTGTGGAGGGACAATTCACCAATCTGGGCAAGACCTCAGGTTGATTTTTACAGAATGTTCAGGGATGATCTCTTTTACCAGGTTGTTGATCCGGAGCGATAATGACGGGAGGACCGGGAGCGGTTTTCAGGATGTGGATCATTGCTTTCTTTGGAATGATGACCAATTATTCCGAGAACCTTCTGGGAATTTACTACAGACGTAAAAACAATAAAGGTGAATGGTGCGGAGGTGCAATGTACTACCTTCGTGACGGACTTGGAAGCTACAAAAACTGCAAGACAATAGGAACCGTACTTGCGGTGCTTTTCTCGGCATTCTGCTTTCTTGCTTCTTTCGGAATCGGAAATATGACTCAGGTAAAGGGCGCCGACATCAGACCTATGCTTTCGGCATGGCCGGATATACAAAGGGAGCATGAAAGATCGGCAGAAATAGAAGTGACCGATGAAGTTCAGGCACAGGAAATCTGAGCCGTGTGAAGCAACGTCGTACATTTAAGCATTGAAAACACTTTTTGTCCGTGTTTAGAAAACGATTTACGCGGCAAAAAGATTTTTCAAATGGCTTAAGTGTATGTATTCTTGTGATTAAATTGCAGGAATCCGCATTTACTGCGGGTTCCGTGTGATGAAGTAAAACATGTGGCAAACAAGCCCGCAGCGAAGCTGCATTTAAATGGCTTGTTTGCGGGATTTTTGGAGCTTTGCTGCAAAAATCTATGGCATATGGTGGACATATGATGTGAACAGATGCGGATAAAATAAAGGACATCCTGTAATTTGAGAAAAAACAAATAGGAGGGGGAATCCCCTCCTATTTGTTTTTCAGACTGTTAAAGAAAAGCAACAATCTCCCATCTTCCCATTCCTACGAGGGCACATCTTACACGGGTGCCGGGCTCCAACAATTTTCCATAAGCGAAATAATAAGCTGCAATTCCCTGGGGATGCTGATCTGTTGATACGTTCCACCAACCATCATGCTCACGGGCACTTGTAATTATCCCATCCTCTGTACGATACTTTCCTTCGGAAAGGAGATTCACCGCATCGACAAGTGCGTTTCCACCTGCTGCATTTGCCATCATTTCTTCGTTGAGTTCAACATTCTTATTATCAGCCATTTTCGTTCCTCCTGTTCTTGTTGTCTATAATTGTTTCTTTGATTTATTTGATCACTGCATCATTTTGAGCTTTTCATAAAGTGCAGCTTCAGTGCTCATCATATAGGGATTTGTCCAGAAAAGACCAACCAATCCGCCGGTGATAAGGCTTAGCAGTCCCCAGCCGATAAAGGAAAGATCAAGGACAAAAGCGCTCCACTTGTGACCGCCCATCATTTTTCTCGAATAGGTAATTGCCTCTGTTGCGGATAGTTCCGGGTGGTCGTAAAGAATATAGGGAACCATCTTATAGGAATAGCATTTAATTATCCCCGGAATAATGAAGAGGCAAAACCAGAGGCCGAGAAACAAATCTTTAAGAAAGAGACAGAGAATATTTCGGCCATAATTTCCGGTAAATGATTTTTTTATGCTTTCCGTAAGGTCGGGGGAAGTCAGTTTTTTTGAAAGATTTTCCTTGAAGAAACATCTGCATCCCATGTATACCGGATTTATTGCAAAAATCTTAAGCAGGGTCCAAACGATGGAAAATATAACTATGACAGAAGCAATAAAAGCTATTATAACCGAAAGCATGCCTCCGTCGTCTTTAAGCATGTTGTTGAGGTTTCTTATAGTACCTGTCTGCCCGGGGGCAGCAGAAGCGCCTGAAATTATTGAAATGATAAAAGCAGTCAAAACACACATCCAATAATTACCCTTAAAAGCTTCTTTTCCTTTTGTCTTAACTTCGGCCCTCGTCCACATTGTAATTACCTCCTTGCAATTCATCTGCATCTACAGGTGTATCAATCAATCTTTGCTGAATTGATGATTGGCTTTCGCTTTATGATAATAATATAGCAGCAGAAAAAATCCCTTTCAATCAATTGTGTCCATTCGGTAGAAATATATGCGTAGTCGGTAAAATTATGCTTTATATTTAAAAACAAGCATTGTTGTGTCATCAAACTGTTCAGCATTTCCTACGAAATCATCAAGATCTGAAACAAGATTTTCAACTATTTCTTTCGCGCTTTTATCACTATTAAGAGTCAGGACATTTTTCAATCGTTCAAAACCATATACTTCATCCTCACCGTTAAAAGACTCAGGTATGCCGTCTGTATATATGAAAATGTCGTCACCGCTTTCAAGCCTTATTTCATAATCAGTGAAATTAATTTTTTTCCTTAGTCCAAGTACAAGATTGTGCGAATCTTTATAATATTCATAACCGGTATTTTTTCGCTTGAGCAGGGGATATTCATGACCGGCATTTGAGCATTTCATGATTCCTGTTTTCAGGTCAATGATACCGAGCCATACAGTTACGAACATTTTAACCCTGTTGTCCTCGGCAAGAGTTAAATTCAGCTTATTCATGACTTCGGCGGGAGAATTGCCTTCTCCTGCCAGCGAACGGAGTGCGGCTTTACTTTTCATCATGAAAAGTGCGGCCGGAATCCCCTTTCCTGAGACATCTGCAATTACCAGAACAAGTCTGTCCTGTCCTATAAAGAAAAAATCATAGAAATCACCGCCTACCTGTTTTGCTGGTTTCATGGAAGCGTAAATTTCAAAGTCAGTTCTGTCAAATCTGAAATTTCTGGGGATTGATGATTCCTGTACGGTCTTTGCAAAGAGGAGCTCCTGCCGGATCCTTTTCTCGGCAGCTTCTATATAACCTTTAAGCGTACTGACCATACTGTTGATGTCTTCTGAGAGGGTAGCAAATTCCGTTGATTCATACACCGAGACTTCCTCCTGCAGATTGCCGTCCGCGATCTTCCTTAGAGAACTGTTGACCTGTGAAAGATTCTTTACAATGATATTTTGTACAAGCAAGGAAACCAGCATAAACAAAACAGCCATTGTAATGATATTTGCAAAAATTGTTTCATAGGCCATTGTGTCTCTGTTATTGTAGATTTCTTTGAGAGGAAGTGTGAGAAAAACTATGTCACCGTTATCAAGGTGCTTTATCACGCAGAATGAGTCAGTGTCGAAATATTCGACTCTAAAAAAGTTGTTATCCTCATGCAGCTCAATTATATCCCTGATTTTCTGAGAAACCGGCAGAGTATTATGAGCACCTGCGACAAAGAGGTCATCCCTTATAATGTCAAAAGACCCGCTTGAACCAACATGAATGTCTATGGAGCCGAGGAGGGCTTTATCGTTCTGAAAGTGTCTGTGCTGTGTCGTGATATCGAGAAGCGATCTTCGCAATGTATTGCGGGCAATCTCTATCGCCGTCTGTGTCCGTATCATGAAGGAAAAAATAAAGGTAAAAAATAATACGGATAAGGTAGCGGTTGAGAGCCAAAAGTTGAATTTCTTCGATATTTCGATATTTTCCTTTGGAATCTTTTTGAAGGGGGTAGTCCATTCCCCAGCATAAAAGCGCAGTATCATGATCTCTGCCATAAGTCCGAAAGCAGTAAAAAATATCATGGGAGCAGAATTGTTTTTAATGGCTGAGAGAGCATTAAGCATGTCACGTCTGTGGGTCAGAAATATTTCGTACATATGAAAAACTTCCATAACCGCGCCGATAAAGAAAGCATAAGCAGCAGAAGGTTTCTTTCCTCTGAGAAGAAAGCAGTTAAGAAATGCCGCAAGAAATCCGGAGGTTATTGTGGCAATGCTGCAGGCGGCGTGTGTGTAATAGCCGATATTAAAGTACCTCCCGATTATATATCGTTCAATTCCGCCTATAAATCCTGCAATGATACCGGAAAGCGGGTCAAAAAGGAGACCGGCGGTAAGCGGACTTAAATCTCTGATATTTAAGATACTGTGTTCGTAGACAACTCCGAAATGGTTCGAGAAGATGGCAAA
Source organism: Lachnospiraceae bacterium C1.1 (assembly GCA_030434875.1). Lineage (NCBI taxonomy): Bacteria > Bacillati > Bacillota > Clostridia > Lachnospirales > Lachnospiraceae > Lachnospiraceae bacterium C1.1. The sequence goes on along the minus strand of JAUISW010000001.1, from coordinate 1,177,847 downwards.
GAGACCGTATATAAATCCGATCATGAGCTTTTGAGACATACCCATGACTTTAGACTGATTTTTTTTCCAGAGAAAAACCGTAAGCAGAACGTGAACTGCAATAATAGAAAGCATTTTTAAAATCATTATAATCATAGCGGTTCCTCACATGACCTGTAACATTACATCATCATATACCTATGATAGCACAATTTATTTCGAAAGTTTTCATGACGGATTACCGAATAGACATGAAAAACGACGGAATAAACAAAAAGAGTAAAAGTGAAGCTGCTTTTTGATACTATGTAAGAGAAACAGGGGGTGATAAGTTTGGAAAATAATACCATTTTCAGAGAAAAATCCATTAAGAGGATTTCATCACCGGAACAGCTGAATGATTATATAAGACTTAATAACATAGGGATATGGCTTGTGCTTGGAGCTTTGGTAATTATTCTTGCAGGAGCGTGTATATTCGGTGCGGTAGGGCATATAGATTCAACGGTACCGGGAGTCTGTATATCCGACGGAGAGCGGGTTATCTGTTATATAAAAAAAGATTACAGTGATAAATTTACTGATGAAATGTATCTGAAAATAGGGGAAAGGGAATATCCCGCTTTTTTGAATTCTTCAAAACCAATTCAGATAGGGGAGGACTTTGACTCATATGCGATGTTTCTTGCAGATATGAAGAACGGAGAGTGGGTTTATGAGGTAACTGTTGCTGAATACCACCCGGATCTGCGGGAGGGGATTTATGAGGCATTGATAGTAACTGAGAAAATTTCACCACTTTCATTTATATTCGGAAAACAATGAATAATAAAAAAACAAAAAAGCCACTAAGCGGAAAAATTGCCAAAGTGCCATTCATAATGCAGATGGAGGCACTTGAATGCGGGGCTGCAGCCCTTGCCATGATACTTGCGTATTATGAAAAATGGATTCCTTTAGAGCAGGTCAGACGTGACTGCGGAGTATCGAGGGACGGTTCTAATGCTCTTAATGTCATGCGGGCGGCAAGAAATTACGGACTTGAGGCAAAAGGCTATCGTTATGAACCCGATTATCTGAAAGAAAATGGCACTTTTCCATGCATCGCTCACTGGGATTTTAATCATTTTGTAGTTGTAAATGGTTTCGGGAAAGACAGGGTTTCGCTGAACGATCCCGCAAGGGGAACAGTCAGCGTATCATTGAAGGAGTTTGATGAAAAATTTACGGGTCTTTGCATCCTCTTTGCCCCGGGTGAAAACTTTGAGACCGGAGGAAAGCAGAGGTCTACCGTTGAATTTGCGAAAAAAAGGCTTAGGGGTTGCGGTGCTGCGATTGTCTTTGTGATACTGACACATATTATCGCATCACTTATTGGGGTTATAAATCCTGTTTTTTCAAGAATCTTTATAGACAGGCTTTTAACGACTAAGAATCCTGAATGGCATATTCCCTTTATAGCTGTTATGTCTTTTTTTGCATTAATTCAGATTGTCTCAGAGCTTATCAGGGTAATATATTCGAGAAGAATAGAGGGCAAGATGGCTGTTTACGGCACAAGTTCTTATATGTGGAAAGTCATGAATCTTCCTATGGATTTCTTTTCTCAGAGATATGCAGGGGATATTTTGTCGAGAAGGGCGGGAAATGCCTCGATTTCAAATTCTCTTATACAGACTTTTGCGCCGCTGGCACTGAACTGCTTCATGATGATCTTTTACCTCGTGGTGATGCTTAAAAACAGCGTGCTCCTGACAATGATAGGCATATCATCAATAGTTGTAAATATGTTCATTTCGAGGATAATATCGAAACACAGGATAAATGTATCACGTATACAGATGAGGGATGCGGGAAAATTATCAGGGTGTACGATATCCGGAATTGAAATGATAGAGACCATAAAGGCAAGTGGAGCTGAGGACGGTTTTTTCCAAAAATGGGCAGGATATCAGGCGAGTGTAAACAGCCAGAAAGTGAAATTTACGCTTATCAATCAATATTTAGGGATTTTGCCCGGACTCGTTTCTTCCTTAACTTCAACACTTGTGCTGGCGATAAGCGTGCATCTCGTGCTCAATGGGGAGTTTACACTGGGTATGATCACCGCATTTCAGGGTTTTCTCTCATCTTTTACGGCACCGGCAGGAACTTTTATTTCCGCAGGGCAGTCCATTCAGGAATTAAGGACGGATATGGAACGTATAGAGGATGTCATGCAGTATCCGGATGACAACAGCGGAGCCAGAGGAGAGAAATCAGGGAAGGAACATTATAAAAAACTTCGCGGAGCAGTGGAAATGAAAAATGTAAGCTTCGGATATTCCCGTCTTGCCGAACCGCTTATTAAGGACTTCTCACTTAAGCTGGAGCCGGGAAGCAGAGTTGCATTCGTCGGGGAGAGCGGATGTGGAAAGTCTACACTTTCAAAGCTTTTATCCGGACTCTACAGACCGTGGGAGGGAGAGATATTTTTTGACGGACAGCCCATGAAGGATATAGACAGAAACGTTTTCACAGGCTCGCTTGCCGTAGTTGATCAGGATATCATTATGTTTGAGGACAGCATTGCTTCTAATATCAAGATGTGGGATGAATCCATAAAGGATTTTGAAGTGATAGCGGCTGCAAGAGATGCCATGATACATGAAGATATCATGGAAAGAAGCAGCGGTTATGACCACAGAATGCTTGAGGGAGGTAAGGATTTCTCCGGCGGACAGAGACAAAGAATGGAAATAGCACGTGTGCTGGCGGAAGATCCGACAATAGTAATCCTCGATGAGGCAACTTCGGCGCTTGATGCAAAAACGGAATTTGATGTCGTAAACTCTCTGAAGGACAGGGGAATAACCTGTATATTTATTGCACACAGGCTTTCTACTATAAGGGATTGTGATGAAATAATAGTTCTGAAAGAAGGAAAGGTTGTTGACAGAGGAAAGCATGAAGAACTTTATGCAAAAGGCGGCTACTATAAAGAGCTTGTACAAAGTGAGTAGAATAATATGGGTTGGTTTGACAGTCAGATAAAATTAAGAAAAAAGAATGACGAGGAAAATTTTGAAAGAACCTTTCGGAAGATGGCTTCAGCTGTAACCGGCGAAAGAAGGGCATATTCCGCTGTGGACGAAAAAGAAAAAGCGGAGAATGCCATAGAGGATATTGCAAAGTATTATCATCTTCCCAAGAAAGAGATTCCTTCAAAAATAAGCCTGATAGAAGAAAAGCTCGACTATGTATTTCATACCTCCGGGATAATGTACAGGCAGGTAGAACTGACACCGCTCTGGCGAAAGGATGCTTCGGGAGTTTTCCTTGCATTCAGAAAACTAAACGGGACTCCGACTGCACTGATTCCGTCAGGACTTTTCGGATACAGATACTTTGATGATGAAAAAGGAATATATGAGAAAGTTGATAAAAATTCAGAAGAGCTGTTTGAAAAAGAAGCCTATGCTTTTTACAAATCATTTCCGTTAAAAAAACTCGGAATCAGAAACCTTGCCGAGTATATGCTTGGTGTTATCGAACCTCGGGATTATATAATGATAATTCTTGCAACAATGACCGTAACACTGCTTGGAATGCTTGTGCCGAGGATAAATCTCTTTATATTCAGGGATCTTGTAAACAGCGGGAGTATATCTCTTCTGGTGATTACAATGGTTTTTCTTCTTTCGGTATCCTGGGGGTCTTTGCTGATGTCCTCGGTGAAGAATCTGATTTCGGCAAGGATCGACACCAAAATGAGTGTGGCCGTAGAAGCCGCAACAATGATGAGGATATTGTCACTGCCGGCAGGCTTTTTCAGGGAGTATGGGTCGGGAGAATTGTCTTCAAGGGCATCTCATGTAAATTCTCTCTGCTCAACGCTGGTTTCGGTAGTTTTGAATACGGCACTCAGTTCCGTATTTTCACTCGTTTATTTGGGACAGATTTTAATTTATGCACCGGGGCTTGTTTTTCCGGCGTTTGCGATCATATTGGCAACGGTCAGTTTTTCGATAGCAACATCGCTCATACAGATGAAATTAAACAAAAGGCAGATGCTCATTGCTTCAAAAGAAAATGGCATGAGCTATGCTTTGATATCGGGAATCCAGAAGATAAAGCTTTCAGGAGCGGAAAAAAGAGCATTTTCCAGATGGGGAAGTCTGTATGCTGAAGAAGCGGAGATTAGCTATAATCCACCAGCATTTATCAAGATTAATTCTGTCATAAGTCTTGCAATATCTCTTACGGGAACCATAGTCATGTACAATCAGGCAATAGTGACGCACGTATCCGCCGCTGAATATTTCGCCTTTAATACAGCATACGGAATGGTATCGGGTGCATTTATGTCCCTGTTCAGCGTTGCCCTGACTGCGGCAAGGATAAGGCCTACATTTGAAATGGCTGAACCGATACTGAAGGCTGTTCCTGAAATTTCAGAAAATAAAGAAATTCTCACAAAGATATCGGGCGGGATAGAGCTTGTAAATCTGACTTTCAGTTATGGTGAGAACACACCCCTGATAATTGACAATCTGTCCTTAAGGATAAATTCCGGGCAGTATATTGCAATAGTGGGGAAGACGGGCTGCGGCAAATCCACGCTTGTACGGCTTCTTCTCGGCTTTGAGAAGCCGGTTAAGGGTACAATTTTTTATGATGGAAAAGATATAAATTCAATAGATCTGAAATCATTACGAAAGCATATTGGCGTCGTTACGCAGAACGGGAAGCTTTTCCAAGGAGATATTTATTCAAATATAGTGATCTCTGCCCCGTATCTTACAGTGGATGATGCATGGGAAGCTGCGAGGATCGCCGGAATTGATGAGGATATCCGGCGGATGCCCATGGGAATGAATACGATAATTTCGGAGGGCAGCGGTGGAATCTCCGGAGGACAGAAGCAGAGGCTTATGATAGCGAGAGCTGTTGCGCCGAAGCCTAAACTACTGATATTTGATGAAGCAACCTCTGCTCTTGATAATATTACACAAAGAAAAGTCTCGGAGGCGCTTGATGCCATGAACTGTACCAGGATAGTCGTTGCACACAGACTGTCTACCATAAGGCAGTGCGACAGGATACTTGTTTTTGATGCAGGACATGTGGTTGAGGACGGGAAGTATGAGGAACTGATTGAAAAAGGAGGATATTTTTCGGAGCTTGTTAAACGGCAGATCTTATAAGGAGCAGGATACTATGGAAATGACTTGGGAAATAAAAGGAAATGAGCTGTTTATAGGAGTTAAGGGGAAGCTTGATACTCTTAGTGCCATGAATCTTGATGATAAAATGAATGAACTGCCCGAAGAGGTAACGAGTATATATTTTGATTTTGAAGGTCTTGAATATATATCCTCGGCAGGACTGCGTATTTTGTATTGGGTTATAGAATATGTGGAAGAAAAGGGTGGGAATACGTCTGTTAAGAATGTTTCGGATAGCGTGCTTGAGGTGTTTGAAGTCACAGGCTTTAAAAACATGATAAAAATTGAGTGAATCAATGTCATTTGCTTAAGCCATTTGAAAAAACTTTAAGAGTCTTACGGGAAGACCTGAAATCAAAAAGCCATAGATTCATTGTTTCTAATGAGGAACATGAACCTATGGCTTTTGTTTAGTACAAAGGGTATATTTGTTGAAATTGAAAAATAAAAAACGTAAAATTGAATTATTATCAGAAATTTGCACTAATATCAGAGAAAATGGCGGATAAATTCTGAACAGTTCAAAGTGATTGAAATTGAGAGGAGAGTGTATATGAAATCAACAGTTGATATTGAGCTGGTTTTTAGTGAGGAATATACAGAACCGAAAATTACGATCTTAACCAATCAGAAAACTCGACATATACAAGATATAATTCATGCCATAGAACAGGTTGGCGACCGAGAGATTTCGACAATTCCGGCATTTCTGTCGGATGGTGAAGGGATGGTGTTTGTCGATCAAAAAGACATAGTGAGGATACATACGGAAGGCAGGTATCTACTTCTTAAAACCGAAGAGGACAGCTACATCATCAAGAATACACTTTCTGCTGTTGAATCAAAATTAAATCCCGAATCTTTTTTAAGAATATCACAGTCGGAAATCGTAAATATCGACAAAGTTAGAGAGTTTGATCTTAGTAATTCCGGGACAGTATGCGTTATATTTGGAAATGGTGTCAGGACTTATTCCTCAAGAAGCTATGTCAAACCCATAAAAGATATCCTGAGAAATAAATCCTGTTTTGGTGCGGTATGAAAGGCTCTTTATTATAGGGAAAGCTATGACGGACAGAATCGAGATTAAACTTCTTATTGAAAAGAATTGGGAAAGAACTACGGTATATATCAAATGCAGGGAGCGCAATGATGACGTTGAAGCAATCATAAAGGCGGTGCAGGCATATTCCGACAGTGCTTTTCCTCCTATAATGGCATATTGCGATGAGGAGATGGAGTATGTTCCGCAAAGAAGGATAATCAGACTTTATATACATAATAGAAAGGTCATGATAGAAACGCTGGATAAAACTTACGAAATCAGAAAGCCGCTTCATGAAATAGAGGAAAATCTTGATAAAGCGAGGTTTGTAAGGATTTCTCAGTCAGAAACCATCAATCTCAGAAAAGTGAAAAAGTTTGATTTTTCTCTTGCAGGAACCATCAGGGTTGAGCTTGAAAATGGAGAAAACACCTATGTGGCAAGAAGACGGGTAAAAGACCTGAAGAAACTGCTGACGGCAGTCAATCTTTAGTGCTTACCTGTGGATATGAAATCAACGCAAACCGAATGCGCGGGGAAAATGACCGAATGCGCAGGATTTATTGTTGGGGATTTTCCTTTCTGATATATTCAATTCATCAGGAAGAGCAATTATAGAAACGGTATCCGGATCACCTGAATTACATAAACCTGAATCAGATATAGAGGTGGTGAGATGAATTGAAAGAAATTAAAAATAAACTTATCGTCCGACTGCTGATTGGCTTTGTTGCAGGAATGATAATAGGAGCTTTTATAATGACAGGCCTGAATGAGCTTAAGTTCCTGACAGCCGGCGGAAAGATGTTTCTGATAAATCTTATAGGTTCGGGAATATACGGGGCTGTTGCAATAGGCGGAACAATAAGCTATGAGATAGAGGACTGGGGCCTTACAAAGGCAACACTTACACATTATTTTATAACCTTTACAGCTTTCCTTACAGCTAACCATTTCCTGCACTGGTTCGGAAACGGTGGACTGCTGATAGCAGCAATCATAGCATTTACTGTAATATATGCTCTCATATGGCTGATGGAGTATACGATCTGGAAAAGGTCAATCGAGGACTTAAACAGAGAACTTAGTGAAATGAAGGACAGAAAAATAAACGAAAATTATATAATCAAAGGAGACAGCATTATGGCAGATAACAATATGGAAATCAGAGAAGAAGAAATGGTAGAAGCAACGGGTGGAAAAGGAAACGCCGGCGGGACAAATTTCTCCACAATAACAGGCATAGTATTTGTAGACCCATTTCCGACAGGCATTATGTACAGAGGCGTTTTTGAAGACTGCCAGAAGGATGGATTGAGGGTTTTTGAATTAAGCGGCGGAATATATGGTGTTGCAGGAGCAGATATACCGGATATAGGAGTAGGAGACCAGGTAACGGTAAGCAGGATCAGAGGCTATTATGGATGGCAGATAACAGGTGTCATTGATTACTGACAGAGAAGCAAAACAGATCATGAAACCTTTTACAACAATTTTTAAGCCTGGTAAAGGGCAGAAGGAGAAAGATTATGGCAGAGAAAAATTATGCAGAACTCATTAAGAAGTACAAGAAGGTGGCTCTTGAAAATGCCAAAAACATACCATTAAGCGATGCTGAAATGGAGAAGGTAACAGGCGGAGTCGGTGGAGCAAATGAAGCAACCTGTTTTTACTGTGGAAAGCCTATGGTATGGGATGCAGCGATTTCCATGTGGACCTGTGACGATCCTTCGCACTGCAAATATTCAACAGATGCTTCTGATGCCGATACAATATATATCATTAAGTACATGGAACAGAATGGCATAGAATGCGGCTATCCCGTATGGTGGAACCAGGTGCCTCACTGATATAAAGATGCTGCGTGTATAAATAAACAGAGGGTATGGCGTTGAACTGCCATACCCCTTTTTTTGAGACATTGGTACCGTGTAGTGCGCTCATGTAGGACGCTTTAGATAATGGGTGGAAATCCCATACGGTAAGGATTAACCAATCCACCGTTAACGAGTCTTGGAGCCGAAACGGTAACGTTAGGTTTAAGCGTAGACAGTTAGGCAATAGGGACGGACATTGAGCACCGAAATACTCAATTTGGAGGCGATGCTGTTACACGGGCAGAAGCCAACATGTATGTAATCGCTATGGTGAGAATACGTACACTCCGACGGTGTCGGGAAGACCCGTTCATGTTGCACAATTATTCAGCGTCGAATGGGGAGAGCCTGTTTGCTCCATATCAGCTCTGATTAGTGTGTGGGGCAATAATGTATAAGTGGTATGCCAAAGTAACCAGAAAGGAAACGAGGCAAATGGCATGCAGGCAGTCGGATGGCCGAATAGTACCTTTGAAGATGCGAAATCCATTAGGTATAAGCATCGGAGGAAAGTCGAGAATGGGAAAGTAACCTCCTTTTCCAGCCATACGGAACAAACTTAAAGGGGAAACATTAACTACACTCAGATGGTAGGTAACTAATGGCAACGAAACTGGAGAGAATAGCGCAGCTATCTAAAGAAAACCCAAACATGGTTTTCACATCCATTGGACACTTGATAAACATTGAAATGTTAGCAGACTGTCACATCAAGATGGATGGGAAGAAAGCGGTAGGAATCGACGGTGTAACCAAAGATGACTACAGCAAAGATTTGGAGAAGAATCTCTTTGACCTTGTGGACAGGTTGAAACGCAAAGCGTATCATCCAAAACCGGCAAGGCGTGTTGAAATACCTAAAGACAATGGCAAAACCAGACCTCTGAGCATTTATTGCTATGAGGATAAATTGGTTCAGGAAGCAATCAAAAGAGTATTAGAGGCGGTATTTGAGCCGTGTTTCTATGACGAAATGATGGGTTTCCGACCTAATCGTGGATGTCATGATGCACTGAAGCTACTTAATAATCAGATAGGTGGTAACTGTACAAATTGGGTGCTTGACGCGGACATCAGAGGGTTCTTCGACAATATCGACCATGATTGGATGATGAAGTTCGTAGGGGCAAGAATCAAAGACCCAAGAGTGCTGAGGCTTGTAAAGGTGATGCTTAAAGCCAGAGTTGTCAAGGATATGGGCGGATATGAGCCTACTGAACAGGGAAGTGGACAGGTTCTGTCTGTTCTCCAATATTGGCAAATATCTACATGCACTATATCCTGCTATGGTGGTTCCACGAAGTAGTGAAAACACAGCTTAAAGGCTACGCTGGTATCGTTAACTATGCCGATGACTTTGTGGTCTGCTTCCAATACAAATGGGAAGCGGAGCAATTCTACGAGCGACTGAAACATAGGATGGCGTACTTCGGACTCAGCCTAGCAGAAGAAAAGTGTAGGCTCATCGAGTTTGGACGTTTCGCGGAACAGAACCGCAAACGAAGAAACGAGGGCAAGCCTGAATCTTTCGATTTCCTGGGCTTCACACACGTCTGTTCTAAATCTAAGTACGGAAAGTTCAAAGTGTGGAGGATAACGAGTCGCAAAAAGTTTATCAAGAAATGCAAAGTTATGCATGATTTGATTGGTAGGTTACGCACGGAAAAGACTGTGAACATCATACGTTGGATTAACCAAGTTCTTGTAGGCTATTACCATTACTATGGCGTTTATGGAAACTACCCGAAAGTTATGAAATTCAGATGGAATGTACTGAACAGCCTGTATTACTGGCTGAACAGGAGAAGCCAGAAAAGAAGCTACACTAGGGCGGGTTTCTATGACATGATAACAAATGGTCATCCGGTCGTAAGACCCAAGACCTTTTATGTCTATATTTAGATAGCGGAGTCAAGTAATTTCGTAAAGAGCCGGATGCGAGAAAGCCGCATGTCCGGATCCGTGAGGGGGCTTGGGAGAGAGATCTCCCTTGTCTACTCGACCCTTTAATTGATAATGCATCTGTGTGATTTCCAGGCATCCTTGAAGATGGGCTTATCCATCATGTATATGCCTATGACGCAAAGGAGCATGAGCTTTTCCGTGCGGATAAGGCAGAGTAGAGAGCTGCGGCAGACCAAGACTTCAGTATGTATTTGATGTATCAAATGTGCATCCCAGATTAAAGGTAGATACGATAATTGCTACAGGAACTCCTGGCGGCGTTGCGATGGGAATGAAACCACTGTTTTTTCTAAAAGAAGGGGATGTGGTCAGGTGTGTTATCGAAGATATAGGGGAACTGATAAATACAGTAGGGTTAAAATCTGAGCTTATCACAGGAAATAACCATTACGTATTAGCCAAGATGATCAAACTCCATTATCATTAGTTTCAACAGGAAACAAAAGAAAGGATGGCGTGAGAAATGCTTAACTTCAGAAATCACAAATCTGAATACATGTGTTGCATGATGACAAATAACCGGGCATCATATATGGCTGGCATGTTGTCTCATCGATGTTCATGCCATCAAGCGTAAAAAGAAATAGAACGTATGCCATATGCCCGGGAGACTCATTTGTCACCGGGCATATTTCTTTAACTATGTTTCATGTAAATTGGAGGAGAATTGTCATGGAAATTAATGCATTAGAAATTGGAGCACTCATATCAGCACTGGCACTATTCGGAGTATTATACTTCTTAAAAAGAAAACATGTGGACTTTGGAATAAGGACCCTTATTGCAACAGCTTTTGGTGTGATCATTGGACTCATATTTAAAGAGAATTACAAGTACGTTGCAGCATTTGGAACAGTATATGTAAATGCCCTTCAGGCCTTTGTGGTTCCGCTTCTGTTGTTCAGCGTAATATCAAGTATCACAAATCTTGGAAATCAGGTTAAGCTGCATAAGGTGAGCCTTAAGTCAGTTCTTTTCCTGCTCCTTAACACACTTACAGCAGCAGTTATAACTCTTATAGCAGCTCTTTCGTTGGGACTTGGAAAAGGTTTTCAGTATACAGTTGAAGCTGCTGAGGCAAATGAGGTTCCTACAGCAGTAGATGCTATCGTAGGTCTTTTCCCAAAGAATCTCATAAATGAGTGGGGCAGCAATACTGTTGTTCCTATCCTTATCTTTGGGCTGGTTGTGGCGCTTGCTTATAACAAAGTTGTAAGAAAAGATGAATCAGTTAAGCCGTTCAAGGCTTTCGTAGACTCAGCAAATACAGTACTCGGCAGAGCAGTTAGCTTCATTGTATCTTTCACACCTTACGCAGTTACAGCACTTATTGCCAGAGCAGTAGGCAGAAGCAAACTTGAAGATCTTTTACCACTTCTTTTTGTACTTGTAGTTGCTTATGTACTTGCAGCAATCCAGCTCTTTGGAGTAGAGAGCATACTTATTGCAACTATCGGAAAGCTCGATCCGATTACATTCCTTAAGAAGATCGCACCTGCAGGAATCGTTGCTTTCACTTCTCAGAGTAGCGTTGGTACACTTCCTGTCACAGTCAGCAAGTTAAAAGAGGACATTGGGGTTGACGGAGATGTGGCTGCTTTCACAGCAGGACTTGGAGCAAACCTTGGAATGCCAGGATGCGCAGGAATCTGGCCTGTACTTCTTGCTGTATTTACGATCAACCAGCAGGGAATCAGCTACTCAGCAGGACAGTATGTGCTTCTTATCGCACTGACACTTCTCGTATCAATCGGAACTGTAGGAGTTCCCGGAACAGCGACAATTACGGCGACAGCTCTTTTCACAGCAGCAGGACTTCCGGTTGAGCTTATAGTTCTTTTCTCACCTATCTCAGCAATAGTAGATATGGCAAGAACTGCAACTAATGTAATAGGAGCTGCAACAGCAACAGTGCTTACAGCGGAGACAGAAGGACTTCTTGATCATGAGGTATATAACGGTAAAGTAGTAGAAAAATCTCAGGAGTCAAAAGAAGTGTCTGCGGCTTAATAAGATAGCAAAACAAGAGGGGAACCGGTTACTGTTCACAGGCAAACTGCGCACTCCGCTGCGCAGTTATGCCACAATAACTTTGACTGAACACTGGGTTTTGCCCATTGCCGTAGGCAATTTTAAATGGCAAAACCCGTTACTGGAGCACGCTGAAAGCGTGTGAACAGTAACGGGAACCAGGCAGTCATAATTCTCATATAGAATAATGACTGCCTGGTGCATGTTTGATATAATAGAATTAAGGCGAGGTGAGAAGCTGATGATAAATGCTAAAGTTAAGAAATTTCTAGATAATAACGGACTGGGTGACAGACTTACAGAACATGCCCAGACGATAGATACTGTGGAGCATGCTGCACAGCAGATAGGATGTACAGAGCCGGAGATTGCTAAGACACTGTCTTTTATTGTGGATGAGAAGCCGGTGATTGTTGTGATGGCAGGTGATGGCAAGGTAAACAGTTCTAAGTTTAAGTCTGTGTTTCATACAAAGCCACATATGATACCAAGAGAACGGGTTGTTGATATAACTGGTTTTCAGCCTGGCGGTGTGTGCCCTTTTGCAGTGCCAAAGGATATCCCGATATGGCTCGATGTTTCTATGAAGAGATTTGAATATGTTCATCCTGCAGGTGGGAATGAGTTTACCTCAGTGAAGATAACACCTGATGAACTTGAAAGGATCACTGATACACGAGGCTGGTGTGATGTATGTAAGGGATGGGAAAGGAATAGCCTATGAAGTCTATCCTTATTAAAGATACAACTAAAGAAGAGCGTGAGCAGATAGTGAAAAATTCTCTCGATTGCGGTGGCGGTTGTGAGAACTGTTCTTCCTGCTGGCTTGGCGGTGGAAGCCCTTGGGATATTTATCAGGACTACATTGATGGAAAAAAAGAAATCCGTGAAATAAATATGGAGTACATGGAAAAGTATCGTCAGGACAGGCAGATACACTAAGGAGATCAATCTTATGGCCAATGCACCGGATATAGCAAGCTCAACTCCAGAAGAACGCAGGGCATATATTAAGGAAAGATATCCATGTATATCTGACTGCGACATGTGCGGGCTTTGCAAGGTATTTCGTGGAAGAGATGCTGAGACTGCGTATAAGGATTACATAGATGGCAGCAAGAGTTTTTTAAAGTTTCAGCGTATTACAAGTGAATAATGATAAAAGTGACCTTTTGAAATCGAAGAATGACATGAAGAGGAGCAAAGACTATGTTAAAGGTATATGGAAGTGAACTGTGTCCGGATTGCATAGAGTGTAAGTACAATCTTGACCGAAACAATATAGAATATGAAAACAAGGATATCACTAAGAATCTCAAGCATATGAAAGAGTTTCTTAGATTGCGCGATAAAGATGCCGTATTTGATGATGCCAGGGACAATGGATATATTGGAATTCCTGCCTTGGTGACTGACGATGGAAAGCTTACTTTGGATTGGGAAAGCTTTTTTACCGAGCAGGGAATAGAGGTTGTTCATCCCGGAAACGAGGGAGCTGCCTGTGGTATAGACGGAAAAGGATGCTAAAGTCATAGATAGGAAGGAAAATGAAAGATATTTTGTTCTGTTGCATTCTCGCCTCCAGTTAAGAAAGACAACCGTAAATCACCTTATATTCAGAATGTACACTATAATTATAATTATCTCAACAGTTTGTGGGAAAAAACTTTCTTGATTTGAATTTAAGATTTTTATATAATACAAAAGTTGCCACTCCCTACACGGGCACGGGAAGGGGGTGAAGTCTTGAGCATTATAGCATCGTTTTTAATCTCTGTTGCGGCAAGTGTAGCTGCCTACTACATCTGCAAATGGCTTGACAGAGATAATCATGGCAACAAGCCTAAGGAATAAGCCACCTTCGCAAAAACGGAATAAAAAACCCCGGAGAGTCGCGATCTCCGGGGTTTTTGTTGCCTTAAGCATTCATAGCATCGTCATGCCTAAATCCATTATAGCAAAACTGAATTAAAAGTCAAATCAGACATTTTTACGCTCATCCGTCCAGATGCTCCTCGAAATACCTCTTGATCTGATCTTCGTTCTTTTCCAACCGATTTGTTATTATTAAGTCAAGAATATTCTTGAAGGGAAATTGAATGTTCTCCTATAGGGGGGCAGGCAATTTAATAATTATTCGTCTTACAAACCCAGCATGACCGCCAGTAAACAGTTCTTCTGCTTGTCTTACAGCATCTTCCTTCGTCATATCACATGTGACAGTAGCATAGTCGATAAATACGATATTGTCGTATCTATGCCCTGTAGAGTATTTGCTTAAGTGTCTCAGGCATGGATTCAAGCATCATCTGTGCAGCTGTCCGTGAAGGGGTGATGTTATCGGTAAGCACCCATTCCCTTGTCATTCCAAGAGTTCCATAACAGTATAGCCTGATGCTGTACATGAGCTGAGTGTCAAGGGTATCGGTAGCCAGATTCTGCTTTGCCATATGAGCGTAACGCTCCACGAAATATTCATGCATGTATTTCCACATGGGAGTCTGCGAGTTGTCCTCGTAGGCTCTTTTGTAAAAAATGCAGTCCTTTTTCATCCTGTCCAGAGCTGCAGATGCTGAATCAAGATCAAGGACATCTGTATTGTAGGCAGATTGAAAGATCATCCATGCCATCAGGTCATATTTGTCCTTGAAATGATAATAAAACGTAGGACGCTCGATCTCAGCTTCCTTACAGATCTCGGTTACCCGGATCTTGTCTATTGATTTACGGGAGAGCAGTTTTCTGAGAGAGTCTGCTATCCAAATCTTTGTTCTTTCGGCCATATCACGCCTCATTTATAACAGAATCGTAAAAATGTAAGATTATCTATCAGAATTATAATTCTGAAGTGGTAAATTACAAGTTTCGGTTGTATGTTATACACATAGAACAGGAGATAAAAGCCTATATTATGAGCATGATTTAAGAAACGGAGGCGATTGATATGCATTTTACAGGAACCGTATATAGAAACCCATACTGGCCTACATGGCCTTTGCTTGAGATCACACAGGGTTGTACCCATAACAGATGTAAGTTTTGCACTATGTATGAGCTTTTGGATAAACTGGCATGATTTCAGAAAAAGAAAGATATTATCGGTATTAAAGAGAAAATACATTTCTCCCTTTTTACATTTGTGTTGCTCATGATAGAATAATTAAGAATCGGTGTTTGTGGAGATACAGTTATACTTCTTCTGAACGAGCAGAAGGTCGGGGGTGTAAGAATGAAGCAAATTAACTATAAAGTAATTGATAAAGGGACGTATTATCGAAAAGGTGTATTTCGCCACTTTACGGAAGACTGTAAGTGCTCGACCTCGATAACTTCGAGAATAGACGTAACAGAGCTCGCCGCATACTCCAGGAACACAGGGACGAAGTTTTACATCAATTTCCTGTTTATCCTTTCAAAAGTCATGAATTCACGCGAAGACTACAGAATGGGATACCTTTGGCAGACAGATGAGCTGATCTGCTATGACGTAATCAATCCTACGCAGTATGTTTTTCATGAAGATACAGAAACCTGTACGCCTGTATATACGGAATACGATGAGGACTATGAAAAGTTCTATGCTGCTGCATCGCATGATGTTGAAGCGGCAAAGAAAACAAGAGAATACGGTCTGGATATGACAAACCATCCCAACTGGTTTGATGCGTCTTATATATCTTGGCTTTCCTATGATTCACTGCATCTTGAGCTGCCCGATGGGAACCCGTATTTTGCACCGATCATCAACTGGGGAAAATATAGAGAAGAAAACGGCAGACTTGTCATGCCTGTGACCGTTCGTCTGAATCATGCGATTGCTGATGGGTATCTGGTCGCAAACGTATTTCGACTCCTGGAACAGGAAATCAGATGTTTTGTCGGGCTATAATCGATCAATCGGAATTTTTAGAGGCAAATTATATTCCAGGATAATATATGAAAGGGATAAAATGGAAAAGAAATTAAACTCCAATCATCTTAAAATAATAGCAATTATTGCCATGACGATAGATCATACTGCCAATTTATTCTATCCATCGTTCCCCGCACAGCCGCTTCCTATTGCGTTACATATTATAGGAAGGCTGACGGCTCCGATTATGTGGTTTTTCATCGCAGAGGGCTATCATTACACACACAACATAAAAAAGTATCTGCTTAGACTGGGCATATTTGCCATAATCTCGCATTTTGCGTACTGTTTTGCTTTTGGAATAAACTTCGTTCCACTTAAAACAGGTATCTTTAATCAGACAAGCGTCATGTACCCATTGTTTATAGCAGTGTTGGTACTGTGGCTTCAGGATTCAGAGTTCAGGTATAAAGTGCTGAAACATATCCTGATTTTTGTACTTGTATGGAGTTCTTTTCCTGCGGATTGGAGTTGTATCGCGGTGCTGGCGATCATTGGCATTCACAGACATCGCGGTGATCTAAAAAAACAAACGCTTATCATGATGCTATGGGTTATGTTGTATGCAGTAGTGTCGTTTTTCTTTGTAAATAAAGTTCACGGAATCATAGAATTGTTTGTTATCCTTGTATATCCGCTTATGAAACGTTATGACGGACAGCGAGGAAAAGCTAAATGGCTAAAATGGTTTTTCTATATTTACTATCCGGCACATCTTGTTGTTATTGGAATAATAAGAATTATTATGTATGGTGATACTCCAATATTGTTCTGACAAACAAGAATCTGCGAGGAAATGCGATAGTAAGTTATATTCTTCCAATGATAATTGTAATGAGCTTATTAAGCCTGATAATAACAGCAGGGCCAGGGTAAACCCACCAGGATTTATGTGAAGAACTTCATAGTGGTATGTGGCTCATATCCCAAGAAGTATGAGAAACATACTCAGGGTAGTATGTCTGACATACCTCTAGAAGTATGTGAATCATCCTCTAATAATACTGAGATTAGTTATCGTAAGCCGAGAAGGATATCGGCGGAACGAAGGGAGCAGATAAAGGAACAAATTTCACAGTTAAACTGGCAGATTGCAGTTACCGATTATGAAGGGCGAGTTTATCAGTTTCCTTTTCCTGCGCCTTTAATTGCCTACGAAGTTCCATCATCTCTTGGTTAAGTGTAAGGGCGCTGTGGGGTTCATGGGCACCTTCTCCGATGTCCAGTTTTCCGTCATGGACGGCTTTGACCCAGCCATAGATTGTATTAGCAGTTAAAAAAGCGATTGTTGAAAACAGAAACCTTGTTGAAACTATGATTGAAGTGGAGAGGCAATATCCTAACTGTGGTTATGGCGAAACGTTCTATAGGTGGATACTCGAACCAATCCATGACCCTTACACTAGCTGGGGAAATGGTTCTGCGATGAGAACATCATATATCGGTGAAGCATTTGAAGATTATGAGATTATGCAGAAAACAGCTGCTGACGTTGCTTCTGTTTCACATAATCATCCTGAAGGTATAAAAGGGGCTGTGGTTACAGCTACCTGTATTTGGATGGCTAAACAATAAAGAAGAGATTTTTGATTATGTCTTTAAAGAATATCCGATAAGTGATTATGAATACAGCATAGGATATTCACTTGATGAAATCCGCCCAAGATATAAATGGGATGTTAGTTGTCAGGGATCATTTCCTGCTGCGATGCGATGCTTCTATGAAAGTACTGATTATGAGTCCTTTATCAGAAATGTTTTCAGTCTTCCTTGTGATAGTGATACTTTTGGAGCAATTGCCGGAGGTGTGGTTGAAGAATTCTATCATGGATTTGGAAACGTGAATGTCGATTTAATTCTAGAGAAGTATTTGGATGAGGAATTGATGGCAATATTAAAGATGTAAAAGACAATGAGATAAAGTACTTTATAAAGTGCATTATTTGCGTGATTATACGTGCCATTTTATAGTAAAATTTTTATGTCTTAAGTTGATGTTTAGAAATACAAATCTACATAATTATAGCGTTGAAAAAAGTGAGGGGATAACATTTTATGGAAGAAGCTTATAATTGGGTTAATCCCGATAGGAAAGAATATCTTTGCACACAAGATTTTCGATGTGCGGAGTGAGGCAATTCCAAAGGACAAGGCTATTAGTGTGCCTATAACGGAACTATCTGTTTTGGGAGCAGGAGTGTCCTCACTTATACCGGCGTTAAATACTGTTACACAGACTAATATGATGGATGTTCAAGGAATGTATAAACTTGCAAATGCAAGTGCCGGAAATGTTTTGAAAGTTGCTAAGAATGGTAATTTTTGGGGAGCATTTAAAACTGCAGAAGGAGGTTCAAAATTTGCCCAGTTGGCGGCGGCAGACCCGATTTCTACAACAAGTACGATTACGATGAATGCTAATCCGGCAATGCTTATGATGGCGGTTGCCTTATATTCTATTGAGAAAGAACTAGGAGATATTGCCGATAGTTTGTCCACCATCCCCATGTTCTCAATTTTATCCAATTTAATTTGAATTAAATGCATATCAGTTATAAGTATTCCCTTCCCTTTTGTCGATATAGAAAACGGAGATTTTTCTTAAAATGAAAGGGACGGGATTTTTATGTTTAAAATTGAAAGCGTAAGAACAGATGAGGAAGCTAAGACACTGGTGCTGAGTGATAGTTTATTTCACGATGCACTCAAGGATGAGCCGGCTAGTAAAGCGCGCTACCATGTTAAGAACGACAAAGGGGAGGACTTTGATATCGTCTATTGGGATAATGATGAAGATACAATGTCAGTAAGTTAAGTTCAAAGGGTTAGATTCCATAGGGGGTCTAACCCAGTTTTTTTGAAAAAATTCCCCTAAAGGGGTTGACATAGAACCGAAATTGTGCGGCCGCTCTCGCTACTGATTGAATTATAAGAGGTAGCGAGAGCGGCCCTTGAAATTGGAAATATAACCGTTGTTCCAATTTCAAGGAGGTTCTTATGACCCACGACAAAATCAAAAATCTTTTAAATTCTGCAATCGACTCTGTCTCATCTTCTGTTTCTGATTACGCTAAGAACCCTGCCAAGGATTTTTCACGTGATCGAAAACTTCCGCCCGGGAAGCTGATGCGCTTCTTGATTGCCGAAGGTTCTTCGGCTACAAAAAACGAGCTGCTTGACTTCTTTGGTATGGATACGCAATCACCGTCTTCTTCCGCGTTCTTCCAGCAACGTGAAAAACTCAAACCAGAAGCAATGAAGAAAATATTTGACAGTTTCACTGGATCAATTCCATCGTGCAATGGCAGTTACCCGGGATACCGGATTATTGCTGCAGACGGTTCCACCGCATCTTATTTCAGCCACGACAAGTATTCTCCTCCGGATGAATATTTCATCTCTCCTGGCAAATCAATCAAGGGAGCATACAGCATCCATATCAATGCTTTTCAGGACCTGGACTCCAATCTATATACGGATGCCCTCCTGCAGCCGATCCGCCATAAAGATGAGTTCCGTGCTTTCTGCACCATCGTTGACCGTCATCCCGTTGTACCCGGCTCTAAAAATATCTATATCGGCGACAGGGGCTACTGCTCTTATAACAACATGGCCCATGTCATCCAGAATGAGCAGTATTTTCTGTTCAGGGCAAAGGACATCCACCAAAAAGGCCTCGTGGGGAAGTTTGACTTTCCTGATGATGAGACATTTGATATCACCGTAAATGTCACTCTTGTGAGGAGTCAGTCCTCGAAAGTCGACTGCGGTGATACTTATCGACGCTTCATTGATGCCGCAACTTCATTTGATTACCTTGAGTATGGTTCAAAAGACACATACCCGATCTCATTCCGTGTGGTTAGAATCAAACTCTCGGATGATAGTTATGAATGCCTTGTCACTAACCTGCCTGCTGATGAGTTTCCTCCCAAACGTCTAAAAAATCTTTATTATGCCAGATGGGGCATAGAATCCTCCTTCAGGAAGCTGAAATACACCATCGGGCTGAGCAATTTCCATTCATACAAACCAGAACTTATTATGCAGGAAATCTGGAGCCGTCTTATAGCTTATAACCTGACTGAGGCGATGATAAACAGCACTGTCATCAGGAAAGCCAAGAGGAAACATTCCTACAAGGTGAATTTCAGCGTTGCTGCCCACATATGCAGGGTCTTCCTCCGCCTCTCCGCGGAGGAAAACCCAATTGATGTGATGGCGCTTCTCGCAAGAGAACTGATACCCATACGGGAGGACAGGAAATACAGCCGTCTGCAAACTGCGCATTTCCGAAAACCGCGATATTTTATTTATCGTGCCGCATAGATACAGACTAGCCATCAACTAATATAATACATCTCTTTGAGGCAGATATAAATCTGTCTGTTTGTCATGCTCTGAATTCCTATTTCTTGACCACTGCTCCTGCTTCTTTTGCTGAGAGCAGTATTTCTGTCTTATTGTAGCGAGCATATGATGCTGGCTGTAGTTATTTCATTAAATCCATATCTCTTAACTTACTGACATTGGATGAAGATATTGAGCCAAGAGATACATATCCTGCGTATGTAAAGCCGCCATACATGACAAAGTATTGGATGTATGATGAGCATGACAAGGATACTCTTTATCTTGACTTTTTTAATGGTCTCAAGAGACTGATGTTTGAAGAATTGAATGAGTATACCATTGTCATTACAAAGGTCGTGCTTGCTTATACCGATATGGAAGTGTGGTGCACCGATGACAGGATATTCTGGTTTGTAGATAAGAGTCCGCGAATTCACATTGTGGAGGATTTTCCGGAAGATAAGTTTTCCGATGACTGCTTTTACATTCAGGAGCAGCTGAGAGTCGGAATGGAGGATAATAATTTCAACCGCCTGGGAAATACTTATGCATTCCACAATATATTTTTTATGCAATGGATGCTTAACGGGAAATCTTTTTCTCAGTTTAAGTATGTAACTATGCCAATTGACAACACGGGAGGAATTGGAGCACTACTTTCCGGCTATAAACGTTATCAGAGGGCTTTTGAGCATTTCGGACTTAAGTTTTCTGCACCGGATAAGGATCACTTTGGAAAGTATCCGCGCGAGTTGGTAGAGCGTTACTTTTCGGTCGATCTTTGGAATAAAGATGTTACTGAGGAGAATACACTTAAAGTTCCGGACATTGTGCTGTTCATTAAGACAAAGTTTTACAACATGCAGCCGGGACTTGTGGATAAGTCTGTGATAGCAGATAAGTTCCTTGAAGAGATGGACGAGTATTATGATGCGGTATTTGGCGAAAAGAAGACGCTTGGAATACTGATAAGAGGTACGGACTATATTGCAACCGGTCTTTCAGGTACCCGTAAGATGGCAAGTGTCGAGCAAATGGTACCAAAGATCCGCAAATGGATGTCTGATTACGGCTATGAAAAGATTTTCCTTGCAACGGAAGATGCCGATATCTTAAACCAGATGCGAAAAGAGTTTGGCAAGACGATGATAGCTCTGTCTCAGCATAGATTGTCTAGAAATGAACTTCGAGTAGGACAGGTCATCTCCGAATATGAGAAAGAGCATGGCGGAAATGAGTATGCTGAAAAGATGGAAGATACTACAGTTAATTATTTCTATGCGCTGTATATCTTGTCCCGATGTAACGCATTTATGTGCTCAGGCCAGTGTAATGGATGGGATACGGTTCTTTCCTTAAATGAAAATAAGTATGAGAGAACATATAAATTTTCAGTAGGAATAGATGGAGATCCGAGGACAGAGGGATGGAATGTCATCAGACCTTTGACAGCAGGAATGTTTGCAAGGGGAACATATCCGACTGATAAGGCATTCTTCATGACCTACAGGTATGATCTGAAGGAAAATGTTGATCCTGATGCGCTAAAACAGGCATGGGATAAGACATTGAAAGTCTATCCGTATGTGGGATATGCAGTAGTTACTCGCGGCAGTCGTCTTGTACTTGCCGAGAACCCGCTGCCATTCGTAATTAAAGAGACAGGTGAAGTAATAGAGCCGTTTGAGGCAAGCGGCAATTTCCACTCAGTTACATTGTGCTATCTAGGCAATACTTTGTGGATGTATGTAGATCATGTCCCTTATGATGGCACGGGATTTATGAAGGTGGTAGAGACGTTCTTCTATCACTATTATTGCCTGCTTGATGGCAAGGAATATGCAGTGCCGGATGGCGTATTTACTGAGAAGGATGGAGCAGTAGAAGGACAGGATGTTGACGGATATCTTACGGTTGATGCTGTTGATCCAAAGGCCTTGATGGGATTATATGGTTCTAAAGACAGTTTTACTGTGCCTGAAAATCTTGATAGCGGCATTTTTGTACCAAAGCAGGATTGCAGAGGCTTTTGTATAAGTGTACCGGGTGATGAATTTATGGCTTACGCAAAGTCTGTTAAGGGCAGTCCGATGTCAGTATTTAATATATGCTTTGCAAAGGCGCTCAAGAGGGTACATCCGGACAATACACTTCCATATATTTTTATGAATCCTGTAAGTATACGAAAGGTCATGGGTAATGAAAATTCACTTCTGCATCAGGTCGTGCATACCAGTTATCCATTAGATCCAAAGGATCTTGAGAACGAAGATGAGACCACATTGAACACCCGATATAGAGAACATCTTAAAAAGTTCTGTTCTGAAGAAAGTATAAAGATGATCTCCGGAGTATATCGCGGTATATGTGAAGGATATACAAAAGCTTTCATTTATGGCGCACTTGATAAGGTAATTATGGATCAGCGCAAAAATGTGAAGGGATCAGGAGGCGTCAGCTATCTGGGCACTTTGAAGACAGGAGACTATGGCAAGCGCATACGTATGACTGCATTCCATGCGATGCAGGAAAAGGGAATTATGCTGCAGATCACTGAGATCGGCGGAGTATTCTATATTGACTGGTATCAGGGTTTCCACGGCGAAGAGTATGTAAAGGCAATGCGAGACATACTGAGTGAGGCTGGAATAAAAGGTATCAACATAGATAGAGTGGAGTAGTATTATAGTGGGAGTATCAGTTATGGTACTCCCTTTTTTTGCTTTATAGCAAATGATAATTGTTTATAGCAACAGCTTGTTGAGGAAAAATACCGATATAATAATTGTATGCTTTATATTAATTGATTATAATAGTGAATGATTTATTAATGCATCAAAATAATTAAAGAAGGTTTTATATGGCAAACTTAAATAAAACAATGCCGATTGAAGAAATAATATCACGGGTTACATCGATTGCTCATAAATACAACGCAAAACGACTTGACTTATTTGGCTCGTTTGCCAGAGGCACGCAGACGGAAAGAAGTGATATTGATTTTGTTGTATATGGTTGTGAAGATATTGATGGGCTTATGGAAGAAGTAGATGAGATCCCTACCTTGTGAAAAATTGATATTTTCAATTATGATGAGGTATGTAGTGATTATCTCAGAGAGGATATGGATAAATATGGAAAACAAATCTTTTAACAGATATTAACAGTTTGAAGGCAAGTTTTTTAAATCTGAAAATGTCACAAAATGCAGATATGGATGTGTAGTATTGGATATAATTTTTGGAACAATTGCAACAGCTGTAGCGGCATTTGGATCTTATATTCTTAGGAAAAACAGATATTTATGCTCAATTCCTCCGGTAATATCAAATATGCTTATAGTTCCGTTTGTATTGAAATATGCATATGGGATTACAGACTGAACCTGTCTTGGGACAGATTAGATGAGTATAAGATGTCCTGGATTTATTATTCGCTTGATGATGTTAGCATAACCAATAAAGAAGACTGGGATAATATGGCTGCATTTTTGGGTGAATGGAGTAATAAGTTCCGCAAGGTTATTGTTCCTTATCTTGTTGATGAATTCTCGCAGGATTCTTCGGAAATAAAAAGTCCTGAAGAAATTGCCAGATTACAGAAGATTGCTGAAATACTTAGGACATGGACTGTTAAAACTGATGCGGTAATAGATAATGTAGATAAGTGCAATAGAACCTGTACAAGGTTTACTACTAAGACAATGTCTGAAATCTTGCCAGATGTCCCAAATGCTCCAAGCGGATGGAACACCGATAATCATTACTTCTATGAAATAATAAATCGTAATGGAAAAGACATTATGATTCAGCTTAGCTTAAGCTCTAGAAATGCTTCAAAGGAGTTTATGGAAAAGGCTGATCGTATCAATGAAATTGTTTCTATGAAGCAAGCCAAAAAAGATTGTCAATGTTAGCACTTATGAAGATAAAACTTCAAAAGAGATACAAGCCTGATAAATTTACTTTTGACAGGCTGAAATCCGAGTATGGAATATATGCTGTGAGAGGACCAAGGGGCATTCCTAACAGCCTCAGCGCAGCGTTGAAATAGAAACGGAGTGATTAGAAGTGAAATTAACGATGTTAGGAACAGGAAATGCTCTGGTTACAGAGTGTTACAATACCTGTTTTATCATTGATGACAACAGACAATTATTTATGGTTGATGGTGGGGGAGGAAATACTGTTCTGCACCAGATAAAGCATGCCGGATATGATTGGATGGATATCAGACATATTTTTGTAACCCACAAACATGTGGATCATCTCATGGGTATCATGTGGATGGTGAGAATGATCTGTCAGTTTATGAATCATGGTGATTACAAAGGCGAGGCATATATCTATTCCCACAAAGAAGTGTTGAATCTGATTGAAGATATAGCAGGGAAACTTCTTCTTAGTAAGGAGACAAGATTTATCGGAGACCGCCTGCATCTGGTAGAAGTTCATGATGATGAGACCGTGAACATCATAGGACATGACACAACATTTTTTGATATTGGTTCCACGAAAGCAAATCAGTTTGGTTTTTCCATGGATATAGGGGATGGAAGAAAACTGACCTGTTGTGGTGATGAGCCTTATACCGAGCGTGAAGAGAAGTACGCTAAGGATAGTGAGTGGCTGCTTCACGAAGCATTTTGTCTGTATTCTCAGAGGGATATTTTTGAACCTTATGAGAAGCATCATTCTACAGTGAAGGATGCCTGTGAGCTTGCGGAAAAACTGAATGTTAAGAATCTGCTTTTATATCATACTGAGGATAAAAATCTTTCAGACAGGGCAAGGCTGTATAAGGAAGAAGGAACTCAGTATTATCATGGGAATTTATATGTTCCGGATGATTTAGAGAGCATAGAGCTATAAACGGATTCTTAATTGACATAATATATTTAGCACGGAGACATTGCTTTTGAGAAAAAACTATAGAGAACGGGGTTAATGATGATGGAAGAATTAAGAGTAGATATGAGAGAACGCACACCTGAGGAACAGGTAATATATGACAGGCAGGCACAGCTGATGTTTAAGCTGAATCATACCATGCCACGTACAGAGGAATATATGGGTGTGCTTAAAGAGTTATTTGAAGACAGGATTGGAGAAGGCTCATATGTTGCAGCACCTCTTGGTGGAGCTGCCATGGAGAAGCTTGTTATAGGTAAGCATTGTTTTATCAACAGTAATCTTCTGGCTATGTCAAGAGGAGGCATTACTATCGGAGATAATGTGCAGATTGCTGGAAATGTGCAGCTTTTATCCAACAATCATGATCCTTATGACAGACAGATTCTGACCTGCAAGCCTATCGTTATCAAGGATGGAGCTTGGATCGGCGCAGGGGCAACCATACTATCGGGAGTAACAATTGGTAAGTTCGCAATTGTTGGAGCTGCATCTGTTGTTACCCATGATGTAGGAGACTATGAAGTTGTAGTAGGCAGTCCGGCAAGAGTGATCAAGACATTGGATGCTGAGAAGTTTAAAGAGGCTGTGAATGAGTAAGCATAAAATGGTAAATGGCAAGCTTCTCCAGATGAACAAGACCTATAAAGATCTGAAGAACCGCCAGAAGGACAAGATTGCAGGATTTATAATATGCTTGAAAGAAACAAGGAGATAATGAAGATACTGGATGGATTTGATAGCGATATAGGTTCGCTTATCTTTGTTCATATCATTTCTTTACACATTCCTCATAGGAAGCAAGATGGATTTCTTTTGCCAGTGGGAATACATCAGGAATCAGAAGATTAAAATAGGCAGCAATCCTGTAAACCATATCAAGTGAAGGATTCTGTTCACCGTGTTCAATCTTGCTGATAGTGCGCCTGCTTATATCAAGGTCGGCAGCCATTTGATCCTGACTGATTCCGTAGCTTTTACGAAGTTCATAAACTCTGTTTGAATAGATTAAATCTTTCAAGATGTTCACCCCTCTCTGAAGTACAGTCAACTATTCAAAGCCAAGACTCGGAAACATAAATGTTTCCTCGTTGTCGGATATCCGCCAAATGAAAACATTTAAAAATATATCTGCTCAAGCAAGCTTGACAGCTGTATTTTTAATGTTTTCACTTGGCTCTGAATAATTACAAATACAAACTATTTCACAAGTACCATTGTAAATAAAGGAGTGTCCTATAATTGGGACTTAATCTGTGGCGAGTCTTCCAAATATCTTAAAGGTGCTGTACTCGCCTACTTCAATCGGCTTATACTTTGCGTTAAGTGATACCAGGAAGGTGCCGGTGGTAGAGATTGGTTGCGGTGGAACGATATAACACAGGGCGTATAAACAATCTGGTTTATGCGTCTTTTTTAAATATCAGAAAAAATTATATTGACACGGTGTCAACAAGCGATTATAATTCAAATTGACACGAAGTCAGAATGAAATATTTGGAGGGCAAGCATGCCAAAAGGATCACCTGAAAGAACCGCAGCAAGAAAAGAAGAAATCATAAGTGCCTGTGAGAAACTGTATCAGACAATGAGCTTTAAAGATATTACACTTAAAGAGATTGGGAATGAGACATCCTTCTCTAGACCTACGATATATAACTACTATCAGACAAAAGAGGAGATATTCTTAGCTCTTTTTGAAAGGGAATACATCCGATGGAATGAAGAACTTAAGTCTATTCTTCAGGAGAATGAAAAACTTACCAGGAAGCAATTGGCAGAGAAGCTTGCATCATCCATAGCAAACAGGCAGCAACTGCTTAAGCTCCTCTCTATGAATAACTACGATATGGAGGAAAATAGCAGACCAGAACTGCTGACATCATTTAAGGTGGCCTATGGCGAGTCAATGAAGAATGTATGCAGGATAATCACAAAGTTCTGCCCTGAGAAATCTGTTCAGGAGATTCAAAACTTTATATACATATTTTTCCCATTTATGTTTGGAATATATCCTTACACCTCAGTAACGGATAAGCAGAGGGAAGCCATGAAAGAGGCAAATGTGGACTATGTGTACCAGTCCATTTTTGAAATAACAAATAACTGTCTGTTAAAGCTTCTATAAAAATTACGGCAGACTAACACAAAAAAACAAATTAAAGGAGGACAACGTAAAATGGCAAATTTACCTAAGATTGCCCTTGGTGCATGGGCATGGGGCAACGATGGAACTTTTGGAAATAATCTGACAGCAGAGAGCCTGAAGCCTATTTTTGATACGGCTATGGAAAACGGACTTAATCTTTGGGATACGGCATATGCATATGGCATGGGAACATCTGAGAAGGTGCTGGCAGGATTTCTCAAAGGTCTGCCAAGGGAGTCTTACCTGATTTCTGATAAATTCACACCTCAGTGTGCTGATGCATCTTCTGCTACTGCGATGAAGGATATGATCGAGATGCAGCTTGGCCTTATGGATCTCGATAGATTTGATGTTTACTGGATCCACAATGTATCAGGGGCTCCTAAGTGGACGGAAGAGCTTGCCAAATACTTTGAAGGCAAAGACAATGTTCCTCTTCTTGGAGTATCAAATCATAACCTGGCAGAAATCAAGCAGGCAAACGAGATTTTAAAGGCACATGGACTTAAGCTTTCAGCAGTACAGAATCATTACAGCCTTATAAACCGCTCTTCTGAGGATTCAGGAATCCTGGATTATTGTAAGGAAAATGATATCCATTTCTTTGCATATATGGTTCTTGAGCAGGGAGCACTGTCTGGCAAGTATGATACAAAGCATCCAATGCCGGAAGGATCAGCAAGGGCAGAGACCTATAATCCTGTGCTTGATAAGCTAGAAATCCTTAACGCAGAGCTTAAGAAACTGGCTGATAAGTATGACGTAGGCATGGCACAGATTCCTGTAGCGTGGGCAATTGCAAAAGGAACGCTTCCTATCATTGGTGTGACCAAGGAAAATCAGGTACTTGATGCAGTAAAGGCTGCAAATATCACACTTACAGATGAGGAAGTATCCTCACTTGAAAAAGTAGCGGATAGTCTGGAACTTAATGTAATTCGTTTTTGGGAAAAGGAAATGAAGTGAGTTGACGAATCAAGTCCGAAGGACGCAGATTTCAGTGGAAAGACAATTATTCCTTTTTGCACATCAGGAGGAAGCGGTGTAGGAAGAAGTGATGAAGATCTTCATAAGAATGTGAAGGGTGATGTTAAGTGGGAAAAGGGCACACAGATTAACCGACCTGATGAAACAGCAATAAAAAGGTAGCTTGACGGAGTACTTTAATATATGTGAGGTTTATGAGATGAGTATTACAGTGAATTTGTATTATACAGGAGCTAACGGAAATGCACGCAGATTTGCAGAGGAGATGGAAAGAACAGGGATTGCCAAACGTATTCGGGCAGAAGAGGGAAATTTAAAATATGAGTATTTTATCCCACTCGTAGATCCTGAAACGGTGCTTCTGATCGACAGTTGGGAAGATCAGGAGGCAATAGACAGGCATCATGCATCTCCGATGATGAAAGAGATTGCCGAATTACGAGAGAAATATGATCTTCATATGACAGCAGAACGTTATGTATCAGATATAAATGGAATACCACAAAAGGACAGTGAATTTATCAGACAATAAGGAGGCATATGAAATGAGTGAGAAGGTAGTACAGACAGCAGGAAGAGAACAGCTTGGTGAGTTTGCACCTATGTTTGCGCACTTGAATGATGACGTACTTTTTGGTGAGGTATGGAATGAAGAAGCCATTGATGTGAAGACCAAATGCATTATTACAGTGGTTTCGCTTATGGCTTCCGGTATCACAGATTCTTCGCTGACCTATCATCTTCAGAATGCTAAGGCTCATGGAGTTACCAAGGAAGAGATTGCAGCGATCATTACTCATGCCACTATGTATGTAGGATGGCCTAAGGGTTGGGCAGTATTCAGACTTGCAAAAGAAGTGTGGAATGAAACGGCAGAGGCTGTTACAGAGAAGGATAAGTATCAGAATTCCATTTTCTTCCCCATTGGAGAAGAGAATCCTTATGGAGAGTTCTTTGTAGGACAGAGTTATCTGGCTCCTGTATCAAAAGAGCAGGTTTCTATTTTCAATGTAACCTTTGAGCCGGGATGCCGAAATAACTGGCATATCCACCATGCGAAAAACGGCGGCGGACAGATGCTGATCTGCATCGGTGGAAGAGGATATTATCAGGAATGGGGCAAGGAAGCCGTGGAGATGACTCCAGGTAAAGTAATAAACATTCCTGCTGAAGTAAAGCACTGGCACGGAGCAGCGCCGGATTCATGGTTCTCACATCTTGCAATAGAAGTTGCCGGTGAAGAGACAAGTAATGAATGGCTGGAGGCTGTATCGGATGAAGACTATGGCAAATTGAAATAGGAGGCTGATGGCATTACCATGATCCCTTTCTGCACCTCAAGCAGCAGTGGAATAGGAAGAAGCGGTCAGAATCTTGCAGATAATGCAGGAACCGGTACATGGCTTGATGGTATGCGATTTGGTGCCGGAGCATCAGAGGATGAAATCAGATCCTGGATTGAGGGTTTACAGTAAAGAAAGAGATAAGAAGGCAGGAATCCTCGTATTCCTTGAGAATATCATCATGCTTTTATCATGGGCATTTATTGGAACGCAGGATGCCCTCTTATGCAGGAAATCTCAGATGAAAACAGATAATAAGGTGGTGTGAACAAAATGAAGATAACAATACTTATGGGAAGTCCCAATAGAAATGGCTCAACAAGTACTCTTGTAGACGAGTTTAAAAGAGGAGCTAAGGAGTCTGGACATGCCTGTGAAGTCATAGATGTGTGTCATGCCAATATACATCCCTGCATCGGGTGTGTAGCTTGCGGTTATGAAGGTCCCTGTGTACAGAAGGATGATGTTGAAGATGTTAAGGGAAAGCTTCTTTCTTCAGATATGGTAGTCTTTGCAACACCTTTATATTACTATGGCATGAGTGCTCAGTTAAAAGCTGTAGTGGATAGGTTCTGTGCGTATAACAGCAGCT
This sequence comes from Lachnospiraceae bacterium C1.1, assembly GCA_030434875.1. Classification (NCBI taxonomy): domain Bacteria; kingdom Bacillati; phylum Bacillota; class Clostridia; order Lachnospirales; family Lachnospiraceae; species Lachnospiraceae bacterium C1.1. The sequence goes on along the minus strand of JAUISW010000001.1, from coordinate 1,147,496 downwards.
TAAACAGCAGGCATTTAAAATCAGCACTTCTTACGGTGGCGTGGAATGCGGATGACTGGACCTTTGAAGCCTTGGTGTCGCATTATAAAACTCTTGTTCGTTATATTAACTTCGAGGATGAGGGTATGGTTTTGGGATATGGCTGCGGCACTCCATCTATGACAAAAAGAAGCAGATATCCCGAAGAGGCATATCAGCTGGGAAGGAGCTTATAAGTGAAAAAGATAGTGATCCTTTCATCAAGCCCAAGGAAGATGGGTAATAGTGACATTTTATGCCAGCAGTTTAAAAAAGGAGCTGAAGAGACAGGAAATTCTGTTGAGCAGATAAATCTTTATGATAAAAATATTGGTTTATGCAGGGCATGTTATGCGTGCTTCAAAACAGGTAGGTGTGTATTACAGGATGACATGTCTGAAATTCTTAAAAAAACGCAGTCGGCGGATGTTATCGTTGTAGCTACTCCAACATATTTTCTCACAATGAACGGGATGTTAAAGACAACCATTGACCGGTTTCTTCCAAAATGGCAGGATTTAGGTGGGCACGATGTTTACTTGATTATTACGGGTCATGATGGCAAAGAAGGACTTAGACTTGTTGGTGAAGAATTAACCCGGATTTTTGAAAACTTAGGAAATAATATCAAAGGAATCATATGGGGAGAAGGAGTCTGGCAAAAAGGCGAGGTTCGAGAAACTTTGGCAATGAGTGAAGCCTATCAATTTGGCTTCGACTGCTAAGAGGGTTCCTATATATCAAAGTAAATAACAGAATATCGGAGATGAAGGAAGCAGAGTATGAGTACGAAGCATTTAAGCAGACGAATTAGCTTAAGATTTTCAATATTGTTGGGAGTATGTCTGATGTTTTCGTTATTTGGATGTGGAAAAACCGGGCAGGTAATGGATGGAGACGGCATGGTGAGAGAACATACCTATGCCCAGATATCACAGGACGAGGCCAAGCTCATGATGCAGGAGGATGACGGGCATGTTATCGTAGATGTCCGGAGAACTGCTGAATACGCACAAGGTCACATTCCGGGAGCAATCCTGATCCCGAATGAGATTATTACCGATACTCCACCGGAAGAGTTGCCGGACAAAAATCAGATCATACTGGTTTATTGCCGTACCGGCAGGAGAAGCAAGGAAGCATCTCAAAAGCTGGCTGACATGGGATATGTGAATGTCTATGAGTTTGGCGGAATAGAGGACTGGTCCGGAGAAATCGTTGCGGAAGAGGCAAGTGATAATGCCGGTGGTGAGAAAGCAAAACTTAGCTTTGAGTCCTTTGATGGCGGCGGTCCAGAGTTTAATGTGTTGGTCTCTGACGAAGGCATTGTTTCTTATGAAACTGAGGTGAAATATCATAGCTCTGATCACGGGGAAATGACAGGCTCCGGTTTTGATAAGATTATCACCTTTACTGGAATAAAACCGGGTGAAACGACGGTGGTTGTAGAGGAAAGGTCACCGATAGCTGATAATCTTGACCACAAATACAGAGTGACAGTGGATGATGAACTTAATGTACAGATTGAGCTGCTGTCTGTAAAAGATATAAATGAAGAAGCAGGTGAAGGTATGATCCTGATGATTGACGGTGAAGAATGCCCGGTTGAATGGGAAGATAATGAGTCGGTAGAAGCGTTGAAGGAACTGTGCCCGCTGACTGTGAAGATGTCTATGTATGGTGGATTTGAACAGGTTGGCTCCCTTGGTGAAAGCCTGCCGAGAAATGATGAGCAGATCACGACCGAATATGGAGATATCGTCCTGTATTCCGGGAACCAGATTGTAGTCTTTTATGGATCAAACACCTGGGCATATACGAGGCTTGGCCATATCGACATGACACAAGAGGAACTAGCCGAGATGCTGGGAAATGGTGATGTGGAGATTACTCTCGAGTAGGGAGCAGATAAGAGGTGCCGGATGAAGATCAATTATTACGACCTTGCCGCAGGAGACGGAGCAGCATTTTCCATTTTTGGTGAGGCTCTGTCTGATGTAAGGGATGAAGTGATGTATCAGATCCATTTTGGTGCTGATTATTCAAAGGGCACATATGGATGGACACTTGATCTGGATACTGTGAAGAGATCAGTAGATAAGCAGTTGAAGGATTTGAGAACCGATTATATCAATTACGGTTTTATCCATTGCCAGGATGAGTCGAAGGATTGGGAGAAGTATCAGAAGAACGGCATCCTTCAGTACCTCCTGGACATGAGAGGCCAGGGTGTGGTGAAGCATATAGGAGCATCATCCCATACACCTTCAGTAATACAGGAGATTTTAGATACAGACATCATAGATATGCTGATGTTCTCGGTTAATCCTGCATATGACTATAACCATGGTGAGTACGCTTATGGCGGCGTGGATGAGAGAGCGGATGTGTATAAGAGATGTGAAAAGCTGGGTGTAGGCATATCGGTTATGAAGCCTTTTTCAGGAGGACAGCTATTAAACGATGAGATGGAGAGTGCTTTTGGAGTTCGTCCCGTCAAGGCTGTTCTGGGACCGGATCTTTTATGCATATTTGATTCCGAAGAGCAGATCCGCAACATGAAACCTGATCAGAGTAAACTCGCTGATCTTCCCGGGCGTGGCCAGGATGTAACTACAAAAGGAGAGGATTCGGCTTGTGTTTCCAGAAGTTTCTTCCCGAAGCTCCTTGTGGCAGAGGATCCGGTATGCGGTTCGGCACACTGCCAGATAGCGGATTACTGGTCAAAAGAGCTGGGCAAGCTCAGTATACATGCATATCAGGCTTCTAAGAGAGGAGGGCATTTGTACTGCGAGATGCTGGAGAACGGGAGGATAGCAATAAGCGGAGAAGCAACTCTCGTGGCAGTATCAGAGATAGTAGTGGGAGATTAAAAGCGGCGCATAAGAAAGGACAATAATCACAGATGGAACTGAAGAAAATAGAGCATAAGTTGTCTGTCTGTAAGGTGACAGATATTTCAGATATAGATTTGACTATGGATTTCTACTTCATTGGAAAGACAGATGAAGAACTCTCGCTTGTATGCAAGACTGAAAATGTTCCATATAATACGATAGAACGCGATGATGGATGGCAGGGATTTCGGATCCAAGGAGTCCTTGATTTTTCTTTGATAGGAATCCTTTCTAAACTATCCGGAATACTTGCGGAGCATAAGATAGGAATCTTTGCTGTTTCGACATATAACACAGATTATATTCTTGTGAAGGAAGAGAACTTTGAACGGGCTTTGGAAGCGCTGGCTGCTGAAGGATATACTGTGGTATAACTTCCGGGATAGACTTCATTTAGTAGAGGTTCATGATGGTGAAACAAAGAATATCATAGGTCATGATGTAACCTTCTTTGATATCCAATCGACAAAGGCTGATCAATATGGCTTTTGCATGGATATGGGAAATGGAAAGAAGCTCACTTGTTGTGGCGATGAACCATATACAGATTGTGAAGAAAAATATGCCAAGGACAGTGAGTGGCTTCTTCATGAGGCATTTTATCTGTATTCAGAGAGAGATATTTTTGATCCGTACGAGAAGCATCACTCTACAGTGAAGGATGCCTGTGAGCTGGCTGAGAATTTAAATGTAAAGAATTTGTTGTTATATCATCCAGGGAGTTAAATTCCTGTTCTATCTTATCGGACATGGCAACAAGATCCTGAGCCCTGTCACGAAGGAGCATCCCTTCGTCCGTAAGCGAAATGCTGAAACTGTGCCTCACAAACAGTTTCTTTCCAAGTTCTTCCTCTAATGCTTTTAACGTCTTTGAAAGAGTGGGCTGTGATACATGAAGCTGATCAGCAGCCTTTGACATATTTTCTTCCCTTGCAACTGCAAGGAAGTATTTGAGATTTTTTATTTCCATGAAAACCTCCCTAAAGCTGACAATTTATGTGTTATTCCAAAAGTGAATATCATGATATTTATTTTATTCATTAGCGAAAATCTGGTCAAGGATTTACTATGAAGTCAGAAGGAGCAAAAAGATGGATACAGAAAAGATTCTTGAAGGTCTTTCGGACATGGGCTGCAATGAAAAAGAAATAAACTTTATGAAAAAGATGTATGAAGAAGGTGACACCGATACACTTCTTCGAGATCTTAGGAAATGCCGGTGCCATCTTATGGATGAGCTTCATGACAGCCAGAAAAAAGTTGATAACATGGATTTTTTGATAAGACAGATTCAGAAAGAAAAGTGATTAATACGGAGGAATGTAAAATGATCAGAAAAGAAGAACTAAACCTTGTAACCGAGTGGGATAAGACCTTTAAGAAAAGTGATAAGGTTGACCACAGCAAAGTAACATTCGTAAACAGATATGGAATCACACTGGCAGCAGATATGTATGTTCCTAAGAATGCAGAGGGCAAACTTCCTGCAATTGCTGTATGTGGACCATTCGGAGCAGTTAAGGAGCAGTGTTCAGGGCTCTATGCTCAGACAATGGCTGAGAGAGGATTTTTGACGATAGCCTTTGACCCTTCTTTTACAGGAGAGTCCGGTGGGAATGTAAGATACATGGCATCGCCGGATATCAATACAGAAGATTTCATGGCTGCTGTTGACTTTCTTTCATTAAACGAAAAAGTAGATCATGAGAGGATTGGAATAATCGGTATCTGTGGCTGGGGCGGGATGTCAATCAATACGGCAGCTCTTGATACAAGGATCAAGGCTACAGCTGCTATGACAATGTATGACATGACAAGAGTAAATGCCAAGGGATATTTTGACTCAGAAGACAGTGAAGAAGCAAGATATCAGAAGAAAGCAGCCATGTGTGCTCAGAGACTTGAAGATCTTAAGGCAGGCGAATATAAGCTTGGAGGCGGAGTTGTAGACCCACTTCCGGAGGATGCACCTTTCTTTGTAAAAGACTACTATGACTATTACAAGACTGACAGAGGATATCACAAGAGAAGTCTTAATTCCAACGGTGGTTGGAATGTGATCGGCTGTGAATCTTTTGTAAATCAGCCAATTCTTAAGTACAGCAATGAAATCAGAAGTGCAGTTTTACTTGTACATGGAGAAAAGGCACATTCCTGCTACTTCTCAAAGGATGCATATGCAGATATGGTCAAAGACAGCAAGTATGCAGATAATAAGGAACTTATGATAATCCCTGATGCGGTACATACTGATCTTTATGATGGTGGTGATAAGGATTATATTCCTTTTGACAAGCTGGAGAACTTCTTTAAGGAGAATCTGAAATAATGATAACGGTTGAAGAAATACTGGAATATCTTTATACATATTGGAAACAGAGTATGGATTGGAGCAGGAGCCATTATTACCAGAGGAGTTACGATCGGTGACGGTGCTGTAATTGCAGCCGGAGCAGTTGTGACAAAGGATGTGGAGGAAAACACAATTGTGGGAGGCGTTCCCGCAAAACTGATTAAGAAGATAGAAAATGTCGTGCCAATAGAAAAGAAATAAAGGATGAGATGATATGAGCAAAGTATTAGTAATTTCAACAAGCCTTCGTGCAAATAGCAATTCAGATATACTTACTGAAAAGCTTATAGAAGGAGCCAAAGCATCAGGTCATGATGTGGAGCATATAAGTCTTAAAGGGAAGAGCATAGGCTTTTGTATAGGATGTCTGGCATGTCAGAATACTCAGAAATGTGTCATTAAGGATGATGCTGCCACGATTGCTGATAAAGTAAAGAACGTAGATACATTGGTATTCGTCACTCCTATTTATTACTATGAGATGAGTGGTCAGATGAAGACTCTTTTGGACAGGCTCAATCCTCTATATCCTTCAGATTATAGATTTAGAAATGTATATATGCTCTCTGTAGCAGCTGAGGATGAAGAGTTTGTGCCTAAAAAGGCGGAAAGTGGACTTCAGGGATGGGTTGATTGCTTCGAAAAGGCTCAGTTTTCAGGTTCCTTATTCTGCGGTGGCATAGGTGATATGGGTGAGGCATCCGGGAAAATAGAAGAGTTAAACGAGGCTTTCGAGTTTGGTAAGGCTTTAAAATAGAGGAAGTTTTGTGATGATAGCAAAAATGATTGCAATGGCACTTAGTGTGTTCATGATGTTTTGTGTTAGTGCCTGTTCAGATAATATGGAGGCTATGGATAAAAATCATGATTCGATTGCTGTTATTTCTGAATCGGAAGATATAGAAGCAGAAAGTACAGAGGGAACTATATTATTAGAAGCCTTAGAAACATATCAAACAGAAGAAACTGATAATCAAGCTGTTGCGAGTGACTCTTCTTCTGATGATATTAGCATTGGAGAAGCTACTATGATAATGAAGATTGGCGATACAAAAGTTAATGTAGACTGGGAAGACAACCAGGCTGTAGAAGCATTGCGGGATATGGCCAGAGATGGTGATGTCACAATTCAGATGTCAATGTATGGCGGATTTGAGCAGGTGGGATCTATAGGTCAAAGTCTTCCAAGAAATGACAAACAGACGACAACATCATCAGGGGATATAGTTCTTTATTCAGGGAATCAAATGGTTGTGTTCTATGGTTCTAACAGCTGGTCATACACACGGTTAGGTCACATATCTGATAAGGATGAGGCTGGCATGACTGAGTTGCTTTCAAATGGCGATGTTACAATAACTATTAGCATGATGTCAGGGTCAAAAGGTCAAAATCCGATTGTGCTTGCACAAAGAGGATTGAGACCTTGGGACCCGCAAAACACGAGCAAGTAGCGTTATTACGCGGAATGCTAGTGTTTTAGGATTGCGGGAATTGCGTAGCAATGAAGCAATCCGTGACATCAGTAAGGGGCAAAATTTACTTTTGACCCTTACATCTTAGCATGGGATAGTGATTATTAAAGTAGAAATATATTGGTACAAAAACGGTGGCTATAAGTCGAAAGATTTATAGTCACTTGTTTTTTAAAAAATTATTTTGATGTAACTATTGACATTACATCTCTGAGGTGATATATTTGCACTATCAGATGAAACCGTAACGGTTACATCAATGAACTTTTTAATATTCCAGGATAATTACCTCGCAGGGCAGAGCCCAGAAATGAAAATAATCATGACAAATAAGGAAAAAGCATTAGCACTCATCGGAACATTCGTATCAGGAGATACAGCAAAGGCAAAGGAACTTCTTGCACCAGGTTATATTCAGCATAACCTCGCATTTGGAACAGGGGCAGATGCATTTGTAGCAGCTGTTGAAGGACTTGCACAGGCACCTGTAAAAACAACAGTTAATAACATTCGTGCATTCGAGGATGGAGATAAGGTTTTCCTTCAGACAGTATATAATTTTGCAGGAGCAGGAGAGCAGGTCGGATTCGATGTTTTTAGATTCGATGCAGACGGTAAGATTGCAGAGCACTGGGATAATCTGGCAGACAAGGCAGCTCCTAATCCTTCAGGACATACTCAGATTGATGGAACTCTTGAGAAGAAAGATGTAGACAAGGAAGAAACACGTAAGGTTGTTGCCGGATTTGTAGGCGATGTACTCCGCGGGGAGAATCCGGATAAGCTTACTTCATATTATGACGGAGACAAGTATATTCAGCATAACACAGCAATAGCAGATGGTCTTTCCGGTCTTGGAGCTGCACTTGAAGCTATGGCTAAGCAGGGAATCTCAATGGTTTATAACAAGACTCATATGGTTCTTGCAGATGGAGATTATGCACTTGCCTACTCAGAAGGAACCTTTGGCGGTGTACCTACAACCTACTATGATCTGTTCCGTGTTGAGAACGGATTTATCGCAGAGCACTGGGATGTAATGGAGACATTAGCTGATAAGTCTACATGGGCTAATGAAAACGGAAAGTTTTAATGTAACCATTGCAACTACATCTGCCACGAAGTAGTGAGATGAAGATTGTTTTCAATGTTATTAAGGACATTGATTTTGAAATATATGAAAAACTGTTAAATGGTTAAAATGTAAGGAGTGTTTTACAATGATAACGGCTAAGATCAGATCGTTTCAGCCAAATGGATATCAGGAAACAATAGAAAAAGGTTTAAGTGCCATACATAGTTTTAACAGCGGTATGTCCCTCGGGAAAGATGATGATATAGAGCAGCTTGACAGATTAAAAGAAGAAATAAGGGCTGCTGATGCTATTGTTGTTGGAGCCGGGGCAGGACTTTCTACTTCCGCAGGGTTTACGTACAGTGGAGACCGGTTTAAAAAGTGGTTTTCTGATTTTGAAGAAAAATATGGTTTTCAGGACATGTATTCAGGCGGGTTTTACCCATACAAAACCAAGGAAGAGTTCTGGGCATATTGGTCAAGAAATATCTACATCAACAGATACCTTGATGCACCTAAAGATACATATTCAAAACTTTATAACCTTGTTAAGGATAAAGATTACTTTGTGATTACTACAAATGTGGATCATTGCTTTCAGAAAGCAGGATTTGATAAGAAAAGATTATTTTACACTCAGGGAGATTATGGTTTGTTTCAAAGTTTGAATCCGGCAATTAGGGAAAACTTTGATAATGAAGACTGGGTGATGAGTGCCATGAAATCTCAGGGATTTGTTAAGGATGGTAATGGGATTTTTGCAATACCATCTGGAGGCGTGGTCAGAATGGAAATTGACAGCAGTTTGATTCCAAAGTGTCCGATTGATGGCAGTGATGTTACCATGAATCTTAGAAGTGATGATACATTCCTTGAAGATGGAGGCTGGCATAGAGCATCAGCTGCTTATTCTGATTTCCTTAGAAGACATGAAAACCTGCAGGTGCTTTTCCTGGAGCTTGGGGTAGGCAGCAATACACCAGTAATAATCAAGTATCCATTCTGGCAAATGACAATGGAAAATGAAAAAGCTACATATGCATGCTTGAATTACAAAGAGGCATACTGTCCCAGAGAGATAGAAGATAGGAGCGTATGCATTAACAGTGATATAGATGAGCTTTTGGATAAACTGGCATGATTTCAGAAAAAGAAAGATATTATCGGTATTAAAGAGACTCCACTTCGGAAAGGGTAGTTTATGACTATGTGATAGGTCTGAAAGAGGATTGATCAGATAGGTTAGCATACGTATTAAATATCATAAGCAATAGATCACAAATAAGATAAATGAATATGCCCACGTAATTGCCATGTAGTTGTTTATAACGGCTATGTGGCTTTTTTATATGATAAAATAGTTGACAAATACAACTAATGATTTTATCATTTAAATCCATAGGAGGACATTCGATGGATAAGGTAAAACTATTTCGAGAAAGTACCAGAGAATTAGAACGTAATCTTGAGAAGTTAAACAGTTCTGATTGCTGTCAATGTAACGTCAATACATCTCAATGCTTTCTGGTTGTTGAGATAGGCAGAAAACCCGGAATATGTGTAAAGGAACTTGCTGAACTTCTTAAGATGGATAAAAGTGCTGTAAGCAGATCTGTAGAAGAACTTGTTCAAAAAGGATATGTTTTGCGAGAACCTTCAACAAGGGATCGCAGATGTGTAGTGCTTAATCTGACTGATGAAGGAATGGCAAGATTCAATACAATAGAAAAAGATATGAATATGAAGTTTAAGAGAGTTTTTTCTATGATTCCAAAGGAAAAACAGAGTCAGGTTTTAGAGGCATTAAATATCTATAATGATGCGATAAAAAAATCGGAGGTGGAATGCTGTGATTAGAGAAATGAGAGATGAAGACTGGGGGACAGTAGCAGAGATTTACAAGCAGGGATTAGAAGAGGGAACATCAACTTTTAATACAGAGTGTCCTAGTTTTACTGAGTGGAATGAAGGCCACATAAAGAATTGCAGGTTTGTTTTTGAGGAAGAAGGAATGGTTGTAGGCTGGATAGCGCTAAGTCCTTCTTCAAGTAGGTGCGCATATAAAGGCTGCGTTGAAATGAGTGTATATGTTGATAGAAACTATAGAGGTCATGGGATAGGAACAGCTTTGGTAAATACGATTATCCGAGAGGCTGAGCAATGTGGATATTGGAGCATATATTCTGCAATATTTTCAATTAATAAAGCAAGTATAGCTTTACACAAAAAATGTGGTTTCAGGGAAATTGGCTATAGGGAAAGAATAGCTAAAGATCGATTTGGAAAATGGCAGAACACAACTCTTATGGAGTACAGAGCTTCATAATTAGTTTATAGGAGAAGCTACTTATGACTATTGAAGAAAAAGCAAACAGGATTATTGAAGATATACGTAAAGAAAAAGGCATTAATCCTATCAATATGTTTAAGACAATGGCAAAAAAAGATTACATAAGCATACATGGGCCAGAACATCATATATTAGACGGGGCATGTCTCTTGATGGCTTATTATAATGCTGGTGGCAAAATAGATATAGACTCCGCTTTAAAGAAACTTCTTAATGAAGGACTCCGGATGCCGGGAGCAATGTGTGGACTCTGGGGAATATGCGGAGCGATAACTTCTATAGGTGCGGCTCTTTCTATTATTGATGGCACAGGACCTCTTTCTGAAGATGGCACCTGGGGAGATCACATGGCATTTACATCAAGCGCCATAGGAGAACTTGGCCAGATAAATGGCCCAAGATGTTGTAAAAGAGATGCTATGATTGCGTTCAAGCATGGAATAGAGTACGTAAGACAGCACTACGGTGTGCAGATTGAATATGAGAAGCAACACTGTGAGTTCTCATCGCAGAACCAGCAGTGTATCAAAGAAAGATGCCCTTTCTTTGGATAATGGAAAGCTTTTTGTTCCGGACGATTTAGAAATTATGGAACTTTGAATTCCAGGTTAAGGAGGTAAGGAGCATCAGCTGATGATACGAGAAGCAAAAAAAGAAGATTTGGAAGCACTTTTGGAACTGTATCTTTACTTACATGAAGACAGTATTCCCAAGCATGATGAACATCTTGAAAGAATATGGAATCAGATCATTGAAGATCCGAATCACCATCTGATCGTAAATGAGATTGATGGTCAGATTATATCTTCTTGTGTTTGTGTGATTATCCCGAATTTAACAAGAAATATAAGACCATATGCTTTTGTTGAGAATGTGGTAACACATGCGGATTTCAGAGGAAACGGATATGCAGGTGAATGTCTGGATTATGCAAAGAAGATTGCGGAGAAGGAAAACTGTTACAAAATGATGCTACTGACAGGAACAAAGAAGACGGAGACTATGCATTTCTATGAGAAGGCTGGGTATAACAGCAGTGATAAGACAGCTTTCATACAGTGGATAGAGATGGATAAGTAGCCATAGGTAAAGGAGTATGAAATGAAGGTATTCATTGTATATTGTCATCCAAGTAAAAATAGTTTCACATATGAAGTGAAAGAAGCTTTTATCAAAGGACTGGAGAGTGCAGGACATTCATATGAGATTTCTGATCTGTATGCAGATGGATTCAATCCCGTGATGTCGGAAAAAGAGTATATAAGAGAAGGATTTTATAATTTGGATAGTCCTGTATCGGAGGATGTTCTTTTTGAGCAGAAAAAGATAAATGAAGCAGATGCGATAGCTTTTATTTACCCTGATTTTTGGACTTCGTCTCCTGCTATGTTAGAGGGATGGTTTCAACGGGTATGGACTTACGGATTTGCATATGGGGATAAAACATCCATGGAATGTCTGGAAAAAGCATTATTTTTGATTACCATGGGTGGGTCATTAAAAGATAAGGTAAGAAGAGATCAGCTGGAAGCAATGAAGACAGTTATGATTGGTGACCGGATCAGAAATAGAGCAAAAACCTGCGAAGTATATGCTTTTGATGAGATGACCAGAGGCTATGGTAATGATGCTAACCGGGATAAAAACGCTGGTAAGTATCTAAGAAAAGTATTTGAAATTGCAAAAAACTTATAAAAAGGAAAATCTCTGTTGAAGATACGATTCAGCTTTTGCAATGTGACGTGGACGATTATATCGGAAGTTATGATATGTATGCTTGACAAAAATACTCCTATATCGTAGTATAAAACTACGATATAGGAGTATTAAATTATGAAGACAAATGGTGGATTTCTTGTTACAAAAATAAAACAGCTGGGTGATCGTATATTTGAAAGGATACTGGCAGAAAAAAACATTGATGCATTTAACGGAGCTCAGGGAAGGATTCTTTATGTCTTATGGCAGGAAGATGGTGTTCCTATTAAAATTATTTCCGAGAAAAGCGGACTTGCAATTACTTCACTTACAACCATGCTTGAGCGGATGGAAAAAAACGGACTGATAAGCCGCAAAACTGATGAAGCTGATAAGAGAAAAACTCTTCTGTTCCTCACAGATAAAGCCAAAGAACTTAAAGAAGCTTATGACTCCGTATCAAATGAGATGGGGAATATTTATTATCGTGATTTTACGGATAAAGAGATTCTTCAGTTTGAAGAGTATCTTAACCGCATCAGGGTAAACCTTGAGGAATGGAGTGACAAATGAGTATCTGTATTAAAGATCAGATTCAGAACATGAATCTTGTTATAGGGTGCACTGTTGGATGTCCGTACTGCTATGCCAGAAACAATACGAGGCGTTATCACATCATAGATGATTTTGAAAAGCCACAGTTTTTTCAAGGAAAGCTTCGTATGATGGAAAAGAAAAAGCCGCAGAATTTTCTGCTGACCGGCATGAGCGATCTCTCGGGCTGGCATGAGGAATGGAGAGAGGAAGTCTTTAATAAGATAGCAGAGAATCCTCAGCACCAGTTTCTTTTTCTTACCAAACGACCGGATCTTCTGTCTTTTGAAACAGATCTTGATAATGCATGGTTTGGCGTTACAGTTACGAGAAAGTCTGAGTTATGGCGTATTGATGCACTGCGGAGCAATGTGAAGGCAAAAAAATATCATGTTACCTTTGAGCCTTTGTTCGATGATCCGGGTAAGGTTGATCTTACAGGCATTGACTGGATTGTGGTGGGAACCATGACAGGTGCAAAGAGCAGGACTGTTAAAACAGATCCCGGGTGGGCTTATTCATTGACAGAACAGGCTCATGAACTGAACATTCCTGTATTCTGGAAAGAAGATCTTGTTCCGATTATGGGAGAAGAAATGATACAGGAAATGCCGGATGCTTTTAACAAAGTGTTGGAGGAGCAGAGGATATGGAACAACCAAAAATCAAAGTAAATCATATAGAAACAAAAAGTGTAATGACAAAATCGAATACTCCTATTGGAGGATATTCGGTGAATCCCTATGTGGGGTGTCCCCATGCCTGTAAATACTGCTACGCATCTTTTATGAAACGCTTTACAGGGCATACGGAGGAATGGGGAACCTTCATGGATGTGAAAGACTGGCCTGAAATAAAGAATCCAAAGAAGTATGCCGGCCAGAAGGTGATCATTGGAACAGTTACGGATGGTTATAATCCGCTAGAGGAAACATATAAAAATACAAGAAGACTTCTGGAAGAACTAAAGGACAGTGGTGCGGACATACTTATCTGCACAAAGTCAGACCTTGTACTAAGAGATCTGGATCTGCTAAAAGAAATCAATGAAAATAGCAGACTTACAGTATCATGGTCAATCAATACTCTCGATGAAGAGTTTAAAGATGATATGGATGCGGCAGTAAGCATAGAAAGAAGGCTTGCTGCAATGAAAGAGGTATATGCGGCAGGCATTCGTACAATTTGCTTCATTTCACCCGTGTTCCCGGGGATTACGGATATAGAAGCAATCATAGACAGGACAAAAGATCAGTGTGACCTTGTATGGCTTGAGAATCTGAATCTTCGCGGAGGTTTTAAGGCAGATATCATGAAATACATTTCCGATAAACATCCGGATCTGGTGCCGCTGTATGACGAAATTTATAACAAAAAGAACCGCAGCTATTTTGAAGCGTTGGAAAAGAAAGCAGAAGAGCTGGCTAAAAAGTATGATTGCAGGTTTGTTGATAATGAAACTCCGTATGAGAGAGTAGAGAAAGGACATCCAACAATCGTAGATTACTTTTACCACGAAGAAGTAAGAGGAACTGCCAATAGTGGAAAGAGAAATGTAATACATAATCCTTGATGGAAGAACAAACGGAAGTTAATCGCACAACTTCAAGTTTGTGCATATAGGAACACTTTTGTAAAAAGGGAGATACATTTTTATGATAGAGATCCCGTAAAAGAAGCTGATTGTCGATTATGGCATAAACTGATACCCAGATGATGGACTTCAACATGACAGTTGAAATACCCATTGTCTGGGTATTTCTATTGTCAGGAGGAATCTATCATAATGTATGGAAGGGATATAAACAGAAAAAAGCTAAATGATAATCCGGTTGTCGAAACCATCTATGGTGAAACAGTGGGATTTACACTTCCCTTTAGGATAAAACTCTTCGAAAAATGGAAAGAAAACCCTACCCCTGAAACCATAGAGGAAGAGCTTAAGAAAGTTGATATTCTGGCAATAGACCTCTTATCCCATTCATTTAAAGATATATGTGCAAGATTCAAATACGGCGGATATCCTCTGCCTACAGAAAAATCTCACCCTGAAATAGATCCGGAATATAAAGAAACTAATCCTTTGATACTGTCAGGGAAGTTTTACAGAAAGAAACGAGGATTCGGAATGACGATAGATCCCGGATTTCGCCAAGAATTAATGGAAGCTTACCCTGACACATCAATTGAAGATATGTTAAGGCGCAATGGGATTGATCCACTTGATGTCGGATGTGAAAGAATCGTCAGATTGGAACAGGCTTTTAAGAGAGAAATATTCAGACGATATGCTGCGTCTGAAGGTGTTTCAAAAGTCGAGTATCATGTTTCTGCAGCCTCTCCAAAGCTCTTAGAGAATCCCTATGTAGAAAAGATAGTACGTGGAAATCTGTACATGAAAAATGCCTTCTTTAATGAGGTATACATGATACCCATTCCGCTTTCAAAGATTTTTGAGATATACGGAATTGATGATAGCTTGGTGAATACCTGGAGTAAAACGCGGATCAATTCATCTTTGCAAGCATGGAAGCCTTTGGAGACAGAGGTTATTCCATGTAATGAAGGCATTTTGGAGATACAGAATAGACGGGCTTCTATGATGTTCCAGGAAGTAAGAAAAGGTTTTTGCGAATTAGGACAGATATTCAAAACTGACAATTATGATATTCAGCGCAAAGTTTGTCGATGGGTAGATGGACTCCCCAGTGATCCTTGGGGATACTATTCCAGAAAAAGGATACTGAAACTGATGGATTTATCAAAAAGCCGCTATTACGCACTGCTACATAATGAAACATATGGAACAGGCAAAATTAACAGGTGTCGCAGAGATGAGGAAGATATAGTAATAATTCGCCAGGTACTTGCATACAAAGGCTTTGAGAAAGGTATACGCCAGGTATATATGCTTATGCCAAGGGTTACCGGACAGTCTTTTAGCATGTACAAGATACGCAGGCTTATGAATAAATACGGAATCCGAACAACAATAAGACGTCCCAGCCGGAATAGAAAAGCAATGAAAGAACTCATAGCGAGAAACCAAAAAGCCAACCTCATCATGCGGAGATTCAGGCTTCACAGACCCAATGAAATAAGGCTTACAGATGTGACATATCTTGACTATGGTGATGGTCTGCGTGCCTATGGTTCAGCATCTGTGGATCCGGTTACAGGCAGACTCATATGCTTCATTATTAGTGAAAACAATGATCTTCAGCTTGCGCTTGATACCCTGGCCGCAATGGATTCTTACCCTGCCAAAAGTGGTGCAATACTTCATTCCGACCAGGGCATACTTTACATGAGTGATGACTTTCAGGCTGCAGTTGTTGAACGAGAACTTACGCAGTCAATGTCAAGACGCGGGAACTGCTGGGATAATGCAGTTCAGGAATCATTCTTTGGACATTTTAAAGATGAGTGCCCTTATGAAGCTTGTAAATCTTTGGATGAGTTGCAGGAATGTATTGATAGATATGGCTTTTACTATAATAATGAAAGAGGCATGTGGGATAGAGAAAAGATGACACCTGCAGAGTATGAACAATACCTGGAACAGATGAGTGAAGCAGAATTCGCCAAATATCTGGCGAGAGAAGAAGAACGCTTTGAAAAGATGAAGGTAAAGTCAGCAAAAAACGCTCACATGGCTGCAAGAAGCTATAAGGAGTTTACAGAAAAAAGTATTGGGGGATTAAACGATGAAACTGGTGGATCATTCAAAAAAGTATAAATATGAGGACGGCAGTGACAGACCTGATGAAAAGATCATTCCCTTTCTCGATAATGAGTTTGTTACTGGCTTCAAAGAGGACAGGATCTTCTACTCTAAAGACTTTGACATTGCCCTGTACAAGAAAATCCATGATGAAGGAATGACATATGTTCAGGCTTATAATGCGCTTGGATTTGACACAAATATCTTGGGAGAAGACCGAGCCTATTCAGCCGGAAAGCGCGTAATGCAGAAGGCCAGAGACAACAAACTTTTTACTGTAGATGAGACGAATTATGACGGCTCCGTCTCCCGTGAACAGATGGGAAATCTCACGCCAGAAGAAGAACGGGCATATCTTGTAGCGCGTAACCACTATCTTGAAGAAATGCTTTTGGCTCAAAAAAAAATCCGATCCGAATTGGAGGAGTACTTTACCTGATTGAGGAAAAGGAAATCCGGGCAGACAGATTTGTTATGGTTGATTCATTTATAAATAAGCAGAAGTCGAAACTCAATGGGTATAACGTTTCACAATGCCTGCGTATGTTTGGAGTGTCTGACTCTGGCTACTATGCATGGAAAGGCCGTAAGGAAGATATATTTGGAAAACAGGCGGAGAAAAAAGCCGACAGGGATGCAATCAAAGAACTTATGCGTAGGATTATCATTGCCAGAAATGGCGTGGTTCCTGGGAAAAGGACATTCAGGGTGGAGCTTTTTAGAAGATTTGGCAGGACTGTGAATACCAAAAAGATAGCGGCGCTTATGGCTGAGATGAACATACAGGCACAGATGCCGCATAAAGATGCATATAAGCATCAGGCATCACATAATCACGTGTGCGCGGCGCCGGTAAATGCGGTGAACCAGAACTTCTTCATCGCTCCGCGAAGAGTCATTCTTTCAGATATAACATATCTTTACTATGGTGAATATCGGACCACATTTTATCTGTGCGTATTCAGAGATGCCTATACTCGTGAAAACCTTGGTTGGAGCATAGGGAGATATATGTCTCTAAAACTCGTAGAAGAAGCCTACCGGGATATGATGAGTGGTCATGCTGGCGAACTTGCGGAAGTCATGAGGACCAATGAAGTTTATGTGCACCATGATCAGGGGAGCCAGTACCTTGCCACTTCCTTTACTGAGCTACTTCACGATGATGGCTTTGTACAGTCTGTATCAGCCAGAGGCAATTCTCAGGATAACGCACCTATGGAGAGCTTCTTTGGGAGGCTTAAAACAGCCATCCTCGATATGGTTGCTATGTGCAGGGATTTTACGTCTGCAAGACAGCTTGTGGATGGTTACCTTAAGGCACACAATTCAGAGCATTATCAGTATGATCTTGCAGGACTTACTCCTGAGGAATTCTATCAGTATGCCACAACGGGAGTTTATCCACTTGACAACTACTTTGGTGTTCCTGCATCAATTATGATGACAGGTGGTGATTTAAAGAAAGTAAGACGCAGATATGCTGATGAAGAAGCTGCAGCTCGCAGAGAAGCATCCCAAAAGCATCGTGAAGAAAAACGGCTTGTTGATCCTGAAAAAGTAATACTTCGTGACCAACGCCTTCTTAAGTCAGTAATAGATAAGTGGAAGGATAAGGAAATGACAGCATCTAATCAGATCACAAAAATGCAGGCTGTCCTGGAAAAGGCCAAGAGCGCTCTTCAGTTCATAAAGTCACTTACAGAAGACAAACGCTCTGAGCTTAAAGAACCACTTGCATGGAGAAAATATACTGAATTAAGTTATGTATTCATGATGAACGAACTGTTCTGATCTATATATTCTTCAAAATCTTATATTTTTAAATACTTTACAGCTGTATAATAAACGCAGCTGTATCGTGGCAGTAAGGGTCTGGCTTATCGCAAATGCGAGTTCACCTCACTCTCTGACGGTACAGCTTTTTGATTGCCAGGGAATCCTCTGGCCTATTTGTTGTACCCTCTATCATTATCCCCTACAAAAAGCTATAAAAAAGTACTACTGTCAACCTAAAGCCTATCGTAGTACTACTTAAAATCCATCACTGTCATATATATTTTTGCACTGTCTATTATGATTCCATTCAACCTTAAAATCTGTCACAAAAAAGTCCTTGACTTTCGAACCGGTTTAGCAGTCAGCTTTATTTTTTGCATTGACATGCACGCAATGACTACATTAAAATGAGGGTAGATAAATACACGCATTGACTACATTGATGGAGGTAGCCTATGAAGAAAGATATTTATGATGTAGAAGGCATCCAGATTGAAGTTGAAAGAACTGACAAGGATGACAAAGACGCTGAGCGTCGTAAGACAGCTTACATGTTTAAAGTAATCAGGGAACAGTCAGGTATGAATCGTACAGAATTTGCCAAGTGGCTTGGAGTTCCTTATAGAACTATGCAGGAGTGGGAGCTTGGACGTAGACAGATGCCTGACTATGTACTTCGTTTGATTGCCTATAAGGTAGCAAATGAAAAGCGTGAGGGGAGGATCTGACATGAGTAGAGTATTAGTAAAAATCCTATTGGCACCGATAATTCTTCCAATGATAATTGTAATGAGCTTATTAAGCCTGATAATCACGATAGTAGCAAGCATTTATGAGAATGTAGCAGCCCTTGTCGCAGCCACATTTAAATGGCTTGTTTGCGGGATTTTTGATGTTTTGCAGCAAAAATCTATAGCCAAGACAGCGGATATTGAAAAAGATTTTTTGACCGATAAGTCCCAAAATTGATTGTGATTTGGGAGAAAGAATATTATAATTTGGAGTAGAATTATTCTCCCAACACTTACAAATATCTCCCAAAATAGATGTAAGATTGGGCGATAATAATATTCCTTGGGAGAAAGAAGTATTAGCCAATGAGACAATTTGATTATTCTTATCTTGCAAATAGGACTTGGGACAATGAAATAATATCTTATATTTCAAAGATTCATGAGAATAAGGGAAAGCAGGAGTTATACTTACGCCAAAAGCATGTTGAGCTTAATAGGCTTATTGAAATTGCTAAGATACAGAGTACCGAAGCTTCCAATAGAATCGAAGGTATTATTACTACGAATGCCAGACTGAAACAGCTTGTGGCTGATAAGACAACACCAAAGAATAGGGATGAGGAAGAAATCCTTGGTTATCGTAATGTGTTGAATCTTGTTCATGAAAACTATGATGTAATACCGGTACGTAGTAATTATATTCTTCAAATGCACAGAGATTTGTTGAAGTATACGACTCTGAATTATGGTGGACAGTTTAAAACTACACCTAATGAAATTGATATGGTGCTTGAAACAGGTGAGAAAATAGTTTTGTTTAAGCCACTTGAGCCATACGAGACGCCATCTGCAATCGATGCTATTTGTGAAAAATACCAAGAGACATTAGATAAAGAGCTGGTTGATGAGCTTATTCTCATACCCTGTTTCTTGCTTGATATCCTGTGCATCCATCCGTTTAATAACGGTAATGGTCGTATGAGCAGATTGATGACATTATTATTGCTTTATCGTAGTGGATATATGGTTGGGCAGTATATCAGTATTGAAAAAGCTATTGCAGATACCAAAGAGGCATATTATGACGCTCTTCAAAAGGCAGACCAAGGATGGTATGAAGGAACTAATGACCCTAAGCCATTTATAAAATATATGCTTAGTATAATTTTATCTTGCTATAAGGAATTTGAAGCCAGAGTATCTATAGCCTATATATCCGGGTCTAAGAGCACGTCATATGATGTTGTTAAGACATATGTCAACGAGCGTATAGGTAAGTTTTCAAAACAAGAAGTTCTTGCAGGGTGCCCAAGTTTGGGAAGTTCTTCTGTAGAGTCAGCGTTGAAGAAACTTGTTGAAGACGGAACTTTAGTGAGAATTGGAGCGGGGCGCAAAACTCTTTATGCACGAGCGTATGACGCCCATGAGTATATTTAAGAAAATCATATAGGTGAATTAGTGATTTTATTTTATGGACAGATACTTATATGTGTCGGAGGCAAAAGAGGATTATCTAAAAATTCAATAGTAATTATATGAACAATCAGTACAACAGGGATTATATCTAAAGTAATCCCTGTTTTTTTATTTCCGCCAATGTCCAATATCACACAAAAGTATCATCGGTGATACTATGTTTCAAAAAACTGCGTACTTGTTAAGGTTCCCCTAAAGCGTATATCATACATCTTGTAACGAAGAGATATGCATGAGATTCAGGAGACGAAAAATGAATACGATAGTAGAGGGATTTTTATTAAAGGTAAATGAAAACGAAAAAGCAGTTGCTGTTTTTGATAATGATAGAGTATTGAGCAGAAAGGAACTTTTGCTTCTGGCGGATACAATAGCAAGAAAAATACCTGCCGGATCTAAGAAAGTGACTATAATGATGAATCATTCAGTAGAGATGATCGCATCGATTTTTGCTGCTTTAAGGATCGGCGCTGCATATATACCGGTTGAGCCTTTTTTTCCGAAAGAAAGAATAAGATACATGATGGAAGAAGCAGGAGTTACAGCATTGATAACAAACAGCGAGTATTCGGATCGTTTTCCGGAAATGACAAATATCATTGTTGACAAAGGATTCCCAATAGATAAAACTGCTTTGATCAAAGCTGACTATAATGAGAATGACCTTGCGTATATACTTTATACATCTGGAACAACAGGTAAGCCTAAGGGAGTTGCTGTAACAAATGCAAACGTTTGTCATTATGTCAGGGCATTTGCGAACGAATTTCATCCGCATAAGGGAGATATAATGCTTCAGCATTCTGTATGTTCTTTTGACATATTTGTAGAAGAAGTATTTACGACAGTTCTTGCCGGGGCAGCGCTTGCAATCCCTTCAGATGAAGAGAGAAAGGATGTTAAAAAGCTGATCGACTTTATCAAAGAAAAGAAAGTAACTATGCTTAGCGGATTTCCGTATCTTTTGCAGGAAATAAATGAGCTTGAAACTATTCCTGACAGCATTCGCCTTCTTATAAGCGGTGGTGATGTTATCAGAGCATCTTACGTTACGAATCTTCTTGGAAAAGTCGAAGTTTATAATACTTACGGTCCTTCTGAGACTACAGTATGTGCCTCATATCTCAGATGTACAAAAGAAAACATTTTGGAAGATGGAACTTTTCCGGTTGGAAAACCTGTGCTTGGAACAGAAATAAAAATAATGGATGAAGAAGGAAATGAACTTCCGGATGGAGAAATAGGAGAACTTTGTATTTTCGGAAACGGTGTTTCCAACGGATATATCGGAGACAGGCGATTAGAAAATAAAGCCTTTGTGGATACTCCAAAAGGAAGAATGTATAGGAGCGGAGATCTTGGATATTATCTTCCTGACGGAAATATTGCTTTTTTGCACAGAAAAGACACACAGATAATGATCAAGGGAAAGCGTGTAGAAGTCAGCGAAGTTGAAAATGTGCTTGCAAAGTCGGGATATGTTAAACAGGCATACGTTGCTCCAAAAATGGATGATAGTAATCTCTCTTACATGGTTGCTTATATCGTAAAAAAGAATGATGATGTAGTTCTTTCTGACATAACGGAATATATGAGTGATTATCTTACAGATTTCATGATCCCTGAGTATTTTGTAGAGCTGAAAAAGCTTCCGCTAAATGCCAATGGCAAAGTTGATAAGACGATGCTTCCAAACCTGTTAAGAAAGGTGGCTGCATGACGGATAAGAATATAGAAATAAAAGAACTCCATATGGATGATCTGGAACTGTTAATTTCGATGAGAATGGAAGTACTGTCCAATGTATTTTCTGCGGAAAGAAAAATGATTTCTGATAAAGAGTGGGAAGATATAAGGAAAGAAAATGAAAAATATTACAATGAAGAAATTGAAAAAGGCAGTCATATTGCTTGTGCAATATATCTGTCAGGAGAACTGGCAGGATGCGGCGGGGTCTGCCTATATAGAGAGATGCCGTCTCCTGACAATTACAGCGGTAAATGTGCTTATCTTATGAACATATATGTGAGAAAAAAATATAGAAGGCAGGGGCTTGCCAAAGAAATTTGCAATCATCTGATAAATAAAGCAAGAAATAGAGGTGCGGATAAAATTTATCTTGAGAGTTCAACTATGGCCGTAGGATTATATCAATCCATCGGATTTGAAAGTTAGCGTAAAATTTCCCTCGGAAAATTGAATAGAAAAGAAAAAAGAACATCCTGACGTGTGATATGATATTAGCTTGTGACACAAATATCATTAAGGAGGATGTTCTCTTTATGGAAAACATTATACGCTATTTTATGTATGACTGCATCAAAAATCTTTTCAACACCAAACTCAATCTTTACAAAGATACAACTGACCTGGCATACTTTGTATTAAACGTGCAGGAAGAAGTCCAGGAGCTTGGAAGACGGTTCATACAGGATACTCTGCAGGAAATGAACCAGCTGATTAAGGATATGCCTGAGCGCAAAAACAACTGGTATGTTGAGCATAAAGGAGATTCCAAAAAGATCCTTACGTCATTAGGAGAGGTCATTGTAAACAAGACCCTTTATACATCAAAATTTGAAACAGATGAAAACGGGAAATATCTGGAATGCTATCTTTTGGATAAGGTTCTCGGGCTGAGTCCAAATCAAGCCATGACAGAAGATGTCACAGCAAAAATATACAAAGAAGCAGCGCTCACCTCGTATCAAAAAGCAGGTGAGGAAGCAACTGCCAGAGAAGGTGTTACAAAAGCTGCAGTAAAAAATATACTGCACAGTACACGCTTTCCGAAAAACTTCCAGATACCGGAGCAAAAGCGTATAGTAGAATACCTCTATATTGATGCAGACGAAGACCATTATCATCTTCAGTTCCAGTCCAGTCGGGGAGACCTGAAATATAATTCTGTTGGAAGAAAACTGAACGGTGCAATCAATAAGATCATATATGTATTTGAGGG
Source organism: Lachnospiraceae bacterium C1.1 (assembly GCA_030434875.1). NCBI lineage: Bacteria > Bacillati > Bacillota > Clostridia > Lachnospirales > Lachnospiraceae > Lachnospiraceae bacterium C1.1. The sequence continues at coordinate 1,124,361 of JAUISW010000001.1, read as the reverse complement.
TATAGAGCCTGTTAGTCCTAAAAGCAAACGGAATCATTTAATAAATACCCACTATTTCTGTCGTGGCAGTGAAGAGGATAATAAGCAGCTCTGGAAAGAGGTATTTGATTACATAGAAAACAAGTATGATACAAGTGCAATAAAGAAAATATATGTCAACTCTGATGGAGGAACATGGATCAAGTCAGGTTACAGAGGGCTTGCGGATGTTACATTTGTTCTTGATGAATTCCATATATCAAAGTACGTTAGCAAACTTATTCAGCATACAAAAGATTCTGAAGATGATGCAAGATCAGAAGTAATGGCAGCCATACGGGATGGAAAAAAATCTGATTTCTTTGAGGTAGTAGAAAAGCTTAAAAACTGTACCACTTCGGAAGCAGTAGTTCAGAGGATTGATTCTGCAGCGTCATATATTTCTTCAAACTGGACTGCGGCAAAGTACCGGTTAAAAAAATCAGAAGGAGTTGTAGCCTGCAGTGCAGAGGGACATGTCTGCCATGTACTGTCCAAGAGGATGAGTACGTTGCCGATGGGATGGTGCAGGTTAGGCGGATCCAAGATGGCTCGCTTGCGTGAGTATTATTATAATGGTGGAGATATGCTGGAACTGGCAAGGTTTCAGAGGAAAGAAATCCCCATGGCTGCAGGAGCCGAAGAAGTAGTTCTTAGTGCACGGGCAATGCTAAATTCAGAGCGAACTGACAGGAGTAAATCACTGATCGAATATGGCAAATATGCTGAAAGTATCCGCTCAAGTATATCAGTACAAAGCAGTAAAAGACTAAGTTTCCAACTTAATGGCAAATTGAAATTTTGATAGTGATAGTTTGAGCTATTTGAGCCAGGGATGATCGTCACGTATCAGCAAAATATAGTGCCAGGTGAGGTATGAAAACATGATCCATGGAAAAGTCTCAGATGAACCTTGAAATGAAAAACTGAAGATGTAGGTTTAACATTGCAGAGCCACTTTTCGCCCACCCCGTTTACTTTTGATGGTAAGCGAAATGCAACTGCCCCACCCCAGCTCAAAGTGGCTCTGTGGATGTGACAGCACTTGTACTGTATATGTCGTTGCCGAATTTCCTAAGGCTTAAGACAGCTTCATGGAATTTTTATCTATTTTGACTTCCTTAAAATCAAGGTTTTAGAACTAAAGACATGCGGTAAAGGTTACATTACCCTTCAAAACTGCGAGGGCTTATTTATTGAACCCTGAAATAGAAAAAGCCAGGGGAAAGGTGGAACGTATCCAAAAGAAACATCATTTGAACCCGCCCGGCGAAATCAGCTTTTTACGCAGACTTGTGCCACAGGCGAAGAGCTCTTAGTCTTGAACGAATCGCCTGTGGCACTATGTCGGAGTTAAAGCGGAGTTCGACGGAAAGTCGGGTTCTTGTGTTTCGTTGGATACGTTCCGACCTTTCCCCGTCAAATTTAAAATATTTGTCATAAAGGGCTTTTTAAAACAAGAAAAACATGATACAATCTATATGCATCTAATATCATATCTGAGTGCATAAGGATTTTCTATTTTCAAATTTCCGAGTACAAATTTACGCTGCCGATTTGAAAATATGGATGGATACATGAAATTAAATAATATAAAATAATCATATAAAATAAATTTTAGCAGGAGGTTTTTTGCATGTCAGAGAAGAACGAAGACTATATGTCATATGATGAATATCTGGTTCAGCTTAAAAAGGGAATTGTAACAAGAGGTGGAAATTGTCCGGTAACTCCTCTGCTGGAGATGCTTGCGGGAAGATGGAAATCGCAGATCATATATGAACTTTGCATAAATGACAGCATTCGCTTCGGGCAGCTGAAGAAAAATCTTCCCGGTGTTACTAATACAATGCTGACAAAAAGCCTTAGAGAACTTGAGGAAGATGGACTTATTAACAGAATACAGTTCAATGAGGTGCCTCCACATGTCGAGTATTCGTTATCAGATATGGGAATGGATATGTATCCTATTTTTTATGCGATCATGAATTGGGGCTTTAAGCATGAGAAGGAAATTTATGATTCAAAAGAGGATAAATAATAAAATTGATATAAGAGTTTTTTTAGAGCATATACAACCGGTTTATCATTAGTAAGGCAAGGTTCTTTACATCTTTATTAAATTACACCCAGAGAAATCAGACGTATAGCTGAGTACAATATTATGGCAGTATGCGGAATCATGTGGGTGGAAAATGTCTTGGTGCGCTTGGTTACTTACCGTCCAATGGCGAGAAAATGCTAAGACATGCAGATCAGTGTATCAGCCGGCTTGATACCTTAAAATCAATAACCACTAACGTGGCATACAGTTGGCACGAGGAGAACCGGATGTGATCTCTTGAAATCGGCAAATTGGCCAATATAGCAGTATTTGATAAAGACTTCTTAAATGATGAATTTGAAGAGGTTGAAAATGCAAAATGCCTTGCAACATTTGTAGATGGGAAGCAGGTTTACAAAGTCTAAATACAGATGACTTGATCAAAAGGTTCAGTACTCATTTTATTTTAGGTACTGAACCTTTTTAATGCAAAAAATACAAGAATATTTTATGATTTATATGATAGTATCCGGTTTAATAGTTACCGAATATATCTATGTCGGGAATTAGAAAAGAGGGTGACAACTGTTGAGCTAAACTTATAAGACTATGTAAACAAATGTTGTGTTTTATAAGTTATTGGTATAGGATAATATTGAAAGGAGTTGATACTTTGAGTAAATATTATTCTATACATGAATTTTCGAAAATATTAGGCGTATCTGCACAGACATTACGCAATTGGGATGCCAATGGAAAACTTCATCCACATCATACTACAACAAGTGGATACAGATATTATTCCGATGAACAACTTAACCAAGTAATGAATGTAAAATCCAAAAATCGCATTACAATAGGATATTGTCGTGTTTCAAGTAATAAGCAGAAAGATGATTTGGAACGGCAGATTGATAATGTAAAAACATATCTCATAGCAAAAGGGCAACCATTTGAGATAATAAGTGATATTGGTTCCGGTATTAATTACAAGAAAAAAGGACTTCAGGAGCTGATTAAACGGATTTCTCAGAATCAGGTTGAAAAGGTTGTCGTTTTGGATAAAGACAGGCTTTTACGATTTGGTTTTGAGTTAGTGGAATATATGGCTTCGCTTTATAACTGTGACATTGAGATAATTGATAATACTGAAAAATCCGAACAGCAGGAGCTTGTTGAGGATTTAGTACAAATAATCACGGTGTTCAGTTGCAAATTACAGGGTAAACGGGCTGATAAAGCTAAGAAACTTGTTGAAGAACTGATACAGGAGGAAGAAACAAATGGTAAAAGCCATAAAAGTAATGCTCGTACCAAACAACGTGCAAAACACTAAGATGTTTCAGTATGCTGGTGCTGCAAGGTTTGCTTATAATTGGGCTTTAGTCAGGGAAAGAGACAACTACGAAAAAGGTGGCAAGTTTATATCAGATTCGGAGCTTAGGAAAGAATTTACAAGACTCAGAAATTCTGATGAATATGTATGGTTGCTTAAAATATCAAACAATGTAACCAAACAGGCTATTAAAGATGCCTGTACTGCGTACAAGAACTTTTTCAAAGGCTTACAGGAATTTCCAAGGTTTAAGTCCAAAAAGAGATCCATGCCTAAATTCTATCAGGACAACATTAAGATTAAGTTCAGCGAAACCCATGTCAAGTTTGAAGGCTTTTCTTCAAGTAAAAAAGCCAACAAGCAAAAACTTAATTGGGTGAGGATTGCAGAGCATGGGCGTATTCCAACAGATACAAAGTATATGAACCCAAGAATATCCTTTGATGGGTTGAACTGGTGGATCAGTGTATGTGTGGAATTGCCAGATTGCAAGGAAAAGTTATCTGATGATGGAATCGGTATAGACTTAGGAATTAAAGATTTAGCGATATGTTCTGATACTAACAAGTATAAGAACATCAACAAATCTGCTAAAGTCAGAAAATTGGAGAGACGCAAACGCAGATTACAGAGGAGCGTGTCTCGTAAGTATCTTATGAATAACAAAGATACTATAAATAAAAACAATGAGAGAAATATAAAAAATGGATTTGTGAAACTTAGTAACAAGAATAAAAAGAAAGGAAAATACTGCAAAACGAATAATATAGTTAAAAATGAAAAACTTTTACTCAAAGTAAATCACAGATTAACAAATATCCGTAAGAACTATCTGAATCAGACCACATCTGAGATAGTAAATCGAAAACCAAGATTTATCTGTATCGAGGATCTGAATGTTAGTGGAATGATGAAGAACAGACACTTATCCAAAGCAGTTCAAAATCAGGGGTTTTTTGAATTTAGAAAGCAGCTTGAATATAAATGTAATGATAAGGGCATTCAACTTATTGTAGCTGATAGATTTTATCCATCCTCAAAACTTTGTAGCTGTTGTGGAAACATCAAAAAAGACCTGAAATTATCTGACAGGATTTATAAATGCAGATGTGGGAATGCTATTGACAGGGATTTTCAGGCTGCATTGAATCTAAAAGCTTATGGAGAACAATTTGCATCTTAACACTTAAACGTGGATGTAAATGTGTACGGATGCGTTAATTCGGAATTTACGCCTACGGATAACTGAGACAGTAAATCTATGATTTACGTTGTCGAAGTTATACCCGAAAGGGTAGTGTCACATCAAATGTAAGTAGTGTGTAACAATACCACAAAAGCAGACACAATGAAGTAGGAATGAAACATAAAAGTTTATAACTTTTTATAAGTTTTCAGTAACGGTAGTAAGGTGATAATTAATACGGGACAGAGAACCGATATTCCGGCCTTTTATCCGGACTGGCTGGCTAATAGATTTAAAGAAGGAATAATATGTGTACGCAATCCCTTTAATCATGAAAGTGTAAGCAGGTATAGGCTTAGCCCTGAAACGGTAGATGTTATTGGTTTTTGCTCAAAAAATCCGGCTCCGTTTTTTAAATGGCTCTGTCACAACAAATGGTTGGTTTTTGACGAGAAATAGCGTATAATAATAGTAAGAAACAGTACCACCGAAGGAGGTAATTGGATATGCCTACTATCAAAGACGCATTAGATATTATCGGTAAGTTGACTGTCGCAGAGCAGGAAAGCCTTAAAACAATGCTTTTAAGTCCTGCCTTTGTAAAGTCTTTGAATATTGAAGATTTCGTAGCAAAGGAACGCTTTGCAAATGGTCGTGTATGCCCTCTTTGTGGCTGTATCCATGTGGTTCGCAATGGTCATCGTAAAGATGGCACACAGCGATATGTATGTAAGGATTGTGGCAAGTCCTTCGTGATTGCTACGAACTCCATTGTGTCTGGTACAAGAAAAGACTTGTCCGTGTGGGAGCAGTACATTGATTGTATGATGAATGGCTTATCCATTCGTAAGACTGCTGTTGCTTGTGGGATTCACAGAAACACCGCATTCCTTTGGAGACACAAGATTTTGGATGCACTTCAGAATATGGCAGACGATGTTACCCTTGACGGTATTATTGAGGCTGACGAAACTTTTTTCGCCATCTCGTACAAGGGCAATCATAGCAAGAGTAAGACATTTGCTATGCCACGCAAGGCTCATAAGCGTGGTCATTCTACACATATCAGAGGCTTGTCCCAAGAAAAGGTATGTGTTCCTTGTGCGGTTAATAGGAATGGCTTGTCTATCTCCAAGATTACGAATACTGGTAGAGTTTCTACAAGAGATTTACATCATATTTATGATGGTAGGATTAAGACCAATTCCACTCTTGTTACGGACAAGATGAACTCCTATGTGAGATTTACAAATGCCAATGGCATTGACCTTGTGCAGTTAAAGACTGGCAAAGCCAAGAAAGGCATTTATAATATCCAACATATCAATAGCTACCATAGCCAGCTAAAGAGGTTTATGCGTGGCTTTAACGGTGTTTCTACCAAGTATCTGAACAACTATCTTGTGTGGAATAACCTTGTAAATTACGCCAAAGAAAGCGACATGGAGAAAAGGAACATCTTCTTAACTTTCGTTTTGGCAACATTGAAAACTGCTAAATGCAGAGATTTATCAAACAGACCAGCAGTTCCTCTGGTCGCCTAATTAGAATTTGTGGAGATGATAAGATGGTCAATATAACAGATGTAAAACAGATTCTTCAATTTGCAATAGATGCGGAGATTAAAGTCTTTCTTGATGGTGGCTGGGGTGTAGATGCTCTTCTTGGATATCAGTCAAGAGCCCATAATGATATTGACATTTTTGTAGAAAAGAACGATTATCAGAACTTTATAGAAATAATGAAAGCTAATGGCTTTTATGAGATTAAGATGGAATATACAACATTGAACCATACTGTATGGGAAGATTTGAAAAACAGAATTATTGATTTGCATTGTTTTGAATATACGGACGAAGGTGAAATTCTTTATGATGGGGATTGTTTTCCGGTAGAAACTTTTTCGGGTAAAGGAAGAATTGAGGAAATAGAGGTTTCCTGTATTGAACCATATAGTCAAGTAATGTTCCATCTGGGATACGAGTTTGATGAAAATGATGCACATGATGTGAAGTTATTGTGTGAGACACTTCATATCGAAATTCCAAATGAGTATAGATAACTGCAAATAACAGTTTGTAGGGGAGTTCTGATACTCCCCTATAAAAATGGCTATTTATCAACTGTTTGTTGTGACATAGCCTTTTAAATATATGGATCTGCTTAAGGATTATGGACAATATTGGTTTGTAACTATCACGCCTTATGGAAAGGATATAGAACCCGGAGTTCCTGATAAGCACAAGATCATAGAGGATTTTAAGCTTCTTTCCAATAAAGTAGGGATTAATTGCATAGGCTGGAGATACGATCCGATCTTTATTAATGACAGATATACTGTAGATTACCATTTAAAAGCCTTTGAATCTATCGCATCATCGCTTAAAGGATATGTTCAGACAGTTGTTATCAGTTTTATTGATCTATACGAAAAAGTTAAAAGAAATTTTCCGGAAGTCCGTTCCGTATCAGGTCAGGATATGATCTTTTTAGGAAAGAAGATCATTAAGATTGCATCTTCATATGGAATGACGGTCAAACCTTGCGGAGAGGGACAGTTTTTAGCAGAATATGGAGCAGACTGCAGAGGCTGTATGACAATTGAGGCGTATGAGAAGGCTATTGGCAAAAAGCTGATCGTTCCCTATAAAAAGCCAAGTAGAAAAGAATGTGCCTGCTATCTTTCGGGAGATATCGGAGCTTATGACAGTTGTGGACACTTATGCAGATACTGTTATGCAAATAATGATATAGATGCAGTAAAGAGAAATATGAAAATGCATGATCCTGATTCACCTTTTTTGATCGGAGATTATGAAGAGGGAGATATCATACATGATGTCAAAATGGAGTCATATATAGATAATCAGATTAGTTTATTTGATATCTGGAAGGAATTATAATTTGTTAATAATTACTGATGTTTTGAATAGATTAAGAAAAGTTACTGCCAATAATGTCATAAAAAATGTAGAAAAATATAAAATATTTGTTATAATATTCTAAATGACTTATAAATAATAAGATCGGAGGGCGAATTGCATATGGCAACCAGGGTTTATGACTGTTTGAAATGCATTGGGGAAAGAATTATTGATAATAAAGATTTTTTAACTGAGCTGGATAGGGAAATTGGAGATGCAGATCACGGTGTCAATATGGCAAAGGGCTTTCAGGCGGTGATTGAAAAAGTTCCGCAGGATGAAGAAGATATTGGCGCTGTCCTTAAGAAAACAGGAATGACTCTTTTATCAACAGTTGGGGGAGCTTCCGGTCCATTATACGGCACAGCTCACCTGGAAATTGCCAAGGTGCTCGCAGGTAAAAAGACGATTGACGGCGATGACGGTAAACTCATATTTGAAGCTGCCATTGCCGGCATACAGAAGAGGGGGAAAGCAGTAAAGGGAGAAAAGACAATGCTTGATGCCCTTATTCCTGCCTATGATACTTATTGTGAGAAGATCAGTGAAGGAAAGGATCTGATCGCAGCTTTGGATGCTGCCTGTGACGCAGCCAAAGAAGGTGTTGAATTTACAAAGACCATTGCAGCAACAAAGGGACGTGCAAGTTATCTGGGTGACAGGAGCATAGGACATCAGGATCCGGGTGCTACATCATTTACGATAATACTTGAAGCTATAAGAGATTTCTTAAAGGGGTAAAAATATGGTCGGAATAGTAATTGTTTCTCACAGTTATAAAATAGCTGAAGGACTTAAGGATCTTATTGATCAGGTAGCATCCGGTCACAACGGGATAATATGCGCAGCAGGACTCGAAGATAAGAGGATAGGCACTGATTCAGTAATGATCTCAGAAGCAGTAAGAAAAGCTGATGATGGAGATGGCGTAGTAATACTTGCAGACCTCGGAAGCGGCATAATGAGTTCTGAGACAGCCATTGAACTGCTTGAGGGAGAAAATATCGACGTTCGTATTGCAGATGCACCTTTGGTTGAGGGTGCAATTACGGCTGCTATTACCGCAGTTAGCGGAGGTAATATTGATGAGGTTATACAAGCCGCTGAAGAGACGCGGACTGTAGAAAAGATCAATAAATAAGGAGGCGTAGGATGAAAAAACTGATCAATGGGGTAGATAATATTGTAGATGAGATGCTTGAAGGCATGACTATGGCATATCCGCAATATATTAAGAGACTGGAAGGCTTTGATGTGGTCGTAAGAGCCGGAGGTTCGAAAGGAAAGGTTGCACTTGTTTCAGGTGGTGGAAGTGGTCATGAACCGGCTCATGGCGGATATGTCGGAAAAGGAATGCTGGATGCAGCAATCGCCGGTGCAGTGTTTACTTCACCTACTCCGGATCAGGTTTTTGAAGCTATCAAGGCTGCTGATGGTGGAAAAGGTGTACTTCTTGTAATAAAAAATTATACAGGCGATGTAATGAATTTTGAGATGGCTGCTGATATGGCCAGAGATGAAGGGATTGAAGTTGAACAGGTGATAACTGCCGATGATGTTGCTGTTGAAAACAGTACATGGACAACCGGACGAAGAGGAATTGCCGGCACGATATTTGTTCATAAACTTGCAGGTGCCTGCGCAGAGGCAGGTGGTAACCTTGCAGAGGTAAAGGCAGTGGCTGAGAAAGTTATTGCCAATGTTCGTTCTATGGGTATGGCTGTTAATGCCTGCACTGTACCCGCTGCAGGCAGACCAAGCTTTGACCTTGCTGAGGATGAAATTGAGATTGGAATAGGTATACATGGTGAACCGGGTGTTAACAGAGAGAAGATCGGTCCTGTAAATGATATCGCTGATAAGCTGCTCAATAAGATTCTTGAAGAGGGTATTTATAATTCAGGTGATGAAGTTGCAGTTATGATCAATGGTATGGGCGGAACACCACTGATGGAGCTCTTTGTTGCAAATAAACATGTAAAAGAAGAACTTGAAAAGAAAAATATAAAGATTTACAAAACGCTTGTAGGAAATTATATGACATCTCTTGATATGGAGGGCTTTTCAATAACTCTCTTAAAGTTGGATGATGATCTTAAGAAATATCTCGACGCTCCGGCTGATACGCCTGCATTTGTTCAGGTGTGATTTTAGTGTAGCAAAGTAAATGAGCTGGGGGCTGTTACTGCATCTAAAGTTAAAGCGGAAAAGCCACTGCATCTTTGTACAGCTTCTGAAGTGTTTGTATAAATGCAGCAAGGCTCTCGCGACTATCCGTTTTGTGGGTGCAGAGAACACAGTGAAAACATTCCCTACTGTCATAAGGGATCCACGCAAATTGTCCGCTGTGGTCGTTTAAGAATCCGGGAGCAAGGCAGATGCCTTTGCCGGATGCAACATTCACAAGAGTAGAGTCGTGATCGGGACTGTTAAAATATTCGATCTTACCGGAGGAGATGAGCTTCTGCTGGACACTACGTAAAGCGTTCGGAGAGCCACCTCCAACCATGAGGGTGCGTCCGTAGATATCTTCATCTGTGATGATATTCTTTTTTGCCAGAGGATCGTTTTTATGGACAATAAGATAGATTCCGGAGTCAAAAAGCTTGTGGACGTTGATCCCCGGGATATGTTTCGTTTGTTCGATGAGCGCAAAGAGGACATCAGACTCATCCTTTAAAAAACTTTCCACACCGTTATCGTACTGAAATAGAGGAGTAACCTGGACACCGGGTTGCTCCTTTTCAAATATGCGGATCGCCTCAGGCAGGAAGTATATAGCCTGTCTGACCATCATGGAAACCGTTATGTTGTCAGTATACCTGGCGCTGAAATTCTGTCCCTGTTCTATAGCTCTCTTCATATCCTCTCGCATACCGGAAAGGTACGTTACGAACTGCTGACCGGCAGGAGTGAGTGCGGCTCCCTTGCCGTTCCTTTCAAATATCTTAAAGCCGATCTCATCTTCCAGCAGTTTTACCTGATAGGAAAATGTGGGCTGGCTTACAAAGGCATTCTCTGCAGCGCGACTGAAGTTAAGTGTTCGCGCCAGTTCTATACAGTAATCGATCTGTTTGGTGGTCATCGAAAAATCCCCCGGAAATAGTTATTTAAAATTTAAATCAATTATAGGATATTTGAATTGGATATTTCAAGTGTTCTGTGTGATAATTTTATCAACGAAGCGAATAAACACAGTTCACGAAAACTATAACGGAGGATAACACGATGGCTAAAACACTGATAGCATTCTTTTCAAGAGCAGATGAGAACTATTTTGGCGGAGCAATGAGATACGTAAAGATCGGGAACACCGAGATCGTAGCAGGGATCATGAAGGAGCTGACAGGTGCGGATACATTTAAGATCGAGATGAAGGATCCTTATTCACCGGTTTACATGACCTGTATCGATGAAGCGAAAAAGGACAAACAGGATAATGCAAGACCCGAGCTTACCGGATACTTAGACAGTATCGATGAGTATGACACAATCGTTCTTGGTTACCCGAACTACTGGGGGACTTTCCCGATGGCAGTCGCAACTTTCCTGGAAAGATATGATTTCACCGGAAAGACCATCCTTCCACTTTGCACCAATGAAGGAAGCGGAATGGGATCCAGTGAGAGTGATATTAAAAAGTCTGCCAAAGGAGCAACAGTAAAGAACGGACTTGCGATCACCGGTTCTAAAGCGGCAGATTCCAAGGATGCGGTAAAGAATTGGTTTGCAGCTAACGGTTTGATCTAAAAAAGGATGGTGACAGAGATGGATTACGAAAAGGGATATGTTTTTAATCTGATGGAACAGGGCGGACCTACTGATGTGAGGGAGCCGTATTTTAGGGAAGCTGTAGATGAAATGATGAGAGCAAGAGTACTCTGTGCCAGGGCAAATGCAAGGATGCCGGATGATCCTACTTATGTGGAAGATCTGGAAGAACTCTTCGGGAGAAAACTTGATGATGTGAGGATCCTGACACCTTTCATCTGTGATTTCGGAAACAGGGTGAAATTTGGTAAGGGCGTTTTCATAAATCATTCAGCGATACTGTCAGCATCCGGCGGTATTGAATTTGAAGATGGATCCATGGCAGCCCCCGGGCTTCGGATCGCAACCATCAATCATGATATGAATGAACGTCATGCAATCTATACCTATGGAAAAGTAACAGTTAGAAAGAATGCCTGGATCGGGATGAACGTGACGATCTGCCCGGGCGTGACCATCGGAGAATATGCAGTTGTAGCTGCAGGTGCTGTAGTTACCAAGGATGTACCTGACTATGCCGTAGTCGGTGGCGTACCTGCCAAAGTGATCAGAATGCAGGATCCGTCTGAACAGAGGGAATGAATATACAAAACGGAACATGGAAATTGACGAGTTCAAAGGCGTCAACATATTAATGAATGGAGGATTATGCAATGGAATATGTAACACTTAATAATAAACTGGAATGTCCCGCAGTCGGGATCGGAACCTTTATGCTTTCGCCTGCCGATGCAGAGAACAGTGTAAGAGAAGCGCTTAAGATGGGATATCGCCTCATTGATACTGCCAATGCATATGTAAACGAGCGGGCCGTTGGAAGAGGCATGAAGGATAGCGGAGTAAAGAGAGATGAGATCTTTCTTTCCACCAAACTCTGGCCCAGTGAATATGAGAATCCGAATGCTATAGATGAGACTTTGGAGCGCCTTGGGGTTGACTACGTAGACCTTCTATATATCCATCAGCCTGCAGGCAACTGGCTTGAAGGATACAGACAGCTTGAGAAGGCTTATAAGGAAGGCAAGGCAAAGAACATCGGTATATCAAACTTTGAAGGGAAGTACATCGAGGAACTGGAGACGAAGTGGGAGATCGCACCGCAATTTATCCAGGTGGAGGCGCATCCTTATTTTACCCAGAAGGAACTTAGGAAAATTCTCGATAAGTATGACATCAAGCTTATGAGCTGGTATCCCTTGGGTCACGGGGACAAGAGCCTTATAAATGAACCGGTATTTGCCGAGCTTGGAAAGAAGTACGGAAAATCTCCCGCACAGATCATTCTCCGCTGGCATACCCAGATGGGATTTGTGGTGATCCCCGGCAGTAAGAACGTGGACCATATCAAAGATAATCTCAACATTCTCGATTTTAAGCTGACGGACGAAGAGATGGCTAAGATTGCAGAGCTTGATAAGAATGAGAGATATTATCACAGGACAGATGAGCAGCTTAAACAGTTCGCAGGCTGGAGACCTGATTTTGAAAAGGGCTGAGTTGAAGATCAGTGAAGACGAGAATGTTAAGGGATATCGAGGTATCGGAAGTGGGAATGGGCTGCATGGCATTTTCCCATGGATACGGAAGAATCCCGGAAGAAAAATACAGTATAGAGGCAATCAGAAATGCCTATGAGAATGGATGTACCTTCTTCGACACAGCTGAAGTGTACAGCCCGAACCTTTCAGGGATTGGTCATAACGAATTGATCGTAGGCAAGGCATTAAAGGGATTTCGCGAAGAGGTGGTCCTCGCTACAAAGCTGATGCTTCACGGCCTTGGGTTCGGGGGGCGTCTATAAAACAATATGTTCTCATCTTGAAGGTTCTCTTGAAAGATTGCAGACGGATTATGTTGATATCTATTATTTACATCGTATGAGTGGCGTACCTGTCGAAAAGGTAGCAGAAGCCATGGGAAAACTCATAGATGGCGGACTTATAAGAGGCTGGGGCTTATCCCAGGTGGATGTGGATGTGATAGACCGTGCGCAGAATGTGACACCGCTGGCAGCTATCTAGAATATCTACTCCATGGTGGAACGTGACAGTGAAGCAAAGATCATTCCCTACTGTATGGAGAACAATATCGGTTTTGTGCCGTTCTCACCGATAGCAAGCGGCCTTCTGTCCGGAAAGATCACACCGCAGACACAGTTTGAAAGAAATGATGATGTACTTTTTGGGGAAGTGTGGAATGAGGAAGCGATTGATGTTAAAACCAAATGCATTATTACAGTGGTTTCACTTATGGCATCAGGCATCACAGACTCATCGCTTTCATATCACCTTCAGAATGCAACCATAATACAATGATAAAAAGAATAGTGGATGTCTGTATGACCGTCCTCTTATTATGTCTGATGGCATATCAGGTGACAGGTGAAGCATTACACGAGTGGATCGGGATAGGAATGACTGTGCTTGTCATCATCCATCAGATCCTTAATCGAAAATGGTATGGTGCGATTTTTAAGGAAAAATACAACCCATACCGGATAGTAACGACTGTAGTGAACAAAGCACTTCTTCTAGCCTTCGCACTTACAGCTTTCTGTGGAATGTCAATGAGTGGACATGCGGTGCCTTTCCTCTATGAAGACGAGAAGATCTACGTGGCAACGGTACCTGACAAGGTACACGGTGCCGGAGTTCTTGCTTACCAGGATTTCATGGAACAGGCGGCTGAAAGAGCCGGTGGTGATTTCTACATCTTACCTTCAAGTCTGCATGAGGTCCTCATCGTTCCTGATAACGGGGAGATGGGGCTTAAGGATCTTGAGGCGATGGTTAAGGAAGTCAATGCAACTCATGTTGCTCCTGCGGATAAGCTTACTGACAGCGTTTACCACTATGACAGTCAGGCAAAGATCTTCGAGCTTGGTGAAAAGTTCGTAGCACTATGAGCCCGGAACTTTGATAAAAAATGCAGATATCCGCAAAAATTTCATGAACATCATTGACTTATAAGAGGAGAGAATGCTATATTACACATGAAATAATTGCGGATAACCGCAAATAAATCATGCGAGGTGTTTGGATGTATCCGAGGGAACAGTATTTGAAAGAGATCATCTCAAAGAAAGATAACGGACGTATTAAGATCATTACGGGACTGCGCAGAAGCGGCAAATCGGTACTATTGTTTCAGCTGTATCGAGAATGGCTTCTGGGAGAAGGGGTGAAGGAAGACCAGATCATCGCTTTGGCTTTGGACATATTGGAAAATGCCAGATATCGTAATCCTTTGGAATTGGATAAGTATGTTCGTGATCATATGGTCGATCCTAAGAAGAGGTATTACATTTTCATTGATGAGATCCAGTTTGTATCCGAGATTCAAAATCCTTACGTGGATAATGAGGACGCCAAGATAACGTTTATCGATGTTATTCTCGGATTCATGCATATGGATAATGCCGATGTGTATGTAACCGGCAGTAATTCCAAAATGTTGTCTTCGGATATATTGACTCAGTTTAGAGATCGGGGTGATGAGATCCGGGTATATCCGTTGTCATTTGCGGAATTTTATAACGAATATGAAGGGGATAAGAGAGGAGCCTGGCAGGATTATTACACTTATGGCGGAATGCCGCTTGCAACTTCACTTGAATCACACGAGGAGAAAAGCAGGTATTTAAAGGATCTCTTCGACCGGACTTATATAAAAGACGTACTTGAAAGACATGAAATCAAGAATGATACAGAGGTGCTGGATATATTGCTTGATGTCCTTGCATCGGGGATCGGATCACTTACCAATCCAAGCAAGCTGGCCAATACGTTTAAAAGTGAACGGCAGATTGGCATAGGCTCTGAGACGATTGAAAAATATATCGGATATTTTGAGGAGTCATTCCTTATAGAGAAGGCTGTACGTTATGATGTAAAAGGCAGAAAGTATATCAGAACTCCCGCTAAATACTATTACACCGATCTTGGGCTTCGCAATGCAAGGCTCGGGTTTAGGCAACTGGAAGAGACTCACATCATGGAAAATATATTGTACAATGATCTCATCCGGAGAGGAATGAATGTTGATGTGGGTGTGGTGGAATACAATACGAAAGATGCTGACGGTAAGAAGATCCGAAAGCAGCTGGAGGTGGATTTCGTCGTAAACCAAGGCGGCAAGCGGTTTTATATCCAATCTGCCTTATCTATAGCCGACCCGGACAAAAAGGAGCAGGAGATTGAATCATTGAAAAGGATACCTGATTCCTTCAGCAAGATGGTTGTAGTTCGGGATTATCTTAAACCGTGGCAGGATGAAAACGGGATCACATATGTAGGAATAGAACAATTTCTTCTGAATGAAGAACTTTTGAAATGATATTTTTAGGATGCACAATAAGAAAAGGGCAAAACTGAATCTTATTGTGCGTCCTTTTTTATTTAATATCTTTTTATCTAATATTAGGAAAATCCTTCTATTTGCTGTAAAATAATAATGAAGGAAATCTTCAATTAAAACAAATTTGAAAATATTTAGTATTGAAAGGAATCATTTCAAATGACCGGAAAATTATATGGAGTCGGTACAGGTCCCGGCGATCCGGAACTTATGACATTAAAAGCAATTCGTATAGTCAGGGAATCTGACGTGATCGCAATACCGGTCTCAAATATAGAAATAATAAGAAAGCCTTTGATTTCTAATAGACAGGATGCAAATATAAAAGAATTGCTTGCAGGCGCAAAAGCATACCAGATCGCACTTCCAAACATTCCGGAAATGAAAGATAAGCCTGTTCTTGCAGTCCCAATGCCAATGATAAAGGATAAAGCTGAGCTAAAAAAAATTCATGATGAAGGGGCTCAGGCAATCATAGAACTGCTTAAAAAGGGTAAAAATATATCATTTCTGACTATTGGTGATCCAACAGTTTATTCTACATATCTTTATATTCATAAAAGAATTGAGCAAATGGGATATTCTGCAGAAATTATAAACGGAATACCTTCATTTTGTTCAGCAGCTTCTGCTTTTGGAATCGGTCTGGCAGAAAATAAAGATGAAATTCATATTATCCCGTCCTCATATGGGGTTGAGAATGCTTTGCAGTTATCCGGAACAAAAATCCTTATGAAAGCCGGGAAAAAAATGTCAGAAATAAAAAATGAAATAGAGAAGACAGAACAGAAATTTTATATGATAGAAAATTGCGGAATGGCTGATGAAAAGAAATATACTGATATTAGTCAGATTCCCAATGAAACAAGTTATTTTTCACTTGTTATCTTGAAATGATTATTTAATAACGATAAAAATACAAAGGTGATAAATATGTTTTATCTTGTTTGCGGTGGAAGTGGAAGCGGAAAATCGGAATATGCGGAAAAAATTGCAGTTGAGTTACATAAAAACAGCGCAAATGATCCGTTTATATATATAGCTACAATGATGGCAGCTGATGAAGAGGCCAAGAAAAAAATCATGCGGCATCGTGAAATGCGAAAAAACAAAGGCTTTAAGACTATTGAAGCTTATTTGAATTTAAAAGAAACGGATATTCCGGATAATTGCACGATTCTTCTGGATTGTCTGTCTAATCTCCTGGCAAATGAAATGTTCGCCTCAAATGGATCAGGTGAAAATGCTGTTGAAGAGATCAGAAATGGCATAGATCACTTATTGGACAAAGCTGAAAATCTTGTAATTGTTTCAAATGACATTTTTTCAGATGGAAATATTTACGATGAAATGACAAGAAAATACATATCCAATATGGGGAAAATCAATCAATGCCTGGCTGAAAAGGCTGATAAAGTGCTTGAGCTGGTATGCGGAATCCCGATATATCATAAATAACCATTTGAAAAAAAATAATAAATGGAGGGATTATATTATGGATAGTGAATGCAGACTATGGGCTATAAAAGATCCGCTTTTAACAGAATATCATGATCATGAGTGGTGTCATATTTCCCATGATGACAGATATATATTTGAAATGCTTTGTTTAGAGGGGCAGAGCGTAGGACTGTCATGGAGAACGATCATAAACAAAAGAGAGGCATACAAAAAGACCTTCTATAACTTTGAAATTGATAAATGCGCATCTATGACAGATGAATATTTGAATAAGCAATTAGAAAATCCGGATCTTATAAGAAATAAAAATAAAATATACAGTGTCAGGAAAAATGCATTAGCAGTACAGAAACTGATCAAAATTCATGGATCCCTCGATGCTTTTGTATGGTCGTATACTGATGGAAAGCAGATAGTCGGAAACTGGGAAAAAAGTTCTGATATTCCTACAGTGACAGAAATATCCACAAAAATGAGCAAAGACTTTAAGAAAGCAGGTATGTCATTTGTCGGTCCGGTGATCACATATTCTTTTATGCAGTCAATTGGTATGGTAAATGATCATCTTTCAGATTGTGATTATAGAGATTTAAACAAAAAATAGCGAGATTTCTTCTCCTCAAAGCTATTACTATAGAAACTTGACTTGCTTAATCATACGGAACCCGCAGTAAATGCGGGTTCCTGCTATGAAGTGACCAAAACATATGACTTTTCGCCACTTCGTGCCTCAAAGTCATGCAAACAGGCCATTTAAATGCAGCTGCGCTGCGGGCCTGTTTGGCACTTGTTTTAACTTATCACACGGAACCCGCAGTAAATGCGGGTTCCTGCTATGAAGTGACCAAAACATATACTTTTTTGCATTGTCAATCGTATATAATAACAGAAACAGTTAAGTTGCTAACATCGTCAAGGAGGTAAAAGGTATGAAGCTTACAGGTGAATTAAAGAAACACGTTGAGAAAGCAGATAGCAGAGAAGAAAAGAAAAGGCTCATAGAAGAAGCAGGTATGGAGCTTACCGATGAAGAGATGGACATTGTCAGCGGCGGCAAATCAACTGACCTACGACTTAATAGTAAAAATCATAATTATGGTAACTTCTTCCAATAAACTATAAGTTTCCCAATCTGCCGGACTATAGATTTCCGGCAGACTGGTTACAGAGCTTCAGAAACTGCACGTCATATTTCTGAAATTACAAAAATACCTATGAAAGTCGAAGAGAGACTTATTGAGCAGAACTTTGGCAGATATCAAAAATGATGAAAAGACTTATATTCTTGTAGCGCATAATGGAATTGCGAGGATCGTCGAATCCTATTTTAGAGAAATGACAAATGAAGAGTTTTCTTCATTTGGAATAAAGAACTGCGAAATCAGAAAATATATCTTTCCAAATAATAATAAGGGTTGATCATTATGACAGAAATTGAAAGACTTAAAACAATTGTTGAAAAGCTCAGAAGTGAAAACGGATGCAGCTGGGATAAAGTGCAGACTCATACAAGTCTCAAAGGTGCATGCATAGAAGAAGCTGCGGAAGTTATCGGCGGGATCAATATACTTGAAAAGACAGGCGACTTTGTAAATTTAAGGGAAGAACTGGGAGATTTACTTCTTCAAGTAATGTTACATGCAGTAATTGCAGAGGAAGAAGGTCTTTTTAATTTTGATGATGTTGCAAAAACAGTCAGTGATAAAATGGTCAGGAGACACCCTCATGTTTTCTCCGGAGTAAAATATGACTCTGAAGCAGAATTGCATGATTCATGGAAAGCAATAAAGAAAGAAGAAAAAGCCGGACGTGAATGGGAAGAGGCTTATTTAGAAGATGCAATGAATGAAGCATCCGAGCTTATTGAAAAGGCAAAAATACGCAAGGGATTTAAGAATTAATAATAAAAGCTCATCTCCATCTATGATAGTAGAGGAAGATGAGCTTTTATTATGCAGGGCAGTTTGTGCCATTTATTGCGTTAAATTCAGCTGTCAACTGTTTCAGTAGATTCCACAGTAGGATTATTAATTTCTTCTAGACTTTCGTTAAAATTTTTTGCCATATACATTGCAAGAGTAATTATCAGAACAATACATGCTGCAGAAACAATGATATTAAATCTCTGCTGGGCGCCGCCAACAGATTCATCTGCATTTTTAAATTTATGACCGCATTGCTGGCATTTCATCTCAGTTTTTAGAACCTGTGTCCCGCAATGCGGACAGGTCTTAAACTGATATTCATCAATACGTTCCTGGAGATTATGCATTACATCATTGAATTCATTTTCTCCAAGTCGATCAAATTTCTTTCTGTTTTCCAATTCTTCCTGCTTATTTGAGGCGGTATAATAGCTGTTTGCCTGATGAAAATCTGCGTCGCATTCATGACAAGTAAGTTCATCATCAAGTTCCTGCCAGTGTCCGCATTTAGCACATTTTATGATCTTAAGCATTAAGAACACCCCCGTTTCTTTATTTATTATCATAAATAAATAGTGACGTTCCCTTTTTCATAATCTAATTATAGCAAAATTTGACAATATTCTAAATAGATTTCTTAAATTTTTATTAAATTTCATCCATATAATAAAATTTCTCAGCAATTATCTGTCTATAAAAAAAGAGGAAGCATTAAAAATTATGAAAAATTAAAGCTTCCTCTTACTTATTTTTATCCAATATCAATATTTAATTGGGATTCCATATCATTTTGGTGTGTTTTTCCTACTGAATCCATTGCTTTTATAAACTCTGTTGAAATTTCTGAATTTTTTGCCTCACCACCATAAGCACTCTTTATCTGGTTGGCAGTTTCTGAAATTTCATTGGAAGATGAGACAACTGCTGTTATAGTATGGCTTGTCTTAACTGAATTATCTCTTATCGCTGCAGCGCGCTCACCTCTGGCATCCATTTCTTCGTTGTAATCATAAGGACTTATTATTCCATTCAGGTACATCCGTCTAAGTTCCTGATTACTTATTCCCTTAAAACTGGTAAGCCTGGATTCGAAACTATCAAGCGCTGAAGTGGTTTCTTCTGAAGCTTGAGTCTCACTGTTATCCGAACTCTCAGAGCTTATTTTGATCCGTACTACATAACCATCATTCAGATCACTGCTGCCTTCCGGACTTATTTCAAGTGTATCTCCATCTTCTGATCTATCAGATAAATTAGATAGCTTATCATCTTTATTATCTTTATTTTCTTCTATTTTTTCAGCAATGATGTCCGAAACAGTTGTTTCTGTTTTTGAGATATTATTTTCTTTATTAGTGATTGCCTCAGTAATTTTTGACGAAGAAGAATCATTACTACTGCTTATTTTTTCAACAGGTGAATAAGCAGGAAATGTTGCAGAATCAGTGGTATTCGTCACGCTATTAATTTGAATATTATCCATAACATACTCCTTTACTATAAAAAGCTTATTCAGCCAGATCAATATTTTATAAATTTATATAAGAATGTTTGTTTCAAACTATATAATCTATATCTATTGTATACTAAATAAGAGAAAAAATCCATATAATTTCGAATATTGTATACACTATTTGCGTATTTTCGAAAACTTTTATAAATTTTTATCTTATAATCATAGTTATATATATTTACCGGGATTTTCACAGCTTGTAATAAAATAAATATTTGCAGTTTCACAGTGCAGTCAGAAAGAAATATCTTGTATTTTTTTTGAATCATTAACAAAAATAATTGTTAGAATCAATCATTTATGCTACGATTTAAACAATAATTTGCAAGGAGATTGGTTATGGCCAATGGCTTAATTGAAGATTCATACATACTTGAGAATTTTGACAAAGCACTCAACGATCATTATATAAAAGTATATTATCAGCCTGTTGTACGCACAATTTCCAGAAAATTTTGCGGATTTGAAGCGCTGGCAAGATGGGTGGATCCGGATAAAGGTTTATTAAGTCCGGCTTCTTTTATTGGTGTGCTCGAGAATAACAACCTTATACATTTATTGGATAGTTATATTATCAACGAAATCTGTCATGATCTTCGTTATATAATCAACAATTCTCATCCGATCTTACCTGTTTCTTTTAATATCTCCAGACTTGATTTTGAATCTTGTGATATGTTTTCAACTGTAGATGATGCTGTAAATAAGTATGCAATACCAAAGGATCTTATTAATATTGAAATAACTGAAACAGCTATAAATGCTGATAACCAGCTTGTTATTGCTATAATTGATAAATTTAAGAGTGCTGGTTATCAGGTTTGGATGGATGATTTTGGAAATGGGTATTCTTCACTTAACGCCTTAAAAGACTTTAATTTTGATACCTTAAAGATTGATATGAAGTTTTTATCAGATCTAAGGCCCAGATCACGTGCTATAATACGCGCTGTTGTGGAAATGTCTAAAAATATAGGAATGAAAACTCTGGCTGAAGGAGTAGAAACAGAAGAGCAGTATGAATTTTTAAAATATATTGGCTGTGAAAAAGTTCAGGGATATTTGTTTTCAAGACCAAGACCTTTCAATGAACTACTGAAAGAATTACTTGATGATCCTTCATTGTCAGAAGGGCTATGGGAAAGAAAATATTATGATTCGATTGGTAATGTAAATGTATTAAGTTCCGCTCCATTTACATTTTACAAGGATGATAATTCTTATGGCTTGAAAGAGCTTGATTCCATACCGCTTACAATCATAGAGATCAGCGAACATGGCTTCGATATATTATATGAAAATGATGCTTTTAAGGCAGAAATTAAAACCATAGGATTAGCATATCAAAAAGAAGAAATAATTGAATTTATAAAAAAGAATCTGATAGTTGGCAACAGAGTTGCGACTTTGTTTGCCAAAACCAGGGTTACCGGTCATGAAGAAATAACTTTTGCTGAAAACGGGCAGTATTTTATCCTGAGAACACAGCTAATAGCCAATGGAGAGACAAAATATGCCGTTCTTTTTTCTTTCCAGAATCTTACAAGGAGCGATGCAAGCAGACATGACAGACTGGATTCTCTTTTAAGAAATATTTATTCTATTTATGATAGCGTATACATATTTGATCTGGCAAAAAATATAGTTGAGATTCCTTATCTTGCAAATAACGGAGCCAGTCTGCAGCATACGAGTGTAAAAACGATAGACACTATCGAAGAATTTACAGATACTTTTATAAAAAATCAGATTTATCCGAATGATTATCATGATCTTATAGAATTTTTGGATTTTAAGGATATACGTTCGCGAATTCATAATAGCGGTAGAAATTTTCTCAATAAATACGTCAGAGTCATTGATATTAAAGGAGAGTATCAATGGAAGATCTGTATAGCAACAATTGCGGGAAAAGATGAGATTTTGATCCTTTTAAGAAATGCTGATTCAAATGTTGTATCATTGCTTAATCAGAATAAAGATAAATCGGAATTGGAAAATTCCTCCGAGATAAGCAATAGTATCTTATGGCAGAGTCTTATTGAAAACTCATCTATTGGAATCTTCTGGAAAGATAAAGACAGAAAATTCCTCGGAGCAAACAGAACATTTCTTGATTACTATGGTATGGACAATATTGACCGCATCCTAAATAAGAATGACGAGGAAGTTGGCTGGCATGTAGAGCCGGGGCCTTATAAAGAAGATGAAGAAAGAGTGATCAAGGAGGGCTTTGTAACGCATGAAGTTCCCGGACATTGTATAATCAGAGGTATTGAGCGAAGTATTATTGCCAGTAAAATGCCTGTTTACAAAAATGGCTCTATAGTTGGTCTGGTTGGATATTTTAAGGATGTTACAGATCTTAATGAAGAGAAAAAGAAAAGAGAGGCTAATATTATTGATAATCTGACCGGATTATTGAACGTGAGAGGTATGATGCTTGAATTACTTAGATTCAGCGATGCCTTTGAATTCCACGAGCAGGATTTTGCGATTATTTCATTAAAGGTCAGTAATTTTGATGAAGTAAAAAAATATCTGGGAAAGAATATATCAAAGATTATTGTTCAGAAAATGGCAAACGTCTTGATCAAGTCATTTGGAAATTCGGCAACAATCGGAAGATTTACAGGTGATGAATTTATAATTGTTTTTCAATTTACTGATGAAATTGAGGTTGAAAAAACGAAAAACAATATTCTCGAAAGAATTTCCGGAATTCATTCAGCCAATGGTAATTCATGTACGCTTTATCCCGTAGCCGGCAAAGCCATATACTCCAAATTCATGAATATTGAAGAGACAATAAAAGCTTCACAGCAGGATCGTTATCAGGCCATGTTGGAGTCAATGACAAATGCACGCAGCAAAAAGTAACTTGTGAGAGTATATATCTATTTGTTCGCATAATATAAATTTTACGAATATTTATATATAAAAAACAATATATAATAATATATACGTAAATAAATCAGACTTGGTCGACATAATTTCTTTATGTTAACCAAGCCTGATTTTTATTTATTTTATTCAGTTAACAGCTTCTTCTTTAATTTCTATTTTTTTATAACTTGCCATGAATGATGAAATGATCGTCATTAAAAATGCTGCAAAGCATATTCCTATTCCGATAAATGCTCCTGTCAAATCTGCAAGGTTTTGTTCACTCATTTCGAATGTCATTATAGATGCCGCTCCATAAACCCTGCTTCCGATAAATGTTATCAGACATACCGTAATTGATACACCGCTTATCACAATAGCTGCATCAGCCAGCTTTCTTTTTTCATCATAAGCTGAATATTTAAGGTAAATTGCCTCACTGATAACTGCCAGAATTCCTCCGGCAATTATCAGCGGATTTAGTCCGCTTTTAGAAAAATATGCTGTCTGACAGTTAATAATGTATGCAATCAATGCAACAACAGTCATTATCCCTGAAATTATTGTCAGATAAAATCCTGCGGCTTTTTTCATACCTGTACCTCTTCTTTCCTTATTTCTTCGATAATTACATTTGTTTTTTTGCTGCTCTTAAGATATAAATACGCAAAAAGCAGCGTCAATAATGCAAATAATATTTTAGCAGCAATAACTGCATTGTCATACCAGGTATTAACACTTACAATCTTTGAGCTGATTCCGAGTCCGTCCATTGCATTTGAATTTGCAAGCGCATAATTCTGATAAAGCATTACAGTTTTCAGATCGTTCATCAGTGTTGCGTCTTTACCTACATTTTCTTCCGTCCAGTAACTCCATTTAGAAGAAACGGCCTCTATTTTATTATCACCGGTATTACATGTCATTGTTATTCCGCAGTGAACAGCATCTTTAAGGGATGCATAGAACGGATCCTGGATAAAGTCTTCACTCATAAGACCCTTAAATCCCCATTCTTTGCGGAGAATATTCATCATAAGCCCATAATGTGCGTTATCAGCTGTTACACCTACACGATTATAAGCAGTCATGATTCCAAGCTCGCCGGCATCTTCAACCGCTGACTGCATTGCACGGAGCTCACCCTCCCGGGCTTTCTGCTCAGTCATAAATACTGAAATACCTGTACGGTTGATCTCTGTGTCATTAAAAGCAAAATGTTTCTGGGCTATAATGCATCCATATTCATTTCCGCCTTTAACGAAAGCTGCACCCTGAAATGCGGTTAAAATTGGATCTTCTGAATAATATTCATGGTTTCTTGCATTATAAGGCACGCGATGAAGGTTTGTTCCTGCTCCCCAGAGGATCGTTGTATTTGCCCAAATTGAGTAATTTCCGCAGATTTTTCCGTATTCGTAAGCTAAATCTTTGTTAAAGGTCTGTCCTATAACTGTTTCAGAGCACATAGTTCCAAACTTGTAATTCATGTTTGGATCATTTTTATCAATTACATAAGGATCTCCGCTTGAAGTATCTGTGTTTGCGTATTGTCCAAGAGTATATGAACCAAATCCGTTCGGTCCGTCATTCTGTATTGTTTCAGGTGAAAGTATAGACTCAATTGTCTTTGTGCTTGTTCCGCCAAAAGCCGTCCTGATCATAGCCTCCTTGAGCGAAAGCTGATCCATGAGCTTTGAATATCTTTCATCATTGATGTCGGTAACACCCTTGAGGCTTGCAAGAGTCAGACCATTGTCAGCATCAAAGGTAACGGAATTGCTGTCACCATTTTCTGTGATCTGGTACGTGCCGTTTTTCATTACATCAAGCATATCGTCAGTAGCTGTAAGATCATTGTAGGTTACAGGCCATGTTGCGTCCCAGTCGCTCCTGCTGAGATAAGTTACCGTACCCGGCATATAATAATTGAGATCCATATCGCTTAACTGGTTAGAAACTTTAGTGCCGTTCTTCGTAGTGCTGAAGCTTTCGGAATCAAAATTATCAAGTGTCCATTTTACAGTATCTGTTCCATCTGTATCATTTGCAGCCGTTTCGGTCTCAACATCAGCTTCCGCAATTTCCGTATCTGAAGCGGATTCAGCCTTATTGATATCTGTGCTCATGGAAAGCACGTTATTAACTGCATCATGTGAGTCAGAACCAATGGTGAAATAATAATCTCCCTGGTCTAAAATATAATTTCCAAGACTTCCGTCTGCATTTTCAAAAGAACTGTCATAACTTGCCATATACTGTGCATCAGCTGTTATTGTCAGGGTTTCCGATTCACCGCTTTCCAAAAGGCTTGTTTTGGCATAATCAAGGAGCTGAATTGCCGATTTTTCAACCAGATGCTCTTTATCATAATCTGTATAAGGAGTGGATACATATAACTGTACAACATCTTTTCCGGCTGTACTGCCTGTATTCTTAACTGTTACCGTAGCCGTTACAGTCCTGTCTTCCAAATTGACATCCAATTTGTCGAGAGTCTGTTCGAAGCTGGTATATGATAAGCCATATCCGAAGGGATATGTAACTTCATCATCATAATTCCATGCTTTTCCGCTTGTGCTGCCTTTTGTACTGTCAGCATTTCCCACTGAATTTACAAGATCCGCATATCTGGTCTCATAATATTTATAACCGGTATAAATTCCCTCAGCTTCAACTATTTCTGAGTTGATGGAATATTCGCTGTCAGCGTTTGTATACTCATAATTCCCGTAATTCTGGGCTGCAGGAGAATTTGCATTATTTACAGCGTAAGTATCAGAAAGTCGTCCGGAAGGATTTTCAGCACCGCTGAGAACATCACACACCCCATAAAATCCATATCCACCGGGAAGTCCGATCTCTAATATAGCATCAACTCCGTCATCTTCTTTGAGTTCTTCAATCTCCATAGCACTTGCATTGTTAAGAAGAACTATGACTTTACCACCATTTGCCTCTTTAGCGGATTTAGCCGCAGCAATTATTTCACGCTCTGAATCAGAAAGTCCCAAAGGATCAGACTGGCCGGAATCAGCCTCAACTCCGTCTTTTCCAGGGGTGTAATTTCCGTTTTCTGCTGCACCTCTTCCTATTGTTACGATCATGGTGTTGTAATCAGAAAGAGTATCTTTCCATGAGGAATCTTCTTTGTTAAGTCGGTCAATTGTAGGTTCCGGATTTGAAAATACACCACCGATCGCGGGAGCAACTGCATGATAATATGAAAAGGTCTGTCCCCAGGGCATTACGCTTTCGCCCTTGATCTCCTCTTTCAACCCGGTATATATTTTTTCAAGAGTTGGATTGATCTTAAAACCTTTTGCTGATAAAGCAGTCAAAAAATCTACAGTATCAGCGCTTGTTCCGGAATTTTCTGCAAGAGTACTTCCCATATCACCACCCTGAACAGGATAATAGCTTGAATATCCAAGAAGGGATATTTTTTCTGTTTCAGCTTTAGATAAAGGAAGTGCTGAATTATTGTTTTTCAAAAGAACACTGCCTTCTTCGTTCATTCTTTCTCCGAGGTCGGCAATAGCCTTCAGCAGCTCGTCGGTACTGCTGTAATCTGATTTATAAGTATATATCGCTGACTTATCCTCAGACCCATCTGTTATTATCCTGGAACTTTTTGTTCCGAGATATTTATCAATGTCAGTCCGTGAGCTTTCTATGATCGGGCTGGCAGCTACCGTAAGTGCCAGAAGCGACGCAGAAACCGTCGTAAGCCCCCTCCACATATATCTTCGAGTTTTCATTTTAATAATACCTCCTCTGATAACTTTCATATATGGCTTACACCATAACTATCCACACTTTAACTTCATGCCTTTGATGCATTTATTGCTTCTTTCTGATTTGCTGCGATCTTTGCCTGATTCTCTTTTGTATGCTTTTCGACATCAAGGAAGATCATCAGGACAATGATTATCGCGTAGCATATAAGCTCCATTCCAAGATAACAGAGTGTAAGTGTATTCGACACTGAAGCATTCTGTATTGTCCTTGAAGGGTCATATCCGCTGACAGATAAAAGGGCGTTTATAATTCCGTTTCCAAGCCCTGCGAGTCCCACCATGATCGCTCCATATACTGACATTGTAAAACCATCACTTCTGAATCCGTTCTTTGCCTCCAGATGATCCAGCACATCTGAAAGTATTGCCAGAGTTACATACATTGCAGGAATCGAACCGATACCTTTAAGGATCACGCCTGTACAGACAATTACAAAATTATGGATATCGATAAAGCTTATAAGACCGCCTATAACTGAAAAAATCATTCCGAATGTAACCGCTCTTGTCTTACCGAGCTTATTGGCAATAGGCCAGGCTGCGACCATTCCGACGGCAGTAGGGAGACCACCGATAAGTCCGAGGGTTCCCATTGCTGTTCCTGCAGCACTTTCTGTAGAAATACCATCGAACATCCACCTGCAGTAATAGCTCATGGAACCGTTTTTTATCAGTCCCCCAAGCTGGAAAAGGAAAAAATAAAGAATTATCAGCCACCAGTACTTATCACTCATGCATACCGAAATCTGCTTTTTCATAGGCAGTTTTTCTTCTTTTATGCCAAGCTTCATGTTTTCTTCAGTAATTCTCTCTCTCGTAAAAAAATATTCAAGAAGGATGCCGAGCGCAGATATTATGCAGAGGACTATCATGCATTTTCTCCAGTTATCATAACTGGCTGCCGTATCTATAATGCCGTCTTTGCTTACAAAGAGAAAACTCTGTAAAAGTATGGGTACAAGTATGCTTGCGCCAACACCTACAGCTGCCACACCGGAAGCGTTGGAAAGAGTTGCAAGCAGTCCCCTCTTGTCAGAATTTCTGGTAGAAAGACCAACCATGGAACTGTGTGATGTATAAAACAAAGGATATGCAACTGCATAGTAAAGATTATACGAAACAGCGATCCATATCATCTGTATGAGCGGACTCAGCTTTACAGGTGTCATAAAAAGCATGGCTATCGCCAGAATGATGAGCGGGATAGACAAAAACATAAATGGTCTTGCCTTTCCTTCACGGGTTCTGGTATTGTCAATAAAATGACCGACTATCAGATTCCCTGCTATAACACACAAAACAGAAACCATCGGAAGTACTGCTGAAAATATCCCGAATCTTTCAGCATCAGTCCATCCCAGGACATCTGAATAATATCTGTTGAGATATGATCCGAAAATTGCATTTGAGATAAACGCAAGAAAAGGACCAAGGAAATATCCAAGAGCCAATTCAGGCATTTTGACTTCATCCGAAGCAATTTTTGTTTTCGGCAAAATTTTTTCAAGCATCTTTATAAACCTCACAGACTTCATAATTTCCGCTTCCGAATCTTTGCATCTTGCCACCCGGAAGCGTAAGTTCACATTCAGTTCCAACGGGAACCTCTATATTGATCCTGAATTTCCCGTTTTCTATATGCCATTCGGATTTTATGAGTCCATATGGACTTTCCAAAGTCCCACTGGCATAACTTAATCCGCCGCCCGGAACAGGTCTGATCGAAAACCTCTTATAACCGGCATCTAAAGGCTCTATTCCGGCAATACGTTTATAGAAAAAGTTCCCTATGGAACCGCTGGCATAATGGTTAAAGGAAGTCATTCCATTTGTTCCGTCATCATTTCCGGTATTACATGTTCCATCTTCCCTTAAGGCATCCCATCTTTCCCAAATAGTTGTTCCACCTGCCTTCACCTCGTAAAGCCATGACGGGCAGGTATCTGTCATCAGCATTTTATAGGCTTCATCAGCCTTTCCATTATCTGCCAGGGCAAAAAGAATAAATGGTGTTCCCGGAAAACCTGTCTGAATATGATAATCAGCTTCTTTGATCATTCTTATAAGCTGATTTAAGACTTTTTCCTTCATATCAGCATCCAGCATGTTAAATGCAAGAGGGAGAACATATCCGGTCTGAAACTCTCCCTTTTTACCCAGACCATGTCTTGAAAATGGATGCAGCTGCTGTTTCATATGTCCGTCATCACGGAGAAATCTTTTTCTGTAAGCCCTGTCGATCTCTGATTTCAGCTTTTTATAGTATTCAGCGTCTTCGTGATTTCCCAGAATCTCAGCAATCTGTGAAACTATCGAGCAGGAATTTGACCAGTCGGCAGTTGCTGTCCACAGGCCTCTGTTCATACATGCCCACATTTTTACATTTGGAGCAACCCAGTCACCATATTGATGGAACCATCTCCAGGTATGTCTGTTCGTTCTTCCTATGCACGCAAAACCTGCCCAGAATTTAACAGCTCCAAGATATTTTTTCATGACAGGATACATTTCCCACAGAATATCCTTGTCTCCATATGCCATATACATAGCCCATGGAACCAAAATACAGCAGTCTCCCCAGAAAGCCACAACAGCCGGGGGATAATTAAATCCCTGTTCAGGGATAACTACATTTATCCCGCCTCCCGGTCGCTGCTCGTTTTTAACATCCTTAAGCCATTTACGTAAAAATCTGTTGACCTCAAAATTGTAACAGGCTGTAGGAGCAAAAAGAGCTATATCACCGGTCCATCCCATTCTCTCATCACGCTGCGGGCAGTCAGTGGGAATGTCCATGAAGTTTGATTTTGCACTGTAGCGGATATTCTTCTGCAGACGGTTGATCCTTTCATCAGAGCATTTAAAGGTTCCGGTAGATTTAATATCTGAATATAATACAAAAGCTTCAAGTTCAATGTCTTTTTCATCTATGCCACTGACACCTACATATCTGAATCCCATATAGGTTAACTTAGGTGAATATTCCTGTTTTCCGTTTACACACTTATAACGCGCTTCAGCCTTCGCCGACCTCAAAGGCTCAGTATAAAGCTCTGAATCCATCAGTATTTCAGTATGCCGGAATACTATCTCCTGACCGTCTCTGCCGTTTATTTTTGCATTTATCACACCTGCAAAATTCTGACCGAAATCATATATTATCATTCCGGATTTTGCCTTAAAGCTGCTCACGGGCTTTAAGATTTCATGAACCCTTACGGGTGAACCATATTCAGCCAAAAGCTCAGGATTTATCTTTACTTTTTCAAAGCTCGTTTTTTTCCAGTTAATTTTGTTATAATCTATTCTTGCATCGTAAATTTCACCGTTATAGAAATCACCGTATCTGTAACGTCCTTCTTCGGTCACATCCCAGCTTTCGTCTGTCGGAATGATCTCTATGGAATCATCTTCGTACTCGATGTGGATTTCCGCCTTGAATGCCTGTCTGGGTGCAGTTATACGGTTTTTCCATCCAAATGTAAACGCTCCTACAGCCCAGCCGCCCCCGACGATAGCCATGAGCTCGTTATTCTCGGATAAAATGTCGCCAATATCATATGTTTCATATTGGAGCGTATGCTTATATGATGTTAACCCCGGAGTAAAATAATCCTCTCCTATCCTACTGCCATTCAGAGTCATAAAATAAATTCCGATGGCGGTGGAATAAATTCTGGCTCTTCTTATTTTTTTACTGCAATTGAACCTTTTTCTAAAAGTCATGGGAACAGGCGAAGTTTTCTTTTCCTTAAAACGGAAATCTCCATCTGTTATAAAATTTCCCTTCCAATCATCTGAAAGCTTGCCTGTCTCAAAAAATGTCTCAGCTTCAGCAGTTTCTCCGGTATTATCAGTAACTTTGATCTTTACGGGATATCTCCGGCAGCTCTTAAGAGGCTCTCCTGCATATTCGATACGGATCTGTTCTTTCGTATGTGTTTCCCATCCGTTTATGCTTATGCAGGCATCTTTGATCGTCACATTTTCTCTATCGCTGACCAGTGAAAAAGAAATATGTGGTCTCTCTACATCAGTGACTATTTTATTTTCACTTCCCTCGACTGTGATTTTTGAAAGCTTTAACATAATTTATAATCCACGCTCCTCAATAAACGTAAGTTTATATGTTGACTATAGTTCCACTTCATTGCAAATAATGATAACATTTTATGTCGGAAAAATATCAGCTCTGTCGCAAATGTGCTATTTTATGACGTGAATTTTTTGCTTATTATACAATCTGCATAAACACCAATGCATTATTTTATATACAATCACTAAATGTCATTAAAAAAGGCATTCTGAAATTTTCAGAACGCCTTTTTTACACATCTTTATTCTGCATAATTTCCCTCGCTTCCTCTGTAAGAGAAATATAAAGCTTCTTTTTTTAAAAATTGATTAACATAATTAATTTATGTAGACCTGTCATACGTCACCTCTCATTTACCCTCATGTTAAAAAGAATATTAAGCTTAAACCAGTTATCTTTTTCTGTGAAATTTACTGACCCTCCGTATTTTTCTACAATAGTTTTTATGCTTTTTGTTCCAAAACCGTGATATCTGGAATCCTCCTTCCTGCTTAAAGGTATTCCGTTTTCAAATCTTATATTCCCATCAAATCTGTTCTCGATCTGAATTTTGATAAAAGCCTTCTGCCTGGCTATTGACAGGTGTATAAGACGTTTTTTTTCATTTTCAACAGTCATGGATGCTTCTATGGCGTTGTCAAGTGCGTTTCCAAACAAAGATGCCATATCAAATTTATCCATAAACGATAATAACGCGCCATCAGCAACGATTGTAAATTCTATATTGTTTTGCTGGCATCTGAGAACTTTGCCTGTGAGTATTGTATCCAGAATCTCATTTCCGGTTTTATTCTGTGCCTCATAACTTTTTATCTCATTTTCTATTTTATCAAGAGAATCTGCAAAATCGGCACTATCTCTTTCTGAACGGAGAATTGCTATCTGATGTTTAATATCGTGATATTTCTGGTTTATCAGTGCCACGGCTTCCTCTGAATTTTTATAGCTTTCATACTGCATTCTCATCATATTTTCTGTTTTCTGCAGGTCGGATGCCATCTGGATTTCCACAAGCTGCATATGGTATGCATAAAGCATTGATAAACCTGCCAGATCTACCATAGTTCTGATAATAAACATCACATCGCTGAATCCACTGCTGAATGGTGTGTCACCATATATATATCCCAGGTTACTGACAAAAAATGCCATTATTGAAATTATTATGACAGGAATTATATTTTTTTCTGTAATATATAATCTTAAATTATCTTTTTTACTACGCCCTTCAATTTTTAAGAGGAAAATAGTAACCAGAAGATATATTAAAAGGGCAGCCGGTAGTTCCGGAAGAAATCCAATCGGTATTTTTTCATTCTTTATAAGATAAAAATTGATCTGCCAGGCAAGAGAAGCCATAAATTCACCTGAAAGAAATGCCCTGACGGTATGATATAAGGCTTCGATCCATTTAACCTGAGACATATATTTTATAAAAACGGTTATAAAAAAAATACAGCAAAGCATTAAAGGAACAAAAAATATTGCTGGTTTGTCGTCTGTGAGAACCATAAAAGCAGATAATGCAAGAGCAAACAGAGCCATTTTCAAAAACCAGAAAGAAACTTTTTCTTTACTGTTATGCCAGAGAAATCCAATAGTTCCACAGAAATATGCCATTGAATAATATATTCCGGGTGTATTAATAGTCATAATTTCTTTCATTGCTGAAAATAATCCCCTTATTCATTCATAAATTTATTTAATTCATCCATAAATTGCTTTTTCTTGAGACGGCTTATCTGTAAAATATCTGAACCTACTGTAACAGAAAGATCATCAACTTTATTCACGTGCTCCAGATTGACAAGATAACATTTTGAACATCTGAAAAAATGCTCTTTTGCCAATGCTTCCTCCATCTCACGCATAGTGCCTCTGGATTCAATTTTCTCATCAATTGTATGATAAATCAGATCATGATTTAAGACTTCTATGTATAGAAGCTTTGAGAGCTCTATCTTGCGTATTCCATTCCTTAAACTAATAGCTATTGTTTTTTCTTTTTTATTATCAAGCTTTGCTATAGCTTTTATCATCCGTTGTGAGAACGCAAAATACGAAAGAGGTTTCAGACAATAATCCAAAGCATCAACCTGATATCCTTTCATAGCATACTGGGGAGTATTCGTTATAAATATGATGATCACGTTGCTATCAAACTTTCTTATATATTCAGCAGTGCTCATACCGTCCATAAACTGCATTTCAATATCCATAAGAATAATATCATATACAGCCTTATAACCGCCTGCGATCTCATCACCATCAGTAAAATAACTGATCTTAAATTTATAATTATTTTCACTTTCAAGCTTTTGAAGAAATGAGCCCAATTCATTACGGTAATTTTCATCATCTTCTACTACAGCTATTCTTATCATTTATCCTTAAATCTCCGCTTAAGATGTTATTTTATCTTTAACTTTAACATATTTTTATCGTTAAAAAAAGATACGTTTACATAATGTTTTTATGTAAACGTATCTTTGGAATTTTAATTATTTATAAAACTTTACTCAGGAAGAGCTTGGTTCTTTCATTTACAGGATGTGTAAAGAATTCTTCCGGAGAATTCTCCTCAATAAATTTACCACCATCAAGAAACATAACTCTGTTTGCAACTTCTCTTGCAAATCCCATCTCATGAGTTACAACGATCATCGTCATTTTTTGAGAAGCCAGATCCTTCATAACATTTAATACTTCTCCAACCATTTCAGGATCAAGAGCTGAAGTCGGTTCATCAAATAACATTACATCAGGCTCCATACATAAAGCACGAACAATTGCTATACGCTGCTGCTGTCCGCCTGAAAGACTTGAAGGATAATCATTCGCTCTATCGCCAAGTCCTACTTTATTTAACAACTCAATTGCTTTTGCCTGCGCTTCTTCTTTAGTTTTACCCTGAAGTTTTATAGGTGCACAGGTAAGATTATTCATTATACTCATGTGAGGGAAAAGATTAAATTGCTGGAAAACCATTCCCATTTTCTGTCTGTGTTTATCTATATCTGTCTTAGGATCACAGATATCCGTTCCTTCGAAAATAATTTGTCCGCCCGTTGGTTCTTCCAAACGGTTGAGACAGCGAAGGAAGGTTGATTTGCCGGATCCGGAAGGACCGATAACACAGACAACATCGCCTGTATAAAACTTCGCATCAATACCATCAAGGATATTTTTTTTATCAAAGCACTTCTCGAGACCTTTAACCTCGATCAGAGGCTTTCTGTCATTACTTTCTGCCATTTTTATTAAGCCTCCGTTCAATAAATTTAACAAGCTGTTCCATAAGGAGCACCATCAAAAGATAAATAACTGCAACTGCTATAAGAGGCATAAATGCAGAATATGTACGGCTTCTTATGATATCTCCGCCCTTGGTGAGATCTTCAAGTGCAATATAACCTGCAACCGAAGTTTCCTTAAGCAAAGCAATAAATTCATTCAAAAGTGTAGGAATAACATTTCTGATCGCCTGAGGCATAATAACCGTAAGCATGGTCTCTTTATAGGAAAAGCCAAGTGAACGTCCTGCCTCATACTGTCCCTTAGGTATTGCCTGTATACCGGATCTGAATATTTCAGCCTGATATGCACCGGAGTTGATTCCAAATGCAAGGATAGCAACAAGTGATTTGTCGATCCTGACACTTCCGAAAATAACAAAATAGATTATCATAAGCTGAACAACTACCGGAGTTCCCCTTATTACTGTAAGATAAAGATTACAGATGGCATTTGGGATTTTATATTTACCGGTTCCCTGGTATGCACCCCTGATCATTGCAATGATAAAGCCAATTAAAAGGCCCAGGAGAGCCGCAAAAAATGTGATTTTAAGCGTCACTCCAAGACCATTTAAGAGATATGACCAGCGATTATCTTCTACGAAATTTAATATAAACTGACTTTTAAGGTTTTCTAACATTTCAAACTTCCTGTTTTTTATTCACTCTTAATATATTTTGCAACGATTCCGTCAATGGTTCCGTCTTCTTTAAGCTTTGCAAGAGCTGTGTTTATCTTATCTACAAGCTCAGTATTGTCAAGTGCTACACAAATAGCATACTCTTCCTCAGCATAAGCTGTATCAAGTATCTTAAGGCCTTCGTTTTCAGCTACATAAACCTTTGCAGGCTCATTATCAATGATAACTGCATCGATCTTACCCTGTGCAAGTGCCTGTACAGCCTCCATACCCTTGCTGTAACGCTCGATGTTCTCATCGCCGTAATCATCTGTAGCGTAAAGATCGCCTGTTGTACCTGTCTGAACACCGATAAGCTTGCCTGTAAGACCATCAATATCAGTAATATCTGAATCTTCCTTTACAATTACAGACTGTCTTGCTGTTGCGTATGTATCAGAGAAATTAACACTCTGCTTTCTTTCTTCGGTAACTGTCATTCCTGCCATACCAAAATCAGCCTTACCGCTGGTTACTTCAGGAATGATGGAATCAAAAGCGATATCCTCGATCTCAAGCTCACATCCAAGTTCCTTAGCTATTGCTGCAGCTATCTCAGCATCAATTCCAACGATCTGATCACTGTCATGATATTCATAAGGCGGGAACTCAGCATTTGTAGCCATAACAAGTTT
The DNA here is from genome assembly GCA_030434875.1 of Lachnospiraceae bacterium C1.1. NCBI lineage: Bacteria > Bacillati > Bacillota > Clostridia > Lachnospirales > Lachnospiraceae > Lachnospiraceae bacterium C1.1. The sequence goes on along the minus strand of JAUISW010000001.1, from coordinate 1,088,434 downwards.
ACCACCGTCTGCCGGAGCCTCTGCTGCTTCTGATGATGCAGCCTCAGTTTCTGCGCTTGCAGAGGGAGCTGCTGCAGTTGATGCTGTTGAAGCAGTAGCTGAACCACAGGCTGAAAGTGATAAAGCCATTGCAGATGCAATTAAAACAGATATAATTTTCTTTTTCATATAAATTTCCTCCTCAGTAATTAATTAATTCACTTACTATATTAAAACTCATCAATCAAAATACGTCAAGAAAAAATGTATATTTATGCATAGATTTTGTATTTATTTGTTACTGTTCACACAGCTCTGCGCACCTGCTGCGCTGAGCGTAAGACAGCATAAAACAGGAAATATGGATTTGCCCTATTGCCGCAGGCAATCTTAAAATGGGCAAATCCAGTTACTGTGAGCACCTGTAAGGTGTGAACAGTAACATTTATTTTTTTTGCTTAAGATAATTCAAGCCATTTTAATGCAAGATCTATCCATTGCGAACATGAACGTCGCACATTCTCGGGGGCGGCATCTGCAGTCATACTATCTGCTGTAGCAAGACCGTGTCCTCCTTCAGGAAAAATATGCATTTCAAATTTAATCTTATATTTCCTTAAAGTTATGGCAAAAAGCAAAGATCCTTCAACAGGAACCGATTCATCACTGTAGGTATGCCATAGAAATGTTTTTGGGAAATCAGCATTTATATTCTTTTCTATAGATACTTTATCCTTAAGCTCATCAAACTTATTTCCAAGAAGATTCTGAAATGATGCAGCATGCCCACGTTTGCCTGACGTCGTTACCGGATATGAAAGAATAAGCCGGTTTGGACGTAAAAGTTCGGAATCATCTACAGACAGATAGTCCTTTAAGAACTGTTCTTTCCACATGCATCCCATTAAAGCTGTCAGATGTCCGCCTGCTGATGAGCCCTGCAAAATGATATTATCGGGATCTACATGCCATTCTTCAGCATTTCTTCTGACCATAAGTATGATCCTGGCAAGCTCATACAAAGCTGTTGGATATTTAGCAGGTGCAACAGAATAACTCAGAATTGCAGTACTGTAACCTGCAGCCATAAACTTAAATGCAAGTGGTTCTGATTCTCTTACCGAAAGATGATCATAGCCGCCTCCAGGACAGATTATGACCATTCCTCTTTTTTCGGATTTTGGCATTTTAGGGGAATAATCCTGCAGAAAAAACTCTATTTTAGCATGTTCAGTTGAGCCCTCTTCGCAAAGATTGAATTCTAATTTAATCATTTTTCCTCCAGAACTACAATTTTACCCGAACACAGGCAAATGCATTCGGGTAATAAATAAAAAATAAGATATAGACTTTTATGATCACTGTGCACAAAGGAAATTATAAATTCCAACAGCATCAGCATGTGCAATATCAGAAGTTCCATTTTCAAGGAATGCACGATCTATAGGACTATCAAGATAGCACTGCTCAAGAATAATTGTTGGAATACCATTAGCAACGCCGTTTCTTATGATTCCATAATAATCTCCGTTAGAACCGAGTCTGGTACGTATGCTTTTACAACTAAGACCTAAACCTGTTGTCTGCTGAAGAATATAACTTCCAAGTGAAAGCCCTGTTGTGTAATTCTTTCCATATGCAGATGTCCAGATCTCCGTACCATATTTGTCATGATTACCGCAGGCATTAAAATGAATACTTATAAGATAATCAGCTCCAACTGACTTTGCATAATCAGCGCGTTCCTGAAGTGTCAGGTCTGTGTCATTTGTAGTTCTAGTAAGTTCAACCTTAAGACCATCAACCTGTGAAAGTTCTTCTTTTATCTGTTGTGAAAGCTGTAATGTAAGTTCTTCCTCTTTATAGGGTTCATAGTATGCACCCTTATTTGTTTTGGTAGCATTTCCATGTCCGGGATCCAGAACTATAGTAGTTGCAAACGCATTCGTCGTAAGTCCTACTGCTAAAATACATGAAATTACAGAGCAAATGACAGATTTTCTTAAAATACGCGAAATCATTTAATACTCTCCTCTGATGATATTTGAAATATTTATTATAAAAATAAATTATATATGTTTAAATAATAAAATATTCCATATGTATTTTAACTTTTATCTGTCTGACATGTCAATGATAATCAAAATTTTTTAGAATATATTTGCCTGTGAACAGTAACCCTGCTATGCCATTTGTTCTTTAACAAGATTACTAAAGAGTCCTCCTCTTGCGATAAGACTTTCGTAATCTCCATCTTCAACGATTTTTCCCTCTGATAATACTATGATCCTATTACATTGTTTTATTGTAGAAAGCCTGTGAGCTATGATTATCCTTGTACAGTCAAGCCTGTCTAATGCATCTGAGATTTTTTTCTGCGTAATATTATCAAGGGCACTTGTGGCTTCATCCATCATTAGAATCTTAGGCTTAGAAGCTATAGCTCTGGCGATCATTATTCTCTGTTTCTGTCCTCCGGAGATAACACCGCTTCCATCACTGATTATTGTTGCCATTCCCATAGGCATTTCTCTGATTTCGTCAGCAATACCTGAAATTTCTGCAGCTTCCCAGGCTTCATCCAAAGTAAGCTTATTGTTATTTACAGCAATATTGGCAAAAATATCTCCGGTAAAAATATTTCCATTTTGAAGTACAACTCCAATTTTACGTCGAAGAGATTTCAGATCCAGATTTCGAATATCTTTATTGTCATAGTATATAGCACCTTTTTCACTCTTTTCAAAACCAAGCAGCAGGCGCATCAGCGTCGATTTTCCGGAACCTGTTTTACCAACTATCGCAATATAATCTCCTGCTTTGATCTTAAGTGAAAGATTATCTATCAGCATCGGCTGACTTTCATCATATCTAAAACTTACATTATTTAATTCTATTCTGCCTGAAACCTTGGTTACAATTGCCTTTTCTTCGCTTATTTCAGGCTCCGCTTCTAAAATCGGTTTTGCAAGTTCAATTACAGGTTTCAACTGTGCTAAAACAGCAACTGCATTTACAAGAGATCCAAATGCAGCATTTATCATTGCATGTCCGGTACTGAATGCCATAAATTCAGCAACATTTACATCATTTCTTACTGCTGTAAAATATATAACTATTGAGCCGATCAACACTATAGCATTGCTGATCACGGGGTATACCCTGACAAATAATGGAGGATGATATTTCTCTGCAGCATCTGAATATTTTTTTGCCCACTGTGCAAAGGCGCGTTTTTCTGCCCCGGCAAGACGTATTTTTTGAACTCCATTGATAATCGAATAACTGATACCCTGTTCTTTCGTTTCTGATTCCATATAGCGCCTTGCTATGGGTATTTCCATCAAAGTTGCTATGACAGAAACTCCGGTTATCAAAATAATTATCACGAAAGAAGGGATCATAAGTGAAGGAGCATAAAAACTCATCTGAATCAAATAAAAAATTGATACAATAGGTGCAAGAATAGATGATATTCCGGTATTTATAAGACTATCGACAATATCTGTAATATACTCTGCTCTTCCTACAAGTTCGCCGGAACTGTATTGCTTAAAAAAAGTTACCGGCAAAGACAATATCCGCATCATAGTTGCTGATTTGACTACAAGCTCGAGCCGGGTTGCAATTCTTTGTATAACAAGTGAATTAATAGCACCAAAAAGTATATTGCTTAGACTGACTGACAGCATAAAACATGCCATAGCTCCAAGTAACTTATAACTACCGCTAATTAAAACCTTACCAAATAACAGATTGTTTAAAGATGTTATTATCATACCTAAAACAGCAGTTATTAACAGTGTTAAAATACATAATCCTATGTCAGAACCATAAATATGCTCCATAGAGAAAATAAGCAGGTCTTTAGCGCTGAGTTTTTTCATTGGCAGCGGTTTATAGAATACAAGAGCATCTTTAGAGATCAGTTCTGCATTTTTGCTGTTTATACTAACATTTTTACCTGCCTTATAATCAAAAAAAACATAGCCTGAAAATTTTCCCGGAATAAGAGCAATAACACTATTATCATCTGTTCTTGATGAAAGCATTGCTCCGCTGGCATCTTTATACCATTTGCCGCTAAGTTCGACATTTCTGCTCATTATGCCGGCAGGTCTGAGAAAGAATTCCAGTTCATCTTCTGCATTATCTACATTCGGAATATCTTTATGTCTTACATGATAAAAACGCAGGACATCAAAAATAGCCTCCCTTGTTGCCTGCCTGTCATCATTCATTAGATCAGAAAGTCTTTTTCCCGTAACAGCGCTGGTAAGTCTGTAAAATGAATCTTCAAATATTTCATCATCAGACTTTATGCGCTGTTTTATCTGTTCATCAAACCAACCCATACATTACCCCTACTCACTCACTTGAAACCAATTCACAGTATTTTCCGCCTGCAGACATTAATTCGTCGTGTGTTCCTCTCTCTATAACCTTTCCCTTGTCTAAAACTATGATCTCGTCACAATTTCTAACAGTAGAAAGCCTGTGTGCGATAACTATAGTTGTAATGCCGCGGTCTCTTACAGCATTTACAACAGATTTCTCTGTATCAGCATCCAGGGCACTTGTTGCCTCATCCATTATCATAATAGTAGGATCCTGAGCCAGAACTCTCGCTATTTCCAGTCTCTGTCGTTCACCGCCGGATAAATTACTTCCATCTTCTTTAAGCATACTGTCATATCCGTCTCGTCTGCTTACGATTGTTTCATGGATCTGTGCATCTCTCGCGGCAAGTATCACTTCAAAGTCTTCTATTGAACTGTCCCACATTCTTATATTATTAGCGATAGTATCTTCAAATAAAATTATATTCTGATCTACTACAGCAACAGAGCCGGTAAACACATTACGGTCTATTTCGTTGATATTTTTACCATCAAAAAGAATTTCTCCACCCCAGGGCTTATATAATCCTGATATGAGCTTGCTGAGAGTGGATTTGCCACAACCTGTAGCACCAACAAATGCAATACTTTGTCCCTGCTTTAAGGTAAGATTAAAATCACTTATTAAGGGTTCTTCCAAAATCGAATAGCCAAATGTTAAATTTTTGATTTCTATATTACCGGATAATTTTTCATAGTTGTTGTTCTCATCAATTGATCGCTCATTTTCAAAAACCGGATCATTCTTATATTCAACAACATCTTCTATTCTTTCCATGGAAGTTCTCATTTCCTGGATAAGCTGTCCTGCTGACAAAAGATTGCTTACAGGAGCCGTAAACGATGACAAAAAGCCTTGAAAAGCAAGAATCATACCAACCGTAAATTCACCGTGCATAGTCATATAAACGCCAATAAATAGTATAGCGGAACTGGATAAAGTCGAAATCAGCGACGGCAGAATACCTATAGTTTGTGAAATATTAAGAACCTTTACATTCTGATTATTAACAGATGCCTGATAACCGGACCAACGCTCAAAATAACCATTTTCGGAGCCACTGGCTTTAATTGATTCGATCATTTCAACACCGCTTACAGTTGCTGAATAAAGTTTGCCGTTGTCCCTCATCAATACTCTGGTTATATTAACTCTTTTTTGGGAAATATATGCAGCGACAAAAATATTTATGCAAACTGAAATTATGCCGATCAAAGTCAGGATAATGTTATAGCGTATCATAACTACTAAATAGATCAGCATCATTATAGAATCAAGTACTAAAGGTGACAATGTATTAATGAGCGTGCCGGCAATAGATTCATTTGTATTTTTTCTTTGCTGAATATCTCCTGCAAGACGCTGATTAAAGAAATCCATTGGAAGATGAAGCACTTTCCAAATATATGCAGATGCGCCTATAGTTGCAAATTTACCTTCAATACGATAACTGCAGATAGCATTTATCCATTCTAAAATAATATTTAAAATTGAAAAAACGCTTATTGAAATGATAAACGGTAATAAATACCCTGTATTCAACCCAGTAAGAAGATTATCTGTAAAAAATCTTGCATAGGCCTGGAAGATTATTGTAAATATTGAAGCACAGATGGAACAAATAGCTGTTATAGCGATAGCTTCTTTAGTTCCTGAAAGACGACTTAAAGCAAATTTAAGAACACTTTTTTTGGAGCCCGAAGGTACGAAATCTTCTGTTGGCTCAAACATTAAAGTTACGCCGGTAAAGCCTTCATCAAAGCTTTCCCTACTTATCTTTATATTTCCTCTGGCCGGGTCGTTAATATAGACATAATTACCCTTAAAACCACAAACAACAACAAAATGGTTAAATTCCCAGAATACAATACATGGAAATGTTCCATATTCTTGTAATTCATCCGGTTCAAATCGATAACCTTTTGCTGTAAAGTTTTCTTTTCTGGCAGCAAGAAGTAAATTTTTAGCATTGGATCCATTTCTGGAAACTCCGCATTTTACACGCATTTCCTCTAATGGAATCCATTTACCGTAATATGCAAATACCATGTCAAGGCATGCTGCTCCGCATTCTGTCGCTTCCATCTGCATAACAACAGGCACTTTGACAACTTTTTTCTTTTTTGATCTGCTCCCATCTCTCCCCATATTTTAATTACCTTTCAAAATGCTGATAATCCTTAACTGATGTCCAACTTCCACCCCAGGTAAAACCATTAGTTGTAAACAACTGATAAGCGAGATCATTTGTAGTGATTGCGTGAGCCTTTGATTCTCTGTCAGTCATATAACCTTCTGCATAAAGCTGTGGCTTAATGATTGAATATGTACCATCACCAACAGCCTTCGCATAGGGATTTTCATGAGGATTTATATCTATAGCAAGACCCTTGGCATGGTTGGAAACTTTGCTTGTTCCCTGAACTACCCTGTAATTAAAGCATGAAGTGTTATCAACCAGCATGCACACATCATCTGTTGTCAGACTGTCTATATACCAGAAATCATCTGCAAGATGCATCTGTCTGATCTGATATTTTGAACTAAATAAAGACTTAAATACAGAAAGTGTACTATCGGCGATCTCCTTATTTACTATCATCTCCCCAACTTGAACATTTCCATCAAAATTATAATGAAGCATTTTTAAATATCTGAGATCAGAAAGTGCTACATGAGGGTTTTCAACATAAGTCTTTCCATAAATTCTGTTATAAACACTATCTCCGACATTTATCGTGTTTGAAGTGAAATAAAGCGGCAGATTGCCATTATCAATTTCAGTTGCAGGTAATACAGTTCCGGCAGCATAAGCACTAATATCGCTTACCATTGCATAACCTGTACTCTTAAAACAAATTACAGTAGATAAAAAAAGTGACATGAATAGAATTGCTTTGAGATAATTTTTCATAATTTGATTCCCCTTGTATTTATAATTATTTTAATTATAGCATAATTCCATTTATAACATTAAATTATTTTATAATATATGCAGCAACTATTTCGCCGACATACATGGTGTGATTATCCCTGTTTGCCATAGGATAAGTTCCGTCAACGTCCTGAGGATATGCTTTTTCTCTGATATCTTCAGGAATCTTAGAAAGATCCTGATCCTGAGAATATAAAACTTTGCATTCAATAGTCAAAGGATATTTTTTTACAGAACGTGTTTTGATCACTTCCGGATCTTCAAGTACAAGTCCGGCTTCTTTAACTTTATCAATATTAAATCCAGACTGCCAGCCGCATATTTTTGTTATCTCCGGATCCGGATTTTCTAAAGGAATACTGATAGTAAATTCTCCTGATTTATCAAGTTGCTTTTTGGTGAATCTTCCCTGACGGACATAAACATGAAAAGTAGGCTTATTCCATAATGTACCAAGATGTCCCCAGCCTATGACCATTGAATTAAACTTGTCAGCATCTGTATTCAATAAAATCCCCTTAGGCAATGCCTTTGTGATCAGATTTGCATAATCAGTGATATCAACTTTTTCTTTCATTCTTTATAACCTCCATAATTATTTGAATTTGTAATTTCTAGTCTAATGTTTCAATTGTATCAGATAACACGCCAAGAGTAATAATAAAATATTAAACTATATAAGTATTTTGCCTTGTATTTTTTTACCTGGAAGCTATCTGTATCCTACTTCTCTGATTTATCCGTGCATACTTTTTCAATAAACCTTGATGATGTCATTTCCTTGCCAAAATTATCTTTAATATTCCAGATATGCAATTTTTCTTTTGCTCTTGTTGCAGCTACATAAAATAAGCGTCTCTCCTCCTCTAGATCTGCAGGCAGAACGGCTTTTTTGTACGGAATAATTTTTTCGTTGACATCCGGAAGAAAAACTTCATCAAATTCAAGCCCTTTAGAAGCATGCATTGTCATAATTATAATTCCATCATTATTATCTGTTGACTTAATATCTGCTTTATTTTCATTTATTCCACTCCTGTAATCCTCAACATTTTCTAGCCATTCCGAATAAGTTCTGAAATTTCTGGATTTTTCCTTTATAAATAAAGCTTTTTCTTTCAATTGTTCATACTCCAGCTTTTTATCGAAAGCATAATTTTTTAGATATGAAAGATAACCAACTCCCTTAAACAGATAATTTATTGCAGTATACGGTCTCATTTTACTTATAAGTTTAAGATCGTTTTCAAGCTTTATTAAGGCAGAAAATGTCCGGATATCCTCTCTGTGAAACTTTTTCATGTAATCAAAATCAAATTCTTTACCGGGAACGCTGTTTCTGCTTATATATCTATAAGGTTTATTCATGATCCTATAAAAATCCGAACGGCTTTTACTGCCGCCGGCAATCGCCAGATATGCAAAAATATCTTTAACTATGAAATGATTATATATGTCATTAGGTTTATCTTTACAGATTACTTTTATATCCCGCATCATAAGTTCTGAAGCAAAATATGAACTTAAAGAATTAGTTCTAAGGATTATAGCTTTTGATTTATTTTTTTGACCTGATTTAATCAATTCATCTTTTAAGCAGTTGATTTCTTCTTCATGATCCTTAAAGCTTTTTATATCCACTGATTCTGACTGCGTAGTATCATTTGCCGAAACAATATTCTTTTCCAACCTGTTTTTATTATCAGAAATTATGATTGCAGCCGTTTTCACTATATCCGGAGCAGATCTGTAATTCTTTGACAGCTTTATATATTTCGTATCCGGATAATCTTCCAGAAATCTCTTCATTATTGAAGGATCTGCACCTCTGAAACCATATATTGACTGATCATCATCTCCTACCACAAAAAGATTTCTCTTTTCTCCGGAAAGCATTTTTATTGTATCATATTGAACAGTGTCAATATCCTGAAACTCATCGATCATTATGTATTCATACTTTTCCGACCATTTTTTTCTTATATCATCTCTTTCATGAAATAGCTCATTGCATCTTAATATCATATCATCGAAATCTATAAGCCTCAGTGAATTTAGACGTTTTTTGTAATGCTCATAAAATATATGGAAACTTTCATTGTCAAGAACTGACGATCTGAATTCCTCATCGGGTTTACGAAATGTTTTATATCTGCTTATTTCACTTATTAAATCTGAATAAAATCTGTCTGAATCACGTATTTCTATTTTCTCTGATTCTATAATTTCTTTTGAAATTTCATATTGCATTCGGGATTTTATGATATTTTCCGGACCAAAACGATATCTATTACGAAGAATTAATAGGAAAATGCTGTGGAATGTACCGAAATTAACTGCTGAAGCCGGGTTTCCAATCAAAGAAAAAGCTCTGCTTTTCATTTCTTCAGCGGCTGCTTTTGTAAATGTTATTGTTAAGATAGATGAGGGAGATACGGCTGATTCGCCGATAAGATATGAAAGCCTGCCTGTTATAACTCTTGTTTTACCTGAGCCGGGACCCGCCAGAATTAAAGCGGGTCCCCTCAGATGAGTTCTTGCAAGCTCCTGTTCCTCATTAAAGGAATAATTGTTATTGCAAGTTAAAATCATTAAATTATATTTCTTTCTCTAATTTTTCAATTGCTGCTTTGATACGAACAAGGGACTCTTCTTTTCCAAGAACCTCCATAAGCTCTGTTGCTCCGCCGGGAGTCATCTGCTTACCTGAAAGAGCTGTACGTACCGGCCAGAGAGCCTGTCCATTCTTGCAGCCTTTCTTTGCTACGAAATCCTTAATAAGCTCATAAAGAGCATCATTGCTGTAATCTTCAGTTGATTCAAGAACAGGAAGAAGCTCCTTTAAGATCTCAAGTGAAATCTCCGGAGTAGTCTTCATTTTCTTATGAGTATACATTGAAATATCATAATCCGGAACATTCTCAAAGAAATCAATATGCCCTGCAATGTCAGGGAAAATTTCTATTCTGGACTGTACCATTTTAGCGATCTTCTTAAGATCAAGGTCTCTGTGTATTACCCCTTTAATATAAGGCTCAGCCATTTCATAGAATTTATCAAAGTCCATCTTTTTGATATACTCACCATTCATCCACTTGAGCTTACCATAATCAAATACAGCAGGGCTCTTGTTAATGTGGTGATAATCAAACTTCTTTACAAGCTCTTCAAGAGACATGATCTCTTCATTATCTTCAGGAGACCATCCAAGCAAAGCAACAAAATTAACAATTGCCTCTGAAAGGAATCCCTGCTCGAGGAGATCTTCAAAAGATGAGTGTCCGCTTCTCTTGGAGAGTTTTTTATGGTCTTCATCAGTGATAAGCGGACAATGGATATATTCCGGAATCTCCCAACCAAAAGCCTCATAAAGACGATTGTATTTAGGAGAAGAAGAAAGATACTCATTACCACGTACTACATGTGTGATTCCCATAAGGTGGTCATCAACAACATTGGCAAAATTATATGTAGGGAATCCATCTGACTTGATAAGGATCATATCATCAAGCTCATCATTATTTACAGTGATATCACCATAAATATCATCGTGAAATGTTGTTGTTCCCTCTGTAGGATTATTCTGTCTGATAACAAAAGGCTTTCCGGCAGCAAGATTTGCTTCTACCTCTTCCTTTGAAAGGTGGAGACAGTGCTTGTCGTATACAGAAATTTCCTTGTCTGTTCCCTCAACCTTATGTCTTAATGTATCGAGACGTTCCTGGGTACAAAAGCAGTAATAAGCTTCGCCTTTTTCAACAAGTTCTTTTGCATATTTCATGTAAAGACCGCTCTTTACACGTTCTGACTGAACATAAGGACCTACACCTCCATCAATATCCGGACCTTCATCATGCTTAAGACCTGTCTTTTCAAGAGTTCTGTTTATAATATCAACAGCACCCTCCATCTCACGATTCTGATCTGTATCCTCGATACGAAGAATAAAGTCTCCATCTGCATGCTTTGAAATCAAATATGCATATAATGCAGTTCTTAAATTACCAACGTGCATCCTTCCTGTCGGTGAAGGTGCAAATCTTGTCCTTACCTTTGCCATTTAAATTCTTTGAAACCTCATTTCTTTATTTAAATTTCACTAAAGACCTGTTTTATACAGGTCTTTAATAATTTTTTACAATAATTAAAGTTGAGCACTATTTGAATTATTGTAACCATTGTTGTCAACATCTCTGTATGAAATCACATCATTATCCCTGAATCTTATACGTTCAGTTCCATCAGTACTATGAGAAACAACCATTACAATATAAACAATGTAAACAAATGCAGATATCAGTCCAATAGCAGTCTCATCCTCTACACTTTTACCAGACATAAAGGCAAAAACACGTGCGTTCTGATCACCATAAAAGATAACAGACAAAGCCAGAGAGATGAACGGACCAATAAATGGTATGTTGCTGATGATCAATGAAGCAGCATAAATAATAAGAAAACACCATTTATAAAGATCTCTGGGGATATCTACGAAAAGAACATGAACACTGTCAAGTCCTTCAGAAAGTATGCTTGCCAAAATATAAGCATTATAAAAAGGTATCCATGCATGAACCGGTTTATTATATCCTGCCATCTTGAACACTTTCATTAAGAGTAAAGATGAGATAACATAACCGATCAATGTTAAAAAAATTGCTATAAATGCGAAGAAACCAATTGCCATCATTGCACCTATTAATTCAAAATCATCCATAATTAACTCCTCCTTTTACACATAAATCGCGGTCATTCCCACAAAAACCGCAAAATTTTAGGTTATTGATTTTCTTTTGAAAGTCAATAACCTAAAATATTTTACCACCAATGAATAAGTCTTTGCAAGTTTTTATTCACCGCTGTCTGCGGCCATATCCTCAGGATCTGTGTTAAAGTCATTATAAAGAGTTGAGGATATCGTGTATACCGTTGAGCTGTCATCATTGATATAGCAATAATATTCACTTGTTACTTCGTTCTGAATACCGATCGTCACAATAATAGAATCACCTGAAGAAGTTTTTGCCGATATTACATTTGAAGGATCATTTAAGCCAAAGCTTTCAAGATTAACATCATCACCGGTTATGGTGTTCTTTGCAGAAAGATCTGCAAGGTCATGCTTCATTGTTGAAGGCTTTGCTTCGTTAAGGCTTGTTGAACCGTAAAACCAGACGTCATCATCACCCTTCTCTATAGTCACATCTGTACCGTCATATTTCCAACTCATGGATACGATCTCATCGGCACTTATTGAACTGATAGATGTTCCCTCTTCTTCTGCTTCAGAGGCAGCTTCAGAAGCTGCCTCCTGTTCTTCGTTAAAGTTTTTCATGCAGAAATATCCGACAATACATATTAAAAGTACGCATGCAAGTATCACAAGGTTTCTGATCTGCTTCTTTTCCATCAGCGTTTCCTCCTTCTATACCATACTACAATTCCTGCAGCAAGCGTTGCTATTGGAAGGAAGATAATAAGCAGGAATGAAATAAGCATTGCTGTTCCGCTGTTTACCGTAAGGTAAGACGTATCATAGCTCTTTGAAGGAATTGTTGCATTAAGTGTCTGATCGATCATATCATTCAATGCATTTGTTGCTATAGAAACATTTGCTCCGCCTACATTCATATCGATTTCATCTTCAAATATATAATCTGTAGAGAAAGCAGCTATTTTAGCTTCATTATCTGAAACTGTGTCTTTGATATAAACTGCAATATCAAATGGACCGTCTACATCACCTGCTTCTTTTGCAGAGCTCTCAGCATTATTAACGTCCGTCTTAACATAAGAACTGTCAGAAGTTACAAGCGCTTCTTCCATCTCGGTCGTGTCAGGTACAGCGTCATTGCTTACTGTAAATGCAGATGCCTGAGGTACAAGTGCCGGCAGATTAGCTGAAAGCAGTGAATTAGTTATTGTTGTGCTTTCAACGTTAGGAAGCAGATAAATCGGATTCTGAACCATCTTGCTCTGATCTGTCTCAAATACTATTCCATTTATGTGATTTACACCATAAGCTGCAAGCACGGAATCGATATTAGGTGTTGCTTCTGCAGTATAATTAAGAGAAATAATAAGATTTCCGCCATTGCTGAGATAATCACTGATCTTAGCAGCATCATCCCTTGAATAATCAGTTTCCGGTGAAAGGATCATTACGGCCGAAGCATCTTCAGGGATTGAATCTGCTGCAATAAGCTGAAGCTCCTCAATCTCAATATTCTGCTTTTCAATAGCACTCTTAAGTCTTGTGAAATCAGAAATCGAAGCTTCATTATGGCCTGTGATCACATAAAGCTTTGGAAGATCGTCACTTGTTACATATGAAATAGCTGATGTTATCTGACCTTCACCATCGTAAGCAGTTCTAGTCTGCTGATAGGTCGAATAATCAACTTCTGTCTCGTAAATATCAGATGTTGAGACAACCTTTGAATGTTCGCCGCAAACTACAATAAGTGAACCGATCGTGACATTCTCACTTGTAAACTGCTGAGCAAAAGTCGGATCAAGTGTAGGATCTTTATAGACAACCTTCACATGATCTGAAAGTTCGCTATACTGAGTAAGAGTGTTTGTTACTTCTTTATAATCATAATTTTCAAGCTGCTCTTTTGTTCCGAGGACATAAATTGTTATATCCTGATCAAGTGCTGCAATAAAATCCTTAGAATCCTGGGTAAGTGTAAATACACCATTGCTTGTAAGGTCAAACTCGGAATAAACCGAAGGAATCTGATTTACAAAAAGGTTTACTACAACAGAAATTGCTATCGCTATAACAATAACCGCATTTGAATAAACTGAAAGCGAAAGTGTATTTCTTGAAACACTGTAACGTCTCTTCATTATTGACTGATACGTAAGGAAAAGCATCAGAACAATAACTGTGATAAAATAAACTGCCTCTTTTATGTCAAAAATCCCAGACATGAAATTATCCAGACGACTGATAAAATCAAAAGCATTAAGCAGCTTGGCCGGATTATCTCCGGAAGTTGTAAGGATACTTACAATTCCACTCATGAGGAAAGTAAGGAAAAGTACAATAAATGATATTACTGCTGCAATAACCTGGCTTTCTGTGATCGAGGAAATAAATACTCCGACAGCTATACATGCTGCACCAAAGAGAAAGTATCCTGCAATCGAAAGATAGGATTCTGAATAATTTACCTTTCCAAATGGAGTAAGTATCAGAGGGAAAAGGCATGAAATAATAACCGGTACGAGGAATATTGAAACTACAGCCAGATATTTGCCGACTACAATTTTTACTACTGATACCGGCGATGTCAGCAACAGCTGGTCTGTTTTCTGTCTCTGCTCCTCAGCAAGGATTCTCATCGTAAGAATGGGAATCATAATAAGCAAAACAAAAAGGACATTGTTCATTACATTTGCTATCGATGTATTCATGCTCAAAAGGTTATTTGCCATGAAATAAATACCGATAACAAAAAGATTAACGGCAATAAAAAGGCAGCCGGTCACAGAATAAAAATACTGCCTCAATTCTTTCTTAAATATAGCGAGCATTTTTACTTAACCTCCTTTGAACTGTCTTCATTAGCAGAATTATCTTTATTGTTTTTTTCATCCAAATCTTCATTATAAGATGCTGAAGTTGTATCATTTCCGGTAAGTTTAAGATAAACATCTTCAAGAGAAAGATTATCGGAATGCATATCAAGTACCGGCAGATGACTGTCTGCAAGTCTTCTGAATACCGCTTCACGAATATCCGTTGAAGAATCGCTTTCAACAACAGCTTTAGCAGTTCCTCTTTCGCCCGAGGCTTCAAATCTGATATTTTTAATCTCTTTGATTCCACTTAGGACTTTTTTAAGTTCATCTTCTGAAGATCTGACCAGAAGATGCATCGTATGTGAATCACTCATGGAATTTGCAAGTCTGTCCGGAGTATCCGAAGCAACAAGACGACCGTGTGAAATTACCATAATATGATCACAGACGGCACTTATTTCCTGGAGAATATGTGAGCTGAGAATTACGGTATGCTTTTCACCAAGAGATTTGATAAGCTCACGTATTTCTATTATCTGTTTTGGATCCAGACCTACCGTAGGCTCGTCAAGGATTATGATATCAGGAGTTCCAAGTATCGCTTCTGCAATACCTACTCTTTGTCTGTAACCTTTTGAAAGATTGCGGATGAGCCTTCCTTTCATATCAGCTATTTTCGTGCGTTCCATTACTTCACTGATCATAGCAGACTTCTGTGCTTTAGCTATTTTTTTAAGATCTGCTGCAAAATCAAGATATTCTCCAACAGTCATATCTGTATAAAGAGGCGGTATCTCAGGAAGGTAACCAATATGTTTTTTTGCTTCTATTGGCTCTTTTAATATATCGTGTCCATCAATCAGCACCGTTCCCTCACTGGAAGCGAGATAACCGGTGATCATATTCATAGTTGTGGATTTACCTGCACCATTAGGACCAAGAAAACCATATATACGGCCAGCTTCTATCTTAAAACTAAGATGATCAACAGCTGTATTATTGCCATAGCGCTTGGTCAGATTAATAACTTCTAACAAGATCTTTCCCTCTCTTTGCTTATAATTATTTGTCATGCAGACATTGCATGATAGTGTACTATTTTAATGTGATATTTTTGTGAATGTCAGCTAAACCGTCCATAAACAGAAAAAAAATCCGCAAAAAAAGAACGACCGGCAATAGCAGTTAAGCCTGTCGTCCTATTATGATAAGATAATCTATAATTTAAAATCAGTCAAGAAATTCAACCTGTCCTGTCTTCATGCTCTTAACCCTGGCAAGAGAATAAACTTCAAAACCAGCATCTTCAAGTTTCTTTCTTCCGGGCTGGAAAGATTTTTCGATAAGAATTCCAATTCCGGCAACTGTAGCATGAGCCATTCTGATAAGTCTTATTGCTCCGGTAATAGCTTCACCATTGGCAAGGAAATCATCAACAATAAGGATATGATCTTCACTCTTTAAGAATTTTGGTGATGCCGTAAGTTCATAGGTTTTTGCTGTAGTAAATGAAGTAACTTCCGTCTGTAAAAGGTTACCGTTAAGAATCTTTGAAGGCTGTTTCTTAAAAATGAGCAAAGGAACATTCAGAAACTTTGCTGTCATCATTGCAGGAGCAATTCCGGAACTTTCAATAGTAACAACCTTTGTAATTTCAGCATTTTTGAAATGTTCCGCAAAATCCTTTGCCATTTCTTCCATCAGTTCTATATCCACCTGATGAGTAATAAAGCTATCAACCTTCAAAACATCAGAATTAATTGCGCGACCGTCAGATAATATCTTGTCTTTTAATAGCTGCATATTCATACCCTCCGAATTCGTATTTAATAATAGTATAGCTCTTTTTCTATAATTAATCTACTATAAAAAGACTTACGAAGATCGTAAAAAGTCACCATCAACTTGCATAATTTTTATTCTTAAAAGTTATTTGTTTTGTGGAAATATTCAATAATTAGTGATATTATAGATGTGTATTTAATTTTATCCATAAAACAATTGGAGGGAAGTTTATTATGAAGCAGATAAGTATGCTGGCAATGATACTTGCCGGCGGTCGCGGAAGCAGACTGAAAGAGCTTACCAATAAGGTTGCGAAGCCTGCTGTTTCATACGGCGGCAAATATCGTATAATCGATTTTCCGCTCAGCAACTGTGCAAATAGTGGTGTTGATATTGTAGGTGTTCTCACCCAGTATGAATCAGTTCTTCTGAACAGTTATGTAGCAGCCGGCGGACGTTGGGGTCTGGATACAAGAGACAGTGGTGTTTTCGTTCTTACCCCCAGGGAAAAAGCCGAACAGGGTCTTGATGTATATCGTGGAACTGCTGATGCTATTTCACAGAATATTGATTTTATAGATCAGTATAATCCCGAGTATCTCCTGGTTCTTTCCGGAGATCATATCTATAAAATGAATTATGATAAAATGCTCGATGAACATAAAAAAAGAAACGCTGATGCAACTATCGCAGTTTTAAGTGTTTCGCTCAAAGAAGCAAGCCGTTTTGGAATAATGAATACCGATGAAGACGGCAGAATCGTTGAATTTGAGGAAAAACCCGAGCATCCAAAGAGCACTCTTGCCTCAATGGGTATTTATATATTCAACTGGAAGCTTCTTCGTAAGATGCTTGTTGCAGACATGAAAAATCCTGAATCAGAGCATGATTTCGGAAAAAATATTATCCCTCAGATGCTTGCAGACGGAAAAAATCTTTTAGCTTATCAGTTCAAGGGTTACTGGAAAGATGTCGGAACCATCGACTCTCTCTGGGAGGCAAATATGGATCTTCTTGATGATAAGAAGAAAGATCTCGATCTCGATGATCATACCTGGAGAATTTATTCTGCAGATGTTTCTGCCCCTCCTGCTTATATCGGTAAAAATGCACTTGTTGAAAAAGCTTATCTTACACAGGGAAGCCGTGCAGAAGGTACCATTAAAAATTCTGTCCTCTTTACTGATACCGTAGTTGCTGAAAAGGCAAAAGTTGTTGATTCGGTTCTTATGCCAGGTGTTGTTGTCGAAGAAGGCGCAACAGTCACCAGAGCACTTGTTGCGGACGGAGTTAAGATCGGTAAGGGTGCAAAAGTAGGATCTGCTGATAGCGAAAATATCCTGCTTGTATCAAAAAATGTGAAGGGAGCAGAGTAAAATGGCTAAAGCATTCGGCATTATAGCTTCAACACCAAGAAGAATAAATATAAGAGGCCTGCAGGATTATCGCCCTGCTGCAGCTTTCTCTTTCTGTGGAAGATACAGAGTAATAGACTTTCCTATATCCAATCTTTCAAATAGCGGAATTGATAATATACAGGTTTACCTGCACGACAACCCAAGATCTCTTACCGAGCATCTTGGCACAGGACGTCATTACAATATCAACTCGAAACGTGGTAAGGTTCAGCTTCTTTACGGAAAGCAGGGCTTTATAAATGATATTTATGATACTGATGTTTCAGAATATCTTACGAATATTGATTATATCCGCCGCATGATCCAGGATTATGTTGTTATCATGCCAAGTTACATGGTATTTAAGCAGGATTTTGAAACTCTTCTTGATCTTCATATCGAATCCGGCGTCGATATAACTATGCTTTATCATAAAGTTGACAATGCCAGAGACCATTTCCTGAACTGCCGTTATCTTACAATGGATAAAGAACGTAATGTTCTTTCCGTAGAAGAAAATCACGGCAACAGCAAGGAAAAAAACATTTACATGGATACCTGCATCATGAAGAAATCTCTTTTCATGGATCTTGTAAAGAAAACAGTTGAGTACTCTTCTGCTTATTCTCTTACACAGATGATCGATGTTAAATGTAAAGAAGGCAAGCTCAAGATAAAGGGCTTTGCACACAAGGGATATTTTGCAGCAATAGACGAGCTTACAAGCTACTATGATGCAAATATGTCACTTCTTGAAAATGATGAAACCAAGGATATTTTCCGTCATGACTGGACAATTTATACCAGAACGACTGATTCATGTCCTTCAAAGATCACAGAAACCGCAAAGGTTAAAGGTTCCCTGATCTCCAACGGCTGCACTATAGAAGGTACAGTTGAAAACTGTGTGATCGGACGTGGTGTTCACATTGCAAAGGGTGCCGTAGTTAAAAATTCGATTCTTTTAGCTTATGCCAAGGTTGGTGAAAATGTAACTCTTGATTGTCAGATAGTTGACAAATGGGCAAATATATCCAAGATCAAGGAGCTTATAAGCAAGCCTTATGAACCTGGTTATATCAAGCGAAGAGACAATCTTTAATATTATTATCTGCGTCATTTCATTTGGGCATATTCTAAGGCACTCAGCTTCTGAATATGCCCTTTTCAATTACTTATAAAATCGGCATTTCACAATTTCACCTTATTTTCGTCACATTTATTTCGTTTGACCTTTCCAAATTTCAGAACTATTATTGCAATTGTCAGATGACTTATTAAATCGTTTGTCATAGACCAGATTTGTTACAGAAATCTGTTGCAATTTCGCAAAAATTAAAAACTGTTATTTATGAAAGGATTTATTATTATGAGAAGAAAGTATATTGCATTAGCTTTAGGAATTACATTTTGTTTTGTAGTCGGTGCCACAGGCTGCGGTTCTTCATCAACAGCCTCATCTGCTTCTACCACTGCTGCCACAGAAGCTTCAACGGAAGCAGTTGCATCAGCAGAGTCATCATCTACCGAAGCAACAGAGGCCGCTCCAGGAGGTGCTTCTGAAGGTGATAAGAGCGGTGCCCCTGATGGAAATAAAGAAGGCGGTCCCGGCGAAGGACAGGGAGGTCCCGGAGGAAATGACGGAAATCAGCCCCCTTCAATGCCTGATGGCGGCGGACAGGGCTTTGGCGGCGGAGCCGATACTATGACATTTGACTATGACGGTACATATAGCGGTGCGCTTGTTGCTGATGGCGAAGAAGTTGACTCCGACGGAGAGACAGTTGAAGCTACAGAAGCAGATCAGAACGGACTTCTTGCAGAAAATGCCGGTACACTTACAGTAGCAAATGCAAAGGTCAGCAAATCCGGTGATGATACCAATGGAGATCGCTGCAATTTCTATGGTTGCAATTCGATAGCTCTTTCCCTTGGAGAAAATTCTCTGCTGAAGCTTTCAGATTCAACTCTCGAAGCAAGCTCTGAGGGTTCAAATGCTATTTTTGCTACAGACAGCGGTACAGTTTATGCTAAGGGAACTACAATCAATACAACTGCCGGTAACTCAAGAGGACTTGATGCTACTTATAACGGAACGATAATTGCTGACGACATGGACATCACTACAAAGGGTGACCACTGCGCATCTATCGCAACAGACAGAGGCGGCGGAAACATTTCTGCAACTAACAGCAGCTTAAATACAAGCGGTTCCGGTTCACCTATTCTTTATTCAACAGGTGATATTGAAGTTGATAATGTAACAGGAACAGCCAGTGGAAGCCAGATAGCAGGTATGGAAGGCTTAAATACGATCATTATTCGCAATTCAGATCTTACTTCTGAGGTTACCAAGGCAACTGCATCCGATCCTGTAGCTAATGGAATAATTCTTTATCAGTCAACCTCAGGAGATGCTGAAGCTTCAACAGGTGATACAGCAACATTCCAGGCAGTAGACTCTACTCTTACAAGTAAAATAGAGTCAGGCTCAATGTTTTATGTTACAAATACTAACGTAAATGTACTTCTTTCCGGAACGACGCTTAACTATGACTCCGATAAAGCTAATCTTCTTCAGATTGAAGGAAACGATTCAAATAACTGGGGAACAGCCGGTTCAAATGGAGGAACAGTTACATTTACTGCACTCGGTGAGACACTCGAGGGTGATATCAGCGTTGATACAATATCCAGTCTAGATTTCTTTCTTCTCGACGGCAGCAATTACACCGGAGCAATGAAGATTACAGAAAACAGCGTAAATACAAGTGCAACAGATGCACCTATTACTGTAAATATCAGCGCAGATTCAAAATGGGTAGTTACTGAGGATACAACAATCTCAGCCTTAAATGCCGAGGATGGTGCCGAAATCGTCGATGAAAGCGGCAAAACCGTTACAATAGTCGCTAATGGTAAAACCGTTGTTGAAGGCGACAGCGATATAACCGTTACTGTAGAAGGCGATTATTCTACAACTGTAACAACTGGCGAGACAAATGAAATTTCCTCAGACTACATTGATAGATCTGATTTCGACAGCTATTTCGGAACAAGCACAAGTTTTTCATAAAAAATATTCAAGAGGGTAGGCTTATAACGCCTGCCCTTTTCTCAATTTGTGTTACTGTTCACACGCCAATGTCAGTAAGTTAAGAGATATGGATTTAATGAAATAACTACAGCCAGCATCATATGCTCGCTACAATAAGACAGAAATACTGCTCTCAGCAAAAGAAGCAGGAGCAGTGGTCAAGAAATAGGAATTCAGAGCATGACAAACAGACAGATTTATATCTGCCTCAAAGAGATGTATTATATTAGTTGATGGCTAGTCTGTATCTATGCGGCACGATAAATAAAATATCGCGGTTTTCGGAAATGCGCAGTTTGCAGACGGCTGTATTTCCTGTCCTCCCGTATGGGTATCAGTTCTCTTGCGAGAAGCGCCATCACATCAATTGGGTTTTCCTCCGCGGAGAGGCGGAGGAAGACCCTGCATATGTGGGCAGCAACGCTGAAATTCACCTTGTAGGAATGTTTCCTCTTGGCTTTCCTGATGACAGTGCTGTTTATCATCGCCTCAGTCAGGTTATAAGCTATAAGACGGCTCCAGATTTCCTGCATAATAAGTTCTGGTTTGTATGAATGGAAATTGCTCAGCCCGATGGTGTATTTCAGCTTCCTGAAGGAGGATTCTATGCCCCATCTGGCATAATAAAGATTTTTTAGACGTTTGGGAGGAAACTCATCAGCAGGCAGGTTAGTGACAAGGCATTCATAACTATCATCCGAGAGTTTGATTCTAACCACACGGAATGAGATCGGGTATGTGTCTTTTGAACCATACTCAAGGTAATCAAATGAAGTTGCGGCATCAATGAAGCGTCGATAAGTATCACCGCAGTCGACTTTCGAGGACTGACTCCTCACAAGAGTGACATTTACGGTGATATCAAATGTCTCATCATCAGGAAAGTCAAACTTCCCCACGAGGCCTTTTTGGTGGATGTCCTTTGCCCTGAACAGAAAATACTGCTCATTCTGGATGACATGGGCCATGTTGTTATAAGAGCAGTAGCCCCTGTCGCCGATATAGATATTTTTAGAGCCGGGTACAACGGGATGACGGTCAACGATGGTGCAGAAAGCACGGAACTCATCTTTATGGCGGATCGGCTGCAGGAGGGCATCCGTATATAGATTGGAGTCCAGGTCCTGAAAAGCATTGATATGGATGCTGTATGCTCCCTTGATTGATTTGCCAGGAGAGATGAAATATTCATCCGGAGGAGAATACTTGTCGTGGCTGAAATAAGATGCGGTGGAACCGTCTGCAGCAATAATCCGGTATCCCGGGTAACTGCCATTGCACGATGGAATTGATCCAGTGAAACTGTCAAATATTTTCTTCATTGCTTCTGGTTTGAGTTTTTCACGTTGCTGGAAGAACGCGGAAGAAGACGGTGATTGCGTATCCATACCAAAGAAGTCAAGCAGCTCGTTTTTTGTAGCCGAAGAACCTTCGGCAATCAAGAAGCGCATCAGCTTCCCGGGCGGAAGTTTTCGATCACGTGAAAAATCCTTGGCAGGGTTCTTAGCGTAATCAGAAACAGAAGATGAGACAGAGTCGATTGCAGAATTTAAAAGATTTTTGATTTTGTCGTGGGTCATAAGAACCTCCTTGAAATTGGAACAACGGTTATATTTCCAATTTCAAGGGCCGCTCTCGCTACCTCTTATAATTCAATCAGTAGCGAGAGCGGCCGCACAATTTCGGTTCTATGTCAACCCCTTTAGGGGAATTTTTTCAAAAAAACTGGGTTAGACCCCCTATGGAATCTAACCCTTTGAACTTAACTTACTGACATTGGTTCACACGCTTTCAGCGTGCTCCAGTAACGGGTTTTGCCATTTAAAATTGCCTACGGCAATGGGCAAAACCCAGTGTTCAGTCAAAGTTATTGTGGCATAACTGCGCAGCGGAGTGCGCAGTTTGCATGTGAACAGTAACCAATTTGTTATTAGTTTTAATTTAATAAAATAAATTGTTTGAAATTCAATACTTTGTTTCACTATCATTTTTTATGTGTTATCATAAATGTATATACTGTTTTTTTACACTAATAATAATTGCATTTATAAAAAAAAGTGTAAGACAGGATCGCAGCATAGTCAGTTTTAACTGGCAGTTGCGGGATTTTTGAATTTTTCTTCAAAGATCTATAATTTTTTCTAATTAAAAGGGGTCTAATTATGTTTGATCTGAAATTAAATATTTATTATAAATTAAATGATCATACTTTGGCAGACCAGCTCCAGAATCTTTCGTTAATAAAAGATGTTAAATGCCAATGGAATATGATTAGCGAAACATCGGATTTCATTCTTCCTGATAATTTATATTCCCTGATTTTAACGGATGACCCTGCATTTATTTCCAAAATTTCAAGCAAATACAATTATATATATATCGTTTACACCGGTCCTTTAGATGGATCATCAGATTTTGTTGAGATTACAGACCGTATATGGTCCGGATATGATAATTCCCTTATCCTCAAACGTTTTCCGCGTCTCATAGAAGATCTTCACAAATATTACGAATACCAGCTCTATAAGTCAAGTCTGGAAACCATGATGGATGCTTCTCCTGATATGGTATGGATAAAACGAATAGATGGCTTACATCTTGCGGTAAATGATAAATTTACAAAAACAGTCGGACGTTCAAAGGAAGACTGTTATATGAAGACGCATGAATACATTTGGAATGTAAAAAAAGAAGATGTCGTAGACGGTGTTAGCTGCATTGACTCCGAGAACGAGGTTATCAGTCACGATAAGCTTATGATGTTTGAGGAAACAGTACAGCTTAGCGATTGTATAAAACAGCTTAATACATATAAATCTCCGATTCATGACACTTTTGGCAATATAATTGCAACCTGCGGTATAGGAAGAGATATGACAGATTTTAATAATATGGGTCTTGAAATGTCCATCTTTATTGAAAATACTCCTCTTCCGGTTCTTATGTGCGATGCAAATTACAAGATCATAAGAATGAATGAAAACTTCAAAAAGCTTACAGGTCTTGAACCACAACAGCTCGCCCACTTAGATTATATCGAATGGAAAAACACTATGCTCACCGCTATCTCTGTACCTGAAAAACGTGAGGGCGTGCATTCTGTACAGCAGGAATTCAAATATAGAACTAAAAACAGTGAGATCAGTTTTATACTGATCGAACAGGAAATCATTAATTTCTTTGGTGATATCAGTGGTTATTATTGTCTGTTCATGGATATAACACTTCGTAGGAAATACGAGGCTGTTCTATTGGAAGCAGCTACTGTTGATGCACTTACCGGAGTTTATAACAGACGTTATTTCTACGAATATATTACAAAGCATAAAAATTCACCAATGACCATTCTCTACATTGATCTGGATCGCTTTAAGGAAGTAAATGATACCTTTGGTCATGCCAGAGGCGACGATGTATTAAAGAAGACCGCCGAATATCTTAAAGAAATTTTTCATAATGATATTGTTGCCAGGATCGGCGGTGATGAATTTACAGTTTTGCATATCGGTCAATGTGACAGTAGCAAACTCGAAGAAAAAGGTAAGTTACTCAACCGAAAAATCCATTCCATATTCAGACATGAAGGAATATTTGTTTCAGCAAGTATAGGTATTGCAGAAACAGATGGCGTGGATTTAGATATAGATGCCTTTATTCAGGAAGGCGACAAGAAAATGTACGAAATCAAGAAGAAGCATCATGAAGCGAACTTTGATGATGTACAATAATTTGTTACTGTTCACACAGCTCTGCGCACCTGCTGCGCTGAGCGTAAGACAGCATAAAACAGGAAATATGGATTTGCCCTATTGCCGAATGCGCATAATACTTAGCGAAGCAAAGCTGAGCTTAGTATATGCCACACAGAGGGGGCAATCTTAAAATGGGCAAATCCAGTTACTGTGAGCACCTGTAAGGTGTGAACCAATGTCAGTAAGTTAAGTTCAAAGGGTTAGATTCCATAGGGGGTCTAACCCAGTTTTTTTGAAAAAATTCCCCTAAAGGGGTTGACATAGAACCGAAATTGTGCGGCCGCTCTCGCTACTGATTGAATTATAAGAGGTAGCGAGAGCGGCCCTTGAAATTGGAAATATAACCGTTGTTCCAATTTCAAGGAGGTTCTTATGACCCACGACAAAATCAAAAATCTTTTAAATTCTGCAATCGACTCTGTCTCATCTTCTGTCTCTGATTACGCTAAGAACCCTGCCAAGGATTTTTCACGTGATCGAAAACTTCCGCCCGGGAAGCTGATGCGCTTCTTGATTGCCGAAGGTTCTTCGGCTACAAAAAACGAGCTGCTTGACTTCTTTGGTATGGATACGCAATCACCGTCTTCTTCCGCGTTCTTCCAGCAACGTGAAAAACTCAAACCAGAAGCAATGAAGAAAATATTTGACAGTTTCACTGGATCAATTCCATCGTGCAATGGCAGTTACCCGGGATACCGGATTATTGCTGCAGACGGTTCCACCGCATCTTATTTCAGCCACGACAAGTATTCTCCTCCGGATGAATATTTCATCTCTCCTGGCAAATCAATCAAGGGAGCATACAGCATCCATATCAATGCTTTTCAGGACCTGGACTCCAATCTATATACGGATGCCCTCCTGCAGCCGATCCGCCATAAAGATGAGTTCCGTGCTTTCTGCACCATCGTTGACCGTCATCCCGTTGTACCCGGCTCTAAAAATATCTATATCGGCGACAGGGGCTACTGCTCTTATAACAACATGGCCCATGTCATCCAGAATGAGCAGTATTTTCTGTTCAGGGCAAAGGACATCCACCAAAAAGGCCTCGTGGGGAAGTTTGACTTTCCTGATGATGAGACATTTGATATCACCGTAAATGTCACTCTTGTGAGGAGTCAGTCCTCGAAAGTCGACTGCGGTGATACTTATCGACGCTTCATTGATGCCGCAACTTCATTTGATTACCTTGAGTATGGTTCAAAAGACACATACCCGATCTCATTCCGTGTGGTTAGAATCAAACTCTCGGATGATAGTTATGAATGCCTTGTCACTAACCTGCCTGCTGATGAGTTTCCTCCCAAACGTCTAAAAAATCTTTATTATGCCAGATGGGGCATAGAATCCTCCTTCAGGAAGCTGAAATACACCATCGGGCTGAGCAATTTCCATTCATACAAACCAGAACTTATTATGCAGGAAATCTGGAGCCGTCTTATAGCTTATAACCTGACTGAGGCGATGATAAACAGCACTGTCATCAGGAAAGCCAAGAGGAAACATTCCTACAAGGTGAATTTCAGCGTTGCTGCCCACATATGCAGGGTCTTCCTCCGCCTCTCCGCGGAGGAAAACCCAATTGATGTGATGGCGCTTCTCGCAAGAGAACTGATACCCATACGGGAGGACAGGAAATACAGCCGTCTGCAAACTGCGCATTTCCGAAAACCGCGATATTTTATTTATCGTGCCGCATAGATACAGACTAGCCATCAACTAATATAATACATCTCTTTGAGGCAGATATAAATCTGTCTGTTTGTCATGCTCTGAATTCCTATTTCTTGACCACTGCTCCTGCTTCTTTTGCTGAGAGCAGTATTTCTGTCTTATTGTAGCGAGCATATGATGCTGGCTGTAGTTATTTCATTAAATCCATATCTCTTAACTTACTGACATTGAGGTGTGAACAGTAACAATAATTTAGATCCCTAAAAGACCTGTCAGCAGTTTAGCTTGACAGGTCTTTTTTATTGATCATATATTTTGAGATTTTGTATCAATAACCTATGACTTCTTGTGTGTCAATCAAGGAAAAGACCCACAAGAATCCGGCTTCGCCGGACACGCCTTCACCTTCCGGTGAAGCCTGGTCCAATACGATTCCCGTTCGTATTCAGCCTGGACAGCTTTAGCAGATTCCTCTGAATATTCTTCAATTGCAGATATAATCTCTTCAAAAGAAGAATTTTCATTTATATCTGCATTTTTTAAGCTCTCAGGCATCATTTTTCGCAAAGCTTCTCTTGCAGAATGCCGCATATAATCATCCTGAAAAGCAGTTTCTATCTGGGCATCTATCTTCATATTCTCCGAATTTGCCTGCATCTCCGTCATAATATGATCATCATTTATAGATTCATCAATTTTCCCATATTTTTTGCGATTTCTGCTCTCTGTTAAAAGATTCTTTAGTGTAAGATCCTTTCCTGAGCTTAAAAGACTACCGATTATTGCGCCATCAGATTTTTCGATCTTATCAAAGAGGCGGTAAATACCAATATAAGAATTAGCTTCCTCATCCGTGATCTCATTATTATGCTCTAATCTGACAAGGAATTTTGCATAACCCTCAGCATTCCCATTCTCCTCATCTGAAAAACTGTCTGCAATGGCATTAAGAGCAGTTATATCAACTTCCATGGGATTTATTCGCTCTTTGGCATCATCAAAAGACTGATCACTTTTAAGTATATTCCTAAGATTATAAAAGCCTAATCTTTCATAACACTTATCTCTTGTCGTTTCCCTGTTTTCTTAAAACCTGCATAATAATCCCATGCTGTAGCTATTTTATCAGCTATAAATAAATTCCATCCAATTGCATTAGTCGGTATTCCTGGACATACCGGAAACATGTGAAAACGTATCGCATTCTCTTCTCTTTTACTGATTCCATAGTATTTTTGAGCATTTGTCACGGCATCAATAGGATGATAAAAGACATAATAGCCTTTTCTTAAACTCCGTTCTTCAGGCATTGTATAGCACATATCGTGAAGTAGACCTACTCTTACAGCGCTATATCTGTCTGTGCAAAAAAAGGACGAAAGCTTCCACATTACATAAGCAACTCTCAGACTGTGTTCCCTGACATTTGATGTGTAATGTTTAGGAACTGCAGCAAGTTTTTTGAACTCACTGCTTTT
The DNA here is from genome assembly GCA_030434875.1 of Lachnospiraceae bacterium C1.1. Taxonomy (NCBI): domain Bacteria; kingdom Bacillati; phylum Bacillota; class Clostridia; order Lachnospirales; family Lachnospiraceae; species Lachnospiraceae bacterium C1.1. The sequence continues at coordinate 1,060,400 of JAUISW010000001.1, read as the reverse complement.
GATAATTTCATAATTCGTACGCATATTAAAATCCTCAAGCAAAAATATTTCTAAATCTTTTATCGGCATTATAGCTCTAAAAATTAAGGTATTGAAGGAAAAGCTTAAAAGAGTTAGGATAAAAGAAAATGATAAAAAAAGACTATGGATTATCGCGATTTTCAATTTAAGACATATATTTAAGGGGGATTATATGTATACAAAAAAATTACTGACCATACTTTTTCTGAATTATCTTCCCATTTTTGTCTGGATCCTGCTTTTCCATAAGGGTTCTCTTATACTTCTTTTACTTATTCCCTTAAATATACTTATAATGACATTGGATTATTTTCTGTCCTACAGCTTGAAAGAGCTTAGGACAGCTTATATAAACCTGATCATAGCAAATACTGTCGGTTCGGTTCTGCAGGCATTTCTCTTGAAGAAATATCCCATGGAAAAAAGCTACTCGGCTTTATCAATGCTCATACACATATTATTCTTCTCTGTTCTGATACTCATAGGAATGCTTGTTTTGAAAAAGCCAATGAGAATCAAAAAGAAAAAGATTGATGAAAAATTTGCCAAAGAGCGGGAAGATTTTAATAAATATATGGCTGAACACATAGATGATGAGGATAAGGATCCTGACCGGGACTATGATGAAGATGACGATGATGATGAATACAATAAAAGTCGAGGTTATGATAACGCTGAAGACACTAATATAGACAATGATGACGATGATAATGAAATAGAAGAATCCGATAGTGAAAATGATGACGATGATAAAGATTGATTTTCAGCAAAAAAGCCATTAGCACCGAAAAAGTGCGTAATGGCTTTTTCTATATAATATATATTATCTCAAGAAACCGTTAATTATCTGCTCTTCAGCTTCTTCTTCGGTAAGACCTAAAGTCATAAGCTTATTGAGCTGATCTCCTGCGATCTTTCCGATAGCTGCCTCATGGATAAGCTGAGCATCTGTACTGTTAGCTTCAAGAGAAGGAACAGCAAGGATACGTCCCTTATCCATAATAATAGAATCACATTCAGTATGTCCGCTGCATACTGCATTTCCAACAATCTTCAGATCAAGCTTCTGATATGAATGATCCCTTGCAACACCTCGTGAAACTATGTCTGCGCTTGACTCATCTCCATCAAGATTAACATCATAAATACTGAAAGCCTGCTGCTCACCATGAGTCATAAGTCTCTCTCTGACAACAAGATGTGCGCCCTTCTTTAATGATGCAGTTGTGGTACGCTGTGTAGAATCAACGCCCTTGATCTGTACCATTTCCATTTCAACAGAGCTTCCCTCGTCTATATGAACATCAGTAACAGGATTAAGGATACGTTTACCGTTTCCGTCTCCTGATCCATAATGCTTTTCTACATATCTGACCTTGGAATTCTTACCAATATAAAATGTATGGATACCATCATGTTCTGCATCCTGTGTTCCACAGTTATCAATACCACAGCCGGCAACTATCAAAACATCACAGTTATCGCCTACATAGAAATCATTATAAACAGTCTCTTTGATTCCGCTTTCACTTAAAACTACCGGAATATGAACACTCTGCTTTTTTGTCCCATCTTTAATGGTAATCTTCAGACCCTTGCCGTCTTCCCTGGAATCAACAATAATTTCATCTGTGCTGTTCCTTCCGATAGATTTGCCGTTTGCACGCAGGTTATAAGCACCTACCGGCAACTCATGCAAGTCTGCAACTTCTGCAAGAAGTCTTTTCTGTACTTCATCCATTTTCTGCATTTTAAAGACCTCCCATTAATTCTTAAGTCTGTCGCATGCATCAACGGCAGATTCTGTTCCAACAAGTTCCGGAAGTATTCCATCAGCAGCACCGTGCTTAAAAATAGTTCCATTCTTTACAACTACGATTTCATCAGCAATATTCAAAATTCTCTCCTGATGAGAAATAATGATGATCGAACTTCCCGAAATTTCATTTCTCATGTTTTCAAAGATCCTGATAAGATTCTGGAAGCTCCAGAGATCGATACCTGCTTCAGGCTCATCAAATACAGAAAGTTTTGTCTTTCTTGCCATAACTGTAGCAATCTCGATCCTTTTAAGCTCTCCTCCTGAAAGCGAAGCATTAACTTCTCTTTCTACATAATCCCTTGCACAAAGACCAACCTCTGAAAGATATTCACAGGCAGCCGAAACTGAAATATCTTTACCGGAAGCAATTCTCAAAAGGTCAATAACCCTTATTCCCTTAAAACGTACAGGCTGCTGAAAAGCAAAGCTTATACCTTTTTTTGCTCTCTCGGTAATAGATGCATTTGTAATATCCTCACCATTAAAAAGGATTTGTCCGGATGTAGGCTTCTTAATACCTGCGATAAGGCTTGCGAGCGTTGATTTACCGCCTCCATTCGGGCCTGTAATAACTACAAATTTATTTTCATCAATCTCAAGATTGATATTTTTGAGTATTTCAATTTCTCCATTATTTTCATTTTCGTCATCAACTGAAAATGAAAGATTCCTGAGCTCTAACATAAATCCTGCTCCTTTCTGAATATATAAAATTAGATAAATAAAACCGTTAATCTGAGCCATAGATTAACAGCATTTTTTTGATGCATGTAAGCCGGATGATCTGATCAAAACATCTGACTTTGAAGTTTAATCATACCAAATTATGCATATAAAATCCAGTGATAGCATTGCGTAAACGCAAATTACAAAAAAAAGAACATTTATTTTATATATTTTTACGCAAAATTTCCAACTATCTGTTAAAATTACAATTAGAATTAGGAAGGAGAAAATGGAATTATGAAGACAGATATATTTAAGGTTACTAATGATGGCACTGGCTGGGATCAGGCTATGGATGAAGCTGAACATTGCGGCACATACTGCGGTCTTGCAAAAAACGACAGTTTAAGACTTCGTCTCATGACAGAAGAAATTTTAAGTCTTATGAAATCAACTGTAGGTAAATTTTCAGGAAACTACTGGATAGAGAAAGATGAAACCAATACTTTTAAGATTCATCTTCAGTCTGATGTTTTCGTAAATATTGACCAGAGAGATGAACTAATGTCCGCAGCAAAAAGCTCCGGAAATAAAAAGAAAAATATATTCGAAACCATTAAAAGTGTCTGGAGCGATTATCTCGACGCACAGAGCGTGATCTTAAGTGATCCCAATTCTCAGATACATGTCAATATAATGGGTATGGATGTAAGCGCATCAGGTCTTCCAATGTACAGCTGGTCTCTCAACAACTATATTGAGAATTTACCTGCAAATGAATCCGAAAAGGATGAACTTGAGAAATTTATCCTTAAAAGTATTGCTGATGACCTTCTCGTTTCGGTTCGTAAAAATTATGCCGAACTTACAGTAACGAAAAAATTCAGTAAATAAGTTTTTTAAATCCGACTGGCGATAGGCTGGTTACAATTCAAATATAAAATAAGTCAAGCCTCACCTCTATTCAGAAAGGTGAGGCTTAAAATTATCATTCTAAGTAAGCAGCTATCTGATCGTATGAAAGCAGTTCTCCTATTACTATAATGATCTGCTGTAATGGAGCAGGTGATCTTTCTATCTTTATCTCATCATGAGAAGCATTTACTTCATAAATATCATCAGATATTTTTATAAATCCCTTAATTCTAAGAATTCTTCCATTCTTTGTATCTGACATAAGATCCTGGATCGTATTCCTGATCTCTTCTTGCGAACTAAATTCAAAATTTGTATAAAAAAAGGTTGAGAAGTGCTTTTTTGCATCAGGCAGCGGTCTTATTCTGCCCTGATCCTCGTATCCGGATTCAGAGATTATTTTCAAAAGATCATCATCATATTCAGAAAAAGGCCTGTCTATTATATTTCCGCCAATGCTTCTTTTACAGCTGAATTTTTCAAGCATAGAAACCAGTCTCGATCTTGTCTCCTCAATCTTTTCTTTAGAAACAAGATCAGCTTTACTGAAAACTATAGTTCCTGCAGCCGATATCTGTGAACTAAGATAATGCTCTGACTCCTCTGACAGATCCTTCTCAAGGTCAGCATCCACAAGACTGATGACATTTCCGGCCTCATACCAGTCATACAAAGGATCATCCTGCAGGCAATCGAAAAATTCACGAATATCATATATTCCCGAAGGTTCCACTAAAACTCTGTTGAATCCCTGCATCTTAAGTGATATGAGCTTCGTCCTAAATCTCCTGCTGTGAGCTTCAGAATCATCATTTAAGCCAGTAGTGACCATTTCCACAGTGCAGTTATCCCCTTCGATCTCGTTTAAAAGGATCCTGTCAATATTTACAGGCCCAAAATCATTTACAACAATTCCAACCCTGAATCCGCATTTTATAAGATATTCAGCATATAGCTTTATAAAAGTAGTTTTACCGGAACCAAGAAAACCTGTTATCAAATCGATTTTTATCATTCTTTCGTCTCCATTTATTTTATATAAAGAATATTTACTTCGGTTTTTATTAAAAATATCTTCTTCAAAAATATATCAGACAAAAGGGTTAAATACAAATCTTTCATAACAATAAAGAATCCTGCTCCGCAGGATTCTCCGCGCAAGCGCGGGAGCCGCAGGCTCTTCCTATCCGCGCTTGACGCATCATACGCACGCAGTGCGTTTTTTGCATTATGGGGAATTCCATCGGAATTTCCTATAATGCAAAAAAGAACCCCGCAAAATTGCGGGGTTCTGACCTGAATTCATTAATCCTTACATACTGCTTACTTATTAACGCAGGTACTTCGTGCCTTACGTTGAATTACATAAGCATTCTGAACATTTCAATAACCTGTTCTTTTGTAGCTTCGCGGGGATTTCCGGGATAGCATGCATCTGCAAGTGCATCATCTGCAAGCTGTGAAAGATCCTCTTCTCTGATCTTCTCGTTCTTCTCCGGTATTCCTACATCCTTTGAAAGCTGTTTAACGGCATTAATAGCGGCATCCTTAGCTTCCTCGCTGCTGAGACTGTCAACATTCTCTACGCCCATTGCACGTGCGATCTCTCTGTAACGGTCACCGCAGAAATCTCTGTTGAACTCCATTGAGATAGGAAGGAACATAGCACATGCAACACCATGAGGTGTATCATAATGTGCACTGAGTGTATGAGCCATTGAATGATCGATTCCAAGACCAACGTTTGAGAATCCCATACCTGCGATATACTGGCCAAGAGCCATTCCCTCTCGTCCTTCAGGTGTATTGTTTACAGCATCGCGGAGATGCTTGCTGATAAGCTTTATAGCTTCAAGATGGAACATATCGGAAAGCTCCCATGCTCCCTTGGTTGTATAACCCTCGATAGCATGTGTAAGAGCATCCATACCTGTAGCTGCTGTAAGTCCCTTAGGCATCGAAGACATCATATCTGGGTCAACAACTGCAACTTCCGGAATATCATTTGTATCAACGCAAACAAATTTACGCTGCTTCTCAACATCTGTTATAACATAGTTGATAGTAACCTCTGCAGCAGTACCTGCAGTTGTCGGAACTGCGATCGTTGGAACTGCATGATTCTTTGTAGGAGCTACGCCCTCGAGTGATCTTACATCCTCAAACTCAGGGTTTGTGATGATTATACCGATTGCTTTAGAAGTATCCATTGATGATCCACCACCGATAGCAATGATAGAATCAGCTCCGCATTCCTTGAAAGCCTTAACACCTGACTGAACATTCTCGATGGTCGGATTGGGCTTTATATTTGAATAAAGTGTATATTTGATTCCCTCTTTATCAAGAAGGTCTGTAACCTTTGCTGTAACGCCAAATTTAACAAGATCAGGATCTGATGTAACAAATACATGTTTAAATCCTCTGTCCTTTGCCAGTGCGGGGATTTCGTTGATAGCACCAGAGCCATGATATGAAACAGTGTTAAGTACGAAACGATTTGCCATTTATAATTCCTCCGGATTATTAGGTTCCCACCATGAATTTATTTTCAAACATTATTATAAAACATTGTTTAGTAAATATCCACTATTATTTAATAATATTTCATTTATTTTTAATCTTTATTTACGATATAATCTATTATTTTTTTATCTGATCCGTATTTTTAAATAAGTTGTATCCTAATTTTCTTCTGTTGACTACATATTTTTACTAAAGTTCTATAATTTTAAGTTAATAAATTTTGCAGAACTATTGCAAATACAATTTCAAATATAGTTCGTTAAAAAGTACAGGATAAATCATATATTTATTACATTTTTTAGACAATATATCATATAATATTTGTAGTATATACATTTTGGTCACTTAATTGCAAGAATCCGCATTTACTGCGGGTTCCTGTAATGAACTGACAAAAATACATACTTTTCTGCTGATAAAATTTATTGTTATAAAGGAGGAAATCATGTCATCTGCAACAAAAGATAAGAAATCACTAAATAATAATATTGCGTTAAAAGATTCAATTAAAACGAAATTAATTTTCGTAATGATATTATCTGCCGCGCTTCCGCTCCTTATTTCTTTAATTATCAGTTATATGAGTTCCACAGCCAAAGCAACTAAAGATGCAAAAACTTCACTCAACTGGCAGGCATGGTATATTGAAAGCGAATTTAAGGGAATTCTTGAAAAAAACATGACTGCTATACGCACGCTGGCATCAACTCCGTCAACTATAGAATATATAAAAAATCCGGAAGATAAAGAACTCAGCGCAAGCATGCTGGCAGAATTAAAAAAGCTGGATGAAATATTTAATGACGGAAATGGATCGATCATTGCAGGTGCTGACGGAATGCAGCTTCTTCGTGCTGATGAAGGCACTCCTTCGGATGTGAGCGAAAGGGAATACTATAAGAAAGCCCTTAGCGGAGAACCGAATATGTCAGATGCATTGGCCTCTATATCAAAGGGAACAATGATCTCTATTATCATTACGCCAATATATGATGAAGACGGAACTGTCATAGGTACCCTTCAGAGAGATTTTGATCTTTCTTACTTCCATGAATTTCTTGCCTCACAGGCTGACGATGCCTTCCTCGCAGACAGCTCCGGAATAATCGCAGCTCATTCTATGTTTACTGTAGAAGCAGATGATGAGCCAAAGGATGTCAGCGGCGATCCTTTCTTCTCAAGCAACGAGCAGAGCGGCTTTAATGAATCATTAAATAAAGATACAGGTAAGAAAACATTTTGTGCATTTGTTAAAGAACCTTTATCCGGTTATACAATAGCTGTATCGGAAGACCAAGATGAAGTTTTAAGTTCTGCAAGAACTTCAGCAACTATTGTTGTTATTATAGGCATTATCTTACTTATAATTGCCGGAGCAATCTCAATTTATATAGCTAATTCACTGACTTCACCTATTAAACTGATCAATCATTCACTTTCTGATCTTGCTGATGGACGTTTTTCAACGATCGAGGGTAAAGCAAATAGAAAAGACGAATTCGGACAAATGATAATTCATACTAATTCTGTCATAGCCGTTCTTGAAAAGATAGTTTCAAGTATTAAATCCTCAGCATCGACAGTAGGAAGTTCATCTAATGAACTGTCAAATATGGCAAACCAGATCTCACAGACTACAGATGATGCTTCGACTGCCGTTCAGGAGATCGCAACAGGTGCCACACAGCAGGCAGATGAAATCCAGCGGGTAACCGAAAATGTAGCCAATATAGGTATGGCTGTTGGTGAAGTTCAGGATTCCTCCAAATCGCTTGAATCGCTTGCTGACCGTATGAAAGATGCTTCAGAGTCATCGTCTGCTTCTCTTTCAGCTCTTAAGGATTCCAGCAGCAATATGACTAATAAGATAATGGACATCACTAAAACTATTTCTGCAACTGAAGCAGCTGTATCCAATATTAATGAGAAGGTTGACGGAATCGCATCAATCGCAACACAGACAAATCTTCTTTCACTGAATGCGTCTATCGAGGCTGCAAGAGCCGGTGAAGCCGGACGCGGATTTGCCGTTGTTGCTGAAGAAATCGGAAAACTTGCTGAAGATTCACGTCAGATGGCAAATGATATCAGAGTTGAAATGGATGTACTTTTAGGCCAGTCACAGGCAGCGGTACAGGCATCCGAAGAAGTCCGTCAGGGCAATATCGATGAGCAGAAGGCTCTTGAAGAAACACTTGTCTCTGTACGGGGAATGCTTGAAGATATCTCCGAAACTGTTACAGGTGTTAAAAGAATCTCCGATGGTGCAGAAAGCTGTGTAAACAGCAAAAATACAGTTTCTGATTCAATGTCAGCTCTTTCAGCTATCTCAGAAGAAAATGCTGCATCCTCAGAACAGACAGGTGCTTCCATGGAGGAACTTTCCGCCACGGTTACAACGCTGGCTCAGGCTGCAGAAAACTTAAATTCTGTTGCAGATAAACTTAATAAAGATATGGAATTCTTTAAATCATAAATTTAAGCGCTGTCCAGCATAAATTTCGCCGGACAGCGCTATTTATATGATCATTATAGATTTCTGTTTACCTCTGCGCAGGCTTTTTCAGCCTCTATAACTGCAGAGCGGAAGCCCATATTTTCAAGGACTCTGACAGCCTCAATGGTTGTGCCTGCAGGGCTGCAGACCATGTCTTTAAGCTCACCCGGGTGTTTTCCAAGTTCAAGAGCCATTTTAGCAGAACCAAGAACTGCCTGCGAAGCAAATTTATAGGCCTGGGCTCTGGGCATTCCTTCAGCCACTGCTCCGTCAGCCATAGCTTCGATAAGCATAAACACGTAGGCAGGAGAACTTCCGCTTACAGCCACTACAGCATCCATTATATGCTCAGAAACAACTTCTACCTGACCAAAACTTCCAAGGATCTCTAAAGCCTTGTTTTTTTCCTCTTCTGTAACCAGCTCACCGATAACAGCAGCAGTCATACCTTCTCCTACAAGAGCCGGTGTATTGGGCATTGTACGAACAAGCTTGAACTTTCTTCCGAAAGCATTTTCAAACCATTCCATTGTCTTTCCGGCAACAATTGAAATAAAAAGCTGATCATCTCTGATACTGTCTTTGATTTCTTCAGCAACAAGAGGAATTATCTGCGGTTTTACAGAGAAAAATACAATATCTGCTTTTTTTATAACTTCGAGATTATCGGCTGTAGTCTCTATTCCAAAAGAATCCTCTGTTTTTTTTCTTAAATCTGCATCCGGTGAAGATCCTATAATATCTGAGGGCTTTGCTATTCCCTTTTTAAGAATTCCACCTATAATTGCGTTTCCCATGTTTCCGGTACCTATAAAACCGATCTTCATTTAATTTTTCCTCCTGATAAATTATTATTTATTCAAACAGGAGGCAAACAGACTCTTGATCAGCATAAATGATCCGCCCCCTTTGCCTCCTGTTTTAGATTCAATTAATTATTTTTTAATTTTATATAATTATAGCTCTGCAGGATCTTCATATACTGTGTAATCCTTGGATATAGCGGTTCTGCCGCTTCTCCGAAATGCTCTCTTAAAAGCCCTGCAATTTCATACACAGTTCTTTTACCGTCAATGAGCGGGAGCACAAAGCTGCCTATCTCATCGATCTCTATTTCGGAAAATCTGCTTTTCTTAAAAAATTTCTGTGCAATGGAATTGTAAAATCCGCTGTTTTCTACGGTCATGTGAAGATTTCCATCTTCTTTTTTTGTAAAAGTTATTCCATCATTTAATACCGGCACATAATCAAGAAAATTCTTTTTACTTTTCATTTGCAGATTTTTCCATTCCAAACTTAATTATAAATGCAACAATAATGGCAATTACCACTATAGCGCCAATTATTCCGCTTGAAAATGAAGCTGAAAGATCCATCTTCTTATCCCAGCCGATAACCGCGAAGAAAGCAAGGAGTATTCCTATAAGTCCCTCTCCCGCGATCAGTCCTGAGCAGAAAAGAATTCCTGTGTTAGCTTCTGAATCCTTATCCTTTGCCTTTGAAAAACGATCAATAACTCCCTTTAAGATTCCACCTATCATTATGGTAGCAGAAAGCTCAAGAGGAAGGTAAAGACCAAGAGCAACCGGAAGTACCGGAATTCCAAGGATATGTATTACAAGCGAGAAACATACTCCCATGAATATAAGAGCCCATGGAAGCTTTTCGCTCATAACACTTTCAGTGATCATTTTCATAAGCATAGCCTGAGGCGCAGGAATCTCGGTTCCGCCATATCCCCATGCCTTGTCAAGAAGAACAAGAACTCCACCGATCGTAAGCGCAGAAGCAAATGTTCCTATAAGCTCACCGATCTGCTGTTTTACAGGGCTTGCTCCAAGAAGATAACCTGTTTTAAGATCCTGTGAGGTGTCACCTGCCAGTGCAGAAACAATACAGGTAACTGAAGCAATGCACATTGCTCCGACCATTCCCTCAGCACCGGTAATACCAATGGATTTAAGCAAAAATGTTGTAAAAAGCAATGTAGCAATAGTCATTCCGGAAATCGGGTTATTTGTGCTTCCTACAAGACCAACCATTCTTGCTGATACTGTTGCAAAAAAGAAACCGAATACAACAATAAGAATTGCTCCAACAAGGTTAACCGGAACTGCCGGTATGAGCCAGAGAACAAGAACAATCGCAATTAAAAGAACTATAAGGAATTTTCCGTTAAGGTTCTGATTTGTTCTGTTAGCTTCAATCTTTTCACCCGAACCGTTCTTTAGGTTTTTCATTGATTCTGCAAAAGTGGAAATTATAGTCGGTAATGATTTAATAAGACTTATTATTCCACCGCAGGTAACGGCTCCGGCTCCGATATATCGAAGATAGTTTGACCAGATTGCGGAAGGACCGCCCTCAGCATACATTTTAGCGATAGTCTCTGTACCGGGATAAAGAACAGTATCTCCTCCAAATGTAACAATAGCCGGGATCAAAACGAACCAGCCTATAAGAGCACCTGCAAAATTGTAGCTGGCTATTTTAGGTCCGATGATATATCCAACACCGATAAGTGCAGGATAAACCTGAACTGTAAATTCTGTAAAAAGCTGCTTAACAGGTATAGTAATGCTGCTGCCCGTGATCTTCAGACCATCAACAACAAATTTGATCAATGCAGAAATTCCAAGACCTTTGAAAATCGATGTTGAACTTGAACTGTCATCTTCTCCGGCAAGAAGTACCTCTGCACATGCCGTACCCTCCGGATAAGGAAGAGTACCATGTTCCTGAACGATCAGTGAATTTCTGAGAGGTATCATAAATATTACTCCAAGAAATCCTCCGCATAAAGCGATGATCATAATAGTTATAAGACTTGGTGACTCGATGGTTCCCTCACTTGCCCATAAAAAAAGCGCCGGCAGGGTAAATATCGCACCGCTGGCAATGGATTCTCCGGCTGAACCGATTGTCTGAACCATATTATTTTCAAGAATTGAATCTCTCTTTAATACGATCCTCATGATTGCCATAGAAATTACGGCAGCGGGTATAGATGCTGAAACCGTAGTTCCTACTCTGAGTCCGAGATAAGCATTTGCTCCGCCAAAAACAATTGCTAAAAGCACACCGAGTATGATTGAAACCGGCGTGATTTCAGGCAGTATTTTTTCTGCCGGAATAAAAGGCTTAAATTCTTCTTTTTTCATTTAAAATAATCTCCTTAATTTTACTCATAATCTTTTTTATTATACCATCTAAATAACTTATAGCAAATAAACTTTTAAAATTACAGACAAATATGATCAAATAATGTTACTGTTCACAGGCAAACTGCGCACTCCGCTGCGCAGTTATGCCACAAAAACTTTGACTGAACACTGGGTTTTGCCCATTGCCGTAGGCAATTTTAAATGGCAAAACCCGTTACTGGAGCACGCTGAAAGCGTGTGAACAGTAACCAAATAATAAAATACCGGCAGGGGTTTTATCCCCAACCGGTATAATATCATTTTCAATATTCCATTAAATCTGTCATTGATCTTGCGGAAAGAGCAAGTGTAAGTGAATTATGAAGTATTCCACCCATTGTCTGAGGAAGGATTCCTAAGAATCCCATTGCCATAAGCGAAGCATTTACATATTTATTATACTGCAGATTATTTTTTACTCTGCCATCAAGAAGTATAGATATCTTTCTTAAGTATAGAAGCTTCTCAAGATTATCATCCGGAATGATTATATCTGCACTTTCTTTAGCAAGTTCAGCACCGCTTTCGACTGAAATACCTACATTTGCCTCAGCCAAAGCTGCCGTATCACTTATTCCGTCTCCTGTCATTATAACAACATGTCCGGCTTCTTTTTCTTTTCTTACAAACTCTGTCTTATCCTCCGGCAAAACATTTGCATAAAATTCATCAAAGCCAAGAATTCCGGCTACAGCTCTGGCAGTTCTTTCGCTGTCTCCTGTCATCATTACAAATTTTTTGATCCCAAGTCTCTTAAGTTCGTCTATAACTGCCTTGGATTCTTCGCGAAGCTTATCCTCTATACAGAATGCTGCAGTAACTTCTCCGTTTACAGCCATAAAAAGGTAAGAATTCTCATCAGGAAGTTCTCTGTATTTTACTTTTTCAGCTTCGTCAAGATGACATTTCTCATCCGTAAATATGAAATGATGGCTGCCTATGACGACACGTTCTCCATCAACAGAACTTATAAGTCCGTGAGAAACAAGATATTCTACATGTGCATGCATTTCTGAGTGCTCAAGTCCTCGCTTTTCAGCTTCACGAACTACCGCCCCGGCAATATAATGCGGATAATGTTCTTCCAGACATGCTGCAAGTCTAAGCATCTCATTTTCGTCCCTGCCTGCAAATGTGATTATCTTTTTAAGTTTCGGTTTAGCATAAGTCAGTGTTCCGGCTTTATTGAATATTACAGTATCTGCCTTCGAAATCTCTTCAAAAAGCTTACCGCTCTTTACCTTTACCGAGCTTTCCGAGCACTCCTTAATGGCTGAAAGAGTTGATATTGGAACAGTAAGTTCCTTTACGTCTCCAAAATCTACAGAAAGAACTGATTGTGCTCTGTTGACATTACCGGTAATAAGCTGTGTAAATGCAACCGCACCAAAAGTAAATGCAGCTGATTTATCAATCAATAATCTGTCATTTTTGTTGCTGTTCTGGATTCTACGGCTTTCCTTAAGCATTTTGAATATTCGTTCATAATGACCCTTGCCGCTTGTTTCCCGTACGCATATCTCGCATTCACCGTTTCGCACGGTCATTCCGGCATAAACATAATCATTCACTGAACGAGTGAACATTTCACAGTGATCAGTAGAAGAACAATCAAGAAGTTCTACTGTTCCTGACTCAATTACACCATCAAACGGGATCATCATACCGGTTCTGACTATTACAAAATCACCGATCTTGACATCAGCGGAATTTACTTCAACATCAGCTCCGCCATTCCTTATCCATACCTTATCCGGAATCCTTATCATATCGGCAGCGATAGTTCTGATCGAACGATTATAACTCCATTTACTGAGAAGGCTGCAAAGATCCATTAAAAACATAGTCGAATTTGCAGCTTCAAAATTTCCCGTTGCAAGTGAAACTATAATAGTTACCGCATTCAATACATCTCCGTTTAATTTTCTTTCAGAGAGTGCCTTTACTGCACGCTTGACATATTTCACTGTTTTAAATAAAACTCTTAACCGTCTGATGGGAATAGGAATAAATCGTCTTATAACAAATCGGTTTAAAACCTTAAAGAAAATCTTATCTTCAAATTTACGGTCTATCTCTCTTAATGAGTTATCGGCTTCTGTATATAAAGATGGATCAATATTATTAAGACGTTCAATTACATCGTATTCATAGCCTCTCTCGAAGTATATGATCAAAACAGAGCTTCTTTCATGAACTTTGACTTTTTTAACATTTTTTGATCTTCGCAGTCCGTTTTTTGCTGCATATAAAGTCTCCGCTTTTCCGTCCGGCAAATATATACGAGTCCTGATACTTTCACCGGATTTATGAAGAATACTGTATCTAAGCAATATTACCTCCTATCAGTTTTAATAATACTAAAACATAATCTTTAACATTATTATATAGGATTACACAATATATGCGGATTTTCGAAAAACACCTATAATACCTATATCTATTAATTGTAACATATATGAATACAATAATGTCTTATAAAAAAAAAATAAATTTTCCAAAAAATTTTGTTTTTTTTTTAGGACATCAAAGCCGCATTATTACTGGGTTTGCGACAAAAAATGTATTTTTAAACGTACATTGTTAAGAATTAGTACACATTTTAGACACATTTTCACTTTATAATATGTATCAAGATAGTTGATTAGTTCACTATCTCCCCCTCATAAGTATGAGCTTGCGAGTCACCCCTCGCAAGCTCTTCTCCTTTTAAACGAGAATTCAGATCTATTTCTAAATTTCCCAAAGTTATTATAATTTTTAATTTAAAAGTTTTATATTTTTTTAATTCTTTATATGTTGAATAATACTGTATATATGCTATGTTGACATTATGCAATCTGATGTTTTTTTAGTCTGCTAAAGAAAGGAAGAAATATCGTATGGCAAATTTTGATTATGATGTACTCTACATCGGAACCGGACATGCAGCATGGCATGGTGCTCTCATTCTGGCACGCGCAGGAAAAAAAGTTGCCTTTGCTGAGAAGGATCTGACAGGAGGAACCTGTACAAATTACGGCTGCGATGCCAAGGCATTGCTTGACGGACCAGCAGAACTTGTATCCGCACTTGAAAGATACAAAGATATCGGAGTTACTGCCGATGTAAAAATGGACTGGCCCAAATTTATGCAATATAAGCATCAGTCCATTGATCCACTCGCATCTGTTATGGATGGAATGCTTGGACAGGCCGGATTCCCGATAATTCGCGGTACGGCTGAATTCGTTGATCCTCATACAGTTAAAATTTCCGATAAAACCGTAACCGCAGAAAATATCGTCATCTGTACCGGTCAGTATGATTTCAAGCTTGATATTCCCGGTAAAGAATTTATGCATACGAGCAGGGAAATACTTGATCTTCCCTCACTTCCTGAACATATTACTTTTATCGGAGCAGGAATCATTTCCATGGAGTTCGCTTCATTACTTACACAGTTTGGCGTGAAAGCCACTGTCATTGAATTTGCAGAAAGATCACTCCTCCAATACAGCGAAGAATATGCAGCCAGAGTTGTTAAAAAACTGGAAAATTTTGGTGTTGATTTTCATTTTGGCGAATCAGTTTCAGAAATTTCTAAAAATGGTGATAAATATATCGTTAAGACCAAGGACGGCTTCTCAGTAGAAACAGATTATGTTCTTGCGGCAACCGGAAGACGCGCAAATGTTGATGAACTGGCACTTGATAAAGCAGGTGTTGAATTCAGCCCAAGGGGGATCAAAGTAGATGATCATATGAGAACTAATATTGCCAATATATATGCAAGCGGCGATGTAGTGGACAAAATGATTCCCAAACTGACTCCAACCGCAACTTTCGAATCCAACTATATTGCTTTTGCTATACTCGGAAATCCTGCACCTATCAAATATCCCTCTGTACCTAACGTTGTATTTACTCTTCCAAGGATTGCGTCCGTCGGTGTATCTGTAAATCAGGCTTTGAAGGATCCTGCTGCTTATCACACCGAAAAAATTGAATACGGCAAAATGCTTGCATTCGAATACAGAAATGAAACAGATGCAGAAGCCACTGTAGTTTTAGATAAAGATAATTATCTTGTTGGTGCTGAGCTATATGGTGATCTTGCAGCAGAAATGATAAATATCCTTGCAGTGATCATTAATGAAAAAATGACAATGGAGAAAGTCATGGGAATCATTTGGGCATTTCCTACCCAGACCGATGGTCTCACAGAACTTCTTGCTTCAAAACTCCATAGTGATTTAGCCAAATAAAATAAAAGCTCTTAAGCAAATATGATATGCTTAAGGGCTTTTATGAATAACTTATCTTTATTCTTTATAAAGAATGATCTCAGGTACGAAGTTTTCTCCAACTTCTTCCTTTACAGCTTCTTTCAGAACGTCCTCATTAAGATCCTTATCTTTACTGATCTCGACGCTTATCTTCATCGTGTTCTGTTCACAATAGCTGAGCCATGCCTCTGCATCTTTTACACCGTCCTGCTTCTTAAGAACTCTCTCGATTGCTCCAAGATCCGGGAAAAGTGTACCCTTTGCAGACTCCCAGAGAATAGTTCTTCCTGAATTTTCAAGGAAATCAAGCTGTCCATCAGGAAGGATTCTTGCAGTGATGCCGGTATCATATAATATTCCATCACCATAAGGATAAGTAACACTGTCCTTGGCGCTCTTAACAGGTGTATCCATGATCAAAAGCTCACCCCAGGCACCGTAAGGTTTCTTAAGATATCGGGCATCCAGAACATAATATTTAATATCCTTATCTTCAAACTGCTTGTCCACAAGCTCAAATCCTGCAAGCTCATTAAGCTTTTTACCACTGATATAGCTGTGCTTCGGATAAAGATGAGCAGGAAGATGCTTTGCAAGTCTGCGTACAGAAGGTTCCTCAAACATAGCAAGCATAACAGATTCCATTGCTGCCATAAAGATTTCCAGCTGTTTTCTGTCGAATCGATTCTCCCAGTATCTAAGTTCATAGAAGTATCCCTGACCCTTCTGGTGAACCATCAAGTGGAAAGGAAGTGAATCAAGCTGTACATGAACTATTTCAGCCGGGGCATCACCTATTCTATCAACCTGAAGCAAGTCACCCTGATACTGAATGAAGAATTCTCCATAATGCAGACAATCAGCGAGCGATTTCATTGAGTCAAGTATCTGACTGCTCATACGCTTTAAGAGTTCCGGTACAGTCTCATGCGGGATCATATCATATCGGTAGATATAATTCTTAAATAAAGGTCCGCAGATCCTGTTCCAACGGCTGTCTGTACGTCCACTGTGAATACTTGTGGCCATTACATCCGTCTGGTTTGAGAATATCTTTATGCAATACTGGAATGCAGTCAGGAAAAATACATTCTCAGATGCACCTGTCTTTTTACAGAAACCAAGTACATTATCCCTTGTAATAGAGCTGAAAGGCTGACGGATAACTGCATTATGAGAATGCTCAAGATCATACTCATCAGGTCTTGTAAGAATATTTCTCTTATATCTGTATCCTCCGGCAAGCTCCTTATAATAATCCTGATTCTTTGCGATTATGCCCTTTTTGACCATTTCAAACCAGTCAAGAAGATATTCATAATATGTATACTCTTCTCTGGGAAGCTCTTTTCCGGAGTATACAGCATTGATATCGTCAAAGATCATATGCATTCCTGTACCATCGCCGATAGCATGTGACAGATCAAAAAGGAAATAATTTGCACTGTCAGTCTGATAAATAGCTGAATGGAAAAGATCTTCTCCTTCGCCGTAATTAAAGTATCTGAGAACCTTATTCTTCTCTATTTCCCAGCCCTTATCAGAAATAGTAATGATCGGGATCTCTATATGTCTCTCGTCATCACGGAAATTCTGAAGAATACCGTTTTCACCGGGCTGTATGATACATTTAAGCTCAGGATGGATCTCAAATACCTGTTCTGCGGCATATTTAAGTCTTCTCAGATCGACCCCGCTGCCGATTTTGAAAAGATATGCCATATTTCCGGTTGAATTTCCTCTGATCATATAGCAGAAATACATCTGGAGTGAAGTAAGATTATAAACAGGTCTCTTTGAATAATCTATACTCTCTACATTTTCCTTTTCCCAGTAAAGTGCTTCCAGCTTACGAACAGTAGGATTATCCATAAGCTCAGAAAGTGTGAGCTGGAAATTAAGCTTTTCAAAAAGGTCAGACAAAAGCATTACCGAACCCATGGAATCCAGACCATTTTCGAAAATATTCATATCTATACCGAACTTTCTATGACCGATGGCTGATACAATACAGTCATAAATAGTCTGCTGAAGATCAGACTCCGGAAGATGCATATTTTCAAGAGTTTCTTTCTCGTTTTCTCTCTCCTCAAAATACTTAACACGACTTATCTTATTTGATGAAGTTTTAGGAAAAGGCTTCTGGCGTACACGAACCTGCATGATACGCTGGTAACTTGCAAGCTTCTCATTGACTTTTTTAATTTCCTTATTAAGAGCTTTATTTATATCCTTAATTTCAAATTCTCTTGCCCAGGGGAAATTAGGATAGATTTCGGCAGCAATTATGTCTCCGCTTCCATAAACCACAATTTCCTGAACCAGATCAACGCCTGCAAACATATTCTCGATAAGCTCAGGTGCAACATTTTCACCATTGGAGAGAATTATAAGGTTCTTTTTACGTCCTGTAAGGTAAAGGAATCCTTCATCATCTATATATCCAAGGTCACCAGTGTGCAGCCAGCCATCTTCATCAATGGTTTTAGCTGTTTCTTCAGGATCTTTGTAATAACCGAGCATAACTGAAGGGCTCTTAACAACAATCTCTCCGTCAACAATTTTTACTTCACAGCGATCAACAGGCTTACCTATTGAAGCTGCCTTATCCGGTCTGTCATAATCAGGAGTGGATATTTTAGGAGAACATTCACTCATTCCATAACCCTGACCGATCTCAATGCCACGTTTTCTGTATTCCTCTGCAAGTTCAGGAGGCAAATATCCTCCGCCGGATGTTATACGTACAAGCTTAGTACCAAGAACCTCTTTTACAATATCATCAGTTGATTTATCCGGATTCTGTTCCTCTGCAAGCTTGATGCGGTTCATAAGAGCCTTTGAAATAGCAGGTACAGTACACATACGTACAGGATTAAAAAGGGTCAGATGTTTAACTATCTGCTTTAGATCGCCGTTAAGACAGATAGTCCAGCCCTGTTTAAGCGAAAGAAAAACATCACTGTTTAAGCAGAAAACATGGTGAAGCGGAAGAACTGAAAGAATATTGTTTGGTTCGTTAGCTTCCATTCCTTTTCCTATACTGCCCTCAGAACAGAAAGTATTATCTATAAGATTTCTATGGGAAAGCATAACTCCCTTACTCTTACCGGTTGTTCCGGATGTAAAGAGGATCATTGCGAGTGAGTTGTCATCAATCCCGGATTCACATTTTTTTCCACCAAAGTCAGCATAAATATCACCAAGGCTTGGAAAATGACCTCTGTCGGCCTGAAGCATAAAGCTGCTTTCAACACCGGCCTTTTTTGCTGCAGATAATACAAGATCAGTATGTTCTGTGTCATAAAAGATAGTATCAATATCAGCGCGCTCAAAAGTGTCTGCAAGTGCATCGATACCGAGCTGAACATCAAGCGGAACAATGACATTACCGCTTATCATAGCGCCAAAAACAGCTGTAAGGAATGCCTGACTGGGTGAACCGAATGCGGCAATATGAAGCTGATGTCCCTTCTCTTTAGCTTCATTCTCTGCCCATGCACCAACTGCTTCACAGCCTTCGATATAATCTGAATATTTTGTATCAAACACATTATCGTCATATTCAAATCTTAAAAATACTCTGTCAGCATATTCCTCTCCTGCATTTCTGAGCAGGTCTCTCATATTCCTTGTGTTCTCAAGATTCATGATTTTTTCTTTTCTCCTTTATAAAAATAAAACCCTTTAGTTATCAGTTTCCAAATAATTTTCAAAACTGATCATAATTCTCACTCAATTCTTCAAGCTTATTCGCAATAGTTCTGAAAGTTTCGTAAAAAATTCTTCCTTCATCAATGTTTACGTCCTTTTCGACTTCATTAACAACAAGCTCAACCTTCTGATTGATCCTTTCGGCTGCCTCCCTTCCTTTTCCTGTCAAAACATATCTACGGCCATATTTTTTCTGGTCGTCCTCTGCAGCCATTTCAACAAATCCCTTCAAAACAAGGAAATTACAGGATCGCGAAATTGCCGCCTTATCATTTCCGGATAATTCCGAAAGCTGCACATTGGAAAGCCCTTCCGGATACTTTGAGAGATAATAAATACAATTAACATCTCCTGCTCTCAATCCTATTTTTTTCATTCCGGAACTCTTAATTTTTTGAATGGCTCTGTAGCTTGTCATAACCATTTCTGTAAAATCTTCGTATTTGTTAATCACCAAAAACACCCCACAGAAAATTTGTTGATTCATCAACAACTATCTTGCATCAGTATATAACCAATTTGTTGAACTGTCAACAAATTTATTATTTAATTTCAAACATTATAATAATTGCTTGCTTTCGCAAATATTAAGTTTTAAACTATAAATAAAAAAATTTGTATACACCTGATTCAGATTAAGCTATATCGTATGACTTATTGTGACCTGCAATCAGGAATCCGCACTTGCTGCGGGTTCCGTCTGAAAACAAAAAACATGTGGCAAACAAGCCCGCAGCGTAGCTGCATTTAAATGGCTTGTTTGCGGGATTTTTGGAGCTTTGCTGCAAAAATCTATATATTTTGGTGACTTAATTGCAGAAATCCGCATTTACTGCGGGTTCCGTGTGATAAGTTAAAACAAGTGCCAAACAGGCCCGCAGCGCAGCTGCATTTAAATGGCCTGTTTGAGTAGAGTACTTAGCGAGGTTTTCTCGAGCTTAGTACGAACCATACAAGTTTGCTTAGCGAGGTTCTTTCGAGCTTAGCAAGCTTGTTTGCATGACTTTGAGGCACGAAGTGGCGAAAAGTCATATATTATCCTAAAAGCGATATAAACACATGGAGGCAGAGTATGAAATTTAGAAGCCGATTTTTTATAGACATAAGCAAAAAGATTTCTGTGATAACTGCTTTTTCAATCTTATCAGTATCTGTTCTGACCTATGCATCAGAAGCAAACGATATATCCACAATTGATGAATCTGAAGTTCATGAATATAGCTCAGAATCCGAAAAAAGCAATATTTTCCAAACGGAGTACAGCCATGAAGAGGTAAAGGAAATACTTGAAGATCAGAAGGAATACCTTGATGAACATAAAGAAGGAGTAGATTATGCCGAAAAACAGGCATACTTTACAGCAGAAAATGATTCCGATGCCTCTGAGATTGCAGAATCCTATGGCGGAGAACTCAAATCTTTCGAACGTGGTATTGCCGTCGTTGACTTTGATGAAAGTATCGATAAAGTAATATCTGAAGCATCGCAGTCAGGAAATTTTAAGGCTCCCCTTCAGGCAAATATTATCCTCGAACTTACCGACACAGACCTTGAAACTGAGTCTGACTATTCCGATGCCTCTACTCAATGGCATCATGAAAAAATATCAAGTTCCACAGCCTGGGATAACAATATTTACGGCGAAGGCGTTAAAGTTGCGATATTGGATAATGGTTTTCTCACTACACATGAAGATCTGACTAATAATATAGTTGATACCTATAATGCCTATGATCTAACTACAGATGTTTCCCCGTTAAACAGCAGCAGTGAAAAAAACCACGGAACACACGTTGCAGGGATTGTCGCAGCATCCTTAAATAATAAAGGCGGATGCGGTGTTGCTCCGAAAGCAGATCTGATGCTCATAAAGCTTGCGGATTCCAGTGGAAACATTTATTCCAGCTCATTATTTACCGGAATTGATTATGCTATAAGCAATGGTGCTGATGTAATAAATATGAGTGTTGCTACAGACACTACAGACAATACATTTATTTCTTCAGTACAAACAGCTGTTAATACTGCCTATGCTAAAGGTATTGTTATGGTTAGTTCTGCCGGAAACAGCGGAAAGAATACCAAATTTTATCCGGCTGCATGTGACCATGTAATATCAGTTGCAAATATTACATCCAGCAACAAGCTGTCCTCCAGTTCAAACTATGGGGACAGTGTTGATATAGCCGCCCCCGGCAGTAATATTTACTCTACTTATGCTAGTTCAACATCTGCTTATGGCAGTATGAATGGAACTTCTATGGCTTCCCCTGTTGTAGCCGGTGTTGCTGCACTTGTTCTTTCTTCAAAAACAAGCCTATTGAATGACAACAGCTCAACAAGGGCTGATACTGTAATAAATAGAATTCTTGATACAAGTGACGGAGTAACTTATAGCTATTCGTCCCGTTCAATAACCGGATGCGTCGACGTTGCGTCTGCAATATATACTGACTCAGACAGTAGTTCAGATTCTGAATCGGATAATGATTCCGAATCAAATACAACATCTGATAATAATTCAGGATCAAATACAACATCTGATAATGATTCATCATCGGACTCCAATAATAATTCTACATCTGATAATAACTCAAAATCAGACAACGACTCTTCATCCGACAACAATAATAGTTCTGATGCTGACAACAATTCAGGTTCAGACAGCGATTCAGAGGAATCTGTTAAAAAGGCAATATCATCAAATTCACCCTATGGAGCAAATTCCGTAAGCGGAAATGCAGGCTCGGTTTCCTATTGTATCGCATATTATGAGAATGCACCTTATCTTGGCAAATTCTATAAAAGTGCAAAGGATCTTGGAATCAGTGTTTCTGTTGATGGAGTTGAAATCCCGACATCTGCACTAAGGATAAAGGTAAAGGGCACAAAAGCGGCAGGCAGCAGTCTTACAGTCTCGATAAAGAAAATAGCAGGATCAAGCTATAAATCTATTTGGAAGCAGCTTAAATCTACATTAAAAAGCCAGACTTTCTCAGTAACTCAGTATCCAATGACCGTAAGCGGCACAGCTGTAAACTCAAAGAGCAGCGGAACGACTACGGGACAGCTCTTTGTAAAAATGAATAAAGATAAGTCATCTGTAAAAACTGCAAAGGCAATAGTTATATACCACACAGCCTCTGGCAAGGAGAAAAAAGGTCTTGTTAAAGTACCTAAGAGCAATATACAATATGACTCAGACAGTAAAACAATTACTCTGACAGGCAATTTTAACGGAAGCTGCAGCGCAAATTCAATCTAAGACAAAGAAAAACACAGTTAATCTGAATTAAAAAGATTAACTGTGTTTTTTATTATTATGCTATTGCTTTTTTATTTAACTGTTACTGATCCAGCAAAATTTCCTTTGAAAACAATAGTTGTACCGCCGTTCGTGCTGTTAACGCTTTCAATATCTTTCTTTGTGATCTTTATCAATGATTTTTTCTCTTTACCCTTTGCGTTATGGTAAACAGCAACTGCTTTTGCCTTCTTGACCTTTCCGTTTTTAACTTTAAGGATCAGTTCTCCGGTTGAAGATGCAGCCTTTTTCGAACTAACAACACTGTTTAAGGTCATTGCATACTGTTCTATGACCATAGTCTCTGAATCAAGCAGCTTCTCTGCCTTTTTGAACAAAGATTTGTAAGCAGGATCTTTTACACCAGTTACATTTACTTTAAGTGTATTTCCACTGCCCTTCTTTCCTTTTATCTTAAATTTAAGGACTTCGGATGGGATCGAAACACCATTTACAGAAAGGCTTATGTCCAGATCTTCACCACTTTGGTAGTTCTTTCCGATATATGCTACCTTTCCGTAATAGATCAGATTTACCGAAACTCCATCAATGGATTTTTCAACGATCTTTTTATCAAAAGGCATATTCTTCTGTCTTGCAATTTCATCTGCACTTACAGCCTTATCGGCATCTGATCCCTTATCTGTCGAATTATCCTGGTCTGCTTCATTATCAGATACAGCCTTATCATCTGAAACTGCATCTTTATTGTCAGATACAGACTCTTTGTCATCTGCAGGATCTTTCTTGCTGTCTCCGTCAGAAACAGATTCTTTATCATCTGTCTTAGGTTTTTCATCATCAGAAACTGTCTCTTTATCATCAGAGACAGTTTTCTCCGGTTCGGCCGGGTCTTCAGAATTTATATCGCCATAAACTGTTGTCATAGTATAATCCGCATATGTTTTATGGTCTTCTGCATAAACTCTAATAGATGTAACTGTCTTTTCTCCATTGAGAGCGATCTTTTGAACTTTGGAGTCATTTACAAGTCTGTCATCAAGATAGAGAAGTCCATTTGCATTTGATATATCAAATGAAGCCTTAAGTTTTGTAGTATTTTCAGGTACTGTTACCGAAATATTTTTACCATCGATCTTAACCTTAGCATCCTCGGCATCGATTCCGGTAATTTCAGCATCTGTTTCATATGCGCGGGTCATGTAGAGACCACCGCCGAGCCTTGCACTGGCTTCATCATTACCAGACTCAAATCTGACTCTTACAACTGAATATTCTTTTCCTGCGACTGTCTTAGTTGAAGCATTCTCAATGATCTCTTCCGGAATAGCATAATATTTGTCAAAATATGCTTCTTCTGTATCGGATTTAAGAGTTTCTGCTGCAAGCTCTTTTCCGTCAACTGTGATCTTTATTGTCTTTCCGGAATCTTCTGCCACATATCTTACAAGGAGTGAGCATTCTTTATCCTTATCAACTACCATATCATAGGAAAAATATCCGCCGCTCTTTGCATATCTTGTACTTCCTACTCCGTCAAGACTGCCTGCTGCACTGGAGCTTTCTTCCATTTCATGAACATCATCAGATTCGTATTGTGAATATCCGGGCTGGATTGAATCTAAAATACTTGCCGCAAATCTTCCATCCTCTTTATCGGATAAGATCTTGTTTCCTGCAGATTCTGCACTGCTGCTGAAATACCAGTAAATACCGTATCTGTTTGAGGTTATTTCATTATAAGGAACAAATTCCAGTGAACCTCCAAAAGTATCCTCTGCATCTGTACCATTCAATACGAATCTGAGACCATCCGCAGATTCATCTTTCTCCAGATAATCATTGATATTTTCAATAAAATCATCAAGAGTTGTATCTTCAATGTTTATTGTTTCTGTACCAAGTATCTGTTTTGTTGTTGCACCATAAGTAATATTTAGTTTTGCATTTTCATTGCCGACAACCTTATATAACGGAGCTGAAAGATTTACTCCTGCCCAGGTTGTTTCGCTCATATGCTCTGTTCCGAGCTTGGCAGCAAGAACCGTAGGACCATACTTGAATCCAAATGCGGTTTCAGAATCCGGAAGACCTACTGCTCTTACCTCCATTGGGATTTCAAAGCTAATAGCATCTCCATCATTCCAGTCATTATCAATAACAAGATATTTTGATGAAGCTGAAAGACTTAATTTTTTACCGTTGAGCTTAACTGTCATATCATCGGCAGCCCAGTCCGGAACCCTTAAGATAAGACTTTCCATGGATATAGCCTTAGAAGGATCAATAGCATTTATCTTAACTGTAAATTTTTCGCTCTTTCTCGGATCCCCATCAAGGTCTATCTTAGTATTCAGCTTTTCATCCTTTAATTCCGATGCAATGTACTGCTCAATATAAATATCATTTTCATCATTAAAATAGATGCTGTCAGTAAGCTTTGTAAAATCTTCCATTCCGGAGCCTGTACAGCACCAGAACATATTCTTTGCAGGTGAAGCCTCGCCAAAGAATTTATAGTATCCTGTAGCCATGGGTGAAAAATAGCTTGTTGTTCCGTCCTCGCTGTTTATTGCACCGAGAATAGCATTTCTCAAAGTATTCTCATAATAATCCATGTACTTGTTTTCACCGGTTATCATGTAAAGTCTTCTTGAAAGCTTTAACATATTATAGGCACAGCAACTTTCGCAATCGCACTGGGTACGGATGGCATCAAGTGAATTATCTGTCTTAAAATGCTCCATATCACTAAGTCCGCCGGTAATAAATGCATGTCTGTTTACTACCATATCCCAGAAGCTCTCAGCATACTCAAGATACTCTTCATCTCCTACAGCTTCATATCTGTTAAGTGCTCCTAAGAATTTCGGAATAGTGCAGTTGGCATGCTTTCCGTTAAGTACATTGCTTGCACCGGATTCAACTGCCTTAAAAAGAGATGTCTCATCAAAAGCATGTGCAGCCTCAAGGTGTTTTTCATCATTAGTTATCTTATAAAGTTCATAAAGGCAGTCATTCATTCCGCCATATTCGACACTTAAAACCTTAGCCTGGGTTGAACTGCTCCATTTAGACGTTCTTTCATATGTCCAGTCTCCGAGACCCTCAGCAACTTCAAGTGCTGTTTCATTTCCCGTAAGTTCATAGACATCTATGAGACCTGCGAGGATCTTATGCATCGTATACCAGGGTACCCAGTTGCTTCCACTGGATTTACCCTCCATAATGTCAAACTGTTTCTCAACATTTGATGAATCTTCAATCTTAGAACCAAATATAAAGCCTGTTCCCAAGGCATCCTGACATTCTTTTAATCCATCTACAATATATTCAAGTTTCTCTTTTAATTCATCATCACCGCTCGCAGCAACCTCCTGTGCGATCGCAGTGAGGTAATGACCCATTGTATGTCCGCCTATATAGCTGTCCTCCCAGCCATTATATGGATCCTTATTGTCTGTATCAAGACCGGCAGTTTCGCGAAATCTTGATAAAAGTCTGTCTGAATCAAATTTCTTTAAAAATTCTACGTCCGACTCTCTTGCAGCCTCAAAAAATTCATCATTGAGTACCACATTTTCGAGCTCATATGCATTCAAATCTGTAACCTGGCTTTTTGCAAGAACCGTAAACACAAAGCTCTTCTCAGCCGTTCGCCTCCGAACAACGCAACAGGCGAAATCATAAATAAAAATATAGTAAAAGGTCACCAAATGCCCTATTACAGGGCATTTGATGACCTCTCGTCATGGTTCGCTATTATAGAATTTTGTTTATAGATCAGTCGACAATGACCGAACCACTAAAGTTTCCGCAGAAGCTTACAAGCGTTCCAGCATCCGTACTCTTTACAGACTCGATGTCTGATTTCTTTAATTTTACAAGAACCTTTTTCTCTTTACCGGAAGCATTATGATAAACAACTACCGCCTTTGCGAACTTAAGCTTATTATTTTTACCAAGCTTTATGATAACCTGTCCTGTCTTGTCCGCAGCCTTCTTCTTAGTTACTGTTCCGTTTACTGTCATTGAATACTGCTCGATTTCAAAGCTCTTTGACTTAATAGTCTTCGAAACTTTCTTCCACATCTGAGCAAATGCAGGATTCTTGACCCCGGTTACTGAAAGCTTCAGACTGTTTCCTGCTACATACTTTCCACTGACCTTAACTTTGATCGCAGAAGTCGGAACCTGATGTCCGTTAAGCGATACTGAAAGTCCAAGATCCTCAGCGCTCTGATATTTTCTGCCGATATATGCTGCATGATCATAGTATCCGATCGATACTTCAACACCATTTATAATATCAGTATAGATCTTTTCACCGTAAGGACTGTTTGCAGAAATTGCAGCTGCATTTTCATCCTTTGTCTGATCATTGCTGCTATTATCAGATGTTGTATTTTTATCGCTATCATCTGTTTTTTCATCATCTGAAACAGGCTCTTTATCAGCATCTCCATCAGAAATAGTATCCTTCTTGGAATCATCATCTGATACAGTATCTTTGCCCGGCTTATCATCTTTATCCGGATCTGTTTCCTTCTCAGGATCAGTCGGAACTGTTTCCTCTTCATGCTCTTTTTCAGGTGTCTCAGGAATGACCATAGAATCATTAACCAGACCGATAAAGCTCATTACAGGGTCAGCACTGCCTGTCTTTGCCACACTTACAGTTACACTGTCAGCATTTTCAAGGCTGAATGATACTGCCTCAAGTCTGGCATCATCCGAGGATGAAAGTGTAAATTCATAAGAAGTAAGCTTACCTGCATTTTCCGCAGTTACAGTAATAACTGAAGGTCTGGAAGTGTTCCACCATTCCTGGTAACCTGTGTAAACTGTGTAATCACCTGCTTCAAGATCAAATTTATAATCTATAGATTTATTTGAAGCAGCCCAGAAACCATGAGCCCAGATGCTCTCACCGGAATCCTTTGTTCCAAGGTCATAATCATCACTGTTTTCGCTCTTTAATACTCCTGTATAACCTGCACCGTTTTCTTCCGAATATTTCTGATCATCTGAAACTGTGTTCTTAAGTCTGCCATTAAGGAACTTTCTTGCAGCTGTTAAATAATCCGTATTGTAATCAAGCTCTTCTGCTGCAAGATCAAAGAGATAAATTGTCTTCTCGGGAACGACATTTACGGAATGTGAAAATTCTCTTCCGTTGCTTAAAGTTCCGCTTATCTCATAGGTTCCCATTGCACCGATCTCATCAAAGCCATCCCATTCAACTTCATAGGTCTTTTTACTTCCATCGGTAAGTTCAATTTCTACTTTATCCGGAAGATTTCTTTTAAGTGCATCTGCCGATGATACTGTTTCCGGAAGTTCTGTTTTAACTTCAAATGATCCCTTATCCTCAAGCTCATCAAGGGTCCAGTCACTGTATCTTCTAAGAGCGATCTTTGATCCGCTTAAGAATTCTACAGGAAGCCATACATATCTTGAATCACTGAGGTCTTTTCCTGCATCCGGATTGAACCAGCGGTCACCCATGTAGATGAATTTACCGGCTTCAGCATCAACAGGGAATACACAAGTACTCTGAGTATCATAAGTAGTGCTGTAACCTGTATCTGTGCAAGGGTTACCCATTGTTGTCCAGGGGCCGAGCGGATCATCGGCAACAGCATACGAAGCTGCATTTGCTGCCCATCCGGTGCATCCTGAAGTGATCATGTAATACTTATTATTATACTTAAACATTGCAGATGCTTCTCTTGAGGATCCTTCAAATGCTATCTCAAAATCCTCGCCCTGAACCATCTCATCTCTGTCTTTAATAAGTCCTGTATAGCTGTCATTAAGTTTTGCGATATAAGTATTGCTGTTTCCATCAGATGAATAACTGATGTAAGCTGTTCCGTCATCATCCTTAAAGAGGTTCATATCTCTGACTGCACCAAGCTCATCTGAATCTGAATCATAGGAATGATCAGCATCTTCACTGTATGCAAGCTTATATGCGCCAAGATATTTGAACGGACCTGCAGGGTTATCACTTATTGCCACACCTGCTCTTGCCTTTGCATAATTTGAACTGGTGTAAACAGGTGTCTTACCATCGCAGTGCCACCACATAACGTACTTGCCTGTCTCTTCGTTATAAAGAACCTTAGGTCTCTCCATGATGCAGCGGTCTTCTGCAATATTCCAGTAGGTCTCTTCAAGCTTAGAATCATAGGTGGAATCATCAGCCTCAAGACCTTCATAATCAGAATAGAGATCCTTGAAATATTCATTGTCCTCAAATACAGAAAGATCAACGCTTAATTCTTCAGCATCATCATCTACCGGAATTGTCTTTAATACAACGCCCTCATCATCCCAGTTATAAAGGTCTTCTGAAGTATAAAGATGAACACCTGTCACAGGATCTGTGCTGTAAGTCTTATCTTCACCATACCAGTAATACTTTGTTTCTCCATTAATTGTAAACTGCTGGATCTGTCCGCCGTGAGCCTGGATCTTAAATCCGTCTGTATCGTAGATCCTGTCACCGCTGACACCGGTTATCGAGCTGTAATTTGTCTTAAATACTTCTACTAATGCATTAAATGCATCTGTAAGATCATCATAAGCTTCCTCAATAGCAGAAGCATCTGTTGATGAAGCATCAATAAGAGCTTCAGCAGCGGCAGCGGCTTTATCATAAACTGCCTGACTGTCTTCAGAATATTCATGACCTTCCATATCAGCTGCCTGCGAATCAAGCAATGCCTTAAGGCTGTCTAAAGTATACTCGGGAACTGCCTTTACAAGGATATAGCTGATTATCGGATCAGCATACTGACTTGTTCTGTCAGGATTATGTACGAAGACATTAAGTTCACCGTCAGTAACCTCTGTCGTGTAAGTATTTTCAACAAGTGTTGACTGTCCAAGCGTAATGCCATCAGCAACAGTCTCGCCCTCAAGTTCTATATCTACCGATCTCGAGCTCCATGGATTCTTGATACCTACCGTAACCTGATAATCATCATTTGATCTGTCCGGAAGTTCGAATGAATAGTTAAATCCGCTTGTACCGGAAACATAGCTTATATCAGGGCTTGTGTAATAATAGGTTCCTGTAAGAGTTCCATCTGAAGAACCACCTTTTATAGCTATTGAATTCTCATCATCCTCTGCAAGACCCCATTTAAGTCCGGTCTCTGAATCCTCTGAATATCTCTGGTCTGTAACTGACTGATAAAGACCCATTTTGTAGTCATCAGGAACTGTTGCTGTATCAGTACTTGCACAGTCTACAAGATAGAGAAGATAATCATTTGCAGCTATTTCAGATTCACTGTATGCAGCTCCGTCAGAAGCGATAAATGTCTCAATTTCAGAGTTAATTTCATCAATATCAGCCTGACTTGATGCAGAAGAAAGCATAGCTGACTGAGCAGAAGCAAGCAGTTTCTTTAATCTTGAAGCCTTTGAAGCTGCAAGAGAATCTGCATCTATCTCATTTGCGCTGACCATTGCTGACTTAAGTTCATCAAGTTCAAGTATATGCTGAACCTTAATGAATGAAAGTACAGGATCAGAACTTGTAGCCTTCCTTACTGAAAATGTCATATCATCAGCTTCATCAAGCTCAAGATCATAAGAAGGTGTATTCCAGCCATTGCTTCCGTTGTAAGTAGAAGTTGTTCCAAGAAGATTTTCTGTTCCTTCTGAATCAACAGAATAAACCTTCATAGAACGTCCGGATTTCCACCACCATTCCTTGAAACCAAAGCTTACTTTATAATCTCCCTTTTCAAGAGGTATTGTATAGTCAATATCCTGTCCTGTTTTTGCATACCAGCCTGAAGCCCATGCATCATCAACATCGCTGCTGTTATATTCTCCATAACTGTCAAGATATCCCCAGCTGCCTTCTTCATAGGCCTTGTCAGGCTCTTCATTGAAAAGATCGGCATATTCATCCATCTTGGTATATGAAGTTGATCCTGAATTGTTGCAGTCAATGAAATACTGCATATTAGGCTCTACAAATACGAGATTTGCCGTAATCTCATATCCATCAACATCACCTGTGATCTCTCCGGCCTCTGTAAGGTCTACCCCTTCTGTATCCCAGTCAACTTCAACCTCTTTTTCGTTGTTTTTGCTGGTCATTACAGTCACTGTATCCGGAAGGACTGCAGTAGTTCCCTCTACGGCATAAATATTGCTGTCCTCAACGCTTACAATAGTTTCCTCAGAGCTGTCATAGTCAATTCCATCAACAACATAAGTCGTAATAGAGTTAGCTTTTATATCAGCTGTAAATGTCTTCTTGCTGCTATCAAGCTCAATATCATCAGAATCCTTTACATCAGCCCAGTTTTCGCCGCTTTCAAGGTCTCCGCTGGTTCTTACGGCTTCTGTAACTTCTCCGATAGCGCTGAAATCCGAAAGATTGAATTTCCAGGTCTGATCCTCATCATCCGTATTCATCGCAACAATAACAACTTCCTTACTGTCTGGATCGTAAGCCGCAAGGCTGTCTCCTGATGAAGCGATAATTGTCATTCCCGGACGGATATATCTCGAGAACTGTCCATAAGCGTAGTATTTCTTTGTAAGAAGAAGCTCTTCTGTGTCATGATTTGCATGAGCTATTCCCCAATAACCTTCTGTAAGCGGAATATCGTCATAAAGAGCATCTTCATCAGTATAATCTACGCTGCTCCAGTCAGCTTCGCTCTCATCGATATGGGCATCGATCGCATTCCAGAGAATCCACGCTGATGATTCAAGACCACTCACATCAGTCTTTATTCTCTCTGCAAGCCAAAGAGCTGCACCCATTTCTCCTGCATCAGTTCCTGCTGTTGAGCCTCCGTCAACTTCACTCATCCAGAGGTTTTTGCCTTCGTTCTGAGCAAGTTCACAAAGTTCTGAACGTTTAGAACCGCTGTAGGTATGAGTATCGATTCTGTTTACGATATCCTTTGCTTCATCTGATAAAGCTTCATAGGAAGTAATAGCTGTATCAATGCTTGTTTCATCAGATGCACTGATAACTATATCGTTGATCCCGTTTTCTGAAAGTGCCTTATTAAGTTCAATGATGATGTCAGACTGTGATTCTCCCTGATCAAAGTGACAGCCTTCCTGTTTATTCGAATATGCTCCCCAGTAATCCGTATAGGGCTCATTCATGGCATCTACGCTTTCAAAATCAACGATGCCTTCTTTTTTCCAATGTGCGATAATATCAGCCAGATATGTTGCAAATGCTGTATAAGAATCCTCTCTTAAATTATCTTCATTTGCATCAATATTTCCCGAGCTGCATC
The DNA here is from genome assembly GCA_030434875.1 of Lachnospiraceae bacterium C1.1. Taxonomy (NCBI): domain Bacteria; kingdom Bacillati; phylum Bacillota; class Clostridia; order Lachnospirales; family Lachnospiraceae; species Lachnospiraceae bacterium C1.1. The sequence continues at coordinate 1,028,213 of JAUISW010000001.1, read as the reverse complement.
CGCTTTCTGTCATAAAATACGGCGGTGAATTTGAAAATGCTTCCGCAATGAAATCTTCTCCGCTCTTTTCAGCTGCAGCCAGAAGAACATTAAACTGATTGCTGTCGGCATCCCAGTCATAATTCCATGCATATCCACATTCAAAATCAGCTCTTTCAAAATTATCCTCATAATATGCTTCATCATGCTCATCAAGATCTATCTTTGTTACATCTGTTGCATAACCCGGAACTGCAGCATCAGATCTTGTGATATGACTTGCATGATAAAAATCGCTTGTCTCCGGAAGAGTTCCCTCTTTACCGGACTCTATAACTGCCATTTTGATATAGTCAAGACACCAGTCAGAACCGGCACCTCCGATATCAATCTTGTTATCACCTTCTGCAAGCTCAACATCAGTGAAAGTAACTCTATAGATATTATTATTTCCTGAACTTACTATAATATCGCTGTTTACATCATCAGCTTCAACGGTATAAGTGTTTGTGGTCTCCATTTTATTCTCAGAGTCCGTACCGTCATTTGTAACCTGCATGCTTACGCCTCTGCTGTTGCTGCCTGCAAGGGTGAAAAGCATTTTTATGGTATAGTTTCCACTTTTTTCAACAGGAATAGTGTAGTGAAGATTTCCGCCGGAACCTGCATCAGCATTTAGCGCATTGATCCAGCCGATCGTCTGTATCGTACCTACGGTATTTCCGGCTGTAATGCCAAAATCAGCATCAGACTGGCTATACGTTGCAGATGAATAGCTGCTGCTGGATGAGATTTTCATACTGCTTCCGCTGAAAGTCGGAAGAATATTAGAACTAAGATCATAAATGTCAGCATTTTCATTCTCTGAAACCTCTTCGATCTCTCCAACATTATCGCCGCCTCCAATGTTGTAACGGCCGATATTCATTCTAAGACCATCATCACCATAAAAGGCGTCGGCTGCCTTTTCGGTCAGCTTATCGCTGTAACCGATTCTGTTTGCCCACCAGCAAAGGGACGTTCCCCATCCCTGGAATTCGCCAAGTCCATCTCCATCAGTGTCATTAAATACAGACGCTGAAGCAGGAGTCAACTTGACTGTAGCGTCAACAGTCTCTGCTGCATTAGCCGTAACGATACCGTTCGGTACAACTGTAGAAACAGTCATGGAAGCAGCAAGAAGCGCTGTTACGCTCTTTCTCCAAAAACTTCTCATTAAACACTCTCCTTTCGCAGTTTCAATTCCTCCATTGTGATTCCGTTTCTCATTAAAAAACGCGAATCCTTGAAACCGCTTTCATGTATAAAACATTATACATTTATACCTAAAACTGGTCAATAAATATAAATTCGATTATTTATTTTTGTTAGGAATGAATGAATTTGCTCTATATATTTTGTTTAAATATTATAGTTGGATTTTGTGCTTTCTTTAAAATAACCGTAAATTCTTCTCGAATGCTTGACACAACCCATTTATATGCTATATCATAGGCTGAAAGCGGTTTCATTATAATCGCACAATACAATTTATCTTTGGGCTTGAGATTTCGCCTGTTGCGCCGTTCGTTGGAAACAGATAAGCCGAACAACGTAATATGAGAATTCCTAAAAACGAATAATTCTAATATTTTCCGGAGGTAATTAATGCGCGAGAAAAACATCACAATATACGATATAGCGAACGAAGCAGGTGTTTCTGTCGCCACTGTTTCAAGAGTAATGACCGGAAAAGCAAAGGTCAGTGCTGATAAAAAAGATCGTGTCAATTCTATAATTGAAAAATACAGTTTTAAGCCTAATGCACTTGCAAAAGGACTCACTGATACGTCCAGAAAATTAATAGGAATAATGGCTGCTGACATCCAGAACCCTTTTTATGCGACTTTAACGGCGTCATGTTCAAAAGCTGCGGAAAAAGCCGGTTATACAGTAATGATGTGTAATTCTGACGGAGACGAATCGCAGCAGACGGAGCAATTAGAAAAGCTCAGGCAGCAGCAGGTTGATGCGATAATCCAGCTTGGAGGTTTCACAGATGAACTTGTTTCTAATAGTGACTATGTAAAGCTTGTAAATAAAATCTGCCAGACAACTCCTGTAGTTGTGACAGGAAAACTTGACGGAAGTTCCTGCAGACGCGTGAATATTGATGAGAGAAAAGCTGTTTCTCTTATACTTGACTACTTAATTTCTCTGGATCATAAAAAAATCGCCCTGGTGGGCGGCCATATGGAAGTAACCTCAACTTACGAAAAATATCAGAAATATTTAGAGATCCTTCAAGAAAAGAATATCGAATTTAATCCGGATTATGTTATACAGGGCGGATACAGCTATGATGAGGGTTATAGATGTGCAAAGGATTTAATGAAAGTTAAAAATCTGCCATCTGCGATAATCGCAATTAATGATATTTCTGCTGCCGGAGTCAGCAGGGCTGTGAGGGAAGCAGGACTTAAGATCCCTAAGGATATTTCACTTGTTAGTTATGACAATACTTATATATGTTCTCTTTTCATGCCTCAGCTTACCAGTGTGGGTTATGATTATGCAGCATTTGGTGAAGCCCTTGTAAACACTGCTATTAAATCATCCCTTAAAGATAATATACCTCTGCTGCAAAAAATTGAGCCAAAACTGTTTATCAGAGAAAGCTGCGCTAAAGCTAAATAAAAAGAAAAAAACTTCGTCATGACAATTCTGCAATGACGAAGTTTTTATTTTCATCTTATTCCATTCCGACTATCTTATCAGATTCAGATGCCCTTTTAAGATAGTCATCCATTACAGCAAGAGCGATTTTATACATCTTGGATGTTGATTTTTCCTCAACGCTCTTTAGTTCCATAAACATAGCCTTTCGCGCATTTTCAATTTCCTGATAGGTATAAAACACATTTCCGTTACTGTAAATAGTTCTTGTAGATCCATCTACTTTTGTTCCAGCATTGTCAAGTTTACCAGCTAATCCAACAGAAGCTGAAAGCTGGCCTATAAGATCACTTCGAGTCGAATCATTCATACCGATATCTCCAATCCGTCAGACCCCCACTGACATTTTATAAAACAATTCTATCATAAATAAAGGTCTGATTTTGTATTTAATCGGGTACTAATAAGTTAAAAATCAAAGAACTTTGCTTAAGAAATCAATGGTTCTGGCCTCTTTAGGGTGATTGATAACTTCATCAGGGCTGCCTTCTTCGACAATATATCCACCCTCCATAAAGACAACTCTATTGGCTACTTCTCTTGCAAATCCGATCTCGTGTGTGACTACGATCATCGTCATTCCTTCACCTGCAAGCTGTTTCATTACAGCTAAAACTTCACCTACCATTTCAGGATCAAGTGCAGATGTAGGCTCGTCAAAAAGCATTACATTCGGATTCATCGCCAATGCTCTTGCAATAGCAACACGTTGTTTCTGTCCCCCGGAAAGCTGGGAAGGAAAAGCATGGATCTTATCCTGCATCCCTACCCGCGTCAAAAGATCTTCAGCTCTTTTTGCCGCTTCAGTTTTGGAAAATTTCTTTAATTCCGTAGGTGCAAGCATCATATTTCCCATAACATCCATGTTATTAAAGAGATTAAAATGCTGGAATACCATACCGATATTTTCACGAGCCTTATTTATATCAATTTTTTTATCGCAAATATCATATCCATTTATAAGAATACTTCCGCCGCTGGCTGTTTCAAGCCTGTTAAGGCATCTTAAAAAAGTGGATTTTCCTGATCCCGAAGGTCCGAGAATAACAACAACCTCGCCTTCCTCGATATCCATGCTTATATCTTTTAAGACTTCAAGTTCTCCAAATTTCTTACTCAAATGGGAAACCTGAATTCTCGGACTTTTACTTTTATTAGTCTCTGCCACGATTCAGCCTCCTCTCAAAATTCTTTGCCAGCCTCGAAAGCAATGTTATAACTATCAGATACATTGCGCCGGCAATGATCCACGCCTGAAAGGATTTGAATGTAACAGCAACAACATTTTTCGTGGTATTAACAAGCTCAGGGAAGCCAATAACCGAAAGGATTGATGTATCCTTAAGAGTAATAATGAACTGATTTATGATACTTGGTATCATTGTTCTGATCGCCTGCGGCAAAACTACTCTTCTCATTGATGTTGCATATGAGAGTCCAAGTGATCTCGCAGCCTCCATCTGTCCCTTATCCACGCTCTGTATTCCTGCTCTGATGATCTCCGCCATATATGCACCGCAATTGAGTGCCAGACATATGGTTCCGGCAGTAAGCGCCGTAAGTGTAAGTCCACCGATCTTTAGTATATTATTCCAAAAGAAGGGGATTCCAAAAAATATGAAATAAGCAAGCACTATCATCGGTACGCCTCTTATCACATCAACGAATATCGTTGCTATAACGTTACAGGCAGTATTCCTGACTACGCTCATTATTCCAAAAATAAGACCTAAAATGCACGCGAAAAAGAGCCCGCACAAAGCCAGCAGCAATGTCTGCCCCATCGCTGTCAGCATTAGTCTTCCGTAAACTGTGATTATCTCAATCATTTTACTGCTCCACTATCGTTTATCTTATACCTATAAATTTATGTCTATGATCATTCACCGAGATATTTTTTAACGATCTTGTCGTATTCACCGTTGGCTTTAATGTTGGCGAGACCGGCGTTGAAGAGATCTACGAGTTCCTGCTTGTCTGCGGAGAAGACAGCGAAACCATAAGGTGAGCCTTCGTTTTCTGTGCTGTCAAGGGTCTTTAATTCAAGACCATCCTGCTGGATGTAAGCCTTGATGATCGGAGTATCTTCAAAGCAGCCTGAGCACTGTCCGCCGATAACAGCCTGGTACATTGTAGGTGAATCCTCGAAATAAGAAATTTCGAATCCATACTGGTCTTTTACACTTTCAGCATAACTTGCGCCCTGTGTACCGGTCTTTACGGCTACAGTTGTACCGGAAAGATCCTCAAAGCCCTTCGCATCAGATGAAGCTGCTACAGATACGCACTGTGTAGCATTATAATATCCGTCAGAGAAAATCCAGCCGCTTTCTTTTCTTTCATCTGTAATGGAAGCTCCTGCGATCATTCCATCAGCCTGACCAGCCTGACATGCTGCAATTGAAGCGTCCCATCCAAGTGAATTGAGATCATAGGTAAAGCCCTGATCTTTGGCGATCGCTGCAAGGATATCCACATCAATTCCCTCGAATTTTCCCTCTGCATTTGTATATTCAAAAGGTCTGAATGCTGTATCTGTTGCTATAGTAAAGTGTTTTTCTCCTCCTGCTGAAGCTGTATCGGCTTCTGCTGCCCCAGTTGCAGCAGCTTCAGTTGCCTTCGCATCAGGAGCAGGCTGACTGCTGTTAGAACTTCCACACGCTGTAAGAGATGCACACACAGCAATTCCCAACATAATTGCGACTAACTTTTTCATAACTTTCTACCTTCCTTTTTTATAAAAAATAGCTTAAACTATGGGTTACCTGAATTTTAAATATTTTCTGCCGCAGAAATGATAAGTTCAGCGGCCTTTTCAAAGCCAAGCCTTCTGCTGTTCAATGTAAGATCATAATGAGTAAGTTCTTCCGAATTTTCACCCGTATACATTTTGATATAAGCATGACGCTTTTTATCTATTGCATTCATTTTAGCCTTAATGGACTCAAGATCCATCTCCGGACTGATTTCCTGCATATGCTTTACACGCCAGTCTTTTTCAGCGTAAATATAGACCTTCAGCAGATGATCAAATTCTCTTAAAATAAAACCGGCATTCCGTCCTACTATAACGCAGCTTTCCTTGTCAGCGATCTTTCGTATTGCCTCAAGCTGGGCATGCCAGATCATTTCACCAAGTGACTTATTCTGCTGGTCAAAAAGACTCTGCATAAGTCCTGCATTTATAGGTACTGATTCTTCCCATTTTCTGACATCATCTGCCGTAAGATAAGAAAGTTCCTCCGCCGTTTTCATGATCAGATCTCTGTCATAATAAGAAATCCCCATTTTCTCAGCCACAATTTTACCGACGGATCTTCCTCCGGCACCATATTCTCTTCCTATCGTTATAATTTTTTTCATAACAGAAAGCCTCACTTTCAAAAAAGGCGCCTTCAAAAAACCTTTGAAGACGCCTTTAATTAAAAACAATTTTATCACAGAATCCTTTAACGGTCAATCTTCTCGGCAGTTGTATCTCCATTTTATAACAGATGCAGCAATAATGATTATATAACCGATGATACTGTAAAAATTGGGGATCTCACCAAGAAAACATATCCCGATCAATGCAGCAAAGAGAACCTGTGTATAGTCAAATACCGATATTTCTTTTGCAGGTGCAAGGCTATATGCCTTGGTAATGCAAAACTGTGCCGCAGCAGCTGATGTACCTGCAAGGATAAGGAACAATAACTGTTTTGGCTCCATTGCTTTATAATTAAATATCAGGTTAGGTAATGTGACTAAAACCGAAAATGCCGAAAAACAGAACACTATAACAGGCCCTCGTTCACCCATTATTCCAAGCTTTCTTACAAATGTATAAGCAGTTCCCGCAAGAAAGCCACTTGTAAGCCCTACAAGTGCCGGCAGACTTGCGATTCCGGCTGTGGGCTGTACTATAAAAAGAACTCCTATAAAAGCAATTATTACCATGATCGTCTCAAAATGATTAGGTAATTCTTTTAATATAAATATCGACATAATGATCGCAAAAAATGGTGACATCTTATTTAAGATATTGGCATCTGCTATCACAAGGTGGTCAATAGCCCAGAAGTTCATGATCAAACCTGTGGTTCCGAAAAGGCTTCTAAAAAAGAGTTCCTTGTAGGCTTTTGTTCTTAACTTAAAGCCCTCTTCTGATCTTGCAAGGGTAACAAAAGCAATAACTGCTGCAACAGCATTCCTGAAAAAAGCCTTCTGCATAGTCGGAAGGTCTCCCGACATCCTTACAAAAAAGCTCATCAGTGCAAATCCCAAAGCTTCTCCTATGACCAGCAAAATTGCCAGCATGTGACGATTCTTAATTTCTTTCATAACAACATAACTTCCTGCTCATATATTATCGAACATAAAATCCGACCAGGTTAATGTTACAGCAAAAATGGCTGTCTTTCAACGAGTACGCTCAAAATAGACAGCCATTTTATTTCGTTATTCGTAACGATATATGATTTCCTTTGCTACCATTATTCTGCTGACACGGTCATTCATTGCCGTTCTTTCAATCTTTTTATGCGCTTCTTCTTCTGTCAGACCCTCCTTTTCAACAAGAAGTATTTTTGCCTGATTTATAATTTTCATTTCGTTTATTTTTTTCTGCAGCTTTTTGTTTTCATTTTTTATCAAGCTGATCCTGCGCTGAAAAATATATACATATTCCAACGCTTTTTCAAAGTCCCTCATATTTATCGGCTTGCCTATAGATATAATCCCATAGTCCCTCGTGTGTAAATTTACTTCTTCAAGGTACTCAGCTTTTACCATAAGCAAAACCTGACACAGATTTTTTTCTGCTATATGTACAGCAATTTCCTCTGCTGATTCTGCCCTTAGGGGTGCATTTATAACTGCTATATCAAATTCCTCATCCATAATACGGCTGTTAGCTTCACTTCCGCTTGAACAAAGCCTAATTTTTTCTACCTTTAGTCTGCTGAGGATGTCCCTGTATGTCTCAGAAATCTTGGGAGAATCGCAGATCAGAATTGCTCTTTTTACCAGAGCATTAACCAATCCTTATTCCCTCTCCCTTCTCATGCGGTAAAATATCTAATAATTTCCCGGCGATTGCTTTAAGTTTGTCATCATTAAAAATAAATTTACTGTTTTTTGCCGATTCTTTTGCTTCAAAAAGTGAAAGCGGGAGCTGCTGATAATTGTCCTTTTCTTCTTCCGAAATATAAGGACTACTGACATCAACTGCCTCAGGAAGTTTTTCTCCCTGTCTTATGCCTTCCATTCCGGCCTTTAATATAACTGAGAAGGCAAGATAAGGATTGATCCCTGAATCAGGTGATCGTAAGATCATTCCAACTTTCTTTCCGTTTACCTCAGGAATCCTCAAAAGCTTCGATCCATTCTGAACCGACCATGTGATATATTTAGGAGCTTCCCCAAGTCCAAAACGGTCATAGGACTCGGTCTGTGTATTAAGAAATACCGTAATATCTCTCATTCTTGAAAGTACTCCTGCAGTAAAGCTTTCTGCCATAGCGGCATCTTTATCCCAGAGATTATCTCCATCCTTAAATAAAGAGAGCTTAACGTGAAGTCCGTTTCCGGATTCATCCAAAAGAGGCTTCGGTGCAAATGAAGCAAAAATACCGTTACGTGCAGAAATGGCATTTACAACATTTTTATAGGTTATAAAATTATCTGCGCTGTTAAGTGCGGTATCCTCTTCAAAGTCAATCTCATTTTGTCCGGGACCATTCTCATGGTGCGAGGTTTCAGGTCTGATACCCATCTCTTCCATTGTAAGACAGATTTCACGACGGATATTCTCTGATCTGTCAAGAGGCGGAATATCGCAATAACCTCCCTTATCCCAGGGTATATTAGTCGGATTGCCGTCTTCATCTGTTCTGAAAAGATAGAATTCGCTGTTAAGTCCGATCCTCGGTCTTAAATTGTATTCCTGACATTCTTTTATAGTCTCTTTTAAGAGTATTCTTGGATCTAAAGGACAGGGATCGCCGTTTGCAGTGATTATGTCGCAATAAAAGCGGATAACCCTGCCCTCCTGGGGTCTCCATGGTAAAATACACATTGTGGAAAGATCCGGCTTAAGGAAAAGATCCCTTGAAAGCGGATCATCATAACCCGCTATTCTAAAGGAATCAAATTTCTTTCCGTTCTTAATGACCCTTGTAAGTTCATCAGGCATTACAGAAATATTTTTCTGATTTCCAAAATAATCACAAAATGCAAGCTTTATAAACTTGACATCATTTTCTTCAATAAAATCCATCACTTCACTGACAGACATTTCAGGCATATTTATCGTACCTCCCATATTTAATGTAATAATAATATACTCATTAACAAAATGCACAGCCATTTTGTTAATGAGTCCGCGCCGGGCGCATGCCGCTCTGCGGCTGACTTCTTCTTGCGCCCGGACGCATAAATGTTATACCGTTAACGGAATTTAATTCCGTTAACGAGTATAACATAATCAGAGATTGCTGTATCCCATTAAATATGAGTCAACCTCCATTGCACATTTCTTTCCGTCAGCAATTGCTTTAACCACAAGAGACTGTCCTGTATGTGCATCTCCTGCTGTAAATACCTTTTTCTGTGTACTCAGATGACTGTTATTAACGCCCTTGATATTGGTTCTGGCATCTGCCTCAAAACCAAAAGCATCAAAAAGATATTTTTTTGTTCCAAGGAATCCTGCAGCTATCAAAACCATCTGGCAGGGAACCTCTTTTTCGCTTCCTTCTACTGGAACCATCATTCTTCTGCCACTCTTCTTATCAACCTTTGACTCAAGGGAAACAAGTACTACTGACTTAAGCTTTCCTTTTTTGTCTTTTTTGAATTCCTTAACTGTTGTCTCATAGATTCTCGGATCTGAGCCAAATACCGCGATCGCCTCTTCCTGACCGTAATCAGTCTTAAGGATGAGCGGCCACTGAGGCCATGGGTTATTTTCGCGTCTCTCCTTCGGCGGAGCGCTCATCATCTCAAGCTGTCTTACACTTTTAGCGCCCTGTCTGATTGAAGTACCGACACAGTCATTTCCGGTATCACCACCACCTATAACGATGACATCAAGTCCTTTTGCCGTAAGATTGTTTGCAGGAACTGCCGATCCCGGATATAACTGCTTTGTTGCATCTGTCAGGAAATCAACCGCAAAATAAATACCTTCAGCGTCACGTCCCGGAGCATTGATATCTCTTGCTTCTGAAGCACCTGTAGCAACTACGACCGCATCAAAATCACTCATAAGCTTTTTAACATTCAGATTCTTTCCTGCTTCCATACAAGTCTTAAACTCAACGCCTTCTTCTTCCATTACAGAAGTCTTCCTGTCAATAACCCATTTTTCAAGCTTCATATTCGGGATACCATATCTTAAAAGGCCACCGATCGCGTCATTTTTTTCAAATACGGTAACTGAATGTCCACGCCTGTTAAGGTCATCTGCTGCTGCAAGCCCTGCAGGACCGGAACCGATTACTGCAACTTTCTTTTTAGTCCTGTTGGCAGGAGGATTGGCTCCTGCCAATCCGTTTTTATAGGCATATTCAATGATGGCTCTTTCGTTTTCCTTTACAGAAACACTGTCTCCATTGAGACCGCAGGTACATGCCTTTTCACAAAGAGCCGGGCAGACTCTGCTGGTAAACTCAGGAAAATTACTGGTCTTTTTTAATCTGTAATAAGCCTGCTCATAATTGCCTCTGTAAACCATATCATTCCATTCAGGAATAAGGTTATGAAGAGGACATCCGGAAGTCATTCCTTTTATACTTTCGCCATACTGACAGAAAGGGACACCGCACTCCATGCATCTTGCAGCCTGTTCTGACTGCTCCTGCAGCGGAAGCATAACGTGAAACTCATTAAAATTTTTTATTCTTTCCAAGGGTTCAACTGCTTTTGAATCCTGTCTTTTATATTCTAAAAATCCTGTTGCTTTTCCCATCTCTTTACTCCTTTGTAACCTTACTGAAGGCCTCTAATTCTGCCTGTTCGTAGGAAAGACCTTTTTCTTCCATTCTGGCAAGGGTCTGCATCATCTTCTTATAATCATGAGGAATTATCTTCTTGAAATAAGGGAGCATGACTGCAAAATTATCAAGGATCCTCTTTCCTTTTTCTGAACCGGTCTCTTCCACATGCATTTCAATGAGGTTCTTAAGTTCCTGAACATCATATTTATCAGAAAGCTGTTCAAGTGAGACCATGGCTTTATTTACCCTCTTGTAAAGAGTCTGGCTTTCATCAAGTACGTAAGCAACGCCGCCGCTCATTCCTGCAGCGAAATTCTTTCCTGTTTTTCCAAGTATAGCAACACGGCCGCCTGTCATGTATTCACAGCCGTGATCTCCGCATCCTTCGACTACTGCAACAGCACCGGAATTTCTAACGGCAAATCTTTCGCCGGCAAGTCCGTTTATAAATGCCTTACCTGAGGTTGCTCCATAAAGAGCTACATTACCGATGATGATATTGTCCTCTGCTGCATATTTAGCATTTGCTGAAGGCTTTACAATGATCTTTCCGCCGGAAAGACCCTTTCCAAGGTAATCATTACTGTCACCTGTAAGTTTTAAGGTAAGTCCTGCAGGTATAAATGCGCCAAATGACTGTCCGCCGGCACCATCACAGTTGATCACATAGGAATCATCTTCAAATGTTTTACCGCTTCTTGTGATCTCAGCACCGAAAAGTGTTCCGAAAGCACGATCGGTATTCTTTACCTTAACATCAAGTGATGCTTTCTTTCCCTTTTTCAGATCATCACTGAGTTTTGCATAAAGAACTTTTGTATCTGCGGTATCATTAAGCTTAAAGTCAAATACATCCTTTTTATCATAATTTATTACGGTTTTATCTGCTTCAAGTACAGGTCTCAGATCAACATTGCCGACAACTTCATTATTTACATCCTTTCTCATCTCGAGAAGGTCAGATCTGCCGACAAGTTCATCAACTGTCCTAATACCGAGCTCTGCCATATACTCTCTTAATTCCTGTGCAATAAAGCGCATAAAATTAACAACATATTCCGGCTTACCTGCAAAACGCTTTCTGAGCTCCGGATTCTGGGTTGCAACACCTACAGGGCAGGTATCCTTGTTGCAGACTCTCATCATTACACAACCAAGTGTTACGAGCGGTCCTGTAGCAAATCCGAATTCCTCGGCACCAAGCATTGCAGCGATCGCAACATCACGACCAGTAAGAAGTTTTCCGTCTGTTTCAATGATAACCTTATTTCTGAGACCGTTTCTGATCAAAGTCTGGTGTGTCTCTGCAAGTCCGATCTCCCAGGGCATTCCTGCGTTATGTATGGAAGTTACGGGTGCGGCACCTGTTCCTCCATCATATCCGGAGATAAGTATTACCTGGGCTCCCGCCTTTGCAACACCTGAAGCAATGGTTCCGACACCGGATTCCGAAACAAGCTTTACGCTTATCCTTGCATCTTTATTTGCGTTTTTAAGGTCATAAATAAGCTCTGCAAGATCCTCGATAGAATAAATATCATGATGAGGCGGCGGTGAAATAAGTGATACTCCGGGAGTTGACATTCTTGTCTTAGCTATCCAGGGATATACCTTTTTGCCCGGAAGATGTCCTCCTTCTCCGGGTTTCGCACCCTGAGCCATTTTAATCTGGATTTCCTTTGCTGAAACAAGGTATCTCGAAGTTACTCCGAAACGACCTGATGCAACCTGCTTAATAGCAGAGCATCTTTCTTTATCAGCAAGTCTTTCCTCGTCTTCTCCGCCTTCACCGGTATTACTCTTACCATGTATAGAGTTCATGGCGATCGCAAGTGTCTCATGTGCTTCCTTGGAAATTGATCCATAGGACATGGCACCTGTCTTAAAACGTTTAACGATTGAATCTACTGACTCTACTTCATCAATTGAAATTCCCTTTTCAGGCTTTTTAAATTCAAGGAGTCCTCTGAGGGCATAGGGTCTGTCTTCTTTGGTAACCTTTTCAGTAAATTCCTTGAAAAGGTTATAATCACCTGTTCTTGCGGCAAACTGAAGGAGATGGATCGTCTCAGGGTTGTAAAGATGCTCTTCGCCTTTTGAACGCATCTTGTGATTTCCTCTCGAATCAAGACTTTCATCAGAATCAAGACCAAGCGGATCAAATGCCTTATCATGAAGCTTTTCAATAATAGCTTCAATATCCTTAAGACCGATTCCGCCTATACGGCTTACAGTACCTTCAAAATATCTTTCAACAAGATCCTTGCTGAGACCTACTGCTTCAAATATCTTTGCACCCTGATAAGACTGAATGGTTGAAATACCCATCTTTGATGCAATTTTTACGATACCTGTGATAACGGCATTATTATAATCATCAACGGCTGCATAATAATCCTTATCAAGAAGCCCATCCTCTATAAGCTGCTTGATATTCTCCTGCACAAGATAAGGGCAGATAGCAGATGCACCATATCCAAGAAGTGCAGCAAAATGATGAACTGTCTTCGGCTCTCCGCTTTCAAGGATTATCGAAAGCTGGGTTCTTTTCTTAGTTCTTACAAGGTACTGCTGAAGAGCAGAAACAGCCATAAGTGCCGGGATTGCCAGATGGTTCTCATCAACACCGCGGTCAGAAAGTACGATTATATTTGCTCCGTCCTTATAGGCTCTGTCAACCTCAACAAATAAGTGATCAATAGCCTTTTCAAGCGAGGTATTCTTGTAATAAGTGATCGGAATTGTCTCGACTTCAAAACCTTCAACCTTCATTGATCTGATCTTTAAAAGGTCAGTATTTGTAAGGATAGGATTATTTATTCTTAAAAGATGGCAGTTTTCTTCCTTTTCTTCAAGGATATTTCCCGCAGATCCCAAGAAAACAGTTGTTGCCGTAACAACTTCCTCTCTGATCGAATCGATAGGAGGATTTGTAACCTGTGCAAACCTCTGCTTGAAATAATCAAAAAGTGAATGATACTTATCCTTGGAAAGTACGGACAATGGCACATCAGTACCCATGGCACCGATACCCTCAGCACCATTTATAGCCATAGGAAGGATAGTCTCTTTTATATCTTCATAAGAATAACCAAAGGCTTTTTCAACCTTTAATCTTGTCTCTCTGTCGTATTCTTCAGTCTTCTTATTAGGTATCTTAAGCTTTCTGAGCTCTACAAGATTTTTATCAAGCCACTGTCCGAAAGGCTTTCTGTTTATATAGGTATCTTTTACTTCATCATCAGAAAGGATTTTGCCCTTAACGGTATCAACAAGGAGCATTTTTCCCGGACGAAGTCTGTCTTTATGTACGATTTTTTCTTCAGGGATATCAAGTACTCCGACTTCTGAGGAAAGTATCAGATTATTATCGCTTGTAACATAATATCTGGAAGGTCTTAAACCGTTTCTGTCAAGAACTGCTCCCATAACATCACCGTCAGAGAAAAGGATAGATGCAGGGCCATCCCAGGGTTCCATCATCGTTGCATAGTACTGATAAAAGTCCCTGCGCTTCTCATCAATATCCTTATTATTTGTCCACGGCTCCGGAATCGTGATCATAAGAGCGAGCGGCAGCGGCATTCCATTCATCATCAAGAATTCCAGACTGTTGTCGAACATTGCACTGTCAGATCCCTTTACAGCAACTACAGGAAGAATCTTAGCCATTTCACTTTCAAGATAAGGTGAGCTCAAAACCTCCTCGCGGGCAAGCATTTTATCAGCATTACCTTTTATAGTATTGATCTCACCGTTATGAACAATAAGTCTGTTCGGATGTGCTCTTTCCCAGCTGGGAGTTGTGTTGGTCGAAAATCTGCTGTGTACAAGCGCTATTGCCGATTCATAGTCCTTACTGCAAAGATCTCCAAAGAAAGCACGAAGCTGGCCTACGAGAAGCATACCCTTATAAACAATGGTACGTGAAGAAAGGGAAGCAACATAAGTGCTTTCCTCACTTGTCTGCTCAAAAAGTCGTCTGAGCACATATAAACGGCGGTCAAATTCAATTCCTCTTTTGAGATTTTCAGGTCTCTCAACAAATCCCTGGATTATACAGGGCATACATGCTGCTGCAGTTTCGCCTAAGATCTCTGTCTTTACAGGAACTTCTCTCCAGCCAAGGAATTTCATACCTTCCTTTGCCGTAATGATCTCAAACATTTTCTTGGCACGGTTTCGGTCTCTTTCATTTTGTGGAAAAAAGAACATACCAATACCGTAGTCTCTTTCATCTTTAAGTGTTATTCCGGATTTTTCAGCCTCTTTCTTAAAGAATTTATGTGAGATCTGGAGAAGTATGCCGACTCCGTCACCTGTTTTTCCCGATGCATCCTTACCTGCTCTGTGCTCTAGGTTCTCAACGATTGAGAGCGCATTCGACACTGTTTCATGGCTTTTAATTCCTCTGACATTCACAACAGCACCGATACCACAGGCATCATGTTCAAATTGCGGGTCATAGAGTCCTTTTTGCTGCGCAAATCTTTCTTCCAACATCTATATTTCTCCTCTGGTTGTTCTTATTAAAACCTACAAATTTCAGGAGCAAAGCATACTCTGCCCCTGAAAATATATGACTTCTTGTGGGTCAATCAAGGAAAAGACCCACAAGAATCCGGCTTCGCCGGACACGCCTTCACCTTCCGGTGAAGCCTGGTCCAATACGATTCCCGTTTTTCTGAGGAAAAACAGGAATCTATAGGTTCTAAATTAATAATTGCAGGAATCCTCATTTACTGTGGATTCAATGCGGTAACGTTTAGCAAATAACAAAAATAAATTCTAAGATTTATCTTACTGAATAAAGCATCTGTCCATATGTAGGATAAGGCCAGAAATCAAGAGGAACGATTCTCTCAAGTTCATCTATAACTTCTCTCAGACTATGCATTGAACTCTCGATAGTTTCACGATGATAGAATGCAAGCTCTTCAACATCAGTCATGTTTTCTTCCTTAGCCATATCCTTTTCAAGAACTTCAAGTCTCTCCTGTAAGCTCTCTACAAGATCAGCAACTCTTCCAAGATGTTTCTCTTCAGCTGCACACTTTACGGTTGCGCAGGCTGCTTTCTTGGAATTGATCGTATCAGCGAGCTGCTTCTCGTATTTAAGAGCAGCACCAAGGATATTTCTTCTTGCCATCATTGATAAGGTCTGAGCTTCAATATTAATTGTCTTGTAGTAGTTCTCAAAGAGTATCTCCTTGCGGGCAAGGATCTCACTTTCTGTATAAACACCATTTTTGATGAATACTTCCATGTTCTTCGGAAGGGTGAACTGCTTTAATGCTTCAGGAGTTGAACGAAGATTTAAGAGACCTCTCTTTTCAGCTTCCTGAACCCACTCATCGCTGTATCCGTTGCCATTGAAGAGGATTCTCTTGTGTGCAGCGATCTCGGATTTGATAAGTTCTGAAAGAACTTCATCAAAGTTATCTCTGTCTTCAAGCTTATCAGCAAATTCATTAAGTGTCTCAGCAACGATAGTGTTAAGTACGATATTGCAGCCGGCGATAGAATCATTTGAACCAAGGCTTCTGAACTCGAACTTATTTCCTGTGAACGCAAAAGGTGATGTTCTGTTTCTGTCGGTTGTATCCTTCGGAATATGAGGAAGAACTGTAGCACCGATAGACATAAGCTTCTTCTTTTTATCGTGATAATCTGTTCCATCCTCGATGGATCTGAGTACTGCCTCAAGCTCTTCACCAAGGAATACTGACATGATTGCCGGCGGTGCCTCGTTAGCTCCAAGTCTGTGATCATTTCCTGCAGTTGCAACAGACATACGGAGAAGTCCCTGATAATCATCTACAGCCTTGATAACTGCTGTTAAGAAAAGAAGGAACTGAGCGTTTCTGGAAGGTGTATCACCGGGCTCAAGAAGGTTCATTCCTGTATCTGTTGAGATTGACCAGTTGTTATGCTTACCTGAACCGTTAACTCCTGCAAATGGCTTCTCATGAAGGAGGCAGGCCATACCATGTCTCTGTGCTACAGTTTTCATAAGCTCCATTGTAAGCTGGTTATGATCTGTAGCAATATTTGTTGTTGAGAAAACAGGTGCAAGCTCATGCTGTGCCGGTGCAACTTCATTGTGCTCTGTCTTTGCATAAATACCGAGCTTCCAGAGTTCTTCATCAAGATCAGCCATAAACTCTTTTACACGGGGCTTGATCTTTCCGAAATAATGATCATCAAGTTCCTGTCCCTTAGGCGGACGTGAACCGAAAAGTGTACGTCCTGTATAGATAAGATCAGGTCTCTTTTTATAAACCTCCATATCGATAAGGAAGTATTCCTGCTCAGGACCAACTGTTGTGATAACTCTTGAAGCATCTTCATTTCCGAAAAGCTTTAAGACTCTCATTGCAGCCTTATCAAGAGCCTGCATTGATCTTAAAAGAGGTGTCTTCTTGTCAAGTGCCTCTCCGCTGTATGAACAGAATGCTGTAGGAATGCAGAGGCAGTCATCCTTGATGAATGCATATGAAGTAGGATCCCATGCTGTATATCCTCTTGCCTCAAAAGTTGCTCTCAAGCCACCTGAGGGAAAAGAAGATGCATCAGGCTCACCCTTTACGAGTTCCTTACCGGAAAACTCCATGATCACTCTGCCGCCTGCCTCTGGGCTGATGAAGCTGTCATGCTTTTCAGCAGTAACTCCTGTCATAGGCTGGAACCAGTGAGTAAAGTGAGTAGCTCCATTCTCTGTTGCCCAGTCCTTCATTGCTTCTGCAACCACATTAGCAAGATCGAGCTGCAGGTGAAGTCCATCCTCTATAGTTTTCATAAGCGCCTTATAAATATCCTTAGGGAGCTTTTTCTTCATAACCTCATCGTTAAAAACTTTGGAGCCGAAGATTTCAGGAACACTAGTCATTTTGTAATTTCCTCCTTAAAATTATTTTCCACTTTCACCATAATTTGATAAAACTCTAGCTGACGGATCGTTAACATCACAGCCATCCCATGCCTTATTCGGCATCCAGAAATCAACTACCATTTCTGCCTGGCCGGAGTAGTATTTCTCGAATATTTCTCTGTATAAAAGAGATTCCTTAGTAAAAGGTCTCGCATAATCGTATTTAGTTTTCTTTTCTTCAAATTCACTGTCACTGTATTTTGATTCAGCATATTCTTTAATATAGTCAACCATTGAATGGCCAACCGCATCAGAGAAAGCAGCTTTCTCTCTGAAAAGAAGATCGTGAGGAAGATAATCATCTCCTTCAAAGGCATGTCTTAAAAGATATTTACCTTTTCCGTATTTATTCATCTTCATTTCTGGATCAATGCTCATTACATAAGATACAAAATCCAGATCTCCGAAAGGAACCCTTGCTTCCATCGAATGTGTTGATATGCATCTGTCTGCTCTTAATACATCATACATATAAAGTTCTCTGAGTCTTTTCTCAGCTTCAGTCTGAAAGCTTTCTGCATCAGGAGCAAAATCTGTATATTTATATCCGAAGATCTCGTCTGAAATCTCACCTGTAAGCAAAACTCTGACATCGGTTCTTTCTCTGATCGCCTTGCAGCAAAGATACATTCCCATGCTGGCTCTGATCGTTGTGATATCATAGGTTCCCAGCTCTGCAATAACCTCTTCAAGTGAATCTATGACAGTATCTTTATCAATGATCACTTCCATATGATCGCATCCGATATAGTCAGCAGCTTCTTTAGCATATTTAAGGTCGATCGCATCTTCGTTCATTCCTATTGCGAAAGTTCTTATCGGCTTTCCTAAAAGCTTCTGTGATATCGCACATACCAGTGAGCTGTCGAGTCCTCCCGAAAGAAGGAAACCAAGCGGTGCATCAGCATCGAGTCTTTTTTCAACTCCTGCGATAAGCTTTTCTTTTATCTTTGCACATACTGTTTCGAGATCTTCTTTTGAATATTCCTGTCTTGCTGCCAGATCTCTGTAGCAGATGAACTTACCATCTATATAATAATGTCCGGGTGGAAATGCCTTTATTTCATCTGTTAATCCAACAAGGTTCTTTGCCTCTGAAGCAAAGATAATTTCATTTTCTTTAGAATATCCGTAAAAAAGAGGTCTGATCCCTATCGGATCTCTGGCAGCTATGACGGAACCTTTCTTTGCATCATAGATGACAAGTGCATACTCTGCATCAAGCTTTCCGAACATTTCCAATCCATACTTTTCATACATCGGAAGCAGGATCTCACAGTCTGATTCACTCTTGAAACTGTATCCTGCCTTTATCAGTTCTTCTTTTTCTTTTCTGAAACCATATACCTCACCGTTGCAAATGACATAATTTCCATTCAAATTAAAAGGCTGCATACCATTTTCATTAAGACCCATGATCGAGAGACGCTGAAAGCATAAATTATAATTACCGGCATTCACAATCCTCTCCATGTCAGGTCCGCGGGAAATTGTTTTATCCAGGGCAGCTCTGAGCTCTTTCTCAGAAATCCCTGATTGTGGTACAGCCATAATGGAACACATATTAAAATCCTCCTTGAATACGCAAAAAAGGCGCTGTAAACGAAACGTAAATATACGTTCATTTACAGCGCCTTTGCTGTCGTAAATTTTTATGTCATTTTATTCCATAAGTCAGAGCTTTGTCAAGTATTATTTTTTATAGATAAAATAATTTCTCCTTATCTGTAAATTGCAAATACCACGTCAGCTACGTAAATAAGCAGCATTGTAATTCCTTCAACGCGGCTTATCTCTTTCTTTGTAAATGCAAAAATATATGTGATCACACTAATGATAATAAGTATGATAAGATCACACATAGATGCCATATTGACAGAAACTGCATGGATCGAAGTTGAAACTCCGAGTATGAATAAAAGGTTGAAAATATTAGAACCTACAGCATTACCAACGGCAAGTCCTGTTTCACCTTTTCTTGCTGCTACGATTGATGTAACAAGCTCCGGAAGGGATGTTCCAACTGCAACTATAGTGAGACCGATAAGCGTCTCAGACATACCAAAAATTCTTGCTATTGCCTTTGCACTTGTAACTACAGCCTGTCCGCCGACAACTATCAGAGCGATTCCAACCAGAATAAGGAGTATGCTTTTTCCAACTGACACCTTTGTCTCTTCTTCATCTTCAGTTTTATTTTTTCTTGCATTTATAACGAGAGATGCAATGTAGAATACAAAAAATATTAAAAGAGTGATTCCGATAACCCTGCTGACATTTCCAACTATTTCATTCATCCCTGCTGTCTTAAAAAGACCTGTATAAATCGTGCTGAAGCAGGATGCTATCAGTATAAATACCGTTGCCAGTATCGATATTGGGAAATCTCTTTTTAATATTGCTTTATCTACAGGAACGGGATGGATTACCGCACACACACCCAATACTGATAAGAGATTAAAAATATTCGACCCAACAACATTACTGAGAGCTATTTCATTTGAACCCATTAATGCAGCCGAAGTACTGACGGCAAGCTCCGGAGCACTGGTTCCTAAAGCAACTATCGTAAGTCCTATTATAACGCCCGGAATCCTGAAAATCCTGGCAATTCCGGCACTGCCATCCACGAACCAGTCCGCGCCTTTAATCAGAGCAAAAAAGCCAACGACAAGCAACAAAAAATACAGTAAGATCATTCTGTCCTCCTTAATAAAAAAACGAGACTTCACCACAGAAAATAACTGCAGTAAAGTCTCGCTATTTACAACATATTCCGGGGAATTTTCCCGTACTGACGAAATATGTAACACACTCAAGTATGCTAGCTACTCCCTAAACCTCTATCATAATAACTTATATGACTGATTAATTCAATAAAAAATAATCAAAAATAATCAACAAAAATTTACTTTGGCTTATATGATTTTTTACCATCCATATTTAACTCTGGCGGCAATCTCATCAATCTTTTTAAGCTCATCATCGCTGAATTTTGCATTATTTACAGAATTAAGATTGTCTATTATCTGTTCTGTCTTTGATGCTCCTATAAGAACACTGGTAATACCCTCATGATTTAGTATCCACGCCAGTGCCATCTGGGCAAGAGACTGTGAACGCGCCTCTGCCATATCGTTAAGCTCTTTTATCTGAGCAAGTCTTTCCTCGGATAAGGCAGACTTTTTCAAATATCTTCCATCCTTGCTGATCCTGCTGTCCTCAGGAATTCCATGCAGATATTTATTTGTAAGCAGACCCTGAGCCAAAGGACTGAAGCATATTATGCCTTTTCCAAGTTCTTTTGCAGTTTCTAAAAGACCATTCTTTTCAACTGTTCTGTCAAAGATCGAGAATCGATTCTGATTAATTATAAATGGTACCCTCATTTCTGTCAGAATTGCTGTTGCTTTTCTTAAAGTCTCGCCATCATAATTTGAAAGTCCGGCATATAAAGCCTTTCCGCTCCTTACAGCCTGCTCTAAAGCACCCATTGTTTCTTCAAGCGGTGTTTCCGGATCCATCCTGTGGTGATAGAAAATATCAACATAGTCAAGTCCCATGCGCTCAAGGCTCTGGTCAAGGCTCGCAAGTAAATATTTACGGCTTCCCCAGTTGCCATAAGGTCCCGGCCACATATCATAGCCGGCCTTTGTGCTTATTATAAGTTCATCACGATAAGGTTTGAAATTTTCCGCAAAGATTCTTTTGAAATTTTTCTCAGCTGATCCATATTCGGGACCATAATTGTTAGCAAGGTCAAAATGTGTGATTCCGTTATCAAATGCAGATCTGCATAATCTGACCATATTTTCATAATCTGCGGTATCGCCGAAATTATGCCATAATCCAAGTGAAAATGCAGGAAGCTTTAATCCGCTTTTTCCGCATCTTCTATACTCCATTTTGTCATACCTTTTTTCATCTGCCAAATACATCTGTATCCTCCCTTAGTTAAATCTACCATTTCCCTTGCTTATTTTACCAGATCCTTTATTATGGCTGAAGCCATAACAAGACCTGAAACGGCCGGCACAAAAGCAATACTCCCGGGTGTAGCCTTACGTGGCTTATTTTCATCCGGATCATCGTCATTAACAAATACCTTTAATGGCTCTTCCTCTGAATATACGACCTTAAGACTGTCTATATTTCTCTTTTTCAGCTCTCTTCGCATTACTTTTGCCAAAGGACAGACCTTTGTGTCATAAATATCTGCAACCTTAAATCCTTCAGGATTTAGTTTATTTCCGGCACCCATGGCACTTATAACAGGCACGCCGGCTTTTTTTGCCCTTGTTATTATTTCCAACTTTGCAGTAACAGTATCTACTGCATCTACAACATAATCATAATCATTAAAATTGAAATCATCTGCATTTTCAGGCAGGAAAAAGCAATTATGAATAATAACCCTGACATTTGGATTAATATCAAGCATTCTTTCTTTCATTACTTCTGCCTTAAATCTGCCAACTGTACTATGCAGTGCTATGATCTGTCTGTTTATATTTGACGTACTTACAGTATCTTTGTCGATCAGATCAAAGCTTCCAATTCCACTTCTCACCAATGCTTCGCAGACATATCCGCCAACTCCGCCTATCCCAAATACCGCAACTCTTTTTTCTGCTAATTTATTTAGAGCATCATCGCCCAAAAGTAAAGCAGTTCTTGAAAATTCTTCTAACATACTACTCACTTCCACATATCCATTGCAAAATAAACCAATGCCATCCAGGTGTATACCGAATAAAATACTCCCTGGTCATCACGGCCTTTCTTTATAAGCTCAAGCGCTTTTGCCTTATCTAAAATTGAAAAGCCGTTAAAGCATTCCTGTCCTTCAGCACCATCCTGTGTAAGATTAAGTTTTCCATCAGGATGCAGCACAACAAGTACAAGTGCATTGCTTTCATCCGTCATCCCCGGAGAACTAAATACGAGCGGATTTACAACTTTTACAATATCTTTCTCTCCGATCTTGATTCCTGTCTCTTCCTGTATCTCTCTTTTAGCAGCATTTAAGATTGCTGTTTCTGCGTCATTTTCTTCATCAGTTCTGTCAATAAGCCCGGCCGGAACACCCAAAATGAAATGTCCCGTAGGATATCTGAATTCTTTTGCTAGAAGAAGTCTTGGCTCTTCTCCATCTCGTTCTATGATAACAAAACAACTCACGGCATCGGGAATCATTTTCTTGAAATCCTCGTCTGATTTTACTGCAACAAGTCTGTCAAAATCCCGTCTTGTTGCATCAAAATAATGTTTTCCTTCTTCATACTGAAGATCAAATACATTCATAAACTTCGACTCAAAAACATGTTTTGCGCATTCTTTTGTAATTTCGGGTTTTTTCATAATCAATTCCTCTCTTTTTATTTTACTCTCCAGTAAAGCTCCTCTGCTTCGTTCTTGTCAACAAGCATATAATTCTTAAAAACATATTCTCTAATATCTTCGTCATCAAAAGCGTTCATATCCTCTGAAATTACCCATTGCGGTTTTTCTTTTCTCAGTCTTTCAAGGATCTCTGTCTTTATTTCAGGATATAAATGCAGAAAATATGGACAGTTGACCGCATATTTATTCATTGGAAATTTCTTTAAAACTTCATAATATATCATACCAGATTCTAAATTAAATACATCATTTCTTTCATTTTCAGGAATCTGGTCATTTATCGCATTGATTGCTTCAACCTTTGTGATGCCATCAAGATTATCATATATAAAGCTGTTCTCTTCGTATTTCTCGGCTGCAGGCGGCAGATAAAAAATAAGAATTGTGATAAATACAGCTGCAGATACAAGTGCCCTGATAATATAAATCTTCTTTTTCCTGAGCTTCGTCGTTGTTTCCGGCAAAAATGTCATAAAGCAGATAAAAAGCGGTAGCTCAATGATGAAATAATAATCAAAGGGCGTTCCAAGATGAAGAAGCAGATATGTTACTATCGGCATAACTATCATCAATAGTTTTTTATAAAAATCAGTTTTCTTCTTCGTCCATAAAAATATGCCAAAAATAAGACACAGAGGACATATGATCAGCATCTTTTCCCATTCAAGGGAAAAGCCTTCGTAATAATCGGTTCCTCTCTTGAAACCAAGCATAAATACGCACTTTACCATGTCATTAACAGCACCGCGCATGGCAAAATACGCAAATATCGGAGCTGATACAAAAAAACCACCAAAGAGAAAGAATTTTATGCATCGTATTATTTTATCCCATTCCGAATTTTTTACCAAAACAACAAAAACCGTAATAACAGACGCAATAATAGGTGCAGTTACCGTCATTTTACCCCAGAAGATTATAAAAAAACTAAGCCCGATGATAAAGGAGCTGCTGTTTAATTCATTATAATCTTTATTTTTTAAGAATTTAAGGGATAAATATAAAGATGCCATATTTAAAGGCAGAAAAAGCTCCTCTACGGTGTTTCCACCCCAGAGAAGTGATGTGTATGCTCCGTAAAAAAGCATTAAGGATATGAAGCTCCAGATCCTGTTATTGTAAAGCCTCATGATTTTGTAGATAAAAAATACAGCAGCGGCAATAGAAATGCATTGTATGAGGAAAATCCCATTTCTGCCCCTAATCAAAATCTGTCCTATTGCTTCGTAGAAAAAGAGCGTCGGACCCTTCAGGTCAAAGTAATCCTTATAAGGAACCAGCCCCTGCGCAACAGCTCTTCCCATCATGGAATACCACGCAGAATCATACCCGTATGCATACGGATATCTTGGGCTTGTCCAGCTGGATGCAAAATAAATGAATATGCAGCCGCTTAACATCACGGCTGCATATTCAACCAGTTCCATAAAATTGATGCTGATTTTTTCATCAGCAGAAAGTTCCTCAGTTATTTCTGACTGAATAACTCCTTCATCAATCTTCGGCTGAATCAACTAATTTATCCTTTCGTGCTTCAATTTCCTGCGCCTGAACATCACCCGGTGCCTGTTCATAACGGTTAAATTCAAATGAGAAATCACCCATTCCGCCTGTCATAGATCTGAGATCTGTACTATAGCCGAAAATTGTCGACTCAGGAATCTCAGCTTCAATAACTGTCTGTTTACCTGTATCGGTAGGTGTCATGCCAAGTACACGCCCGCGGCGCTTGTTAAGATCCCCCATTATGTCTCCTGTAAATTCATCAGGAACGGTGACCTTAAGTGTCATGATCGGCTCCAGCAGAACAGGTGAGGCTTTCATGAATCCGTCCTTAAATGCCATCTTTGCTGCCGTCTTGAATGACTGTTCTGATGAATCTACCGGATGATAAGATCCATCATAAAGAGTTGCTTTAACTCCAACTACCGGATACGCAGCAAGAGGTCCCTTTACCACAGAATCTGCAAGTCCCTTATCAACTGCCGGGAAGAAATTCTTGGGAACTGCTCCTCCTACAACCTTCTCCTCAAAAATATATGGTTTTGAAAAATCACCCGAAGGTTCAAAGGTCATCTTGACATCACCATACTGGCCATGTCCTCCGGTCTGCTTCTTATATTTTCCCTCTACATCGGATTTACCCCTGATAGTTTCTCTGTAAGCTACCTTGGGCTTTGAAAGCTCGATCTGTATTTTATACTCACTCTCAAGCTTTGCCTTGACAATCTCAATCTGCTGCTCGCCAATGCCATAAAGGAGTGTCTGGCGGTTCTCGGAATCATTTACATTCTTTAATGTGAGATCCTCTGCCGTCATCTTTGCAAGTGCCTGCGAGATCTTATCTACATCAGATTTGTTCACAGGCTTATAGCGCATTGCCGTATAAGGTGTGGAAATGAGCAGCTTGGGATATGTGATCGCCATGGCTTTTGTAGACAAGGTATCACCTGTTTTTGTCACATTCAGCTTTGCAAGAGCTCCTATATCCCCGGCATGAAGCTCGGTTACCTCATTAGCCTTGGAACCGCAGAGACAATACATTTTGGCGATCTTTATCTCGGCATCACGTTTTTCATTATAAATAGTATCGCCTACCTTGAACACACCGGAATTTACCTTAAAGATAGAGTATTTGCCGATGAAGGGATCAATAATAGTCTTCCATACTATTGCAGACTTCGGCTTTGAGAAATCATAATCTGCCTCAAAAATTTCATTGGATGCAGTATTGATTCCGGAAACCTTTCTGCCCTCGGGACTTGGAAGATACTTAACACAGTCATCGAGCAGTGTATAAATACCCTGGATAAGAGTACTCGAACCCATTGTCATTGGAACGATTGAGCCATCACAAACACTTGCGTGAAGAGCAGCTCTCATTTCTGCTTCTGTAAAGTCTTCACCGTTAAAATATCTTTCCATAAATTCTTCTGATGTTTCAGCGATAGCTTCCATCAAAGAACTTCTATATATTTCGAGATTTTCCTTGGAATATTCAGGAATCTCACACTCGACTGCCTCGCCCTTGTCATTCCAGCGATATGCCTTTTCTGCAAGAACATTGACATAGCCGACGAATTTTTCATTTTCACGAATAGGGAAATGGAATGGTGCTATTTTTTTACCATAGAGCTCTGTAAGAGTTTCAAGAGCATTCTTAAAACTTGCATTGTCGATATCCATGTTAGAAACATAGATAAGACGCGGAAGGTTGTACTTTTCACATAAATTCCAGGCTTTCTTCGTGCCTGTTTCTACGCCTGCCTTACCATTAATTACGATAATTGCCGAAGCAGCCGCATTCATAGCTTCCTCAACTTCACCAACAAAGTCGAAATAACCTGGTGTATCAAAAACATTTAACTTGGTATTTTCCCATTCTATCGGGATAATGGATGTGCTGATAGAGAATTTTCTTTTTTGTTCTTCTTTGTCATAGTCGCTGATGGTAGTTCCATCTTCTACTTTTCCAAGACGTGTTGTGAGACCGGATATTTTCGCCATGGCTTCAACGAGACTTGTTTTCCCGGAGCCGCCATGGCCCAACAGTGCTACGTTACGAATCCTATCAGTGGTATAAACATTCATATAGTAATACCTCCTTATGCTATTGGCGGAAATGCCTTGAACGACCCCCAGAAGGCTTT
The DNA here is from genome assembly GCA_030434875.1 of Lachnospiraceae bacterium C1.1. Classification (NCBI taxonomy): domain Bacteria; kingdom Bacillati; phylum Bacillota; class Clostridia; order Lachnospirales; family Lachnospiraceae; species Lachnospiraceae bacterium C1.1. The sequence continues at coordinate 1,001,556 of JAUISW010000001.1, read as the reverse complement.
CCTTAATCTATAAATATTTTACAATAGAATCTTGTACATTGCAACAGTTTTGTGCATATTCGACAAACTTAAACACATAAAAACCATCTAACTTTCATGCACGGCTTACGCCGTGCTCTACCATGAATGAAAGTGAATTGCTCCTCAGCTTTGCTGCAGCTCTGCATACACTCTCACTAAGTTCGCTAAAGCTCACTAAGTGTTCGTGGTATACCGCAATTCCCAACGTGTATTCGTGTTCCGGGCTATCGCCCTACACACGGCGGGGCACTGATGCGCATAGCGCATCAGAACGTGCCCGTAAAACGTCCACTGGACGTTTTACCTTACACATTAGGTTTCCACGTATCCAATCAGAATTGCACGCAAGCGTGCATTCTGTTGGCTACGGGAAACACTTTCAGCGTAAATCAAACAGTTCCTTACGTATTTAAACACGTTTTGACTGCAGCACCAGCGCCTCTTTCCCACTAAAGGCAAAACCATACTTAAATATCCTTTCTGCCGGAACACCTGCTGTTAAGAGTTCTTCATCGTAGTGTCGTTGTTCTATCTGCTTCAGCGCAGATTCTGCCGTGTCTTCGAGTCTTTTTTCATCGTCTTCCTCATCGAGCACCTTAAACTCTATGATGATTCCTATATCCTTATTGATATCCTTAGGTATCAGCATAATATCATATCGTCCATAGCCGCTCTCACGGTTTGATTTAAGGATATATTTACTGTCAAGGTCGATCATAAGTCCCAATACAAGACCATGATAAAATCTCTCAGGATTCGCTGTTGATGCATTTTTCGAGCCATCAAAATAACTGCAGGTTTTCAAAAGGAATTTATTCAGAAACTTGTTTATCCCCCTTGTCTCTGCTTTTAGCAATGACTTTACGAATTCATTGTAAAGAGTGCTTCCCTCTCCGCTGAACCATTGTAAAACCATTTTTCCAAAAATCCTTAATATTTCAAAATTCGTTAATTTCAACTCATAAACATCCTTAAAACCGTCTTTTGAAATATCTGCGATCTTCAGATATCCCGTAGCCTGTAAAAGACTCCATACAGCAGTCTCATTATCCTGCATCTCACCATAAACCAGTTGCTCATCTATCTGTGTGCTGATACACTCACCACGAAGAAGTCTTTCAAAGCTCTGCTTGATTTCAGCATTCCCCTCCCTCACCAGCTTTGATATAAGTGAATTTGAGCTCGTATTTGCCCAATAGGGTTCATATTTTTTCTTTTTAAGAAATGATATTATCGACCAGGGATTATATATTCCATCTCTTTTTCCAAATTTAAATCCGTCATACCATTTCTTCACATCATTCTTCTCAGATGACATTTCATATGTATCAAGCGCATTAAATACCTCTTTTTCTGTAAAGCCAAAACAGTCCGAGTATTCTTCCGAAGATGAGGTCACCACGTTTATGTTATTAAGATCCGAAAAAAGTGACTCGCGACTCACCCTTGTTATTCCTGTAAGCAGTGCCTTATGAAGATACGGATTTGTCTTGAATGCTCCATTGAAGATATTTCGCATAAAGCCAACTATTTCATTCCAATAGCCGCTCACATATGCTTCCTGCATCGGAGTATCATATTCGTCAAGAAGGATTATAACCTTTTTTCCATAAAATTTACTGAGCCATTTACAAAATGCTCCAATACAGTTAGATGCAAGCTCACTGTTCATATCAGGTGATATGCTCTTGTAAACCTTTAAATCCTCTTCATCCAGGCTTTCTTTCAGAAAAGAAAGATTCGTAACTATATCCCAAAAAATAAAATTAAATTGTTTTAACGCACTTTTAAAATTCATGGATTTAACATTTGCAAATGAAATAAAAAGCACCGGCCACTGTCCGCATTCCTTCATTGTTTCCGGTTCTTCCGACACCTGCAGACCATTAAAAAGTTTCCTGCTGTTTTCCTGTCTTACAGAAAAGAACTTCTCAACCGTACTCAGCATCAGAGTCTTTCCAAATCGTCTCGGACGGGTTATGAGCGTAACATTATCCTTAGAATTCCACCACTCTGAAATAAATCTTGTCTTATCTATATAAAAAACATCATCATCTATCAGGTTCTCAAAGTCCTGTATCCCAAGACCTACGGTTTTACGCATTTCTATGTTCCTCCTCTGATAAACACAGTTTATTATCTGACATCTGTCGGCTAATTCGTGCAGATTACATGATGTCATTATAACATATATACCTTCCGGTCGCACTGTAAAGCCCCTGAAGCAAAACTCTTCAGGGGCTTTCAGATTGCCGTTTGCATTATCCGGCTGTCTTATTTTTTTGACACTATTTTATACTTATAAATTTTACGCGTTCCGAACTTACTGCCAACTGCATCGGCTCCGAATACGGCGTAAATCTTTGCCTTTCCTCTGCCTTTTATGGTCACTTCTCCGGTCTCCTGGTCTACCGCTGCCACTGACGGCTTCGAGGAATACCATTTAGGGCTTATTGAGGTATTTCCGAGAAATTCGTTTGCGCTGCGGGTCTTCCAGCTGTCGGTGTTGCCTGCCGTTATACCGGTTACTACAAGCTTTTTCTGCTTGATAACAGGCTTTTCGATCACAAGCGTGCAGCTGTCTATTGTCGCACCTGTATTTTTGTTCTTTGCCGTTATCGTGACAGTTCCGGCCTGCTTCTGGATCTTTATCACACCCTTGCGGCTTACCTTTGCAAGCTTTTTGTCTGACGTGGTATATTTTATCTTTACTCCGGACGGCAGGCTCATGAGCTTTGTTGCGTCTACCCTCTGCCTTGTCACATATCCGGCTGCTGTGGATGCACTACTGCTGTCAGACGATTCCTTTACCGGATCTGTATAGTAAAGTGCGTAAGTCGAACATCCTGTTATCTCGAAGCTTATCGTTCCATCATCATTTGTAGTTGTTTCAATATATTCCGTTTTAGATATATTATTATCATCTACGTGCTCACAGCCGACATAAAACATCCTGTTATCCGACTGCAGTTTTTCCGGTACCGCCATTGTTATCTTCACAGGATTGTCTTTAAATCTCTGCTTGATCTTTTCGGCAGCACTATTCCCTATCTGTTTGTAAAGGGAAATGTCAAAGAGCATTCCGAAGGATGCACCGGATACGTTTTCCTTCATTTTCTCATCGATGCCGGAGTGGTCTGTATTATCACCTATGCCTTTTGTCTCCATGTAGATCAGGCACGATGAACCACCCTCTATTTCTTTCTGCTCTTTCTCAGTCAGTACAGCCTTTGCGAAATCCAAGTCGATGTTTTCAATCTTCCCTACCGGTGAGCCGCTACCTATCCTGGTTTCCGCCGTTACGGTTCCATTTCCTAAAGAACCAAGCTCTTTTTTATCAACCTTTTCGTCGTTATTATTATCTTCATCCTTTTCATTCTCGCTGTCGTCAGTTTTATCTTTGATCGTAACCTCTATGCATTCAGGCTCAGTATCCGAATGGCTTTCATCTCCAACTGCCTTGTACCAGACATAATAGTTTCCGGCGTCGGTGGCTGTAGGGATGGATGTGGTATAAGGTTGTGTGGCTTCGGTTGCGGTGCCGAGGGCGTACTGCATCTCGCCGCCTGTGGCTGTACCGGCGGTCACAAGCTCCTGGGCCTGTCCGTTATAGGTCAGTGTCTTGGCCGTCGGCGCTTTTGTTACCACGGCTTTCTCTTTCAAAACCTTGACAGCGCACGTGGCGCTGGCTGTAATCGGAGGATCTTCACTCTCTGTTGTTTCAGTGTAGGTAGCGGTAATGGTCGCATCGCCTGCCGATACCGCGGTCACCGTTCCGCTGGCGTCCACCTTCGCCACAGCATCGTCGGAGGATTTCCAGGTGATGCTGTCGGATTTGATGGAAGGCGATACCACAAGTGAAGCGCTCTCCGCCACTTTCATCTCCAGAGATTGCGGATCCAGGGTGATCTTAGTGGGAATGACTTCAACCGGGACCGTAGCTTTATACGGAGACGAATTAGAATCCCATGTAGGTGAAGAACGCTTCAGTTTATACGTACCCGCCGGCAGTGTGAGCGTTCCCTTTCCTGCGTCCAGTGCCCCGGTACTGGCAGCCTTCGTACCATCCGGCAGAGAAACCTCGATGAATGCTCCGCTACCACTCCATCCTCCGGCTCTGATGTCAGTACTATCTACGCTTATCACACAGCCAAAGTTTAAATCCGTATCGGCAGACAATGTAAATTCCTCCGAGTACACAGCCACAGCCCCGGAATAATCATTTTTAATCGCCGCTGCGGATGCAAAGGAATTTATGCCGTGAAAGAGTTTGGGGCTTTGTGTGGTGTCATATTCTACATAGCTGTTTCTGTAACCACCGCTTTCGTTTCCAACAATCTTATCCAGCACACGAGCTTCACCGCTCTCCTGCGCCTGGCCGAATAGCATATCCATATAGTATCGCGGAACCACCAGCCAGTAGGCGCCTCCTGCGCTGTCCGTCTCCCCGGCCGCCATCGCCGGGAGGGGCATCATCGCCGACGCGATGAGCACCAGGGTCAATATGGAGGCGCACAGGCCCTTCATCCGGCCCGCGACCCGTTTCCCGATCGTTTCGTTTCGTCTTTCCATAGAATTGTCTCCTTTCCTGTTATCCATTGTTATTGTTTCCTTTTATCGGAAACCTTCTTCACCTCTTGGGAAGCATGCGAAGGTCGCCGAAACCGAAAAACGCTGCGAATGATTTTCATGCCGTCGGAAAACGCCCGCAGCTTTGAATAACTCCCCTCAAATCCTCCACGACCTTGCGGATGGTGAGCGCCTCATTGAAGCAGGGGATCAATACCGCTATCCGATTCATCGTTTCTTACCTCCCCGTTTCGTTATCAGCTGAATGACGCCGTTTTCGTAAACAAACAGCAGAAAAACTGCCAGGCTCACCATCTGGGCTCTGTAGGTGATAAAAAAGTGAATGTAGGCGTGGTTGGACAGCGCCAGAAACCGCAGATAGGGAATCAGCGCCAGCAGCCACAGGGGCGCAAACCGCTCCCAGTCGATCCGGTCATGGAGCAGATAGACCGCGGCCAGCCCAATCCCCAAAATGAGCAACGATGGGATCCAGGCCCCGGCGGCCTCCATCTTCCCGGTCTGTGTGGGGAAGAGACAGGCCAGATTATGCCAGATGGCTCCGCTCAGGCGCTCCGCCGCACCCACTTCAGCCGCAGTTGAAAAATTCGCCTCCCGAACCACGCCTCCGATCCGGAACATACCCTCCTCCAGGGAGCTGGCCGCAACCCTGCCTCCGGCCACCATCAGCAGAAACAGCAGCTTGAGCAAAAACATGGCCGCATAACCGAAAAGCCAGCAGCTGCCGTTTTTGACGACCGAAACGCAGTTCTCCCTGACGGATCCGCCTTTCTGCAAGCCATGTCCGCTGCGCCAGAGGATCAGCAGGAACATGGGCAGCGTGAAGGTCATGGTCTCCGTCGTGAGAAAATCCGCAAAAAACGTGACAACGCCCACAACCGCAAAGAAGGGCATCAGGCTTTCGTCCGGCCGGTCTTTCAGGCGCAGCCAGAAAAAAAGCTCCGCAGCCGAGGCCGTCAGGAATGCGGTGCCATACTCCAAGGACACAAAAAACATCCATGGATGCACCAGCAGGAAAGCCGCGCCATAGCACACGGCTGCCGCCCGGCGGTCATTCCGCCAGAGGGCAGCGATCAGCATCAGCTGGATGAGCGTCCCGGCAGTCCCGAACAGAACCCTGATCCACTGGATGGGCATAACCGTCAGCAGCGGACGAAGGAGCACCATGGTCCCGTGCCAGTAGCGGCCGTATTCCGTATCGACCTCCTGCTCGCCCCTCACCGCGGCAAGATAACCTTCCCCGGCGGATCCTGTGCCCACATATCCGGCCCGGACGGCTGAGGTGAAGGGATGGGCCGGGTCGATACAGTAGATGATGTTGCAGAGCACTGTATCGGAATAATTGTCCTGAATGGCGTTCACACCATTTCCGAACAGGACCGGAAATCCATCCCGCCCCACAAAGTATTCAGCGCTGGCCTCGGACTGCTTTTGAATCACACTCCTTGGAATGCAGGCTGTAGCAGTCAGAAGGAAGACACAGGCAGCCATCGCCAGAAGGACTGCGGACAGGATTTTGAAGATAGGCATTCTCAGATTATTCATATTCTGTACTCTCCATGCTGCCGCTCCTCAGCGGGAGCGGAAAATCAAAAACCGCCGAACCTGACAGGGTATACTAACCCCGTCAGAATCCGACGGTTATCCATCGCGAATGTAGTATTCAGTTTCAAGCGCCCCGCAAGGCGCAAAAAGGGCGCAGTCAGCCCATGCTCTGCTCTGCTCTGCTCTGCTCTGCTCTGCTCTGCTCTGCTCTGCTCTGCTCTGCTCTGCTCTGCTCTGCTCTGCTCTGCTCTAAGGAGCGTATTTCTATTCCGCATGGCTGTCAACCTCGAATTCCCATTTATTTTCCCTTTGCGCATAAGGATAACAACTGTTCCTGTCTTATGTCCCCTTAAGGACATTTTACAAATTCCCTAGTGACTTTATCGGTAAATTATCCCCGGTTGTTTAGATGAATTTCCGGATTGAACTTACTGTTTTTTATTTTGTACAGATGTGTCAGTTGACGCTCGCACAATCTTTCGCTTCTTCTCTTTACCTTGTCATATATGTATACATTGTATTTTTTTATATACACTGACAAGCTTTTATGCTATTATAAAATTCGGAAAAGGGTTCTGTTTTTATTTGTTTCAGGGGGTAATTTATGTTTCTTTTTGATATGGAAGACATCTGGGAACTTGGCGGATCTTATAAAGCCACAAAAGTTATTAAGAAAAAACACGGTCTTGTTTATACCGAGGGTTTATTAAAAGTTGGTCGTGGATTCGACAGGGAAATCTCCGCAAGAGCTGTATTTGATTCAGAAGGTAATGGCGGAATCTTAAATATAGAAAAAAACAGTGATTTCAAAGAAGCATGTAAATATTTCGATGAGCATGCTGCTGATAATCTCGTTATTATGGATAATATGAGAAGTCGTATGCATGCAAGAAGCCGTCGCTTTGTTTTAAGAACTTACGCAGCAGCTGTTGTTTTCTTCCTTATACTCGCCCTGCTCTGTCAGTTTGTATTTATAGGTGCAGGAGTAGTTCCGGCAGTAATGTTCTCAACGCTCAAAACTTTTGGCGCGATCATTCTCGTGGTATCATCAGTATTTTTAATAAGAGAAGGACTTAAACTTTTCAGCTTAAACCAATATTATCTATAATGCTGATTCTAAAATTAAAGATGAGCTAAAATCGGGTATATCTTCAAAAGATATTACCCGGTTTTTCTATTTAAATTCTAATTTATAATCAAGAAAAATATTTTTAATTATTTTCAACGCGTTGACGCGTTAAAGTGTTGCAATTTCCTTGAAACTGTTGTATCTTAGTAACATAGTTTTTTCAAAATGCTCATGAATATTTTTCTGTCTTACAGACAGCATATTTATTCCGGCAAATTAATTCAAAGGGGAAAATATCATGGTTATAGTTATGAAACCCGGCGCATCTGACGCCAGTATCGAACATGTTGTTAATTTCGTTATAGAATCCGGTCTTACTCCTCATATATCAAAAGGTACTGAAGTTACCATCATCGGTATGGTCGGTGATAAAGAAAAGCTCAATTATGACAATCTTAAAATATTTGAAGATGTAGATAAGCTTGTTCCCGTTACTGAAAGTTATAAGCTTGCCAATAAAAAATTTCATCCTGAACCCTCTAAGATCAAAGTCGGAAATACATTTATCGGACCCGATACTCTTACGATCATGGCAGGTCCATGCGCTGTTGAAAACGAAGATCAGATGATGCTGGTTGCAGAAGCTGTAAAGAAAAGTGGTGCAACTATCATCCGTGGCGGTGCGTATAAGCCCCGCACTTCCCCTTATTCATTCCAGGGTCTCGGCGAAGAAGGTCTTAAATATATGAAGGAGGCTTCTGAAGCTACAGGTCTTGCAACTATCAGCGAAGTAATATCTCTCGAGTCAGTTAATGCTGCTGTCAAGTATGTAGATATGCTTCAGATCGGCGCAAGAAATATGCAGAACTTCTATCTTTTAAAAGAAGTTGGCCGCAGTGGTCTGCCTGTTCTTTTAAAGAGAGGTCTTTCCTCCACTATCGATGAATGGCTGAATGCTGCAGAATATATTATTTCTGAAGGCAATCCAAATGTAGTACTTTGTGAACGAGGAATACGTACCTTCGAAACAGCCACAAGAAATACTCTTGATATTTCAGCAGTTCCTGTTCTTAAAGAACGTACACATCTTCCTGTTGTAGTAGATCCTTCACATGCAACAGGTGTCAGAGGATATGTAAAGCCTTTGGCAAAATCTGCTATAGCAGCAGGTGCAGACGGTCTTATGATCGAAGTACATAATGATCCGGCCAAAGCACTTTCTGATGGAGCACAGTCACTTACATTTGAGCAGTTCGACGATCTGACTAAAGAAATTCGTCCTTACGCTGAACTTGCAAAAAGGGAATTTTGATGGATAAATTAAAAGTTGCTTTTATCGGCCTTGGACTTATCGGGGGATCCATAGCCATGACAATACGAAAAAAATTCCCCGATGCTGAGATAATTGCATTAAACCGTTCGGATGCCACCTTAAAATCTGCACTAGACGATGGGATCATCAATGCCGGAACACATGAAATAGATGATAATTTTAAGAACTGTGATTATATATTTCTTTCAGCACCGGTAGATACAAATATCTCTTTTCTGGAAAAACTGAAGCCATATTTGACGGATGAAACGATTCTCACCGACGCCGGATCTGTAAAGGGAAAAATTCATGCAGCTGTAGAAAAGATCTTGCCGGATTCCCAATTTATTGGCGGCCATCCGATGGCTGGTTCAGAAAAGTCAGGATATGCTAACGCTAATGATCATCTGATTGAAAACGCTTATTATATTCTTACGCCTTCTGCAAATACAACAAAAGAAAATGTCGAAGAATATAAATGCTTTATAAAAGAACTTGATGCTATTCCGCTTGTACTCTCAGCAGAGGAACATGATTATATCACTGCTGCAGTGAGTCATCTTCCGCATATAGTGGCATACTCCCTTGTTCAGACTGTAATGGAAAAGGATTCTCCCGAGGAATACATGAAGATGATCGCGGCAGGCGGATTTAAGGATATAACAAGGATCGCATCCTCTGATGCTACGATGTGGGAGCAGATCTGTCTCGAAAATCCTGAAAATATCAGGGTTCTTATTAAAGAGTTTATGTCTAGGATGGAACATTTTGATAAACTTATAAAAGATGCTGACGGAGAAAAAATCCACACCCTCTTTGATTCTATCAAAAATTACAGAAATTCTATCCGTGAAAACCGGAAAGGTGCCCTCCCGAAAATTTATGATATGCATTGCGATATCATTGATGAAACCGGTGCTATAGCTACGATCGCGACTCTGCTTTCCACTCAGGGAATATCCATAAAAAACATCGGGATTGTCCACAACCGCACCTATGAACAGGGTGTCCTGCACATAGAGTATTATGATGAAATATCCAAGGCAAAGGCAGCACAGGCACTTTCAAGACACGGATACACAATTTTCCCTGACTGATCCAGGATCTGTTTTTCGATAAAAGCACAAAAAATATGGATTCTCGTACGTAAATTACAGGAACATGCATTTACTGCGGGTTCCGTCTGAAAACAAAAAACAGGTGGCAAACAAGCCCGCAGCGCAGCTGCATTTAAATGGCTTGTTTGCGGGATTTTTGAAGCTTTGCTGCAAAAATCTATATATTTTATCTGAAAGGTTATAAAACATGAAATTATCACATGCAAGTCATTTGAAGGGTGAAATCACCATCCCGGGTGATAAATCAATCTCCCACCGCTCCATAATGTTTGGTTCGATTGCTGAAGGCACAACAGAAATAAGCGGCTTCCTCAAAAGCGCGGACTGTATTTCTACAATGAATGCATTCAGGGCGATGGGTATCAATATAGAAGAAGATAAAGAAAATGGGATAATACTTGTACATGGAAAGGGGCTTCACGGCCTTAATGCACCGGAAGCCGTCATAGACTGCGGAAATTCAGGTACGACTACCAGGATCCTCTCAGGTATTCTTGCCGGACAGGATTTTGAAGCAACGCTTACCGGAGATTCTTCTATACAGAAGCGTCCAATGAAAAGAGTTATCGACCCTTTGACTAAAATGGGTGCCGATATAAGCTCTATTAACGGAAACGGATGTGCTCCATTAAAAATAAGACCTTCAAAGCTTCATGGTGAAACCATAAAAACTCCAATTGCATCTGCGCAGGTCAAATCTGCGATCCTTTTAGCCGGATTATATGCCGGTTCAGCCACTAAGGTCATTGAGCCCTCACTGTCAAGAAACCACACCGAGCTGATGCTTTCAGCCTTTGGCGCTGAGATTAAGTCAGGAACTTTTGAAAATCCCACTGCGGAAATTATTCCAGGGAAAAATTTATATGGTCAGAAAATAAAGGTTCCCGGTGATATTTCGTCCGCAGCATATTTTATAGGCGCTGGACTTATTACCCCAGGTTCTGAAATCCTTGTAAAAAATGTCGGCATCAATCCTACCAGAGATGGTCTTATCCGGGTTTTCAAGGCTATGAATGCTGATCTGACTTTAATTGATGAACGTGAAGAAGGCGGCGAAAAAACAGCCGATATTTTAGTAAGAAGCTCCAGTCTTAAAGCATGTGAAATTGGCGGCTCACTGATTCCTACACTTATTGATGAAATCCCGCTGATCGCAGTTGCAGCGACCCAGGCAGAGGGGACAACAGTGATCAAGGATGCTGCTGAATTAAAGGTCAAGGAGTCAAACCGCATCGACCTTACCGTAAATAACCTTAAGGCAATGGGAGCTGATATCGAGGCAACTGATGATGGCATGATAATCAGGGGAAAGACCAGCCTCCACCATGCACGGATCGAGACAGCCAGGGATCACCGCATTGCAATGAGCTTTGCAATAGCATCACTTATAAATGAGGATGTACAGCAGACTGACATATCCGATGCCGGATGTGTCGGAATCTCCTATCCCGAGTTTTTTAAGGAACTTGATTCGCTTAAAAACCGTTAAAATACTACAAACCAAAAGTATTCATAAAAACTGCCACCAGACCAAAAGCTGATGGCAGAAATTTTTTAATTGTCTACTTGACCGGTATCTCTCTTACAGGCAAACATTCTCTATCCCATCATATCGAACCCCGCAAAGTTCATAACGTTCCTGTCGCATCACCTCATAATGAATGCCGGAAGATATCAATTCGTCGAAAAATGCCCGGTAGTATTCTTCGCTTGCAAATGAACTAGACATTGTAAGGAAAAAGCTGTTGTTAAGGCACGCCACTTCGCAGAGAACATCCGATGCCGACGGTTCAGCCAGCATATAGAGTTCCCTGATATATGGATCAAGAGGTCCAAAGCTGCGGCTGTTCGCATAAGAAACACCTACGGTTGCCCTGCTCATACCAACAACTTTTTTCAGCATATCCACCTTCATTTGAAGCGGAGTCTGACTCATTCGTTCAAATCCCTCCTTCCTTGTTTTCAGGAAGAAAAGGGTATTCTCCGGCTGTGCCTGAAGCATGAGCTGACCGCGTGCTACAGTACACATTTTCAGTATATCATCGCCGGCATGTTCTTTTTGAAAATCGATATAGGCTGTATTTGCAAACAGTCGGTAATTGTCATGGTTTCCAAGCTGTGACTTATGATCGATAGCAACCAGAGAAACTATAGTTTTTTCCGTTTCCTTATCAATTTTCCGAACAGCCCTTGCCATAAGAACAGAAAGCAGCACATTCGGACTTCCATCATTTTCCCGGCAATATCTCATGACTTCTTTCTCAGGAAGTCGCAGATAGATAGCATTGCGATTTATCTCACCGTTGGACTGCGTTTCGCTCAGTCTGTAAAAATCATTTATCAGCGGCTTTTGATATAAAGGCTTCTCCACACTGTCCAGATCAATTCCCGGAAATGGATCGCCTATCTCTGAATCCGGAATCATGTCACCAGGGAGGCGAAAACCGGTGGAATCAAAATGCATTCCTGTTTTCCTGCTCAAGTAAACATATAATATACTTTTGAAATAGGGCAGAAATCCTATACCATCGGTCAAGGAATGTGAAATCTCGACAGCAAGCCTCATATCCTCGTACTTAAAAGCCATCGCGTGATAGTTGGCATCCCTTGAATAAAGCGATATAGGCTCCCAGGTATTACGTACTGTTACAGGGAGCGGATTTGGTGCCGGAACCAGATCATTCCCCTCAACCACAACTCTGATATAAAAGTATGGAAATCTCTCACGAAGGTATTCAATAGCAAATTGCAGGATTTTCCCATCCACGGGTTCCGTCAACGTAGCAGTGATTCCCATTGTGTTTGGGTTCTCTTCTGTGCTCATATAGAGTATTGGGTCATAGTATTGCATCTTTTCCCTCCATCGTTCTTCTCCATTCGCCTCCGAACCAGTCTACAGAAACATCAGAAGCTGTAAACAGCTCAAAAGCCGGAATCATGACTCATGGCAGACCTTCATGCATTTAGATCTGCACTGCCAAATCCAAACGGCAACAGGTCTTTCAAGCTTAAAATCTTATAATCATCAGTATCTTTGGCAAGGATTATATTAAAAGTTTCCGGATCGCAGAATTCCTGCATTACCTGTCTGCAGACACCGCATGGCGGACAATAATCCTTAATGATCCTGCCGGGTCCTCCTACGATCGCAATTGCCTTGAAACGGCTTTCTCCCTCGGAGACAGCCTTGAAAAAGGCTGTCCTTTCCGCACAGTTTGATGGAGTAAATGCAGCATTTTCAATATTACAGCCATTGTAAATCCTGCCTTCTTCCGTCATCAGCGATGCACCAACCGCAAAATTGGAATATGGAATATAAGAACGCTGAAGCATTTTTACAGCATTTTCTATAAGTGTTTTAATCTCGTTATCATTCAGCATATAAACAGGCTCCTCTCAGCTCAGGAACTGTTACAAAATAAATTGAACAGTTTCTTACTCTATTGCATTGACGATATCAAGCAGCGCTTCTTTTATCTCTGCATTTCTCTTAAGCGCATTCTCTCTCGAATCCTGTTTTGTATAAAAATAAAACTTAATTTTTGGTTCAGTTCCGGAAGGACGTACTGAAAACATGCTTCCATCCTCAAGATAGAAACGGAGTACATTCGATGCAGGGATATCCTCATAGCCATTAACGTAATCAATGACTTTATCGACTTTAATTCCGGCAACTTCCTTCGGAAGATCAGCCCTCAATGCACTCATCATTCTGGAAATTCTTTCTGCACCCTCAATTCCCTCAAGGATAAGGTTAGGCTCATCCTCTGCATAAAAACCATATTTTTCATATAGACCGATCAGAACCTGCCAGAGAGTTTTTCCCTGCTTTTTATAATATGCTGCCGCCTCGGCCACGAGCATACCTGCTGAGATACCATCCTTATCCCTGATGTCTTTACATGCAGCATATCCAACAGACTCTTCATAACCAAAAAGATATGTATAACCGTTTTTCTCAAGGAAAGGAATCCTACCGCAGATATTCTTAAACCCTGTAAGTGCTTCAAACATTTCGACACCATAAGCCCTCGCCATGACTGCTGACATATCGCTTGTAACGATTGATTTTACCATAGCGCCCTTATCAGGAAGCGTACCTGCGTCTTTATGCCCCTCAAGTATATAATTCACAAGCAAATATCCTGTCTGATTTCCGTTAAGCGGAATATAATTACCATCATCTGCCAGAATTTCAATTGCAAAACGGTCAGAATCCGGATCCGTGGCCATCAGTAATTCTGCTCCAACTTTCTTTCCCAGTTCCTCACTCATCTTAAAAGCAGCCGGTGATTCAGGATTAGGATATCCGACAGTAGTAAAATCCGGATCTGGATCCCTCTGTTCCTCAACTATATTAAAATTGCTAAATCCCCTGTCCTTCATCATCTGAGAAAAAGGAACAGAACCTGCACCATTAAGCGGTGTATAAACTATCGGGATTGACAGGTCAAGCTCTTCGCCATCATGAATTTTCAAGGATTCAATCCTATCAAGGTATTTTCTGTCCCAGTCAGCAGAAAGTATTTCAATAAGGCCTTTATTTTTAGCCTCTTCAAGATCCATCTTTTTTATACCGGAAAAATAAGCAACTTCGTCTATTTTTCTCATCATTCCGTCAGCAATTTCTGCACTGACCTGGCATCCATCTTCCCAATAAGCCTTGTATCCGTTATATTCTTTTGGGTTATGTGATGCAGTGATATTGATTCCAGATATAGTATGAAGCTGTCTGATAATATAAGCCAGCTCCGGAGTTGGTCTCATTCCGTCAAAAAGATAAACCTTTATACCATTAGCTGCAAATATTGATGCGGCAAATTCTGAGAATTCTTTAGAAAAATGTCTGGGATCATGAGCTATTACAACGCCCTTATCCATAGCTTCTTTTCCACAATCAACTATATAATTGGAAATACCCTGTGTAGCTCTGCCAACAGTATAGAAATTCATGCAGGCAGTTCCGGCTTTAACTTTACCTCGAAGTCCTGCAGTACCAAATTTAAGATCCTGATAAAAACGTTCTTTAATCTCTGTCGGATCATCTTTAATCTCGAGAAGCTCTTTATACAGAGGATCCTCCTTAGGCATTTTTTCTAGCCACTCTTTATATTTATCCATAGACACCTCCTGGCATTAGCAAACCATAGTTTTTTAGACTTTTTCAAACCAAAACTTATCCTTTTACGATTTTTACTATTCTCGAAGTTCCGAGTCTGGATGCGCCAAGCTCCATGAATTTTTCGGCATCCTCAAGTGAACTTATTCCACCTGCTGCTTTTATCTTTACATTTTTACCTACATGCTCACTGAAAAGCTTAACATCCTCAAAGGTTGCTCCTGCTGTGCTGAAACCTGTGGAAGTTTTTATATAATCAGCTTCTGCTTCAGTTACGAGTTCGCACATTTTTATCTTTTCAGCATCAGTTAAAAGGCATGTCTCAATGATAACCTTTAAGATATGTCCTTCAGATGCTTTTCTTAAAGCCTTTATCTCATCAAGCACATAGTCATAATTTCCGGCCTTAAGTTCACCGATATTTATGACCATATCTATTTCATCTGCTCCATTCTTTATAGCATCCTCAGTCTCAAATACCTTTGATGCGGTAGTATTGGAACCGTTAGGAAAACCTATAACTGTAGTTATTCGCATTTTATCTGACATATATTCCTTTGCTTTTTTTACATAACAAGGCGGAATACATACCGATGCACAGGAATATTTAATGGCATCATCGCAGATTAGCTTTATATCCTCCCACTTACTCTCCTGTTTTAGTAAAGTGTGATCACATATGGCTAATATATCTTTTACATCCATTTTTTAACCCTCATTTCTTAAAATTTCCGGAGACTATTTGACTCAGTCAAAGAAAAACGTTTTACTTTATCATACGGAGCCCGCAGTAAATGCGGATTCCTGCAATGAAGTGACTAAAACATATGACTTTTCGTCACTGCGTGCCTCAAAGTCATGCAAACAGGCCATTTAAATGCAGCTGCGCTGCGGGCCTGTTTGGCACATGTTATACGTTATCACACGGAACCCGCAGTAAATGCGGATTCCTGCAATGAAGTGAGCAAAACATATACTTTAACTGAGTCATAAAATTATCTCATTCCCTTATCGTAAGGTATACCTTCTGCCTTAGGCGCTCTTGAATTTTCTGATGTAAGAGCGAGCACGATCAGAGAAATAATATACGGCATCATATTGTAAATAGTACTCGGAATGTTTAACGCTGAAAGGAAATCAATTCCCGAGTATACATTTGAAAGTGATCGGAAAAATCCGAATAATAAAGCGGCAAGTGCTATACGATGAGGCTTCCACTGGCCGAAGATCATAACTGCAAGCGCAAGGAAACCAAAACCGGCAACACCGGTTTCAAACTTCCATTCACTAACTCCGGCTGTAATGTAAACAACACCGCCAAGTCCGCCTAAGAAGCCGGAAATAAGAACTCCTGCCCAACGCATCTTCAAAACATCTATGCCTACGCTGTTTGCTGCCTGAGGATGCTCACCACAAGCCATAAGTCTGAGACCGAATTTTGTTTTATAAAGAACAACATAAGATATTACCAAAGCTGCAATTGCCATGATCATAAACCAACTAAGCTGCATTTTTCCTGCATTAATTATAAATGCCCTTCGCCCATTAATATACTGAACAGTTGAAGATACATTGTCAGGATTTTCAGCAATATTGATCGACTTAACAAGGACAGTTGCAACTGCTGTCGCAAGCATATTCATAGCTGTTCCGATAAGTGTCTGATCTGCCTTAAAACCAATCGCAGCTATACCTAAAAGCGCAGAATAGATCATTCCCGAAATAACAGAAGCCAAAACAACAGATATTATTATGACTCCCGTTGATGCATTTGCAAGATATTTCATGGTAAGCGCTCCGCCTAATGCTCCAATTGCCATAATACCTTCAAGTCCAAGGTTGATAACACCTGAATGTTCTGAAAAGCATCCGCCCAATGCGACCAAAAGAAGTACAGACGAAAAGAGTAAAGTATACTGTATAAGAAGTAACATCAGTGCTTACCTCCTTTCGCATTCTTATCAAAATGACTTTTCTTCATATTGTAAATATTCAGACAATGCTTGAAGAAAAGCACAAATCCACACAGATAAATAATAATTGCAGAAATAAGATCCGCAACCTGTGAAGGATAAACCTGCTTATCAAGATAAGCGCCTCCACTCGTAATATGCTGAATGAAGTATGAAGAAAAAATTGTTCCGATAGGATGAAGCGCACCAAGGAATGTTGCGGCTATTCCATTGAAGCCCATATCCGGAACGCTTGACTGAGAAACTGACCACTGTTCAAAACCTGTAAGATAAAGAAGTGATGCGCCAAGTCCTGCCAGTGCTCCACCAATAACAAGCGTAACAACGATATTTCTCTTTTCCTTCATTCCTGCATATTTGGCAGCCTCTTTATTATAACCTGTAGCAAGAAGCTCATATCCAAATACTGTCTTTGTAAGTACTATCCAAATGACAATAGCAATAACTATAGCCAGCGGAATAGCAATTGTGACATATTTATTATTTGAAAATAAAGCTCCAAGTCCAAGTGAAGGTAATAATGCAGACGGGTTTGCGCCGGCAAGCTGTGTTGTATATGGGCTTGTGCTCTCCTTTACCTTAGTCAGAAGCATATTTGTAAGGTAAAGAGAAATCCAATTGAGCATGATTCCTGAAATAACTTCATTAACATTCCTGTATGCTTTAAGTATCCCTGTGATGCATCCTGAAACAGCTCCGGCTACCATTGCCAATATCATGCAGATATACCAGGGACAGTTCCATGCAAGCGCTGCATAAAGACATGCCGCCGCACCACACACATACTGTCCTGCAGCTCCGATATTAAAAAGACCTGCCTTGTAACAAAACTGTACTGAAAGTGCACACATAAGAAGCGGTGCTGTCTTAACAAGAGTATTTCCAAGATATTTAAGCGCCGCAGGCTTTGTAGGGTAAGTAAAATAATTCTTTATTATAGTTAAAATACCATCTAAAGCGTTCTCTGAATTGATCATAAAGAGAACTATAAAACCAACAAGCAATCCGACAATAATGCAGGAAAATGAAGCAAGGATCGACTGGAAAGCTGTGTTTTCAAGCAATGATTTCTTTTCCCTCATCAGCTTCTCTCCTTTCTCTTCGCTCCTGCCATATAAAGACCGAGTTCCTCACGATTTGTTTCTTTTGGATTAAATTCGCCTACAATTTCACCCTCATACATAACGAGAATCCTGTCAGGCACACTTAAGACCTCTTCAAGTTCGAGTGATATAAGCAAAATAGCCTTTCCGGCATCCCTTTCAGCAATAAGCTGCTTATGAATGGACTCTATCGCACCAACGTCAACACCTCTTGTAGGCTGAACTGCGATCAATAGCTCATGATCTCTATCCATTTCGCGGGCAATTACAGCTTTCTGCTGATTTCCTCCGGACATGCTTCGTACAGTTGTTATAGAACCCTGACCAGATCTGATATCATATTCATCTATAAGTCTGTCAGAGTATTTTCTAATAGCATCCTTTTTAAGAAATCCGGCCTTATTTGAGAAATTATCCTCAAAATATCTTTGAAGAACAATGTTATAATCTAAGGGATAATCAAGTACAAGTCCATGTTTATGCCTGTCTCCCGGGATATGGCTTATTCCGGATAAAGTTTTTTCCCTGATAGAACTGTTTGTAATATCTTTACCACAAAGGCTGATCCTTCCCTCGCTGAGGTTTTCAAGTCCTGAAATACCTTCTGCAAGCTCTGTCTGTCCATTGCCATCAATACCGGCTATACAGACGATCTCACCCTTTCTTACATCAAAGGAAACATTTTTAACTGCATTATTTTTATGCAGTTTAGAAGGAACTGTCATATTTTCAACATGAAGTACAACATCTCCCGGAGTTGCTTCCTTCTTATCAACAACAAGCTGAACATCATGTCCAACCATCATACGGCTTAATTCAGCTGGGGAAGTTTCTGAAATATTAACCGTGCCAATATATTTACCTCTTCGAAGAACCGTACATCTGTCGGCCACTTCCATGATTTCATTTAATTTATGAGATATAAAAAGAATCGATTTGCCCTCTTTGGCAAGATTCTTCATTATTTTCATAAGATCATCAATTTCAGCCGGCGTAAGTACTGCTGTCGGCTCATCAAATATAAGTATATCATTTTCCCTGTAAAGCATTTTTAAGATTTCTGTTCTTTGCTGCATACCAACAGTAATATCTTCTACTAATGCATCAGGATCTACCTTGAGTCCGAATTTTTCAGAAAGTGCCATTACTTTTTTTCTGGCTTCGGCTTTCTGAAGTATTCCGTTTTTAGTAGATTCAACACCAAGAATGATATTATCAAGAACAGAAAAGCATTGTACCAGCATGAAATGCTGATGCACCATTCCAATACCCAAAGCATTTGCATCATTGGGATCATTGATCTTAACTACCTTGCCATCTTTTTTAATAACACCCTCTTCGGGCTGATAAAGTCCGAAAAGAACACTCATGAGCGTGGATTTTCCAGCTCCATTCTCTCCAAGTAATGCAAGAATCTCACCTTTTTTTAACTGTAACGTTATATTATCATTGGCTACGATTCCGGGGAATCTTTTTGTTATATTCAGCATCTCTATGGTGTAGTTGTCTTCCATGCTGAAATTCTCCTTCCAGATAAATTATATAAAAACTTTTGTCTATGCCAGAAGCCGGCAGCCTCTAAGAAACTGCCGGCTTATTTTTAACAACAAAGGAATAAGTTTATATCCCGGGATTACTTAAGATTACCCTGGAAATTGATCTTTACGTTCTCTGCTGAAGGCTGATCTGCAGAAGTATCATTTGAAACTGTGATATCACCGTTGAAAATAGATGCAACGAGTGCCTTATATGAATCTTCTGTGAAATTATCTGTCCATACTGTTGAATCAGAAAGACCAATGTAATTAAGGGACATATCATCTGCAGATGCAAGACCAAGTGTCTGTACCTGACCGCCATAATTAGCAAACTCACCGTTCTTTATAGCATTAAGAAGGAGATTAACAGTTGCTTTGAGACCCTTTGTAACAGAAGTAATAGTCATTCCGTCACCATATGCGCCATCAATGATAGGCTTCTGGTCAGAGTCAACACCGATAACCTTTCCACCGGTCTTTGCAGCAGCTTCTGCAGCAGATGTATAGATACCGCCTCCGCATGCAAATACGACCTCGGTTCCACCCTGATACCAGGTATCCATAGCAGCTGTTATATCTGCATCACCAGAGAACTGGTTGCCATAAGCATAATTAATTGAGATATCTGTGATTCCATCTTCAGCGGCTGCAGCATCTGCACCCTGTACAAATCCATAACCAAAACGCATTACAGCAGGAACAGCCATACCGCCAAGGTATCCAAGATTCTTATAACCCATCTTTACAGCAGCATAACCTCCAAGAAATCCTCCGATCTCCTCGCTGTATGCTGCGCTGAATACATTGTCAGCACTAAACTCAGCGCCACCGTTTGCACCTGAGAAATCAGCTTCTGAGCAGTCAAGTACAACATAATCAACATCAGGATACATCTCAGCGGTCTCAACTACTGCCTCTGCAAAAGAATAACCCGGAAGCAAAAGTACATTATATCCGTCAGCTACTGCCTTATCGATCATGGCTACACGATCAGCAGTACTGTCACCTTCAGGCTTGTAGTATGTGAAATCAACACCGTTCTCTTCTGACCATGCCTTACCTGACTCATAAGTTGTCTGATTGAATGACTGGTCGGTAATGTCACCATAATCAGTAACCATTGCAATCTTCATGTCGAGATTTGCGCTCGCATTATCAGCTGTCTCAGCTGAAGCTGCCTCCGAACCGGCTGCCTCTGAACCGGCTGCCTCTGAAGCTCCGGTATTTGCTGTTGAATTGGAACTACCGCATGCAGTGAGTGAAAATGCCATTACAGCACCCATCATTAAAGCAATCAGTTTCTTCTTCATTTTACTTAGTCTCCTCCTTTTTACTTCGGAACATTGAAAATTAAATGTGCAAACCCTTTAAAACATACTCGCGACTCATAATGTTCTGTATACCAAAAAATCATTTGGGCAAAACATCATCCATTGTATCATTTTCAATCAATTCTTTCAATGCCTCAACTGCAGTTTCTATTGCAATTTCCATATCATGAACCTGTTTATTTGGAAGACCTTTTTTTGCCCTTTCCTGATTTGCAACCACAAGGAAGCAGGAACCCACTCTTACACGCAGAAACTGCCCGACTATATAAAGGGCTGCCGATTCCATTTCGCTCGCCAGACAACCCATTCTAAGCCATGCATTCCATTTGTTTTCCAGCTCATAGCTTACCGGCATCACCTCCGGTTCATGCTGTCCAAAGAAAGAGTCCTTGCTCTGAACCACTCCGACATGATAACGTATCTTCTTTTTTTCGGCAGCTGCTGCTAAAGCATTTACTACCTTCCAGTCTGCCACTGCAGGATATTCTATCGGTGCGAATTCACGGCTCGTGCCTTCCATTCTTATTGAACCGCTGGCAATAACAACATCACCTCCCTCAACATCGTCCTGCATTCCTCCACAGGTACCAACTCTTATAAAAGTATGTGCTCCGCATTTTGAAAGTTCTTCTATCGCTATAGATGCAGACGGACCTCCGATTCCCGTTGATGTAACACTAACCTTCTGACCGCCTAAATATCCTGTATAAGTTACAAATTCTCTGCTGTCCGCTACAAGTTCTGCATTTTCAAAATGCTTTGCTATCAAAGCGCATCGTTTGGGATCTCCGGGTAAAATAACATATTTGCCTATGTCCTCCGGGCCTACAGCTGTATGATACTGTTTTCCGGAGCCTTCAGTATAATCTACCATTACTACAATTTTCACCTTTCACTTTTATGGATTTAAATTTAAACAAATTATCGTGAATTTATCAGCTAAACTCCGACATATTTACTATAACATATATAGTGCTTTTTTAAAAGCTAAATTTATTTTCTTCTATTATTTGATTAATCAGAACAATCGTGCTATTTTATTTATTAGTTTTCAGAACGGAGATTTATATTCATCATGAACAATACTAACGAAAATCCACTTGCAGTCAAAGAAATACCTTCACTTTTAAAAGCCTTTGCAATTCCAAGTATAATCGCAATGCTTGTAAGTTCCTTCTATAATCTTGTAGACCAGTTTTTTATAGGACAGGCAATCGGAGAGCTCGGAAATGCTGCTACCAATGTTGTCTACCCACTTGTTCCGGCATGTATTTCCTGTGCCCTTCTTTTCGGTATCGGCGGCGCATCGAATTTTAACCTATCCATGGGAAAAGGTGAAACAAAAGGGGCTAAATATTATATAGGCAATGCAGCAAGCGTTATGCTTATAATAGGTATAGTCATATCAATTTTCTGTGAGATCAGATGCGATTCACTATTGGTTTTTTTCGGATCGCCTGACAATGTTCTCCCTCTTGCAAAAAGTTATCTTAGAATAACAGCAGTCGGATTTCCTTTTCAGATATTTGCAGCAGGCTGCACGCATCTTATAAGAGCAGATGGAAGTCCAAAATTCTCAATGAAAATAAACCTTACAGGTGCAATAATAAACCTTATCCTTGATCCTTTATTTATATTTATATTTGGCTGGGGAATGTTTGGAGCCGGTCTTGCAACCGTTACCGGACAATTTATTTCTGCCTTGATGGGATTCTGGTACCTGCTTCATTACAAAACAGTCACTCTCGATGCCGATGCATTCAGACCCGGTCTAAGCCGTGTTAAAGAGATTGCATCTCTTGGTGCAGCAAATTGCTTTAATCAGCTTGCAATGATGGTACTCGCTATAGTCTTAAATAAAAGCCTTAACTACTACGGAGCACTTTCCCCTTATGGAAATTCAATACCTCTTGCTGTTTCAGGTGTATCCCTTAAATGTATGCAGATAATGATGTCTATCGTTATTGGTCTGTCTCAGGGACTGCAGCCTATCTCAAGCTTCAATTACGGAGCCAAAAATTTCGAGCGGGTAAAGACCTCACTCTTTTTAGCACTTAAAGCCGGTGCCATAGTATGTATAATTGGTTTTGCAGTTTTTCAGATCTTCCCATATCAGCTCATTGCCTTGTTTGGAAATGGTTCTGATGAATACTTTGCATTTGGAGTCAGATATATCCGTATTTATTATCTCTTCATCTGCACATATTTTATACAGCCTATTATATCTAACTTTTTTTCATCCATAGGCAAACCTGTAAAGGGAATATTTCTATCCCTTACACGTCAGGTTATTTTTTATCTTCCGCTACTGCTTATATTCCCGGTTTTCTTTGGAATTGATGGAATACTTTATGCAGGCGCCACAACTGACCTGATCGCAGCTCTTGTCTGCATTATAATGCTTACAATTGAACTAAAAAGACCCGAATACAGAAAATAAAAAATTCGCTGCCTACGAATTATAAATACCGTAGACAGCGAATTTTTATTTTTTATTTTTGTGGTTATGATTTTTATTCATCTTAATCTTAACAGCCTTATGATTCTTCTTTATTCCTTTATCAATTGCCTTCTTTTTACTAATAATTGCAGTATTTTTAGCCGCAGCTTTTTTCTTTTTTCTGACCGCCCAGCCAAAGGTTCCCTGTTTCTTTCCAAGGGAATAATATGTTCCATGAGAATATGCAAGTAGTCTGACATCGTCCATATGAAACGTGCCTTTTTCATCAATATAACTGTCATCTACATTTACAGCCACCACTTCAGCTATAAACATATCATGAGTTCCAAGGGGCATTATTTTTTTAACTTTACACTCAATACTGATCGGTGCCTCTGCAATTGCAGGTGATTTTATCTTAACAGATTTTTCGGCTGTGAGATTCATTTTCTCAAACTTATCAATTTTACTTCCGGATGTACAGCCGCAATAATCAAGCGCTCTTGCAAGATCTTCTCCCGGAAGATTTATAACGAAATCTCCGGCTTCCTTTATCATCCCATACGAATGACGTTCTTTTCTCACAGAAATATACGCCATTGGCGGATCTGAACAGATAGTTCCGACCCAGGCTATCGTAATAATATTATTATTTCCGGCTTTATCAGCACAGCTTACAAGAACCGCAGGAACCGGATAAATAAAATTTCCGGGTTTTGCAAAAGTTATTTTACTCAAACTAGATCCTTCTTTCTATATAATAAAACTCTAAGTCTATGATATGCTGTTTAAGTCATATGTGTCAATTGCTTGTGTGTTATTAAATACACTATTTATCGCTATTTCAGTGTATAGTTAGAATGTAAGCCTATAGCAATATTAAAATCATGTCAAGCACGGAGGTGTATATTGCATTATATTCCACTATTATTGACAATTTTAGCTTTTGTAGTGCAAAATACATATTTTGTAAAAAAATCAGCGCCAATAAAAGAAAAATTAACTTATGCTGCCAAAATCCTTCCCTTTTCATTCGGTCCGGTAATGTTTATTGCACTAACTTTTATACAGCCTTTTTTTGACGCACATATCTATGATGTTCCGATCATAAAAGAATTAAGAGCTCAGCCAAGACTGAATGCCAGAATTTTTGTCTGCTTAATTGTAATTATTTTAACCTCTATTTCTATATATTTTTTCATCAAATTCAGTGAACAAAGCAGTGCACTGGCTTTAGGACAATATATTTTATTCGCAATGCTCGATTGCATCGGTGTTATGTTTGATACAACTCCTGCTAGAAGAGCATTTATAGAAATAGTTCTATATTTATTTGCCTTCTGTATTTTACATAAAGACGTTATATATGCAATAAATCACGCAAGCTATTACAAACAGACAAAAGGAATAGTGGCTGTTGCAGTTCCTTTGCCTCTGCATATCGGACTTGTATTTTTTAAGCTTCCTGAATCAGCGTATCTTTCAGGTGCTGCTGAAACACAATATCTGATGAATATCGGTTTTTGTATCCTCCTCTTCATCAGCTCGGTAATGATATGCAAACTACTTCTGCAGTCCCTTAAAAGGGCCATATATATACAGCAGGATATGGAGGTTCAGGATTATCTTACAAATGAACTTCTTAAATCCCAAGAGGGTGTAATTCTTACATTCTCAGAAATAGTCAGCAATAAATCCGGTGAAACCGGAGGTCATGTCAAACGTGTTGCTGAATATTCTTCCATACTTGCTCGCGAGCTTGGCTATCCTGAAGAGGCCGTAGATGAGATACGTTTAGCATCAATGATGCATGATATAGGAAAACTCATGGTTTCAAATGAGATAATTGAGAAACCCGGAGCATTAACATCTGATGAATTTGAAGAGATGAAAAAACATGTAGTTTACGGAGAAAAACTCCTCGCACATACAGGCGGAGGAGTCATGAAAAAGGCTCTTGTAATAGCAAAAGAACATCATGAACGATGGGATGGAAAAGGCTATGTTCTTGGTCTTAAAGGCAATCAGACCTCTGAACTGGCGCAGATTGTTTCAGTAGCGGATGTTTTTGATGCATTAACAAGTAAACGCAGCTATAAGGAACCTTGGCCCTGTTCTCTTGCAAGAGATGAAATAATAAGAAACCGCGGAACCCAGTTTTCTCCAAGATGCGTCGATGCATTTGAAAAATGCTATGAACAGTTTCTCGAGATCAGAAAAGCCTTTCCTGACGAAAACGGTGTAGTAGCAGCAAACGATGGACTGGTAGTTTCTGAAAATATTAATAAAAATAAATGACAGGACTGGAAAATAATCATGAAAAATATTATCGAGATCAAAGAAAAGATAATGCCGGAAATCGAATTACTGGCTAAAGAATGCGGTAAGATCATGTTGGAAGCAAAAATTACTGATAAAGGAAGCATGATAAGTAGTAAAGAGGGCTTAAATAACTATGTTACAGTTTTTGATAAAAAAATCCAGACAATTGTCAAAAACAGATTGAAGGAAATTTTACCCGAAGCTTTTTTTATGGGAGAAGAAAATAACGAGCAGGACGATATTAGCCACGGATATGCCTTCATTGTTGATCCCATTGACGGAACCAGTAATTTTATCAAAGGCATGCGACGCAGCTGTATCTCTATCGGTCTCACTCTTGATGCTTCTCCGGTGGCTGGTGTTATTTACGATCCCTATGGCAATTTTCTTTATTCCGCCGTTAAAGGTTATGGGGCTTTTATGAATGGAGAAAAAATACACGTAAATAACGATAAAACTATAGATGGTATTGTTGCCGTCGGTACAGCCCCCTACAATGTCGAGTTAAAGAATTCGGTTATAGATCAGATTTCAAAATACCTCGGAAAATGTCTAGATATACGCAGACTTGGTTCAGCGGCTCTTGATCTATGTGATATTGCTGCAGGAAGAACATGTCTGTATTTTGAACCCATTGTAAATCCATGGGATTACTGTGCAGGAGCAGTCATAGTTACCGAAGCCGGCGGAAAAGTCTCCACATTTGAGGGTGATCCTTTGGAATTTACCCATACTACAAGCATAAAAGCCAGTAATGGTATTGCTGAATAAAATTAAGGCGACTTAAGTTTTTTAACTTAAGCCGCCTTATTATTTTAATTAAATTTTACTTCCTTGCCATCCTGAGCGATCGCAATAAAAGTCTTACCCTTATTAAGCTGTATTTCATTTCCGGCATCATCATAGTATACCGTAGGAGCATAATCAGAAGTCTTCTTCCAGGTTACATGGATTGCCTTGCCCTTGGTGCAATACCATCCGTCCTGGCTGGTATCGATCATATTAAATCCAAGATATCCCTTCTTGTCCATCTGCTGCCAGCTTGTATTCTGTACTATTACATTTGCAAAGGTAAGCTGTTTACCGGTAATTGCATCTGTCTGAGCCTTTCCATGAAGATTCTTTTTATAAAGACCGGTAGACGCATCATAGTTAAGACTTGTCTTTGTATAAGAAAATACATTTGAAAGGTCTATTGTTGATGCATTCTGAGCTGATGAATACTGGCTCAGATCATTTGTACCGCTTGCAAATGTAAAATGCTTAGCATTATAGTAACCCTGTCTCAGCGAAGTCTGGTAACCGAGTTTTGCACAGGCTTTCTCGATACCTTCTGAAGAAATATAGGCATTATGAGGAGCCTTTCTGTCTGAGGTTCTAAAAAAATATCCGGCTCCCGGAGCCTTTCCGCCTGTACCATATTCATAGGTTCCGGAAATATTGTTAATATCGGAAGCATTTATCGTACCTTTCATATAAGCAACACCACCAAAATGGATAAGAATAGGATCCCATTCTCTTGCTGCTGCTATATAATAAAGTCTACAGCTTCTAACATTTCCAAGTCTGTCATAGCCTTTCCAGTTAGGAATAATTGCCATCTGTCTGGAAATTCCGCCTTCTTCCATGATCTCATAAAGAATATCTGCAAGACCTATTCCATATGAAGGCTGTGCAGCAGAATCTGTCGGCATCATAATTGCTATAGGACGCTGATTTGCAATACTGCTGCTTATAGCTTCACCTGTATAAACACTCGTCGTACTGTTTTCAGTATATGTACCGGTAACAGTCTTTGAAGCAGATGTGCTCTCATCCTTTACAGGTGCTGCAGTTGAACCATCATCAGATACAACCTTATTATAATGTCCTAAATATTTACCATAATAATTTGCAAGGCTGTAACTATAAACTCCTACAGGTTCGGCAGCTCCTGTTCCAAGAGCCTTATATGCAGAAGAATTCTTTTTTGTATTCATTACTTCAGCATCAACCTGAGCTGCATAACTATTAACATTAAAACTGGCATTACCTACTCTTCCACTGTTTATTCCTTTTTCAACAAAGTCTCTTAAAAGTTCGGCAGGATCATTTCCAACAGAAGCTGCTACATTCGGATAAGTTGATGCATAATAGTTTGCATCAAATACCTTTGAATAATCACGGCCATTATATGTTGTTGCTGTAACATTTGCTGCCGGTTTATTCAAAAGATAAGGATTATTAAGGCAGTCACTCATTATATTATAAAAAGAATCTGCCACTCCTTCTTTTTTCTCAAGATACTCGGCACAATATGCAGCCAGAGTATTATAATCCATGGTATAACCGTTATCCAGGAGCATTTCAAGACTTCTGTATGTATTTTTTGCTATATCAATTGTAAGCACGGTGCTGTCGGGTTTAGACTGATCTGCAAAAGTCCAATATTCATTTTCCGGTTCTGTAAGATAGACTTCTGACCAATCAACGCTGCTGTTCCCCAACTTATTCTTCATATCGGTCATAGTTGTAAAAATTGTATTTCTTACAACTCCCGAATCCGCTGATGCCGGACTATAATTTCCAGCCACAAACGTCACTATCATCATTAACATGACTGATAGCGATAAAACCTTTTTTTTCATAATAAAATCTCTCCTTTTATAATTCATTTTTCCCCTTAACCTTGGTTATTTCACGCATATAAGCAGCTGTGATTATACCTGACGGAAGCGCTATAACAGCAACCCCTACAAGGGCTGAGAGGCTCGATATAGCTTTTCCGATATCCGTTGCCGGAGTATAATCACCATATCCTACAGTTGTTAGGGATATTGTCGACCAATAGCATGCATCAAGAAATGAATTAAAGCTATCGGGTTCAACCTGAAACATTAAAAGAGCACAAATAACAATATAAACAATTGAAAGGATCAAAACAGCTCCAAGCGGCGCTTTGACTCTGATCATAACATTTTTAATAGTTAACATTGTTTTTGAATACCGCGCAAGTTTAAATATTCTAAAAACTCTGAAAAGTTTAAAAAGACGTATGGTTATGCTTGCAGGGAAAAAGAACGAAAAGACCGGTAGTATTGAAAAGAAATCTATTACCGACATAGGATCGAGCAAGTTCGCCAGATAAGCTTTATAGCTTACAATACCCATTTTATAATCCGATGTATAAATTCTCAAAAGATAATCTACTACAAAAATCGCCAATGTAAGAACATCTATTATAGCTGTAAATTGATCTCCTTTTTTCATCATCAAAGGAATAAGTCCAACAATAATAGCTGTATTTATCATAATATCATATGACCGACTGGCCATATCATTTTCACGTGATACTTCTATAATTTCAAAAATTCGTTTTTTTAAGGCCACATTTCTCATTCAGGCTCTCCTGTCATAAAAATTAATTAATGATGCAAAACTTGAATACATGTTGCACTTGCTAATATGAAAAATAAATTTATACCAGAAAAACAAGAATACCTAAAATAATCAAGGCTAAACTTACAAGAGTTGAAATGATGACCGTCACAATACCAAGAACATCCTTCTGCTCAGTAACGCCGCCGTCACTAACGACCTTTTTGACATAACGTTGATTCATAAGTCCCCTTCCGACGAATAAAATCAAGATTTATATCCACTCTATACTTCTTTAACAAATGTCCGAAATTTTTGACATGAAAGTACAAAAATCTCACACTTATTTATATTTTATTCCATATAAATATATAAAACAAGTACTAATTAAAGCCCATAAAAGACAAAGCCGGGGACTGTTTCGTCCCCGGCTCCGGTTAATATTTCTTATTTTTTTACAAGAGTTATAATAACTTTTCCTGTATATGTTCCATTTTCGATCTTTGTTTCTTTTCCATCTACAGTCATCTTAAGTTCATAACCGTCAGGAGCTTCTATTGATGCATTATCTGATATAGTAAGACTTCCAAGATAAGAATCATGTGTAACAGTCCACTTACTGTCTCCACTGAAAGAAGCTGTTATTCCATAATTGGATTCTGCTCCGTAATAGTTTCCATTAAGAGATGACTCCTCTCCATTTCCGTTTGTATAGCTGAGTTCGTCAACCTCCCAGAGTCCATTGCTTCCATCAGCAAATGAGCCTTCAAAATCCGTGCTGTCAAAATTAACAGTTAATGATGAAGATCTGTCTTCACTCATTCCTTCAACTACACGATTGACATCTCCTTCATTCCATATAATTCCGGAAGCAGTCGAATCCGTAAAATTGATCACAGGTGCTGAACCAGCCTCTGATGCGATAAGATAGTCATAATCCTCACCATTATTATTTGTAAATGTAGAACCTGTAAATTCGAGATTTTCACCTGCGGATTCAAATTCCATTACAGAGCTTACAAGTCCTCCGTAAGCACTTCCTACTGTCAGATAAGGTACATCCGAATAGTCCGTATCACCTGTATACTGTCCTGCAGAATAATTATAATAGGTATTATCAAGAACGCTGTTTCTAAGCGGCGTATCATCTGTATAACTTTCTCCTGCCAATTCAGATAACGTTGAAAGCAATGTCTTTTTATCAGCTTCAGATATGTCATAATTATCACAAAGCTGGCCAATAGTCATATCTGCGTCACTCATCATATAGTGAATAAGTTTTGTATCTCCGCTGGCCTTCTGCCATGCCTCAACAGCCTTTTTTGCTGTATCACCTGTTACATAGTCAGAAAAGTCTCTGTTAACGGTTACAGATACATTATCAAAGGTTGAAGTTGAATCCATATTGATGCCGCCTCTGTTCCTTATGCCTATCATACCTGTAAGCTTGGAATCTGAAACTTTATAAGTTCCACCAGACGCTATTACCAATGCAGAATCCACTATAGACGTAAAGCTTGAATTCTTTGCCGTGATCACGCCTCCGCCGATAACATATCCACCTGCAGATCTGTTTCCATAAACTGTAGTATCAAAATCTACGACGTCAACCACACCGTTACCAAAATCATTAGCTACCGCAGAAGCCTGTCCCACTGAATAACTTCCTTTTTTACCTGTAGTAGACTTAACTTTCTCGAGATAAGCATAACCGCCATATACACAATCTGCCACGTGATTATTCCAACCCTCAAGGTTGAATTCTGCATTATAGACCTTAACATTAGCTGTATCAGAGGGTGCATCTGCAGTTCCGGCCTTAGATCCGGATCCACCCGCAATTACACCATTTGCTCCGTCACCGTTCGCTGTGAACACACTAGTCTCGCCATCAAGACTTCCTGCTGTGACTGAGCCTCCGTTCGTAGCATAAAGGAGCGCGTTCATTCCCCATTCCATTGCAATTTCAACATTATATGCTGAAAGAGAGTTTACATAGGACATTTTTGCCCAATTTGCCTTTGAAGTTGAAGTTCCCTCAACGTGATCAACAGAAACTGAAGCATAATCACTGGCCCAGATAATACTCCTTTCTTCATTACTATCGGCTTCTACTTTATTTCCATCATCTGATGTAGAGGCTATAAGACTGTCCTCATGGACTTCATTTCCCTCTCCGCTTGCTTTTACTACGGCATTCGCAAAAGAAAGATAATTAGGATTCAGCGTATCTCTTGCGCTAAGTCCGTCGAGGTTTTCATTGCTGCTCGAAATAGTTGTCGTTTCATATGAGTAATTGACTCCATACGGGGAATAGTAGATCACATCAATTTTACCGTCATTATCACTATCCTCATAAGTCATGTATTTATATGAACCTATACCTGTATCTGAAAAGTGTTCTGTCTCGCTGTCTTTCTCAACTTCTTCACCGGTCTTAACATCATAAGCAATACAGTCATCAGCAAGCTCAACCTTATTTCCATTTATATAATATCCCTCTTCATAATTTAATAGAGACTTGACTTCGCTATAAGATTCATCGGAGGCTATTTTTTCATTAAGTTCCTTTGCATCATCCTCTGAAAGATACCATAAGGTCTTAACAAGATCATTTGCGCTTACTTTATCTGCAAATTTATCATTGATCTCAACAACTTCTTCCTCTGCAACGTATGCATCTCCGCTGAAACTGATCTTTCCATCAGCATATGAAACATCAGATTCTTCGCCGCTGGCGCTCACTGCAATCGAAGCTATATCGTCAACAGAAATTGAATAATCTGCCGAACTGCTGACATTCAAATAATTTCCGCCTGCAATAGCTGCTGATTCTGAATTTTCGATTTCAAGATTTATAAGCTCAGTTCCATCAGAAATAACTGTCTTTCCGCCTGCTTCTGTTGTTGATGTTC
This sequence comes from Lachnospiraceae bacterium C1.1, assembly GCA_030434875.1. Taxonomy (NCBI): domain Bacteria; kingdom Bacillati; phylum Bacillota; class Clostridia; order Lachnospirales; family Lachnospiraceae; species Lachnospiraceae bacterium C1.1. The sequence continues at coordinate 969,806 of JAUISW010000001.1, read as the reverse complement.
CTTCCGGAAGGTAAAGATCAGCATTACCACTACTCTGAAATGCTGCGTCATCAATTTCCACATCCGGATTTGCAAAAGAAATGATAGAGGCTGTATTTAAGTCATAAAAAGCCCATTCATCAACCTTTGTAACAGTATCGGGAACATAAACAGCCATTATTTCTCCATGATGTCCGAATGCCTGAGAAGAAATTTCTGTAACAGGTGCTCCTCCAAGAACGCTTGGAACTATTACGACCTCAGCTGTTTTTCCGGCATAATAGGTTATAGTTGATGTTACGGTTGCATTATCGCCTTCACCGGTCGTAATCAGATCAAATGACCATTCACCTTCAGTTACTGAAACCTTACTTGTAGATTCAGCTGCACCACCGGGTCCACCTCCCGGTCCACCCGGTGCTTCACCCGGTGCGCCCTCAGGAGCCTCTCCGCCCGCTTCTTCCTCTGCAGTTGAAGCTGTTTCTGTTGAATTTGAAGCTGTTTCTATGCTTTCACTGCTGTTTACCTCTGAAAGACTGCTTCCACATCCGCTCAAAGATGACGCAGCGATCATTGCGACTGAAATAGCACATGCTGCTGTTCTTATGGTTTTTCTATGCATGATAACCTCCAAAACATATTAAACGCAGAGAACCTTGTCATCCTCTGCGCGTGTGATTAAATATATTTTAGAAGCAAAATTTGAAAATTAAATATATTTACTGTGAAAAATATATGTTTTAGCTATTGAATTTGATAGTGTACATAGCCATGAACTTACCGCCTGCAGAAAGCTTCTGCTCATAATCACGGTCTTTAAGTTCTCCATCATAGCCAACCGTATCGCATCTTCCATACCAGGGCTCAAGACATACAAAAGGAGCATTCTTCTTTACAGGGCTCCATATACCTATGAGCGGTGCCTTAAATGAAACTGTTACAAATTCCTTACCTTCAGCATTGACAAGTGAAACCTCATGGAACTGATCATTCTCGAAAATAAGAACACCTTCATCAAAGGTATGCTCATCAAGTGCAAGTTTACCCTCACTATCGAGCTTCCACTCTTTTATCATATTTGTTGCAAGACCCTTCGGATCATCGAAAAGTCTTGCCTTAAGGCTGTCTTTTGCATCAAATTTTAATGAATAGCCTTTAAGCGTTCCATCAGCGCCTAGAGGACAAGAAAAAGCAGGATGAGCACCTACAGAAAAATACATATCCTTATCATCAGTATTTCCTACCTGCCATACAACCTCAACGCTGTTTTTATTAAGAGCATAGCCGCATACAAAATCATATTTGAACGGATATAGCTCAGCTGTTTTTTCATTACCCTTGAAAGTAAAGAATATCTTATCCGGATCCTTTGAAAGAACCTCATGCTCATAATCTCTGGCAAAGCCATGCTGAGTCATAGAATACTCTTTTCCCTCATGTCTGTATTTACCATCTGCTACCATTCCCACAAAAGGGAAAAGAACAGGCGATGTTCTGTTCCAGAATGCAGGATCTGCATTCCACATAAACTCTTTGCCGGACTTATCTTTTACAGATTTAATCTCAGCTCCCATGGAATCGATCTCTACTGTCAAGAAATCATTTGAAATAGTGTACCTCATTTTTACTCCTCCTAAAAATTATTTATTAAAATTCGATCCTGACAAAATTTTTATCAGTATTCTCGAAGTTTTCACTATAAATATCGTTCAGATACTCCTTCATTTCAGGTGTAAGCTGAACCGCATCAGATAACACATAATTTTCAATAGCCGCTCTTGTAAAATAAATACTGTCATAATCTGAAAGCTTATTAAATAATGTATTCGGTGTATCTGAAGCTTCTACAGAAACAAGGTTGTAATTATAACTGTAGCTCGCCGCTATATAGAGATCATCCCAGTAAAAATAAGCAACTGTGGACTCCTCCGGAATGCCCTCATACTGCATCTTATTCTGATTTATAAGACTGCTGTAATAAGGATTTGAAAAATCAGTATTTTTGATTATACTTAATGAATTCAAAAGCGTGATACCTGCGATCAGTACAGCGATCAAAGGTTTTACCGTCTTAAAAAATCCTGTTTTTGCAATATATCCAAGAATTGCTACCGTTATGACAAATGTAGCAGGTTCAAAAAATCTTGGTCCAAACGGATCCATTGTCGAATTAAATCTGATAGTTATAAATGTCAGATAATAAAACAGACCTGTTGCCAGTATTACAAGAAGCTTATCCTTTTTGCTGAACTTTTTATAAACAATAAATACAGGTATTGTCAAAAGAAGCAATAAGAGTAAAGTTCTTAACTTAGGACCGTTAATATCACTTACAAGGATAGGCGGAATTATCAAAAGCGCATTGAAAAATTCCTTGATAAGAGCCTCTACAAGACTAAATGCCAATGTTGGGATATCATCTGTAAAAACCGCTCTGTTAACGCCTGTTGAGGCTCCGTTCCTGATCTTATTATTCAAAAGATACAAAAGCATGAACGCAGATGCTGCGGATGCTGTAATTATAAGTCCTTTTATCTTAGCCTTTAATTCATCAGTCCTTGAATCCTTATCAAAATGATAAATAAGGATGAGGACAAATGCCGCCGCAAAGATAACCGGCGCAGTATAAGCGCCTACATAACGCACCAGAAAATTAGCGATCGTAATAAAGCCAAGTATACAGTAATCAATTATTCCTGCTTTCTTTTTGTCATCAACAATTACAGCAGAAAGTGAAAGCGCAAACATTAATGTAAATAAGGTAAACGGCCCTTCACTCCAGGTATAGCAGTTAAGCCAGATATATCCGGGATTAAGTAATGCGAGTGAGAAAAACCAGGCATCCTTACCAAATCTCCTGTAAAGGAGGAAAAGTGTTAATGCTACTGCAAAAAGCGAAAATATTTTTGACGCCAGATAAATATCTGCCCCGCTTATAAGAGTAAAAAAAGCTATCAATGCCGGATATCCGATAGGCCATAAAGCAAACCAAGTTGTATCATTTGATGCATAGTTTGAAATAAAACCATGACCTGTAAGCAGCGCATGGGCAGCTTTCATATATTCTGCAGAATCCGCAGACATACATGCCTTCTTAAAATAAGCTGTAGATATTATATAAAGCGCAATATATAAGAAAGTAAGCAGCAAAATTCCGATAGATATGATATGCTGTGTCCTTTCCTTTTTCAATGTTTCAATAAATTTCGTCATTAAAATCTCCCTTACCACTCTCCTACTATTCCGATTATGAATCCTTCTGTCTCCATCCAGTTGATTCCACAGTCATCAAAAGCATAATCTGCATCCTCACTTTTGAGGATATAAAGCGATTCCGTATTAGGATTATATAATGCTTTCTTAAATTCTGCCTTAACATCCTTGCTGTTTCCCCTTGCCAGTCTGAATACGTTTGTAGTCAGATGTCTTGACATTGCATAACCCGTAAGGAATTTAAACGGTCCCGGATCATAAGTCGGACCAAGTACGAAATGCTTAATACCATGTGTCGCTATAAGGTTATCAAGGAAATCCGTACCTAAATGCGGATCAAATTCTTTTACGTTTGTTTCTGTGATTATCTTTCCATGCCTCTCAATAAGGTAGGGAGAAATATCCGTAAACTGAATTAAAAAAGCAAAAATCAGAAAAGATGTCTTAAGCTCTCTGCTTACATATTTATAATCTGCACATATTGCAAATAAAAAGATCAGATATATACATACCCACGATGTTCTTGCCGTATTTTTGAATACTGACCATATATTTTTAACCAGCTCAGGAAGCGGATAGTGTATGATCACGTTGCCATTAAGGGTAATTGTCGGCGAACATGCAACTATAAGCGCAAGTATATATGTCGCAGCTATAGCAATAATCGTATTTTTTCTTTTCTTGAAAAAATCCCAATCCTTATGCCTGATGATCTGAATAGCAGTGATCATCGTCAGAATTATAATTCCGGCACCAAGATAATAAATCCTGTGCCCCTTTCTATATGAAAAGACCTCGGGAAAATATCCTGCCCCCATTTCATTAAAGAAAGCATTAAGATCAAGTCCAAAATTATCAACGCTTCCATTTAAATCCGCAACAGTATTATCAAAAGCTCCTAAAATAAAAAGAGTGAAAAGACCCACCAGCACAAAGCTTAAAAAGGAAAGTCCTGCTGCGATAAGACGTTTTTTATTACTGTCCTCCATTCCATCCCTGTCAATAATAACTGCAAGCATGAAACCTGCCAGAATAATTCCGTCAAATAAAATAAAATACGAGTGTATAAGCGGACAAAGAGCTCCTACTATCCCCCATAATAAAATTTTTTTCTTTAAACTGAGTTCGCGTCTTATAATAATAAGGTAAATCGGAAGTAAAATCAGCCAATGTGCTGCCAATGCAGAATGGAAATACATTCGCTCAAGCATCTGGAATGAAAATATAAAAAACAGACTTCCAAGGATTACATTTAATTTAGATTTAAGATAGCGCTTTAAGATCATTGATGCAAAAACACCATTTAAAGCGTATGTGAGTATTCCCCAAAAGCCGAAATACTGAAAACGATCCGGCAAAATTGGATTAAAAAGCTTGAAAAATAAAGCAAAAATAGGGATTGAATCTGTATAGATTATACTTACTTTGTCGGGATAAGTAAGCTGATCCATCAGACCTATAGGAAATGTCCATGCAGAATTTCTAAATCCTTTCCAGCCAAGATAATGCTGTGTAAAATCCGTACTCAATCCATGATACATCCATGAAATGTTCATAGGGTTCAAAATTTTATAACCATAAACAAGTATAAAAACAAGCATTCCGACCGCAGCCGCCATAAATTCAACATTATGCCTGCCGTAAACAGATTTTAATCTTGTTTTCAAATTTAAGCTGAATTCTTTCATATTGTAATTTTACTCTAACTCCTGATTCTTTATCTCAATACAAACATAGACTATTATAATCTAATTCTTCAATATTTCCAAACAAATATTAAAAAAATCTAAACAAGCGCATCTATATTGACAGATTATATCGTATCAGATATAATCTAAACAAATAAAACGTGGATTTAATACGGAGGTAATTAATATGAGCATATATGATTATTCAGTAACAAAGGCAGATGGTCAGGAACTTTCCCTTTCAGAATTAAAAGGTAAAGTTATCATCATTGTAAATACAGCAACAGGATGTGGTTTTACTCCTCACTATAAGCCACTCGAAGAAATGTATGAAAAGTACCATGATAAAGGTTTAGAGATCATTGATATCCCTTGTAATCAGTTTGCCGGTCAGACCCCTGGCACGGATGAAGAAATCCATGAATTCTGCACCTTAAAATATAATACTCAGTTTCCTCAGATGAAGAAATCGGATATTAACGGAGAAAATGCTCTTCCGCTTTACGAATACCTTAAATCACAAAAAGGATTTGTGGGATTTGGAAAAGGTCCAACCGCATTGATGATGAAAACAATGCTTAAGAAAGTTGACAGCAACTACGAGAAAAATCCCGATATAAAATGGAATTTCACTAAATTTCTCGTAGATAGGGAAGGAAACGTAGTTGAGCGTTTTGAACCCACAGCAAATATGAAAGATCTCGAAAAAGCAGTTGAGGCATTGATCTAAAAGAACAGGCAGGCAGACAGACATGAATAAAAAGACTGAAAACAATAAATATGAACAGCTAAAATTAAAAAATCAGCTCTGTTTTCCGTTATACGCAGCTTCAAGACAGATAGTAAATCTCTATACTCCTGTTCTTAAGCCTTTAGGAATAACCTATACACAGTATATAGTGTTTATGGTTCTCTGGGAACAGGATGGTATTACAATGAGTGAACTTGGAGCCAAGCTTTACCTCAATAACGGAACACTTACTCCACTCATAAAGAAGATGGAGCAGGACGGCTTCATCTCGAGAAAAAGAGATCCTAATGATGAACGAATTGTTCGTCTTTACCTCACAGAGAAAGGTTTATCCTTCCGCGAGAAGGCTGTCGATATTCCTTACCAGGTTGGAGCGTGTGTAAATATCGGTAAAACAGAAGCCGACGCACTTTACAAATTATTATATTCAATACTGGATGCATCCAAAAATAAATAAATGTCAAACCGCAGGTCATTTCATATCTGATGACCTGCGGTTTTATATTATTTGCTATTTGATTTTTCATCCCATACCGGAAGATCCAGTCCAACTGTTTTAGAATTGAAGGAGCTTCCGTCATTTGCCTCGAACTGCTCTTCCGCTTTTTTAACATAGTTAAATCCAATATAAAGCAGCGGAATATTACAGTATGCAATAAGAATATTTGCAAAATCAGAAAGATCCCATAAAGCTCCAAGATCCAAGCCAACTATTGATGTCAGCATACCAAAGCAGATGACAGCAATATCGATAAAACGGATAATATTTATAAATAATCTGCTTCTGCTGATCCTGTTTGCACATATCTCGGAAAATGACATAAATCCTAAAAGACAGGTAAATGCAAAAAGACCAAAGCATAAAGAAATAAGCAAAGTGACCGCAATATTAAATCCTGTTCCCGGTGTCAGCTCTGCAGCAGATGCAAGGAATTTAGGCAGCTTTCCGAGTTCGAACCAGGCTGCTCCGTCATCTGTCAGCCAGACTCTTCCCATAATTACAACAAAACCGGTAAGTGTACATATTACAATAGTATCCAGAAATACTCCTATTGCCTGTACACAGCCCTGATCACAAGGGTGTGCTGCATCAGAAGCAGCTGCAGGCATTGTAATTGTTCCCTGACCTGCCTCATTGGACATCAGTCCTCTCTTAACTCCCTGCATCAAGGCAATTCCGAATGCACCGCCAAAAACAGCCTCAGGCTTAAATGCTTCCGTAAACACTGCATAAAAGAACCAGGGTATTCTGCTGAAATTAATAATTATAAGGACAATGACTGTCAAAACATATACGATCGCCATTACCGGAACAAGTACATCTGTAACTTTTGAAATCTTTCTGGTTCCGCCGAAAGAAACAGCACATGTAGCTATTATCACAATGACAAAACCGATCCAGTATACCGCATGTGTAGTTGGCAGCTCCTGTCCGCTGATTATTCCCGCTATCTGTCCCATTGCTGATACTGTATTAAATCCCTGCGCCGGAAAACAGAGTATAGCATAAATTATATACATTAAAGACAGGATCACGCCGACAATTGCAGAATTACCAAGAAGTCTTCTCCCGTAAAACGCCATTCCACCGATATATTCATCATCCTTTTTTTCTTTGAATATCTGTGAAAGAGTTGACTCTACAAATGCTGTAGCCATGCCGAAAAATGCCGAGATCCACATCCATAGAAGTGCTCCGGGGCCTCCTACAGAAACTGCACCTGTAACACCAAGTATATTTCCGGGACCTACACGCATGGCTGTTGACAGAAAGAATGAGGCCAGTGGACTGATTCCGGTCTTAGCCTTACTTTTCTTTAACACTTCAATACCATGCTTAAATTTCCTTATCTGTATAAACCTAAGTCTTACTGAAAAATATATTCCCGAGCCAATAAGAAGAATGATAGCCAGCGAAAAATTTCCCAATATCGGAATATTCGCATATGCCTCAAAATTTGTCGGAAAATCCCAGAAAAGATCTGAAACCACCTGAATTCTGCCGCAAACTGCGGTTATGAAAGCTAAAAGTCCTTCCATATTCATAATCCTCCCCTGTTTTATATATATTTAATATATCAAAGGAGAGTACAAATTTAAAGACAATCTTTAATCCGTTCAGCCCCTGAAATTGCTGAGTTCTGTATAAAGCCTTGAAACCGGTAATCCTACAATATTAAAATAATCTCCGTTTATAGAGCTTATATGCTTCATAAATGATGTCTGAATACCATAAGCTCCCGCTTTATCAGCTCCCTCTCCGGATCTTATATAATCATCAATATCTTTTTCTGAAATTTGTCTTACATTAACACAGGTCTTTTCAGAAAAAACTTTTATATATTCTTTTCCGTCAATTCTTGTAAATATCGATACTCCACTGAATACTTGATGTTCTGCTCCTGAAAGACAGTTAAGTATTCTTTTTGCATCCTCGTCAGATTCGGGCTTTCCAAATATTACATCATCCTTTGAGACAAGCGTATCTGCCCCAATAACTGTAATATTTCCGTCTGTCGTATTTTTTATCCGGTTAAATACCTCTTCTGCCTTACGCTCAGATAATAATCTTACCAGCTTTTCAGGATTCCTTTCATCAGAATTTTCATCTGCCTCAGAAGAAATCACTTCATGATCGATCCCGATAGAATTTAATAACTCTGTTCTTCTTGGTGAACCCGAGGCCAGAATGATCTTTGAATTGTCTATGAGATTAATCCCATTTACTAAAGTATTTTCAGCTTCTTCCTTCCATTCAAGCTCATGAAGTTTTCCTTTAGATTCTAATCCCGGGAATCCATTCTGTCTTAAAGCCTCATAAAGAACAATTGCGACGGAATTACAAAGATTAAGAGATCTTTCATTTGGAAGCATCGGAATTCTGATACAATGCTCTTCATTGTCCACAAGGATTTCCTCAGGAATCCCTGCATCTTCACGGCCAAACATTATATAATCGTCCGCCCCGAAAGCAACTTCATCATAAGACTGATGTGCCTTTGTCGTAGCATACCATATGGTCGCATCCGGATGTTTTTTCTTAAAATCCTCATAATTCATATAACGTGTAACATCCAGCCTGTCCCAATAATCCATACCGGCACGCTTGATATTTTTATCACTTAATATAAAGCCAAAAGGCTCTATCAGGTGAAGAGAACTTCCCGAATCTACACAGGTTCTTCCGATATTTCCGGTATTATAAGGTATTCTTGGTTCATGTAAAATGATATTCATAAAATCTCACTGCCTTCTTTTGTTTTTACAATATGAATCTGTCTCGGTATATTTTCTATAAGTTCTTCTCTGTGGCTGATAATTCCCACAAGTTTACCCTTACCGGAAAGACTCATCAATATCTCCATTGCTCCGTCAATAGACTTTCTGTCAAGTGTTCCGAATCCTTCATCTACAAAAAGAGCATCCATCTGAATTCCGCCGCTGTTCTGCGATACAGTATCCGATAATCCGAGAGCCAGGCTGAGCGAAGCCTTGAAACTCTCTCCTCCGGAAAGATTTCCCACAGGTCTTCTTTTGCCTGTAAAATAATCAAAAACCTCCAGATCCAGTATTTCCTTGCTTTTCCTGTTGTCGATATTTTGCTTTCTGTAAAGCTCGAACTGCCCGTCACTCATTGGAAGAAGTCTTTTGTTGGCTGCAGCTATTATAGCATCAAAGCCCGTTGTCTGAACATACTGTTCCAGACTTATCCTGGCACCTGACTTTGCAACATTTCCGCTTACAAGATCATAAAGACGTCTGTGAATCTGGTGTAATCTGCGGCTTTCTTCATAATCCTTTGCATTCAGCTCAATCTTTTTCCTGATCTCAAAATTTGATCTGATCCTTCCCTCAAGCTCATTCGTCTTTCTGACTAATTCTTTATAGCTTTTATCTAATTCTTTTTCATTATTTCTTTTTTCATCAAGATTTATAAGAGATTTACCCTCTGTCTTTTTCTTTGCTTCATCTAAAAGCAATCCTGCAGACTTTAGATTGGACTCATAATCAGATATTGACTTTCTTATCTTGTCAATTTCTGTCTGTTCTCTGATATTGGACTTAAAAATCTCATCTGTTTCAAAATACTTTTCACGTTCAGAAGTAAATATTTCCTTCTTCTCATCCTCAAGCTTTTTATTAGTTTTAAGTGAATCTTCAAGCTTAGTTATAACTGATCTAAGTCCACTCTCCTTTTTGACGTTTTCACTAAAATCCTTTTCAGCCTGTAAAATCGAATTTTTAATATTTAGAATTTCTTTTCTGAGTCTTTCTAACTCTTTCTGAGCCTCAGACCAGCTCTCATATTCCAGTCTTTTCAGCGCCTTAAGCGTACTTTCTTCTTCGCTTACACGAATTCTAACCAGTTCAAGTTTTCCTGAAGTTGATTCAATACTTTTATCAATTTCCGGAATTTCTTTCTTTCTGAGTTCTTCTAAAATCTCCTCTGCTTCCAGAAATTCCTTTCTTCTCTTTCGTTCTTTCTTTAATCTATCTGAAAGTTTAACTGCTTCAGTCTTGATATATTCAGAGATTTTTCCAAATATATCCCTGTTCTTTTCCCAGTCATTTGATATGTTTTCGCAATCCAGTCCATAATCTTCATCTGAAAAATTCTGATAATCTTCCTTAACCGCTTCTACTGAAGTATTAAACGAAGAGATCATTCCTTCTATTTTTCTGACCTCTTCTTCCTTTTCGTTTCTTGTCTCTTCTTCTTTTTCCTTGTATGCCTCAAACTCTTCCTCAGATATAGAGTTTTCCGAAAGCGATGCAGGTGCAGGGTGCGTTATAGAACCACAAACAGGACAGGGACAGCCTTCTTTTAAGAGCGAAGCTAAAATCCCTGCCCTTGAACCATCAAGAATTCTTTCAAAATGTACCCGTTTGTCAGAAGCCTCTTTATAAGCCTGCTCCTTTTTTAAAAGCTCTGCCTGCTCATCCCTAATGTTTTTCTGCGATATAATAAGCCTTTCAGCAGTTATTATCAAAGCATCAATATCATTTTCTGCTTTTTCAAATTTAAGAGCCTCCTGCTCTGCCTTATGAAGAAGATTTGTGCTGTCCTTTAATTCAGCATATTTTTCCTCTGTTTCTGTCAGCTTTTTATTACTATCATTTTTTAGCTTTTCAAGAGCAGACTTTTCTTCCTGGAGCTTTAATAAAGATTTTTTATCAGTCTCAAGTTTTCCTAAAACCTCGTCTCTTTCAAGATAACTATTTTTGTTATTTTCAATTTCGGCAGTCTTGATCTCATAATCTTTCAATAAAGGCTCATTTTTCTTAAATTCTGAAAGATTTTTTTCTGCTGCTTCTAAATTTATCTTTATCTTTTTATGTTCTGATTTATTTTCAGCGATCTCGTTTTGCAGTACTTCATTCGCATTAAATTTCTCAATATAACTATCATAAAGTGGCTTCAAAATAGTAGAAGCCTTTGAAAAAAGATCAACTTTTACTTTCAACTGCTCATTTTCTGATTTTTTCTTTTCTAGTCTTTCAAGTTGATCTTTATATCTGTCAAAATCAGCAAATAATGAATTATTAGCTTCTGCAGCAGAGATCTCGTCTCTGATTTTTTTCAGATTTTTTTCGGATTCCTCCGTCTCCACTACCTTGTTTTCCAGGATCAATTTATCCTCTGAAATTATTTTATCTATAAGAGAAAACATATCCTCTATATTCCAGAGGGTCTTTGTATCTGTCAGACTATCGATAAAATCAGCAAATTTTCCCTCGGATTCCGTATCCGGCTCAGTCTTTATACCGTCAAAATACTGAATGATCGCTTTACGCTTATCCTCTGCCTCACCATAGCTTTCATTCATCATAGATTTTAATTCATATGAAATTTTCTCATAGCCATCTGTCAGGAAAATATTTCTTAAAATTTTCGTTCTGTCATCAGTAGAGGCATTCAAAAGCTCCCAGAATTCACCCTGGGCTATCATTGCCACCTGCTTAAATTGCTTAAAACTGATATTTAATAGTTCCGCGATCGCAGCATCAACATTCTTCTTTCCTTCAAGCGGATTTTCATTTTCAGGATATAATACAGCTTTTTCAGGCTCTTCCTTAAAACCGCTCCCTCTTTCTTTCGGTCTCATATAAGAAGGATTTCTCTGAATATGATAATTTTTTCCCTGGTGTGAGAAATAAAAGTCCACAAAGGAAGGTGTCTCTTTATCTGCTAGCTCTGATCTTAAATATTTTGTATCTCTGTAATTACCGCTGACCTGTCCAAAAAGAGCAAAGCAAATAGCATCGAAAATAGTTGTCTTTCCGGCTCCTGTCTCTCCTGAGATAAGAAAAAGCCCATCATTTTCAAATTGACCGAAATCTATCGCAGGCATTGTTTTTGCATAAGGACCAATGGCACTGATTATAAGTTTAATCGGTTTCATTTATAATACCTGCCTTTCCTGCTGCTTTTTTCATAACTGCCATTTCCTCATCCGTGATTTCCGTCTGATAAATCTGCATATAAAAATCCGAGATCAATTCTGTAAAACTTCTCTCTTCTTTAATTTTTGAAAAATCAACTTTTTCAATTTCCTTTGTATATGAATTGTCATAGCGGATCTGCATTGTATTTGGATATATATTTCTGAAAATATTCATCGCATCATCCACTATATCTTCATCTGTAAGAGTCACAAAAATATAATCATCTGTATCCGTGATATTTTCCTCAGAAAGAAGCTGCTTTAAATTTCCCCTTAAAGCCCTCATATCGCGAAGAGCTTTTATACTTTTAAGGCTTATATCAACTTTACCTTTTTCTTTTATCGTCACGATTGGAAATGATTTTTCGTCATTTACCTCATCAACATGATATTTAAGAATTGCACCGGCATACCTGACCTCATCTCTGCCGATTTTCTGGGCTTTATGTATATGCCCCAATGCCGCATAATCAAAATCATCAAAAACACTAAAACCAATCTGTTCGACAAGTCCTACATTCATTACAGCAGGATTTTCCGATCCACCAAGTGTTATCTCACCACCCCTGCCAGCTACAAACTGATGGGCAATTATAACATTTCTTTCTTCTTTATTGATCTCCGCACTACTTATTACAGTCCGGACTGCATCTTCATAGCTTTCAATTTCTTCATCAGGGAAATAATGTTTAACCTGTGATGCTTTTACAAAAGGAAGAAGATAAAAATTTATAGGCCCATATTCATCATTAAACGTCTTTTTATATAAGATTCCTTCATATTTTGTTGAAAAAAATATTCCCTTATCAACAAAAAGCCTGCTTCCAAAATTCAGTCGTTCATCTGAATCATGATTTCCGCTGATCAAAAGAACTTTTACATTGATCTCTGACAGCGCAAAAATAAAATTATCAAAAAGCTTCACGGCATCTTCCGGGGGGATAGTTCTGTCGTAAACATCACCTGCTATCAATACGGCATCAATCTTTTCTTTCTCAGCAGTTTCGACTATTTTTTCAAGCATAAATTTCTGGTCTTCTATCATGCTGAAATCTTTTACTGTTTTGCCCAAATGAAGATCTGCCAGATGTATAAATTTCATTTAATAATTCCTTTCAATATTAACGGATCTGCATCACAGCGCTCTCAAGCTGAATAGCATTTGATGCCTTTTTTATAAGCTTCGTATTTTTATTAATATCTTCAAAGCTGTTCAGCAGATAAAACCAGATTCCCTTCATTCTGTTAACAGCCGCATGTTCGCTCTGGAACTCGTCGGCATACGCCTTGTAAAGCTCACGTGCAAATTCTTTTATGGCTTTTTTATCCGAAAGCTTATTTCCGCTGACCTCCTCAGCTAGATATGGATTTCCTATAAGACCGCGCCCAAGCATAATTTTTTCTGTTTTGGGAAACTGTTCAATAATTTTATCAATATCGCCCTTTTTCTTAATATCACCATTATATGTGATCTTTGAACTAAAGATATTATAGGCTTTTTCATATGCAGAAATATGTACATTTCCCCTGTATTGTTCTTTCATGAGCCTCGGATGAACTATCAGCTCTGATATCGGGAATTTTTTATAAATTTCAAGGATTTCATCCCACTCTTCTTCTCTTTCAACACCTATACGGGTTTTTATCGATATTTTATATTTATTACCCTTAAATATTTCTCCAAGAAATATCTCAAGCTCCTCTGGATATTTAAGGAAACCTGATCCTTTTCCTTTTGCCGTAACAGTCCCCGAAGGACAACCGAGATTTAAATTAATGGTCTCATACCCCATATCATAAAGCATTTCAGCCGCAAGGCTGAAATCATTGGCATTATTTGTAAGAATCTGAGGTATCAGATTTATTTTGTCATTATTTTTAGGATCAACTTCTCGAAACTCTTTTGGAGCAAGTATTCTTTTGGGCATAGGCGAAAGAAAAGGTGTGTAATAACGCGACACACCTTTAAAATAATCATTAAAAATTTTTCTGAATATATAATCGGTAACCCCTTCCATCGGAGCAAAATCTATCTGCATAAAAATCTCCGTTAAAAATATAGTAAAAAACATATAACATCCATAGTTTATCACAGACTGAAGAAAAAGACCACAAATAAAAAAGTGCCTTCGGCACTTCAACTCCCCTGCCCCTCACTCATGAGGGGTGGGGTTTTCTTTTGCTCCATTTTCATTCATAATAGTTATATGAACATACTGCAAAAAATCTTTACCGACTACTATGAAACAATTATTTTCACAATGAAACCTCGCTCATCTGTCATTGAAAACATCGACAAGATGATTAATTGTGGCAATCCAGACTTTGGTGGTGCCATGTATGGATGCCCGGATTGCGGAAAACTTAAATTTGTTCCCTTTCGCTGTCACAGCCGCTTTTGTCCTTCATGCGGAAATAAGTATTCCATGGAACGCACCACTAACATGTCCTTCAAGCTGATTAAGGTCAATCATAGACATTGCGTTTTTACCATTGCCGAAGATCTAAGGATTTACTTTTTACAGGATCGTTCTTTACTTAACTGCCTGTTTCATGCTGTTAACAGTGTTATTTCCCATATGTTCCGCAAAATAAATAAATCAAAAAATTTCACTCCCGGTTTTATCATGGTCCTGCACACTTTCGGACGTGATCTAAAATGGAATCCGCATATTCACTGTCTAATATCTGAAGGCGGTTACAGTGACAACGGCGAATGGCGAAACGTAACTCATTTTAATTACAAGCTTCTTCGCAGTTCATTTCAAACTGCACTTTTAAATGAATTAGAACCTTATCTTGGCTCTTCCTTTAAGAAAGTCAAAGCTGCCTGTTATGACAAAAATAAACAGGGCTTCTATGTTTATGCCAAGCCCAACAAATGCAACCCTACCACCGTAATTAAATACATTGGACGTTACCTTGGCAGACCCGTCATTGCAACTTCACGTATTGACAAATATGACGGTGATTATGTCACTTTCCACTACAACCGCCACGAAGATGACAAATATGTAGAAGAAACCATCCCTGCAACCGAGTTCATTGAACGTCTGATACGGCATATACCTGAAAAACACTTTAAGATGATACGTTATGGTGGTATTTATGCCCGTCACAGAGACATTGACAAAAATCTTAACCGCGCCATTTCAAAAGAAAAGCACTCATTTCTTCGTGGCTTCAATAAATGGCGTACTGCACAGCTTTCCGCGTTCGGATATGATCCTCTAAAATGCGATTGCGGTTCAACAATGCTGTTCCTGGAACTATATTTTAATCATAAGCGCGTTTCTCTTGAAGAACTATACGAGAAAGCCATGTCCAAGTCTCGTGGATTGCGTTCATCTGCATAACTTTATTAATCCGACTATACTTGGTATAATCCTTTCAGGAGGATACCAACATGAAACAAAACATTGAGAAACTGCGCAAAAAGTACATGGATAACCCACCAGAAGGTTTTTCTCCCAAGGACATTCGCAATATGAGCGAGGATGAACTTTTGGATTTGGATTATTTCTTAAATGATGACGAACTTGATGACGATTTTGGAGAAGATGGTTTCTACATCTTTTAATTTCCATACCGTCTGTTTGTCATGCATTCCTTCATTATTCATTTCAATTTAATGTCCGAACGTACGTTAGGATTTGTTGTCCAAAAAATTGGAATTTCCTATAAAGCAATAAAGAATCCTGCTCCGCAGGATTCTCCGCGCAAGCGCGGGAGCCGCAGGCTCTTCCTATCCGCGCTTGACGCATCATACGCACGCAGTGCGTTTTTTGCATTATGGGGAATTCCATCGGAATTTCCTATAATGCAAAAAAGAAAGTTATCTTCTCAAAAAGAAGACAACTTTCTTATAAGTTTCTAAAATCAAATTAAATATTAATAACCTTAAAATTAATATTTTTAAACTTTAATCAAAAGCTATTGACATATGATTTTCTTAATAAATAGATTTGAGTACAACACACTTAAGTCTTGTAACTTCATCAAATGTAGAATAGACTCCTTCTACGCCTATTCCGGACATCTTCACTCCACCAAATGGCATCTCAAAGCTTCTGAAATAACTTGACCCATTAATAACAACTGTACCGGACTCAAATTCTTCTGTAAAACGCATGGCTGTTTTCATATCTTTTGTAAAAACAGAAGCTCCAAGTCCATAAATACTGTCATTTGCAAGTTCAAGAGCCTCTTCTTCTGTTTCAAATGATGTGATTGGCATTACCGGTCCAAAGACCTCCATATCATGCATGATCGAGGCAGTATGCGGAACATCTCTGATAACAGTAGGCTCTATAAAAGCTCTATTTCTCTTTCCACCAAGAATGAGCTTTCCCCCCTCTGAAACGGTCTTATTTATCTGTTCCTCAACAGTTTTTGCAGCGTTTTCAGAGATCAAAGTTCCGATTTTAGTTTCCGGATCAGACAATTCTCCTGACTTTATCTTAGAAACCTTTTCACTGACACCCTCTATAAATTTCTCATATAGAGAACTGTGCACTATAAATCTCTTTGGCGCACAACATATCTGTCCGGCGTTGAAAAATCTTCCGCCTGCAGCTTCTGCTATTGCAAGATCAACATCCGCATCCTCTAACACAACAAAAGCATCATTTCCACCAAGTTCCAATGCTGTGTCTTTAAGACCTTCAGCTGCCATTTTAGCAACTTCAACACCAACTTCCGTAGAACCTGTAAGAGAGATCAGCGAAATTTTATCATTAATGCAAAGATATTTTCCTACTTTAGAACCATTTCCCGTCACAACAGTTACAATATCCTCGGGGAATCCTGCCTCATGAAGAAGCTCCACAAGTCTGATAACTGTAAGAGGATTTGTACTCGCCGGTTTAACGATCACTGCATTTCCCGCCAGTAAAGACGGTGCAACCTTCTGATTAAAAAGATTGGTAGGAAAATTAAAAGGGATTATAGCTGCTATAACTCCGAGTGGTTCTCTCTTTGTTATAACAATATTTTTATCATGTCCCATTTCTCTTCCGGCTGGAATTACCTGATCATAGAGGTGCTTTATCTTTTCTCCGAAAGCTCTCCAGGAAGTAAAGATATTATTCATTTCTATCTCAACTTCCGAGTAATTTTTTCCGGACTCGGCAGAAAGAAGTGACTTTAATTTCTCTCTGTGCTCTTTCACAAGCTCAAGAAACTTAAGTGAAAGATCTACTCTTTTATAAACCGGAACTTTCTTCCATTCCTTCTGCGCTTCATAAGCCCGATCTATCCTGTCAGCGATCATGCTCTCGGTAAATTCCTCTACTTCGCCGACTAATTCCCCATTATACGGATTTGTGACTTTAATCATTTTAACTCCTGTTTTTGTATTAGTTTTGGTTTTAAGATATCTCCTATTGCGTTGTTCGCTTTCACTAACAGTCTAAACATTGAAAATATTTTTTTAATGTTTAGGAGAGCGTTCCTCGTAGGAACTTTGAGGCGAACGGCGCAACAGGCGAAACAAAAAACGATAGTTCATCAGAAATGTAGCTCTGTCCGCTGTATGAGATCTGTCTGCAGTCTTGTTCCAAGCTCGACAAAATAGGCGCTATAGCCGGCTACTCTGACAAGCATATCCCTGTAATCTTCCGGATGTTTCTGTGCCTGTCGCATAGTCTCGGCACTCATGATATTAAACTGAATATGCATCGGACCTTTATCCATATATTCTCTTATGAAGCTCATCAGATTATCCCTGCCCTGTTTTCCAGCCACAGCATCCTGTGGAAATCTCATATTCATAAGTGTTCCATTGGTTGCAAGAGAATGATCGACCTTTGCAACAGAGTTTGCAAGCGCAGTCGGTCCGGCAATATCATGAGAACCCGATTCATTGTGTACAGGCCCCATATTTTCAGAAATCGCCTCGCCTTTCTTTCTGCCATCGGGTGTAGCATTTGTATTTACACCCATCGCTACATTTGCATTTACGGAATAAACACCAGGATGGAAATGTCCACCTTCACGTAAATTTTCTCTTCCTTCAAGCTTTTTGCAGTAAGTTTCAAAAACATACTTGAAAAGATCATCTGCATAATCATCATCATTTCCATAATGATGAACCTTACTGCTGTTAACAAGAGCACGAAGCCATTCATAACCTTCCCAGTTATTTTTTACAGCCTCTAACATTTCTGCTCCCGTGCAAACCTTTTCTTCAAATACCAACTGCTTTATAGCTGATAAAGAATCTGCACAAGTGGCAATTCCGCTTGCCTGAGGACCAATTCCATTATATTTTGCCCCACCTGCATTCAGATCCATGCCCTTTTCCATGCAGTCTTCAAAAAATGCAGAGACATAAGGCAAAGGCTTGAGCATCATGTGCGCTTTTTCAATAACCCTCAATGAGTCGCACATTTTATCTGCCCAATAGCCAACCTGTGAATCAAAAGCTTTTAATACTGCTTCAAAGTTCCTGAAATCATCAAGTGAACCCGTATCAGGACCTATCTGTTCATCGGAATCCAGACATTTTCCGCCGTTTATAACGAGCTCCATCATTTTAGCTGTATTTACATAGGCTGCATCATGCCAGCCATATTCTCTGCCCGGAAGATCTATCTCCACGCAGCCTACAACACAATAATCCCTGGCTTCCTCAATGGTCATTCCCTTTTTCATCATTGCCTTTACAGCCGGTTCATCATTGAAAAGCTTTGGATGACCATATCCTGCGCGAATACACTCTACAGCCTTACAAAGAAGCTCATAGGGCGTATTTTTATGAATCCTTACACACACCCATGGATTCATCATTCTGGTATGAGCAGAAGCCTCCAGCATTAGCATGGTAAGATCATTTGTCGCATCATTACCTTCTGAATCTGTACCGCCTATCGTCAGGCTTTCACCGCCGAAACCTCTGCCGTTACGGAGAGCCATACTTCCGCGGTCTTTAAGCTTTGTGGGATTATTAAGCTTCACATAAAGAACTTCGATGAGTTCAAGGACAAACTCCTTTGTGATCTTTCCTTCCCTAATATCTTTTTCATAAAATGGATAGAGCCACTGATCCATCCTGCCGTAGGAAATAGAGTGCCCATTACCCTCAACAGTAATAAGACTTGTGGCTATCTGAAAAAGCTGAACCGCCTCATAAAAGCTTTTTGGTGCATCCGATGAAATATTTCTGCATACTTCTGCAAGTCTTAAAAGCTCGTTTTTTCTTGTTTTGTCATTTTCTTCAGCAGCCATTTTTTCTGCAAGTGAGGCATATCTTAAGACATATTTTGTTACTGCAGAATACATAATGACTACTGCATGATAAAACTCCGCTTTTTCAGGATCTTTCTCATTTAAAAGCTTCTCTTCAGCTTCTTTTCTGATTCCTCCAAATCCAAGCTTCATAAGTCTTGGATAATCGATTGCGAGATGACCTACTCCGGCGTAATGATAGAGATTCGTCTGAAAAACACGTGCCCCAATTTCCGAACCTTTTGTCTCTTCATAGGTCAGATTGTCATCGATATAGTCCTCTATCGTCTTTCCTCTCCACCATTCACA
Organism: Lachnospiraceae bacterium C1.1; assembly: GCA_030434875.1. Classification (NCBI taxonomy): domain Bacteria; kingdom Bacillati; phylum Bacillota; class Clostridia; order Lachnospirales; family Lachnospiraceae; species Lachnospiraceae bacterium C1.1. The sequence goes on along the minus strand of JAUISW010000001.1, from coordinate 950,193 downwards.
AAGCTCGAGGATTTCCTCTTTTTCTGAATCATTACGGATATAAAACTGATCATGTTCCCTTTCTTCAAAAGGAAAATTCTTTATCTCATTAATGATCCATTTTACGGAAAACTCAGGATAAATAGGTGAAGCCTTTGCCGGCGCACATATCTCACCTGCTATAAGATCATCATCATATATATAAAGATCAGCATTCAAAAGAATATTTTCAAAAGCATAGGCCGCCTGCATATTCCTGCTTTCACCTTCATGTGCCTTATAGCTCTCTGTTACCAGTCTGAGCCTCTGTACATCAATATAATATTCCCTATCCAGAAAAGTACGGCGAAGCCTGTTGACTCTGGCAAATGGCGACCACTCATCGTGATGAACCTGGTAACCCAGTCCATAGCTTTTATCATAAGCTTCTGTTCCAATTGCATTTGTATGTTTTTCTTTATTGATCATTATCATTAGTACCCGTTCTGCAGGATATGCCTCTGCTCTTAAAATATTCCTCGATTTTTCTGACTTTATTCTGAAAAGCTTCTCTGTCAACTTTGAAATCGCCCATCGGATAATCCCGACATAAAGACCTGTATTTTTCCTCACCAAGTCTCATATAGCTTAAAAGCTGCAGCTCTTTTATTCTTCCTCCCATTCGGTCGAGAATAAACGCTGCAGTCTCTTTTATATTTTTATCATCATCATTAATTCCCGGAATCAATGGAATTCTTAATATAAGCTCAACACCTTCTTTTGAAATCTTCTCAAGATTCTCCAAAATCAGCTCATTTGAAACTCCGGTATATTTTTCATGTGTTTTTGGATCCATTGCTTTTATATCTGCGATAAATATATCTGTATATGGAATAATTTTCTCAACTTCATCATAGCTCAGATGCAGACATGATTCACAGCAGGTTCCGATATTTTCATTCTTACAGGATGAAAATAGTTCTCTTACAAAATCTGCCTGTAAAAGAGGCTCACCTCCGGAAACCGTCACACCTCCGCCTGATCTATCATAATAACCTCTGTCTTTTCTGATTATATCCATACATTCAGAAACTGATCTTTCAATTCCCCAGACTTTGATCGCATCAGCCGGACACTTTTCTGCACATTTCGCAGATTCAGATGCTTTATCTTTATCATAGGCAGTTATAAAATTCCCATCAAAGATCAGTCCTTCATGTCCTTCTGAATTTAAGCATCTGCCGCATTTATCCTTTCCTATACATTTGACTGGATAAATACCGGCTTCAGGATAAGTCATCTGACTTTCGGGATTCGAACACCATCTGCATCTTAAAGGACATCCTTTAAGAAAAATCTCTGTTCGAAGCCCCGGTCCGTCATTGATGGTAAATCTCTGTATATTAAAGACAAGGCCCGATGCCTTATTTTCCATATACATGCTCAGAGAAATCATAACTCTCTGTAAGGTTTCCTATTTTTACAAGGAAATCAATAGTATCATTAAGTCCTGCAACATCGGCATCTGTTATATCAACAGTGTAATCCCAGTTTCCTGCCACAGTTGCAACCTGTGATTCTTCAAGTGAAAGATACTCAGCTATAGCTGTAAGTGTCTCTCCCTCAAGTGTAGGGATCGCATCAACGCCCTTTTTATAAGCTTCAACTATTGCCTCGATAACCTTTGGATTAGCTTCTGCAAATTCTCTGTTTGCCATTATCGGATTAACACCGAGAAGGTCTGTATCATGAGCATAAGCGATAGTCTTTGCTGTACCATTTTCAACAAGTCTTGTAACATTAGGCTCCCAAATCGTCACTGCTACTGCCTGTCCGGTTGAAAGAACTGTTCCTGCATCTCCTGCGTTGATATTTACGAAATTAACATCAGTATTGATATCAAGACCTGCATCAGAAAGAAGTTTTTCCATAAGGTTATGACCTGTTGAACCTATAACGGTTGAAACAGTCTTACCTTTAAGATCCTCGACAGAATCAATATCGGAATCTGCAGCTACAAGCATTGCATAAGCATTTGTTCCCTCAGCAGCTATAGCGATTGCTACATTATCCTGACCTGCTGCAATAGCTGAAACAGCCGGTACATCTCCAAGAAATCCAATATCAGAACTTCCTGCAGCCATTGATTCATTCATTGGCGGGCCGGACTCAAAATCATTCCAGTTTACTGTAACACCATACTCAGCAAGTGCATCTTCAAGCCAGCCTTCTTCTCTCGCGATCATAAAGGGAATAAATGCACCTGAAGGCTGCATTGCTATATTTACCTCTGTATCTGTAACTCCTTCAACTGAAGAGGCTGCTGAAGCTGTTTCAGATGACTCGGCAGATCCTGCATCAGATCCAGTCGCTGGCTCAGATGCCGTATTACTGTTCCCACATGCAGTAAGCACCGAAAGAGCCATTACTCCTGCAAGCAAAGATGATAAGATTTTCTTTTTCATTTTTCTCCTCCAAATTTTATAAACTGATAGTTATCGAATCAAAAACTTTTTTACGGACATTTACAAATTCTATACTGTTTCTGTCGCGGTCTGCCGGAAGATCTACATTAATAATCCTTCTTATTGATCCTGGTCTGTTTGTAAATATAACGATCCTGTCGGCTAAGAAAACCGCTTCCTCTATATCATGTGTTACCATTATCGTTGTCTGATGGCTCTCATTATGGATTTTTCTGACTGTCTGCTGCAGCTGGATCTTGGTAAGAGCATCAAGTGCTCCAAAAGGTTCATCCATAAGGAGAACTTCCGGCTCATTAGCAAGCGCTCTGGCTATTCCTGCTCTCTGTGCCATACCTCCGGACAGTTCTTTAGGCAGGGAATTTTCAAATCCCTTAAGTCCGACCATATTTACAAATTCTTCTACTTTTTTTCTTTTTGCCTCTTTATCCTTTATGTCAAGTACATATCCTATATTCTGTCCCACATTCATCCAAGGGAAAAGCCGGGGTTCCTGGAATACCATTCCTCTCTGCTTTTCAGGCTTTTTTATTTCTTTTCCATCAACGGTAATGCTTCCCTGGTAATTAACCTCAAGTCCTGCAATGGATCTTAAAAGTGTGCTCTTTCCACAACCACTGGCACCAACAAAACAAATAAATTCACCTTTTTCGATTTCCAGATCAATATCTCTTAAAACCTGAAAATCCTCTCCGTTATTATCAAAAAATTTATTAACTTTTTTAAGCTCTATATATGCCATTACCAGTAGATCACCTTTTTCTCGATTATTTTAATAATTGAATCCATCAGTTTACCAATAACACCGATAGTGATCATTCCAACGATTACAGTATCGGTCTGACCGAACTGTCTTGCATTCATGATCATAAATCCAAGTCCTGTATTTGAGGAAACAAGTTCTGCAGCTACAACACACATCCAGCAGGATGAAAGGCCAACACGAAGTCCGGTAAATATATTAGGTGCAGCTCCTGGTATGATGACCTTAAATACATGTGTAAGGAAAGGAGTCTCCGCAGCTCTTGAAACCTCAAGAAGTTTTACATCAGCCTGTCTTATCCCATCATATACATTTATCAATATTGTGAAAAATCCACCGAGGAAAATAAGAAATACCTTACCTGTCTCACCTATTCCGAACCAGAGGATAACCAGTGGGATCCAAGCGATCGGAGGAATAGGCTTGATGATCTGGATTAAAAGATCTGTAAATCTTCTTGCATGCTCAAAAAGACCTATCAGTATTCCAAGAATGATTCCAGAAAATGCTGCCAGAAAATAACCCTTAAGTACTCTTACAAGACTAACTGTTGTATGCTGTATAAGAGTCTGCTTCGCAAGAAGTGATATGAAAGATTCCAGTACCCTGTCAGGTGCCGGAAGAATGACCGGATTTAATGTTCCGCGTTTTTCGAGCATCATCCATGCTGCAAGAATCATAACTACAAGTGCGATATATTCAACAAAATAACCTGTTTTCTTAGTTAACTGTCTCATTTTTACCTCTAATTAAAAAACTTTATAAACTCTCCTATTTCCATGGTTATATTATCATCTTGAAATTTAATTTTAATTCTATAATAGAATTAAAACGATAATTTTGCTTGTATTTTAGATTTTTAATTCCATATTAGAATTAAATAATTTAAAAACAAAAATCCGAAAGCTCAACATCATTCTTAAGCTTCCGGATCTGTAATTAAGATATATCATAAAGTTCTGAATAGTTCATCTACAGAAATATTCAGTATTCTTGCAATGGCATAAACTTCACGATCTGTAGCAATTCTCGTCTGTCCTTCGAGTTTTGAAAGAGAAGAAAGATTCATGTCAATACCCATAAGCTGCATATTCATGGCAAGTTCTTTCTGACTCATATAATTAAGCTTTCTAAGCTTAGTCACTCTTGCTCCGATGATATTTTTATCTCCCAATGGGGCTGTTCTGGGCTTCATAAAGTTTCCTTTCCGGATCAAAGTCCAAGTATATGACGCATTATTTTTCCTGTGCTGGTTCTGGGAATTTTGTCAATTTCTATTATTTCTTCCGGGCGTCTGTATTGTTCAAGTTTATCTCTCAAAAAAACCATTAATTTATCTGCATCGTAATCTTTACCTTTTACCACATAAAGAACAGGAACTTCTCCTCTTTCCGTATCTTCTTTTTTAGTACAGGCACAATCTTCTATCCCATCATATCCAATTGCAGCATCTTCTATTTCAAGAGGCGTGATCTTTTGCCCTGACACATTGATAATATCACCTACACGGCTTACAAAATGAAAGAAACCTTCATTATCAAAATATGCAATATCATTTATTATAATTCTGTCATCCCTGACCACTTTTTCTGTCAGTGATTTCTTTTTATAATAACATTTCATATTCATACGTCCTCTGACTGCAACATGCCCGTAACTTCCGGGCTTTGTGATTTTATCCCCATTTTCATCAAGGAGAATAATATCTGCATTTACAGCAGGTTTGCCAATGCAGTCAGAATCATATTTATCTGCAGTATTATGGATCAATATACATCCGGACTCCGTAGTCCCATAAACGTTGTAAAGAGTCACTTCAGGAAAAAGCCTGTGAAAGTCCAATGCAGCATGCCCAGGCAGAACTGATGCTACTGACTCCGCCTGCTTAACAGATTTAGGAAGTGAACCCCCGCTTTTTCTATATTCATTAACAAGGGAGGACAATGATGTCGAGATCATGGAAAGACGAGTTATTTTGTATTTATCCGAATAGTTCTTTATCAGCTCCTCATCATAAGGAGAATCTGTAACTATGACTGTCCCGCCTTTTATAAGCGTAGCCATTACTCTCAGATAGCCTGTTGAAAGATATATTGGCATATTTGTCAGCATCACTGTATCTTCGTCTATAGAAGTTCCTGCAGCAAGATTTTCCGCTGCCGCATATAGACTTTCGTTAGTATGAAGAATTAATGACGGATTTCCGGTAGTTCCTGTTGTGGAAATAATAACTGCCTCATTATCAGCAGCCGGAAACTTTTTTATAATTACATTATTTCCATTTTGATCAGTGATAAAATCACTGTATTTTTCACCATTTTCATTCAGAAATATGAGCGATGGTTTTGTTGTATTTATAATTTCATGCAGTCTGTATACCGACATTCCAGCCTCTATCGGTACAGCAATAACTCCCGCAGCTGAACAGGCAATAAAGGCCGTAAAAAATCCGGCAGTATCAAAAGTTTCCAGAAGGATCCGACTTCTTTTCTTTATTTTTTTATTTTTTAGCTTCTCTGCAAAACTGATTATATCTGAAATTAACTCTCTATATGTTAATTTTCTCTCATCTGTAATTAATGCAATTTTTTCAGGATTTTTCTGACAGGTTTTATATATTGCTTCCATATAGCTTTCCAACATATCACCCCATTTCTTATCAGCTCCATTTATACACTGTTTTATTCAATAATTTAGCACAATTTTTATATAATAAAAGATCAACCTCTCCATTTACAGGATAAGGCTTAGTTGTCTTCTTTAGCGGAATGATAACAAATTTTTTCCCAGAAGGAGTATTTACGAGTAATTTAACCTTTTGACCATTTACATTATTATATGCGATCGTATCATCCATATAACCGTAAACAATCCCCTCTTTTTTCTCACCTCTGAAATTAACGATCGCGGATAAACAAATACTTTTGATAAAAATTATTATCGAGACCAAACCTACAAGAATAAAAGGAATAAGTATTGCAAAGTCTGATATATTTCCATCCGGCGAAATAAATGCAAGGAAGGGTAAGCTCGTTCCAAGAAAAGCTACTCCAAAAAACAAAGGAAAAATTGTTCCAAAGAAAGAAAGTCCTACATTCTTACACTCTACGGTCTCATATTCTGAAGATAGATCCAAAGAAGCGACCTCTCCAACATATGTTCCGCAATACTGACATATCTCTGATAACAAAGGTGCGCCGCATTTTGGACAGCTTCTGACCTCTGACTGTGACTTCAGCGTTGGATTATTACGTCTTATCTTCATTTGATTCTCTTCCTGCCTTTACTCTTAATAATAAACCGCTTGATTATAGCATTTATAGGATTCAAAATCAATTAAATCAAAAAAGGAACCCACATTTAAATGTGGATTCCCGATTTTTTAATTCGATTCATTATTTAGCAGCCTTGAGTTTCTCTAAACCGAGCATTGCTGCACCAAGTATTCCCTGATTATCATTAAGACTCTGGCATACAATATAATTCTCAGGATGCATTGTCTCCTCTGTCTTTATATAACCATTAAGAAGCTCTGCATATTTCTTATGAACTCTTGGTAAAAGTATATCTTTCTGATGCATTACACCACCACCGAGGATAATGAGTTCAGGTGAAAGTGTTGCTGTATAGTTAACAAGAGCTGAAGCAATATAATATGCCTCAAGATCCCATACTTCATCCTTATCTGAAAGATCTGCTCCGCCTTTGCCCCATCTTGCCTTAATGGAAGTTCCTGATGCAAGTCCTTCAAGACAGTTGGGATGGAACGGACAGATTGATTTCTTCATAGGATCATCCGGATGAATCGGAAGAAGAATATGTCCTCCCTCCGGATGCTGCATACCATGAAGGAGTTTACCATCCTGATATACTCCCATTCCTACACCTGTTCCGATAGTGATGTAAATAACGTGCTTCTTGCTCTTTCCAATTCCGAAAGTTACTTCTCCAAGTACTGAACCGTTTACATCAACATCAAAGCCTATCGGTACATTCATATCCTTAAATGCTCCGACAACATCGGTATTTGCCCAGCCCGGCTTAGGTGTAGTGGTTATGTAGCCGTAAGTAGCTGAATCCTCTCTTAAATCTATGGGGCCAAAGCATGCGATTCCAAGACAGTCTACATTTTTATCCTTGAAATATTCAACAAGCTGTGGCATAGTTTCAGCCGGTGTAGTTGTAGGTATCGATACACGATCACTTACGTTTCCCGCCTCATCACATATAGCGCAGACCATTTTAGTTCCGCCTGCTTCCAATGCTCCTAATCTCATCTCTTTACCAACCTTTCATATTTTAATCTCCTAAAATATTATATCCGATTATTTTTAAGATACAATAGACGAATGTCACATAGTTTATAAAATTTTATGATCAATAGCTACAATATATTACTGACTCATAAGGTCTGAGAGTTCCTTTTTCTCCCTCATCTCCATAAGAAGAGATCAATTGTGATCCATCAGATATCAATGAACTGTCAAACTCTGCATTTTCTCCGGTAAAGTTAACAAAAATAGTTGCTGTTCCCGAATCATTAGATCTGCGATAAGCATAAATCTGTTCGCTTTCCTCACATATCTTCTTTTACCTCTTCAGTGCTGTCTGTCACTACAGCTTCAGTTGTTTCAGAATTATTCTGAGTTATATCACTGTTCTTTTCTGTGCTCTTTTCTGCACTGCATGCAGAAAGCACAATTGCCGAAAAAATTGAAATGCAGGTTATAAAGATTATTTTCCTCATACTCCCCCAAAAAATTTGAATATATTACGAACAATAAAATTATAACACACATTATTAAAAGCAAATTTTTTTATAGGTACAATACGGGAATCCACAAGTCACTGTATACTGTTAGTTTTTTATTAAATGCTTTACTTAAAAAAAGTTTTTGATAAAATAAAATTAAAACAATATGAGCTTAATTTAATATTTTCAAATCATATAAATGCATAAAGAGGGGATACATTAATATGAATTTTTTCAATATAATTACATTAAATACTCACGTTTTATATATTATTATTGCAGTTATTGTTGGAATTATCTTTCTTCGCTTTAATGATCTTATTTTTGACAAACTCGATAATAAAAAAAACAAAATCCATATAAAGTTCTTCAGGCGGGTAGTTAAAGGCATTATTTTAATTTTAGCAATTGTTTTTGCGCTGACAGGTTTTAAGGGTCTGGATAACATATATGGTCTTTTATTCAGAAGTTCAATTCTCCTGACTGCACTCTTAGGTATCATTGGAAAAGATATCCTACAGGATCTTCTTGCAGGTCTGATGATCAGTATTTATCATCCCTTTAACCTAAAGGATCGTGTTATTTTGTCTGATATTGACAAGCCTTGTGTTGTTGAAGACATGACCATGCGGCATGTTGTTCTCAAAACCATGGACAATATATGTTATATAATCCCAAACAGTTTAATTAATGAAAAAATAATCCTGAATTCAAGTTTTAATCAGTCTAACCTCCGTGGTACTTTTCTGAAATTTGAAGTTGCTTATGATTCCGATATAAGACTTGCAATTCATCTTATCCGTGAAGTAGTAAAATATTGTCCTTACACACTTCCCAATAATGAAAAAAATAAAGATCTTGATGGCTATGGTGATGTTTATTTCATGGGATTTAATGAGCGTTCGCTGCTTCTGGAAACCACTATCTGGACTGAAAATGAAACAGATAACTTTCTTGCAGCCAGCGAAGTCAGGATCGCTGTAGTTGAAGAATTTAAGAAAAATAATATCGAAATACCTTACCCTTATTTTAATATCATAAAAAAAGATCCGCATTCTATAAAAAAAGACGCTGCACATTCATTAACTGCAGATAATGGCAGATTAAGGGATGCGTCTGACATAGGTAAACGAAATGTTAAAATAAAAACTGATAAAATTATCATTACAAATTACGATGATGATATTAATAGCTGCTTTGAAAAAGTCGATAATTTTGTTTCATATTTTTCAGTTTCTAATAAAAATTCCATCAAGATACGCCTGATAGTAGAAGAACTTTATATATTTACACGTGATCTATTCAATAATCAGGATTGTGAATTTTGGATCTCAGGTAATTCAAACTATGTAAAAATTCATTATCTTATAAAAAATACTTTATTTGATTACTCGATAACAAAATCCTTAAAGGAACTTTCCGCTGAGAATGACATGACAATGGAATTTACCGATAAAATAAAGTATTCCGTATATTCAAGTCTAAAAAATATTGAAAAAAATATGAATTATCATGATATATGGAGATTTAATGATGATACAACAAATACTAACAATAAAGATCTTGAAAAAATATTATTATTAGAATTATGTGATGATATACATATAAATACCAAAAACAAAGATGTTCATATAATCGCTGAAAAAATATTATAAAAAACAGGCTGTTACACTGATCAGTGCAGCAGCCTGTTTTTATTCCAATTAAAGCGAATCCAGTTTATTGTCCTGATGTCCATTAAGCATATAATAATGTGTTGAAGTCGGAAGCCCCTTTGAGGAAAGTTTTTTTGTAATTGTCTTTTTGGTATAAATATAAATTACTGCAAAAACCGGTACGCCAAGATACATTCCCGGAATTCCAAAAAGTCCTCCGCCAACCAGTATCGAAAACAGAACCCAGAATCCCGGAAGTCCGGTAGAACTTCCAAAAAGCTTTGGCTTTATTAAGTTACCATCACATTGCTGCAGGACTAATATTAATATTAAGAAGTACAAACATTTTATCGGTTCAGCAAGTAAGATCAAAAAAGCACTTGGTATTGCCCCCAAAAAAGGTCCAAAAAATGGTATTATATTCGTCACACCGACGATAACACTTATAAGTGTTGGAAATGGGATTCCAAGAATAAGGCAGGTTACAAAACAAAGAATTCCTATAATGGTCGAATCCACAACACTGCTCACAATATAATTCTGAAATGTAAAATTTATAAAATGCATTTCGTTTACAATATTCTTTGCTGTCTTTCTGTTTAGTATCGCAAAAAGTACCTTTCGGAATTGTCCTAAAAACATATCCTTGCTGGCAAGTATATAGATTGAAAGAATAAGACCTAAAATAAGATTCCTTACAAAAGATATTCCACTGGAAATACCTGTATATATTCCGGATGAGAGATTCGATATAGCCTCATTCAATTGCGGCATTGCATTCTTATTGAAAAAATCTTCTATATCTCCCGAATAGCTTGTAACAAGCTCATTGAGATCTTCATTATTCTTAAAGAGATCATCCACAAAATCATTGAAACTAACAAGATACTCAGGAAATGAATTAATAATGCTCTTGGTACTTGATATTAACTGCGGAACAAGTAACTGAAAGAATGCGTATATAACCAGAAGCAGACAAAATATCGATAAAAACACCGAGCTATAGTGAATCGGCTTCTTGCTTTTTTCTTCATTTATTTTCAGCATTTTGCAAAAGGACGGAAGTGCCCTATATTCAAAAAAATCCATTAATGGTGAAAGAAGGTAAGCAATTATAAATCCATTAACTACAGGTGTAAGCACTGCAGAAAATTTTGATATCCCCTTTGAAAACGCAGAAAAATTATAGAACATGAAAGATACAAAAAGACAGGCTATGATAACCAAAAAGGCTGTAACACCCCAGTAAACATATTTTTTATCAGGCTTAAATCTCATAAGCAATTATCTCCGATATAATTATTCGCGAATTAAAAATATACGCTACTATAATTATAGACTTGAATTTATAAAAATGAAAGCCCTGTTATTAAAGGCAAAACAAGCCCAAAAACAAAGGTTACTGTTCACACGCTTTCAGCGTGCTCCAGTAACGGGTTTTGCCATTTAAGATTGCCTACGGCAATGGGCAAAACCCAGTGTTCAGTCAAAGTTATTGTGGCATAACTGCGCAGCGGAGTGCGCAGTTTGCCTGTGAACAGTAACAAACAAAGTCCCCAGGGCTCAATAATAAAGCCCGGGCAAATCACCCGGGCTTTTATTTATAGCTGAATCACTTATCAACTTTTCTCTTTTCGTAATCCTCTATATACTGGCATATCAGATTTACAGTTCCATCAATTCCAAGTACAGAACTGTCAATTGCCAGGTCATAAGTATCTACATGTCCCCATCTCTTCGATGAATAATAGTCATAATAACTTTTTCTCTGTTTATCTTTTTTTCTGATGAATTCCTTAGCCTTTTCCGGTGATGTAATATCATCAAAACGTTTCATTATACGTTCTACTTTATCTTCAAGTTTTGAATAAATGAAAAGATTTAATACATTATCAAAATCCTGTAACGCATAATCAGCGCATCTTCCAACTATCACACACGGTCCCTCTGCTGCTATTTTCTTTATTGTATCAAACTGAGCAAGAAAAACCTTGTGCGATACCGGCATATCCACATATGTTGAATTGGTATAACCAAAAGAATATGTGTCCATGACAAGATTATAAAGAAACGAGCTCGTAGGTCTCTCATCATGATTTTCAAAGACCTCTTCACATAGCCCGCTATCTTTTGCAGCTTTCGTCAGCAATTCTTTATCGTAACATTTAATATTAAAGTGCTCTGCAAGTTTTTCCCCGATTTCACGTCCACCTGAACCAAACTGTCTTCCTATCGTAATAACTGTTTTCATGCGGATGCCGTCCTTTCCCGAATAGAAAATATTTACAAAAGATATCCTCTAAATTTAACTATATTATAACATATAGCCAGTTTTTATGCACCTGCAATATTGTAATTGCAATAATCACAATTTCAACTGTACAAGTTAAAAATCATTTTTTTCTATACCGTTCAACATTAATATCCGTATATATAATTGTTGAAAAGATAATAAATATCAGGAGGAAAGAAATTATGAAAAATCTTACAAAGTTATTTACCATAGCAGCAATATCAGCATTTATTTTACTCGCAGTTTTTAACCCGTCAAAAGCAGAAGCAGCCAACAAAATAGTCGATCCGGACGCAGATTTCATTACAGCTATACACGCAGACAGTGGTGAAGGCGATGAAATCCTGCTCGTACTCTATCAGACAGATGACTCCTTCACTGCATGGGTATCCAACGGAGAATCATATATATACAAAAAATGTAATCTCTATGAGACCACATACGAAGGTTCTGAAGCAACAAAAATTATAATTGATAATTATGAGATAACTTATTTCGAAGATAAAACCGGCGCATATCTTTTTGATAATTATAACTTTGCAGGAGGATGTGAAACTCTAGACGAATATTATGCAGATCAGTTCATAGAAGCAATTTCAAAATAACTAAAAAGAATCTCGAATAAGACATTGGCTTATTCGAGATTCTTTAGTTATTTTAAAAAATTTTTTAACTGTATATCACTTACAAAAAGCTGAAATATCAATCAAATACTATAAGAGTTACTTTTAATCATCTTAAAGAATACTTATCCAATAGTTCTTCAAAATACTTGGGCAGCGGAGCTTCTGTTTCAATATACTCTCTGCTATGAGGCTGTATAAAGCCAAGGATTCTGGCATGAAGAGTCTGTCCCTCAAGCCCTTTTGCAGGGTGTCCATAAACATCATCACCGACAACCGGATGACCAATAGAAGCCATGTGAACCCTTATCTGATGTGTTCTTCCTGTCTCAAGCCTGCATTCAATATAACTGTATTTATCGGTCGAAGCAAGCACCTTGAAATGAGTAACTGCATTTTTACCGTTTGGTGTAACAGCCATTTTTTTCCTGTCTTTGATACTGCGTCCAATAGGTTTATCTATTACACCATCTTCTTTAACTTTACCCTCAACTATTGCAGCATATCTTCGCTTTATGCTATGATCTTTAAGCTGTTCAGCAATTATCCTGTGCGCGAAATCATTTTTGCAAATAAGAAGTGAACCTGTTGTATTCATATCGATTCTATGAACTATTCCGGGTCGCATAACACCATTAATTCCCGAGAGATCCTTACAATGATATAATAGAGCATTAACAAGTGTCCCGCTGTAATGGCCTGCAGCCGGATGAACAACCATCCCCTTCGGTTTATTAACAACAATTAGATCATCATCTTCATATAAGACATCTATCGGAATATTCTCAGCCTCTATTTCCGGAACTATTTTCTCAGGAACTATAAGTTCAACCAGATCGCCTTCTTTAAGAACCGTTCGTGCTTTAACATTTTTTGAATTTACAGTAACTCCGCCATTATCTATGATTTTCTGAATATATGATCTCGAAAGATTCTCCACTGCATACGCAAGATATTTATCTATTCTTTCATCTGCATCATCAGAATCTATAACAAAAGAATACTTTTCTATATGTTCTTCTTTCATCTAAAATCCTCATCCTTCATTACTTTTCTGACTTGTTTTCAGGGTTCAGAAAAGCAGAATGTATTTTGGGATTATTAGCCTTCTTCATATCCAGATCATCTTCTTTCCATACAAAAAGAATTGTTATGAGAAGTGCTGCTGTCCCTAGTGTGACATAGATATCTGCAACATTGAATACAGGGAAATCAATATATATTACATAAATAAAATCAATAACATATTTAAGTGTAACCCTGTCTATCATATTACCGATTGCTCCGGCCGTGATCAGACTCAGAAGAAATCTGAGAAAATGATATTTTCCATATGTGGGGATTCTTACCAGAGCAACAACAATTATACATACGAAAAGAACGCCTATGGCAATAAAAAACAGGCTCTGATTCTGCAGCATTCCAAATGCCGCACCTCTGTTTTCCAGATATTCCAATATAAGGAAATCCTTTATGACCGAAATAGGTGCCTTATTCATTAAATGTTCTACTGCAAGCTTCTTTGTAAACTGATCTGCTGCTACCAGAACTACTATTAAAATAAAATCTATAAACCAATATAAAACATTCCTGACTTTAATCATTTTTTTACCTGCATTCTTAGTCATCCATTGAAATGACAAGCTGCTTAAGAGCGTCCCGCATTTCATCATCTGTGACCGTAGTATCAATATAAGCCTTTCCCGGCTTTTTTAATAAAACAAACTTCACATGTCCGCCATCCATTTTCTTATCCGATTTTGTTATATCGATAATTTTCTCAATATCGACTCCATCATCCAATGTTAACGGAAGGCCAAAAGGAAGGAACATATCACGGATTTCATAGAATTCTTCCGTATCAAGATTCTCCCTTTTATAAGATATCCATGAGGCTGCTATAGTACCAAGCGCAACACATTCACCATGCATAAGCTTAAAGTCCATATACTTCTCTATTGCATGCCCTATTGTATGTCCAAAGTTAAGCAGGGCTCTTTCCCCTTTTTCTGTCGGATCCTTTTCCACAACTGCGGCTTTGATCTCACAGCTCCTCTTAATCATCTTTTCGAGATATTCAGGTATTCTGTCATTTATCTCATTAAAATTATTGATCAGCCATTCATAATAGTTTTTATCTTTTATCAAACCATGCTTCAATATTTCGGCCATTCCTGATGCAAACTGCCTTCCATCAAGACTTGAGAGTACCGACATATTCATATATACAAGCGCTGGCTGATGGAAAGCGCCTACCATATTTTTGAATTCTTCAAAATCAACTCCGGTTTTACCCCCTATAGAGCTGTCCGTCTGCGAAAGGAGCGTTGTAGGTATCTGGATAAAGCGGATTTTTCTCAGATATGTAGCCGCTGCAAATCCTGCAAGATCTCCTATTACTCCACCTCCAAGAGCAATTATAACATCATTTCTGTCAAAATGATTTTCTATAAGTTTTCTGTATACCAGTCTGACATTATCAAGTGTTTTATTATCTTCTCCGGCTTTTATTACAACGGATTCAACCAGAGAAAAAATATTTGAAATGATATCATGAACTTCCTTTTCATATAATGGTCCGACATTACTATCAGTCACGATACACGCTCTTCTGCCATTAAGATCAAGCTCTTTTAAACTATCCAAAAGCTTTGAAAAGTTATTTTCTATAACTATTTTATATGATGGTCCGGATGAAGTTTCAGCTACTGTTAAAGATGTTGACATTTTTCCCTCCACGTAAAGTCGAGTGCCAGTTAATTAGGACAAACCAGCATCTTAGATGCATAAAAGAAGGCGGAAACCATGTTCCGCCTTCCATAATAATCATAAAATTTTTATTTGATTACATTCTTCCAACTGCAAGCGGTAAATCAAAGGCATTCTGTAAAACACTGCCCTGAGAATCACCTGAAATTTCTACACTCTTAGGAGCTACGATAAAGATATAATTTGAAATCTTTACCATGTTTCCATCAAGTGCATAACAAGCACCTGAAATAGTATCGATGATCTTCTGTGCAACATCCTCATTGATACCTTCAAGATTTAATACAACGGTTCTGTCTGCAAGAAGTGCGTCCATAATATCACATGACTCATCGGAAGCTGCAGGTTTGAACATGCAAACCTCTCTGCCGCTGTCAGCATTTCTTCTCTTCACCTGACGCATAGGTGTGATCTTTGCTGATCTCGAAGGCTTGGTCTCAACTACCTTTGGCTCTTCCTTACGGCTGAATCTCTTACGCTCTTCGAATTCTTCCTCATCGTCATCTAAATAATCATCATCGTAATCATCATAATCATCTTCATCATTAATGTTCATAGCCTTAACGAACTTATCTAATAAACTCATAATCAATCCTCCCTCAGTATTAGCCTTTAGAAATCCTTAACAAATATCTTATTCACGCTAACTTACTATAGTCTCTTTCTCCGAAAATACCGGTTCCCACACGTACCAAAGTTGCCCCTTCTTCTATCGCAACCTGATAATCCCCAGTCATTCCCATTGAAATTATATTTATAGAACTATTATTACTTATTTTTGAATTTATGTCAACACAAATTTTACACATTTTCTCAAAATGTTGTCTATTATCTTCCGGATTTTCAACATATGGTGCCGAACACATAATTCCCTTCACATTAATGTTAGGCAATTCGCTGATTTCTTGCACTTCGTCAGTCACTTTTTCAGGTGAAAAGCCAAATTTACTTTCTTCACCGGCGATATTTATTTCTAATAAAATGTTCGCAGTAATTTCATGCTTGGCAGCCTGTTTACTTATTTCTTTCGCAAGAGCAAGGGAATCCACTCCATGAATCAATTCTACCTTATCAATAATATATTTAACCTTGTTTCTTTGAAGATGACCGATCATGTGCCAGCGTATATCCTTAGGAAGCTTTTCAATTTTATCTACAAGCTCCTGTACATAATTTTCACCAAAGTCTCTGATACCCTCATTATAGGCTTCCATTATCATCTCTATCGGTTTAGTCTTACTTACGGCAATTAAGGTTACTTCATCGCGCTTCCTGCCTGATTTTTGGCAGGCTTCCTCTATTTTCTTTTCAACATTCTTAAGGTTTTCTGCTACTGATATCATTTTATATTCTCCTGAGTACTACTGCTTTTTACTAATTTGAATGATCAATGCTGATCAGATAATTCTCAAGTTCACAATTACTGGAACATAAGATCCTTATCAGAAACTCCGTCACCATTAAGAACGATATGGTCATAAACATTCAGACCGTACATCGTTCCTGATTCAACTATTGAATATTCTTTATTTGAATATAATACATTTATTTTTCTGAAATCGGCAAATCCACTGTTCATATTATAAACGCCGGTCAAAGAATCTTTTGTGCTTATAGTATATGTATCCTGTGAATCCGGCTTGATAAGAATATCTCCCGGGTTAAATATCTCAGTCGCAACGTAGACATTTCCATCCACTTTATCATATATTTCGGCTTCAACAAATTCTGTTGTTTCTCCACCGTTCTCGAGGTAGGCTCTTCTTAAAAATCCATCGGAATCTGTATCCCCACCCTTGGTTACAAAATCCTCCGGAACAAGATAGAACTCCTTTTGAACAATAGATGTATTTGGAATCTTAAAGCCTTTCTTTTCATCTGTCATAAGCTCAATGTCAACAAATCTTTCACTGGAAAAATTAACCATCGAATTTGTAAAACTAAGCGATAGATACTGTCCATCGGAATTATTCAAAATAGAAGCTTTACCCCAGGCTGTATAGCCATTTTTAAGGAAATTAACTTCTATATATTCTCCATCTTTAACTTCCTCTTCCCACGAAGTATTCCATGGCATAACAATACTCCAGTTTTCACTGGTTATCAGCTTAAACGCATTATCTCCCTTGGAAACAAGACTTCCATTAACAAGATTTGTATTATTATAGTTTTCCTCGTTAAATGTATCTGCTGTTACCTCAGATTCCTTAAGGTTTTCCAACCCATCTGTTGAATAACATAAAATACCACTTGTATCTGAATATCCAAGGTCTACTGAACCGCTTATCTTATTACCCGAAACACCTGTAAGCATACTTAAAATGTTTGCATGATTGATCTGTTCAATAGTCCCCTCAATGTTATATGCAAAATCATAAACACTGTTGAATTTTTCATCAGAAAACGAATTCTTATAATTTTGTATTTCGCTCTTTAATTCGGAAAGATCCGACTCTTTAATATTTGAACTTACTGACTGGCTTTCATTTATTTTTTCAGAAAGTTCACCACTTTCATCTATTGCATAAACAAGTTCACCACCGGCAGCACGTTCGCCTTCTCTCATATAATAGTTTATATAGCCTGCATTATTTGCAGTATATATTTTTTCCTCACGCACACATACAGCTCTGGCTGTTGTATCCAAAGCAAGAGAACCGAGCTTAACCTCGTATCCGGCAATATGTGTTGTGCTTGCATACGAAATTAATATAAAAACAAGATATATTGCCAAGGCAAGAAAAATAAGAACTCCAAAATTTATTTTCAAGAGTCCCATGTTCGGCATCTTCGTGATCTTTTTTTCATTACTGCGATATCGTCTTGTTCTTTTCCTGCTTCTGTCGCTATCTGTACGCCGTCTTCTATTCTTTTTTCTGTAGTTTTTCTTCTCTATGGAGCGTTTCATCTGTTATCCCGGATTCAGATTTATTTTATATTAACAAGGGCTGCCCTATTAGGCAGCCCATATAATCTATATAATAAAATAACAAATTTAAGATCAAAGTGCAATAGCAACTTTCTCTTTAAGGTCATCAGGAAGTTCACTTACGCTACCGGATAAACTTATAGTTACTTTAACATTAAACTTTGAACTTATTGTATCTAGTTTTCGAAGGAAGTCAGAAGAATTACTGATATTATCTAGAAATGAAACTTTTAAGAACCTGTCAATAAAAAGTTCTTCGAGGTCATGATCTGCAGAAATAATGCCGCTGACAAAGCCCACAAATTCATCAGCGTTGGTGATGTCATAGTCGCTTACATTAACAAGACGGATTTTATTTTTAAGCTCATACATGTGCGAAAGATCTTTATCTACAAACTGAATATTTCCCTTTGCACTTGACACCGTCTCATTTACGCGATCCAACAGTACTTTTGTTTTTCCCTTACCTTTTTCCCCAACAATTAACTGAACCATTTCCGTGTCCTCCTTCGCCGTTTTCATTATGAGTACGAAACACCTTCGCACTTTTTGTATAGTTATATTATACAATAGAGAAAGTATTTATACAACCTTTTATGTGCAATAAGTAGTATACATGTTAATTAAATAACTATCTATAGTTTTGGCTATTTTGCCTGTTGCTTTTTCTTCTAATCCTTTTCTCTTTGCCGGTTCTCAGAGGATACAAAAAACAGCGTCCCATAAAATAGAACGCTGTTTAATTCTCTCTATTAAAAACTATTCAATTATTTCCAGCATAGCCTTTGTCTTACCATAAGTTGCATCAATATTTGTCCCCTTCATTACACAGGAAATATATGAAGCGCCCTTGGTATCTTTTGAAAGCATTACAAGACACGCACCTGCTGCAAGTGTTGTTCCTGTCTTTCCTCCCATAACTGTAATGTTTGTGGGCGCGTATATTTTACCGGTTATAAAACGATTTGTACTATTGCATGTAAAATCTATGCTGTTCCCATTAGCATGTTTATAAGAAGTTGTATAGGTGGACATGTTGATTATTTCAGTAAATTCTTCGTATTTGCATGCTGCATTAAACATCAGATACATATCATAAGCGGTCGTATAATGATTCTCGTCATGAAGTCCATGCGGATTGACAAAATGAGTATTTGTAGCCCCCAACTGTGCTGCTTTGGCATTCATCATATCTGCAAAGCCTTCTACTGAACCTCCAATATTATCAGCTATCATTACTGCAACATCATTTGCAGAATAAATAAGGAGAATATGAAGGGCCTGATCAAGGGTCATTGTATCTCCTACCTGTAATCCTGCTAACTGTGCACCCTCTTCTGATATAAGGCAGTTTGCATCTGCCGTAAGTATTTTATCCTTATCACAATTCTCCAGTGCAACCAGAGCTGTCATAACCTTAGTCATACTTGCAGGATAGAGTTTTGCATTCGCGTTTTTTGAAAAAAGAACTTCATTGCTGTCTGAATTAACCAGTATTGCAGATCCATAGGAATTTTCTCCGGTTGAAACCTCTTCTCCTGCTATAACATCTCCACTGACTACAGCTAAATTCGAAGCAAAAGAATCTGCAATATCATTCTCGTTAGATGTATCAAACCTAAAAGCACTTTGTGAATTATTTGCATCAAATGCATAATCAAAGTGTTTAGAACCACATCCTGTTAGTAAAACTGCAATAGATATAAGTAGTGGAAAAAGTCTTTTCCCTGATAAACGACCTCGCATCTGAAAATTACTTATACATTTCACGCCACTCAAGATCTCCTCTGTCAAGTGATTTAATAAGTAATTCAGCCGTTGCAAGATTAGTAGCAAGTGGAATATTATGTACGTCGCAAAGTCTCACAACATTGTTTACATCAGGTTCATTTCTCTTTGGCGTAAGCGGATCGCGCAAAAAGATCACCAGATCGATCTGATTATGCTCTATCTGTGCTCCAAGCTGCTGCTCGCCGCCAAGATGTCCTGCAAGAAACTTATGAATATTGAGATTGGTCACTTCTTCTATAAGTCTTCCGGTTGTCCCTGTCGCATAAAGATCATTCTTGGCAAGTATGCCACGATATGCAATACAAAAATTCTGCATAAGTTTTTTCTTGGCATCATGTGCCACAAGTCCTATATTCATAATTCACCTCCGAGTGTCAATGCCTTAAAGCATTATGCCCTAAATACAAAATAATTTTCTCTGATTTTCTGTAATCCGATATTCAATACAACACCTATTTCCATAAACAGGCAAACAAGAGATGTCATACCATAGCTGATAAACGGTAAAGGAATACCTGTATTAGGCATTAGTCCCGTCGCAACGGCAATATTCATAAAAGTCTGGAAGCCGATGTGTGCTGCCACACCGGCACACACAAGTGTGCCAGACAAATCATCTGCTCCAAAACCAATTTGAACTATCCTCAGTATTATAGCCATTACTAATATGACAATAGCCATAGAACCCATAAAACCAAGTTCTTCTCCAACTATTGCAAATATAAAGTCTGTTTGAGGCTCTGATATAAAGTTAGCATTCTTAACTGATGCAACCTCATTATTTTTATAGCCTTTACCTGTTAACTGACCAGATCCAATCGCAGTAATCGAATTTTGCTGCTGATAAGCTTCCTGATTAGAATACTTTTCAGGATCAAGCCAAGCCAGGATTCTTGTCTGCTGGTAGCCTTTTATTATCTGCTGATTAGGCTGAATAACAAGAACAAGACCTATAATTGCGAGCGGTACCGTAACAGCCAGTACACCGCCGATGATTTTCCAGCTTAAACCTCCTATAAATATCATACTAACAAATATCAAAAAAATTACAATACTTGTTGATAGATCAGGCTGACTATATACCAGATACCATGGAGCCGCAAAAAGTGCTATAAGTATCAAAAGCACTCCGAACCTGCTGATTTTATCCTTAAATTTCATAATAAGCTTTGCAAAAAATAAAATCAACAAAAATTTTGTTGCCTCTGACGGCTGAAACTGTATACCGGCAATCGAAATCCATCTTGTTGCATTATTTACCTCTCGTCCAAAAAACTGAACAGCCAAAAGTAATACAATATTTAAAATATAGAAAACCCAATAAAAATTCAGCACTGTCTGGTAATCTACTAATGATATCACTACCATTAAAGCAATTCCGAGACAAAGGCCACCTATCTGTCTGGGCTGAAAAGATGTTTTTGCACTGCCAATTATAAATATGCCATATATGGAAATCAATACAGCCAGCAAAACCAGAAGGAAATCATAATTCTTCAATCGATATTTTCTGGGCATATATTAATCTCCTATCTCGGCACTATCCGGAAGAACGGCTGTACCGGTAATAATATTATCTTTATCGTCAAGCTTGAAGTAATACTTAAAAACATCTCTTGAAACCTCGGCTGCATTCGCCGAAGTATATCCATATGCAATTCTTGTAGCTATAGAAATCTCCGGTTTGTCATAAGGAGCAAATCCTACAAATAAAGCATGGTTTGGTCTCGTTGTAATCTGCTGTGCCGTTCCTGTTTTACCTGCAGCTGTTATCGGAAAATCTTCAAAAGCATCATAGTCCTCCACAACAGCCATTCTCATTCCCTCATGTACATTATCCCACGTTGAGCTTGCGACGTCTACGTAATTTCTAACATCCGGTTCAAAATCTTCTATAAGGCTTCCATCAGAATCCGTCAATTTATCTATTAAACTAAGATTGAAACAGGTTCCCTCATTTGCAACTGTTGTTACGTATCTTGATAATCCTACAGTTGTATAAGCATGATTACCCTGTCCAATTGCTGATCTAACTGCGTCCTGTGTAGATACTTCGGGCTCAGACTCAGTTATTTCAATTCCGGATTTTTCAGTAAGGCCATACATATCTGCATATTTCTTAATGATCGCAAGACCGGAATCACTATCATATCTTCCTGTTAATGACGCCAATCGATAGCCAACCTCATAAAAGAAAAAGTTACACGAATTCTGTATGGCTCCGATCACATTAAGATTTCCATGTGTTCCGTTAGGATAAATCCAACATTTAGGAGACGGTGTGATCTTCTCAAAAATACCAACACAATCGATGGTTTCTCCCGGTGATATAACACCCTCCTCCAGACCTGCGGTCGCAGACACTGGCTTGAATGTAGAACCCGGCGCTGTTTCCTGCTGCGTAGCATAATTATACAAAGGCAATGACTGATCGACTGTAAGTGCACTGTAATATGCTGCATCAATTGAGTTTGCTAATTTTGAATTATCGTAGCTCGGGTAAGAAACCAATGCAAGAACCTCACCGGTATTTACATCAGTTACTACACATGATCCAGAACATGGATCCAAAGCAAGATCTGCCGGTGTTATCTCGAGTGATCTTATTCTTTTCAGTATAAAATTATACGCACTGATCTCTCCACTGTCCAATCCTGCAAGCTTACCATCCGAATCGTTCAGTTTACCCTGCTCAAACATAATATGACAGATTTGTTTCCCGCTGATGACATCGTTTAAGATCATATATTTATATATTTTTTTAGAAAAAGATAAGTCATCAGAAAGTTTATTTATAATAAAATTTAAAAGTGAATCATATATTTCTTCGGAATCAAGGTATTTTTCCGAATTGCCAAGTTTAGTTGTATTGATCCATCCACAGGCGATTGCCTCTTTTAAATACTCAGAAAGTGAAATCTTTCCCTGTTTCCAATTTTTATAAACATCATTTTCAGTATCTACTTTTGAACTGTCAAATACCCCAACGTTTGAATTTTGAAGCATAGAAACAATATATGATTCATAAACCTGCATTTCCTCAGAGAGGTTTTCGTATATTGTATTGGATGAGCTTAATTCATTTCTCAACGCTTCAAGAATTGAAGCTTCCCGCTCATCATAAAGTGCCTGTACCTGTTTCTCATACTCACCGGCATCCTTTTCAGACATTGATGCAATACTTATAAAATTATTATCAAAAAGAGCATAGTATACATCAGTTATTGGAATTATTATATCTGATGAGCTTCCAGTCGTTGAAACATATGTTTTAACATCTCTGATCTTAGAAATTAAAATACCTGCAATTTTTTGTTCCAATATCTGATAAACAGCCTTCTGTAAATCGGAGTCAATAGTAAGGTAAAGATCATTACCAGCTATAGGATCAACCTTTTCTCCTGTTTCCTGAACTCTTCCCAGATTATCAACAAATATTGTCTGGCTGCCTTTTATACCCTGCAGTTCTTTTTCCATATACTGCTCTATTCCGGCTTTTCCTACCATATCATTAAGCTCATAAAGATTCGAGCCCTCATTCTGAGATATGGATTCATTATAAGCTGTAAGCTCTTCATCCGAGATTTTTCCTGTATAACCCAATATATGTGAAAAGCTCGGATCATCTATATATGTTCTTACTGTATCCTCAGCAATATCAACACCCTGAAGCAAATCTTTATTTTCCATCACTTCAGCAACAGTTGACTCATTAACATTTGTTGCTATAACCGTTGCAAGATATTTCTGATAGCTGTTAAGGTTAAGGCTGTAACGAACTGTAACAATCTTTAGAATCTCAGACTTACTATAGCCTTCTTCAGGGATAAAGTCATAAGTCCCATCATCCTTAAGCGTATATTTTCCGATCCCATACTTCTTTGAACTGCATAAATAGCTCATAACCTCATCAGGTGTGGCTGATGATTCCTTGTAAGCAAGATCATCTATCTGCGTCCTGCCGTAAATATCAGCCAGAAAACGAAGCTGCTTCGTTCCTGTAAGTGTATAACTATAATTTCCGTCAGCATCTATAATGATATCAAAATCATTATTCAGCTTATCGCCATTTTTCTCAACAATATTAATAAGTTTGTAAATTGTATCATTGAGCTTCATATTATAATTATCATCTGTATCATAATTATCTTCGATTGTCACGGAATAAGCGAGCTTATCAGAGGCAAGAACATTACCATTACGATCATAGATCGTTCCCCTGGTGCTTGCTATGGTTTTATTTCTCTCAATTTTAAGAGTGAAATTATCAAGATATGACTCACCATTAATAATCTGCAAAACAAATAACCGATAAGTTATTACAGCAAATAAGAGCATTATGATCATTGTAAGAACAAAGATCCTTGAAGTGAATATATTGATCAATTTATCTTTTATATTCTCAAGCATAGGCTTTAATTACTCCATTTCTTCCTTTTCCTCAATCACCTTTTCAATAATCAGAATGAACCTGTAAAAAATAAGTGTTATCAAAGCAGTATAGACCAGCTCAGGTATCATTACATGGATAAGATAAAAAGGCAGATCAAGTCTGGAACGCAAAAGAAATGTAAGTATATAGCATATAAAACTATATATAAAATCACTTACAATTATTAGAAAAATGGGCAGTTTAACATCTTCAGGATAAAAGATTCTGCTAAACAGACCATTGAGATATCCTACAAAGGTATATATAAGTGTATACAATCCGATAATACCATTTCCAAAAAGAATATCTGTAAACAGGCCGGCAAGAAAACCGACATACATTCCTTCTCTCTGTCCCCTTATAAAACCGAATGTTGCTGTAACTATTATCAACAGATTAGGAGAAATTCCTCCCATATTTACAGCCTTAAAAAAAGTACACTGGATTATAAATGAAATAAAGATTATAAGAAATTCAATAATTTTTCTTCTCAAAATTTTCTTCCTGAACAGTAATTAAATTTATTTGCTTCTTAATAATCAGAAACACGCTAACAAAGCGTGTCTCTGAATTTTTCAGTTAATACTGATCTGTAATTAATTAGATGAAACTGAACTACTCTTTGACTGTTTCAGATTTTTTATAACAAGTACTGTATTTATATGTCTGAAATCAACAGTAGGTGTGATAGTTCCGGATTTGGTAAGGTTATTTGCATCCACTTCTACTGATGTTATATATCCTATAGTTATTCCGGGAAGATATTTATTCGAAATATTAGAAGTTACTATCTCATCTCCTACTCCGACTTTATCTTCTTCATCTGTAAGCTGGCTAAATAAAATCTCATTATTTTCCATAAGCTTGAGATCACCGTTTACCATTACTGTATCCGAGGTAGAAAGCACCATACCTGATATATTACTTTCATCATCTATACAGGATCTTACAGTTGCCCAATTGTCTCCAACCTCAGTTACTATTCCAACCAATCCGCTGCCGGAAATAACATTCATATCAACCGCTATACCATCAAGACTTCCTTTATCAATGATAAAAACAGAAAACCAGTTTCCAGGATCTTTGCCAATAACTCTGGCACCAACAGTTTCATAAGTATCAAACTGATCATCAAGCTGATACAACGTGCGAAGCTCGTTAAGCTCATACCTGTCTTCAGCGAGCTGGTTATTTTCTATCTTCAGTTTTGCAAGTTCTTCTTTGAGGCTTTCATTTTCAGACATTACATCTTTTAAGCTTTCAAGCTCTGAAAGTCTTTCCTCAAATTTTCTTCCTACTGCATTTAAGCCTTTTTCGAACGGTACAATCGTATATGATGCCACCAATGACAACGGTGCGCTGACAGCATCCGTATAATATGTCAAAAGCATAAGAACAATGCAGACACCTGTAATAATAAGCAAAATATATCTGTCCGGTATTACAAATTTTTTCCGCTCTAAATTTAATCTTGCCATTATATCCTCTTAAATTTTATTTAAGACTCAAACCTTTAGATGAAACACCCTCAATTGTATAAGCAAGAGAGCTGAACTCATCATCCTGAATTATCCTTGCAAGCCCGTTAGCAACGCTTTCCTGTGAATTCTCAGCAAGGTTTACTCTTAAATTAGTTCCTTTATTAATTAATTCATCAAGATTTCTCAAGTGTGCAGAACCGCCTGTAAGATAGATTCCATGCTTATAGATATCAGCAGCAAGTTCCGGTGGCGTACGCTCAAGAATAACTTTAATATTTTCAACAATGCTTGCAATATTCTCATTTAATGCATTATCAATAAGCTCTGTAGGAATTCTTCTCTCCACAGGAAGACCTGTAACTATATCACGTCCATAAACAACAGAATCTTCTTCAGGAGTCTTATTTACAGACAGATCTATCTTAAGTTTTTCTGCAGTTTTACCGCCAATTATAAGATTAAACTCTTTACGAACCGCTGCCTGAATAGAACTATCGAATTTACTTCCTCCAACTTTAATAAGCTTTGAAAGTACGATTCCTCCGAGTGAAAGAATGGATATTTCTGATGTTTCGAATCCAACATCAACTACCATTACACCTTGTGAATTCTTAACGTCTATATCAAGGCCAAGTCCATCTGCAATTGCCTTGTCAACCATCATAATCTTTTTAGCTTTGACATTTGAATCTTTAACAAGATCATAGAAAGCTCTCTTTTCAACTTCAGTAATATCGCTTGGAACAGAAATGTAGAAGTCTGCGCCATTATACTTCTGCTTTGATGTCAGATCAGTAATAAAGCATTTGAGCACATCCTGCATATCCTTGATATCAGCAATTACGCCGTATGTCAAAGGATAAGAAATCCTTATATTTGAAGGGGCTTTCTCATACATGTCAAAAGCCTCATCTCCATATGCAAAAAGAGTTGTCTTATTCATAATGGCGATCATGTTCTTTTTATTAAGGATCGTGCCATCCATATTGTTGTAAATTTTGATATTTCCGGTACCTAAGTCAATACCGAATGCACAGTTCTGCATTTCCTGTCCCCTTTCAAATTTAAAAATCTTGAATTAATACGGGTCAGCCATTCATTACTGAATGCTTTCCTAATAAATTGTAAAAATCAGTCTCATCTAAAAGACTTATATATATTCCATCGCCAATGATTATTGAATCTACCAACGAAATATCTACCAGTTTACCTGCCTTAAATATTTTCTCTGTTATTTTAATGTCATCCTCGCTCGGACTTGGATCTCCGCTGGGATGATTATGTATCATAACAATCTTTACAGCACCACGTTTCAATGCATTCATCATTATGTCTCTGACAGATACAAGCGATCTGTCTACTGTCCCCGAAGAAAGCTTAAAATCCCCAAGAAAAGCACATTTATTATCCAAAAACATTATATATACTTCTTCATGATCTAAATATCTCATCTGCTCCATATAGTAAGATGCAATCTCACTGGAGGATCTATAAGTTTTTCTTCTGTTTCTGGATTTCCAGACTCTTTTCGAAAACTCTGTCAGACATTTGATCTGTATAGCCTTGACTCTTCCAATTCCTCTGATTCCCGTCAACTCATTGATTGACATTGACGCAAGCCCTGCCAGTGAACTTCCTTCCGGACATGCCTCCAGAATATTTTCAGCTAGTTTCATTGAACTGCTTCCAACGGTTCCTGTTCGCATAATTACAGCCAGAAGCTCAGTGTCTGTCAAAATTTCCGCCCCGAATTTTTCACATTTTTCATAGGGTCTCTCGGCTTCCGGCATGTCTTTTACAGTATTCATATATTCTCCTTTTCAAGAGAACTCCAAGTCAAAGCTTTTTATATGCGATTATTCCCAAAACTACACCAAAAATACTGGCAACCGTAAAGTTAACAGATATACCAAAGGTGAGTGTCATAACTCCGAGATTTAACTGCCAGGGTTCTGGTGTTCCTATGTTAAGACCATAAGAAAGCCAGCTCAATGAACTGACTTGTCCTAAAACATTTCCAAGCAGGCTGCCAAGAACAATTCCTGCAAGAATTAGTATTAACAGTGTAAAATTTCCTCTGAGTTTCATAATTACATTTCCTCTAGACCTATGCCATCTCTCCTTAAGCAATAGTCAATTAATATTATCACAAATAAAAAACATTGTACAGAAATAAAAAATTATAAAACAACTAATTTTTCATTTACCATATTCTGAAGAGTATTCAGAATACCGTATTTTGCATGTGGCCAGGTAATACCTCCCTGGAAATAAACAGCATAAGGCGGTTTTATCGGTCCGTCTGCCGATAACTCTATTGATGAACCTGAAACAAAATTACCAGCTGCCATTATTACATCACTATCATATCCCGGCATAGGCCAGGGTTCCGGAGTTACGTAGCTATCAACCGGAGATGCTGCCTGAATTCCCTTACAGAAAGCAACAACACCTTCAGGCTTGCCAAATGTGATTGCCTGGATTATATCATGTCTGTCCTCTGTTGCATTTGGAACACAGCTAAAACCTAGCTTTTCATAAATATTAGCTGCAAATATAGCTCCCTTAAGTGCAGATGCCGTTACTGTCGGTGCAAGGAAAAGGCCCTGGTAAAACTGTGGAAGAATTCCGAGTGAAGCACCTACCTCTTTTCCAAGGCCGGGTGAAGTAAGTCTGTGAGCTGCATTTTCTATACACTCTTTCTTTCCAACTATATATCCGCCTATCGGTGCAAGACCGCCTCCCGGATTCTTTATAAGCGAACCTACGATCATATCCGCACCAAGGTCTGTCGGTTCGATTCTTTCTACGAATTCACCATAGCAGTTATCAACCATTACCTTAAGATCCGGACGTATTGATTTAATAAATTTAATTGCATCACCGATCTGCTTTACAGAAAGAGTTCTTCTGGTCTGATATCCTTTTGATCTCTGAATTGTTACAAGCTTTGTACGATCATTGATTTTACTTCTGATTGCCTCAAAATCAAATTCCCCGTCATCTGTCAGATCAGCCTGGGCATAAGTTATACCGTATTCTGCAAGGGAACCATTAGACGGTCTGATACCAATTACTTCTTCCAAGGTATCATAAGGCTTTCCGGCTACAGAAAGAAGCTCATCTCCGGGTCTGAGATTAGAGAAAAGAGCTAATGCCAATGCATGTGTTCCACAGGTTATCTGAGGTCTTACCAATGCATCCTCTCCATTGAAGCATATAGAATAAACCTTTTCAAGACTGTCTCTTCCTATATCGTTATAACCATATCCGGTCGTTCCTGTAAGGCATGCCTCGCCAACCTTTGCCTGATGCATCGCATCGATTACTTTAAGCTGATTAAATTCAGCTGTTTCATCAATTTTGTCAAATCTTTCCCTGAGATCTTTTAATATGTTTTCTCCGAACTCATAGACCTCTCTGCTTATGTTTAATTTTTCATATTGTGTATATTTATCCATTTTAACTTCCTAACATTTAAATCTTAATTATCTTTCGAACTCATCATGCATCTTTCCATATATGCCAAAATCTCCTCATCAGAGGCAAATTTTTCCTTATCTATGAAAATAACATTTTTCTCTCTTCTGAACCAGGTAAGCTGGCGTTTTGCAAAATGCCTGGTTTCTTTCTTTATATCATCAACTGCCGTTTCAAGACTGCACTCTCCGTAAAGATATTTTAGCAGCTGCTTATAACCGAGTCCCTGCATGGAATTCATGTCTCTTTTAAGTCCCTCATTCATACAGTTTTGAACTTCTTCAAGAAGACCTGTTTCCATCATGATATCTACCCTTTTCTCTATTCTCTGATAGAGGATATCTCTTGGCATATTCAGAACAAAATATCTAAAATCGTATGGTGATTCTTTTTCACGTTCTCTTTTATTATGTTCTGAAAATTTTTCGCCTGTAGACAGACAATATTCGAGAGCTCTTGCAACTCTTTTAACATTTCCCGGAGGAATTGCTTCAGCTGATTCCGCATCCAGTTCTTTCAACCTTGAATGCAAATGATCCGCACCTCTTTCCCGGGCTTCATTATCTATCTCAGCCCTCAATTTTTCATCAACTTCATTTTCGGAAAAATCGATATCATAGAGCAAAGCCTGTGTATAAAAGCCAGTTCCTCCAACGACCAAAGGAGTCTTATTATGAGAATAAATCTCATTCATAGCCTCTTTGGCCATTTCCTGAAAACGTGCTACATTAAAGTTTTCAGAAGGTTCAAGTACATCTATAAGGTAATGTCTGACTCCCTGCATTTCTTCCGGACGTATCTTTGCAGAGCCGATATCCAGTCTTTTATATACCTGCATAGAATCTGCTGAAATTATTTCAAGATCATTTCTTTTTGCAAGTTCGATCGAAAGCGCCGTTTTTCCGACTGCTGTTGGACCTGCCAATATGTATAATTTATTTTTCATATTATTCGCTTAAACTTTTTTTCCAATTCACTTTTTGACATCTGAATTATAGTAGGTCTTCCATGCGGACAGTTATAAGGATCTTTAAGCTCCATAAGCTCAGCAATAAGCATTTTCGCCTCTTCACGGGAAAGCTTCATATTTCCCTTAACCGCTGCCTTACATGACATTGTTGCGATCCTGTCATGAATGGCACTTACTTCAGATACCTTAATTCCGTCATCAAGTTCGTCTAAAAGAGATATGAGGATTTCCTCTTCCGTAAGCCCATAGAGATCTCCCGGAACAGCCTTTATAGCAAAATCGTTTCCACCAAATGGTTCGATTTCAAAACCCATCTCCTCGAATCTGTCCATAAAACGCTCTAAGATGTTTCGGTGTGCGCCATCGAGCGTAATGATCACACTCGGACTGCAAATCTGCTTATCAACCCTGCGTTCTTCGAATTTTTTCATAAAACGCTCATAGTTGATCTTTTCATGCGCTGCATGCTGGTCTATCATAAGCATCTTGTCATGATACTGAACTATCCAGTAAGTATCAAAAATCTGACCTATTATCTCAAACTCATCTGCGTTATTTTTATCAAGGATCTTGTCCTCAAAAAGATTCATCTGCCTTGGTTTTTCAACAAATGTAACATCCTTATCAGATTCATTATTATCAGCTTCATTATTTTCAGATATGCTTTCTGATATATTAAGATCAAAATTATCCGAAATATTATCCTCAGTCTTTTCTGTGCGTTCTGCGGCATTATTTTCTGACGGATAATTTATATCATCTTCTATCTCAAAGTTAAGTTCTTTTGAAATTACGCTCTCAATACCTTTATCAGAATTCTCTTTATCTTCGTTCCTGCCTATTATCAGATTTAATGCAGGTTCCTTAAGAACATTCTGCACTCCTTCTTCTTTATTTACAGCCTTTTTAATCAGATCATTTCGAAATACTGTAGGCTTAATAACAGTTTCTTTGAAAGGTTTTCCGAATGCTTTTTTCTCAAAAGGTTCGGGCGCCTTTTCGGGAGCTTTTGGTGCCTCTGCTATTTTTGAACTTGTCTTTTCAAAATCAAATTTATTTATGAATTCACGTCCTGAAAGTGATTCTTTAACAGCATTTCTTATAAAATCATATACTTTTTCACTTTCACCGAACTTAACCTCCATTTTTCTAGGGTGTACATTTACGTCTAGAAGTTCTGTAGGTACATTGATGCTTAAAACAGTAAAAGGGAATTTATGCTGCATCATAAATCCTGAATAACCGTCTTCTATAGCTCTGGATATAACCTTATCCTTCACATATCGGCCATTTACGAAATAATTCTCCATATTCCGGCTTGATCGGGCGATCACAGGCTTTGCAATAAATCCATGGATTGTCATTCCATCTTCTTCCTTTTCAACCTCGAGAAGCGCAGATGTTATATCTCTTCCATAAATCCTGTATATAACTTCTTTTAAATCCCCATTACCGCTGGTCACAAGCTTATTTGACGAATTTGCAGTATACTTAAAAGCTATGTCCGGGCGCAGCAAAGCCAACTGCTCCACAAGCTCGGTAACATAGCCAGTCTCAGTCATTGCTGTCTTTAAGAATTTTTTTCTTGCAGGTGTGTTGAAAAATAGATTTCTTACAATAAATGTCGTTCCATCCGGTACTCCGACCTCATCAAATGACTGCTCGGTGCCGCCATCTATACAGTATCTTACACCGGTTATCTCATCAACCGTCTTTGTAAGCAGTTCCACCTGTGAAACCGAGGCAATACTTGGAAGCGCCTCACCTCTGAATCCAAGACTTTCTATAGTTTCAAGATCTTCGATTTTCCTTAGCTTACTTGTCGCATGCGGTAAAAAGGCTGTTCGAACCTGATCTCTGACTATTCCATCTCCGTTATCACTAACCCTGATAAGATCCGTTCCGCCATTTTTTACTTCAACCGATATACTGCATGCTCCTGCATCGATTGCATTTTCTACAAGTTCTTTAACCACTGATGCAGGTTTCTCAACAACCTCTCCCGCGGCAATCTTATCAATCGTTTTTTCATCAAGAACTTTTATCTCACTCAAGTTCTACTCCTTATCCCCGATTCAAGCTCAAACAGCCTTCCACCGGTTTTTCAACTCATTTTGGAGCTTATAAAGCGTATTAAGAGCATCCATCGGAGTCATATGTGAAATATCTGCCTCCTCAAGCTCTTTAAGTACGTCATTATCGCTCATAGTATCGAAAAACGACATCTGATTCAGATCCACCTCATCCATTTTATGCTTGCGTTCCTTCTTTGTAGAAGATGCGGAAATCGATCTCACTTTAGCGGCAATATCATTATCCGATAATTCCCAGACTATTTCATTTGCCCTGTCTATGACAGCCGCAGGAACTCCTGCAAGCTTGGCAACATGGATTCCATAGGATTTATCAGCACCGCCTCTGACTATCTTCCTTAAAAATACTACATCCTCTCCATTTTCCTTGACTGCAAAACAGAAATTATTTACCGACGGAATTTTTCCCTCAAGCTCAGTAAGTTCATGATAATGGGTTGCAAAAAGAGTTTTTGCCCCTATTGTTGAAGTATTTGCAATATACTCAACAACTGCCCATGCGATCGACAGTCCATCATAAGTAGACGTTCCTCTTCCGATCTCATCAAGGATCAGCAGGCTTTTAGGCGTAGCATTTCTCAAGATATTTGCAACCTCTGACATCTCTACCATAAACGTAGACTGTCCGGAAGCAAGATCATCCGATGCTCCAACTCTTGTAAATATCCTGTCTACAACAGATATATCCGCAGCCTCTGCCGGCACAAATGAGCCAATTGCCGCCATAAGGACTATAAGAGCGCATTGCCGCATATATGTAGACTTACCAGCCATGTTCGGTCCGGTAATGATCGCTATCATATTTTTCTTCTGATCAAGCAGGACATCGTTCGGGACAAAGGAATTTCCTGAGATCATCTTTTCAACCACAGGATGACGTCCGTTTTTAATATTAATAATGCCCTTAGTATTTATTTTAGGTCTTACAAAATTATTATGATCAGCTACGTAAGAAAGAGACTGGAGAACATCTACCATAGCTACTGCCTTAGCTGTATCAAGAATTCTCTCTATTGAATTTCCAATGATATTTCTTACTTCCGAAAAAAGTTCATATTCCAGCGATGTAAGCCTGTCTTCTGCATTAAGGATCGTATCCTCCATTTTCTTAAGCTCATCCGTAATATAACGCTCCCCACCGGCAAGGGTCTGCTTTCTGACGTAATCTTTTGGAACAAGCGAAAGATAAGAATTTGTTACTTCAATCGAATAACCGAAAACTTTGCTGAATTTGACTTTAAGGTTCTTTATTCCGGTCTTTTCACGTTCTCTTTCTTCGAGTTCGGCAAGCCATCTTTTACCGTTTCTTCCGGCATCTTTTAACTCGTCAACAGTCGTGTTATATCCGTCTTTAATTATCCCGCCCTCTTTTTGAGCTAACGGAGGATCATCAACTATGGCATTTTCGATAAGCTGGTAAATATCTTCTAAAGCATCAATTTTCTCTGAAAGCTTTTTAAGCAGATCAGAATCAAAATCCGCGGTCAAAGCACGGATCGGAGCCATCATCTTAAGTGAACCTTTTAAGGCGATAAGATCCCGTGGATTTGCAGAACCATAACTGATCTTACACAAAAGTCTTTCAAGATCATAAACAGCAGCAAGATATTCTCTTATCTCATCTCTGTCCATTATTCTTTTGGTAAGCTCTTCTACCGCATCCAGCCTTGCATTGATCTCATTCTCATCGATCAATGGCTGCTCTATCATGCTTCTTAAAAGTCTCGCTCCCATAGCTGTTTTTGTGTGATCAAGCACCCAGAGGAGACTTCCGCGTTTATTTTTTTCTCGTAATGTCTCTGTGAGTTCAAGGTTTCTTCTTGTAGAAGAATCAATGACCATGTAATTAGCGCTCTTATATGGAGAAATTTTCGTTAGGTTTGTCAGATCAGTTTTCTGTGTTTCTTTAAGATAACTGATAAGTGCACCTGCAGCATGCGTACCGATATCAAAGTCAGCCAGTTCAAGCTCAGAAAGATCCTCTACATTAAAATGATTTTTAATTTCTTTTATTGAATTTTCATCGGTAAAATATTTCTCATCAAGCTGGTTAAGCGTAATTTTTAATCTTTCACGCAGATCATCGATGTTTATTCCACTCAGGAAAAATGCGGGATTGGCAATTATCTCACTTGGCATATATCTGGAAATTTCATCCAATAAAAGTCTTAAATTCTCGACTTCCGTAAGATAAAAATCTCCGGTTGTAACGTCGGTGACGGCAAGCCCGAACATTCCGGCAAAATAAACCACAGACATAAGGAAATTATTCTTTCCCTCATCCAAAGCCTGCATATTCATATTTGTTCCCGGTGTAACTACACGGATAACATCTCTTTTTACAATATTCTTTGTAGTCTTCGGGTCTTCAAGCTGCTCACATATCGCTACCTTATGTCCAAGTGCCACAAGTTTATCCAGATATGCATCCACTGCATGAAAAGGTACGCCACACATCGGTGCTCTTTCATCTAAACCACAGCTTTTTCCTGTAAGGGTGATTTCAAGCTCCTTTGAAACAACAAGTGCGTCATCAAAAAACATCTCATAAAAATCGCCCAGTCTGTAAAATAAAATACAATCCGGATATTTTTCTTTTGTCTCGATATAATGAAGCATCATCGGAGAAAGCTTCTCTCTGTCTACCTCTTTCAGTGTCAAAATTTCCTCCTCATTACTATAAAAATAATTATCTATATGTTATGACTGCATGACTTTAATTCAATACCTCAACTAAAAATAATAGCTTATACCATGCTTCCCATATAGTAGAATCCACAGCATTCGTCTAAATGTACTTCTACGATCTGCCCTACCAGTGAACTGTCTGCCTTAAAATGTACTACATGATTCTGACCCATTCTTCCTGTAACCATTGAAGGATCTTTATCATTGACTGATTCAACCAGAACTTTAACTGTCTCGCCTGTAAATCTTTCAGCCTGTTCCTTAGAAACATCCTGGACCGTCTTAAGAACTCTGTCAAACTGTTCTTTTACAAATTCTTCGCTGCACTGGTTTTCCATTGCGGCAGCAGGAGTTCCGGTTCTCTTGGAATATACAAATGTAAAGGCTCCATCAAATGCCGCTTTCTTTACTATATCAATAGTTTCATCGACATCTTCTTTTGTCTCACCCGGAAATCCAACTATGATATCTGTTGTTATTGCAATATCCGGCATCGCAGCCCTAAGCTTACGGACAAGCTCAAGATACTGTTCTTTTGTATAATGACGATTCATAAGCTTAAGCAATCTGTCACTTCCCGACTGCAGCGCAAGGTGCATATGTCTGCAGACTTTTTCAGAAGATGCCATGGCTTCTATAAGTTCGTCGGAAAGATCTTTAGGATGAGACGACATAAATCTGATTCTCTCAAGTCCATCAACCTTAGCAACCTCCTTTAGGAGTTCTGCAAAGTTAATATCCTGATCAAGACCCTTACCGTATGAATTAACATTCTGGCCAAGAAGCATAACCTCTTTTACGCCATCAGCCACAAGTCTTTCAACTTCTCTTATAATAGCCTTTGGCTCCCTGCTTCTTTCTCTTCCTCTTACATAAGGAACGATACAATAACTGCAGAAATTATTGCAGCCAAACATAATATTTACGCCGCTCTTAAAGGGAAATTTACGGCTGACCGGAAGATCCTCAACGATTTTATCAGTATCCTTCCAAATATCAATAACCTGCGAATCTGACTCAAATACAGTGCAATAAAGCTCAGCAAATTTATATAAATTGTGAGTGCCAAATATCAGATCCACCTGACTGTAGCTTTTCTGTATTTTTTCGATCACTGTTTTTTCCTGCATCATGCAGCCACAGAGACCTATAATAAGAGCCGGATTCTTTTCCTTATATTTCTTAAGAACGCCAAGTCTTCCAAACACCCTCTGATCAGCATTATCTCTTACAGTACAGGTATTATATATGATGAAATCAGCTTCTTCTTCATTAGCAGCTCTTTCATATCCTATTTTATCAAGTATACCTACGATTTTTTCGGAGTCGCGTTCATTCATCTGACAGCCGAAGGTCTGACAAACCGCTTTAAGCGGACGACCAAGTTCTTCCTTCTTTTTTTCAAGATATTTCTTTGCTCTTTCTATAAAATAATACTGTCTCTCCGGTTCAGTCTCGGGTACAGCAGTTTCAAATTCCATTATTTCTCCTAAACTCATTAAAAACAAAAATCCTTTCATTAATGCACATATCCGATTTTTATTGTATAATTCAATCATGATCAAATTATACACTGCAGAAATATCCTGCCTAAAAAATCCAGATATTTTTAATAATAAATATTATTCCCTTCCCGAACTCAGAAGAGAAAAAATTGATAAATTTAAATTTGAGTCAGACAAGCATCTTTCACTCGCTGCCGGTCTTGTTCTAAAACATGCCCTATCTGTTGAAAATATTGATATTTCAACTTCATCCTTTTATAACGGTAAATACGGAAAGCCATACCTTGCGGATCGCTCCGATATCTATTTTAGTCTTTCGCACTCTAAAGAAAGAGTCCTCTGTGCCGTTTCAGATAAGGAACTAGGTTGTGATATTCAATATACCGAGGAAAAAGCCTTATCAAAAAATCTGAATATTGCCAAACGTTTTTTTACCAAAAACGAATACTCCGTATTGTTAAACACCAGCAGATCAAATTCAGATGAGTCTTTATCTAACGATCTTTTTTACAGAATATGGGCATTAAAGGAAAGCGTAATAAAAGCCTGCGGTCAGGGTCTGTCACTTCCGCTTGATTCTTTTGAAAGTCTTCCATCGACAGAGTATGTTATACTATCAGATTCAAAATCGATAAAAACAAAATATTATCTGAAATCCTATGATTTCCTGTCAGACTATAAATGCTCTATTGCTGCCTTATCAAAGGATTTCCCGGATAAACCGACAGAATATGATCTTAGTCTCTGATTTTAAAAATGCAAGCCTTATAAGTCTTTTCAGCTATCTTATTTCACGAAGATCAGTTATTATAAGTTCCGGTCTCAGATCATTTTCATTGACCGGAACTTTCTCAACTATCTGTTCATCGAAACATATTGCAATGGTTCTGACTGTCCTGGCTGATTCGGAAATAAACCTGTCATAATATCCTCTGCCATATCCGATCCGATTTCGATCAGTATCAAAAGCAACTCCCGGCATTAATATAAGATCCGATTCTTCGATTTCAGGACACTTTTCTTCCGGTTCCGGAATGCCCTTATATCCATCAATAAGATTTTCCAAAGAATCTATCTTGAAAAATCTCATCTCTGTCTTTGATATTACCCTTGGCAATGCTATGCTTTTTCCGGATTTAAGCATGTCCTCGATCATAAATAAGGTTTTTACCTCAGAGCCATAACCTGCAAAAAAGAAAATCGTTTCCGCATTACAAAAAACCGTGTTTTTACAAAGTTTTTCATAAATTTTTCTGGATTTTCTCTCTCTTTCTGCCTCATCTATCAGGTTTCTTTTTTCTATTATCCTATTTCTAAGGGATTTTTTTATTTCCCTGATATCAGCATCAGAACTCATCTTCAAAATAATCACTCACATAAAAATCAGGATTTGCATGTGCCTCTATCCATGTTCCGACATCTTTTCCCTCTACTATTTCATGAATTACACCAAGGTCTTTAGAATTTGCAATGACCATATTTGCTCCGGACTGTGAGGAAATGTGCGCTGCTCTCATCTTTGTAGCCATTCCTCCGGTTCCCCTGCTGCTTCCGGTAGTTCCCTTAGCATAAGAATCGTACTCATCTGTAAGATTTCCTATATATGAAATAAACTTAGCATCCGGATTAGACCTGGGGTCATCTGTATAGAGTCCGTCAATATCCGAAAGTAATATCAAAAGATCAGCATGTGTAATGGAAGCAACTACCGATGAAAGCGTATCATTATCACCAAATTTGATCTCATATGTTGAAATAGAGTCATTTTCATTTACTACAGGAATAGCTCCGAGTTTAAGAAGCTCTTCAAAGGTATTTGCAACATTGTATCTGTCTATATTATTTTTAATATTTCGCGTTGTCATGAGTACCTGAGCTGTAATCTGATTATATTCGCCAAAGAGCTTTTCGTAGATCATCATAAGCCTTCCCTGACCAATTGCAGCTGCAGCCTGCTTAACCCTTAATTTCTCATCAGGGCGCTCAGGATCTTCATTTCTACCATCATAGAAAGTATCATTAATTCTTGCTGCCTTGAGTCCTACAGAAATAGCGCCGGAAGAAACAAGGATCACTTCATGACCCGCATTATTCAGATCAGAAAGCTCTCTGACAAGTTTCTCAATGCGGACAAGATCGGCACCTCCCGTTTCAGGGTGCGTAATAGAAGATGACCCGATCTTGACAACTATTCTTTTTATAGAAGATACGTCTCTCTTATTTCCCATTTTTATTGATTTCCTTTATAATTTTTTCTGCTGTTTTCATGCCATCCATGGCCGCCGACATTATACCGCCTGCATAACCGGCGCCCTCTCCGCTCGGATATATACCGATTATGCTTGAATTTCCGTTTTCATCTCTGTTAATTCTGACAGGTGAAGATGTCCTGCTTTCAACTCCTGAAAACAAAGCATCAGGGTCATCAAATCCTTTTATCTTATTTGCAAACAGATGCATGCCTTCAATAATATCCTTTGATACAAAATCAGGAAGTACTTCTCTTAAGTTTCCAAAGTCATACTTTCCCTTGCACATAGGCTTTATTTTTCCGAATTCTGTACTTATCTGATTCTTTTCAAAATCACCAAATCTCTGATATGGAAGTTTACCATTTGCAGCTTTATAAGCACTCTCTTCAAGTTTACGCTGAAACTCTACCCCGGCAAGTACTCCCTCGCCAGCAAAGTCCTTCGGCGATACAGTTACGATTATTGCGCTGTTAGCATTGCCTGAATCACGTCCGTGATTACTCATTCCATTTGTTACAAGTCTGCCCTTTTCACTGGAAGCGTTTACAACAAATCCTCCGGGACACATGCAAAAAGAATATACTCCACGCCCATCTGATGCCTTTGCGGTTGTTTTATACGGACAGGCAGGAAGATTTTCAGCATATTCATTACCATACTGTGCCCGATTTATCATCTCCTGAGAATGCTCAACACGAACCCCAATTGCAAAGGGTTTAGCCTCCATAGACAAATTTTTTTCATTCAGCATTTCAAATGTATCCCTTGCTGAATGGCCGATACATAGTATACATCTGGACGCAGGAATTTTTTCTGAATTATTAACAGTTATAGAAATAAGATTTCCTTCCAAATCAGAATCGAATCCTGTAAGTTTTGTATTAAAACGAATTTCTCCACCAAGCTCTATAAATTCTTTTCTAAGGTTTTTAACAACTTTGATCAAAACATCAGATCCTATATGGGGTTTTGCATCTGTAAGGATTGCAGGATCAGCTCCAAAGTTTACAAAGTTCTCCAAAACATAACGGCTCCTGCCCTCTGTATCATGTACAAGTGTATTAAGCTTACCATCAGAAAATGTACCGGCTCCGCCTTCTCCAAATTGAACATTAGATTCAGGATCCAGTTCACTGCCCTCCCAGAAAGAATCCACTTTCGATCTTCGGCTGTCAACATCTTCTCCTCTTTCTATAACAATAGGACGAAGTCCCGCTCTAGCCAAAATTAGAGATGCAAACATTCCTGCAGGTCCAAAACCAACAATTACGGGTCTTTCAAGGTTTTCAACGGTTTCAATTAACTTTGGTAATCTATATTTTTTCTCTTTGTATATCGATACATCCTTAGAAGCTGAACGTTTTACTAAAGCCTCCTCATTGTCAGCCGAAAGAAGAATAGAATAAATATACAATATCTGACTCTTTTTTCTGGCATCTATTGATTTTTTGACTATTCTCAGTTTAGAGAGAGCCGAAGCTTTACATTTTAAGAGTTTTGAGGCTTTTTTATATAAATCATCCGGTCCAGCTTCATTTTGAAATCTCAATTGATTTATTTTAATCAAATGCTGCCGCCTTTCCTGCAGAAAAACCACTGCTCCATGCCCATTGCAGATTATATCCTCCGCATATACCATCTACATCAAGAACCTCTCCTGCAAAAAAGAGACCTTTCTTCTTCTTTGACTCAAGATTTTCGTTTACCTCATTAAGCGGAACTCCACCGCTTGTTACCTGTGATTTTGCAAAATCTCCAACCGAACTGATAACTACCCTGAATGAGCAAACTGAATCAGACAAAGTTGCAAGTTCCTTTTCATTTAAGCTGCCTGAGTTCTTATTCAATGAAACAGATGCCATTTTTAGAAAAAGTAATGATAGTTTTTTATTAAAAATACCCGTGAACAATAACTCCGCCGGTCTTTCAGGCTGAAGCTTTATCCTCTTTCTTAATAATTCTGCGAAATCCTTTTTACTTAAATCATTAAAAAAGTTAATTTCAACCTCTGCCTTCCTTTTACTGTCAATGCCTCTTGAAATCAGAGAAGAAAGTTCGAAACTGCAGATTCCGGAAAGCCCAGTGTCTGTAAGCTGAAGCTCACCATGGCTTTTCTTTATAAATCTGCCATCAATATAAAGGCTTAAATACGCTTCTGCCCTTACTCCGCTTATACTCTTAAAGTATTTTTCATTAGATATAAGCTGTGTCAAGGCCGGCAAGGCTTTTAGCGTTTTATGTCCAAATCGCTTTGCTATTCTATAACCATCTCCATCAGAGCCTGTTTTAGGTGCTGACTTTCCGCCTGCAGCAATTATTATTCTGTCAAAAAATGTAGAATTTACAATAAATCCTGTTCCTTTTTCTTTAATAGAATCTATCGTATTTGAAAGAGAAAGTTTAATTCCAAGTCTCTCAACTTCCATTCTTAAAACATCCAGTATGGCAGTAGCAGTCTCCGGATATGGATAAATCCCACCATTTCTGTTTCTTGGAACTATTCCCAGGTTTTCAAAAAACGCTATTGTATCCTTCTCATTAAATTTTGAAAGTATTCTTTTTATTATACCGTTATCTGAAGAGGAATAGAAATAAGAATCATCCATTTCAAGATTGGTGTAGTTACACTTTCCATTTCCTGTCTGAAGTATTTTTTTTCCTATACGATCATTTTTTTCAAAAACAGTAACGTCTGCTCCATTTTTTGCTGCAGTAATAGCAGCCATGAGGCCTGAAGCTCCTCCTCCAATTACAGCTATTTTTTTCATAATCAAATCATATGTAAGAATCTGGCAATATGTGCAAAGAATGTTCCTCCAGGAATTTCATTAATCTCTTCTTCTCTGACACCACGTAGCCTTAATATGCAGAAACAATAAACAAAAGTACCGATGATCATAGAAATCAATGTACTTAATATGTTAGCAGCAAGCTTGCTCAAAAGACTGTAAACTGCAAAAACAACTATTCCCATTATAGTCGCAGATATTGCGGGAATTATAAATGTTCTTGGAATCTCCTGTTTGTATTTTAAATACTTACGAATTGAAAATTGATTCATTATACACATTAAAAATGCAAAAAGAATATTTGCGAATACTACAGCATAAATTCCAAGATCCGTATAATTAAGCATAAAATACAATGCAGTTATATGCAGTACAAGAGATATTGCAGAATGTCTGACCGGAATCTCAAGATGATTGATTCCCTGAAGTATACCATTTGTAAGTGTTGATATTGAGAAAAATATTATTGATATCGATCCAACCTGCATCAACCTTGCTGCAAGTGTAAGGTCTCCTGTAAAAAGCATCGAAAGCATCGGCTTTGCAAGAACTGCCATGCCGACACAACATGGTATTGCTATGAGCATTGTTACCCGGATTGCAGTAAATATTTTTCTTTTGGCACCTCTCACATTATCTGCTGCTATACATGAAGCAAGTGTAGGTACAACGGAAGAACACATAGCATTAGCTAAAGCAATGGGAATATTCATCATAAGCTTATATTTGCCTGAATAAATTCCCCAGATTGCAGTTTTTTCAACACCCTGTCCTTTAATAGTCATTATTTTATTAAACATTCCATTATCAAGTACATCACTGATATTGTAAATAGCTGTACTCAATATGACCGGAACAGCAGTAAGCATAATAAGCCTTATAACATCACCCATAGGCTCAATAGCCTTAACAGAATCTTTTGGTTTGTTTCTTCTGATCGAAGCTGATGTCAATAATAAAACTATTGCCAAAAAGATTAATCCTGCCAAAGCTCCCGAACTGGTACCAAGCGTACTGCCGGCTGCTCCGTATGCAGGTGCATAATGTTCATTTTTTAGTAACTTTGCAACCTTAAAACCATAGCTGTAAAGTGTCTGTGCAGCAAGTATACTCACTATTGCATTTACAATCTGTTCTATGATCTGGGAAACTGCTGTAGGAACCATTGTCCCCATGCCTTGAAAATATCCACGTATAACACCCATTAATGCAACAACGAGAAGTGTCGGAGCAAAGATTCTCAATGCAATTGCACTCATTGGTTCCGTCATAAGATTGCCTGCAAAAAAGCCTGCTCCAAAAAACACAAGCAGGCACGCAATTCCACCTGATATTAACGCAAAAAACAGACCGCCTCTAAAAACGCGATCTGAATTTGTGTAATCCTGCCTTGAATATCTGGCAGAAACAATTTTAGATATAGCCAACGGAAGGCTATACGAGGATATCAGAAGCATAATATTATAAATCTGATATGCCGCCGCATAGTATCCGTTTCCTTCATCACCTATAATATTAGTAACAGGGATTCTGTAAAACATACCGATGATCCTGGTTATCACTCCGGCAAGTGCAAGAATTCCTCCCTGTACTACAAAATTATTTGTTTTGCTCCTTTTTTTAGAAGGCATAATAAAAAAGTTATCTCCTTACTTTATTATGAAACACTTACCTTATCTGCATAAGTGTCCTGAATAATACAAATCCAGCTTTTACCCTGATTCATAACAATTTCATTTCCATCTGCATCAAAATAACGGACAGATCCCTGATCTCCATCAAATCTGATCCACGTACCATCCCTTGCCATTCCATGGGTGATATATGTCATTTTTCCACCGGAATGACAGTCAAATCCAAGATACCCCTTTTCATCAACCTGTTCCCATGAAGAATACTGAAGAATAATATTATCTACTGCAAGCTGTTCACCATTTTCTGCATCAACCTGCTTATCTCCATACTCATATCTGTAGTACTTACCATCATCAGAATTATACTCAAACCAAGGTTTATTTATAAGATAACCAGGTTCTACTCTGGTTGCCTTATATGAATCTGCTGAATCAGGGATTATGATATCATCATCCTTTGCAAAAGTAAATTTTCCTTTGTAATTACTGTCATAAGCAGTATCATAGCCCTTTGTTTCTATGCCTTTTTTAATTCCCTTAGCAGAAGCATAGGCATTATGAGGAGCTATACGGTCATTTGTCCTATAAAAAACAATATCCCCCTCTGAACCAAGCCCACTAAGATTATCTACAAATGGTTCATTTAAAAGAGGCATTGCGTATGCCGACTGTCCATAATGACAATATATAGAATCAAATTCCAGCGCATAATAAACAAAATAGTTTCTGCAGCTTCTTACAGAGCCAATCTTATCAAGATTATCATAATTCTCAAAGATTCCCATCATTCTTGTAAGAGAACCTTCTACAACACACTCATAGAGTATGTCTGCATATGAACTTCCAGACATAGGCTGTGCTTCTTCTATATTATTAAGCATTACAGCTATTGGTCTGCGTTCTCCTATTTCCTTACTTACCCATTTTCCTGTAAGATAACTTCTGATCTGGTCTCCGTTTGTTTCTCTGCTCATTCCATAGCTTGAATGGTATCCATACTCAGCAGAAATACCACTTGCATTTACTGCGTTATCAGAAGCAGCGGAATTTTCAAAGTTTGCATAAGCATTCGGATCAGAAACTTCTTCCATACCATCTTCAATGCCTTTATTCGCATTAGTGTTTGCTCCGCAACCTCCTAAAATAAAAGTGCAGGAGAAAATTGCAAGCGCTATTGCCGAAAAAAATCTAATTTTCTTCATATGTCTCCTTTTACCGTGAAATTCCAAGACTATCTAAAGCCTGTGT
Source organism: Lachnospiraceae bacterium C1.1 (assembly GCA_030434875.1). Classification (NCBI taxonomy): domain Bacteria; kingdom Bacillati; phylum Bacillota; class Clostridia; order Lachnospirales; family Lachnospiraceae; species Lachnospiraceae bacterium C1.1. Next base: position 905,604 of record JAUISW010000001.1, on the reverse strand, counting down.
TTGTTTTGACTCCATTACACGAGCCTCATTTTCTACCATATGATCAAACCCAAGTAAGTGTAGCATACTGTGAGCAATAAGAAAAGCAAATTCTCTTTTAATACTGTGACCGTATTCTTCTGATTGCTCTTTCGCTCTTTCGCAACAGATCATTATGTCACCAAGCATCAGCTCCCCTGTTTCAGGATTAAAACAATCCGAAAAATCCTCTTCAACATTAGAAAAATCTGCAGGGATTTCATAATCGATCATCGGAAATGATAGTACATCGGTAACTTTATCAATATTTCTGAATTCCTTATTAGTAGATCTAATATCTGCCGGATTAACAAGTGTCAGTGAAACCTCTACTTCATAAGGACATTTTTCCTGTCTGAGTACTTCTCTGGCAACAGTTTCAAAAATAGCTGAATAATCGAGACCCAAGTCTAGATCAGCTTCATTTTCAACGTAAAAAGTCATAATAAAGTTTTTCCTCTTTAAGCTTTTTCTTAATAATTCTAATATCCCTTAAACTTAGATCAGAATCTACAACCGGAGCTCTATTTGAAATTCTTTCGAATATGAGATCAATGAGCGCATCATAATTAATACTTTCTCCGGGTTTCTGTTCCATAAACTTAATTATAGATGATATAAGATCATCACATATCAAAGCTATAGCAACCTCTTTGGGAAGGTAAGATTTTTTTGCTCCTGCACAGATTTTGATCATATCAGCAAGTTCAGTAGGAAATTCATTTTCATCAATCAGATTAGCTGTTTTAGACGATAAGTTTTCTTCTCCTTCAGTCAAAACACCTATTCTATGATAGTAAGCACATCCTCTGGCCAGACGACTATCTGCCTTGACCCTGTCAGCACATCTACCTGATAAATACGCTGAATGTATGGCTCTTTTATACTCATGGTTATTTTCTTTCCTAAGCTTAAGAAGCAAATGATACTCTGGATCAACTATATTCTTATATATTTCCTCTGTCTTAAATAAGAACCCATGCTGTATTTTGGGCATTACAATTATTGTAACCAAAACATTCATCAAAATCCCTATTGCAGGAAAAATAATGTTCTCCGGAGTAATTTTTAATGAATAGAGAATAAAAAGAGCTGCATATATTAACATCGAAGATAATGTGTAATATAGAACAGTTTTTTTAACATTAAAATATTTATCCGGATTCTTAAATGGCAAAAGAAGAATAATAGCAGGAATCATAAAATAGAAAAAATACCCACTGCTCTCGTTAGCCGATACCATAGTTATTGTGCCAAACATTCCTAACAAAGCAACAGCTGATGCAAAATCAGTGTAGATCATGTATATCAGCGCCAATGCATGGAATGGAAAAATGAACTCAGGGCTCCAAAAACCGGCAATGCATAAAACTATTCCAATAATCAGTGTAATTTCCGCATTCTTTTTTGCCTTATTATCCTTTAAAACATCCAAAGTATAGCAAAACATACCTATGGAAATTATCAAAAGTACTAAATCACTTATTACGGTGCTTACTAACATGGCCCCTCCTGCTTTTGTCGCTGCCCGAATTTATGTGTTTAGTCTCGTATTCCTCGTACGCTTTTACAATCTTCTGAACAAGCGGATGACGCACAACATCCTTAGAAGAAAGATATATGAAAGAAATATCATTTATCTTTCCGAGAACACTTTCTGCGACATCAAGTCCTGAAACTGTATTTGCAGCCAAATCTTTCTGTGTTTTATCTCCAGTAATTACAACTTTGGACCCAAATCCAATTCTCGTAAGAAACATTTTCATCTGAGCCGGTGTTGTATTCTGAGCTTCATCCAATATTATATACGCATTATCAAGTGTTCTTCCTCTCATATACGCTAAGGGTGCAACTTCTATAAGCCCCTTTTCCATATTTTTTTGAAAGGATTCGGCACCCATTATCTGATAAAGCGCATCATAAAGAGGTCTTAGATACGGATCAACTTTACTCTGAAGATCACCTGGCAAAAATCCAAGCTTCTCACCTGCTTCAATTGCAGGTCTTGTAAGTATGATTCTGCTAACCTCTTCATTCTTAAAAGCCATTATAGCCATTGCCATTGCAAGGTAAGTTTTACCTGTACCAGCAGGACCAATGCCAAATACTATCATCTGATTCCTGATAGCATCAACATATTTCATCTGCCCCAAAGTTTTAGGCTTAACAGGTTTCCCCTGTATTGTATGACATATTACATCTTTATCTATCTGATCAAAAGCATCTGAATTCTCTTCTGCTTCTCTTTCCGTATCAATTACGTAATTCACGTTTTGTTCCTCGATAATCTCACCTGAAATTGATTTTTTCAAAAGACGTTCAAGTATCTTATATGCTCTGTCGCTCCCATTCCTGCTTCCGATGATCTTAACAACACCGTCTCTAAGAATAATATCAACTTTGCACTCATCTTCTATAATTTTTTCAAATCTATCGAACTGACCGAATATATTTCTTAAATCTTCTTCTGATATATCCTGCATTGTTCTGATAACGTTGTTTTCCATAGTTAGTAATTATTAAAAAGCTAAAAAGCCCTTCCTGTAATTATTTATGATAAGGTTCATTTGCAATAATCTTAAATGAACGATAAATCTGCTCGAATAAAATAACCCTCATTAATTGATGAGGAAATGTCATATCCGAAAAACTTAAAGCAAAATCAGACTTTTTTAAAACAGCTTCTGCCAAACCATCAGAACCTCCGATAATAAAACAAATATGACTTTTTCCTTCGATTCCAAGCTTTTCAATCTTTTCTGACAATTCGACTGAATTTAATTTTTTTCCGCCAATCTCAAGAGTAATAATATATGCATCCTCTGGCAAACGTGCTAAAAAGCGCTCTGCTTCCGCATACATATCAGGTCCGTCAGCAACTTCAATCACTGCAGACTTACAATAACGCGACAGCCGTTTATTATACTCGGCTATCGCGTCCTGATAAAATTTTTCTTTAATTTTTCCGGCACAAAGAACTGTTATTTTCATTTGTCACCAAAAATATCTGCATACAGATTCTCAACAATATAATCAACAAATTGAGGATCCAAATCCATAAAACGATTATTTATTTCATTTTTCATGTAACTGATCCTGTCAAAATATCTATCTCCACCATCTGCCTCGGGATCATCGACATTAAGTGCCTGGTCAATCACTTCTGCGCTATAGCTCTCGCTAAACCAACTGCTAATCTCCTCTGTTTTTTCATTTTCACGAACAGCATCTTCCTCAAGAGTATTAACCTTTTTAAGAGCTTTAACTCCTGAAACAAAGAATATCAGAAAAAGCGCACCCATTACAGTATATGTAATAACAGCCCCGATTCCTGAAAAATAAATCGGAAGCGCACCTGTATAGCATAACACAAGAAATGCAAATCCAATAATAGATACAAAAAGTAAAGTTAATCCGGAGGACTTCATATCAGCTGCCTGTTCCTCAGCACTTCTGTAAGGTTTTAATGGAGCTTCTGCATCTGTTTTTTCTTCATTAGCTTCTTTACCAGTGTTTACTTCCGAATCCTTTTCTCCAACAAATAAATCCGCAGAAGATTCTTCTGATCCATCTGATAAATCAGGCATTTCATCTACAAGAGCTACATGACAATAAGCACATTCACTAAAACCATCCCTATATTCAAGTCCACATTTTGGGCAAAACATAAAGTAAGTCCTCCGAAAATTTTATTTAATCAACTTTTGAAAGAAATTCATCTATTCCCTTTGCTGCAGCTTTTCCTGCACCCATAGCAAGAATAACTGTAGCAGCTCCTGTAACAGCATCTCCTCCGGCATAAACACCATCTTTTGATGTAGCACCGGTTTCTTCATCTGCTATGATACATTTACGTCTGTTGATCTCAAGACCTTTAGTAGTAGAAGAAATAAGTGGATTAGGTGAAGTTCCAAGTGACATGATCACAGTATCACATTCAATCTCATACTCTGAACCTTCAATTTCTACTGGTCTTCTTCTTCCAGATTCATCAGGTTCACCAAGTTCCATCTTTATTACTCTGATACCTTTTACCCAACCTTTTTCATCCTCAAGGATTTCTGTAGGATTCTGTAAAAGATCAAATATAATTCCCTCTTCCTTTGCATGATGAACTTCTTCAGCTCTAGCCGGAAGTTCTGCTTCGGAACGACGATATACAACATGTACCTCAGCGCCAAGTCTGAGAGCTGTACGTGCGGCATCCATTGCCACATTACCGCCACCTACTACAACAACCTTTTTGCCTCTTGCTATCGGTGTATCATAATCATCACGATAAGCCTTCATAAGATTATTTCTTGTAAGGAATTCATTTGCTGAATACACACCAAGAGCCTGCTCTCCAGGTATTCCCATGAATCTTGGAAGACCGGCACCTGATCCAACATATACAGCATCAAATCCCTCATCCTCAAGAAGAGCATCAATAGTTGTTGACTTACCAATAACTACATCAGTCTCGATTTTAACTCCAAGTGCCTTTACATTATCAATTTCAGGCTGAACAACCTTGTCCTTTGGAAGTCTGAATTCAGGAATACCATAAACTAAAACTCCACCTGCTTTATGAAGAGCCTCAAAAATGGTAACATCATATCCCATTTTAGCAAGATCGCCTGCACATGTAAGTCCGGAAGGACCTGATCCGATAACAGCAACCTTTTTATTTTTCTTTTCAGCCTTTACCTCTGGTTTGATTCCATTTTCACGTGCCCAGTCTGCAACAAATCTCTCAAGCTTACCTATTGAAACAGACTCACCTTTTATACCACGTACGCACTGACCTTCACACTGGCTTTCCTGAGGACAAACACGTCCGCAAACAGCAGGAAGTGCTGAAGATTCAGCAATGATCTCGGATGCTTTCTTGAAATCACCATTCTTTACTTCCTGAATAAATCCAGGAATATTAATAGAAACAGGACATCCCTCAACACATCTTGGATTCTTGCAGTTAAGGCATCTCTGTGCTTCGTCCATAGCTTCTTCTTTATTATAGCCAAGGCAAACTTCGTCGAAGTTAGTTGCTCTGACCTTTGGCTCCTGCTCTCTGACAGGAACTTTTTTTGTCATATCTATAGCCATTATTTTTTCTCCTTGTCTCAATGATTAATCGATAAGATTATGAACAATGTCCGCATCCACCATGATGGGTATCACCCTCAGTTGCCTCAAGGTATGCTCTTCCTTCTTCGGTCTTATAAAGTGCCATACGTTTCATAGCTGCATCAAAATCAACCTTTGCAGCATCAAATTCAGGACCGTCAACGCATGCAAACTTAACCTCACCATCAACTATAAGTCTGCAAGCTCCGCACATTCCTGTACCATCAACCATTATCGGATTCATTGAAACAATTGTATGAATTCCATATTTAAGTGAAGTCTGGGAAGCGAATTTCATCATGATCATAGGTCCAATAGCTACGCAAATGTCATAATGTCTCTTTTCGTTTCCAATGAGATCTTCCATGCAAACGGTAACCATTCCGGATCTCTTATATGATCCGTCATCAGTTGTTATAAAATAATGCTCTCCTGCAACTTCTTCAAATTCTTTCTCAAGAATAAGTGTAGAATGACTCTTTGTACCAACGATAACATCAAAAGATACATCGTGATCTCTCATCCATTTGATCTGTGGAAGAACCGGAGCTGTTCCAAGTCCTCCGCAAACGAAAAGGTAATTTCTCTTCCTTACTTCCTCTATGGGTTCGTTTACAAATTCTGAAGGCACACCAAGTGGTCCTGTTATGTCTGCCATCATGTCTCCGGTCTTTAACTTGGAAATCTTGTACGAAGATGCACCTATAACCTGAATAACGAGGGTAACGGTGCCGTGTTCTCTGTCATAGTCACATATTGTAAGCGGTATTCTTTCACCTGTCTCATCAGCACGAACTATAACGAACTGCCCCGGCTCACACGTATGTGCGATTCTCGGAGCCTCTACTTCGAGAAGATATATCTTCTCGACAAGCATCTCTGCCTTCACAATTTTGAACATAATGAATTCTCCTATCCAACATACTAGTAAAACATCGAACTTATGCCTCTAATGTTCTCCGTTCCATACAAATACACATCCTTTATTCTAATTCATATACCTGCAAAGTGCAAGTATTTGTTATTTTAAGGAAATATTTTCTCGCTATAATAACGCCGTAAAATTAATTGTTTATAAATTATTATTCTAAATTTAACTTCTAATTTAAGAATTTTGATCTTTTCAAAGGTTCTTAAAAGACTCAAGCAATTCCTCAAGTTCAAGATACCTTGTTATTTTTTGTTCCAGACTGCTGTCAACTTTCTCTTTTTCAGCCGTAAGTTCATTTAATTTAATAAAATCTCTTGCATTTTCTGTAATAAGTTTTTCTAATTCATCAGATCTTCTCTGAAGTTCATCTATTTCAGACTCTATTGAATCATATTCTTTTTGCTCATTATAGGAAAATCTGGTTTTTTTCTTTTCTTTATAATATCCTTTGACCTTTTTTTCTTCCTGTTTATTATCGTTATCCTTTAAGCCTGATCCTTTTCCTTCGTTTTTAGGGTGTCTTTCTCTATAGCTTTCATAATTTCCCGGTATACGTTCGATAATCCCATTTCCTGCAAAATAAAATATTCCTGATGCAACTCTGTCCAAAAAATATCTGTCATGAGAAACAACTATTAATATGCCTGTAAAAACGTCAAGATAATCTTCCAGTACCTGCAAAGTCTGAATATCCAAATCATTTGTTGGCTCATCAAGTACAAGTACATTTGGAGAAGACATAAGAACATTAAGCAGATAAAGTCTGCGTCTTTCTCCTCCTGATAATTTAGATATAAGTGTATATTGTGCATCTGCATCAAAAAGAAAATTTTCACACATTTGTGATGCCGATACAAGTCCATTTTCCGTTCTAATATACTCAGCCGTTTCTTTTATATAATCTATGACGCGCATGTTTTCATCAAGATTTTCGTTTTCCTGGCTAAAATAACCAAACTTAACTGTCTGGCCAACTTCTATATAGCCTTCATCCGGAGAGATCAGTCCCAAAAGAATCTTAATAAAAGTAGATTTACCAGATCCATTCGGTCCTATTATTCCAATTCTGTCATTCTTAAGAAAATTATAACTAAAAGATGATATAAGTTTTTTTTCATCATAGGACATGGAAATATCATAGATTTCTACTGTTTTACTGCCTAATCTGGTAAGGGCTGAGCTAATCTGAATTGTTGAATCCTCTTTAATTTTATCCCTATCCCTTAATGATTCAAATCTTTGTATATGCGCCTTTTGCTTTGTAGATCTAGCTCTCGCGCCTCTCTGCATCCATTCAAGATCCTTCTTGTATAAAGCTGCCATTTTTCTCTCTGCAGCCTTGGCATAGTCAAGTCTTTGCTGCTTTAGCATTAAATAGCCTGAATAGTTATCATCATAACGATATATTTTTGATCTGTCTATTTCTAAAATAGAATTACAAACACTATCAAGGAAATATCTGTCATGGGTAACAAGCATAAGAGTGCCGCTATATGATCTGAGATACTGTTCTAACCATTCGATCATTTCTATATCAAGATGGTTTGTAGGCTCATCAAGAATAAGAAAATCACAAGGTGAAAGAATTGCTGCAGCAAGTGCAGCACGCTTCTTCTGTCCTCCCGACAATAATCCGGGAGACAACTCTGAATTTGTTATTCCTAATTTTGCGAGAGCTGCTTTTACTTCACCGTTTGTATTTTCATTCACAAATTCTCCATAGGCCATTTTAGAAACATTTTCCAAAATGCTTTTTTCATTATCAAATACCTGTGACTGCGCAAGTGAAGCGATTTTAAGACCGTTAGACGTGATAATTTTTCCTTCATCAGGCTCTGATTCCAAGGACGCCAATGAGAGAAAAGTTGATTTGCCGGCTCCATTAATTCCGACAATTCCAACTTTTTCTCCGTATTCAATACCAAAACTGACATTATCAAAAATCAGTTTATTTCCAAGTGTTTTGCTTACATTTTCAAAATTTAATATACTCATAATGAGATTTAGTTTAATGCAAAACAGACTTTAGCGCAAGTCTGAATAAGTATGACTTTTCGTCACTGTATGCCTTAAAGTCATGCAAACAGACAATTTAATGTAGCTGCGCTGCGTGACTGTTAAAATAGCAAATATTAGATCATTAATCTTATAAAAACAATCACAATTATTAATCCTGTTATATTTCATCCTCAACAGTATCATAATAAGGAACTACAATATAATCACCTGTATGAATCTGACAGTCATAACTTAAATAATTCATTTGCCTTACCTCATCAACATATTCTTCAATGTCAGAGTATTCACTTGAAATATATCTGCTTCCAATGGAATTAACAGTATCCCCCTGCATAACAAGAACGCTGGTATAATATTTTGCCTTAGGTGTTGTTTCTTTTGCAGAAACCTTAAATACAAAAGCTTTTAACAAAAGGAGTACAATTAATACAAAAACTATTCTGATAAACAACAAACGTCTTCTTTTTATCATCCTGCTTCTTTTCATATCTTCCTCCTGCAAGTACATTCGTTCTGAACATTCGTTTTGAACAACCGTTCTTGAAGATTATAGCGAACAGATATTCTTTTGTCAATATCTTTCGAATAAATTTTCAGAACAAATTTTCTGAATAAATGTTTGTTTTTTTCAAGAATTATGTTATAGTAATAAAAGAAAAAATTAGACATTTATTGTTTGTTTATACGGAGGAATTATATGTCTCGTACAAAACTTAGTGAAAAACAATCCGAAATTCTCGAATATATTAAAGAACAAATACTTGATCGTGGTTTTCCGCCTTCAGTTCGTGAAATCTGCCAGGCCGTTAACTTAAAATCCACTTCATCTGTTCATGCCCATCTTGCTACACTTGAGAAGAACGGATACATCAGACGTGATCAGACAAAGCCCAGAGCAATTGAAATTCTCGATGATGGTTTTGAAATGATCAGAAAAGAAATGACAAGTATCCCCGTTGTTGGTACAGTTGCTGCCGGTCAGCCCATACTTGCATCACAAAATATAGATGGTTATTTTCCTATTCCTACCGATATGCTTCCTAAAAATATGGGATCATCGGATGCTTTTGTACTTAAAGTACATGGAAACAGTATGATCAACATGGGAATAATGGATGGAGACCAGATTTTTGTTCGTTCCGCAAATACCGCAGAAAACGGAGATACGGTCGTTGCACTTGTTGGCGACAGTGCTACTGTAAAGACTTTTTATAAAGAAAATGGACATATACGTCTTCAGCCGCAGAATGATGAAATGGATCCTATCATCGTAGACGATTGTCAGATTCTCGGTAAAGTTTTTGCAGTATTCAGACTTTATGGAAATGCATGACTTTGAGGAATGCAGTGACAAAAACAAAAAGAGAATCTGTACAATTTACAGATTCTCTTTTTTATTATAATTCTTCAATTTTAACTGTATCAGCATCTTTCCAGATTCTTTCCAGATCATAAAATGATCGACTCTCACGATCAAAAACATGAACTATAAAATCACCATAATCCATTAAAATCCAGTTAGAATCATTATTTCCCTCTATGCTTTTAGCCTCTGATCCGAATTTAACAAGCATTTCATCAATATTATCCGTAATTGCCTGCATCTGTGACGGATTATTTGCTGTGGCAATAATAAAATAATCAGCGATAACACTAACTTTACCTATGTTTAGGATAACAAGATCCTCTGCTTTTTTTTCTTCTGCTGCGTTAAATGCAATTTTTACGAGTTCCTCAGTTGTTTTTGTCATTTATTAATCCTTTGCTTATACCTGTTTTGTGCAAGCTACATAGTAATCATACGTTTTTTGTGTCATAGGGTCAATAATCTGATCTTTAGTATTTAAATACTCAAGTGTATCTTTTAAGATTTCAATAACTGCTTTATCGAGATCAACAAAAGACATCTGTCTGATTTTAGAAAGGTTAGGAGCTGTAGTTCTGCCAGGTTCTATATAATCCGCGATAAAAATGATCTTCTCAAGAACAGTCATGCCCGGGCGTCCTGTTGTATGATTCCGGACAGCATCAAGTATTTCTTTGTCCTCTACCTTATATATTTCCCTTGCCAAACAAGCACCCAGTTTAGAATGGATCAAGTATGGAGCCTGCTTTTCAACATCAGAAAGCTTGATCTTATACTTTTTACATAGAGTAAATTTCTCATCATTTGCTATGTTCTTTGCACAATCATGCAAAATTCCGGCAAGAAAAGCACGATCGATATCTATACCATATCGCATAGCAAGAGAAGCTGCTGTATATGCAACGCCAAGAGTATGCTGATACCTGTCTTTATCAAGAACCTTCTTAACCTTTTTCTTAATAGCTTTGATTTCTTCTGTCAATATTCCGCTCCTTAAGTTAAAATACCAAAATCAAACTTCATCCATATATATTTTATTCTTTCTAATATATTCTATAACATTATCCGGAATAAAGTATCTTACTGTTTTTGAATCTCTTATCTTAAGCCTTAAATCTGTGGATGAGATATCCATTCGACCCGTATGCATAATTTCAATCCTGGCATCATAATCTCTTTTATATATTTCGATCTGACTTGCAAGATCTAAAATATCGCAATCATCCCTAACGGCCGCAATTATTGAAGAAAGCTTAAAAACTTTTTCTGGGTGCTTCCACAATTTTATCTGTTTAATAATATCTGCACCACATATAAAATAAAGCTCTGCATCAGGATAGATTTTATGAAGCTCCTCTAAGGTTTCAAAAGTGTAGGTATCCCCTTCTCTTCTGACCTCTATATCAGACACTTCAAAATGTGCATTATCAGAAACTGCTATCCTGCACATTTCCAATCTTTTTTCTGCCTGAAGAACCTTGATGTTTTCCTTAAAATATGGATTACCGCTGGGAACGATCAAAACCTTATCAAGGTCAAACTCTGAATAAGCCTGTTCAGCTAAGATCAAATGACCTATATGTATCGGATTAAATGTACCTCCTAGAAATCCCAATCTCTTCATTATATGCCTCTTTTATGCGCGAGGAAGCTCAATTTTAGGCTCTTTTGCCGGTCTGTAAAGAGTAATTTTCTTTCCAACAACCTGTACAAGAACAGATCTGGTTCTCTCAGCAAGAGCTTCTGCAATAGAATGTGCATCATCATCACAGTTTTTAAGAACACTTATTTTAATAAGTTCCCTGGCTGCAAGTGCTTCGTCTATAGCTGCAGTGATTTCAGGCGTAAGGCTTGCCTTACCAACCTGAAATATCGGATCTGTAGTCATTGCGATACTTCTAAGAAAAGCTCTCTGTTTAGTAGTAATTTTCATCATAATTATAAATTCCTCAATTAATCCTTAAAATATTCAAACTGGAAACCATAAATCTTAACTGTATCGCCTTCCTGCATTCCAAGTGCTTCAAGCTTTTCAAGTGCACCACATTCACGAATGAATTTCTGGAAGAAGATAAATCCTTTTTCAGATTCCAGATTTGTATATCCAAGCATCTTTTCTATTCTGGGTCCTTCAAGAACGTAAAGGTTATTCTTTTCATCATAAGAAACATCATAAGGAAGCTTGTCCGCAACATGTTCCTCAGGGAAGAATTCCTGTTCATATACTATCTTCTCATCACGATGCTGACTCAAGAGTTCCTTAACCCTGCCCATGAGTTCTTTAACACCTTCACCGGTAACAGCAGATACAGACATCACTTCATAACCCTTAGGCTCAAATTCTTTGCGAATTCTGTCAACAGGATTTTCTTCTCCCTCTGCAACCTGAACAGCATCAGTCTTATTAGCAACAATGATCTGCGGTTTTTTTGATACGTCAGCGCTGTATTTTTCCAATTCCTGATTAATTTTATATACATCATCAACAGGATCTCTGCCGTCAGTAGCTGCAGCATCTACCATATGGATAAGAACTCTGGTACGCTCTATGTGTCTTAAAAACTCATGTCCAAGTCCGACTCCATCTGCAGCACCTTCAATAAGTCCCGGTATGTCCGCCATTACAAAACCACCGCCATCCGGAAAGTCAACAACTCCAAGATGAGGTTGAAGCGTGGTAAAAGGATAATTTGCTATTTCCGGTTTAGCATTGGTTACTCTGCTGATAAGAGTTGATTTTCCGGCATTAGGATAACCAACCAGACCAACATCAGCGATAACCTTTAACTCCAAAAGAACTTCTAACTCTATTGCATCCTGTCCCGGCTGAGCGTATTTAGGCGCCTGCATTGTTGATGTAGCATAATGCATATTTCCATTACCGCCATGACCGCCTTTGAGTATAGTAACACATTTATTATCTCCGGACATGTCAACGATAACTTTACCGCTTTTTGCATCTTTAACTACTGTTCCTTCAGGAACCTTAAGTATAAGATCCTTACCGTTCTTTCCGTGCATACGCTTTTTAGCACCTTCTTTTCCGTCTTCTGCTGAAAATTTGCGCTTATAACGGAAATCCGAAAGAGTATTTACACCATTATCAACCTGAAAGATAACAGAACCACCGTCTCCACCATCTCCGCCATCCGGTCCGCCGGCAGGCACATATTTTTCGCGGCGAAAACTAACATGTCCATCTCCGCCTTTTCCTGATCGTATTATAATTCTTGCCTTGTCTGCAAACATAAAAATCTCCTTATACAACGTATATTATTCGTTGATATACAGTTTCCGGATGTCCATTTTTGTGAATACAAAATATGGATTCCTGTCATATCCGGCAGCAGCCACCTGCAGCACGACTTTCAAATCTGCGAAAATAATTCTGCAGCTAACTGCCGCCAAGCCTGATATGAATAGAAAGAAGGAGTTTCAGACTATGAAACTTTTGCATAATAATACTGCAAAAAAGCTCCATGCGTCCGAAACCCCTTCCGTTTCAAAGCTGCTCCTTAATTAAGGATTATTCAGCTGCCTGCTCTACTGCGTATACGCTAGCCTGAGTACGATATCTGCCTACTCTCTCAAATCTGCAGATTCCGTCAATCTTAGCGAAAAGTGTATCATCTCCGCCTCTACCGACGTTCTTACCCGGGTGAATATGGGTTCCACGCTGTCTGTAAAGAATATTTCCAGCCTTAACGAACTGGCCGTCTGCTCTCTTCGCACCTAATCTCTTGGACTCAGAATCACGACCGTTCTTGGTTGATCCTACTCCCTTTTTATGAGCGAAGAACTGAAGGTTCATATTTAACATGGCCTTTTTCCTCCTTAAATCATTTTTCTATCTTCAGGTAATTACCCTGATAATTTTCTTCCACACTTTTTAATCCGAGTAGCATGGAATTTAATAGTAAAGCAGCCTGGTCAGAGGGTTCATTTTCGAAATTGCATTCGATAAGTCCGCTCTCCTGGTCATTCTTAACAGTTATATGCTCGTCCGGCAGAAAGGTCTGAATGCTGTTTATAGTATTTATAACAAGCATCGACACTGCCGCGCAGACTATATCCTCGCCCGCGTCTGCATATTCTGCATGACCCAGACATTTGAATCCTCTTATTTTCCCCTTACCGCTTTTATAGACATTTACACGAATCATACGATTAAAAATTAAGCGTTAATCTTTTCGATCTGTACTTTTGTGTATGCTTGTCTGTGACCATTCTTCTTGTGGTAGCCGGTCTTTCTCTTGTAGTGGTAAACAATGACTTTTTTGCCTTTAACCTGATCAACAACCTTAGCTGAAACAGATGCATTAGCAACTTCACTGCCTACTGCAAGCTTATCACCGCCAATTGCAAGAACCTGATCAAACGTAACAGCACTATCCTTCTCGGCATCGAGCTTTTCTACGAAAATAACATCGCCCTCCGAAACCTTGTACTGTTTTCCGCCTGTTGCAATAATTGCGTACATAGGACACCTCCTGAAATAATTACTCGCTGCCTTCGGTGCTGTATTTTATACAGACTTCTACCACGGCATGCGGCATACTCTAATAAGTTATCACAGCTTTCCCAATTCGTCAATAAAAATTTTCTAAAAGAGATTAAATGAAATTAAATCGTTACTGTTCACACAGCTCTGCGCACCTGCTGCGCTGAGCGTAAGACAGCATAAAACAGGAAATATGGATTTGCCCTATTGCCGCAGGCAATCTTAAAATGGGCAAATCCAGTTACTGTGAGCACCTGTAAGGTGTGAACAGTAACATTAAATCCGCAGATTTTCCCAAAGAGGTCTGTGTATCTTTTCTCTTGTAACTTCCGCCAAGCCAAGCGGTGTAAAATCTATAAACCTGGTCTGAACACTGTCTTTTTTCAAAACTCTTTTTATTTCGGATATAATTTCTACCTTATAATTCTCATCTGCCATATTTATAAAATCAATAATGATTATCCCGGAAATATTTCTTAATCTGAGCTGTCTTGCAGTTTCATAAACAGCCTCCTTATTTGTTTCAAAAATAAGTTTCTGTTTATTTTTTCCTTTAATATTCTTCCCGCTGTTCACGTCTATAACTGTAAGTGCTTCAGTTGGTTCAATTACCAGAAAGCCTCCTGATCTCATCCATACTTTTTTATGAAGCGCCTCTTCAAAAACAGCTTCTATGCTGTATAGCTTTATTAATGGCAACATTTCATCTTCATATAACGCCAAAGCATCAATTATTTCTTTCGAATCATCAAATACACTCCTGCATTCATCATAAATATCCGGAAGGTCTGTAACTATTCTCTCTATCTCAGACTTTGAATCCCTAATTCTTAACAGATATTCTGCGAGAGGTTTATAAAGACAGGAATGACAGGTTCTGTTTTCTGCAAAATCAACTGTTTTCCTGAAAACATCAACAATACTGACAAGCTCCGTCTTTATCTCTTCAAAATCAGCCTCTGCAGCCGCAGTACGGACAACCATCCCGTGTTCCTTACCTGCAAAAAATTTATTTAAATCAGGATCGTTTTCTATAAATTCTTCAAAAGCTCTTTTCAGCCTGTTTCTGACTTCTTCAGATGAAATTTTTCTTGAGATTCCGATTCCCGGACGTCCCTTTGAAATTGCAAGAAATTTTCCTCCGATCGAAATATCTTCAGTAAGTCGAATCTCTTTCGATTTTATAGCTTCTTTCTCGATCTGTACCGTTATATCAGTTCCGGCTTTGACACTGTCAGGCGTTTTCAAAGGCAGATATCCCTTTATTCCGTTACCAAGGTCAACAAAGGCGGCATTTAGATTTTTTATAATGGACTCTACATGACCTATATAAATGCTGCCAACAGTATAATCCGAATTTTCAATAAATATGAATTCTACCGGAATATCATCCTCATATATTGCACAAAAGCGCTTATTCTTGTATTCACTTATCAGATATTTATTTTTCAAAAATGTTCTCCGGCCTCTATAAGAGCCTTTCCCTCCGAATCAAATAAATCCAGTCTTGTCACCAGAATATCCTCATCATCAAAACCCGAATCTCCATTCATTGCATATAATTCTCCGATCACAAGTCCGGGTTTAATATTGGTTCCGCTGCCTGCACATAACCTCATAAAGATTTTTTCGTCATCTTTAACTTCTATCTTATATACGAATTCTTTTAAGTTAAGCTCTCTGGAACCCTTCTTTGTCTTTTTTTCAATGATTATCTCATCAGATGCATTAAACTTTTCTATTGATGATGAAATATCAAATTGAGGTTTTTTATCCTCTCTGAATGATACTAAATATTCCGCTATTGCAACGCTGGCCATTGCGTTTCCGCATTTTTCCGGAAGCCTGACGACATCTACGACCTTCATACCCTCTGCCTGAGCCGAATTCATCTGATCGATCATTTCTTTCGAGCTCATAGCAGATCTTACTTCGATATCCATGTACTCACCCTCACTCTCGAGTCCAACTCCGAGAGGCTGGGCAAAGGACATGATCTGATGCGGAGAAAATCCTGCCGAATATGCAATATCTACTCCTGTTCGTCTTATTAGCTTCTGAAAATATCTCATACAGTCAAGGTGACCTATATACTTCATAAGACCATGCTTTGAAAACTTTACTCTTAACTTAATATTATCGCTGCTCAAAGCAAACACCTCCTCCGAATTTAGCCGCTCCGCATCCGGAACATTTCTGACGGCAGTTTGGCGTCACTCTTTCAGCATGCGCTTCAAGCCACTGATTTTTAAGGAAATCCTTTGTAACTCCTATATCTATGAAATCCCACGGGAATTTCTCATCGAGGCTTCTTTCTCTCTGTGTATAGAACTCAAGATCTACTCCACACTCCTCAATAGCCTCATTCCATTTATCAACGTCAAAACACTCAGACCATGAATCATATAAACAGCCCTTTTTGTATGCTGCCTTCAAAAGTTTGGAAAGCTTTCTGTCACCTCTGGCAAAAAGGCCCTCCAATTCGCTTAAATTATTCTCATGATATTGGAATTTAAGCGACTTTTTATTGATCTGCTCCTTGAATGCATCACCAAGTAAATGCGCCTTTCTTAAAAATTCATCTGCTGAATTCATTGCAGCCCACTGGAAAGGCGTAAAGGGTTTAGGTATGAAGAAAGATGCAGAAGATGTAACCATTACTCTTATTCCCTTACGATCCTCTTTGGGTACTGTCTCGAAATAATTTGCAGCCACTGCATTTGCAAGCTCAGCTATAGCCTTAACATCCTCGTCTGTTTCTGTAGGAAGACCGAGCATAAAATAAAGTTTAACCTTATTCCAGCCACCCTTAAAAGCCTCAGCTGAACCACGCATAATATCCTCTTCGGTGATTCCTTTGTTTATAACATCCCTGAGTCTCTGAGATCCGGCCTCTGATGCAAATGTAAGAGATCCTTTCTTTACATCCTGTACTCTGCTCATTATATCGAGAGCAAAGGAATCTATTCTAAGTGATGGCAGGGAAATATTGATATACTTATCCCTGTAATTATCAATAAGCCAGAGAACAAGTTCACCAAGATGACTGTAATCCGAAGATGAAAGTGAACTTAGGGTTATCTCATCCTGTCCGGTTGAATCAAGTATAGCGCGAGCCTTTGCCTTCAAAAAGTCCAGGCTTCTTTCTCTGACCGGTCTGTAAATCTGACCTGCCTGACAAAATCGGCAGCCCCTGATACAGCCACGCATTATCTCAAGCACAGCTCTGTCCTGCGTAACTCTAATAAAAGGTACCAAAGGCTTCTCCGGATATGACACCTCGTCAAGATTCATTACTATTTGTTTCTCAATTACTTCAGGTACCCCATCTATCGTCGGCTTAAACGAAGCAATTGTACCATCCTCGTTGTATTCAGCCTCATAAAACTGGGGTACATAAATACCCGGTATATTAGCAGCCTTTTTAAGAAACTCTTTTCTGCTCATACCGGCCTTTTTGCACTCTTTATAAAGATCAAAAAGAGGATCATAAGATATTTCACCCTCACCTATATAGAAAATGTCAAAAAATTCTGCTATCGGCTCCGGATTATAAGTGCAGGGACCTCCGCCTATAACAATAGGATCCTCTTCTGTTCTCTCAGAGGCAGTTAAAGCAATTCCTGATAAATCCAATATCTGCAAGATATTTGTATAGCACATCTCATACTGCAATGTTATTCCAAGGAAATCAAAGTCTTTTATCCTGTCCTGTGATTCAAGAGCAAAAAGCGGGATATGACGTTCACGCATAAGTTTATCCAGGTCAAGCCATGGCGAATAAACTCTTTCACACCAAACGTCCTCCCGCTTATTAAACATGTCATATAGGATCTGTATCCCCAAATGGGACATTCCTATTTCATAGACATCCGGAAAACACATGGCAAAACGGATATCTACCTTTTCTTTTTCCTTAAAAACTGCATTGATCTCGTTTCCTATATAACGTTCCGGCTTTTCGATCTCAAGCAGATATTCATCCTTTAATGCTGTTTTTTTCATACGCTTAATTTCTCTTACTCATTCTTTTCTAAAACCATGAAAACACTTTTCAATATAAAAATATATTTATATTGAAAAGTGTTTTCGTATTTACTTACTTTAACGGTGTGCGACTTCTCTGGCAACATCTTCCCATGTAACGCCTTTTTCGCTCATGAGGATCATTGCATTATAGAGCCAGTCAGCCATACTGTACTTTATTTCCTCAGGATCGGGATTCTTGGCTGCAACAATTATTTCTGTACATTCCTCACCAAGTTTTTTTAGAAGCTTATCAATTCCTTTGTCAAACATATAGTTTGTATAGGAATCACTTCCCGGTGCCTCACTTGATTCACAGATTTTTCTATAAACCTGATTGAAAACTTCCATTGGATTTGATTTATCAAAATTCTTAGAAAGCATTTCATTAAAGAAGCATGATCTTGAACCTGTATGACATGCGGCTCCGACCTGATATACCTTAGCCAGGATCGTGTCAGTATCACAGTCAGCTGTAAGGCTCTTGACATACTGATAATGTCCTGATGTATCGCCCTTTACCCAAAGTTCATTGCGGCTTCTGCTCCAATATGTCATTATACCGCTTTGTACTGTAGCATCATACGCCTTCTCGTTCATATATGCAAGCATAAGGACTTCATTATTTTTATAATCCTGTACGATTACCGGTACCATCCCATCTGAATTAAGCTTAAAATCACTCCAGCTTAACTTGCTTTCAAAAGAATCTACCGAAACTCCGAGACCCTTGCACTGTCTCTTAAAATTCATAAATTCCTTATAATTGCAGTTCAATTCTCCGCCGGAAATTCCTGTTATATCATAACTTCTGAGAACCGCTGCTGCATCATGAAAGCTTTTATTGCTGAAAACAGGTACAAGCCCCATATTAATAGGATTTACATTTTTTGTGCAATTCTTTGTAACCCATTCTGTACAAAGTTCCAGGTCAAAACTTCCTATAAGAATGATCTCACTGACATAATTTTTGATCTGTATGGTTCCTGCTTCAAGCTGCCTGACATTATCAACGGCAATTGCAATATGCTCTCGTCCGAAACGTCTTCCCGCATCTTCTGTAAGATTGGTATCCACCCTTCTTGTAAAATTAAGACAGGCCTTGTAACATCCCGCATATATCATTCTCTTTATATCTTCGAGACGTCCTACGTTTCCGGAACCGATAACCGGAATATCCACATTTCTGCATATATTCCTTATCACGCCTATATTTATGGCATGACCATGAGAATCCTCTGCTAAATCGAAAACTATGATACTGTCAGCACCATAATTTGCATAATTAAGTGCCAGCTGAACAGGATCATCAGTAACTCTTTCATCCTTATCCGGCCAGGAAACAGCCTCTCCGTTTTTCAGGAATATGCTTGGCACGATCTGTTTGTAATCCATAAATAAACTGTCCTTCTTTCTTACAAACTTCCTTTCGTTGAAAGGACATCTGTAATTCTTTCGTCAAAAGAAACGGCCATATCAAGGGACTTGGCAAATGACTTAAACGCAGCCTCCGCTATGTGATGGTCATTTTCTCCTGCAAGCTTTTGTATGTGTATGTTCATCATTGAACTGTATGAAAGCGCGTAAAAAAATTCATTGAAGAGGTCAGAATCCATAGCTCCACACTTTTCGTTCTTAAAATCAACCTTAAAATCAAGATATGGTCTTCCGGAAAGATCCACCGCCGAAAGCACAAGCGCGTCATCCATAGGAAGTATAAAATGTCCGAAACGCTTTATGCCCTTCTTATCACCGACTGCTTCGGCAATTGCAGAACCCAGAACAATTCCGCAGTCCTCAACAGTATGGTGACAGTCTACTTCTATGTCGCCCTTACATTTTAATTCAAGATCAAAAAAACCATGACGTGCAAATCCTTCAAGCATATGGTCAAAAAAAGCTACGCCTGTATCAATGTCAGATTTTCCGCTTCCATCTAAATCTAATTTTACACTAATATCCGTTTCTCGGGTAGTCCTTTGCTTAAATACATTTCTGTTCATTACTCAAACCTCACAGCTATTGAATTCGCATGGGCTGTAAGTCCCTCAGCCTTTGCAAAAGCCTCTATGTCCTTATGTACTTTTTCCAATGCTTCTTTTGAATAAGAAATTACCGAAGATTTCTTTATAAAATCATCCACTGAAAGCGGTGAGAAGAATTTTGCAGTACCATTTGTCGGAAGCACATGATTAGGACCGGCAAAATAATCACCAAGCGGTTCTGACGAATAACTGCCAAGGAAAATAGCTCCTGCATTCTTAACCTTTGTCATTGTTTCCCATGGATTGGCCGTTACAATTTCCAAATGTTCGGATGCAATCTCATTTACAACATCTATTGCTTCATCCATCGAAGCAGCAACAAGAGCATAGCCATAATTTACTAATGATTTTTCAATGATCTGACTTCTGCTTAATTTTTTCAGGTATCCATCTATCTCATCTGATACTTCTTTCGCAAGTTTTTCTGAATTTGTCACAAGTATCGAGGAGGCCATCTCATCATGTTCTGCCTGGCTTAAAAGATCAGCAGCCACAAAATGAGCATTTGCTGTTTCATCAGCAAGAACCATTATCTCAGAAGGGCCTGCTATCGAATCTATGCTTACGTGACCATAAACCTCTCTTTTGGCCAAAGCAACAAAAATGTTTCCGGGACCAACAATCTTATCAGCCTTTGCAATACTCTCTGTTCCAAACGCAAGTGCTGCTATTGCCTGAGCTCCGCCTGTCTTGTATATTTCCTTGATTCCTAGGATGTGCGCTGCCGCAAGGACATTTGCGTTGATCTTACCGTCCTTTCCACAGGGTGTTGTCATTACGATTTCAGGAACCCCGGCAACAAGTGCAGGAACGACATTCATGAGAACTGAAGAAGGATAAACTGCCTTACCGCCTGGAACGTATACACCAACTCTTGCTATCGGAGTAATTCTCTGTCCCAGAATACTTCCGTCTTCTTTTGTAGTAAAAAAGCTCTGGCGAACCTGTTTTTCATGAAATGCCCTGATGTTTTCCATTGAGCGCTTCATTACTCCCAAAAGTTCATCTCCGACTTCCGAAAGAGCCTCTTTAATTTCTTCTTCACTGACTCTGAAATTATCAGCGTTTAGACTTACACCGTCAAATTTCTCAGCATATGCAAAAATTGCCTTATCACCATCTTTTCTGACATTGGCGATGATCTCCCTAACAGTCTCTTCATGTTCTCTGTAGCTGGAAGGGCTTCTTTTAAGCATATTTTCAAGAATATTATTTTTTATTTTGTCATTAAGTTCAAGGATTCTGATTCCCATTTTATATTTCCTCTTTCAAGTCATTGATTATTTTCCTGATCCTCTCAGCCTCAAGGCGCATTGAAACCTGATTTACAACCATTCGCGCTGACAAAGGACAAACCTCTTCCAATACGCTGAGTCCATTTTCCCTTAATGTTGCACCTGTCTCAACGATATCTACTATAACATCGCTCAATCCTACAATTGGCGCAAGCTCGATAGAACCGTTAAGTTTAATGATATCGACCGTCTGATGCTTTTTATTGTGAAAATAATCCTTTGCTATGAGCGGATATTTACTTGCAACACGAATCATCTCATGATGATTGAGTTTTTCCCTTGCTTCCTCTGGACCGCAGACACACATTCTGCATTTTCCAAAGCCAAGATCAAGAACCTCAAAAATATTACGGTTTTCCTCCATGATGATGTCTTTACCGGTAACACCAATATCTGCAGCTCCATGCTCGACATAAGTCGGCACATCCGGTCCTTTTGCAAGGAAGAATTTAAGTTTTTTCTCCTCATTTACAAAAATAAGTTTTCTCGACTTCTTATCTTCCATCTCTTTACAGCCGAGTCCTTTTTTCTCAAGGAGTTCAAGAGTCTTTTCCGCAAGACGTCCCTTTGTAAGGGCAAATGTAAGATATCTCAAAGCTCCTCCTCCTTTCGCTCTCCATCTATTACAAAATAAAGCTTTGCATTGCCTAGGTTTTTAGCCCGCATTTTCAGTTTTTCCTCTGAAAAAGCTATGCTCAGCATTTCAGTATCAACTCCGTCCGCCCTTAGTTCTTCGCAAAGCCTAAGGGCTTCTGCAAGAGATTTTTCATCATAGGCAACGATAGCTCTTTTAAGATCAAGACTGATATCTATATGCTGTGCACTTAAAGTATTCATAAGTTCATCTATGACAACTGTGAATCCTGTAGCTGCAACATCCTTACCAAATTTTACGAGAAGATTATCATATCTTCCGCCTCTGATGATCGCATCACCGGTTCCAAATGTATAAGCCCTGAAAACTATTCCGGTATAATACTCTCTCTTTGAAAGCATTCCCAGATCAAAGCTTACATAATTTTCAACACCATAGATCTTCAAAAGATCATATACATTCTTAAGTCTCTCAATTGCCGCTTCGCTTCTCTTTATTCCCTTAGCAAGCTCATAGGCAGAATCAAGTATTTCAACATCTCCTGCGAAATCAGAAAAAGCAGCCAGTGCATTTTTTACGTTATCCTTGATATCAAGAGACTCAATAAAGTCCATTGTTCCGAAATAATTCTTATTTCGAATGTGCTCACTTAGATCAGCTCTGTCTTCGTTCTCAAGTCCTGCTGCCTCACAAAGTCCTCTGAAATATTCCTCTGTGCCAAGACAGATCTGAAAATCCTTAAGACCGGCAGTCCTTAAAAGACATACTGCCATATAGATCATTTCTGCATCTGCATCTGCTGAAGCGTTTCCCAAATGTTCAACTCCAAGCTCAGTTATTTCCTTTAATTTACCCTGCAGATCGGATCTGTTTGAAAATGTATTACCAAGATAAACAAGTTTGATAGGAAGCTCATCTTCCATAAAATATTTAACAGCTGAACGTACAACGCCCGGAGTAAAGTCAGGCCGAAGCGCCAGGGTATTATTTTCACTGTCAAAAAATTTATAGATTTCCTTCGAAGGTGTTGTGCCTATTTCCTTTGAATAAATATCAAAATACTCAAACGAAGGAGTCTCTATATCGTTGTAGCCAAAACTTCTGATCGTTTCCCTAAGTTTTTCCTCAAGACTAAGTTTTCTCTGAAGCTCATCCCCATATATATCACGAACGCCCTCCGGAGTATGTAATAAACTATTTGTTTTCACCTTTCACACCTCACAATACACATATTTATCGGTTCCACTTTATCGTGGTAACGTGCTACCAAATTAAAAACTTAGCTTATTATACAGGGATTTCACTGCGTCTGTCAAGGTCAGTCTGCAAAGCATCCAAATAAGGCAATGGCATTCCCGGTCTCGGATCGATTATAAAATCTGTTTCAATCTCTTCAAACCTGAAACTCCTGCGGCCTCCACCTTCCCATCGTTTCCAGAATTCATACAGTTTTGCAAATCTTAAATAATAAAAAATCCCTCTTCCAGTATAATGGATTAGAAAAAAAGACACCCCACCCTGCCTTTCGTATTCCTCCATGAACCTCACCTGATGTTCATGAATATTGGCAAGAGTAAAGGTATCCACCGCACATTCCTTTGCATCAAAACAGACCGGTATCCCCTGAACCACACCGATATAATCAACCGTACTTTTTTTATCAAAATAAGCAAGTTTAATAGTCCTTGAACCCTTGTCAAATTCAATAGGCGTTATAGGAGTGGGTACCTTCTGTATGAGGCAAAGATGATTCTCTAAATATTTCTCATTTGCTCTATTTATAAGGTCTTCAAGGGTTGATCCCCGAAGACCTCTTGATTTCCATGTTGCCATTTTCAGCTTTCTCCAATTTCAGATCTCATCTTAATTTTAAGAGCGAGTTCATATCCTGAGCTATTGGGGCTTCAATGATTTTTTCTGATAACGCAGCAAATTCACCTTTTAATTTAGGAAATTCAAGTCTTGCTGCATGAAGCATCTGGCGTCTGATCCCAAATTTTTCACTGCATCTGATGCTTTCACTGCTGCCATATTTACTGTCTCCCATAACAGGACACCCGACATGTGATAAATGAGCCCTTATCTGATGAGGTCGGCCTGTTACAAGATCCACCTCAGCATAAGTAAAACTATAGCCCTGACTCTTAAAAATTTCTATAGGATTTACTATAGTTTCTATTTCAACGGAATTTTCTTTTTCACTGTCATATATAAAAACCTTATTCTTTGCCTTATCTTTCCTCAACCACGCTTTAAGATCAGCTTCTTCCCTGAATTCGCCAAAAAGAATAGTTCTGTAGAATTTACGAACAGACCTGTCCTTGATAAGTTCATTCATTTTCTGAAGACCCTTTATAGTCTTTCCAGCGATAACGATGCCACTTGTATTCCTGTCGAGTCTGTTGCATATAGATGGCTTAAATGTTCTGATCTTTGAAAAATCCGAACAATACGCAAGTAAAATATCATTTAACGAGTTTTCGTTTGAATCATCAGACTGTGTAAGTATTCCGGCAGCCTTATTGATAATAACTACGTTTTCGTCCTCATAAAGAATACTTTTTTCAAAAGACTTTAACTCTTTTTCACTTATTTTTTTATTATCCTTTGCAGATGATTTATGTTTATCTGCCACAGACATAAATTTTGCAAAAGTTTCATCAGAAAACCATATCTGAATTTCATCCCCGGCCTTTAAGCTCTCACTTCCATCAGCTTTCTTTCCGTTCAGATCTATATTTTTCTTCCTAAGCGCTTTCCGAATAACACTCATTGGCGCCTTCGCAAGTATTTTTGCACTGTATTTTAAGAGAGTCTGTCCCTCATCATTTTTTGTAACTGTAAATTTTTTCATAAAACAATTGCCTTGATCAGATCCAACATTTCTTTATCTGATTTTGTAATCTTGATTTCTTTTTCTCTAAGATATGAAATTCTGGCAGTAAATTTCTCAAATTCAGTAAAAGCCTTTATTGTCCAGCTTTTATGGCCATTCTTTTTAGAAATATAATTTAAATGCTTCTCAAGACCGGCAGGATCAAAATTGGAATATTCTGAATAAAGAATAATATTTTTGTTTATAACTGCCAGCGCATTTGTACCGTAAGATTCCTTCTCCGTAGTAAATACACAATCATATAAAACCGGAATCTCACCCTTGATCTTCTCAATTTCGTCAAAGACTTCTCTGCGTCCGGTCCTGTAACGCAGATACATTATCATATTGACAGCCGTCATTGCGGCAGGCACCACAGATATGATCGCACAAATAATAAAAACATCCTGATATTGCTTAAAAAAAACTCTCCCTAAAAGCACCAGCAGCAATGTGAATCCGAAAAAAGCTCCCGTTTTCAATGCTGCTGTTTTATGCTTCTTATTTAAGTAGCCGTAATTTCCCTTTTCCATCAAAAGATCCCCATTATCCTAATCAGCAATGAATGCGGTAATATTTTAGTAATAAAGAGCGATAATTTCATAGTCAGTGAATATACAGAAATTTCTTTATTTTTTGCAGCATCCCTGAATGCAAGATTAACTACCTTTGAAGGTGATGCCATAACCAGTTTTTTATAGAAAGCTATTGTTCTGTGTTTTTCTGCAATATCAAAGAACTCAGTTTTTACCGGTCCAGGACACACTGCAGTGACATGAATTCCTTTTTTCTTCAATTCCGAATTCAATGCCCGGGAAAAACTAAGTACATAAGACTTTGAAGCAGCATAAACAGCAAATGACGGCTGCGGAAGAAATGCTGCGCTTGAAGCCATATTTATGATATGTGATCCCCTTCTCATATACGGTATCACAACAGAGCATAAATAAGTCAATGCATCAACATTTACCCTGACCATATTCATAGTCTCTTCACTGCTGACTTCTTCAACCTTTCCGATAATTCCGAGACCTGCACTGTTAATCAGCAGTCTAACGTCAGGCTGCTCATTTTCAAGCATTGCTGCAAGTGAGCTTATTTTATTTTCATCAGAAAGATCCAGCTCTATAGGACGTATCCTGCTGCCAAAAGTTCTCCTTATTGAAGCAAGTCTGTCTCCTCGTCTGGCTATGACCCACAATTCATCCAAAGAACTGAGTTTTGTTGCTGCAACTCTTACGAATTCTCTTCCCATTCCGGAAGATGCTCCCGTAATAATTCCAATTTTTTTCATATATTCATAGTCCTCAATATAGAAATCAGAAAATTCCAGGTTCTTACTGTTGAAGAAATACTGAGTTTTTCTGATTGTGTGTGTGCGTCAACTATTTCCGGTCCCATAGAAACTATATCAATTCCCTTAATTCTTGAGAAAAATGTTCCACATTCAAGCCCTGCATGCACGCCCGAAATTCTAACATTCTGTCCGAACAGATTTCTATATACATTACTGCATAAAGATGCAAGTTCAGAATTCTCATTATATTCCCATGCCGGATAATCACCCGTCTCAGTATATATACCACCTATAGTTTCTGTCAGATATCTGAGTTTATCGGATAACGCATATTTTGCAGAGGATATCATGCTTCTGATCGTACCCTCTAGATAAAATTTTTTCTCGTCCATTCGCATTATACCAATATTAAGTGAAGTCTCGACCAGTCCTTTTGTCTTAACTTCCTGACTCATTTTCTGAGCTCCATCAGGAACAGTGTTAAGTAAAAATATTACTCTTTCCTGAGTTTTTCTGACAAGCACATCTTCTTCTGTTTCACCCATATAGTTTGAATAGATAGAAATATTGTTTTCATTCGCCTTATATTCATTCTTTATAGTCTCTTCAAACTCGATTATGAGGTTTTCAAAAGATGTGATATCCTTTTCCTCTACAAGAACACTGCAATCTGCATCCCTTGGAATAGAATTATGCATAAGTCCTCCTGAAAGGCTTATGATATCAAAATCTACCCTGGTACCCAGAAAATGTAGAAGTCTGCCCATGATTATATTTGCATTACCTCTGTATTTGCCGATGTCTCTTCCCGAATGACCACCAACAAATCCGCTGACAACAATCTTATAACTGTTTCCTTTTTTTCTGTGATATTTAACCGGGACATTCATCTTTCCTACAAGACCGCCGGCTGAACTTGTCAGTATAACTCCCTCTTCCTGAGAATTTAAGTTGATCATTCTTCTGCCCTTTATTTTAGATATATCAAGAGAAGAAGCACCATCACTGTACGAATTTGAACCACAGGTAAAAACAAGCTCCATTTCAGGATGCGCAACAAATCCATCGTCAGCCGCAGCCAGGCACAAAGCGATCGCTGCTCTGTCATCCGTGCTCAAAGCTGTTCCGCGTGCAAAAATATAATCATCTATTACACTCATCTCCACAGGATGTTTTTTTGTAGTATCCATTCCATGTGATATAACCATACCGGCAGTTCCGATATGACCCTGGAGTATTATCGGTTCAGCTTTTTCATAACCAAGTGTTGCCGGAACAAATATTATAATATTTCCATTTTCATCTTTTTCGTATCTAAAAGAATGTGACCTGGCATATTCTTCAATATAATCCCTGATAGATTCCAGATCACCCTCGCCACACGGAATATTGCTAAGATCTTCAAAAAATCCAAAAACCCGCTTAGGCTCAAGGTTTGATAACTTGCTCATAACTATATATCTCCTAAAAAACCCGCCATATTTCTATGACGGGTCGATTCAACTTTATTATTCTTCTGTTCCGGCAGTTCCAACTGTCGGTTCAGCTGTGGATTCCACATCTTCAGCAGGATTTGCCATCTCATCATTCATTCCGTCATCCGTGAATGTATTTTCAGGATGAAGCTCCGCACGATTGGCGCTGACTACATTCAAAATCTGTGAAAGAGAATTAATAAACTGCGTATTGTAATCCTGTGTCTGGTTAATAGACTGCACAAGAATATTTTCTATACTTCCAAGAGAATCATCAGTATACTGCATTGCAGAAAGCTGAATTTCGTTTGACTGAACTGTTGCAGCATCAAGCATCTGCTGTGCCTGCTGCTTAGCCTGCTCAATGATCTCACTTGCCTGCGCATACGCCTGCTGCATTATGGCGTTTTCATTAACCATTTGATCCGTATAAACCGTAGCCTGCTTAATAATGTCATCTGCCTTTTTTCTGGCATCTTCCATTATTCCCTCTTTATTACTTATAATTTTCTGATATCGTCTGATTTCATCAGGGGTACGGCTCTTTAGTTCATGCAGAAGTCCCTCAATTTCTTCTTTATCAACTACAATATTTCTATTGGATAAAGCTGCAAATCTGCATCCATCAATGTAATCTATAATCTCATCTATGAGCTGCTCAATTTTACTGCTTGCCATTTTTCTCTATACCTGCCTTTGCATACACCTGCTCTGCCACAATCTCTGGCACGAAATGATGAATATCTCCACCATATCTTGCCACCTCTCTGACTATTGAAGAAGAAAGATATGCATACTCGAGACTAGTCGTCAGAAATACTGTATCAACAGATGGGCTTATTTTATGATTAGTCTGAGCCATCTGAAGTTCATATTCAAAATCAGTTATAGCTCTTAGCCCTCTGATTATCACATTGAATCCCTTTTCTTCTGCATATTCTGCCAGAAGACCACTGTAGGATGTGATATGAACATTCTTCAAATCTGCGCAGACTTCCTTTAACATATTAACACGTTCATCAACAGAAAACAACGGACTTTTTGAGGAATTACTGAGCACGCTGACAGTGAGATCATCAAAGATATCCGCTGCCCTTTTTATAATATCCAGGTGTCCGTATGTTACCGGATCAAATGATCCGGGATAAATTGCACGAGCCATTTATTCGCTCCGTATTCAGGAATCAATCTTCCTGACCCTTTCCCATTTTCTTTAAAAACAGATGTCTGTTTCTTTTATAAATCTTGTCTTTAACTATTGAATAGCCAAAATCTTCCAGGTAATCAAACTCTGTTTCCTGCGAAGCCTCAACTATGATCAGAGTATCTTCATCTGCAAGTCCTGACTTCCTTAAATAACTCAGAACATTTTTTTCAAGATCTTTTTTGTAAGGCGGATCCATATGGATAATATCAAATCTGCCTTTTCTCTCAATCTGCTGAAGTGCTATCATGACATCTCCCGTGATGACCTCAGCCCGATCTGCAAGATGTGTAAACTCAAGATTTTCATTAATTATTGATACTGCTTTTCTGTTATTCTCAACAAATACTGCAGATGAAGCATCTCGACTAAGTGCTTCAATTCCAATAGCACCGCTTCCAGCAAAAAGATCAAGAAATCTGCTTCCCGGTACTTCAGTCTGAATAACATTAAAAAGCGTTTCCTTTATAATATCCTGAGTTGGTCTTGTATCAGTTCCGTCAAGTGTTTTAAGTAAAAGTCTTCTTGCACTTCCGGCAATAACTCTCATCTATATTGCTTTCCTTTCATTTTACTCTATTTAATATTTTACATTCATGTACTCACAGCGTCAACATTATGTTCGTATTTTTGTACCTTTTACATCGCGACCCGTGAGTTTAACACTGGTAAGAGCTATTTCTTTTCCCTTATAACTGAATGTCCGCTCATCTGCAAAATTCATAAGATAAACATTATCAATACAATCTTTATCCGAAAGTTTCATTGCCCTTACACCTATAGCAGCCTTTTTCTTTTCAGGAATCTCATCTATCGAAAAACGAAGTAGATACCCATCCGCTGTTTGCAGAAGAACCTGTCTTTCAAAGTCACCCACCGGCATCACTGACATAAGTTTGTCTTCATCAGCAAGCTTGGTAGCCGCCGTTGATTTCTTTGAAACATCAAATTCCTTACCATCCACAATTTTTGCCATTGCTTTCTTTGTTACAAAAAGCAGTCTGGATTTCACTATATTCTCAAGCGAATCCACATAAATATAATTTTCCTTCGAACTGTCATAATTACTTACATTATCGATCGGTATTCCCTTATCGCGGAACTTTGTCAGCGGCAGATCTGAAACCTTTATCGAATGCATTATTCCTTCCGAAGTAAAAAGACATACTTTACCTGTATTTTTCACAACAAACGAATTACTGAACTCAGCTAATGCTGCTTCTTTGTTTCGTTCAAATGTAGGAAGGTCAACAGTCTTTGCATATCCAAATCTGTCCATTAAAAATACAAGATCGACTTCTTCTACCGGTTTTTCCTCGAATTCAATCTTCTTGGCATTCTCTATCTGTGTTCTTCTTTCACTGCCATATTCTTTTTTATATTTATCAAGATCCTTGATTATAGCCTTATTCATCGAAGAAGGATTACTAAGAAGATCCTGATATTCAGCGATTTTTTTAAGGGTTTCCTCATGCTCCTCATTTAAGGCATCGATTTCCAATCCAATAAGCTTATACAGGCGCATATCGAGGATCGCATTTGCCTGTCTTTCCGTAAACTTAAGCGATGCTGCATCCTTTTCAACAGACTTGTCCTTAAAATTAATACCCTCTGTGTTGCCTGTCATCAGACAGTTAAGTGCCTGCTCTCTTTTCTTGGATCCTCTTAAGATCGCAATGATCGTATCAATACAGTCAACAGCCCTTATGAGTCCTTCCTGTATCTCGCTTCTTTCCTGTTCCTTCTGAAGAAGTGACGTATACTTTCTGGTATTAACTTCATAAAGAAATCCTACATGTGATGCAAGTATCTGCTTTAATCCCATAGTCTCAGGTCTTCCGTTTGACACCGCGAGCATGTTTACACCAAATGTATCTTCAAGCTTTGTCTTTTTGAAAAGCAGATTCTTAATATTCTCGGCATCAGCGTCTTTCTTAAGCTCGATAACGATCCTCATTCCGGATTTGTCAGACTGATTGGAGATATCCACTATATCATTTGTCTTACGCGTCTCAACCAGCTGTGCGACATCAGACATAAACTTAGCGATTCCCGCACCTATCATAGTATAGGGAATTTCCGTAACTATAAGATTTTTCTTTCCGTTTTTGGCAGGTTCAACCTCAACCTTACCTCTGATCCTTATCTTACCGCTGCCGCTCTCATATATATCATAAAGATCATCTTTATTAACAACAATTCCGCCCGTAGGAAAATCCGGTCCCGGCATATAATCCATAAGCTGTGCTGTCGTTATGTCATGATTTTTTATATATGCCTTCTCTGCATCTATAACCTCTGCAAGGTTATGAGGGGGTGTGGATGTGGCCATACCAACTGCAATACCTTCTGAACCGTTTATAAGGAAATTAGGTATCTTTACAGGCAGAACTTCAGGTTCTTTTTCGGTTTCATCAAAATTCGGAACAAAATTAACAGTGTTTTTATCGAGATCAGCAAGAAAAGCTTCCTCAGTAACCTTTTCAAGTCTGGCCTCTGTATATCGCATTGCTGCGGCACCATCGCCTTCTATCGACCCGAAATTTCCGTGTCCGTCTACCAAAGGAAGTTCCTTCTTAAATCCCTGTGCCATCACAACAAGAGAGTCATAGATGGAACTATCTCCATGCGGATGATACTTACCCATGGTATCACCAACAATACGGGCAGATTTTCTGTAGGGTCTGTCATGCCTTATGCCAAGCTCGCTCATATCATAAAGAGTACGTCTCTGAACCGGCTTAAGTCCGTCTCTGATATCCGGAAGTGCTCTAGCAACAATAACGGACATCGCATAATCTATATAATTTTGCTGCATTATCTCGGAATATTCCGAGCTTATCAGATTTTCTTCTCTGGTTTCCATTTATATTTCCTCTTTGCCAATCATTATTAGATATCGAGTTCCGCTTCTCTTGCATGATCATATATAAAAGCTCTTCTGGGCGGAACATCATTTCCCATAAGGAGCTCCGTGGTACTTGAAGCAAGACGTGCATCATCTATTGATACCTGTCTCATGCGGCGTCTTTCCGGATCAAGAGTCGTTTCCCAAAGCTGTTCTGCATCCATCTCTCCAAGTCCCTTATATCTCTGAAGGGTGAAGGGTCCTTTGTGCTTTTCACGATATTTTGCAAGAGCCTTATCATCATACAGATACTCTTCCTTGCCTCTTGACGGCTGTGCCTTGTAAAGAGGAGGCATCGCAATATAAACATGTCCCTCAAAGATAAGCTGCGGCATAAACCTGTAGAAAAGGGTCAGGAGTAAAGTTGCAATATGCGCTCCATCAACGTCGGCATCGGCCATTATGATTATTTTGTCATATCTTAATTTGCTTATATCAAAATCCTGACCATATCCTTCTGAAAAGCCGCATCCAAAGGCATTTATCATTGTCTTGATCTCTGCATTGGCAAGGATCTTGTCAATAGAAGCCTTTTCAACATTAAGTATCTTACCTCTGATAGGTAAGATTGCCTGATACATGCGGTTTCTGGCTGTTTTTGCAGAACCGCCGGCAGAATCTCCCTCGACTATAAATATCTCACACTGTTTTGCATCTTTAGAAACGCAGTTCGCAAGTTTGCCATTAGAATCAAATGAAAACTTCTGTTTAGTGATAAGGTTCGTTTTTGCCTTTTCTTCAGTCTTTCTGATCTTTGCTGCCTTCTCCGCAGAAGATAAAATAGACTTAAGTGTATCCAGATTTCTATCAAAATAAAGCTGTATTTCATCACTTGTAACCTTACCTACAGCCCTCTGTGCGTCCTGATTATCAAGCTTGGTCTTTGTCTGACCTTCAAATCTTGGATCAGGATGCTTTATTGATATGATGCCTGTCATACCGTTTCTGATATCGGCACCGTTAAAATTAGAATCTTTTTCCTTAAGGATTCCGATAGTTCTCGCATAGCTGTTCATAACCTGTGTGAACGTAGTCTTAAATCCCGTGATATGCATACCACCTTCAGCATTATAAATATTATTGCAAAAGCCGAGAATATCCTCGTGAAATTCATTTACATACTGAAATGCACACTCGACCTCTATTCCTTCAGACTCACCCTTAAAATAAATTACAGGTGTGAGTGTCTCTTTTGAAAGGTTCATATCACGCACAAAGCCGGTAATACCATCTTCTTCGTGAAAAGCTTCCTCTTCATAAAGGTCATTTCTAAAATCTCTGAAATAAATCGTAAGTCCGGGATTAAGATATGCTGTCTCATGGAGACGACTCTTGATCTCCTCGGATTTAAAACGTACCGTATCAAATATCGTCTCATCAGGTTTAAAGTTGATCTTTGTACCTGTTTTCTTTGTCTTACCCATGGTAGGCAAAAGTCCGTTCACAAGGTCAAGCGTGGGACGTCCTTTTTCATAGTGGTCATGAGAAATAACACCATCACGGCTTACAAGTATATCAAGCCAGTCTGAAAGTGCATTAACTACCGACGAACCAACACCATGAAGACCACCGGAGGTTTTATATATCGATGAATCGAATTTTCCTCCTGCATGAAGTGTAGTGAAAACTACTCGTTCCGCAGAAACTCCCTTTTCATGCATTCCAACAGGGATTCCACGTCCGTCATCCTCCACTGTGGCTGAACCATCTGCCTCCAAAGTTACCCATATATTATTGCAAAAGCCCGCCAGATGCTCATCGACTGAGTTGTCCATCAACTCATAGATCAAATGATTAAGACCCTTTGAACCTGTACTTCCTATATACATTCCGGGACGAAGCCTTACCGGTTCAAGTCCTTCAAGTACCTGTATACTGCCGGCATCATAAACTGTCTCGTCTGCCATCTCTCTAACCTCCAATAATTAACTAAACACTATTGCTCAGTTTAACACATTTTCCAACTAATTGTAAAGAACTTCTCGAACGTTCATTCGTAAAAAAATTATACAATTGTTGCACTATTTCAAGAACTTAGCTCTATTCGATGCACAAATCCAGCATTTGCTGTATAATGTATTCATAAGGAGGATTCCCTATGCGTAAATTTTTATTAATTTCATTCTCTTTGTCAATAATCCTCATCTCCATGACGGGCTGCAGCAAAGGCAGAAGTGCCATGGCTGATAATGATAAGCTTGGTGAGATTTTATCACAATCAGCCCATGTTTCAGAAAATCTGACTCAACCAGAAGTTGATCCTATAGATAACCTTAACGATCAAAGCTCCGAAGGCGATGGCGTTACTTATTATAAACTTAAAGCAAATATGAATATATTTGTTGAAGCAGGTGATTATACCATATCAATGGCAAAATCAGACTGTACTGTAACGGCATTTGATGCTTCCGGCAATTCTGTAGGTTCCATCAGATTATCCAGTGACAGTGAAAGCAAAATTAATCCTCATGTTGGAAATCTGTCAGTTCCTGAAGGCGGTTACCTTATATCTACGGCAGACTGTGCCGCAATGAAAAACTAGTTTAAAAGTTAAAACCCGCATTTCTGCGGGTTTTTTATTTCATATTTGCTGCGATCTCTGCCGCATATTTTTGATATTCTTCCATTGGCCAGTGCTTAAAATCTTCATGAACCTTATATATTTTTCCATAATTCTCATCTGACTTATATTTTGGAACCAGATGTATACAGAGCTGTTCATCAACATCCTTCATCATCAAAAGCTGGATATCATCCGGATTAAATACTTTCTGAACTGCCTTGGCAAGACTCATGAGATCACTGTCAAAAGTATTTCTTTCCAGTATTGACAGTTTAAGATAATTCTTATTCTTTTCTTTATTAACAAGAATAGTATTTCCACGATATGTCTGATCCCACATAAGATAAGCCATTGTCATATTATCTTCTTTAATAAGGATTCCAAATTTCTTTTCGTTCTCTTCTCTTTCCTTCTTCTTGGATTCCTCCATATGCTTGAAAAGTTTCTGGTATCGTCTGTACTCTCTTCCCAGATCCTTATCGTTTTCATAAATGTGATTCCAAAGCACATCACGGATAAAGCTCTGTATTTCTATAACAGGCGTTATCGGATCTTCTGTATACTCTTCAAGTTTAAGACTTTTTATCTTTGTAACAAGTTCCCTGTGAGCTTCTTTATGAGGTGTTATGCGTTTATAATGAATCTCCTCCATAACTTTTTCTTCTAAAGCAACGTGCCTGTCAAGATAATTTACAAGCAAGCTATGAAGCACGATTATATCACCAAGGCTCAGATTTTTTATTTTCATAAGCTCTTCAGCTCTTTTTCCAAGATCCAGAAACTCCTTATGATGCTCGTCTATTTCAGCTATTGAAACAGACATTTCATTATCCCAGTCAAATGTCAAACTCATAAAATTTTGTCACTCCGTTTCGCAAAGTTAGATTAAAACAGTTGCTTAACATATAAATACTGAATATTCAGGAATTTTTAAGTTTTCGATATATAAATCGTACAATCACAAAAAATACTATAACAAAAGCCATCAGATATCCAACTGCTCCAATAGCAGGAATGCCGAAAAGTTTTGGCTTCATATCAGTCAGACATACTATACTTGAAGCGATCATCAATGCCATAACCCAGAGTCCGATCACCAGATTCCTGACAGCCTGATAGATCACTATATTAAATCTATCGGTCGATTCAAGCTTAAGCTTAACCTGTGCCTGTCCCGACATGTAATCTCTGAGTGCCTGGGACAGAAGGGACGGCATTTCAACACCTTTATAAACTGACCTTACAAGCATTCCAAGATTATCACGGATCTCTTTCTTAAAATCCAGATTCTTAAATTTTTCTTCCGTCATTCTTGCCGCAGCAATATCAACCATATTAATCTCAGGACTGATATCCGAAAGAATACCTTCGATATGTGCAAGCCCACGGGCAAGCATTGTCATACCCCTTGGAATTCCGATCTTATTTCTTTTCATGATATCCATAAGTTCAGAAAAAGCAGCTGCCAGATCAACACTCCCCATCGATGTATTCCCATATTGATCAAGGTATTTTTTTAAGTCTTCATAAAGCTGCTCCCTGTCAGTTTTTCCCCAGATATTTCCAATATCAAGTATTGCATTTTCAACCATTCTGATATCATTAAGAGCAATTCCCATTACTCCGCGATTCATGATCTGTCTGTCCTTATCACTGAGCCTGCCCATCATCCCCATATCAAGCCATACAATTTTGCCATCTCTGACTTTAACATTGCCCGGATGCGGATCAGCATGAAAAAAACCGTACTCCATTATCTGCATTATGAAATTATTTACAAGTTTTGAACCGATTTCGTTCAGATCATATCCATCTCTTAAAAGTGATCTTCGGTCATTTATAGGAACTCCGTCAACATATTCCATAACAAGAACATGATTCGTTGTATACTCCTTATATATTTTAGGAACATAAATATATGCTATATCGCGATTATACCTGGCAAACTCCTCCATGTTTGAAGCTTCCTTCATGAAGTTCATTTCTTCCTGCGATACACTCCAAAGTTCATCTATGACCTGATTCAGATCGATCATGTTCCGAATGCCTGAAACCGGAGGCATGAGTTTTGCAAGCTTACGCATAAGTGCAATATCTCCGGCCATCATGCTATAAACGCCCTTTCTTTGGACTTTTATAATAACCTGACTTCCATCCGGCATTTGAGCTTTATGTACCTGTGCTATAGATGCCGCTCCTAAGGGCTTTTTTTCTATACTCTTAAAAATTTCATGCCAATCGCAACAATATGAACTGTTGATCACATCCTCAACTTCTTCAAAAGTCATAGGACACACATCAGAGTTAAGCTTTGCGAGTTCATCACAGTATTCTTTCGATAAAATATCTGAATGAAGGGACATTATCTGCCCAAGTTTAATATAAGTCGGTCCAAGTTCTTCTAATATAACTCTTAACTTTTCAGGACTGATGCCTTTTGTAATTTTATGCCTGAATATCACATCTTTAATTTCTTTAAGACGCGAATTTTTTTTCATTCCCCTGATTCTCTCCCCATATATAAAAACAGATCGGATCATTTGATCCGACCCGTCAACATTCAAGCCTGAAATTTACAAATCATTATCATCTGCGTCATCAAGATCATCAACTGTTTCTTCATCATCTGCACTATTCTCTGCATCAGTTTCTGCCTCTTCCGCTTTTCTTATCTCATTTTTGAGCGCTTCCAGATCTTCCTTTGAAAGATTTCCGACAAAGCCCTCAAAATCTTTTTTCCCTGCTGTCGCAGCACTCTTTACAGAATGCTTAAGTTCATTATTAAGAGCTTTTCCCTGCTCTACCGTTATTTCTCCGCGCTTAACAAGCTCATCAACAACTTCTGTTGTTTTATCCGCAGTAATCGCTACAGCGCCTATACCGGCAAGTATTATTTTCTTAAGACCTTCAGTAATAGGATCCATACAAAATACCTCCTTTAGCTTGCTGCGATATATGCTCATTCGCAGTTTTTAACTTAATAACAGTATAACACAAAGACATTTGGAATATTGTATCTTTTTTCGATATATAAAAAAGAAATCCGCTTTTACAGCAGTGTTCATAAGACAGTAACGCAAAATGAGCACTGTCGCGGTGGATTGGCAAAAAAATCACTTTATAGTAAACGCAATTATTTATTGCGTTTACTATAACAATTCCATAAGAGGCGTCTGATACAAAAAAGTTTAAAAAAATTAATAACAGCTGTTAACAATTAACAGTTGTTATCCGATAATAAAAGTGTAAGGATTTTTTATCCATTCCCTGCAATATCTTTTCTTAGTGTAGGAGAGAGCAATGTTACTGTTCACACGCTTTCAGCGTGCTCCAGTAACGGGTTTTGCCATTTAAGATTGCCTACGGCAATGGGCAAAACCCAGTGTTCAGTCAAAGTTATTGTGGCATAACTGCGCAGCGGAGTGCGCAGTTTGCCAGTGAACAGTAACAGAGCAATGTCATTAAGTTGGTTTTTTTAATCAATTTTTGACCGCATTTAAAAGACGGTTTATGCGGCAAAAATCTATTGCAAAATTTAATGACACTGGCAGGGGAGCCAGCAGCTGTCGGAACATGCGTCAGCATGTGACATACAGATGCGGCAACCGATGATGATAGAGTTAGGCTTTAGCCGTTACTCTATCACATACAGAGAACAGGCTATGTCAACATATAAACTTACGTTTATTAAGGAGAGTTTATAAAAAGTGGGAGGTTCATATGACAGGAGAAGAGATGCTTCCGAGTGAGAGCGAATGGCTTATCATGGAGACTTTGTGGAATTGTGATCACGAACTTACATCATCAGAGATAACAGAGAGACTTCCAAAGCCCTCCAGCATGACTCAGAGGATGGTAAGGGTGCTTATCAATCGACTTTGTAAAAAAGGACTTCTCTCATATACAGTAGATCAACATGACAGCAGGGTCTATCACTATACTGCAACTAAAGGCAGAGATGAACTGAGGCGTGAGAAGAGCAGGGCTTTTGCCGATAGCTATTTTGGAGGAAATACAGCCGGAGCAGCATTTGCTTTTTTGGAGAATGAGAAACTTACCAAAGAACAGATTGCTGAACTTGAGGCTATTATAAAGAAATCTAAGAAACAGTAAACCGGGAATCTGCTGGCGATATCAGATAGGTGATCACGGATGAGCATATGGAGGACAAAGAATGTCATTACAAATGTTTTTGCATGACCTATATGATTTTTTACGTTTTGTATGCGTATACTATGCGACCATACTTGGTTTTTGTGCGCTTATGTCAGTGACCGTGATAGGGATTATCATGCTGCTCAGGAGTACCCTGCTTTCGGGATCCATATTTGGGAAAGCTGCTTTATGGGTTTTGATGATCCCATGTTTGTTTTGTGGGAAACTGCACTTCTACGTGGAATCAGAAGCGGGTGTGAAGTTATTTTACTGGTGGTATGCAGTCTGTGGCAACTGGCATATTATCTGCCTGATGTATATGCTGGGTGTGATCTGTCTTGCAGTCTGGCTGATGCTTCGCAGAAGAAAACTGCACAGATCAGTACGGGGGCTGGATGACTATAAGGAGGATATTTCAAGATTTAAGATAAAGGTTACTGATGAAGACGTTTCATCTTTCTGCACAGGTTGTATCAAGCCGGTCATAGTTATTTCAGACAGGTTGGAGAATGCTCAGATCCAGACGATAATAAAACATGAAGAAACACACATAATGCTGGGACATCTGTGGATCCAGCTTTTATGGGAAGTCATCCGAATACTGCTATGGCCTAATGTCTTTCTGCATATCTGTGAAAAATATCTGAAAAGAGATCTTGAAGATGTCTGCGATGCCGTAACGATGCAGCGGAATGGTATTGGAGCGGTCCAATACGGCGAGATACTTTTGGATAATGTTAAACGACTATCAGGAATAAGGGGAATATCCGGCACCGGAAGCGGTTTACCCTTTTTCCGGGATGATAACTATATGGTTCTCAGGAAGAGATTAGAAAGAGTAATGCAGCACAGAAAATATGATCATAATCTGATCATGATAGGAACGCTGCTCTCCATAGTTCTTGTTATTACAATGATAGTGGGAATTAAAACCATATCCTATGCCAGATATAATCCTATGGATCTTTCGGGAATTTACAGTGAAGAAACAATGGAAATGCTCGCATATGATCGTGATGAATCCATTGTTACTTATGATGATAAGTTTATTTACATTGATTGCGCGGAACTTAAACGCCAATGCCCGGAGATCGTGAATGAGGAAAAAGACATTTACTTTTCTGTGGGAGGTTACTACAAGTTTCCGGGAATGGGAGGTGGCAGCGACATAGGAATGGTAAGCGCTCAGACAATAGCAGAAAATGATGGAGTCATTAAGACGGAAAAATATAGTGGAATTGACTTTTGGAACAGGTTGATCATGTGGCTGTGACACTACTGTGAAAATGGATCTGAAAGGTGGTGGGGATATGATTGGCTGGGAAACCGAGATAAGAGGCAATATCGAACGAAAGGTCAAAAGGCTTTACGATATGAATGGAAATCATG
The DNA here is from genome assembly GCA_030434875.1 of Lachnospiraceae bacterium C1.1. Classification (NCBI taxonomy): domain Bacteria; kingdom Bacillati; phylum Bacillota; class Clostridia; order Lachnospirales; family Lachnospiraceae; species Lachnospiraceae bacterium C1.1. The sequence continues at coordinate 865,833 of JAUISW010000001.1, read as the reverse complement.
TAGGGACTATATCTGTCTCACGGCCAAGAAAGACATCTGCAAGTGGAAAGAAAAAGAAACCGGCACTTTACAACTTTAAGCAGGTATCATCTCAGGTTTTGCAGGCAAAGACTTCTGTCAAGGCAATGCAGGTATCCAATAGTATCAGAGCCAAGATAGGCTTCTTAAAGAAGCAGCTGAAAAAAGGTGATGCTGATGAAGAGGAACTTCTTCGTGCAATTCTCCACGCAGAAATGGTCATGAGAGCCTGTGATAAGAAAAAGAAGAACCTCAAGATGGAAGAGACTGCCAAAAGGAGCATGGAGGGTGAGAAAATGCTCCCGGAAGCAACGGAAGAGTCCATAGAAGAAGTTCAGGGTGAGGAAGAAATAAAGGAACTTGAGCAGGAAGAGTTCAAAGCCCTCATGGAAAAACTGGAGATGAGCGCTGATGAAATGATGGAAATAGCAGAAGAAACGGTGGAATTTGATGAAGAGCTTGATGAAATGGCGGAGGCTCTTTCCGGAACAATGACTCCGGAAGACCTTGAGCAGCTTAAAGTGAAACACAGATCTGAGGAGGCAATGGATATTCTTAGGGCAGATCTAAAATATCTAAGAGCCTTGTTTGACAGATTGCAATCGGAAAGAGAAAATGCCGGAAAGGCAAACTTTTCAGGATCTTATGATAGCGGAGTATCGCTTTCTCTTGGCGGAGGAATGGATATGCCGGTTATGACAGCACAGGAAGTACAGCAGTCTGATATAGGTGGGACGATGGATATTGAAGTATAAATTTATTTTATATATTTTTAAGGCGAAGCACTATCAGTTTTTATACTCTAAGATCCGATATAAAATATGAAAACTGTAACTTTGCTTTTCTTGACAACACAGGGAGGTGTTTCATGAAGATACAGCAGAACATGGATGTGCAGCATAACTTTATACACGATCGGAACGGCGTAAAATCTACGTCAAAATCACATACGAACAATAAAAACAGCGTAACGATATCAGGAGCAGATCTCGCAGGAGACAGCCTGATAGCTCAGAGACAGCGTCTTGCAAAAAAGCAGGCTCTTAAAGTTGTGTCCGATGCTTTTGGCAAGGAAAAGAAACTGGATGCGCAGATGCAGGGGATCAGGGATGAGATAAAGCGTCTGCAGGACGAGATCAATGTGAAGAGCGCTGAAACGAGAGAAAATGATGCCAGGCTAAAAGAGCTCCAGGAAGCATATGGAATCGATCCGGACAGTGAAGAGAATAAAGTGCTTTCAAAACTTGCATTTAAGATGAACAATTCCAAAGATGGTTTATCTGATGAAGAAAAAAGTAAAATGTCAGAGTATCAGCAGCAGGCATTATACTTTGTTGCAAAGAACCAGCAGAATTCCCTTGGTATAGACAGGGCAAAAGCTCAGCTGATGGGGAATACCCAGGGCTATGCAGATATGAAAAGAGAACGTGCCAAGTCACAGGACATGCTGAAGGCCCAGGATGCAGCAGAGGAGATCATGGATGCAGCGGGCAAAGAAACGATAGCTCTTTTGACACAGGAAGCAGTAGAACATATCAATGAAGAGCAGAAGGAGCGTGAAGAAGCGGCAAAAGAAGCTGTCGAAAAGAAGAAAGAAGAGAAGAAGGAAGAAGCAAATAAACTCGAAAAAGAAGCCATGCAGCAGGAAATGGTTGAGAACATTAAAGAACACGCTGCAGAGAGCCAGAGGACCAGCGCTGATATCAAACGAGCCATTGCAAGAAGAGAACGTGCTGAAGCTGAAAGAATGGGAGCAGAGGATGTCGGGAAAACTATTATTTCCGAGGGTGCATCCATGGAGGATACACAGGATGCTGTTAATTCTGAAATTACGAATATCCTCAATAAGTTGAGCCTTCTTTCAAATGATGTAAAGGGAAGTACTGTTGACAGCCAGATATAACAAATATACTGTTCATGACATAAAATGTGATATTGGTGACATACACCATCCCGCCCGCAGAGCAGCGTTCATGCCTCAGAGGTTTAGCTTAAATGCAGATGTTAAAATAAAAAAGATACCATCCGGTATCTTTTTTGTGATGATCGAAGCGACAGGATTTGAACCTGCAACCTCGCTCGGGGCACTGACGCACAAGGTGCGTCAAAACGTGCCCGTAAAACGTCCACTGGACGTTTTACCGTCCCGAATACCACTTCTGATTTCTTATCCTATATCGTTTCGCACCCTCAGCGCCTGTTTTAGGCGCTTTTCTTTTACCATTTCCCCAAAGCCTGAGTGATGTATCCGCTCCATCACAAGCTACATTGATTCACCCGATTGTCTCGAGGCACATCGATCTCACAATCATTTTATCAAAAAGCGCAAGCTTTCGTTCAAGCAAGTTGTAATGTATCTTCTTTATTCCTCAAAAGCATCTATGTTCCAGAACCTTGCCACTATTCTCGATGATCTTGGCAAAGATGCATTCCCTTCTGTATCAAAGCAGGCTGTATCAAAAGCAAGAAGCGGCATTCTTCCATCTTTATTTCAGGAACTCTTCAATCTTTCAGTTGATATCTTTTATAAAAACATAGGTAAAAGAAAAACCTGGCATGGCTATCATGTATTTGCCATAGATGGATCAAAGCTTCAGCTCCCAAATTCAAAAAGCAATTTCGATGAGAATTGAAAGGCAACGCAAGCACTTTAGGAACAGTAAAGTTACGGTCTGAGAATCTGCCTAATCAAAAAACATTTCAGCCCCTTTGACAGAGGCTTATTAAGTGCACCCTTTTGTATCATTATTGGAATGACGATAGTCACAATTGCTCATTGCAAATGAGAATTATGGTATGTAATATAGGTTGTATCAGTATAATCGTTGCTGTAATTGTCTTAAGTTGACGTAATGTTGACCACATTGCTGCCTGTCACCAATGGTACCAAATTTGGAGGGTCGTATTTGAGACAACCGTAAAAATAGATAATTCCCTTATGATTTGAATCATACAGAAAAAATAAAATTATCTCAACAGTTTAGGAAAAAAAGTTATTCTTGTATAAATAATGGGGATTTTATATAATACAGAAGTTGCCACTCCCTACACGGGCACGGGAAGGGGGTGAAGTTGTGCAGATCATCATGTCGTTTATGGTCTCTGTTATGGCAAGTATAGCCGCCTAATATATCTGCAAATGGCTCGACAGAGATAAAAAAGGCAACGAGCCTAAGGATTAAGCCACCTTTGCAAAAACGGAATAAAAAGCCCCAGGGACTCGCACTCCCTAGGGCTTTTGTTGTTGTGCCAATCATCATGTCTCATTGCCTGAGTTCATTATAGCAAATCTAATTTAAAAGTCAAATCAGCTGTCTAAATACATAAAATATGACCGAAAAAATTTAAAAATCAGTGATTTAAGCTTATTGTACAAATATAAAAACTTAAAATCCCCCATCATTCGAAAACCTCCGGAGATATTCCCCGGAGGTTTTCGAATGAGAGGTTAACAAATATTATTGAATTTTAAGCTTTACTTTATACTTTGCTGCGCCTTTGCCGCTGCCGTAGATTATACTTATCTTTGCTTTACCGCTCTTATGAACTGTTATCAGTCCTGTGCTGTCTATGCTTGCAACTTCAGGCTTTGACGATACATAGGATGTCGGGCTGCTTATCATTGTATTTGTGATAAAGCTTGTTGCGTAGACTTTATCACCCACTTTCAGGCTTGTAACCTTCTTTGGAAGGTTAGGTTTCTCAGCCGTCAAGGTCTGCTCTTCTATCTTCGACCAGCTTCCGCCCTTAACTTTTCTGAAAAGTGCAATGGTTGCTGTTCCAACTTTCTTGACCTTAACTCTTCCCTTCTTGCTTACATTCATCACCTGTCTCTGAGCCTTATTTTCGACCTTGAACTTATATTTGTATCCGGTCTCACCATATTTGCTGAACAGGCGTGAAATATCGGACTTATTCTTAACAACCATGATCCGCTCATTTGCAGACTGAACACTTTCTGCCCCCGGTTCAGGTGTCGGTTCAGGGTCAGGATTTACTGCAGAATCACTGTAGAGCAATGCATAAGTCGAAAATCTGTCTGTTTCAAAAATGATGTCATCACCATCGGTTGTCGTATCAAGTATATCAGCTTCACCTTCATGTACTCTTGCAATATAGAAAGTTCTTACTGCCTCATCGAGAGGATCTTCATCAGACTCTGTCAATTCTTCTGAATTTGAAGCAATCCTCAAATTTTCAGGTATGCTTATCCTTACAAGAATATTATTATTATTCAGATTGGTGATCGGTGACGGTTCTTCATTATCTATCTGCTTGTAAAGTGACAGATCGATAAACTGTGCTACCTGCGCATCCGACTGTTCCTTTGCCATGTCTTCAATTTTCTTTTTATCGTCTTCAGGTGTGGAATCATCGGCATTTACAACTTTTAAGAATACGAGGAGTGTTGAACCGTTTTTAACTTTATTTATCTCTTCGGAATCTTCACCAAAGAAACTGCTTATCATTGATGGTGTAAGATTTTCAATTTTTCCTACAGGAGCATCTTTATTTATTCTCGTCTCGGTTCTGACAAATCCGTCACCAATGGCTTCATGTTCCTCGGTAATACTTGTTTCCTTACCTCTTTCATTAGTTGTAACCTTTGTACTGGTCGCTTTATCGTCTTCCTCACCATCAAGCTTCATATATACGGTATACTGTGTATTTTCTTCAAGATCGGTAAATTCTCCTTCAGAAGTCCATTCTTCCGGATAATCATCATCTGCACTTATTCCATATACATAACCTTCAACTGTTTCCACTGCGATCATGTCAGATGAAATAGTCTTTATAATAGGCGTTCTTATATACTTCTCACCTTCTTTGATCGTCAGGATTCCTGTTTCATAAGAAACTGCATAATTTCCCTGCTCTTTATCTCCGTAAGGTGTGATAGTATATTTTCCTAATGAATTTCCGCTTTCACGCTCTATTTCATATTCTACCGTATCAGTTCCGACAAGTCCCGTTACCGTGGCTGTAAGCTCGGGTTCAGCTTCTCCTATCGTGGTCTCTATGTCATCTGCTTTTACTGTAATGCTCTTTCTTCCAACTTCAAGAATATAGCTCGTACTTGCTCCGATATAATCATCCGTTTCTGCAGCATTTGCCGTAATTACAGCTTCACCGATTTTTTTGATCGTAACTTTTCCATTGTTGTCAACATCAGCTACATCTTTACCTCCGGTAACCAAATAGCTAACATCTGTCTTTGCTCCGCTTAAAGCGTTGCTGAAATCTTCGTCACCATAAGTCTTCTTTACACTGTCAGATTCAAATTCCAGTGTCTGGATTTCCTTATCTGTAATTTGAACTGTAATATATTTTTCAGTTGAATAGTAATGTTCATCGCCACTAATGCTAACCTTAACCTCAACTTTACCTGGTTCATCTCCCGACGTAAACACACCGGTTTCCGGATTCACTGAACAGCCAAGATTTCCTGTACTGCTAATTGAATAGCTGACTTCTCCCCGAACATCTTTCCTGTCAACATTTTCTGATAAGTCTACAGTATGACCACCTTTGGTAACCACTGCTGCAGTTAATACCTCTGCCGGATTATCTCCCCTATCGACCTTTACCGGAAGTGCCTTTTCTACTGTTGCATAAAGAACGGTATTTTCAGGAGTATATATTGCAGTATAGCTCTGCTCTCCGGTTGCAGTTATCTTTGTGGAAGAGTCCTTCCATGACCACTTTGCAGGCAGTTCTACGTCAGAAAGGGTATTTCCGTATTTTCCTGTCAGCGTTCCCGATGGATCAGAATAATCAGGATCATCTCCCTTAGCTATCGTATATTCTACAGTTGCAGTTTTTCCTCCAAGCGTTATGTTTGCAGTGTAAGTTCCGGGCTCTGTAGGAGCTGAACCAAGTGCATTTGTTCCTTGTTTGTAAACTATAGTCGGTTTTCCCAGTACATTTGTATCGCCGTCTATTGTCGCAAGTTCACTATTAGTATCTCTATATTTTTCCTTTGACGGTTTAACTATTGTAATACTTGCCTTTCCTTTATCAAGTGGACATCCATCTGCATTACATGTTGCAGTAATGGTTGCTCCTGTTGCAGAATAGTCAAATGAATGAGTGTGTTCAGGAGCACCTCTTAAAGTTATCACATATCCTCCAGACACTTGATCTTTTTGAGAAACAAACCAGCAAGTACCTTCATAAGGATAATATGTTCCGCCATCTCCAGTTAAAACACCATCAGTCCCTATCGAAACCGTTAGTGGGTCAAGTGAACCATTAGCATTAGATAACTGTATGTTCGTCATCCATTCACTAACTTCACCATTCTGTTTGTAAGTGCCTCCAGTCAGATAGAAGTTATACGCACTAAATTTAACTCCAGATATAACAGCCCCATTTACAAGTGTATCTCCCACCTGCAAGCTGCTAAAAGCTACTGATCCGCTATGCTCAGTAGCCATAGCCGTCATCAACGTTCCCGGCATTAGCCCCACTATCAGGAAAAATACCAGCATCGTCCCCATCATCTTTTTCCATAGTTTCTTTTTGTCTTTCATAAAACACCTAACCTCCTTTTACTTTCTTCCATGTCTGACAGAATACAAAAACGCCATAAGAAAGAGTGAGTCTTCACTCACCATTTCTTATGGCGTTATCCACCAGATATAAATTCTGTTTTTCCATCAAAAAGCTCGCAACTATCCGTTGCGTTGCGTTGCGTTGCGTTGCGTTGCGTTAAAAGTGTAGCTTGCTATGTCCATACTGTCAAGCCCTTTCCGATATTTTTTGCCCCTGTATTGACACTAACCGCTCAAATAGTATGATGTTCTAGTCAAAAGTGATGTCATGGATTGTTCCGCACTTCGTGCTCCCACAATCCCCTGACATTATAGTATATCGGAAAATTATTCAAAAAATTGAAGTAAATATTTGTATTTTATAAAACGCAAAATACAGCAAACGTCATTGATTTTTGCCTCACCGCATTAAAATCCACCTGACTGATATGCCCTGGCGATAACATAGGAAGGCTCATAAAAAGCACTGCAATTATAGTTATCAATTACATCACAGATTTCATTATTGTAAACACGTATGATCCCATCTACGTAATCTTCCTTTGAGTCAAGAGTATCGTTGATAAGACGCTGATATACTTCACCCATTTCAAGTGGCGTAGGTATTTTTTCAGCCAGCTCCTTATCAACATCAGTTATATCAAAATCACTTTCTTTCAGTCCATAATCATTTATCCAATCATCCTCAACTTTAGTAGGATTTTCAGAATGTAAAACATTAGCCACGCTTATTAAATGGTATAATCCATCTTTACCTATCGTGTTGACAACATATTTGTTTTTCTGGTGTATATGACGAGCAACACGCTCAATCATATAGCAAACAAAATACAGGTCGTTTACTTCTATCTCTTCATCCGGGAAATATTTGTTCTTCATAGCTTGTAGCCCCCTTCGAACTCAAGAGTTTGCAGTGCTTCATCAGTGCAGAAAACTACCTGGTGTGTCGGATGATTGAATTTTACCAATTCCCAAAAAGCCTGCCTGGTAATTTTTCCTTCCAAGAACCCTTCAACAAAATTCCAAATTTGATCATCCGCCATAGGACCTTCTACAATATCATATTCATGCAGTTTTCCTCTTCTACATTCTGCCACAAAGTCTACCCACTCATCTGTCATCTCTGAAAAAGACTTGATCTTCAGATTTTCATTTTCTGTATACTTGTACTTATTAACTACTGAATCCCCCCTTCTTGTAAGCGCCCAGCGCTTAGCCTGCTTCTCAATATTTGTACAGTAAAATCCGTAGCCAAAATCTTTGTAAAATCCATTCTGAATAATACGGGGATGTGCCACTTCTACATTACTGCCATGAAAAATTGTAGTTTCTTTCATGTCGTCCTCTCCCTTATCGTGAATTGATACATACATTATACAGGCTATGGTACTTTCTCAAAATCCTGTATTCCAAGTCCTACAGTTTTTTGCATAAAAAGTCCTCCAAATACTTTTATACACCCAACAATAACTATATTATGATGTCAGGGTAAAAAGTCATTATTCACGGCAAGCTTGCTTGCTGGTGGATAAATGACTTTGTGACCCGCCCCAATATGAGTGTGAAGTGCTGCCATCGCTTTTGACTCCAACACCATATTATAGCATGATTCGATAACTTTATGGCAATCGAAAACCTCCGGGGAATATCTCCGGAGGTTTTTGAGTTACTGTTCACAGGCAAACTGCGCACTCCGCTGCGCAGTTATGCCACAAAAACTTTGACTGAACACTGGGTTTTGCCCATTGCCGTAGGCAATTTTAAATGGCAAAACCCGTTACTGGAGCACGCTGAAAGCGTGTGAACAGTAACGTTTTTGAAAGAGAGGTTAACAAATATTACTAAATTTTAAGTTTTACTTTATACTTTGCTGCGCCTTCTCCCGGGAGTTTAACAGTTGAATAACAAAAAAATACCTTGCAGGCCACTTGTGGTCTGCATTTTTCATGTCAAATTTATTGCTTTATTATATTGTAATGTATCGCAATGTATGGTGTAATAAGGTGTTAGAGGAGGGTATCATGCGAGTAATCACTTCAAAATCCAAAAATGCCGAATCATTTTACATATCGAAAGGGTATATAAACGATAAAGGTGTCAGTACATCCACCATCGTAAGAAAATTAGGTACTTTAAAAGAATTATTGGTTGATCATGGTCCAACACGTGATGATGTTATGGCTTGGGCCAAAGAACAGGCCCGAATAGAAACAGAGAATTACAAGGACGAACAGAAAGCTAAATCCGTTCAGATTACTTTCCGCGCCGACAGGCAAATTGATTATGATCAGCAGGTATTTTATCGGGGAGGATATCTTTTTCTTCAACACATTTATTATTCTCTCTGCTTGGATAAAACCTGTAGAAAACTCAGGGATAAATATAAATTCCAATACGATATAAACTCCATTCTCTCCGATATTATTTTTACCAGGGTACTTGAGCCATGCAGTAAAAAATCATCGTATAAGGTGGCATCTGAATTTCTTGAAAAGCCATCTTATAAACTTCATGATATTTATCGTTCACTGGATGTTCTCGGAAACGAATGCGATTTTATACAGTCTGAAGTCTATAAGAACAGCCATCTGATTGGAAAGAGAAACGATAAGATTCTTTTCTACGACTGCACTAATTACTACTTTGAAATTGAAGAGGAAAACGGAGATAAAAAATACGGCAAAAGCAAAGAACACCGTCCAAATCCAATCATTCAAATGGGCATGTTTATGGATGGCGACGGCATTCCGCTAGCTTTTTCACTTTTTCCGGGCAATGCTAATGAGCAGACTTCACTAAAGCCACTCGAAGAAAAAGTACTTTCAGAGTTCGGATGCCAGAAATTTATATATTGTAGTGATGCCGGTCTTGGTTCTGAAAAAATCAGAAACTATAATCATATGGGCGAAAGAACATTTATCGTTACCCAGTCAATAAAAAAGCTGAAGAACGAGGACAAAGAATGGGCACTCGATAAAAATGGTTTCAAAAGAGTATCCGATGATAAGCCGGTAGATATAACAAAGCTGTCTGATGATGACTCCGGTCTGTATTATAAAGAAGAGCCCTACACTCCTAAGCAAATACACCAGAGACTGATCATTACATACTCTCCTAAATTTGCCAGATATCAGAAAGCTATCCGTGATGCCCAGGTAGAACGTGCTCAGAAACTTATTGATTCAGGAGCCGCAAAAAGAGGAAGAAGAAACCCTAATGATCCAGGACGTTTCATTGGAAAAATAGCTGTTACAGAAGATGGTGAAAAAGCTACAGTAAAGAATTATTTAGATAAGGATAAGATTGAGCAGGAAGCACTTTATGATGGATTATATGCAGTATCCACAGATTTATTGGACGATCCTGTTGAGGATATCTTAAAGGTCAGTGAAGGGCGCTGGGAAATCGAAGAATGCTTCAGGATAATGAAAACAGATTTTGAAGCCAGACCTGTATATCTGAAATTGGAAACAAGAATAAAAGCACATTTTCTATCCTGCTTTTTATCCCTGATAGTTTATAGATATTTAGAAAAAGCCGTAGGTTCCGATTATACATGTTACGAAATACTAACTACACTAAGAAAAATGAATTTTGTAAATCTTAAAGAGCAGGGATTCATTCCAACTTATAAAAGAACCAAGTTAACAGATGATCTTCACGATGCATGTGGTTTCAGAACTGACTATGAATTCATCACCAAAAGCCAAATGAAAACTATTCAAAAAGAAAGTAAGAACAGATCCCGTTAAGACTGCCGGATCTTAAGCTTGTCATAACCACGACTGAATATGGTTATAAGCGTGAAGACGGCGTATATGTTATTCCTATTGGATGTCTGAAAAATTAGCCACAAACTATAATCAAAAAAATATTTAATATTTATTGGAACACATGGAACATTTCACCTATTTTCGTGTCGCATATAAATGGGAGGAATGGATCCCGCTTAAGAAAGGAGGTGGACAAGATGCAAAATAGAAACAGACAACATAATGAAAGCGGGTATCTGATGCTTAACGGCCCGGATGATACTCTTTAGATTCCCAGATCTTCAAACAAATCGTGGCTGACCTTGTTCTACCTCTTACTTAAAGAACCGGTACAAGCGGTAAACGCAGACAGAACATCCATATCCAGTATGACGGATTGGGATTCATCCCTCTGAATGAGCTCTAAGCACAAGAAAAGGCGTGACCAAAGCCACGCCTTTCCATTCTTAAATTCTTAAACATTACCGTCTTATGACTCTCCCAGCTTTATGCGGATTTCTCTTAAATTAATTCCCTATAAATTTAAATAAGCCATCCCCTTGGGGATAAATATAATAAGTCCTATCACTGCAGCAGCCATGGCCGCGATAAGCACGGCTCCGGCAGCTGCATCCTTTGCAAGCTTTGCAAGCGGTTTCCTGTCCTCTGTCACAAGATCAACAGTTGCTTCTATAGCTGTATTCACCAGTTCAAGGCTTTCTACCATTGCAAAAAGCATAAAACAGATGACCCATTCAAGAACGCTGATTTCAAAAAAAATTCCTGCCATTATCACTGCAATCATAAAAGAGCAGTGGATCCGCATATTTCGTTCATTCTTTATACAGGCAAAAATTCCTGCATACGCATGAAAAAAGCTTTTATATAAAGGATCTTTATTCATTTTATCTTTATCCTATTTTTACCTGATGGAAAACCTTTTTACCCTTCTGGATTACAAGAGCACCCTCTGCATCAAGATCTGCGGATGTAAATACTCTCTTAACATCAGTAACCTTTTCTCCGTTAACAGATACACCGCCCTGCTCGATCTGTCTGCGTCCATCTGAACGTGTCTTTACAATGCCTGTATCAACAAGGATTGTTATAAGGTCTTTGCCCGCATCAAGCTCATCTTTTGAGTATGTAGTTGTAGGCATGTTAGCATTTTTTCCACCGCCTGCGAATACATCTCTTGCAGCAGCAAGTGCCTTATCAGCCTCTTCCTGACCGTGAACGATCTTTGTTATCTCATATGCAAGAACTTCCTTAGCCTTGTTGATCTCCTGATCCTTAAGTGCACCAAGTCTGCGAACCTCGTCCATAGGAAGGAATGTAAGAAGTGCAAGACACTCCTCAACCTTGGCATCCTCAATATTTCTCCAATACTGGAAGAACTCATAAGGGGTTGTCTTAAGCGGGTCAAGCCAGAGTGCACCCTTCATGGTCTTTCCCATCTTAATTCCGTCAGAAGTTGTGAGAAGCTTGAATGTAAGACCATAAGCGCTTCTGCCTGTTTTTGATCTGATAAGGTTTACACCACCGATGATGTTACTCCACTGATCATCTCCGCCCATCTCAAGCTCACATTCGTAATCACAATTAAGCTTGTAGAAATCATAAGACTGCATGAGCATGTAGCTGAATTCGAAGAATGTAAGACCGCCCTTTGCCATTCTGATCTTATATGCATCAGCGGCAAGCATTTTATTTACATTAAAGTGAACACCTACTTCTCTCATAAAATTGACATAATTAAGATCAAGAAGCCAGTCTGCATTGTTTGTAATGATAGCTGAGTCTTCACCGCCGTCAAACTTTATATATCTTGAAAGCTGATTCTTAAAGCACTCAACATTGTGATCGATAGTCTCTCTTGTGAGCATCTGTCTCATGTCCGATTTTCCGGAAGGATCACCGATCATTGTTGTTCCGCCGCCCATCATTGCAATAGGTCTGTGACCTGCCTTCTGCATGTGCATCATAGCCATGATCGTGAGGAAATGACCGGCTGTGAGCGAATCTGCAGTAGCATCAAAGCCTATATAAAAACGAACAGACTTTTTGCCCAAAAGTTCTCTGACAGCATCTTCATCTGTGCACTGTGCAATATAGCCTCTTTCTTTTAACAAGTCGTATACATTTTCTGACATCGAATTATTACTCCTAATATTTTTTATATGGATTTTCTAAATACAATATAAAATCCATGCTTTTTCAGTGTACCATAGCAAAGTCTATTTTTCAAGAAATTAGCAATTCAATCCTTGTAAATCGTACTTTGATTTTTGCCGTTTTCTTTTGAATCATAGAGTGCCTTGTCTGCACGTTTTATGCCCTCTTCAAGGCTTAGTTTTCTTTTTATTGCTGTAATTCCAATACTAAGTGATACTGTCATGTCATTATTGTTCTTTTTAAGACTGCTGTTACATTCATCAAGAATAAACTGCAGCTCTTCTGCCGTAATCCTGCAAAATCCTATAAACTCGTCTCCACCCCATCTTGCAAAAATACCCTTTTCGACCAGTTTACCCTTAAGTTCATCTGCAACCTCTCTCAAAACCATATTCCCATATAAATGTCCCCGGCTGTCATTATATTGCTTAAAATCATCTATATCCAGCATAAAGAGTGACGCTTCACCGTCAGCAATATATTTTCTTATATTTTTATTGTAAAGTTCACGAAATATCCTGTTATTATACAGGCCTGTAAGCTCATCTGTATTCTGAAGTATATTCATCTTTTTGTTAAGCTTTGTGAGCAGATAGCCTGTACCTGTAAGAAATGCCGCCAGGATCACCAAAATATAACGTGAATTTCTATAAGTTCTCTCCAGAAAAGTTTTAACAAGTGAACTTACATTTTTTCCCACAACAATATTCCAGTTTAATTCCTCATTGTGAATTACGATCACACAGGTATTACCATCGGTCGAAGTTGACGTTCTTTTAGCTGTGCTTGTAACAAATGCAGGGTCTACATCGAAAATATCAGCAACCTCATTTTCATTCTTAAAATATTCTGTGCTGCCCTTAAATGAATTATGTGCATTTGCAACATTCACAATATAAATATTAGTACCATTTGCTTCCGAAAGATACTGTATATCTGTCTGAATGTCATCTAAATGATTCGCTACGCCCACAACTCCTATAATTCTTCCATAAGTATCCTTTACTACACAGTTAACAAAGAGCGAAACCGTATAATCCTGTGTTTCGTCTCTGTCTACCTGTATATCATACTCCTTATCAAGTTTTAGAAAATTATAGTACCAGCTGTCAAACTCATTGTCCCTCGAAATTGTTTTATTAAATCCATCCTGAAAATAATAATTACCAGTTACCGCAGAGACAAAGAAAACCGTATCATAATCAAATTTAAGCTGATAATTTTTAAGATATGAATAGAGATCGTCTATCTCATCATTGTGGCCTCCATTGGCTGCCAGCTCTGCAAACTCAGGTTCATCCCTGATCCATTTTTCCAGAAAAGCATCATTTGCCATCATCTGGGATACTACTCGTTCCTGTGATGTTATCTGTGTAATTTCCGCATTGATATTAATAGCTGAAAGTTCTATCTGGTTTGCAACCTGGCTTTCGGCCATTTTTCGATAATATCTGGCATCATTAAGTTGAAAAACCAAAAAACCCAGCATGATAATTGCAAAAATCAATATATTTGTAAATAGGACGATATGCTTTCTGATCATAATTTAATCTCCCCACACAGCACACATGGTTTAAATCTCCGGCCATTCTCCTGTCTTAACAAAAGTTTCTGCTGTGTCAAAAGCTGCCTCCGTGATATCAGCCTCATAGCCCATCATTTCTAGAAGCTTTATAGCATCTCTGGACTCTGCCCTGCCTTTTCTCAAAATATAATCAAAGCTTATCTCACCATCAGATGCAATTTCTGAAAAATGACAGTTATCCATATACTTTTCAAGCATATATGTGAGTTCAATATCATGTGTTGCAGCAAACAGAAGACATCTCGAGTTAGCAAGACTTTTAAGGATCTGTGCTCCTGCAGCCACTCTTTCTACCGTATTTGTTCCCTTTAATAATTCATCTGTAAAACACATAATCGGAAATTCATTTTCAGATCTAACTGCATCAAGTATTCTCTTCATTCCGCGTATCTCAGCCATATAGAAGCTTTCCCCTTTTATAAGGTCATCTTCTACAGACATCGAAGAATATATCCTGCACGGACTAAATGAACATTTCTCAGCTGCAGCAGTATAGATGGTTTCCGACAAAAGCACCGCCAGCGCAGTTGTTCGCAGGAAAGTTGATTTTCCGGATGCATTTGAACCTGTGACTAAAATTCCCTTATCTGTATTTATATCGGATGAAACAGGCCTTTCTATAAGAGGATGAATAAGGCTTTTACCAATAAATCTCTGCGGTTCCCCTATTAAAAACTCCGGCTCACAGTAATGCTTAAGAGTCCTTCTGTAATGAGCTATAGATATCATCGCATCGAGGAAGCCCAGATTCTCCTCGAGCTTAAATATTTCATTTCTGTTTAACTTCACTTTGCTCAGCATCTGATTAAATCTAATCTGATCAAGATGGAAAAATATGCGAAGATAATCCAGTGGCAGCTCCGCAATGCTTCCGGTAAGTCCACGCCCCGAACGCAGAAGGAACATACCCCTTTCCAGACTTTTAAGCTTGTTATATGAATCTCTTATTGCCGAAATATATGATGAAACAGCCTCGTAATCATTTTTTATAAGGTTTTCAACTGATCTGAGTGTCCATACTATATATGAAAAACAAACAACGTAGCGATCCGTTTCGCCCTTCCGCTTAAAATATGTAGCCACATTGAAGGCAGTTACAGCAAGTATAAGGGCAAAACCAAGCGGGGGATTAATAAAAATCATCGCAATTGCAATAACCCCAAGCAATATACAGAAATAATGCAAAATATTTGATTCTTCTTTAATTTCATCAAGTTTTAAGAGATGATCGGTAAATGAATATTTTCCGGTCCTTCCCATTTGAGAAAATGCCATCTGACATGCAGTTCTCTCATCTTCATTTTCATCGAACCATTTTATTACACGTCCTCTTTCCTTTAAGGCCTCAGCATCTCCTAACGGTCTATGAAGAAGATCATAAAGATACTCGTCTCCCATCTGGCATGAGCAATAGTTCATGGAGGCATAAACCTTATCCATATCAAGATCATTCCAAGTCATATCATCGATTATGCCTGCTGTTTTAACACCGGATATATTTTCCGTATTTTTTGATCTGTTTTTAAAATAATGGGAAATTACTTCATATTCCTCTCTGGTGAAAATATGTCTGTCAGTCTTTTTTCCAAAGTCCACCCTAAGCTTCTTTTCATATTTTTTCATTGATGAAGCTAAATCAGACCTGTATTTTAAATAAAGCGCTATTATCACTGCAACAATAACAATTGCTGTTATATATGAGTTCATCAGTATTGATAATCCTTTCGCAGACCCTGCCTATATTTTAAAATATAAAGAAATACGGGGTAAGGCATCTTTTATAAAAAGCTCCTACCCCGCTGTAATTTATTTTTTTCAGAATTTTTTTATAGCATTTCTAACAAGTTTACTGAACCTTGGAGCTGCTTCATTACCCGTATCAATAACTTCCTGTCCTGAAAGCTTGTGATCAGATATTCCCGCTGCAAGATTTGAAATACACGATACACCGCATACCTTCATCCCGCAATGATGTGCGGCTATCGCCTCAACAGCTGAACTCATACCTACTGCATCGGCTCCAAGAAGCTTAAACATCTGAACCTCAGCAGGAGATTCATAAGAAGGTCCCGGTACCTGAATATAAGTGCCTTCTTTAAGTTCAACCTCAGATTCCTTTGCAGATTCCATAAGCATATCGCAAAGATGAGGATCATAAATACTTGTCATATCAGGAAATCTCTCTCCGAGCTCGTCTATATTCTGACCTCTTAACGGATTAGGCACGAATGATGCAATATGATCAGTTACCATCATAAAATCACCGGCATTAAAATCCGGATTTATGCCTCCGGAAGCATTTGTAAGAAAGAGGATCTTTGCTCCCATAAGCTGCATAAGTCTCACCGGCAGGACAACATCGGATATATCATACCCTTCATAATAATGGATTCTGCCTTTCATGCATATAACTTTCTTTCCCTCAAGATTTCCGTAAATAAATTTTCCGGCATGTCCGGGCGCTGTAGAAACAGGGAAGCCATCAATATCATGATAATCAATTTCGCCTTCGACTTCAATATTGTCTGCAAAATTTCCAAGTCCGGATCCCAATACCAGCGCAATATCCGGAACGAAATCCGTCTTTTTCCTTACTTCTTCAAAACATTTTTTTAACTTTTCATATACTGCGTTCATATATATTTACCTTTCTGTCTTTAATCCGGTCTTCTTAATAAACCGCATTACGGAACTGTCAATTTTCATCGGAAAAAGCTTCGCCTTCAATACTTTCAAGTATCTCTTTGGCCTGCTCCACCTGATTTGTGTTTACATATACAACACAAACCTCTTTTTTCCCTCCAAAATTTCGTCGTTCGAAGAAAGGTACTTTTACCCATCTTTCGAGATATGATACCCTTGCCTTAACAAGACTGTTGATCAATCTCTCTTTTTTAACAAGGTCTACTGTTCTTGTAAGTTCAATTTCACTTTTCTGCATTTTTTGCCTCACCAAAATCAAAATCCATCATAACTTCATTGGCTTAAGACATTAGAAAGGCTTATATAAAAGTCTTCAATATTTTAAGTAAATGAAAACTATGTCAGTCATGTACAACTACTACTGTGCCCTCCGGACATGCTTCGTAAAGATACGGCATCATCGCAGGCGGAACGTTTACACATCCATGAGAACCATTCGTCAGATATATATCTCCTCCAAATTTTGATCTCCAAGATGCATCATGTATACCTACATTGCCTACAAACCTCATCCAGTAATGAACGAAGGACTCGTAATCCTCTCCCTTAAGAGTTCTGTCTAACTGCTTGTACTGTATCTGAAATACTCCGCTCGGAGTATCATGTCCTGCAGATACATTTCCAGTTACAATGTCTGTTATATATTTTGCCGCACCATTTTCATAATAGATAAGCTGCTGGCTTGTCCTGTTTATGTCTATATATGTTCCGTTTCCGTACATCAATCCATATGGCGTTACCGTTTGAATATAAGAAGGAATATGCAGTCCTCCCGGAAGCGAACCGGCTATTACAGCAAGAATATATTGTTTTTCTACCGACTGATTTATCTGATTTGCACCATAGTTATACTTTAACGCTAATGCAGTCAAAAAACTATCGATCATTGAATTATCTGCTGCAAACAATGCCAATGTACCTTCGTCAACAGTGAGTGTCGAAGGCATACCCTCCGGGATCTGAATCCCTTCAAAAGTATATGTGATCGCCTCTGCAGCCTCAACTTCTGAAGAATGAAACAGAACCGTGCTGAATAAAATAGCCATAACCAGTAAACTTGCAAGCAGATATTTTAACCTCTTCATAATATGAACTCTCCCCTTTAGCATATCATACAAGTGATCCATCGGCAGATCAAACTGCCGATGATTCACAGTTAATATCAACCCTTACAAACTATATTTACGATCTTACCAGGAACATATATCTCTTTTACTATATTTCCGGTAAGTCTTGAGCTTACAGCTTCCTTTGCCTGAGCAATAACATCATCTTTGGCTGCATCAAGAGAAATCTGAATTGTGGCTCTTGTCTTTCCGTTAACCTGAACTGCGATTTCTTTTGTATCTTCCTTCATCGCTTCCTTATCGGCTACCGGCCAGCCTGCCTCAAATACAGAACTGTCATGTCCGAGCTGCTGCCAAAGCTCCTCAGCTATATGAGGTGCAAACGGAGCAATAAGCTGAACGTATACTGAAAGTGTTTCCTTATCAACTTCTGCAAGCTTGCTGAGCTTATTGTTAAACTCCATAAATCCTGAAATTACAGTATTGAGTGAGAATGTCTTAAGTCTTGTATCGATCGTATCGATCAGCTGGTGACGAATTCTTACAAGCTCTTTTGTTGCTTCAACATTCTTGTCCTTGTTTTCCATTACAAGGTTCCAGAACTTGCAAAGGAAACGATATACACCGTCAATTCCCTTATCATCCCATTCAGAGTCAAGTTCCGGCGGACCTACAAAGAGCTCGTACATTCTGAGTGAATCACATCCATAATCACGAACAAGATCATCAGGAGAAATAACATTTCCCTTGGACTTACTCATCTTGATACCATTCTTACCAGTGATCATTCCCTGGTTAAAGAGCTTTTTGAACGGCTCCTGGAAATCAACAACACCTATATCATAAAGGAACTTTGTCCAAAATCTTGCATAGAGAAGGTGGAGTACTGCATGCTCTACACCACCGATATACATATCAACAGGAAGATATTTGTCAGCCTTTTCTCTGCTTACAAGTTCCTTATCATTATGTACATCTACATATCTCAGGAAATACCATGAAGATCCTGCCCACTGAGGCATTGTGTTTGTCTCACGCTTAGCATCAGCTCCGCACTGAGGGCACTTACAGTTAACCCATGAGTCAATTGCTGCAAGAGGTGATTCACCTGTGCCGGTAGGCTCATAATGATCAACCTCCGGAAGCTCAAGCGGAAGCTCCTCTTCCGGAACAAGAACATCACCGCACTTAGGGCAGTGAATGATCGGAATAGGCTCTCCCCAATAACGCTGTCTTGAGAATACCCAGTCACGAAGCTTGAAGTTCTTCTTTGCATGACCAAAGCCCTTCTCTTCAACGATGTGAGGTGCCTCTTTCTTAAGCACTGCTGACTCCATTCCGTTCCATTCGCCGGAATTGATCATAGTACCGGAAGCCTCTGTATAAGCCTCCTGCATATCCTCGATCTCTTTGCCGTCCTTTGCGATTACCTGAATTATCGGAAGGTTGAATTTCTTTGCAAAAGCAAAGTCTCTGTCATCATGAGCAGGAACGCACATGATAGCACCTGTTCCGTAATCAACAAGAACATAGTCAGAAAGCCATATCTGGATCTTCTCTCCGTTAAGAGGATTGATCGCATAAGAGCCGGTGAATACACCTGTTTTTTCCTTGCCCTGCATACGGTCTACATTAGACTTGTTTGCTGCATCGACAATATACTGCTCAACAGCTGCTCTCTGCTCATCTGAAGCAAGCTTCTTTGCAAGAGGATGCTCGGGAGCAAGTACCATGAATGTTGCACCGTAAAGGGTATCAGGTCTTGTTGTGTAAACAGTGATCTTATCATCTGATCCGTCAACCTTGAAGTCAACCTCGGCACCATATGAACGTCCGATCCAGTCTGTCTGCATCTTCTTAACCTTTTCCGGCCACTCAAGCTGGTCAAGATCATCAAGAAGTCTGTCTGCATAAGCTGTGATCTTAAGCATCCACTGCTTTAAGTTCTTCTTTGTAACTTCGCTACCGCAACGCTCACACTTACCGTTAACAACTTCTTCGTTAGCAAGACCGCACTTGCATGAAGGGCACCAGTTGATCGGCATTTCCTTCATATATGCAAGACCTTTTTTATACATCTGCTCAAATATCCACTGAGTCCACTTAAAGAACTTAGGATCTGTGGTATTAAGCTCCATATCCCAGTCATATACTGCTGCGATCTGCTTTATCTGTCTTTTAATATTACGTACATTCTCTGCTGTGGAAACTGCAGGCTGTACGCCCATTTTTATGGCATAGTTTTCAGCCGGAAGACCAAATGCATCCCATCCCATAGGATGAATAACATATTTTCCGTTCATTATCTGATAACGGCTCCATACATCAGAAATAACATAGCCTCTCCAATGTCCTACATGAAGGCCGTTTCCTGAAGGATATGGGAACATATCCAGACAATAATACTTTTCTTTCTTTCCGTCATCTACATTGACGGGCTTCTCTTCCCAAACGCGAGTCCACTTATCTTCTACCGCGCTGTGATTATACGCTTCTGCCATAAAAAAATCTCCTTAATCTGTATTGATTCGATTTGGCCTATAAAGCAAGCCAAATTTAAGTTTAAAACCCCACCCTGTAAAAGTCAAGCTTTTATAATAGAAGATATGGATTTTCTGTTGACATTAAATTTATAAGGGTGTAATCTGTCTTGAGCCTGAAAGAGAAATTTGTATTTAAAAAGCAATTTTTCAATCTGATAAAGTACAAATTTCAAATGAAATTCGATTTTCCACTATTATAGAGAAGGGGGAGCAATATGCAGCTAGATATGACCAAGGGTAATCCCTTAAAAAATATTCTTATTTTTACATTACCATTACTTATAGGAAATCTTTTCCAGCAGTTTTACAATATGGCAGATACACTCATAGTCGGACGTTTCGTAGGTGAAAACGCGCTTGCTGCCGTTGGCTCCACAGGAACGATAATGTTCCTTATACTTGGATTTTCGATAGGTATTTCAACCGGATTTACTGTTCTTACAGCTCAGGCTTTTGGAGCACATGATATAGCTCATGTCCGCCAGACTGTTGCAAACGCCCTGATACTATCAGGTATAGTCATAATCATCACCACAGTTATCAGCAATGTTTTCATGCACCCTATACTTCATCTGATGAATACTCCTGAAAACATTTACGACGATGCATACACTTATATAAGTATCATAGCTACCGGTCTCGCCGCATCTGTTCTTTACAATCTTTCATCCGCAATTTTAAGAGCAGTCGGCAACAGCATTATTCCACTGGTATCACTTGTTTTTTCCGCATGCCTAAATGTTATCCTGGATCTCGTATTTATTGCTAAATTTAAGATGGGTGTTGCCGGAGCTGCAAGAGCCACTGTTATCTCACAGGGTCTTTCCGCAGTTCTCTGCTTCATCTATATTTTTGTAAAACTGCATGAGATATGGCCTAAAAAAGAAAATATACGCCTTGATCTGAGAGACGCGCAAAAACAGCTTTCTGTCGGTATTCCTATGTCTCTGCAATTTGCAATCACAGCTTCCGGAACCATGATAATGCAGTCAGCTATCAACCTCTTCGGTTCAAAGGCAGTTGCAGCTATCACCGCTGCCAGTAAGCTTCACAATATCATAACCCAGGGAATGGTCTCCGCAGGACAGACGATGGCAACTTATTGCGCACAAAATTATGGTGTCGGCGATTCAAAGCGCATTAAAGAAGGTGTCAACTCAGCATTCCGCGCCCTTGTGATCTATTCATTGGCTGCTGCTGCGATTGGCCTTCTTCTGCTTACTCCGTCACTCCATCTTTTCTTCACCGATGACGGCACGGAATTCTCAGAGCTTTTGCCACTCGCAAAAACCTATATGTATGCCTGCGTTATTTTTTATATTCCGCTTTCCATGATCTTCCTTTTCAGAAACGCCATGGAAGGCTGTGGATACGGATTCCTTCCGATGATCGGAGGCGTAGTGGAACTTCTTTCACGAGCTGCAGCAGCCGCTGCTGCCATGTATTTCCATCACTTCCTTTTAGCATGCCTCTGTGATCCGGCGGCCTGGCTTTTTACAGGTGCATATGTCTTCTTTGCATGGCAGCATGTTTTTAAGGATGTTGTTAAAAAGATCGGATAAATATTTAAATAAAAAAAGCCCGAATTTTCAATTACTTCAACTGAAAATTCGGGTTTTTTAGTGGAGTAGAGGGGAGTCGAACCCCTGTCCAAAAACCTATTCCCTGTCCTTCTACTATCATAGTGTTTCTATTAAAATTCCCTCCACCGCACGGGGAAACACACTCTTACGGTTTCAGTAGCTTCATGTTACGCCCACTGACTCAAAGCTTTGCCAATGTCGTTTCCCATCATGATGACGTCAGTACCCGGGACGATGGGGAGAACCGGACTGGCGAGCACAGCGCTTAGGCTGCAGCTAATTCGTAATCGTTGTTTGCGATTATATTTAATTTGCGGTCTAACGTACCTTCCCACGGATAGCTTCTCCAGCTGCAAGATCCCTGTCGAAACCAGTACTACCCCTAATAAAGGGTAAACCTGCAACAGAATTTCTGTTGTGCAAAATATTCTACACTTTTTGTTAATAAAAATCAAGTCGTTTCTTCTGTTATATATATTATGAATTACAAATTCTCTTCATCACACTATACAAAGGCTTAAAAAGAACCAGGCATATGATAAAATTACTTACTCCGTGAAGAATATCATACGGAATTCCCGATATCCACCAGCCAATTGCCATACTGACTCCCCCAATGAAAAAATTAGGGATCATACATAGGAAACCAAATACCAGACCAAATACTCCTGACAATATACAGTAAAATAAGTAACCCGCCTTGCGCTTATGCGCAAAACAGACCGCCAATATGAGGAGAGGCCATATGTATAGATACATAAGCACCCATACACTCACGCCCTTCAGGAAACATTCTATTGCTACAAACCCTACCACAACAAGGAGTGTTTTTCTTCCAAAGAAAATACTGTAAATAATAAATAAAAGCGTCACCAATTCTACATTAGGAAGAAATTCAAGTGCCAGCTTTGAAATTTCAAGCAAGGCTACTGCGAGCCCCAGATACACCAGCTCCATGGTTGTGATCTTAAACTTATTCATGCGTCTCCATTTCTTTTATATCCGATATCTGCCAGAGATATATCTCGGTTCCGTCAGTAAATATCAGTGACTCATTGACCTGATCTATATTCTTTAGAATTCCGCTGCTTGTTAAATATTTTCCTCCGGCCTTTTTTTCATCTTCCGAGAACCATTTAACCTTAACTTCCGGATGTTCTCCATTTTTTAATATTATTTCACGGAGTTTCCGATCCAGACCCTCTCGCTCAGACTCATCAGCTTCCCTGAAATCATCTGTCAGTCTTGCAGCCTCTTCTATGCAGTCATCATATCCTACTAATGCCGCAAACGGTGAAAACTGGGCTGCCCTGTCAGACATTGACATCGGAAGATGGCTACGTGATACAGGCCTGCTCAATTCTATTATATCTTCATAGTCTTTCATGCCTTATGACCTCCGATCTGTGCATTTCTTTCTATTGTAGTTGCGCCCTCTTCCAGATCGGTGCCTCTTAATATAGCATTTTTTCCAAACTTCTTCTTTATATCAAGAATTGCTTTCTGCATTTTCTTTTCGCGCTCATAGGCCTCTTTTTCAGCTTTTTGCTGCCTTTCGATCGCAGCATAATCCGTAAAAAGATCAAGTTGTTCAAAAGTTTCCTTTTTAGCAAATCTTTCAGGCAGAACGTGATTTGCTGTAACTGTAAGCCTCCTTACAAGCAGCCTTTTATCAACAATTTCCTCAAAAAGCCTGACGACCGCATCAATAATGATTTTTGAGGAAGAATTAGCTTTATTCAGATTTATCGAGCCATGGGCTGCCTTCGGAACGCGTCGCCCATAGTGATCTATCGTAATTTCACCTGAATATTTTATATTTTTATCTTTCAGGCTTTCCGTATCATAACCTATATCAAGAACCATCTGATCTGTGACCAGTCCTTTATCGACAAGATCCAGAACCAGCAGATCCGTCATCTCACGAACTATTATCCGCGTCTTCTCATAACTGTATGGGCTCTGCAGCACCTGCCCGCTGCAAAGTGAATTATTGGATGGTCTGTAAGCCTTGATATCCGCTATAGTACAGGGCTCATAGCCCCATGCATGATCGATCAGAAGCTCAGCATTTTTGCCAAAAATCTTATAAAGAAGATCCTCATTAAAAAAGTCCGTATCTTTACCTAACGAGCATCTTGCAACATCTCCCATAGTATATATTCCGGCTTTGGCAAGTCTTGTTGCATAACCTCTTCCCACGCGCCAAAAATCAGTTATAGGGCGGTGATTCCATAACATACGCCTATAACTGATCTCATCTATTTCTGCAAGACGTGCACCCTTTTCATCAGGTTCTGCGTGTTTTGCAATTATATCCATAGCAATCTTTGCAAGATAAAGATTTGTACCGATCCCGGCTGTTGCGGTTATACTTGTTAGATCATATACTTCCTGAACCAGCTTTTCCGCAAATTCCCGTGCTGTTAAGCCATATAATTTAAGATATTGAGTCGCATCAATAAAAACCTCGTCTATCGAATAAACATGAATATCCTCCGGAGCTATATATTTTAGATAAATCTCGTATATCTCAGTACTTCTCTTTTCGTATAAAGCCATCTGGGGAGGCGCCGCAATATATCCAAGTTCAAGTGACGGATTCCTTTTCAATTCCTCCGCATCATAAGAAATACCACTGAACTCGCGTCCGCGGTTTGCTTTTTTTCTCTCTCTATTAACTTCTTTCACCCGGCTTACAACCTCAAAGAGCCTGGCTCGACCCGGAATTCCAAAAGCCTTCAGCGAAGGAGACACCGCAAGACAGATCGTCTTTTCAGTCCGACTGGTATCTGCCACCACCAGATTGGTTCGCAAGGGATCAAGATCGCGAAGAACACATTCTACGCTCGCATAATATGATTTTAAATCAATTGCGATATATTTTCTATTTTCATTCATGTTGACTATTATAGCACATGTGTTCGTATTTGTCTTAAATCTTATTAAAAAAAAGAATCACACTTTCATCTTAATTCTGAAGTCCTTTTCTGCTTCACGCTGAGCATCCTTCTTTGCGATCGACTCTCTCTTATCATAGATTTTCTTACCCTTACCAAGTCCGATCTCCAACTTAACCCGGCCATTTTTGAAATAAACCGATAAAGGCAGTATTGTGTATCCCTTAACATTGAGTTTCTGTTCAAATTTTAAAATCTCGTTTTTATGGGCAAGCAAACGTTTTGTCCTAAGAGGATCTTTATTGAATATATTTCCTTTTTCGTAAGGTGTGATATTCATTCCGTCTATCACAAGTTCTCCCTTTACAACCGAAACATAGGCCTCTTTAATGCTGACCTTGCCCATTCTTATTGACTTTACCTCTGTTCCGGCAAGCTCTATCCCAACCTCGAGCTTGTCCTCTATGAAATAATCGTAGAAAGCCTTTTTATTATTGGCTACTATCTTTCTTCCATCATCCTTCTTATTCGGCATTTTCTTCCTCTTCCTCTGCAAGAAGCAGATCTATTTCTTTAAGTTCTTTATCAACATAAACGACCTTAACATTTAGTCTCTGCCCCAGCTTAAAGCTCTTTTTGCTGTGAGTAGCATTGACGCTCATGCTGTTTTCATCATAAATATAATAGTCACCCTCGATATCCTGCAGTCTTATCATTCCTTCAACAGTGTTATCTAGCTCTACAAATATTCCATAATTTGTAAGCCCAGAGATAACACCACCAAAGACCTCTCCTACGTGATCGAGCATGAATTCAGCCTTTTTAAGTTTTACACTCTCCCTCTCAGCTTCATCTGCATGTCTTTCCATCTCGCTCGAATGTTTTGCGATCTCCGGCAGGATCTTCTCATAATGCGAATATTTCCTGTCGCTCATCCTTCCCCTGAGCTGATCCTTAATTATCCTGTGTATCTGCAGATCGGGATATCGGCGGATAGGAGAAGTAAAGTGGCAGTAATAATTCGTAGCCAAACCAAAATGTCCTATCGGTTCTGTTGTGTATTTTGCCTGCTTCATAGAACGAAGAGCCAGCCTCGATATCAATGCCTCCTCCGGGGTATCCTTTACTTCATTAAGGAGCTTCTGAACTTCCTTCGGATGTACTTCATCCCTTGAAGCCTTAAAATGAAATCCAAGATTTATAACAAATCGTCTGAGTGACTCAATTTTCTCCATATCCGGAGTTTCATGCGTTCTGTAGACAAAAGGCAGTTCCTCGTAAAAACATGTTTCAGCCACAGTCTCATTGGCTGCCAGCATGAAATCCTCAATGAGCATGGCAGCTTCGGTTCTCTTACACTCTATTATATCAACTGCCTTCATGTTTTCATCGAGAATAACCTTTGACTCAGCAAAATCGAAATCAATACCGCCTCTTTTTCGTCTTTTTTCTCTTAAAATATGAGAAAGCTCTCTCATCTGCATGAACATTGGAATTAAATCCTCACATTCAGCCTTGAGCTCATCTGACGCAGTATCATCAAAAAATGACTGTACCTCATTATAGGACATACGTCTGTTAGTATTTATTACAGATTCGCATATATCTGAAGAAACTATCTTTCCTTTTTTATTAATAGTCATAATACAGCTCAGAGCCAGACGATCCTCTCTCTGATTCAAAGAACAGATTCCATTGGAAAGCTCTTTAGGGAGCATCGGAATGACTCTGTCCGGAAGATATACGCTTGTCGCCCTTTTAACTGCCTCTTTATCTAAAGCGGAGCTTTCCTGCACATAATTTGTCACATCAGCAATATGTACACCAAGGACGTAATTCTCTCCGTCCATCTGGAGACTGACCGCATCATCTAAATCTCTGGCGTCTTCTCCGTCTATGGTGACCATCATAAGTTCGCGAAGATCTCTCCTGCCTTCCCTGTCTGCATCCGATACAGGTTTAGCCACGCGAACCGCCTGTTTTTCGACATTATCAGGAAATTTTTCCGTTATGTCATAAGCCCTGACGATCGACTCAATATCAACTCCCGGAGCATCATAAGCACCGATTATCTCAGTGATTATTCCCTCCGGATTATGTCTTTCATCTCCGTATCCTGTAAACTTCACAACGACCTTATCACCGTTCTCCGCTCCTTTAGAACGCTCAACGGCAACAAATACATCCCGTGTAAAATGCTCATTATCCGGAATTACAAATCCAAATCCCTTGTCCTTATGTTTGATTGTAAATGTTCCGACAATGCTTTCATGCGCACGTTTGATTATCTTTACTATTTCTGCCTCGCGGCTCTTATGATGATGTGTCTTTTCAAGCTTTCTGATTTCGACGGTATCACCATCCATCGCATTCATGGAATCTTCCTCTGCGATATAAAAATCATCTTTTCTGCCTTCTATGATAACGAAACCAAAGCCTCCGTTATGAGCCTCGTAGGTTCCGATGAGTGCTCCCTCAGCGCGAAGTATCTTTCCACTCTTGCTGATCTCTATCTCTCCCTCAGCTGCCATCTCATAAACAAGTTCTCTTAAGATGTTTTTCTCCGATTTCGGAACCTGCATGAACATAGAAAGCTCTTTAATCTTCATCGGAACATAAATATCACTCTCTATAAGTTCCTTTATTAATTTTTTTCTTCTGTCTGCTTCTTCTCTCTTCATTAAATAACTCCATTTCCTACATCTAATAAACTGCTGAAAGGTGTGGGAATTTATCGTATCAAAAAATATATTTAAACATTGAACGCCCCACTTGAACTGATCCAAGCGAGGCGTTTAACAGCTATTCTATAATGCTATAATTAGAAAATACTCATATTAAGTAAAACTGAAAGAACAATAAAAAGAACAGCAAGAATCTTAGTTACTCTGATCATTGCACCTTCCATGGAACGACCCTTGTTCTTTCCCCAATATGAATCAGCAGCTCCCTGAATTGCTCCAAGACCTGCAGACTTTCCTTCCTGCATAAGAACTATTGCTGTAAGTGCCACACAAACGAGCATGAACACGATTGATACTGCAATTCTCATCTTAATTTTCCTCCATCCGAACATAAAATAACATTAAAACTTTAACATATCCGCCTATATAAATCAAGCCTTTTTTATTTTCCAAAGTCAGTATTTAACATATTTTCCCAGTTCTTTCCTGGTATTCTCTATATCCGATCCAACGAGATAATCTCCTACAAGATGACCTTCGCCATCTACGAAAAAACTTGTGGGAATACTGCTGAACTGTGAAACAATATCATAGGCACTGTCACTGACTCTTATATTTGCAAAAGATGCTCCGGCTTCGTCCAAAATCTCATTTGCTTCGTCAACATTTCTGTCAATACCATCATAGGTATCACAGACAATTCCAATAACGTTTATATTTTCCGGAAGTTCCTCATAAAGTGCCGAATAATCCTCCATTTCCTCAAGACATGAACTGCAGTATGTTCCCCAAGCCAGAACGATCGTCAGGTCATAATCATAAAAGATTTTCTCCGAGACCTCTTTATTTTCAAGCGTTGATGTCTTAAAACTGAACTTCTCATCACTTATCTCTGATTCAGGAATACTAACCTCTGCCAGAATAGCTTCTTCATCATCAGAATTATCTTCAGAATCATCAATGTCATCACTATCATCACGGTCTTCGCTATCCTGATCATTCTGATCAGCTTCAGACTCCTCCTCATCTGAATCATCATGAACGACGTAATCTTCTTCGCCTTCATCATATTTTTCTGACAAAATTCCTTCTGAGGCCGAAATACTTTCTTTCTCACTGCTATATTCCTCTTCGTCCTCCGGAAGCAGAAGCAGTATAATAAACAAAACGCCTAAAGTAGCAAGTATAACTACAATGGTATATCCTATTTTCTTCCACACAATACTGATCCCCCAAATTCAAGACTATAGATTTGCAAATTCTTTTCTTAGAATAATTTCAGTTACTGTTCACATGCAAACTGCGCACTCCGCTACTCTGTACGCTATTTCACTAAGTGCTGAAGCACTAAGTGAAATATGTGTGCGCAGTTATGCCACAATAACTTTGACTGAACACTGGGTTTTGCCCATTGCCGTATGTGCATAATACTTAGCGAAGCAAAGCTGAGCTTAGTATATGCCACACAGAGGGGGCAATTTTAAATGGCAAAACCCGTTACTGGAGCACGCTGAAAGCGTGTGAACAGTAACGATAATTTCAAAATATCATTTAAGAGCCTTGAAAAATACAATTCTTTTTGCTATTTTTAATTTTATATAATTATAACATTTACAAATAAAAAAATATATCTTTTTGAATGCGTTTAACCCTATTCAATTGCTTATAAAATGCCGATATGAATTCTGAGAACTATATTTTCAGATATATCGTTCAGCAACCGATACGATGGCCGTTAATCCGATGTGCCTAATAGTTTGGCAATCAGGTTTTATGGTCTATGACAGACCTAGGAGGAATACTTATGGATTCAAATAATGAATATATTGTATTCGGTCTCCAGCAGGCAATATCAGAAAATGATATAGAAGCCGAACAGAACTATAAGAGACAGTTATATGAAAACAATAAAGAACAGATTTTCGAGATAACCAAAGCTTTCAAGGACGTCTATGCCAAAACAGAGGCCGATAAAAAGCATATTGACGAACAGGCTGTTATTGCCTTTATTGACGCTTGTCAAAGTTATACAACCATCCTTGATATGACCTTCACCCAATGGATCTCTAATGTCATAAAGACTACCCTGAAAAATAAGATCCGCCAGGATGAACTGGTAAATCAGTATGATGGCACTTTCCAAAAAAGGCCGAAAATCGATTTCTAAACATCATTTTATGATGATCAGACCTATTTACTATTGAAATCTTACTTATCTGCGTGGTAATATGTGTACATAATACTTATGAGAGATAGGGGAAAGAATCAATGTCATCAAATGAAGAGTTACTTTATATCCTGCATCGTGCGATGCAGACACATGACAAAAAGACTGCCGAAAACTATTGGCAGAAGCTTTATCAAAACAACCTAAAGTCAATCCAGAATATTTCATATGCTTTTAAGGAAATCTATGCAAAATCCAATGAAGACAATGAAACTATAGATCGTGAGGCAAACAAAGCCTTTCTTCAGGCGTGTCAAAGCTATGATCCGAATTTTGATCTGAATTTTGATCTCTGGATGACCACTGTTATAAAGAAAAATTTAAAAAATATGATCCATCAAAAAGGTCTCGTTAATCAATATGACCATATATCTTAAAGAAAAACAGCTGCTTCGGAATAGTCCGGGACAGCTGTTCTTTTATTTAGATCATTTTTGCAATTTCAATAAGCGCCTCTGAAGATTTTTCCATCTCTTCTATCGAAGCATATTCAAATCTACCGTGATAATTGTATCCACCGGTGCAGAGATTAGGACAAGGAACGCCCTTATATGTAAGCATTGCCCCGTCTGTTCCTCCTCTGATAGGCTCACACACTACATTGACACCTAATTTTTCAAATGCCTTTTTGGCATTTTCGATCAAGGACATATGATCCTTCATGTATGTGACCATATTATAATACTGGTCTCGCATTTCGATTTCAAAGCTTCCTGCAGGATATTTTGTATTCATAAAGCTTAAAGAAGCCTCCATGAGAGCCTTTCTTTTTTCGAATTTATCACTGTCATGGTCTCTTATGATATATGAAAGCTCTGCATTTTCCACATCGCCCTTCATTGATTCAAGGAAATAAAAGCCCTCATAGCCTTCTGTATATTCAGGTCTTTCATTTTCAGGAAGCAATGCATTAAACTCCATTGCCATTGTGAGGGCATTGAGCATCACACCCTTTGCACTGCCCGGATGTACGCTTCTGCCATGTACCTTTATCTTTGCCTCGGCGGCATTAAAGTTTTCATACTCTATGATACCAAGCTTTCCGCCATCAACGGTATAAGCCTCTTTAGCCGAAAATCTTTCTATGTCAAAATGGTCAGTTCCCCTTCCGATCTCCTCATCCGGCGTGAAAGCTATTCTGATCTCACGATGTGCAATTTCCGGATTCTTAAGAAAATACTCTGCCATGTTCATTATCTCTGCCACACCGGCCTTATCGTCTGCTCCGAGAAGAGTCGTTCCATCTGTTGCGATCAGATTTTCTCCGATATGGTTGAGAAGCTCAGGATAATCATCAGTTTTCAGTAAACTGTCGTTCCCGTCATAATTTTCTATGATCCTGGGTTTTACATTTGCACCGCTTACAGCAGGCGATGTATCCATATGAGCTATAAATCCTATAGCCGGTTTCACACCGGGAATTGAAGCATAAAGATAACAATGCTCTTTATCATAGTATATATCTGATGCACCCATCTCCTCAAGTTCAGCATAAAGCACTTTTGCAAGATCATGCTGTTTCGCCGTTGATGGCGAAGCAGCACTGCTCTCATCAGACTGTGTATCGATTTTTACATAGTTAAAGAATCTGTCAATTAATTTACTCTTATTCATATTAAAACCTTTCGTAATACTTTTTATAAATAATAATCTCCTGTCCCGCTGCCCTATGATCTGCAGCCTTCAACCAGTATGTTATATTTTAAGCTTTAGCCCTCTATAAATCAACCTTTAGAATTGAACTGAATATTAAAATTCGTTATACTTAATATATAGCTTATTACTTGTAAATTTCGCATCTTACGCCGTTCGCGTTAAAGTTCCTACGAGGAACGCAACAGTAGATATCCTAAAACAAAATTAACTCATCAAATCTAAAACACGATCAAAAAAGGAGGATAAGCTATGGTAGAACTTGTTATTTCTTTTCTTGATACAGCACTCTTCAATGTGGTGCAGGTCTGCACCGTACTGCTCGAATTCTTTGGAATCCTTGTATTGATGGTAACCGCCTTAAAATGTTTTTATCAATGGGTAAAAAGGGATACTGCAAATATTCGAATGGAACTGGCTCAGGGAATTGCGCTTGCTCTTGAATTCAAGATGGGCGGAGAAGTTCTCCGAACCGTTGTGGTCCGCGAATGGTCAGAGCTTGGTATACTTGGCGCGATAATTGTACTAAGAGCAGTTCTTACCTTCCTGATACATTGGGAAATTAAAAACGAAAAAGCAGATGAAATTCCGGACAAGCAAAAATAAATCCGATCAAAAATTCTTACATAACTTATTATAAGGCCAATATTTTTGAGAACTTTTCTCATTATACTCTAGAAACATTAGATTTTCCTTGTCTATCAACTTATCTAAGTGTAAAATGCTATTTACGTGATTTTTGAAAATCATTTTCAAAATCAAAAAATCAGCAGGAAGGAATAATTTATGTTCAAAGAAGAATTTGAAGCAGCCGCAAGGGCTGCCCGTGTTAAATCTGACTTATTAAA
Organism: Lachnospiraceae bacterium C1.1; assembly: GCA_030434875.1. Taxonomy (NCBI): domain Bacteria; kingdom Bacillati; phylum Bacillota; class Clostridia; order Lachnospirales; family Lachnospiraceae; species Lachnospiraceae bacterium C1.1. The sequence goes on along the minus strand of JAUISW010000001.1, from coordinate 833,541 downwards.
AAAGAAACCCTTTAGTTATTTTCTTTTATCCGTTTTAGCCGGAATGTTCATTGGTATAGGTGGTCTTTTTGCATTTTCTGCCGGAGGTCAGCTCGCAGGTGCTCCTGCAACAAAGATCGTTATGGGCGCCTCCTTCGGAGTAGCTCTGAGTCTGGTTGTTTTTGCCGGTGCAGAACTTTTTACCGGAAATAATTTCTGCATGACAGCAGGTCTTTTAAGAAAAACTATTAAACTGTCAGATGCCATAAAACTCTGGATCGTCTGCTGGATCGGAAATCTCACCGGCGGTATAATACTTTCTGCGTTATATACTCTTACCGGTCTGGGAAACGGAGCTGTTGGTGAATTTATGGCAGCCGGTGCTCTGGCTAAGATATCCGCAGGATTTATACCACTTCTTACAAGAGGTATCCTCTGCAATTTTCTTGTATGTCTGGCTGTATGGTGCGGCTTCAGATGCAAAAGTGAATCCGGTAAACTCATAATGATCTTCTGGTGTCTTATCGCCTTCTTTACTGCAGGCTTTGAACACTGCATAGCAAATATGACTATCCTTACGGCAGCTTTCTTTAATCCTTCCGGCTATGATATCAGCTTAAACGGGATCATCTGGAATCTTGGAGTTGTGACTCTCGGAAATATGATCGGAGGAATTTTCTTTCTGGCTCTGCCTTATGGAATTATTTCAAATGAATAAAAAATATGCTGCCCGTTTGAGGCAGCATATTTTTTATTTAAATAAGATATTCAGTTCAAATGATTATTTCTTAATAAGTAATGACTCACCTGTCATATCTGCCGGCTTCTCTTCGCCCATGCACTCGATAAGTGTAGGAACGATATCGCAAAGTCTGCCGTTCTCTTTAAGTGTATATGCAGGATCATAGTTAACAAGGATGAAAGGAACAGGATTTGTTGTATGAGCTGTCCATGCCTCTCCTGTCTCGTAATCAACCATCTGCTCAGCATTACCGTGGTCTGCACAGATGAACATTACACCATCCATCTCTTTAAGCGCCTCTACAGCCTTGCCAACACACTCATCTACTGTCTCAACAGCCTTGATCGCAGCCTCTTCGACACCTGTATGACCAACCATGTCAGGATTTGCGAAGTTGATGATTATTACATCATATTCGCCTGAACGAATAGCTGTGCAGAGCTTATCACATACTTCATATGCGCTCATCTGAGGCTTAAGGTCATATGTAGGCACATCCTTAGGTGAATTAACAAGAACTCTGTCCTCGCCCTCGTTAGGTGTCTCTACGCCGCCGTTGAAGAAGAATGTAACGTGTGCATATTTCTCCGTCTCAGCGATCCTTGCCTGCTTCATGCCCTTTGCTGCAAGCCATTCACCGAAAGTATTCTTTATCTCAACCTTCTTGAATGCAATATCCTTATTAGGGATGAGGGGATCATATTCTGTAAAGCATACGAACTTTGTTGCAACTCTTTCAGGTCTGCTGAACTTATCAAATTCATCATCACAGAAACAATGAGTAATCTCACGTGCTCTGTCAGGACGGAAATTGAAGAAGATGATGCTGTCGCCTGATTTAATGCATGCTACAGGCTGACCATTCTTCTTTACTGCAAAAGGAACAACGAACTCATCTGAAACACCTGCATCATATGACTTCTGAATTCCCTCAGTAGCTGAATCAGCTTCATCGCCTACACCTTCTGTAAGGCATCTGTAAGCCTTCTCTACACGATCATAGTTGTTATCACGATCCATTGCATAGTAACGTCCTGATACGGATGCAACTTCACCTACACCGATTTCCTTCATCTTTGCTTCAAGTGCTGCTACGAAATCCTTTCCTGACTCAGGCGGAGTATCACGTCCGTCAAGGAAGCAGTGTACATAAACCTTTGAAAGGCCTTCTCTCTTTGCAAGCTCAAGAATACCATAGATATGGCTGTTGTGGCTGTGAACACCACCATCGGATACAAGACCAAAAAGATGAAGTGCACTATCATTGTCCTTAGCGTTCTTTACAGCGCCAAGAAGAGCTTCATTCTTGAAGAAATCTCCATCTTCGATTTCCTTGCTTATACGTGTAAGCTCCTGATAGATGATTCTTCCTGCACCCATGTTCATATGGCCTACTTCAGAATTTCCCATCTGTCCGTCAGGAAGTCCTACTGCCATTCCGCTTGCATAACCCTTTACGTAGGGATAATCCTTCATAAGAGAATCAAGTACAGGTGTCTTTGCAGAAAATACTGCATTATGCTCATGCTTCTCGTTGATTCCGAGACCGTCCATAACTAATAACACTGCCGGTTTCTTTGCCATTATAAAATCCTCCTAATTACACACAACACCAGTTATAATTTTCTGGTCCGCTATTATATATTGAAATTAATTGTTACCGCTTTCATGATACTCTTTTTCAGTATTAACATTCCATATATTGGATTTATCTTTCCTTCCGGAGAGGATATTATCTACCGTAAGGAAGGATGTCATCATAGAATGGTCTATATTATTATACCTGTGCTGACCGTTTCTGCCAACACAATATAAGTTATCAAATTCATTTATATAATTAATAACTTCATCAATACTGTCATAGGTATCAAAATATGCAGGATAAGCCTTCTTTACCCTCTCAACATGACTGTCGAGAACATCTTCAGCTTTATCTATAAGACCCATTTTTACTATCTCACTGATAGCGAATCTTCTGAACTGGTCATCTGTCAAGCCCCAAAGCTTATCGCCTTCGTTTGCGAAATATTCAAGACCTATCCATACTGTATTTTTAAGATCCTTTACAAGATAAGGAGACCAGTTATTATAGATCTGAAAACGTCCAAGCTTTACTGAGCGCTCATGCACATATACCCAGTTATCCGGAACTATGTTGGAAACAGTACGTATTTTTGTCTGATTCTTAAGGTTGAGCTTCTTTACAAGGACACCAAGTGTCATATAGTCACGATAAGGAAGTCCTGCTGCAACCTCAGCAACAGCTCTCGGAACATCATTCATTCCGCCCACCAGATCTTTTATCGGCATTGAAGAAATGACTATGTCACCATCAGCAGTCTCTTCTTTTCCATCGATTATATATTTTACACTCTTTGCAAGATGGCTGCCGCTGTCAGTAGTTACGCCAACAACACGTGCGTTCTTAACAATATGTCCGCCCATCTTTTCTATTTCTTCAGCCGTAACATCCCAAAGTTCACCTGGCCCAAGCTTTGGATATGAAAAAGCTTCAATAAGCGATGTCTCTACATGCCTGTTTTTCTTATTGGGAAGCATTTTAGAAATAACATCAGCTATGATAGCAACGATCGAGAGTCCCTTTACTCTCTGTGCACCCCAGGAAGGATCTATATCCCTCGGGTGTCTTCCCCAGAGATTCTCAGTATAGTGCTCAAAAAACATCGAGTAAAGCTTTTTACCGAATCTGTTTATATAAAAATCTTCCAAAGAATGTTCAGGTCTTTTGTGAAGCATTGAAGCAATATAGGAAAAACCTACTTCAATAGTTGTTATAAGACCCATATTGGTAAAGGTCTCAGGTTTTAAGCTTATGGGATAATCATAAAATTTAGAATTAAAATAAATTCTTGAAACCCTGTTTCTCGTAAGCATTACCCTGTCTGATTTCTCAGGATCAGGACCACCGTTCTTCAATTTCTTTTTTGTACCAAGAATTATATCATCATAAGCGGGACGCCCCTGCATTGGAAGCATTTCTTCCCACCAGTCATTTACTCTCTTTACCTTTGAAAAAAATCTGTGACCGCCCATGTCCATGCGGTTACCCTTGTAATCAACAGTTTTAGAGATTCCACCCATTCTGGTATCCTCTTCAAAAACCGTAACTTCATACTCTCCGTTTCCGCGTTTAAGCAATTCATAAGCGGCTGTAAGTCCTGCCGGACCTGCTCCGATGATTAAAGCCTTTTTCATAGCCTTTCAATATCTCCTTCTTCCGGCAAGCTCCTCATAAAGACTTAGATATGATTCGTATCTTACCTTGTTTATTTTACCTGATTCCACCGACTCTCTGACTTTACAGCCGGGCTCATGTATATGTACACACCTTGAAAAATAACAGCTGTCCCTTAGATCATCAAATTCGGGATAATATAGCGCCAGATCTTCTTTCTCCATTTCAGGAAGTACCAATGTTGAAAATCCGGGAGTATCCATAATATATGAATCATTCCCCAGGTCTAAAAGCTCTGTATGTCTTGTCGTCTGTTTACCCCTGCCTATCTTTGCACTGACTTTACCTGTTTCCATTACCTGACGACCGGCAATCGTATTTATCAGCGTAGATTTTCCGGCTCCCGAAGGACCGGCAACAGTTGTAACGGAATTCTCAAGTACCCTTTTTACAGCATCAATTCCCCTGCCGGTTTTTGTGCTTGTAAATATGAGCTCCACACCTGCAGAGGAATATATTTCACTATATTTTTCAATTGTTTCATCATTAACGAGATCCGACTTATTAAAAACCAAAGTCGTCGGAATGGAAGACATCCGCATATTGATGAGAAATGTATCCAAAAGCGTAAGCACCGGATCCGGAGTTTTCAATGCAAATATAACAAGCGCTTTATCTACATTTGCAACTGCCGGACGTATAAGAGCACTCTTTCTCTCATGTATCTCTTCAATACTGCCTTCCATATCCTCCTCGTGAGTAACTTCTATTCTCACCCTGTCACCCACGAGAGGCTTCATATCACGTTTTCTGAAAATGCCTCTGGCACGGCATTCATATATGGCTCCGTCTTCATCCGTTTTCACGTAATAAAAACCGCCTATTCCCTTTAATATTATTCCATTCATTCCTGTGTAAATGTCAAAGTCTGATATACTGCTGTTGTTTCTTCACCTGTCTTTGTTACGATATTTCCGTCATCATCCTCATATTCAACCTCAGTCTGTTTTTTATAAGTGACTGTGAGTGTTCCCGAGGATACTGCAGCGCCCTTTACGGTTACTGCTGCCGGGAATGAAGATGTAGTGCTGCTTGCAAGCACTGTTCCGCCCTCTGAGGTTACAACAAGCTCAGCTGTTGTCCCTAAAACATATGATGGCGGTGCCGCTACTGAAAACGTACCTCCATAAGTCTTGCTCTCAGGTCCAAGACTTAAAACAAAATTAACGCCGCTTCCATCGGCTGCCTGAGAACCTGCTGTAGGACTTTGGGAAATAACAAGTCCGGCAGTTACTGTATCCGAATATGATTCCGTAATACTTTCAAATGAAAGCCCGGATGCTGTAAGCGCAGTTTTTGCAGCTGTTTCTGTCATTCCTACTATATTTGGAACAGTTCTTGTGACAGCAGCATCCTCTGTTGAATCTGCATTATCTGTTGTATCCGAGCCTTTAGATACTTTGACTGTAACTGTCGAGCCGGTATCTGCTGTTTTTCCGGCCTCAGGGCTCTGGGAAATAACATTTCCCTTTGTGACCTCACTGCTCTCAACTTCTTCAGCTGCAAAAACAAAACCTGCATTTTCTATCGCAACCTTTGCCTCTGCTCTAGATACTCCTGTCACATCCGGTACTGAAGCCTCAGTTGACTGACCTGTTCCTACCGAAAGAACTACCGTAGAGCCTGAAGCAACACTGCTTCCGGATTCTAATGCATTTCCATCTTCATCGGCTATAGCAATTACCTTATTTTTATCTTCTGCCGATGATGCAACTGTTGTGGACTGAACCTTAAGTCCCATTTCCTGAAGATCATTTCTGGCTTCTGAAAAATTCATTCCAACTACATCAGAAATTGTAACTGTTTCTGTTGATTCCGTAGTCTCTACTGTCTCACTGCTGTCTGAAAGCTTTGAAGAAACAGATCCGAACAATCTCCGCCCGATCACAATGATTATTACCAGTATGATGATAACCATAAGGATTGCAAGTATAGCCATAAGCTTCTGCATTCCGGGATTTATATCATCATCGTCGTCATCAACATCACCAAATTTATTTTTTCTTTGGCGTTTTTCTCTTGCAAGGTTTGATTTACTGCGCTTTGTTTCCTCTTCGCGGTATTTACGATCTCTACTTCTGTTTCTTGTATCATCTTTCTGAGGATTCCTTGCACTTGAAGTCCTTCGTCTGATCGTCCGTTCTTCTTCTTCATCCTCATCATCTTCGTCTCTGTATCTGCTGCTTCTTCTTACTTTCTCGACTCTTACGTCTTCGTCATCCCACTCATCATCATAATCATAAGATTTACTGCGTCTTCTTGATGTAGGTTCATATGCTTTCAGGATATCTTCATCCATATCCATTGAAGATTGGCTTTTTTTCTTAATACGACCTACCTGCGAATCATCCATAAGCTTAGTCTCAGCATTGAATCCACCTGATGGAACCATTCTTACGAAATTTTCATTAGGTGTTACAAGCGACTGCTTTAAGTCTGTAATAAGCTCTTTCATTGAAGAATATCTTCTGTCTGCATTCTTCTCACAGCATTTATATATAATATATTCAGCGCTAACAGGTATGTCATCAACATAATTTCGCGGATTCGGCATTGGCTCCTGAATCTGCTTGATAGCTATCGCTACCGTTGTTTCGCCGTCAAACGGTACACGTCCCGTAAGCATCTCATAAAGAACTATACCAAGTGAATAAATATCACTTTTTTCATCTGAATATCCGCCTCTTGCCTGTTCCGGCGAAGTATAATGGACTGATCCCATTACATTTGAAGTAATGGTATCTGAAGTGGCTGCTCTTGCTATACCGAAATCAGTAACCTTAACTTTACCCTCTTTTGAAATAATAATATTCTGAGGTTTAACGTCTCTGTGAATTACGTGATTATCATGTGCTGCTTCAAGTCCCATTGAAACCTGAATCGCTATACTGATGGCCTCCTTAAAAGAAAGCCTTAATTTCTTCTCTATATAATGTTTAAGAGTGATTCCCTCTACAAGTTCCATTACGATGTAGTAGAGACCCCTTTCCTCTCCAACATCATAAACATTTACTATATTTGGATGTATCAAGGCTGCAGCTGACTGCGCCTCTACCCTGAATTTTGCAACAAAATTTTTATTTTCAGAGAACTCAGCTTTTAGAACCTTTACGGCAACAAAGCGATTAAGCTTATAATCCTTAGCTCTGTAAACATCGCTCATTCCTCCAGTGCCGATTTTGCTTATGATCTCATAACGCTCAGCGAGCACTAATCCTTCTCTAATCATTTAAAATTTAAGCTCCTCAATAGATTTCTTCATGAAAATGGTTTGACAACAATAACAGCGATATTATCTTTTCCCCCGTTATTGTTTGCTGCATCTATCAGTGATCTTGCCTGTCCGGCAACATCACTTTCGCGCTCCATTATGTTCAAAATATCCCGGTCCTCAACCATATTTGAAAGACCGTCTGTGCACATAAGGATCTCGTCCCCTTCTCTAAGCTTCATATCAAAGAAATCTACTTTGATATCAGCGGTTGCACCGACCGCGCGTGTGATTATATTTTTATCGGGATGATTTCTGGCCTCATTGCGATCCAGCTCTCCCTTTAAAACCATCTCTTCTACAAGCGAATGATCACGTGTTATCTGTACTATGTCATCACTTACAAGATAAAGCCTGCTATCACCAACATTTGCCACATAAAGACAGTCATCTACAATAGTTGCTACAACAACTGTCGTACCCATGCCGCTTTTATCCGGATCTTCACTGGCCTTTTCCATAAGGGCAAGATTTGCCTTCTCTATAGCATTTCTTATAATTTTGATCGGATTCTCCATATCCGAACTTATTATTTCACGAACTATGCAGTCCGTTGTAAAAGATGAAGCAAAATCACCGGCGTTATGACCGCCCATACCGTCCGCAACTATAAAAAGATTTGGAAGATTTCCAACCGGTGTTTCAGATGAAAAAATATAGTCCTGATTCAGTTCTCGTTTTCTTCCCACATCAGTAGCGGAAAAGGTCTTCAGCATCCGGTTTTCTCCTCCATAACGTATTTTCTTCGAAGTTGTCCACAGGCACCATCTATATCCGCGCCCATTTCCCTTCTAATAGTAACATTTATTCCTGATTTTTCAAGTTTGTTTTTAAATCGATTCACGAATTTCATATCAGGACGCTTGTAATCACGCTCTTTTATCGGATTTACCGGAATCAGATTTACATGCGCGTTCAATCCTCTTAAAATAGCTGCAAGCTCTTGTGCATCTTCATCACTGTCATTTTTACCCGAAACCAGTGAATATTCGAAAGTCAGCCTGCGACCTGTTTTATCGAAATAGTATCTGCAGGCATCCAGCAATTCTTCTATAGAATATTTTTTTGCTATCGGCATCAATGCACGACGTTTTTCATTATTAGGTGCATGAAGAGAAATTGCAAGGTTTATTTCCTTTTTCTGATCAGCCAGTCTTTTCATCTGCGGAACAATTCCACAGGTTGAAACCGTAATATTTCTCTGACTGATATTGAGTCCGTCTTTATTTGAAACCATATCGATGAATTTCAGCAGATTATCATAATTCATCAAAGGTTCACCGCTGCCCATTATAACCACATTGGAAACTCTCTCGCCCATTGTTTTCTGAATAGTATAGATCTCATCCAGCATTTCACCTGCAGAAAGACTTCTGACACATCCATCAATAGTTGATGCACAAAAACTGCAGCCCATCGCACATCCAACCTGCGATGAAATACATACTGAATACCAGGATTTATATTTCATCCACACACTCTCTATGACGTTCCCGTCAGCAAGTGCAAAGAGAAACTTTCTTGTCCCATCCAGCTTTGATTCCTGAACATCAACAATCGAGAGACCATCTGTTATATAATCAGCGTTGAGTTTCTCCTTCAGAGCTTTCGGAATATTTGTCATCTCGTCAGTATTTCTGACAAGTTTTACATGAAGCCATTCATAAATCTGCTTTGCCCTGAATGCCTTCTCGCCGTATTCTGTTATTTTTTCTTTTAGCTCATCCAATGAAAGCGAGCGTATATTTTCTTTCATAAAAAACCTTGTAATTCTCCGTTTTGTCAGGCTTCCTTAATAAATGAAGCCGCGTAAAATCCATCCGACCCGTTCTCGGTCTGGAAAAACTTTCTTTCTTCCAATTTTTTCAGTCCAAGCTCATTTTCAATAAATGAAGTCTGTTCGCTTCCCTCTTCATTCGTTATCGTACAGGTCGAAAAAACTATTATTCCGCCATTTCTTAAATATCTGACGGCATTTCTTAAAATATCTCGCTGCAATTCAGCAAGTTCTTTTATATCCTCTTCCTTTACCCTGTATTTGAGGTCATTCTTTCTGCCTATGACTCCAAGTCCGGAGCATGGAAGATCAGCTATTATCCTGTCAAAAGTCCCTTCCGACTTATCATCAAAAGTTCTGGCATCATATACTCTTGTTTTTATATTTTTAAGAGCAAGCCTTGAAATATTCTCTTCAATTTTTTCGATTTTTCTTTCAGACAGGTCTCTGGCCTCTACAGATCCGCTTCCATTAAGGATCTCAGCTGCATGACATGTCTTTCCGCCGGGAGCTGCGCAGATATCCATTATTTTCATATCTTTTTCGATCTTCAGCATCTCTGCAACCGACATCGAACTTATATCCTGTACTGAAAAAAGTCCTTCATTAAAGCTTTTAAGATCGTAAAGTCTTTCAAATGATGAAATTCTGAATGCATAATCAATACCATTGACTTCTTCACATTTAACGCCTTCATCATTAAGAAATCTTTTAAGCTCATCCGGACTTATCCTGGAAGTATTTGTTCTGATGTAGACAGGACGTGTTCCAACCGAAGCCTTAAGCATCTCCAATGCTTTTTTTCTGCCGGCTTCTTTTATAAATCGCTTAACTATCCATTCCGGCATTGAATATCTGACAGAAAGATCATCAATTTTTTCCAGATCGATCCTGTCAGATGCAATCTTTCTCAAAACACCATTTACAAATCCCGTAAGACCATTAATATGCTTTTTTCTGACAAGTGTTACGGCTTCATTACATACCGCTGAATCAGGCACATGACTCATAAAATATAGCTGGTATACGCCCATCCTTAAAACACATCTGATCACATTTTTCATTTTCGTCGTCTTTACCTTTGAAAATTTATTGATAATGTGATCAAGTGTGATCTGACGCTCAACTGTTCCTTCTGCAAGCTTCTTGATAAATGCCCTGTTCCTTGCTGAGAGAAAGGCATATTGCTCAAGCACATCATGAATGAGCATACCTGTCATCCGTTCTTTTTTTTCTGCTTCCAGCAGAATTTCCAAAACAATTGCACGTGTATTTATTTTAACTTCAGGCTTAGTCACGCCTTCTTCCTCCGCCAAATATAAGCACAAGTCTCAAAAGCTGCAGAATAGATGCTGACGCTGCGGCAACATAAGTCATGGCTGCAGCCATAAGAACAGCTCTTGTACCTTTAAGTTCTTCCGGTGTAAGTATTCCACCTTCTTCTAACCATGTTAATGCCCTTCTTGAAGCATTAAATTCGACCGGAAGTGTAACAAGCTGGAAAAGCACAGCAAACACAAAAAGTAATATGCCTATCTTCACTATTGTGCTTCCTGCTCCTCCTATAAGCATGCCCACAATACATACCGGTATTCCAAGTCTTGATCCGAAATTTGCAACCGGCAGGATAGCCGAACGAAGTGAAAGCGGTATGTATCCAACATTGTGCTGCATTGCATGTCCGCACTCATGAGCTGCCACACCCAGTGCCGCAATAGACGTAGAGGCATAAACACTTTCCGAAAGATTAACTGTTTTATTCATCGGATTATAATTATCTGTAAGACTTCCCCTTACAGGCTGAACCCTTACTCCTGCAACACCATTTGCTGCAAGCATTCTCTCAGCGACCTGAGCTCCTGTTAATCTGAGCTGAGATCCAACCCTTGCGTACCTGTTAAAAACGCTTTTTACATGGGCTGATGCTGCCATTGAAATAATAAATCCGATAACTATCAGGATATATGTGCTGTCATAGTAAAAAGGATAATAATAATGCATATAAAACCTCACTTTCTATCCAACTTACACATAATTCAGCCAAGGCTGCTTCCAGTCTCCAATTTCTGTCCGAGAAGGAAATCATGTACCGTCATTCTTCTCTTCCCTTCAAGCTGAATTTCTTTTACAATAAGGCTTCCCTCGCCACATGCTACAGTAAAACTGTCCGCTGAAATTGCTGTTATCTCTCCGCAATCTCCGGATTTTTCATCAGTAACCTCTGCCTTCCAGATTTTAAGCATCTTACCGGACAGATGTGTATAAGCACTTGGCCATGGATTCAAAGCCCTCACCAGTCTTTCTATTTCTACAGCCTTTTTATTAAAATCAATAAGACCCTCAGACTTTTTAAGCATTTTAGCGTATTCAAATTCGCCTTCAGGCTGGGGAGTTCTTACGGCTGTTCCGTCCTCTATTGCCCTGAGCGCCTCAACGCAAAGAGAAGAGCCGACCTCCATCAATTTATCAAAGAGGCTTCCACCCGTTTCATCAGATGAGATCGGGATTTCTCTCTTCATGATCATATCACCTGTATCAAGCCCCTCATCCATCTGCATTATTGTGACACCAGTCTTTTCATCGCCATTTATAATGCAGCGCTGAATAGGTGCGGCGCCTCTGTAATAAGGCAGCAGCGAAGCATGTACATTTATGGAGCCGTACTTTGGCATGTCAAGGATTTCCTTTGATAAAATCTGTCCAAATGCCGCAACTACAGCTATATCCGCATTATATTCACGAAGCTTTGCTACAGCTTCCTCGGCGCGGATTTTTTCCGGCTGAAAAACTTCTGCTCCTATTTCTAACGCATATTCTTTTACCGGTGTCATGGAGACGCCTTTTCCACGGCCTTTTTCCCTGTCAGGCTGTGTAACACAGAGAACTATCTCCTCTCCGGCTTCATGTAAGGCTTTTAATACTCCCACCGAAAAATCGGGGGTTCCCATAAATATTACTCTCAAGCTTAATTAATCCTCTTCTTCCTCTTCATCATAACGAACATCGATGAGATCACCTTCTACAAGATCAACATACATTTTTCCATCAAGATGATCACATTCATGGCAGATGCATCTTGCGAGTAGTTCTGTTCCTTCAAGTTCACAAGGCTTCATATCCCTGTCGAGGTATACAACCTTTGCATAATTCGGTCTGGTAACCTGTCCGGCTTTACCGGGAACTGAAAGGCAGCCTTCCTGACCTGTCTGCTCACCTGAAGTCTCGACGATCTTAGGATTTATCATAACGATAAGATCCTCTCCTGTAGTATCCATAACAACTATACGTTTCAAAACGCCAACCTGCACTGCTGCAAGTCCGACTCCATTCGACTCATACATAGTATCTATCATGTCATCAATAAGTTCACTGATCCTAGGAGTCATTTCCTTAACTTCTTTACTTTTCTTTGTAAGAATTTCATCACCAAGTTCTCTGACTTCACGTATTGCCATTTTTATTCCTTTCTTTCATATGATCCTTCTTAATTTTTAGAAAAAGACCCATTATGCATCAAAATCAAACTGTACCATTGATCTGCCGATATTGTGAAGATGTCGCCATTCCTCGCAGGCATCTTTTACCAATACCAGCTTTTCATAATCTTCATCTTTTACATATACTGCATATCTGTATATATCCTTTATTCTGGATATAGCATCAGGTGCAGGTCCTATGACATTCCCCACAGATCTGCTGTCAGCAATATTGAAAAGTGTTTCTGCCATAACTTTTGCCTCATCCTCTGATGGATCCTCTATTAATATCTTTAAGATATGTCCTACCGGAGGATAATTACAAAGCCGTCTATAGCTGGATTCTTCTTCATAGAATTTTATATAATCCTGTTTTGCTGCCGCTTTAACTGCATAATTATCGGGTGAATAAGTCTGTATAACGACTTCGCCTTTTTTCTCAGCTCTTCCGGCTCTTCCGGCAGCCTGCGTCAAAAGTGCAAACGTCCTTTCCGCCGAGCGGTAATCATTTTGATGAAGTGAAAGATCTGCAGCCAGGATACCGACCAACGTAACATTTGAAAAATCATGTCCTTTCACTATCATCTGAGTTCCTACCAGAATGTCTGCATCACCTTCTGCGAATGATGACAATATCTTCTGATAATCGTCTTTATTTTTTGTAGTATCGGCATCCATTCTAAGTACTCTCGCCGAAGGAAAAGTCTTTCTGGTAAGCTCCTCGATCTGCTCTGTACCGGCTTTCATAGTGCCTATATATTTAGAACCGCATTCCGGACATATTTGCTTAAAATCTTCTTCATAGCCACAATAATGACATATAAGTTTTTTATTTCTGTGAAGGCTTAAGGAAACATCGCAATGAGGACATTTAATTACATAACCGCATTTTCTGCAGCTTACAAAGCCTGCCATTCCTCTTCGATTGATAAAAAGCATTATCTGCTCTTTTTGCTTAAGCCTGTCATCTATCAGATCTTTAAGTTTTTCCGAAAAAACGGATTTATTACCTTTTCTAAGTTCATCCCTCAGATCGACTATATGAACCTCCGGAAGCCTGCTGTCATTTATCCTTTCCTTCAGCTCATAAAGCTTATATTCTCCACGTTTTGCATGCATATAAGAATCAACCGAAGGAGTCGCGGAGCCCATAACCAACGCCGCTCCGGCAAGTCTTGCTCTTTCCGCCGCTGTTTCAACAGTGTGATATTTAGGTACCGTTTCAGCCTTATAGCTTGTTTCATGCTCTTCATCTATTATTATCACCTGAAGATTTGGAAATGGTGTGAACAGCGCAGATCTTGGACCTATAACTATATCCACATCGCCTCTCTGCGCCCTGAGAATCTGATCATAGCGTTCTCCCTGCGATAATCTCGAATGAAGATATGTTACCCTGTCTCCAAAACGTCTTGAAAATCGCATAACTGTCTGAAAAGTTAACGCAATTTCAGGTATGAGCATTATAGCCTGTCCGCCACGTTCTATAACATGGGCTATGATCTCCATATAAACCTCGGTTTTGCCGGAGCCTGTGACACCATGTATCAACGCAGGTGTTCTTATCCCCATGTCAAAATCTGCTGCGAATGAATCTACTATATCCTCTTGTTCTGAACTTAATCTAATTTTTCTCTCTGAAATTTCGTCTGTAATAGAAGGACGCCTATATTCCTGCACTTCATCAACACTGATCATGCCCTTGTCTGCAAGACCTCTTACAACGTTAAGGTTGATGTTAAGTCTGTCTCTCAAAAGTGAATAGTCAATCTCCCTACAATCTGCTAAGGCAGACAGAAGTCTGACTCTTGCCTTCTGATGTTTTGCTGCACATTCAGTTATAACTCGTGCTGTTTCTTCTGCTGAGAGGTTTAATTTAATGATCCGTCTGGTTTTTTCTTTTATTTCACTCCTGACTGGCAAAACAACCTTTAATGACTGTATCAAAGTACCGCCATAATGACGTTTCATCCATACAGCCAGCGAAACAAGTTCTTCCTCAGGACTGCTGTTCTCATCCTTAGAGATCAATTCAATGATCTCTTTTATTCTTGATGCCTCAATGACTGGCTTATCTGACAGGGATACCACATATCCCTTAATGATCTTTCCACCTCTTCCAAAAGGAATAAGTACTCGCGAACCAATATTTATACGCTCTCTTATCGCTTCAGGTACAGCATACTGGAAGCTTCTGTCAAGCTTTTCATGTGAAATTTCAACTATCACGTCTGCATAAAGATTGCGCATTTATCATCCTTCCAGATTTATTTAAAAGAAATAATCATCTTTTGCAAAAGTTAATTATATCATAAAAGCCTCTTTATGCCAAACATATGGTTATGGCAGGCAGCGTAAATTTGTACTCGGAAATTTGAAAATAGAAAATCCTTATGCACTCAGATATGATATTAGATGCATATAGATTGTATCATGTTTTTCTTGTTTTAAAAAGCCCTTTATGACAAATATTTTAAATTTGACGGGGAAAGGTCGGAACGTATCCAACGAAACACAAGAACCCGACTTTCCGTCGAACTCCGCTTTAACTCCGACATAGTGCCACAGGCGATTCGTTCAAGACTAAGAGCTCTTCGCCTGTGGCACAAGTCTGCGTAAAAAGCTGATTTCGCCGGGCGGGTTCAAATGATGTTTCTTTTGGATACGTTCCACCTTTCCCCTGGCTTTTTCTATTTCAGGGTTCAATAAATAAGCCCTCGCAGTTTTGAAGGGTAATGTAACCTTTACCGCATGTCTTTAGTTCTAAAACCTTGATTTTAAGGAAGTCAAAATAGATAAAAATTCCATGAAGCTGTCTTAAGCCTTAGGAAATTCGGCAACGACATATACAGTACAAGTGCTGTCACATCCACAGAGCCACTTTGAGCTGGGGTGGGGCAGTTGCATTTCGCTTACCATCAAAAGTAAACGGGGTGGGCGAAAAGTGGCTCTGCAATGTTAAACCTACATCTTCAGTTTTTCATTTCAAGGTTCATCTGAGACTTTTCCATGGATCATGTTTTCATACCTCACCTGGCACTATATTTTGCTGATACGTGACGATCATCCCTGGCTCAAATAGCTCAAACTATCACTATCAAAATTTCAATTTGCCATTAAGTTGGAAACTTAGTCTTTTACTGCTTTGTACTGATATACTTGAGCGGATACTTTCAGCATATTTGCCATATTCGATCAGTGATTTACTCCTGTCAGTTCGCTCTGAATTTAGCATTGCCCGTGCACTAAGAACTACTTCTTCGGCTCCTGCAGCCATGGGGATTTCTTTCCTCTGAAACCTTGCCAGTTCCAGCATATCTCCACCATTATAATAATACTCACGCAAGCGAGCCATCTTGGATCCGCCTAACCTGCACCATCCCATCGGCAACGTACTCATCCTCTTGGACAGTACATGGCAGACATGTCCCTCTGCACTGCAGGCTACAACTCCTTCTGATTTTTTTAACCGGTACTTTGCCGCAGTCCAGTTTGAAGAAATATATGACGCTGCAGAATCAATCCTCTGAACTACTGCTTCCGAAGTGGTACAGTTTTTAAGCTTTTCTACTACCTCAAAGAAATCAGATTTTTTTCCATCCCGTATGGCTGCCATTACTTCTGATCTTGCATCATCTTCAGAATCTTTTGTATGCTGAATAAGTTTGCTAACGTACTTTGATATATGGAATTCATCAAGAACAAATGTAACATCCGCAAGCCCTCTGTAACCTGACTTGATCCATGTTCCTCCATCAGAGTTGACATATATTTTCTTTATTGCACTTGTATCATACTTGTTTTCTATGTAATCAAATACCTCTTTCCAGAGCTGCTTATTATCCTCTTCACTGCCACGACAGAAATAGTGGGTATTTATTAAATGATTCCGTTTGCTTTTAGGACTAACAGGCTCTATACCCTCAAATACATATATGATCTTATTGATTGCACCGTTCAGTTTTCTTCCAACAGAATTATATTTCAGGTCTCCCCGACTGGACTGGAACTGAAGATGATAATGGTCTTCGTCTGCATCAATATAGAGGTATTCTACTATACGCTTTTGCTCCGGTATCTGGAAGTTTTTCGGAAAGCGTGTACTGTGCAGTATATTTTTTACTGCAGCTTTTGTAACACCTTCTCTGGCAGTTGCTTCCTCACCTGCTTTTTGATACGAGGTGAGCGCTGCTTCTTTGTATATTTTTGCTGTGACATCTTCTGTCATGGCTTGATTTGGACTCAGCCCGAGAACCTTATCCAAAAGATAGCATTCCAGATATTTCCCGTTTTCATCTGTTTCAAATTTTGATGTATAAAGGGTCTTGTTTACAATGACCTCTCCTAATGACGTAAGGATCTTTTTGGAATCTCCTTTATGCTCAACATACCAGTTGTTTTTGCGCTCAGGCATATCCTTAATCAGCTGGTTCATTTCCTGCAGAGTATCCTGTATGAACCGTCTTCCAAGCTCCTGGACTTCTTCCTGCACGTTTAATACAAAGTATGCCAGGTCAGTTGTATCTTTGTAAAGATTGAGTTTGGTGTTGAAAAGATTTTTGATGCAGTCATACATAAAATAGCGTATAATGTTTTCCATAAAGAGAACATCCTCCGTAATGATATTTGTGTCACAAGCTAATATCATATCACACGTCAGGATGTTCTTTTTTCTTTTCTATTCAATTTTCCGAGGGAAATTTTACGCTAACGTTATGGCATCAGTCAAAAGAAATTTACTCGTTACTGTTCACACGCTTTCAGCGTGCTCCAGTAACGGGTTTTGCTATTTAAAATTGCCTGCGGCAATGAGCAAAACCCAATGTTAAGTCAGGGTTATTGTGGCATAACTGCGCACACATATTTCACTTAGTGCTTCAGCACTTAGTGAAATAGCGTACAGAGTAGCGAGGTGCGCAGTTTGCCTGTGAACAGTAACATTTACTCCTATAAAGTTCAAAGCACTTTTTACTGCATGAAATATTCTTATACAGCAAAAAGTGCTTATATTTATGTTATTTTTTTAATTCTTCTAATACTTCAGCTATCAATACCCTCTCATCCATCGGATATTTTACACCTTTTATTTCCTGGTAATCTTCATGTCCCTTTCCGGCAAGTATAATAAGATCACCCTCCTGACCATTTTCAATAGCGTATCTGATCGCTTCTTTACGGTCGCTGATCCTTATATATTTTCCATCGGTCTTTTTTATACCTGTCTCAATGTCATCCATGATCGCTTCAGGCTCTTCAAATCTCGGATTATCCGATGTGATAATGGTAAAATCAGCATATTTTCCGGAAACCTCACCCATTTCAAAACGCCTGAGCTTTGATCTGTTTCCTCCGCATCCAAAAACAGAAACAAGGCGCTTCGGCTCATACTTACGCAGTGACGTAAGCAGGCTTTCAAGTGCCATTGCGTTGTGAGCATAATCTATAAGAAGGGAGAATTTGTCAGAAACCTTTACTGATTCAATTCTGCCTTTAACCCTTGCATTTTTAAGTGCATTTTTTATAGCGTCGTCAGAAACGCCAAAATTAAGACATACAGCAGCGGCACAAAGAGCATTATAGACACTGAACTCACCCGGAGTTCCAACTTCTGCTTCCATCTCCTTAATTCCATGCATCTTAAATTTGACACCAAGTTCACCAGGAATCTTTACAAGTTCTTCTCCGGATACTCTTAAGTCATTCTTTTCCCCACGTCCAAAGGTCTGAACTTCGCAGCTGTGTCCTTTAAGAAGCTCCTCGACATGCGGATCATCTCCGTTTACAATTCCAACTTTGCACTGCTTAAACAGAAGTCCCTTACAATGAAGATAATCTTCGAAATCCTTATGTTCTCCCGGACCTATATGATCAGGCTCAATATTTGTAAATACGCCATAATCAAATATAAATCCCTGGCTTCTGTGCATCATAAGAGCCTGGCTTGATACTTCCATTACAACGCTGTCGCATCCTTCGTCAGCCATTTTCCTGAAAGTCTCCTGTAAGATATATGATTCAGGAGTGGTATTCTTTGCAGGAATATGCTCATCTCCGATTATAGTTTCAATTGTTCCGATGAGTCCAACCTTGTGTCCTGCAGCTTCTAAGATTGCCTTTGTAAGGAATGAAGTAGTTGTCTTGCCCTTTGTTCCGGTAATTCCGATAATCTTCATTTCATCTGCAGGATTGCCGAACCATGCTGCTGATGTAAAAGCAAGCGCATATCTTGTACTTTCAACCTTTATTACAGCGGTATCTCCACTCTCACTGCTATCAATATTTTTCTCTACAATGACTGCAGCTGCGCCTTTTTCAAATGCATCTTTTGCAGCAGTATGTCCATCAAAATTTGCCCCCTCTATGCAGACAAAGAGACAGTCTTTACTGATTTTTCTGGAATCATATACAAGCTCGGATATCTCCTGCTCAGCTATTGTGCCTGCAATGAGACTGTAATCTATTTCAGCAATTAAATCTTTTAACTTTTTCATAAAATTATTCTCCAAAAATAAATTCAGAAAATCAAAGGCTCCGCATTATTGCGAAGCCTTTTAATATCTGTTCAGCCAGATCAGATCAACTCATGACCGATCAATTAGCATCCTTTATTGAGAATGAAAGTCTTCCCATTCTGTCCTTGCCCATGCACTTAACCTTAACATGATCTCCAAGTGTAAGTACATCCTCAACATGTGCAATACGGTGATCAGCGATCTTTGAAATGTGAACCATTCCCTCTTTACCCGGTGCAAACTCTATAAATGCGCCGAATTCCTTAATGGATACAACATTTCCCTCATAAATCTTGCCTTCTTCAAACTCACTTACAATCGTATTGATGTAATTGAGAGCGAGATCCATCATATTTTTATTTTCACCACATACGGATACAAGACCCTCATCATCGATGTCTATCTTAACACCTGTACGTGAAATGATCTCATTGATAGTCTTTCCACGCTGACCTACAACTTCACCGATCTTCTCAGGATCGATCTTTGTAAGAATGATCTTAGGTGCATATTCACCAACTGTCGGTCTTGGCTCAGCGATAGCAGGAGTCATTACGTTATCCATAATGTACAGTCTTGCTTCATGACACTGTCTGATAGCCTGCTCAACGATAGGACGTGTAAGTCCGTGAATCTTGATATCCATCTGGATAGCTGTGATACCGTCATGTGTACCTGCTACCTTGAAGTCCATGTCTCCGAAGAAATCTTCAAGACCCTGAATATCTGTAAGAACGATATAATCATCATCTGTATCGCCTGTTACAAGACCACAGGAAATACCTGCAACCTGGCTCTTAAGCGGTACACCTGCTGCCATAAGTGCCATACATGACGCACATACTGAAGCCTGTGAGGTTGAACCATTTGATTCAAAAGTCTCAGATACAGCACGGATTGCATAAGGGAACTCTTCCTCTGAAGGAAGTACAGGGAGCATAGCTCTCTCTGCAAGAGCTCCGTGTCCGATCTCACGACGTCCCGGACCTCTTGATACCTTTGTCTCTCCAACAGAGTATGAAGGGAAATTATAATGATGGATATATCTCTTCTCTGTGATATTTCCATCAAGTCCGTCAACCTTCTGCTTCTCTGAAAGAGGTGCAAGAGTAACTACATCACAGATCTGAGTCTGTCCACGTGTGAACATAGCAGAACCATGAACTCTTGGAATAATATCAACCTCTGCTGCAAGAGGACGGATCTCTTTGATTCCACGTCCATCAGGTCTCTTCTGATCTTTCAGGATCATCTTACGAACGGTCTTCTTCTGATACTGATATACTGCTTCGGGAACAAGAGGTGCCCACTCTTCATTATCTGCAAGAGCTTCCTGGATCTTTTCCTGTGCTGCAGCAACAGCAGCTTCTCTTGTCTGCTTGTCATCTGAGAAAGTTGCTACTTCCATTTCTTCAGGAGTAACAATTTCCTTCATCTTCTCGAACATTGCCTCAGGTATAGCGCAGCTCTCATATTCATGCTTGGGCTTTCCAACCTCTGCCTGAATAGTCTTGAAAAATTCTATGATCTGAAGGTTTACATCATGGCACTTATAAATTGCCTCGATCATCTTTTCATCAGAAATTTCATTAGCGCCGGCTTCGATCATGATAACCTTCTGTCCAACTGAAGCTACGGTAAGCTTTAAGTCACCCTCGTCCCATTCTTTCTGAGAAGGATTTACGATAAATTCTCCGTCCTTCATTCCCATCTGGGTCATTGCGCAGGGACCGTCAAAAGGTATATCGGAAATTGTAGTTGCAAGAGCACATCCAAGCATAGCTACAAGCTCAGGACGGCACTCAGGATCAACTGCCATTACCATTGCATCAAGAGTTACATCATTTCTATAGTCCTTAGGGAAAAGAGGACGCATAGGTCTGTCGATAACACGGCTTGTAAGAACTGCATTCTCAGAAGCCTTTCCTTCACGCTTGTTGAAACCTCCGGGCATTTTTCCTACAGAGTAGAACTTTTCTTCATATTCTACTGAAAGTGGGAAAAAATCTATGCCTTCACGGGGCTGTTTTGAAGCGGTTGCAGTACAAAGAACGGTTGTATCCCCATAGTGCATAAATGCACAGCCGTTTGCCTGTTTTCCAACTCTGTCAATATCAATTGAAAGAGTTTTTCCTGCAAGCTCCATTGAATAAGTTTTATATGCCATTTCTTCTCCTTCTGCCGCGGAATGCGGCTAAAACATTTCATATAATGATTAAAAGGGCGGGAAATTTGTTTTCCCGCCCTTAGATAACTTACTTTCTGAGGCCTAACTTTTCAATCAGCTGACGATAACGGTCGATATCCTTATTTTTAAGGTATGCAAGAAGACCACGTCTCTTACCAACCATCTTGAGAAGTCCACGTCTTGAGTGATGATCATGCTTGTTGATCTTAAGGTGCTCTGTGAGCTCTGCGATACGCTCTGTAAGGATAGCTACCTGTACTTCTGTAGATCCTGTATCACCTGCACTCTTACCATACTTTTCAACGAGTTCTGCCTTTTTCTCTTTTGTTATCATTTTTCTTTCTCCTTATAAAATAAATTCAATAACCCGTCTGCTAAGCCCAAGCCGGAGCAGCTCCTGACCGAGCAGCGGAAATATCGCTCTTAAAATACTAACACAGGCGTCTATTCACGTCAAGGAAAAAAACTCTCTTCCCTTGTTCATATCCTCATGCATCTGTTTTTTTAATGCATCAAGATTTGGAAATTTGATCTCTTCTCTTCGCCAATGGAGTAAGTCCACCTTTAGTTCTTCCCCATAGAGATCATCATTAAAGTCATATATATATGTCTCAACTCCGATGGCTTCATTGTCTGAGACAGTCGGCTTCCTTCCGATATTTGTAATGCCGTGATAAACCGAACTTCCAATAATTACGTTTGAAAAATATACACCAAACGGAGGTAAAAGCTTGTCAGAACGGGGCATTATGTTTACTGTTGGCATTGCAAGCTCAGAACTTCCAAGCTTTCTTCCATGGCTGACCCTGCCGGAAACTGAATAAGGGTGTCCTAACAGCTCCATAGCCGTCTCCATGTTTCCATCAGAAACCATCGAACGAACAAGTGTTGAACTGATAATGTCATCTTCAAAGCTTATCTTTTCAACTTCAACAGTTATATATCCAAATTTTTCCTGCATTGAACGAAGGAGCTCAATATCACCCCTTCCTCCTTTACCGAAACTGCAATCATTTCCGGCTGCAATAACCTTTGCATTCAAGCGGTGAACCAATATATCTTTAACAAAAACCTCCGGTTCTATGCTTATGGTTTCATCATTAACAGGAAATTCTATCAAAAAATCAATTCCCAGTTCTGCCAGATACTCCCTGCGCTCTTCATTAGTGGTGAGCACCTGAACATCATGTCCCGAAAAAAAGGCCGCCATAGGTTTATCAAAAGTAAAGACAACTGTGGCAAGCCCTTTGTTTTTATACGACTTCACTGTTTCAAGTAGTTTCTGATGACCCAAATGAATGCCATCAAACTTTCCAATTGCCAGTGCAGTCCCGGATTTTCCGATTCCGGATTCACTCTTAAATTTTTTTACGTCAGAAAATATCCGCATATTTTAGCTGTTTTATTCTCCAGTTCATAAACCGCTGCAAAGGTTCCATCAGGTAAATAAACCCTGTATTTGCCGTCCTTAAGTGCAGCAGTAAATGAATTACCATTTCTAATCTTTTTCTCAAGGATTTCGTCAGCTGTAAATTTCTCATAATCTTCAAAAACACTATCCATAGGTTTGAGATATTTAAGAAATTCTCCCGCCTTTTCAATTTTCTCACACTCATCAAGCGTGATAGCTTCGTCTTTTGCAAAACCGCCGGCTCGGGTTCTTACAAGTGAAAGCATAGCTGAACCGCATCCAAGCTTTTCACCTATATCTCGGCATAAAGAACGGATATAAGTGCCCTTACTGCATTCAACAAGAAAACTGTATTCACCATTTTCAAACGATAAAAGCCGAAGACTTTTTATTATGATCCTGCAGGCTTTTCTTTCAATGACTTTACCTTCCCTAGCAAGCTCATACAGTTTTTTTCCATTAACCTTCTTCGCTGAGAACATAGGAGGAATCTGATCATATTCGCCTACAAAGCTCTTCATGACCTCTAAAAGCTTTTCTTCTGTCACATCAGAAAAATCAGCCTCAGAAGTGATCTTACCGGAAATATCCTCAGTATCTGTTGTTATTCCAAGCTTTGCCCTGCATAGGTACTCTTTATCTGTATCTGTCAGAAGACTGACAAGTTTAGTTCCCCTTCCAAGACATACAGGCAGTACTCCGGTTGCATCCGGATCCAGTGTACCTGTATGCCCGATCTTTCTCATGTGAAGTATACCCCTGAGTTTTGCAACCACATCATTAGAGGTATACCCTGCTTCTTTCATTATTGGAATTATTCCATTGTAATTATTCTGCTGCTTCAAGCTGTTTCTCTATCAATTCTGAAATATTATTGAGTATATCGTGGTAAGTGCCGCTCATGGTGAAACCGGCTGCTTTTTTATGGCCGCCGCCTCCAAACTGTGTGGCGATCTCAGCAACATCAACCTTATTGCCGGATCTCATAGATACCTTATAAGTAAATGGAGCTGATTCATACATAAATATAGCACATTCAACACCCTTAGTGAGAAGGAGCTGGCTTGCAATACCTTGAATATCCTGGCTTGTTGCTTCATAAAGCTCCATGATCTTATGATCTATCATAGATGCTATACATCTGCCATCCATAAATCTTATGCTTTCCATGATCGCTCTGCCCATTATCTGGGTCTGAACATAAGTCTTCTCATAAAAGCTCTTGTTTATGATCTCTGTAAAATCAAAGCCAAAGCTTATAAGATGTCCTGCAATGCGCATCGTTTTTTCAGATGTATTAGAATACTGGAAAATACCTGTATCATGTATGATTCCTGTATAAATACATTTAGCGATCTCAAGATCGATTTTTGACTGATCCATAAGATCATAAACAAGTTCAGATGTCGAGCTGGCCTCCGGAACTATGTAATCATTCTCCGTAAAACCGGTATTACTTATATGGTGATCTATGCAGGCCTTAGTTTCAGCACTTTCAAAGAAATCAGCAGCAAAACCAAGGCGCTCTGTATCTCCAAGATCAAGTGCAAAGAAAAGATCAAATTCCTTAACTTTAAGTTCATTGACCTTCTCAGGTGTGACTATTTCATCAAAACCTTTGAGATATGAAAATACCTCTTCGGGCTTCTCCAAAAAAAGAGTTACTTTTTTCTCAGGATGCAAAAGCTTTATATAATTATAAAGTCCCAAAGTAGAACCTACAGCATCACCATCAGGTCTCACATGAGCACTTACAGCGATATTTTCGGCTCCCTTAAGGAGTTCTTCCAGATTAAAAGTCATCATTCACCCCTCTGTGTCTTCATCTTCTCTGGCGTTGAGATTATCATGTGCAATGACATCTTCTATCTTCTTTGACATGTCAACACCATATTCAATGGAATCATCCATAAAGAACTTGAGCTCAGGCGTATTTCTTAAATTTACAATATGCGCAAGCTCACGTCTTATAAATCCCTTTGCTGAATTAAGCCCTTCAAGGGTATTTCTGCGTTTTTCATCATCTCCGAGAACGCTTACAAATACCTTGCAGGTCTTAAGATCAGGTGCAACTATTACATCCGTAACAGAAGTAAAAAGATCCACTCTGGGATCCTTTACTTCACGGATGATCTCGGAAAGCGCACGCATAACCTCTCCGTTTATTCTATTATTTTTTGTTGAATTCTTTCTCAACTTATTTCCTTTCGACCTCTACCATCTTATAGAATTCGACAGTATCAAGTTCCTGGACTGCATCAAATCCGTCAAATACAAGTCCACATTCGTAGCCTTCTCTTACTTCCTTTACATCGTCCTTGAAACGCTTTAATGAAGCAAGTGCGCCCTCGAATATCTTTTCCTCACCACGGAATATTCTGACAGAGCATCCTCTCTCAACCATACCGCCTGTGACATAGGAACCTGAAATATTTCCGATTGCCGAAGCCTTGAATATCTGTCTGATCTCTGCATGTCCGATGATCTTTTCCTCGTATACCGGAGCAAGCATTCCCTTCATGGCAGCTTCAACATCGTCTATAGCCTGGTAGATTACCTTATAAAGTCTGATATCTACATTTTCTGTCTCTGCTGACTGCTTAGCCATATTATCGGCACGAACGTTAAATCCGATAATGATAGCGTTTGAAGCTGATGCAAGGATTACATCGGACTCGTTGATAGCACCAACTCCTCCGTGAATAACCTTAAGTGCAACCTCTTCATTTGAAAGCTTAAGCAGACTTGCTTTAAGGGCTTCAACCGAACCCTGTACATCTGCCTTAAGGATAACATTAAATTCCTTAAGATCGCCCTCTTTGATCTGTGAATAAAGATCATCAAGTGACATACGGCTCTTTGTCTCATTAAGAAGCTCTTTCTTATGCTGAGCCTTGAATGTATCAGCAAATGTCTTTGCCTCTTTATCTGTTTCAGGTGAAACAAAAATTTCTCCTGCTTCCGGAACGTCATCAAGACCTAATATCTCAGCAGGTGTTGAAGGTCCTGCCTCCTTGATACGTTTTCCGTTCTCATCAAGCATCGCACGAACTCTTCCGTGACACTGACCAACTGCTACAAAGTCTCCTACATGAAGTGTTCCCTTCTGTACAAGAATTGTTGTAACAGGTCCTCTGCCCTTATCAAGTCTTGCCTCGATAACAAGTCCTCTTGCCTGTCTGTTTGGATTAGCCTTAAGTTCAAGCATATCTGCAGAAAGGATACACATCTCAAGAAGCTGATCGATACCTTCACCTGTCTTTGCCGACACAGGAACAAATACCGTTGATCCGCCCCAATCCTCAGGAATAAGCTCATATTCAGCAAGTTCCTGCTTTACACGGTCAATATTTGCATTAGGCTTATCCATTTTGTTTACTGCTATGATAATATCTACGCCTGCAGCTTTTGCATGGTTGATAGCTTCTACTGTCTGCGGCATAACACCATCATCGGCTGCAACTACAAGGATTGCAATATCCGTTGCTGTAGCACCTCTCATACGCATAGCAGTAAACGCCTCGTGTCCGGGTGTGTCAAGGAAGGTTATCTTCTTGTCATTGATCTTAACAACGTAAGCACCGATAGCCTGAGTAATACCACCTGCCTCACGTTCTGTAACATGTGACTGTCTGATCTTATCAAGAAGCGATGTTTTACCATGGTCAACATGTCCCATTACACAGACAACAGGAGGTCTCTTCTGCATGTCCTTATCATCTTCTTCATCCTCATGAAGGAGATCTGCGATCACATCAACCTTCTTTTCGTGTTCACAGAGAATATCATAACCGAGTGCAATTTCTTCAGCCTCTTCATAAGAAACTTCTGTATTAAGGGTAACGACTTTGCCTTCAAGGAAAAGTTTTTTAATAATAGCAGAAGGCTGCATCTTCATGTTATCGGCAAGCTCTCTGATCGTAAGACTTTCCGGAATTGTGATAACCTTGATCTGCTCTTCCTGCTTTTTCTCAACAGGTGCCGGCTTGTGGAATCCATGAGGATTATATTTCTTAACCTGCTTTTCTTCCATAGCATCCTCAAGATTCTGCTCCTTACGACGTCTTGCTTCATTCTGTCTTCTTCTGTCAGAATCACCACGTCTTCCTAATTCCTTTACCGGTGCATCTGCTTCAAATCCGCCGCGGCCTGTCTGACCCTGCTGCTGATTGCCCGGCCTCTGGTTTCCTCGCATATCTCCTGAACCACCGCGAGAATTACCGTAAGGACGAGAGCCGTTCTGATTACGCCCCTCATTACGGTTAAAGCCTCCTCTATTTTGTCCCTGATTTCTGTCATTGAAATTACCGCCATTTCCGGAATTATTTCTATTGTTTCTATCGTTTCTGTCGTTGTTCCTGTCATTTCCGCGGTTATTATTTCTCTGTCCGCCGTTAGAATTTGCTGCAGCATTACTCTGCTGTCTGGCTGCACGCTCCTTCTTAAGCTTCTCCATATTTGCAAAAACATTACCTATGACACGAGCCTTGCCCTCTTCCTTTTTCTCGGGAGCTGCTTCAGACTTTTTAGCTGAAGCATCTTTTGCCGGCTCTGCCTTAACAGGTTCTGTCTTTACTTCTGCTGTTTTAACTTCCTCAGTTTTAACTTCCTGAGCTTTCTCTACTTTCTTCTCTTCGACCATAACGTTTTTCTTAGGCTGCTGCTCCTCATTGGAAGCTTTCTCTTCTTTAACGGCTGCAGCTGTTTCTACAGCATTTTCTGCATGCTTGAATGTCTTTTTCTTGGGCTTGTCATCCTCAATACGTCCATTTGAGATACGTACGATCTGACGATTTCCCGAACGACTCTTGCCATTTGAAGAATTTGTAGTTGCAAATATTATATGTTTATTTTTCTGAGGTTTCTGCATTTTTTTCTCATTGTCGCGTGTAGCCTCGGACTTGGCTGTATTGTTCTGCTCCGTACTTTTGTCCTCCGTCCTGTTATTCTGATTTTTCTCGTCAGGGCTGAATTTGTCACGTACCAACTTTATATACTCATCATCGATAGAAGACATGTGATTGGCAACATCTGCTCCCTTATCTTTCAGGAATTCAACAACATCCTTATTACTAATGTTGACACCCTTATCCTTCAGTTCCTTCGTTATTTTCATAATCTGCATTTTTGCCATTCAATCACTCCTCCAGACGCTTCAATATCGTATTCGCAAAACCCTCGTCCATTACTGCCGCAGTTGATCTCAGCTCTTTGCCGATTGCCGCGCCAAGCGCTTCCTTGGTTCCGTAAAAACGTATCGGAATATTATAAAATTTACATTTATCACTAAACTTCTTTGCCGTATTTTCCGAGGCATCGACAGAAACCATTACCAGTTTTGCCGTCTTTGCCTTAACCGCCTTTTCAACGGAAAATTCTCCGCTTACGATCTTTCCGGCTCTCGTGGCTAATCCTAACAAAGAAAAAACCTTATCCTGCACCCGAATTATCAACTCCTTTTTGCTTCTGCTATTAAATCTTTGTGGCATCTGTTCCATAAAACTTCAACCACTCTGATCATCGAAGTCAAAAATCCAGGTTCAGAAGACCATCTGTTAGTTCACTATCTATTTCACATTTAAATGAACGGTTCAAAGCCTTAGACGCTATAGCTTTTTTCAGGCAATCCTTATTCCTGCAAATATAAGCTCCGCGTCCGTTTGCCCGCAAGGTAAAGTCTATAGAAACTTCCCCTTCTTTATTCCTTACAATTCTTACGAGCTCACTCTTAGGCTTTATGCTTCCGCATCCTATGCACCTTCGAGTTACTTTTTCGGCTTTATTGCCACCGGTTACTTTTGAATTATTCTTCACTGTTCTCAGCTGCTTCCTCAAAAGATTCGCCAGACTCCATTTCAGGCTCTTCATCTGCTAAATATTCAGGTTCTGATGTGTAATCAAATTCCTCATCCTCAGCAGACTCATCCTCATCATAGAATTCTTCCTCGTCTCCGTCATCAAGATAATCTTCCATTCTGAATCCCGGAGCATCCTTAGCCTGAGTTTCTGACTTAATATCAATCTTGTATCCTGTAAGACGTGCAGCAAGACGTGCATTCTGTCCTTCTTTACCGATTGCAAGCGAAAGCTGGTAATCAGGAACAACTACCTTCGCAGTCTTTTCATCGCCGTCAACGATAACAGATACAACCTTTGCAGGCGAAAGTGCATTTTCGATGAAGATTGCCGGATTTTCATCCCAGTCAATTACATCGATCTTCTCACCGCCAAGCTCTTCAACAATGGCATTTACTCTCGCACCATTCATTCCGACGCATGCACCTACAGCATCTACATCAGAATTATTGCTCCAGACTGCCATCTTTGTTCTGGATCCTGCTTCACGTGAAATTTCCTTAATTTCAACAGTTCCGTCAGATATCTCAGTAACCTCATTCTCAAAGAGCCTGCGTACAAGTTCCGGGTGAGTACGGCTAACAAGGATCTTAGGTCCTCTTGTCATATTTCTTACTTCAAGAACATAAACCTTAACTCTGTCGTTCGGCTTAAGTTCCTCACCCTTAACCTGTTCATTCTCAGTGAGAATTGCATCTGCAGTACCAAGATTGATGCTTATATTTCTTCCAACAAATCTCTGTACAGTTCCGGTAATGATATTATGCTCTTTTGTTGCGAACTCATTATATATTGCATTCTTTTCTTCCTCTCGGATTTTCTGCAATATAACGTTCTTGGCATTCTGTGTGGCGATACGTCCGAATTCTTTGCTTTCGAGTCTGACCTTGACAACTGAACCATAGTCAGCTGCAGGATCATATTTTGCGGCTTCCTCAAGAGTTACCTCCATGAGATCGTCTTTAACATTCTCGACTACAGTCTTTTCTGCGTAAAGAAAATATTCACAAGTCTCTCTGTCTATTTCGCAGTGAATATTATCGGCACGTCCGAAATTATTCTTGCAGGCAGTAAGCAATGAATTTTCAATTGCATCAAAAAGAGTGTCTCTGCTTATTGACTTTTCCTTTTCAAGAAGGAGTATTGCCTCCAGCAGTTCATTCTTCTGGCTCTCATCCTTTGCAGACTTACCTGACTTTTTTCTCGTAGCCATATTCAAGTTTCTCCTTTCGCATCGCTCTCATCCATAAATCCTTTAGAGCAAATTTCCATCGTGTAAGCTTCTTTTATATAATCCTCACGGTCGAGAAGCTTGCTCACCCTGCGGCTCACAAGCACACAATCATCTATCGTTATTCCCTCAGGCTTATCAATATAAGCTCTCAGGAAATAATTACCACTCTCATTAACATATTCTGTTTCGATCAGACTAAAACCATATTCATCCGTCACCGGTCTGACAATTTCAGCAAATTTCTGTGCTACCGCGTTTTTATCCAATGTTCTCCTCCGTGAAAAGTAACCCGTTTATACACGAAAAGAAAGTGGACTCGTATGAGCCCACTTCGTAGTTACTTAATAAATATATCATTGATAGCTGATATCGTCAAGCTATTTTAACCATTTATCTTATCTTTTGAATTCATAACCTATAATATGCAACATGGTCGCAGCGGTAAAAAGCATTCCAAAGCAGCCCTTTTTCAAGAGGATAAAGGGCATACGCTTAACGAATGAACCGCTGCCGACTTCGAATCGATCGATAAGTTTTCTTACTCTTTTGTCCTCTGTAAAGCTCTTATATCCTGCATAGCGGTCTTTTCTTGAAACAGACGGATTCTTTTTCGAAAGAAGGAATGCCATCTCAATTACAGACATTACGATCGTTCCGGCGAAAGTATCTGTCACGTCCACACCTTTGCGCTTCTTTATTCTCTCAACCAGACGCTCTCTTGCGTCGTTCAGTCTCTTCTTGCCGTCAAGCTTTGAAAGCGGTTCTCTCTCGTATCTGAAAATTGCCGAACTGGAACGTGTCACAAGATAGTAATAGCACTTCTGCTGAACGTAAACCTTGCTGCAGCAGCTTAAATACTCCGAAATAAAGCAGGTATCCTCACCGACTTTAAGTGTCGTATCAAATTTGAGACCGTTCTCTGTGATAATGCTTCTCTTGCAAAGGATTCTCCAAAGAGCCGGATTCTCAACATAGAGTGAATCGGGCTTTCCTGCGATCCAGTTATTTACATCCTCATTGGAAAGACCGATAAATGCCGGCATGACATCTTTTATGATGCTGTCCCCTTCATAAACAGTCCTGTCAAATCTTGGAAGGTTTGTCTCATAGACTGCTCCGTCGGCATATCTGTGATATCCATAGATAACAGCGTCAGCCGACTCCCTCTCTATAATTTCCGTGAGTTCCGCGCAGGTCTCTTTTTCCTCGAAATCATCACCATCGAAGAAAAAGATGTAATCTCCCGAAGCCGCTGCTATTCCGTCATTTCTCGCCGCGGAAACTCCTTCATTCTTCTTATGTATTGCTTTTATATATTCATATTTACCTGCATATTCATCAATAACTGCCGCAGTTCCGTCCGTGGAGCCATCATCCACAACGATGATCTCCATATCTGACTTATCCATAGTCTGGGCAATAACGCTGTCAAGACAGTTTCCGATGTAATCTTCTATATTATATGCGGGGATTATGATGCTTACCCTTTTAGCCAAATTATTCATATTTCTTAAAAGCCTTAAATATCCGACTTTCCAAAAACACGTCGGTAAATCTTTATCAATCTTATTCTAAAAGGTCTTAAGCGGAGCCAGATTTCGTGAAAGAATCTGTAGCTTTTCTCATAGCACGAGTGCTCTTTACCGCGTCTGATAAAACCTTCAGCCAGAGCAAGAATCTGATCATCCCTTAAAGGTCCCTCAATATCCTGCTGGCTTTCTCCGAGAAAGTATGTACCTTTGTCGTCAACTTTATATACGGTATGCGTAACATATATGCCATTATCCCTGCGGTAAAGACATATATCGCCGCGCTTAAGTTTCCTGTCTATTTTTTTTAAGAGCAGGCTGTCCCTGCCTCCCACCAGAAGCGGATACATGCTGAAACCGAAAGGTGTCAGTTTCACGGTCTGCCCCATTTCGATACCTTTTAAGTAAATCGGCATCCATTCATCTGTAGCAATCTTATCCTCACGATTGCCCGGCTGCTCCATCATTTTAATATAACTCCTGCCGAAACTGCCTTTTCGATAAATTCCTTTAAGTCTGCATCTGCTGTAGCCCTGTCGATCTCATACTCATCGAGCATTTTGTCAAGAAGCTCCTCGTGAGTCATATCATTTTCTTTCAGCAGATTGATAATGAAAAGAGATGTGTCATTTAAGTCCATCATCTTGTTTACGTCCATTACCTTTGAACCTGTCGGTGCAAGGAATGACTTGCCTGCTACTTCACAGATTGAAAATTCTTTGTTTAAACGCATGAAACTTTACCCTCAAAAAATGGCGTTGGAACGCATCCAACGCCATTGCCAAAAAGCAATCCAAAACACGATTATTACTTATGCCAATTCCACAAAAGATGTTGTTGTCCAGGATACCACCAAACTGTACCAATAAACGGAATCCATCCGCTTTCACAATTAGCATGCGGGTCTACAACAGGATCGATGCCAGGATCAGGATTTCCACCGTTTCCGCCGTTGTCATCATTTCCAGGGTTGGCTGACCCCGTAGTACAGCTCAAACCATAAGCCGCATAAACACCCTCAAGAGTTCCGGTCATTGATGAATTCAATACCGGCTTTTCGTAATTTTTCTTCATTATTCCGCACCTCAATTACTCAAAAATTTAATTCATTTTGAATTACGCAAGCATACTGTATATTGTATCGCTTGTTATACAACAAAGGATATATTACCAAATGTACACAAAAAATTCAATCTTTTTTTTCGAAGCTAACACAATTGTTATATTCTATTATGCCAAGGTCAAAATATCTCTCTCCTCAGAACCTCTACCGACTCATCATCAAGATTGCAGGCAAATTCGTAAATGTCTGTATTCTCAATGATCTTCCCTGTAATTTCCGAGCGCTTCTGATTCATCTCATCATTCCAGCCTTCTGAAAAGGTTGACGAGAATACATATCCAATTTTTTCCCTTACAGACGGAATACGCACTGTATTTTCAGAAGCCTGCTTCAGAAAAACAAATGCCCCGACTTCCACTTTTTTGTTTAAGTAGATTCCTGAACTTCCACACCAGGGCAGTCCATATACAAAGAACTTTCCGTCAATTTCCCTGCACACAGTCACATCACCGTCAAGGCATTCACAACCCAAGAGTCGCATCCATTTTTCCGCCTGGGTACTCTTTCCCGTACCCGAGGGGGCTGAGAAGATCAATGCTTTATCATGGTATATAACCGATGCCGAATGCACCGACATAGCATTTTCAAAAAGTATCATATTATAAAAAGATTGCTGAAGAAAATTGAACACTATTCCCTGCATGTACTCTTTGTATTCATTTGCTCCGAACTGCTTGACATAAGAACTATCCTTCTTATCACAAATATAATAAGTAAAATCCTTAAAATTATTTTTTATCTCAATCAATCTCACTCCGCCATGCTGCTGATGCGGAAAATACTGATATGTGCAGTCTTTGTCCCAATATATATGAAATAGTCCCATACGAGTTCCCTTATTCCAGATATATCTCGGGAAAAAGGGTCTTTTCTCAACAATACTTAAAGTCATGTCAGTCTTCTCAGCATTGTCACAGGCAAAATCCCCAAAGCGCTCATGCATATAATCCGAGTCACCATGATATTCAATTACAAAATCCGCAATCTTATATTTCTTCAACTGACAAATGACCATCCTTTATAACAAGTTCTTTATCACAATGCTTCAAAATGCTGCTCCTGTGCGTTATCAGAAGACAGGTAGGCTTCGGATCGAGGCTGCTCAGATGCTTAAGGAACTGTTCTTCCGTTGCTTCATCCAAAGCAGAAGTAGCCTCATCAAGGATCAATACCGGAGATTTCCTTATCAGTGCCCTCGCTATTGCAATTCTCTGTGCCTGTCCTTCCGAGATACCGACACCCTTTTCTCCGATGACCGTATCTATTCCATCAGGAAGCTTATCAATAAATTCACGGCAGACAGCACTGTCAAGCGCCTCATTTATCTCATCTTCCGTTGCGTCGATTTTTCCCATAAGGACGTTCTGGCGTATAGTACCTGAAAACAGGGTATTTCCCTGCGGAACGTAGGATATAAACTTTCTCACGCTCGAACTTATCCCGGCACGCTGTCCGTCTCCGTCATAATATTCGATCTGACCCTTATTTGAATTTATGAATCCTAAAAGACCCCTGATAAGGGTAGTCTTACCAATTCCCGACTTACCTATGATTGCTGCAAACTCCCCCGGTTTTATATCGAAGCTTACATCTTCGAGAATATTATCCTTATCATAAGCAAAAGACACATCGCTTACTTCCAGTCCTACAGTATCTCCCATAGAAACACTGTCATCCTTTTTCTCAACAGGAATATCCTGAATATCCATGATTCTTCCTGCAGCAGAGAAAATAGAAACAACCCCCGGAAGCTCTCTCGTCATGCTTGCGATCGGTGCCTGAACTCTTCCAAAGAGGCTCAGGAAGAGAGTCATTGTACCAAAAGTTATCTCACCCTTTGCAATCTGCCATGAAGCATAAACAAAGGCAAACATATATCCAAGCTGGAACGTTCCCGAAAAGATGACATTCGAGAGTGCTGAGAACTTACTCTTCTTCCAGACCCAGAAAAACCTGTCTTCTCTCAATTCTGTAAGTCTGTCAGAAAAACGTTCCTCATTTGAAAAAGCCTTAACTATCAATATGTTTGCAAGACTTTCCTGAATAAAAGACCTGTAAGCCGTCTCGGTCTCCAAAACCTTTACCTGAAGCTTCTTAAGCTTCTTTCCGACAAAATAAGCCAGCACCAGTCCCACAGGTGTCAGGAAAAGCGCACTGACAGCAAGCAGCGGGGAATTTACATAGAGAGTAACAAAGACCATGACAAGCTGGATCATGAGCACGATAATATTCGGAATGACATTTACCATACCGTTTGCTACATTTCCGGCATCACTTGTCATTCTCGTCATCATGTCACCGGTATGAAATTTCTGCGTTCCGAGCCATTCAGATGTAAGCAGTTTATCATAGACCTGCTTTCTGATACCGAATGTATATTTCTCGTTCAGCATGGATATGGCAAGGTTTGTTACTGTATCTATCAGAAGCATTGCTACCATGAGAACCATAAAAACCGCAATCGCCGTGCCTGTGATATGACCGCTGCCTGCCATATCAATAAGCTTCTGGGATGCTATCGAAGAATAGATCGAAACATAGGTAAGACCCACGCTTATAAGCATCAGAAGTCCGATCTTCCACAAATGCGGCTTGGTATATTCCATGAGCCACTTGAAATAATCCCTACCTCTTTCTTTCTCTGCTTTATATTTTGCAATATATTTCTTTATCTTCTTCATTTCCTCAACCTGCTAAAAAACTTTTTAACTGCCCTTTTTATATCCTGCGATAAAGCAAAAGCTATATATTCCGATTTAATTTCCATTCCGGAAAAGAGCTCGAGCGCCTGCTTTACCCGCTCATCTGAAATTACTTCTTTTTTCCATGTCGAATTATCCTCCACCATCCAGCCATATTCATTCCTTATGCCGTAAATCTGGCGGATATAGAATACTATCCAGTAATGAAATGCTCTTTTCCGCACCGCATCATAAATCCCTGCATTCTTAAGTGCTTTCTTATAATTATTGAAAATCTTTATTCTGTTCGAAAGCTCGTCCCGACAATCCTTTATCGTCTTGTTATGAACCCGTGAAAGCGTGCTCCTATCCTGATAACAATAATTATAAAGCCTGTCTTCTATAATATTAACCTTCCGCGCCATCCTCAGGTAATCAAGTGAAAATACAAAGTCTTCCCCCAAAGTGATGTCTTCGTGGAATCTAACCTGTCCGGCTTTAATTATCCTGCTCTTAAATATCTTATTCCAAAGCACCCCGAAATAATGGTGCCCGGGGTCTTTCAAACTGTTCTCTATATATCTTCTTTTAGTTATAAAACCGCTTTTCTGAAGCTTTTCAACGGGAAATTCTTTTCCGTAAATGATCCTTGTATATGAACTTACCGCCATATCGCAGTCTTCCGAAATCTCAATAGCTCTGACCATACGCTCAATGCAGTTCTTTTCAAGAAAGTCATCTGCATCCGCAAACATAACATAATCACCGCTGATATTCTTCAAGCCCTCATTCCTCGCATGGGACACGCCTCCGTGTTCTGCGGAAATAAACCTGACCTTATCCGTTTCGGTCATGAGTACCTTTACTTTTACAGCCGTATTATCACGAGATCCGTCATCGACTATCAAAACCTCAAAGTCACTATAGGTCTGCAAGAGGAGCGACCTTACACATCTGTCAATTGTCGCTTCACAATTATATACCGGTATGATTACTGAAACTTTCATTCTTTGTCTATGATCCCGACATTTTTCATCATGGAAATTCTGTATTCCGATTTTTTCAGCTTGTCTCCGACTCCATATACTTTACTGCCTTTTGTAAGCTTAAAATATATGGTGCGAAAAGCCCTGTGGGTCCATCCTACAGGAAGGAGTACAGGATATTTTTTGCAGTAAGAATAATGATCGTCAATATTTTTTGATGAAGGGAAAAGAGACTGCATGATTCTCATCCCCCGGCTCTCTGCTGTCTTGTCTTCCCTTCCGTTCACGTAAGGCGAAAGAATTCCAAGCAGGCTGAATTCGGCCTTATCATTAAGGTCTTCTTTTCCAAGATATATTATATCCCTGAAAAAGCCCATCTCATCCTCCGGCAGAAGCATCTCTCTGCCATCAAGAGCCTTGTCCGTCATCCCGAAATATCTTATACATTCAGAAAAATATATGACACAGAATTTTTCAAAATCCATCTTCTGCATAACGCTGTAAAAACGTTTGAAGTCAATTTCATCCGCGTATTTATTGACAAAAAGCGCAATATCGCAAAAATAGCGGCTCTCGATTGCCTCTACAATGTAATGCTTGATAATATGAAACATCTGCAATATCAAGTGCTCCGTGAAGCCAAGCGTAGTGATGCTGATATCCGGCGTAATTTCCACCTTTTCAAGGGTATCAGGTCTGTCAAGTTCTTCTGCTTTCAACACCTCGATATTTTTCCCATGATAATCCTCCCAAAGGGTAAAATGCACTTCCACCAGAAGATTATTATTATAATAAAGATAAACATTTCCCTTGCTGTCAGCTTCGTTCCAGCTGAATCCAAGTTCATTCGTAAACATCTCATGAACCTTATCCTTGTCCTCAGGCTCTACCTTAATATCCAGGTCACAGCTGTAGCGGAAGAAGATATTCGGATAGAGAAGTGCAAGGCTGTAACCCTTTAGTACAATGCTCCTTATACCCTTTTCATTCATCGCGGTCATTACCCGCTTGAATTCCGTAAAAGCATTGTAGCTGACCACGAATTCCTGCTTTGAGCGCTTATTCCAGTCTTCGAGTACTTTGCTGTCTATCTTCAGCTCCGATGCATATTTGTTTACCGTATTGTTAAAGAGCACTCCGCACTTATTGCGCGTACTCAGTATCCTCATCAGATTCCAGTCACAATCTGAGTAGGATTCCCTTATTTCTCTGTCATTCAGCGACAGACTGAGGATTTCAATATATTGCCTGATTAATGCTAAATTTCCTTTTTCCATTTTTTATTTGTATTTATTATGATTTATGATAGAATGATTAATTGTATTCACGATTTTTAATCATATATTATCAGTGAAGAAAAAACAAGCATAAATTATTTTTGACAGGGGATATATTTTGAATTCAGAAAATGACATCAAGGTGACTATAATAGTTCCTGTTTATAATGTAGAAAAATATTTAAGGAAATGTCTGGACTCACTTACAGGACAGACCTTAAAAGAGATCGAAATACTCGCGGTAAACGACGGCTCGACTGACGGCTCTCCCGCAATACTTGAAGAATATGCCGCAAAAGATGACCGCATACAGGTTTTAAATAAGAAAAACGGCGGTCTTTCGGATGCAAGAAACTTTGCCTTCCCATATATTCACGGCGAATATGTCGGCTTCATCGATTCTGATGATTTTGTTGACACGGATATGTACAAAGTCATGTATGATAAAGCTGTTGAGACAGGTTCAGATATTGTCGAATGTAATCTTCACCACACATTTGATGACAGCGAAGATACCGAGATTGGAAAGCATATCACCGACAAGGACGAAATGATAATGAATGGCCGTTCCGTGGTCTGGAATAAGATATATAAAAGTTCCTGGCTCCTTTCAACCGACGTAAAGTTCCCAAAGGGGCTGATCTATGAAGATGTTAACTTCTATGTGAAGCTGATTCCTTATCTTGGTAAAATAAGCTATGTCGATGAGCCTTTTGTACATTATGTTCAGAGATCAACTTCCATCAACAATCATCAGACCTTAAAGACCATGCAGATACTTGATATTCTCGATGATATTTATTCTTTTTACCGGGAAAAAGGTTTTCTTGACAATTACCGGGACGCATTGGAATTTCTTTACACAAGAATTCTTCTCTGCAGCTCCTTCAGCCGAATGGCGCGTATTCCGGACAAGTCTGACAGAAAGAAGGCTCTCGATGCCAACTGGCAGAAGCTCGTGACGGCTTTCCCTGAGTGGAAACAGGGCCGATATTTAAGAAATTTCAACGGAAAAAATGCCGCCTTCATGAAGGCTATGAATCCCATAACTTACAAACTCGCAGGAACATTATTACCTTGCATCTATTCGGTGAAAAAGTGATGAATACATTATTTATAATTGATGATGACAGCGAAGTTTTACAGATCAGCAAAAAATATTTTACCAATGAAGGCTATAAGGTTCTGATCTTCGACAGGGCGCAAAAGGCTATTGATGCCCTTGCAAGTGAAAAGCCTGACTGTATCCTGCTCGATATAATGATGCCAGAGCTTGATGGTATGGCTGCTCTTCCGCTTATCAAGAAAAACTCAAACGCACCTGTTATCTTTCTTACAGGAAAGACATCCGAAGATGACAAGATCAACGGACTCCTTAGCGGTGCAGACGATTATATCATCAAGCCCTACAGCTTAAAAGAACTATCTGCCCGGATAAAAGTTCAGCTCAGAAAATCAGCGGTTTCAAACTCGGCAAACCTGATAGAGTTTCCACCACTTTCGATAGATCTGCTCCAGCATAAGGTTTTTTATAACGGCAGTGAAGAAATTAATATTTCAAACAGGGAATATGAGCTTATAGAGCTGCTCATATCAGAGCCGGATGAGTCCGTGAGCTTTGAGGAAATCGGCACTAAGATATGGAATGTTTATCAGAATAGTGACCGCCAGTCAATAATGATGATGACCAGCAGGCTCAGAAAGAAACTCGAAAAATACAGTGGTCTTGAAAGCTGTATTGTAACTGTATATGGAAAGGGTTACAGGTTTACACCCCCAAAGGCATAATTATGGCAGATAAACTCAGGAAAAATTTTGAAGAACCTTCTATCTCAGTATCGGAGCTTTCGAAAACGCTTTACGATACCAATCTTAAATTATACGAAACCATAAAGGAGCGCAACGAGATGTTTGCAAATATCTCCCACGATCTTCGCGCTCCTATTACTGCTATCCACAATTGTATAGAATATCTCTCCTCCCTTGACCATATAGACGAATCCGATATAAAGGAAGTTCTTCCCATGCTTTCAAGCAGAAGTGCCATGCTTGAGCGCATGATCGAGGATGTCTTTCTGCTGACCAAGATTGACTTTGCCAGGAATATTTTCAATTTTGAAAGAGTACCTGCCGATGCTTTCTTTGAAGATATTTTCTATACTTACAAGGCTGACGAGCAGTATTCCTCACGTGATCTTTCACTCAGTATTGCTCCGGACTGCAGTGTGTCCATCAATGTTGACCTTATGTATATGAAACGTGCCATCGACAATATTTTCAAAAATGCGCTAAAATTCACCGAAGCCGGTAATTATATAAAAATGTCTGTTCAGCGTTCAGCGGAACAGACATTGGAAATCATAATCTCGAACGACGGTCAGAAGATTTCTGAGAAAAATCTGCCTCATATTTTTGACCGGACTTTCACTGCTTCCGACAGCCGCACCCCCTCCTCCGATAATGGTTTGGGACTTGGTCTTTCAATCTGCCGTGGAATTGTCGAACGTCATGGCGGAAGTATTTATGCCGTTTCAGGCGACGCAGTTGAAAAAGGCTGCGAGTTTCATATATTGCTGCCGGTGATTTACTGTTCACACAGCTCTGCGCACTTGCTGCGCTGAGCGTAAGAAAGCATAACGCAGGAAATATGGATTTGCCCCATTGCCGAAGGCAATCTTAAAATGGGCAAATCCAGTTACTGTGAGCACCTGCAAGGTGTGAACAGTAACACCGGTGATTTAATTTACGTTAAACGTTCTATAATGCAATTTTTATCATAAAATGCAATACTGTATTTAAGATATGTATTGTATCCCTCATATCTGAGTATACTTTCATAGTGTTTTTTAGCAATTTGGAGCATCCCCTCCCTGATTGCAGCTTCCAATTCTGATTCTGTCTTTGCATGTTTTAATTCAAGGATCATTCCACGCATTCTACCCGGATCAAGAATTAAAAGATCACTTCTTCCAAAGCCTGATTCTCTTTCAGATTGTACCCTATATCCAAAGCCTGTAAAAAAGCCATCTAAAATCAGATGATAACTATATTCATGGTATTCATGATAAAATGACAAAGTAGCTTCAAGAATTTGGTTTAAATCAGTTTCCGCCTTTTTATTCTCACCATTCCATAAGGAGTCTACCAAATCTCTGACATAAATGTTATCTATCTTATCCCTGAAAAATTCCCAGACCTCTTGTCTGAATGCAACCTTAACTTCCTTGTTCGGTATCCTGAGTGGCATTCGCTGCATTTTTTCAGTAACAGCTTTTGTAAGATAACCTGTTTCCAGCAACGCAGACCATATATTATCTCCGTTTTCATGGATTTTATGATAAGGAAGGCTATCTTTAACTGTACATTCAATTGTATTTCCTGCTAATAACTGTTCAAACATCTCATTAACATTTGCTGTTTTACCGAGAAATCCACGAATGATATTCAAAGAAGTTTCTGAAGTATTGAGCCAATAACTCTCCGGTCCATTCGCCTTGCTGTAGTCATCGTTTAATACGGACTTAACATATAAAAGAACATCCCATGGACAATACATTTTTACTCTTCCAAAAATATATCCATCGTACCATTCTGAAACAAGATCGAACTCATCCGTTAGTTCTGCATCATTCAGAACTTTCTTTACATCCATATCCGTAAAACCTATACCGGAAGCAAAACTTGAAGACAAAACAGTATACGGTATAATATTGTTTACACCCGTATAACTGCTATTTTTTACTGTATAAAGGCATCCTGAAAGCATTACTGCTTTGACATTCGCATTGGTTTTGCAAACATAGCTCAGCATATGTTCAATCATATCTCTGACTTTTTCATACGCAGGAGTTCCTAATGCCTTTGCCATAGGAACATCATATTCATCAATGATAACAAAAACAGGTTTCCCATAGTACTGTTTGAGCATCTGACTGATTAGATCCAGTGACTGCTCTGTATTAGTTTGCTTAGCCTCTTGCGCCCACAACTTCTTAAACAGTTGTCTGCTTACTTCACTAATGTTTTTATTATCTTCTTCAACAAGAAATTTATTTTCCTCGCATAGTTTAGATACCACAATGCATAAAGACTGATAAACAGATTCAAAACTATCACCAAAAACAGCTTTCAATGAAATAAATACCACAGGATACCTGTTCATATATTCATCAACCAGCTCATTGTTTTTCATAACCTTCAGACCTTGAAAAATATTTTGACTATCTTGTCTAATATCCAAAAAGTCTCTAAACATAGTCATGGTTAACGTTTTTCCAAACCTTCTGGGACGTGCAAAAAGAACTGCTTTATCAAAATTCCTTAAAAGATATTCCTCCAGAATATCAGTCTTATCGATGTAATAAGAGTTATTCTCTCTTAGTTCCCTGAAATCATCATACGATGCTTTAATATTTATAGACAATGACGTTTTTCTCCCTTCTCGTCACAGATAGTGTCTTGTTCACATCCATGTTTATTATATCAGAAATCTATCATTGCTGTTAGGGTTTCGGTTTTGTATTTACTTTAGAGCAATTTTGGGATAATATAGCAAATGTAATATTTAAACATAGTTTTTTTGGAGGAATTTTGGTATGAAAACTTGGAATGAGCCCTCAATCGAGGAACTTATGATTAACGAAACTGCTCAGGGTGGTCACATTTCTTTCGTTCATGATGGCTACTGGAGTGTTGATGAAAATGGTCACAGGCAGGAAGGCACTGTTATGATCAGCGGCGAGACAGAATAAGTTTAAAAAAATGGCAGTCGATCTGCCATTTTTTTATTTGTATTTTTTCAGAAAAAAACTATATGCTAATATTTTAGCCTTGTGATCAATATTATAATCATCAGTTTTTTCTCTTAATGATTCCTTCGCCTTGTCTAAATAAAAATATTCATTCAATTTATCCGAGACATTATCATAAGGTTCTACCCCATTTTCAAAGCCAAACATATCAAGCCTCATTGCAGCATCTCCGCTCTGTCTGCCTCTATGCTTTGTCATCATCCTAAGCTCATCAGGCACACAATCATTTAAATAACTTCGTACCAATCTTCTTTCCACACCATTCCACGCAAACGATTGGTACGGCAAAGACAAACATAATTCAATCATTCTCTTATCCATTGTTGGATCTCGTGATACTACGCCGTGATAAAGACCCTCCTTAGTAGCATATACACCTGCCATCTGAAAAACAGGAGCAGAAACTAAAGAATTGCTATATTCAGTCTGACTTTTTATTGATGATCCATACCTACGAATCATTTTTTTCCATTTTGGCTTAACTTTATATTTATCCATTCCCTCTCTGCGGACACATTCATTGTCAAAGAGGCTATCTTTAATATCAGCTTTTTCAAATAGACATTCTAAAAAGAGTCTAAGAAACTTTTTTTTGATAAATCTTTCCTTTTTAGTAAAAATCAAAAATTGTCTGTAAAATTCTCTGAAATGGCCTTTTAATAGCTCCCTTTTCCAACTTGTCATGATATTTCCATAAGAAATGGATGTATTCCCAAAGTACCCACTCAGGATAACCCTAATGCCCTTCCTTTCAGCCTCCTTATAAGCCTCTTCGATCCATACGCTG
This sequence comes from Lachnospiraceae bacterium C1.1, assembly GCA_030434875.1. Lineage (NCBI taxonomy): Bacteria > Bacillati > Bacillota > Clostridia > Lachnospirales > Lachnospiraceae > Lachnospiraceae bacterium C1.1. The sequence continues at coordinate 790,645 of JAUISW010000001.1, read as the reverse complement.
TTTACATTTGCTTTACTGGGAAATTCTAAAATATCAATCCATTTCTCAATATATGACCAAATACTTTTCCCCCTACATTCTAAAAAAGAGGGGTCGATATTAGGATAATGCTTACAAAATTTAAGCACATTTTCAGATTCGTCGTCAAAATAATAACTCTTTTTATCAGTAATTGTATCTTTGTACTCTTTAAGTGGAACCGAAGTAAAACTATAGAGCTTTTTGTTTTCATTTATAAGACATTTACTCGCTACAGATGCGACTGATGTAGAATCAAGACCGCCGCTAAGCAAAACACCAACTTCCCCGCACGTTCTAACTGCATCTTTTACACATTGAAGATGAACTCTGCGAAATTCTTCTCTACATTTTTTATCATCAAATACAGTTTTTTGACGAATTTTTTTTAACGGATTCCAATATCTGATTTTTCTTACATTTAAGTTATAATCTATTTCTACACCGCTTCCATACGGGACTATATATATGTTTTTAAAAGGTGTACTCCCTTCCGTCAAAAAGCAATATGAAAAATCCACTGCCAAACTTTCATACATCCATTGATCATCAATCTGTACTTTCCCAATCGTATCCGTAATTGAACTTGTTAGTGTTCCGAAAAAAATCCTTTTTCCCTTAATACAATAATGAACACATCTGGAAGCAGTATGATCCGTATAAAGATAAAATTTTCTTTTTTTCTTATCATAAACTGCAAATGAGAACAAGCCTATTACATGTTGGCCAAACTCATCACCCCATTTTTTCCAGGCTTCGAATAGAACAGAACCATCAGGTACATCATTTTCACACTCTAATTGTTCTATTAGCTCTTCCCTGTTGTCTATTATACAATCAGAAGTAAAATAGTAATCCTTACTGCAAATAGGTAATATTTCTTTTTGAGACTCTCTTGTAATAAATTGCAGCCCACACGCCATATATACATTATTATCAGAAATCTCTCTTATCTCATCTATTTTATACTTCTGTATGCATCGACCCATTCTTTTATTTATATCGGTCTCAACAGCCTTCCCTTCAAGGTCGATACATCCCCAGATAGCAGACATATTTTACAAATCCCCTTTCAATGTTTCATTAATGTAATCCACAATATTTTTCAGCGTATCCAAACCTCTCGGTCGTACAATCTTATACATCTGAATCTGATTTGCAAAACCGGTGCAGCGAAGAAAATCTTTAGGGGTAAGCTTAAACATTTCATTAAATATCCACTTAATAAAAATAGAGTTAACTACAGTTTTTAATTTTTCACCACCAACTACTTCTTCCATGACCAAATTACCCACATCCTGAATTTCAACGCGGTAAAACACATCAACTTTCCGCATCTCACTACAGAATACATCTTCTCTCCCTACTTCATACTTGTTAAGATCATATTCTATCTGTCGAAGACTGTTTTTATCTAAACCATTTTTATCAATCTGGTCTGCACAAAGTTTTTGAAATGGAAATGCCGGATGTGACAGAAAGATATCATTCTCCTGTCTAATACAGGTAACATCATCTGCCAATAACTTTGCCCCATGCTTTATAAGCTCAGTTGTAAGTGTTGATTTACCTGCTCCACTATTACCGGAAATAACTATGGTTTTATCATTATAATATAAACATGCCCCATGAAGCATTATGTCGCCTCTGTACCACAACAGGATCGAGAGACATAATCCCGGCAAAAACAATGCAGCGTCATCAATAGAACAATGTTCATTTTCGACAAAATTTATTTCACACCTGTCATGAATCCAAAAGGTTCCTACCTGATTGTTAAACCACACATCATGTTCACCATAACCCATATAGTGTTTCTGTGCAACATGATCCAAAATTTTACTTAGTATACCACCGTATGTAATTTTTATATCCGGACTTATCGCAGAATCCTTTTCAATACTTACAAACTGATGAAATTCATAATCCGACTCCAGTATTAGCCCGTATATTTTATAATAATATTTCATTCTCACTCTTCTTTCACTGTAAATTCAAGTTTTTTCTTCAAATATCTTCATAAAAAGTACTTGTGAAGCAAAATAAATGTAAACTTCTCTCTATAATTCATTTTTAATGCAGTCGGGCAATGTTTTCTTTATCCGTTCAATGCAACCGATTGTTTTATAAAATGAATTTAACCTAGTTTTGGAATACTGTCCTACTTGATTTCTGGTACAGTCAGACAGATATTTTGTATAAAACTCCTCCCAGCTAAAATATTTGACACTATCCGCATAATTCCACGTTTCTTCTAATATTGTCTTCGGTACTTCCATAATTCCTGATTCTAATATTAGATATTCAAAAGATTCCGGCGCGAATATTGATATTGAATTATTTGAAATCCTAGCCAGTTCCATGCAATCCTGCATCTCAGGTCCAAAAGCAGCTCCGTCCACAATTGCCAATAATGCCTGATCAGAATGTTCTGACAGAACACGTTTTATATTACTTTTTCCATTTGAACTTATACATCGACCGGGAAATAGCAGATTAAAGAACTCATGTCCTGCATTTGAGTCTTCAGTAATTACTAAGTCAGGATCTATTTTATCATTAGGAATTGCCCCATAAATACGATACATTTCGTTATAAACTCTCTTCTGAGAATGATACCCTCTATTCTTCTTTCATAGTCAGTTCCAGTTCTTCTATAAGTTTCATTCTTCTTTCGCCAACACTGATTTTTTCACCTACATCATAAAAATCATTCTTATGAAACTGCTTTTTTATGAGGAACTTTACACCCCGATGTGTCCAGGCAATCGGTAACAATATAGGATGTTTAATGGCATATCCATAAACTTTAGGCAAAGCATGTACAGATGGAAACATCATTGAAAGTTGACGTTTAATCTTGGATTCAGGTACTTCTGCCTCTCCTGTGAAATATGACTCCATTGCACCCATAATCTGCCATCCCGCTTCTTTATCCATGATATTTCCGACGTTCAGAAGATCTCTTTTCAAATCTTCAATACCATCAATATTTCCGACAGGATGACTGTCAAAGACCTTATCAGTCATTTTTAAGTCCTTGACACATATCATGAAGAATGTCTCCGTAAAGCAGGTATATCCCAAATTCTCAATATCTTTCCAAAACTGTTTAAAATCGATTTCATCAAAAAATCTGTTAATAAACAGTGTTATATCTATAAGATAACGAATACCAACACCATTCAAACTGAAATGCTTTATTATATGGAAAAGCTGATATATCAGATGCTCTTTAAACCCGAGTGTATAAATATCCACTCCACAGGCATTAACCTCAATAATCTTATCTGCTGACGTAAGTTTTAATGTTTTTAACTTTTCAACCCTGGGACCTTCATAATCCTCCCATAGCCTGGTATGCAATTCTATCACATGGTCATATTTTTGATTCTTATAAACCTGAACATGCTTCTTGGAACTGTGCTCATTTTTCTCATAACCACAGTCTCTAAGTAACTGCTCTGCCGCATCCTTCTCCTCGTCAGTTACAAATATATCACTATCGCAGCTCATACGCTCTGTATACTGAGGATAAAGATCAGCAAGAACCATTCCCTTGAAGAAGACAAATCTGATATTCCTTTTTTTTGCTTCTTCGTTAACAAGCCTTATTGCCTGATAATTCCTAAATATACTCATTGTCTTGTATCTGACAAACTTATCAATATCGGACAATGCTTTCTCATCAATGAAATTTTCAGATTCATTTTCTTTTTTCAGGATTCTATGTAAAAAAGAGGTTAAGCCATTCTCTCCTATCAGTTTTCTCAGCTCATTAGAATCCCTATGTTTATCCCAATATATTTTTTCATCATTTTCACGATATAAACTTTTTCTGCAAAGATAAAAAAGATAATCGATGGTCCAGTCATCCATTTCCAAAATCTCCAAACTTGGCAACAACCGTCATTCCTTCGCCATTTCCTCCGGTCAGATATAGCTGACCACATCTAAGCCAGGCGTGTGCTTTAAGCTTACCATCTTTCTTAAAAACTCCGAGATATATAGTTGATCCTATATTCTTTTCCCTCAAAAGTTTCCTTAAGGTCAGTGCTCTCACAAAGCACTTTGCTTCCCATGGCAGCCGGCATGTTATGCGATTGACATGAAAAGCATAAAGTTTTGCTGTTTTAACTTTTTCGTCCGTCTCAGTCTCAGCAGATTCTACGCCAGGAACTCCTAATTTTCCTTCTAATTTCTTCATTGGTAATTTTTTGACGAGTAATCTGTAATAGAAAGAATAGATATACGCTTTGACCGTGACTAATTTTTCACCGTTATCAAATATAAACGCACGAATATCCATATCAAATTTTTTCAATAATTAAATTTCGTTTACTGTTTCTGAATAATTTTACTTTCGTTTAGAGTTTGTGTCAAATAGAAAAAAATGGAGATTTGACTTTATATTGTCAAATCTCCATCTATCGTCTTAGTATCTCTTATTGTTACAGATATCTGTTTCAATCTTCTCTTTTTCTTCTTGCAAGTGCAGTAATGATAGATACAATTGACGCACCCGATGCTAAAAGAAGCGAAACCCAGACAGCAATATTAGCACTGTCACCGGTATTTGGTGTATCTCTGTCTCCTAATACTCCTGACTCTGATTCATCATCCTTTTCAGGGGCTTCCCTATCACCAAGTACAGCAGCTGTTTTGCTTGCAGCTTTTGTAGCGGATTTAGAACCGGTTGATGATGAGCTGCTTCCTGAATCACTGTCAGAAGAATCATCCTTATCAGTAACGGTAAGCTTACCATAAACCTTCTTTATAGAGTAGTTTTTATCAAGAGTATTCGACTTCAGGCTATAGTCAAATGTATTCTTACTTGAACCAACAGAAGTCTGACTTCCGGTCACATCATAGCTTGCGCCTTCTTCTTTAACGAAACCATCACCTGTCACCGTGATCTTATCATTTTTAAGTGCTTTTCCGTTCTTAGCCCTCTTTGAAGATCCGGATGTAAGAGTAAGTTCTCTCGGTGTAACCGTAACCTTTGCAGATGCCATAGCCGTGTTATGATTAGCATCTGATGCCTTTACCCATACATTATAAATTCCTGCATCCGTAAAGCTGTTAGCAATCTCCTTTGTTGCAGAAGCATCAGAGTAGAATTTGTAGCTTACACCGTCACCGGCCTTAGCTGATGCACTTCCAACCTCAAGGCTGTGAGCATTTCCATCGTACTTACAGCTCTTATCTTTAACATTTATCTTGAGGTCTGATGCCTTGTTGATCACGAAATCTCCATTGTAAACTGCAACATTGTAGTTCGGATTCGCAGTAAAGCTTGCAGTAAGGACATCATCATAAGCTCCTGCTGCCTCAGCCTTATTCACTCTTCTAACTTTAATTTCACCAAGATCTTTAGAATTAACAAGACCGGTTACTGTATATCCGTCTTTCGAGAAATCGGGATCTGCTTCACCATAAGTCTTCTCTGCATTGTTTACAGATATTGAAGCGTCTTTCTTTCTTACAGTCAGTGTTCCATTCACGGTATTGACTGAATTGAACATATAGTCATGACCTAAAAGATCATACGATACTACGTTCTCAGCAGTTCCGGCTTCAGTAATACTTCCTGTAACATTAACCTTTATCAGGTCACTGTAATCATCATAACTTCCGGAAATCTTATACTCATCATCCGTAAGAGCTTCGCCGTCATATTCCTTTTCAGCACTCGCTGCTGTAATTGTAATATCAGCCTTAGGCATTGCAGTTGCAAGAATATCAATATCAGATGTCACATTCTCAATCGCAGGTAATTCGAAGCTTCCTGCTCCAACGCCTGTAAGATTCTGCTCTTTGCCTGCAACAGTTACTGAAGAGATATAATATCCGGCCTTAGGTGTTAATACAATCGACTTGGAATTACCGCCTTCATATACTGTTTCTTCATATCTGGCGATATCATTTACCACACCATTTCCATCCGTAAACAAAGCCCTTACAGTATAGCTTGTATGATGCGAATATTCTGTACCATTAGATTTTACAACATTTCCATCAACATGGTATTTAATTTCCTGACCGCTGCCACAGCTAATAACTCTATACCATTTGAAATTAAGTCCAAGATCTGCTATCTCATCCCTTGTATATCCGGCAGCAACGATTGCATCAATAAGAGCTGAATCATCAGGTTTCTCAAGAATCAAGTCTTTTACATTGTCATTAGCCTCATTTCCTTCTCTTTGAGAAGAAACCTTAGCTTTACCGGAAGCTACGTGTGTATAGTTATATGAGGCATCATGCTCACCGTACTTAGGCCTGGCGACACCGGATTTTCTTACATAGAAATCAACCGGCTTATAATCCATATATACATAGACAGTAGCCTTCTGCGCTTCAGCATTGTACCACATATAATAGTACTCAACTTCACCTTCACTGTGCTTCTCGACAATATTTACCGGTGCATTGGCTACAGCTGTTGAAATAACTTCATCCCCGGCAACCTTCTTCGAAGAATCCTTATTATTATTATAAAATTCTTCTGTTAGATATCCGTATCCAAGATCCTTTAATCCACCGCTGTTGCTTGTTCTCTGGAAAAACTGAGCCTTTATACCTACTACATTGAAACTGGCTTTAATTGCTCCGTCAGAAACATAATATTCACTCTCAATTTTTACTGTAAACTCATGAGCTCCTACTGACAGTTCAGAAAATGATTCTGTTCCATAATCAACAGTATATATATCTGCCGGAAGCACTTTACCATCGTAAATCACAGATACAACAGGCTTCTCATCACTATGATAGTAAATATCATTTGCAGATATTGTAAGCTTACTCTTATCAATAGCTATCTTCTCTACAACAGCTTTATCCTCTATCTCTGCATTGTTATAATTACTATCAGTTGCTGTAACCTTAACTGTAAAAGGATATTCTCCCGGTTCTTTACAATTCTTTAATCCGCTGACCGTCTCAATTTCCGTAGTAAAAGAAACATCTTCTCCATTTTCTCCCTTAACAGAGATATCTGATACAAGAGGATGCTCTTCTCCGTCATAAGTTCCCTTATAAGCTGCAGCTGATACTGTAAGATCAGCTTTAGAAATATTTGCACAAACTGTCTTTTTAGCCGGATTATAGTTGGCTCCTGCATCTACCTTTACTATAATGGAATAATCACCAACATTTTTTGCCTTAGGAATGGCATTTTCACTAATCTCTGAATCTATTCCTGTACCAGACGCATTCCATTCATAGCTAACCTTTGCTTCACCATCACGCTCATAAAGTGTGGGGACTTCTACTGAAACAAGTTCCTGCTCCTCTCCGGTATATTTAAGCGAAAATCCTTCTGCATTCCATTCAAGATCTTTACCAACAATCTTAAAATCATACCTTGCGAAAGTTGCTGCCTCGCCATCTGCAGTCCTTATAAACTTACCGATTAATCTCTCATCTTTTACACCTTCAAGACTGATAGTAACATAGTATTCACCTGCATCTGTTGGTGCAATGTCAAGAAGAACATTTCCCTCTTTTTTATAGAATTCTACTGAATATCCTTCGTCTTTAAGATCATCAAATGTTTTTTCCGTTTCTTCATCATCAGTCTTGACCGTTAGTTTATTAAATGGTGTTGCATCATAAGGCTTTTCTTCCGGAACAGTAAAAGCAACAACCTTACCATCCTTATACAGCTTGATCGAAACCTCAACTTCAGTCACATCATAATTATCTGAATATGCGTCCGAGGGAGTATATACCAAAGTTCCCTTTACATTTGCCAGATCTTCATGTAACCATGCTGCAAATTTTTCCCAAAGGTTTCTGTTTATCTCACCGGACTCTTTCCAGCTGAAATCATCATAATGCCAGGAAAGGCTTCCGTCAGCCTCAACACCTTCTACAGAGTCAACTGTAAACTCAAGTTCCTCCCATTTTTCACCAATATGTGCTTCTGCAGCACTCACCGTTATTGCAGGCTTTGCCTTTGTTATCTCGAATTTTTCAGACTTAACAGTTACTGCTTCATCCGAATCATCTTTCTTTGCTTTTACAACAAAATAATATTCGCCGGCATTTTTAGGAGCATCGATGACTTCAGAACCATTTTCATCTGTTGAATAAACATAAATCAGGCTATGACCGGCAGGCATTTCACCTGAAGCTTTTATGTTGTCTTCACCATAATCAACTGCCTTGCCGTCATATGTCTTGCCGTCAACATCTTTTATCTCTACATCAAGTTCTGATAAATCAGCATCTTCAACATCCGTTTCTTCAGTACTGTCATTATCAGTTGCTGCTGTGCTTTCCTTCTCTGCTCCTTCTTCAGATGAAGCAGACTCATCTGATGTTTCTGTTGAAGCATCTTCCTTAGAACCCTCATCTCCGTTTTCAGGATTCTCAGGTTTAGTAGAACTTTCGCTCCCCTCTTCGGGATTACCAGATTCCGCATTGTCATTATTATCTTCTTTAGACTCATCTTCATGATTATCCGAATCATCTTTAGACTCATCTTCATGATTATCCGAATCATCTTTGGATTCATCTTCATGAGCGTCTTCATCATGAGAATCAGATTCTTCGTGCTCGTCCTTATCTTCGTCCTTATCCGAATCCTCTTCAGATTCCTCTTCTGCATACACATTGTAAACAGTATTCGCAGAAACTGAAGTAAATGTAAGCACCGATGCTAACAGAATGCTTAAAATACGGAATCTACGTTTCATAATAACTCTCTCCTTCAAAACAACACCGAACAGCAGATATGGAACAACTGCTGGTTATAAAAACAGGTAACTTTTTTCACCCTGCTTATTTCAAATATTTCCGCTCTTCATCAATTTAGGAAGAACTCATAGATAATTAACTTCTTTTATAAACAGTTAATTTTTCCTTGTATACTTTATCATTTTTCATGTTCATCTGCAAGTACATTTAAGGATTTGTTATAATCTTGTTATATTTCAAAGATATTTCCGTCAATCGTTCGTTAATTGTGTACTTTATCGTTACAATTCAGTGCCCAACTGGTTGGGTACTGAATTGTAACACTTTATCACATTTCCGCGCAGATATAAGCCCTAAACAGTTTTTATTATGTTATAATGATATGATGTTAAAGTCAGAAGAGGGGCTATAAATGCAAAAGAACAGGCTTGAACTTGATGGGAAAACCATATTAGTTACCGGGTCGCCGGGGTTTATCGGGGCTAACCTTGCTATCAGGCTCTTGAATGACATGAGCCAGGGAAAAGTGATTTCTTTTGATAGCTTAAATGATTACTATGATCCCAAGTTGAAGGAATACAGACTGGGTCTGATCGAAGACGCGGCAGGAAAGTCGTCTGTTGCGCACATCTTCATCAAGGGTGAATTGGAAAATAAACAACTGCTTGATGAAGTATTTAAGAACCATCAGCCGGATATTGTTGTAAATCTGGCCGCACAGGCTGGGGTACGATACAGCATTGAACATCCGGAAAAATACATACAATCCAATATTGTCGGATTTTTCAATATTCTGGAGGAGTGCAGATATAATAAGGTAGAACATCTGATATATGCTTCATCGTCATCTGTCTACGGTGGAAACCGGAAAGTACCATTCAGTACCGAGGATAAGGTTGACAATCCTGTTAGTCTCTATGCTGCAACTAAAAAAGCTGATGAGCTTCTGGCATACAGCTATAGCAAGCTTTACGACATACCGTGTACAGGTCTTCGTTTTTTTACAGTTTACGGGCCGGCCGGAAGACCGGACATGTTTTATTACTCCGCCAGTCAGCAGCTTGTAAGAGGTGGGAAATTTCGTATCTTCAACTATGGAGATATGAAACGTGATTTTACGTATATTGATGATATAGTTGAAGGTATAATCAGAGTCATGAAAGGGGCACCATCTAAGGCTGTGGGAGAGGACAGTTTACCGCTTGCACCATATAGCATATATAACATCGGTGGAGGGACACCGGAGAACCTGCTTGAATTTATATCAGTCCTGCAGGAAGAGCTTATAAGAGCAGGAGTGCTGAAAGCTGACTATGATTTTGAAGCTCATAAGGAATTTGTAGGAATGCAGCCTGGTGATGTGCCAATAACGTATGCCGACCTTTCCTCATTGGAGAAAGATTATGGCTTCAAACCTGAGACGGATATAAGAACCGGACTTAGGAGATTTGCAGAGTGGTATAAAGAATATTATCAGAAGTGATGGCTATGTCTTTCGAGAGGAGAATTTCATGCAAAATGATCTGATTTCAATTATTATTACGGCTTATAACAGGGAAAAATATATTAGAAGAAGCATTGAAAGTGCATTAAATCAGAAGAATGTGGATATAGAGATAGTTCTGATTGATGATGGAAGTACTGACAGCACACCTGAGATATGCGATGAGTATGCGCGTAAATATTCTAATGTCAGGGCAATACATGAGAAAAACAGTGGCCTAAGCGCGGCACGTAATCTTGGGCTTGATAATGTTGCAGGGGAGTATATCGTATTCCTGGATGACGATGATACCTTAACGGATAATTCGCTTTATAAAATGCTTAAGCTTCTAAAAGAACATAATGCAGATTTTGTCATGGGAAATTATGCGGAATATGCAGACGATGGAAGCTTTATAAGGGCATTTGATATTCCTGAAAAATACTGTAATAAGCTTCTAAGCAAAAGAGAAGTATGTGAACTTCTTATATTTTCGGAGAAAACTCATGTTTTAATAGTTTCATGGGGCAAGATTTTCAAGAGAAAGGTTTGGGATAGAGTAAGATTTCCTGACGAAATAACCAAAAGTGAGGATCAGTTTGTTTTCCCGAAATTAATGGAAAGATGCTCAAGGATATATCTGACAAATGATATCGTGTATAATCAGACGATGTCCAAGATAAGTATAACAAGAAGTAAGGCCAGCAGGCGGAGTTTACTTCATTCTGAAGGTATTCTGAAGGTGATAGATTATCTTATCAGAATGAAATACTACGATATTGCTCTTGTTAAGTTTGGAATAGGAACAAGATATCTGCTCTATATCAGGTTTGTATTAACTGATGAGGAATGCAGAAAAGAGATTAATCGTCTTATCAGACTATACAGGGTAATCGCCTTAAAACTGATTCCACATGTAGCTATAATGCATAAGTTCAGGTTTATTTTATTCATATTTAATATTCCGCTTTACCACTATTTTCAAAGAATATACTCAAAAAGATATGCTCGAAAAGTATCAGAAGAATGAAATAGAAATTTTTTCTTGCTTTCGGCCGCTTATCCGAACATTTGCATAAGCGGCCGAACGTTCTATTCGCCTATTTTGTGCACTTACAGCAGATCATTCCTGATGATTTCACGATCCAGTTCAGCAGGACTATGAACTATATTTCCTGTATTCACAACTCTGATTTCAAATTCATTTAATTTCTTTCTCTGTCCTCATGAATACCATATATTTCATCAATGCTATATGATAACTGTGGAAGGCTATCTCTATAAATGATTACAAAATAATTATCGGAGCAGTTAACCAATTCTGCAAATCTCTTTGTCTGAATAAAAGGCATATTTTCTTCCACAAAAAATATGTATCCGTGTTTCTCTTCTATCAGCAATTCCCACCCCATGTTTCCAAGTACTGCGCACTTGGCATCACACTTAAGGGTAATTCCTGAACCAGCTCCCAGCCTTTCATAGGCCGCAATCATATTTATCAGGTTCCTGTCACCTGACAGAATAGCTGCAAGCGCCATAATTGCAGTATCTATTTTTTATTTTTCCTCTTTTCAGCTTAAACGCATCACTTCGCTCAGCATCTTATCTGTAATTTTAATCACAAACTTTTCTACATGCTTTTCCAACACTATAACAAGTTTATGAACGGTATTCTTATAAATTGCACTTACAACAATTGCTGCAATAAATAAAACAAAACTAAATATTAAAGTCATAACCACCAGCTCTGCTGGTGGTTTGAGTTAGCCCTTCCAGGGCTTGTTGCGTTTCCGCCTAAAGGCGGTCTAGCAAACCATTCATCATGTTACTGGTAGCCGCTTAAAAGCGGCTCATAATCTTTTGGTCTCTCCTTCCAGTCGATCCCTTTCATACTGTTCAGCAATATACTTTATTATTGTTGCCTCATTAACATTACCGATTGTTTCACAGTAATATCCTCTTGCCCAAAAATTTCTGTTATATCTTTCGCGATATTCTGGATGTCTATCGAATAGCATCAATGAGCTTTTGCCCTTTATCCTTCCAACTACTTTTGATACAGCCATTTTAGGTGGAATTGAAACATACATATGTACATGATCTGGTAATGTTGCAGCCTTTATTATTGTCACTCCCTCAAGCTTGCATATTTTTCCAATTGCTTCTCCAACCTCTTTTCTCAAATTTCCAAACATCACCTTACGACGATATTTTGGAATAAAAACGATATGGTAGGTGCAATTGTATCTACTATGTGATAGACTTAAATTGTCCATGGACACCTCCGTTGTATTCACTGTGGTTTGCTAGACCTACAGCTATTATATAGCGGAGGTTATTATTTTGTTACTTCGTTTATCGCCACTTGCGTCCTCTGGTCTCCCCAGCTCTGCTGGGGGTTTGAGAAGGATTCAATCACATATTAATGCATTATTTCTGCCATATTTTTCCAAAAGATATGCGCAAATTCTTGGTCTTGTAAAGTATCTGAAATAAAGATTTTCATGAATCAGATAAATAAATATCGACAATCCTGAAATGCTATTTATAAAAGAATTATGGAATTTCAGCTTTCTAAATAGGTTAAACATCCCGATTGCAGTAAAAAGATAAAAAGGATTAGAGTTGGTGCAAAAATAAATAAGCTTGTCATCAAACTGACATATATGTTTTAATCCAAGTAAATCTATTATTATCATTAAGCTTAATGTTCCAATAATACCTACCATTAGTAATTTTATATTTGCGGAAACACTCTCACTCCATTTGCTCATATATTTTTTTATATAAGCGATAATAAAATATATTGTTATAAATAAAATCGGATAATTTGCAAACAGCATATCCCTTTTTATAAATGAAAATGTAAATGAAATTATGAAATACAAAATAAAAGCTATAATACAACTGAGTGCATGTACTCTCTGATCAACAGAATCAATAATTGTATTAAGTAATGGATGGATTAAATATATTAACAGATAACACGTTATAAACCAATTAATACCAAATAATGTAGGTAAAGCACTTTCTATTGCTAAGTCTTTTCCAATATATTCTCCGGATAGCAGGTAATATCCGTTAAAAAAGAAAACAGAAATAAGCCATGCATCCATAATGATTGTAAATACTTTATTAATTTTAATAGTTTTAGAATCACAAAGAAACCAAAATGAGCAGACAAAGAAAATATCATTTCCTATCGAGCCCAAATTGTATAAACATGCCAGTAAAAACTGCTCAATATCCATAGTTGCAGTTCTAAAATCAAGTAATCTGGATTTTAATTCATTCAGCTCAGTATTAGCAGCTTCCATAGACATAGTGACATGGAAAACAACAATTAGTAAAATTGCAATTATTTTTAACAGCTCTATTCCAGATTCCCTCGTATTATAAGTTTTACTCAAACTCTTAGTAAATTCCATTTTTAACCTTTCCTCTTTTGTCAAATCTCAAAATTATTCTTGATAACGCTTATTATGGAGTCTGTTGGGTTTTAGTCACATGATAATAACTTCGGCCCGAATATCTATAAACCAGTTCAGCGTCAAGATTTTCCACTAGTTTTTCTTCATCTTCCGGTTCTACACATGTCAGAACAAAAAAATCATTATCCATTGAATCAAATACATCATGAGCATTTTCTTCATTAATATAAGTATAGCTTTTTGCATGCTGCAATTCTTCGAAAAAGATTATCGGTTTCCACTCTTCATCCAGATAAACCACAGCATCATAATCTTCCATCAAAGCCATGATATCAATAAGCCCCTGATAATAATAATCTTTTGGAAGCCGCCATCCAAACTTATTAAGATTTACCAGATCCAGAATTAAGAAGACAATTAATAATGCATATTCAACAATTATCTTCTCATTTAGATGTCGGAAGAAGCTTCTTGTAATCAAATAGGCTTCCATTGCAAATACCCATCCGACAGGCATTATATACCGGCTATCCATGAATGGAGCAATCGTGCCTACAACAAAAACATAAAAAATAGATACCATCAAAAGAACCAGATTGTAACTGACTATCTTTTCATGGTGCTTTATCTTTAATGTCAATAAGATCATGCCAAACAGCAAAAATATTACAAGCATTCCAATTAATAGCTGGGAATTAATCAGCTCAATCATATAAAGCGGACCCTTAATTATATTCTTCGGAACTATTGCATGATATATAGCCTGTTGTCCGCGTTGTCCCAGAAAAAGATGGATAAAAAACTGATGCCAGACAGCACTGTAGATAATAGCCGCAGTCAGTATAGTATGTGCCAGTTTTCTGAATTCTTCATCACGTCTGTCTTTTCGCAGCTTTATAAGAAAGCTCCCACAGATAGCAAAGATAAAAATCAAAAAATAGTAATGCGTAAGCATTCCCGCAAGCAATACTAATGACAGGCATACTGAGAAAAATTTATCCAGCTGCCTGTCCCAGTATTTTTTTATAAGATATGAAAGCGCTATAAAAAAAAAGGTCAGCTGAGTATACATTCTGATAAATATTAGAGAATCCAAAAACATAACTGACAGCCCATAAAATGCAGTTATCCCAATCGATGCAAATATATTGGCTATCAGTGTCCTTGCAAACTTATACAGGAATATAACTATAAATACCATCCAGAACAGATTTATAGAGATTCCATACCACTTACTAAATCTATCAGCAAATATAGAACATACACTATTTACTAAAAAATAGTAAAACGGTGGATGTACGTCATCTGTCTGGTTTTTTATTACATTTGCAAAATTAAAACCTGCTCCGTCCTTTACCTTTACGAAACTGTCCAGAGGACCATATCCGCTGTATTTAACTCCAATTTCCACACTTGGATTTATTCCATTAAGATTATTAGCTAATCCATAAGTCCAAACCTCATCCGAATAATAGCTGACTTTTTTCATACCAAAGACAACTGCAAAAATTCCTACAATTACAATGATAATTGAAATACTAATTTTTTCTTTTATATTCATTTACATCAAATAATAATAATACAAGTAATCAGGTCTTCATTACAGCTCAAACTCAGATTTCATCGGGAATTTCTCTTCAAATGCTTTTATCAGATTCTTTTTAATATCAAGAATGACACTCTCATCTTCGATTTCTACACAATCATTTATACACAAAAACTTGTATTGATCTGACCTCAACGCATCCACTAAATGGCCAAGTTCCTGATTGGTTAATGGAATGTAAGTATCAAAATGCTTTGCCTTAACCGGAAAGAAATTCCCACTAAAAATCTGCCACAATTTCGCAAGAATAATAGTCAAATCATCAATCGTACGAAACTTAGTTCTGCATGCAGTATCTAAAGAATCTTCATGCCTATTCCAAATTTCTTCAAATGTACTTTTTAAGAAATTCTGAACAGTGTGAGTGTAAACCATTCCCGAAATATAATTATCCATATATAATCTATTGTTTGCACGCTTCTCTCCTTTTGTCAAAATACAGGAATAAAACTTTTCCGGAAATTTCTCTATAGATTGTCTTATATCAAACGAACTATTTATAATCGCATAATCATTTAACATACGCATTTGCCAAAAATCAGCAATTTTATCTACGCATATTGGCTTTGCAACAGCAAAACAATTGGGGAGCCCATGCTGAAAGAAATCTTCCGGTTTCACAAAGTTGTTTAAGAAAACGTCATCATTGAAGTATACAAAATGTTCAGAAAGTCCCGGAATTCTCCATAAATTTAGTTCAATCACATCTGAACAAAATGTCGGAAGATATTTTTCCGGAATAAACTCCTTATGCGTAATAAATCTCATTTTGTCATTGTTGATATTCAGCCACTCCGGTAATTGCCCATTAGTGACAAAGTATACTTTATTGACCCACGGTGCATATTTTTCGACAGCGCGAAACCAGTACAAAAGCAATTCCCAGTCCCTATAACGTGCCGTGCAGTTATCTGTTTTTTGAAGCTGGCCACCAGTATAATAATATTCTTTCTCTCTCTGCCATTCTAAATCTCCTCCATCTACCCATGTAACGACGAAGTCTATCGGGAAATTTTGTTCTGTTGGATTTTTCAACAAATCTTTAGACTTTAACCATCCATCGATTGGACGCCAATACCAATTTATCTTGTTCTTCAATTTATTTATATATGAATTTATTGAATTTTGCTTTGCTGAATTCTGCATTATCAATCTTCCTTTCTTGACTAAACTTTATACGAATTTACCCGAACAATACTGATTTCATATGTATCTTAAAGAATTTACATGACCCAATAAATATCAAAACAACAAAAGTTACTACCGAAAGAACAAATGTTCCTTTCTGAATCATTGTTCCATCATAATAAACAGTCACCGTTCCTTCATAATTCTGTTCATTTTCAACAGCAACAAGTCCATTATCCGTTTGGCTTACCTTTAACTTGCTTTCTGTCCTATTATTCTTAACAATTTTTGCAGAATATCCTTTATAATAGACTAACGGTACTGTATATGACATCACATCTTTTTTCGACTCGAATACAAGGCTGCTGCCATTACGATCACAATCAATCTCATCTTCATAAGTCAAGACCTTATCTGTAGCAGTCAGTGTCTTCACATCATCATCAACACTATAAGGCAGCCATTCTCCTCTGGCTATATAATTTGAATTATCTATCAATGTCTGTTCGGTAAAATTATTGGTTATTTCATTTGCATTGTACTCTTTGCTCTGCTTTATTCCCCAAAATAGTGATGTAGCAACTATAAATCCGATCACCGTGTTTACTCTTGCCTCCGGCACCTTTTCAGAAAATAAAAGCATAAGCCCGAGAACAACGCAAAAAAGTGCATATGGATATAAACGATATGGGAATTGAATCATATTAAATATCGTATGACTCAATATTTTCCACAGCGGCTTAACTGTAGTTGCAAGATAAATAAATAATCCAAGGAATAAAAACAAATCCGGGTATTTATTATCCGGTTTATAAACCAATCTTAATCCTATAATAAAAAAGATTGGCATACCTATACAAATATAAGCTATCATCTCATCAAAATAGCCAATATGATCTAAAAGCAAAGTATAGAAAGGCTGAACATGATCACTGATATTTGCCCATGGATGTTTATATATAAAATCATTTGATATCATTTGTTCCAATAATGGCAAAAAATATCCACTAACAGCAAAAAAAGTGATTGCTGCAGTAACTATTAGTTTTTTTATAACAGAAATGTTGAAAATATGGCTATAAGATTTAGTTATTACCATAGACAAAACAATTATCAGTATCGATACAGTAAATCCCAAAAAGGTCATAATTGTGTGAGATAATAATAACCCTCCCATACCGATTCCAATTAAATAGGCTCTCTTTGCCTTGTAATTACACAAATCATATATTCCGGCCATCAATATCGGCATAAAAATATATGCCAGATATTCACTTATTCCGACTCTTTTAAGCGATTCCGCCAGATAAATCTGAGACAATACAATTAAAAATGTTCCGGCAATGGCCCATTTTGAGCTTCGTATGATATATTTCAACGAAAAATAGGTCGTAAGCACTATAAAAAAAGTAATAGTCAATAAAAATATTTTCCATACTACAATAGGATTAATACCAAGCAGTCTAAGGATTGCCGGATAATAAAAGAACACATCAGGATAAAAGAACGAAGTTCCGTAACCATAACCATTCAGATAGTTGGTATAAATCCTGACCGGAAATTCGCCATTCACCAGCCCGGTTTTTATTCCTTCTATCCTTAAAAGATGATACATCATATCTCCTGTAACCCCCTCTAATCCATGTGTTCTTACAAGCGGAAATGCAAAAACTGCCAAACATAAAACTGCCATAGTAAAAAACATCAGAATTTCGTTATCTATTATTTTTCTCAAACTCTTCATTTTCACCATCTCTTTATATATTCTCAAATATAACAAGGTATAAAGCCAAACGATTACTTTATATAATACATTGTGTAAGAATCCCAATAATGAGCAAAGTCACCTTGTTTTTCCAATGTTAAACCCATGTTGGATAAAGTTTCATATAATTCATTATTATTATCACAAACAATAATATTTGAATAATTCTTTATATCATCAACAGTGATTTCGTTAAAATTACCATTATCATGCAGTTCTGTTGCAATATAAGGTATCTCTCCAGTATAGTAAGTCTGCCTTTCGGGACAATAGTAAACCAGCGTTCTGCATAGCGAGTATAAATTACACACAATGACGGTATCAGCACCTGCAATATCCTTTATTTTGGAGACAGCAATATCATCATTTTTCTGACGTTCACTCTCTCTGGTCAAAAAACCATAGCTTGTATTTATGACAGATATAAGCAAAATCAAAACCAGAATACACCTTACAAGCTTATTAGTTTTCATAAAACTATAAAACTCTGACAGTCCAATAGCTATCCCAAGCCAAAAGCACGGTAGCGAGCAAAACAAATATCTTGAAACAAACACCGGACGCATGGCAATGGATACTGCTATCCCAACAAAATATGTTCCCAATAGAACAGAAATTGCTGCAGCAGCCCCATATGCATAGTAGTCTTTCTTATTCTTTTTTAATAGTGTGATCCCTGCTGCCCCAAATGATATCAATAGCAGTATAGCCAGTTTTGAAATTTTGAAATCATTTTCAGCAATTATAAAATTTAAATCCGTCTTTATGGAACTTAAAGAAACAGGAGGAATCCAATAGTCAGCTTTCACCGTTTTAAGCTGACCGGTCAAAACCAAAATCCATGGCACAAATGATACGGCAACTATGATTCCTGATACGAATACCTTTTTTATCGCATTATATTTTCGTTTACTGAATAAAAAAACAAGCATTTCAATATAAACTATAAAAGAACCTATACATGCATAGTAATGCGTATATACTGAAAAAATCGAAAATATAGTTAATAAAATATATGCCTTTCTATCGTTATCATCATTTAGAACATCCATTCCATATAAGTATGTGCATGTCACAAATAATGCTCCCAGTCCATACATTCTGATTTCAGTAAAATACTCCATCATTTGAGGCATGGCTACTAAAAAAAGGCAATATAATATACTTGAATTTCTTCCGAATATGGCATTTATCTTTGTAGCCCCAATATAAAACAATAATATTTCCGCAATTACTGATAAAAGTTTTCCACTAACTATATTGTTAATATTAAAGATTCCACCTGCTATAAATGCAATTCTTAATAGGAAATAATAGAGTGGAGGATGAACATCCATCGAATCTATTCTAAGAATATCAGCAAATTTTTTTGCTGACAGTTCCAGTGAATAAACCTCATCCGACCATATCACGTTGCCAAACGATACTCTTATTGTAATCACAATAAACAATATCGGGATTAAATATAACAGCAATATCCTGTTTCTAAAATTGTCTTTGTTATATATTTCCATTAAATCTATTCTCCAACACCTCATAATGTTTAATTTCTCTATTTTTTCGGAAATTCCTCTCGACTCCATGAAATACACTCTTTTACAATTTTAGAAGGTGAACCTGCCATGATAACATTTCTTTTTGTTTCCTTCCGGGTTACCGTACTGCCTATACCTACTATGCATCCATCAGGCACAACCGCACCTTTCAGAACTCTGCTGTCTGCTCCAAGCCAGACATCATCACCAATAATAATATCTTTATTGAAGTTTATGATATTTTTATCCATGTCATATATAGGATGTCCATCAGTATCCATGACAAAAACATTCCATCCCCACATAGCATTTCTTCCAATTGTAATTTTCTTGCTGCATCTTATGGAACAATACCCATTTGTATATATTCCGCCCCCAATTGTTAATACTGCATCATCCAAAACATGAACTGATATTCCCTGTGAAAGGTCAGCTTTACCGGTAAATATAAGTTTTCCGTTTCCTTCTATGATTATAGATGACTCTTTTCCGCCAAGCAGCCCCGTTGCAATTCTGTCAAATCCAATCTGAATCATTCCCTTATAAACTTCGTCGGTATTCAGTTGAATGGAGTTTTTCTTGATTTCATCTCCCCATTTGACATGCCAGGAGCAATATATAGGCATTTTCTTTGCTAATTCTTTTGGAAAAATCTTATGGTTTATCTTATATGATACTATCTTGTTTAATATCCGATCTATTATATTCATATTATTTGCCTCAGTATATATAACATATATTAATCTTCATTGAAGTACTGATCATCATCAGCAGCTTGAAGTCTATTTTCTTTTCTTTTGAGAAATTCCGTTCCTCATAACAGCTTCAAATAGTTTCTCACGCCAATAGTCTAAAAATAAACATATAATATATATTGAAACTGTTACAAGCAGTATTCCTGCTATTTCTACACCCCAGCCATACTTGATTATCCAGACCATGAAGTCGCCCATTTCCTTATATAAAAGAGGATGAACATGAATAAGATAAACAGATAGTATTAATGGTGTAACAAAGCCAATATACTTATCAACTTTCTGATTTGTCTTTATATTTATTCCTATAAGAAGAATAGATATTGCAGCAATCAACATAGTTACTGAAGCCGGCCACAATCCATATGCTTTTCCGCAAAAAAATCCCCATAGATATCTATTCAGTGATAATCCCCCATCCATGTGAAAGGCAGCAGCAATAAACGTAATAATAATACACAAAGCATATCCGGTAATCCCGAACCAGACAGGTTTTTCCTTTAACAACTCCCCCTTTTTTATCAAAGCCCCATAAATATACAGTATGAGGAGCCAGACAGCATTGTTGCCTGATGTATTTATAACAACTGTCAAGCCAATCGTCACAATAATAACTACAGCCCATATAAGCCGGGCATCAACCTTATCAATAAGAATATTAATCAACGGAGAAAGAATTGCAACGACAAAATATCCCGTCATATACCAATATGATTTCGAAATAATTGGTAACAGCGTTATCTTTATTATTTCGAAATCTATGGATTTCTTTCCTGTCAGAACAAATATTGAAGAAATAATTACTGTCCAAAAAACTATTCTCAACCATAAATTCAATAATGAAACAGGTTTGAACTTTCTCCCATAACCAACATAACCGGATATCAGGCCAAATATATTAATGGAACAAACTGAAAAAACACAGAAAAATAAAGCTGCATAATGCTCCGCACTTCCTGTATCAGCAGTCCCCAGTATTCCCCCATTACCAACAACATGCCCCATTATTACAAGAAACATGGCAAATGCTCTCATTATATCTATACCATATTCCCTTTTTTTATTCATCTTAATCTCTCCTCGTAAATACCTGCCTTGCACTTGAATATACTTTTTCATATGCCAGAGATAATAATACAGATATCAGAAACACAACAGCTATTCCAATCGGTATTGCCCATATGTTATCCAATTGTATCAGATAATACTCACCCTTTATCTTACCGATAATAGTTTTAACTCCGCCCCATACGCCGCCATGAAACATATAAATAATAAACGACAGACCTGCCGTCTTTTCAACTAACCAACTGTATTTTAATCTCAGGCGTCCGAATCCGTAAAAAATAAGTATTGCTGCCATAGCCATAAGCGGCGACAGCGGTTTAAGAAATTTTTCAGCTCCATCCAGTCCTTTTATGAATTTTATATCATAATATACAAAAGCCGTATTTGCCTCAACCAGTATTCCCATAATCAAAAATACTAATCCGGGTATTTTAGTTCTTTTGGTCTCTTTTCTCAATACATAACCTATCATAAAATAACCCAGGAAATATATAACATAACCAATATCCCAGTTTACAGTATTTCCCTTGTATGTCCAGGCTGAAACAACTGAATAAACAAAAAATACGATTGATATTTTTCTAAAGCTGCCATATCCGGTCTTATTCTTAATAATAACCATAAACGGTGCTAAGAGATAAATTCCAATGATCATAAACATGTACCACATATGATAATACGGCCATCCGCTTATATCATTTATAACTATCTCCTTTAACCCGTCTAGACTAAGATTACCGGAAGCAGCAAGTTCCAATATATTCAGGATCGAATATAATCCCGTAAATATCAAAGTCGGAACACCGATTTTTTGAAAACTTTTTTTATAGAAGCGTGCATAGTCGGCATTATTGTCATTATCAAGAATAAATGCGCCTGAAACCATTATAAAACAGGGAACGGCAAATGCTGACAATGAGTAATACATACATGCCGCAAACGGATGTATTAACTCTTCTATATCAGTTCCCTGAAAAACTGCATAAGAGAATCCATCTATCCAATGCACACTTACATGCATCATTATAACTGCAAGCATGGAAAACACTCTTAAATAATCATACTCAGACTCTCTATTATACATTTTTTACTCCAGACAAAAGTCTCATAACTGATTTTGAAAATCGATTCAGAATGAAAGTACCGGCAATTATAGTTATTATCACCATAACATTTATGGACCATAATGGAAAAGCAGACAACTTACCAGCATGATATAAATCAGAATATATATCCATAACAAGAATATGAACCAAATAAATCTCAAATGTATAATTGCCTATAGTACCAAAAACTTTATCAATAATCAGTCTTCCCACCATAGTATTACATATAGCTACACATATCGTTGAAATACTCATACAGATAAATGGAACAATCATCAAAAACGGATACCAATATAAACCATTACTCCACATATTTTCCTTAGCCATCACATGAAATAATCCATATATACCCCAGCCTATAACAAAGGATATGAATGCATAAAAATATGTTTTCGCACCAAGAGTTTTTTCCCCTTTTCCATAATAATGCGTAAATAGCATTCCAAGGAAATATAATGGTATCCTCGTAACAATAATAATCAGTTGCTCATCATGCCAAAATGGAAATGTCATCAAAACAAAAAAAATCAAAAATACAACATGGTATTTTTTTGAAAAAGCTTTTATAATTTTATAAAATATTGGTGTCAAAAAATACAAAAGCAGTATTGCACTTATATAAAAGTTAAATGCTTCATAACCAGCATCAGCACTTCTGTTAGAAAAAGCCTGAATAGCGAATAAGTTCCCTATTATGGCACTAATTCCTGTAATCTTTTCATATAACAGCCAAATCACTATAAAAATCCAATATGTTGGCATTAATCTAATTAATCGCCTTTTTATAAACTGTAAGGTATCATTATTGGAGTCATAAGAATAATAACATCCTATTCCTGAGGCAAAAATGAAAATGTCAACTCCACAATATGCCACTTTGCAAATAAAATTTATGAATGCGTTATCAGAAGCATACCAGGTATGATAAATAATCACCAGCAGAATAGCTATTGCCATCCATACTTTTCTATAATTAAGCATCTTTTTAAAATTCATACTATTTCTCCGCCATTACCCGATAATGTATTTCGTTATTAGTGCAACTCCAAATAATAAATGGATTCCCCATACAATATATGATAAATTAATTAAAGCAGAACGCTTACCTACAGACTTTTTAATCTCTGCCAAATACACAAACGCAAAAATGTAGATCAGGTTAAAAGTCACTACCCATGCATTCCTGAAGTTCATATCAATTTCCTTTCCCTCCTGATACAAAAAAGCCATATAGAAGAATGAAACAATACCATAAGAAATTGTTATGTCCCTGAAAGACTTCAGCTTAGTTTTTGCAGAATCAGAAACCCTTATATTATTCCTATAACCATAAAAGATAATTACTGCCAAAACTACAAGCGGAAACAAATATGTCAGCAAAAGACTTATATAAACATTGTCAACTGCAAGACTCCATGAACGCATATATCCAATGCGAATATGCGAATTCTTATCAGAGCTCAACGTAACGCCTGCCGGAAGGGCATCTACAGGAACATCATAAATCGAAGTAAAAATAAATTGGGCAATAAGGACTATTCCGATTATTATCATTGGCATAATTCTAATAATAAAGCCTGCAAAATTCCTTACCAGATCAGCTTTATCAGCCCTGACATTATTAATTGTTTCAATCAAAAGCAGTATGCCTGCAGCCGGTATAAATGCCATGGTAAACATTGGCTTTATCAGGCAGGTTGACAATAATGCTGTAAAAAAAAGTATCTGCTTTTTTATTCCATAATCCTTATCTCTGTACATTTTGTAAAAAAGCAGGATCGAAAGTAATGCAAATGGCTTAACCATAGTGAGTGTCGGAGAAAAAAGGCCATTTCCTGAAGATGCTCCAGGTTTATAATTATTAAAAAATATCGGCTGAACAATATTTAACATGAAAGAAACTGCCAGAATCTCCATATTATTTTTCCATACATCTGACAACTGCTTTATGATCTCTGCCATAACAATTATTGATAGAATTTGAGCAAAAACCAGGATAAAAACACTCGCCTCAGTTTCTAACAGTCCTGTGATCTTTGCAAGTACTCCTACCAAAATATGGTAAATCGGATATACCAGGATTAGTTTTCCCTCAACAACCAGTTTTGCAAAAGCATTATGGCAAAAAAAATCACCTGTATCCTTGATTACACACTGGGTCCAGTAAAGCGCACTCCAAATCCCGGTAATCAGAATCCAGAAAGCAATTTCTGTTTTCTTTACAACATATTTATTCACAATAAACTCTCCTCTTCTATCTATATCCTCAGATTCCAAACAAAACCTTAAAACACTTGTATCTTCCAAAAATATAACTAAAAAAAAGTGGAATTGAAAAAGATGCAGTTATACATAAGAATACCGCCATATAAGCCGGCAGCCTTAAACTACTATATAGTATTGTTCCAAGGGCTGATCCCCAAAACGGTTGCTGGAACAAATATAAACTCATGGATTTTTGACCCAGGAATTTCAACATTTCAGCAAGCTTCCCCTTAAATGATTTTCCTATAACCGGTATAACAATTATGCCCATATAAGGGATTATCACTCTGGATGGATGATTTGCATCATAGTTCCAAATATGGTTTATTGGAAATACTAAAAAAAAGAGCATCCATATGGCAGCTGCTGTAATCACAGTAGTATTCTTAAGCTTTCTTTTTCCAATCAATAATCCCAATATATAAAATACAAAAGTATTAATTCCCCAGCTCCATCCGGTAGGTAAAGGATTTGAAATATCAAAAGTTCGTAAATATAATATGCATATAGCCAGAATTATTATTAGAAAAACATTTTTCTTTAAATACTTAAGAGCACAAAACATCAATATCTCATTCCAAAAAAGAGCATATAAAAACCACAGATGAATGGAATAATCATTATCTCCCAGCAGAAGTCCCCGTAAAAAAAGCAATGAGCTCATCCGTCCATAACCGGCATTATCCATAACTGTTGAAAGAAACGACACATGACTTAGTATTTCAAATATCAGATATACAAGAACTGCATAAGTAATATATGGAATCATTAATCGGTAAAACTTTTTCATAATGAATTCAAACGTCCGCATAGACATATATCTGTCCCTATGTACAGCCATTGCAATCCCGGAAAGAAATGACAAAACTGGAACAGCGAGAGTAACCGTAAACATATATAAAAGATAGACACCGAAACAGTTATCTCTTATAGCACTGGTGCAGGAATGCAGTATAATTACAAGTATTATCGCTAAACCTCTTGTAACATCAATCCATTCAATTCGTTTCTGTTCTTCCATTTTTTTCCTCTATAACAGCATCATCTATGGCTTTCCCTTTCCACACGTATCTCATAATAATCATCATAGAAAAAGCAAAATTAAAATAAAGAACATAGATTTCCATCATTGTATAAAGTGAGTAAGCTATTATAAAAATTTTTTCTGCAAAGTTTGCGTACCCTGCATATTTCCAAAATAAATATGCAATAGCAATTAAATATACAACTCCATATGCAACAGGTATCCACATATAAGCATTATCACATGGCGCAAAATCGATCCAAATTCCCTGCCAGAAGTCTTTTTTATTAAATATCAGCTGACCCAGCAGCGAATATCCATAATGATCATAGGCATAAGCTCCAAATAAAGGTCTTCCTGTAAAAAAAATATTTATATTCATCCAGATTTCCCTGGCCAGTCCACTCAACTGAGTGAAAATAACCATCATTATATTAAAGATGATTGCAAGGATGATGTATAAATATCTCGCCATGAAATCAATTGCATTATCAATCGCATTTCCCCAAATATTTTTTAGCAGCAGTAATATTGAAACAATAGTCAGAATATATAAACCCGAATTTGAATCCGTAAGAAGATGTATAAACACATATGATCCCCATGCACATAAAATTTTCTTCTTATTAAGGTTGTCATATTCTGCATAGAGATAGCCAAGTATTGTCCATAAAACTATCATCGATGCAGTATTTGCATGTGACAGAAAAATCCTGTGTCTGATGGTCAGCGTGCCATTGGCTTCCATTCTGGCAGAAAACTGAATGATACTTCTATTAAATACCCAGAAAAAACCATACATTATCAGATGAACCAGCAACAATACCGCACTGATCCTGTATATTTTTCGTATTACCTCCTTAAAATCAACATCCTTAGTTGCTATTAAAAACAAAAAATCAGGAATGAATCTAAACCCGGATGTTGCAAAATCTGTATAGGTAGTTGCTAACAAAAATGCCAGCAGAACAAAAATCTGTTTCATATTGTATTTTTGAAGTATTACAATTTTGTAAAACAAAAACGCAATCGGAACCAGATTACCAACATTTCTTATACCATACCTTATGCCCAGAGGAATCAATTCTGAATAAACCAAAAAGCTTTTCAGAAACATCGCTAAGAATGCCAGGTAATATATTTTGGTTTGATAGCTTAATTCTTTGTGCTTTATACTTTCTGTTACACTATTAGACATTCGATAAAATCACTTTCTCATTATTTCATCTAACAAATCTTTATGTGACCATTCCAATGATTTTCTATCAAGTATCCCATAAGCAGTATTCCCGTCATCCCACCATATTACCGGAATATTTAGTTCATCCGCAGAGCTGAGGAATTCCTTTAAAAGTTCATTCCTATCTTCCATTCCATCATAAAATGCATATTCCCCAATTACAAAATGATAACGGTCTAAGTACTTACTTATCAGTTTAAATTCCCTGGCCATAATCTCTTTATTAAAATAACAATGAATACCAACTAATATCCTGTCATTTGCAGAGTCATTTGGAAGTCTGAATGCATCCAGACATTCTTTAATCGGAGTTGCTGCATAAGTATTAACCAGAAGATATCTGTCAGAATTTTCGCCACCGGTTGCTCTTACTGCATCTACAAAAAGCTGGTTCCAGTCATTCATGACTTTCAAATCTCTTGCCGGAATATTTGACCATTTTGCATTATCATTTACAGTTTCATTTAGTCCTTCTAATATCAGATGATCATTCTTGTTCCTAAAGCGTTCTGCTATCTGGGTAAAAATATAGTTAACTATTTCCTTATTCTTTGCATAATTATCAGCTGATGCTTTTATCCATCCATCGTTACCTGTATCATGATGAATATCAATTATACAGTACATATTCTTATCAAGAATCCAGTCAACAATCTCTTCAATACGATCCAGGTATTCTTTATCAATAGTCCCATCATCTGATATATGATTGTAATATGTAACCGGTAAACGTACCGTATCAAAGCCGGCATCGCTTATAGCTGATATTATTTTCTCATTTGTCGGTGGATTCCCCCACGACTGTTCCATTGCAGCTATCTGTTCTGCTTTACTTTCATGATAGTCTGAAATCTCCAGTGTTACTTTAACAGTTGCACCGATAATATCCGATGTTTTAATAGATTTATCAGGAAAATCAAGGTAAATATAATCAGTCACCTCTTTATTTACCTTAAGCCTTGTCTTCTCGCCAATATCTGCCAAAAGACTCTCCTGCCTTCCGTCCGGATACTCCAGCTCTGCACTTATGATCTTGCAGCTGACTTCAGTTCCCTCGTAATTAGGGTCATGATCAACAAGCTGTACTACAAAATTTCCAGCCTTTGAATCGGCTGTAGAATTCAGTTTTGCCAGGTTCCATGAAACACTGGCCTTTCCTTCATTATCAAAGTATATATACTGTGACGCATCCCATGCGGTCCAGGGGTCACTGTTATAAATGATTGCTGCCTGAAATCCTGTTTTAATAACTGAGCCAAAATATGTCCAGTCGCAGGCATCCAGGGAATTTCCTATATTTATCCCCCGTCTTATCAAAGGTAATTCGCATTTCTCATCTGAATGAACAGAAGCCGTATCAGTATTTAAGAAATCCCTGTAATCATTGAATAGCAATATAAAAAGCACTGCCAGACCTACAATAATCAGTGTGCTGGATATCCATAACAATTTTTTCATACTACCCCCTGCAAATCACGTCATAGTTTTGATTTAATATAATAATATATTGCTGAGATAAAGATCATTCTGAATCTCATAAAACAGTATTCATGTTTTCTAAAAAATGGAATAATGATTCCATCCAGATTTTTCAATACTTCAGCTGTCATATTAGAAGCATATATAAACCTTATTGCTTCAGGATTAATTTTTGAGAACGAATACTCGCGGCAAAGATTCGTCAAAACCTTAAAATAATAAAACGAAGCTTCTCTATGTAAATCACACGGAATATATTTTTTAGAAAAATCATATATATATTCAGAATATCTGATCCTGTCTTCCACACTAAACCTCCGCATTGCACTGTCACCATGCTGCCTGTAGACAACTAATGGTATGTTTAACGCGGTTGCCTCTAAACAATGAGAATAATATTCCATGACAAACATCAAATCTTCGCCAATCGGAATATCAATCTGAAATCTGATATTATAATTATCAATAATAGATTTCCTATAGACTTTTCCCCAACATTCATTAAAGAGAGAATCAGCATGCATAAGCTTGTTGATTAGTTTTTTCTCATGATTATCTTCAACTTCAAATGGAAATTTCTGATGCCATTTTTTACCATCTCTTTCCAGGATCATTCTTGAAAAAGCAATAAAATCATACTGATCCTTTTCCAGATAAGACTTAACTAAATCTAATGTATCGGAAACAAGATAATCATCTGCATCCAAAAACATGATAAACTTCCCTGCAGCATTATCAAGACCGATATTTCTGGCATTGGAGACTCCGCCATTCATGACAGTTATCATCCTGATCCTGTTATCATCTGAAATACATTTCTCGACCAGTTCAGCAGTATTGTCACGGCTTCCATCATTTATGACAATAATCTCCAGCCTGTCATCGAGCAGGCCTCTGGCAGATGCAAGACACTCCAATATATATTCTGACGAATTATATGCA
This sequence comes from Lachnospiraceae bacterium C1.1, assembly GCA_030434875.1. Classification (NCBI taxonomy): domain Bacteria; kingdom Bacillati; phylum Bacillota; class Clostridia; order Lachnospirales; family Lachnospiraceae; species Lachnospiraceae bacterium C1.1. The sequence goes on along the minus strand of JAUISW010000001.1, from coordinate 761,094 downwards.
GGTATTATCAGTGAAAGTAATTTATTTTCCATTTTTATCATTTATCCTGGGCAGCGTACCCACAATAATATCATCATCTTTTATCAGACACTGCCCTGCAGATCTGATTTTGTCCGAAAACAGTTCCCTTATGAATACGAAAAGAGCCATTATTAAAAAACCTGCGGCAAGGAAACTAACCCTTTTTTTCCATAAACTGACCATTCCATTATCAGCCAGACTTGCCTTCACTGCAGAAGAAAGAACCTGAACTGCATCCATTCCGGACATGTCTCTTATTTCCTCAATATAAGCATTTGCAACAGCATTAACTACCGAAACAGCTTCATTGGGATCTGTTGAATATACAGTAATAGTCACCCCGGAGTCTGAAGATGACACCACGTAACTGGTCATATTCAGCACCTCTCTATATGTTAACTCAGTACTTCCCATTACTGATATAGCACGTTCCGCCACTTTCTGACTTTTTATAAGAGATGTGTAATTAGACAGCTTTTCTGTCACACTCGTTGACCCGACATATTCACTATTCATAGGACTATAGAGGCTTGTTGATGCAGAATACATGTTATCAACGCTGTTATTCAAAGTCGTTAAAGTACCTGCAATGAAAAACACAATAGAAAGCGCGAAACACTTCATTAAATTCTTCTTTATCATTAAAAAACTTGAAATAATATCCTCAATTCCAATAACCATAGTATATTTCATTGAATATCACCCTTCCATTTTCTCTTTTCTTATTTTAAGAGAAATCCTTATAATCAAGTTAATCAAAACCAGAAGACTTACCGCCAGCACACCATATGTCATCTGATTATTAAGCCGGTATCGTTCCTGAAGATACTCACTATTCTTATCAGACGACTCACTGTATGGTCTCACGTCAAGCTCGTACTCATCAGAATCAGTTTCATGCTCAACACCATCGCTATCTGTATATGTAAAATACAATTGAACATTCTGGGCACCTTGCTGCAACAGTGTCACATATGCATCATTTGTCATACTTGTATTACTTCCGATACTTCCAAAAGATATTTCCTGGTTTTCTATATTATCTCCCTGTATATGAAGTGTTACATTATTAATAGTCGAAAGCCCGTTATTTCTGTACACAATGCGTAATCTGTTATTGTTTCCAACATACATGGCAGAAGGCATATCAATACTATCAACTGACAGCTTTCCGGATGCAGAAACATTAAGATTCGCATCAACAGTAAACTCGGCATTTGTATTATAATTATCCGTATAATTAAACAGCAGTTTTATCGGCACTTCACTGCTGTTTATCGTTTTTGAAGCAGTAAGAGTGATTGTTCCTTCGGCATATGACAACGCATTCATATATCCAAAATACAAAGCATTTGTTCTGCCATAAGCAGGATAAACCAGCCTTTCATCCTGTGATATATAAAGCCTTACATTCCCCAGTTTCGACACGACACCCGGATTATATACTACAAATTTCATAGTAAATTCTTCTCCCGGAGTAATCATACCATCTCCTTCTATTTCATATGAATATAATACCGGTACTGAATTATCCAATGGCTCATTTACATTATATCCTGTTTTTTTTCTAATCTGTTCCGACTGTTCTTTTGATATTTCAGAAATATCAACTAAACCGGTTGACGTTGAATCTGATACTGCTTCGCCTTCTACAGGCTCTTCACCAAGCTCTTCTCCGACTTCTTCCCCTGTTTCTTCTGCTTCAGTTGTCCGATTGCCTGTCTTGTTTCTACCATTATTCACCACGGCAGCATATGTATTTAACCCCGTTCCTATAAGCAAAATAGATGCAGCTGTGATTATCAAAACAATCTTTTTAATTTTCTTATTCATATCACCATCATTTACCTTTCTTTTTACCGGCGTTCTTCTTATTCTTCTTTAAACATAATTTTCCTATTTTTAATTTCTCGATATTATTAACAATGACACCCATATATTTGTCTTCAAAATTCGCAAGCTGAATTCTTGCCAGAGTAAACTCTTTCTTCTTCGTCTTATTTTGAGCAACAACTAATATATATTTATCAACATATGGGAGAATAATCTCAACATCATTCGAAATAGTTAATGACGTCGAATCTATTAATATATAATCATACTTTTCCTTTAAATCATTCAGAAACTCCTTCATTCTGCTACTGCAGAGAGTTTTTATCGCATTTCCAGAATTATCTCCCACCCTGACATAGTCCAGATTGTCTATATCAGTTTTCCTAATCACAATATCGTTTTTGGAGTTTTCTTCATCCTGATTTTTCTTTCTCAGGTCACAGTCAACATATATAGTCTTCCATTCTGTTTTCGCCAAAGAAGCAGCAATGTTTTCCGCAACCGTTGTAGCCCCTGACTTAATCCCGATACCGTTTATAAGAAAAATCTTTGCCCCATCTTTTTCCTTCTGACCATGAAGTCTTACTACTATTTTTTCAACCTCATCATTAAAGTCTCTATTATTAATTCTATTAATCATCATGCTTTCGCTCATACTATCAATATCCTTCCCTATCCTCTGTCATGAAAATAAATTTTCTTTAATACCGGCAATAGTTCCCTTGCATCCGAAAAGTCATGCAATCTCAAACCTTTCAAAATATGATTCATATAATTCTACCTGTTCCCTGGAATTACATTCAAATTTACGGGCAAAAAACGCTCCGCTTTTATCCATTTGTTCCTTATCCGAAATTTCAAGAGCTTTAGGACCTGTAAGCTGGCTTTTCCAGTTGTCAAACCGCAGACTATCTGTGATAACCGTCTTCCTCATGCACTCTGATTCCATCAAAGGGTTCTGTATCAAAAACTCCTCAGCTATCTCACAGAACTTTAACTCTTTTATTCTCTCAGGTGTAAGCCAGTTCAGAATAGTTTTTGCTGCATTTAATGTGATTGATGACCATATAAGTCCCTTGTAGTCAAACGAGATTTTTCTTTTTAACGGAATATGATACTGTATCTGCCGCAAAACCTTATCCAATCCCACGATCACCTTATTTCTGCTCTTCCTGTCAAAGAGAAACTGAAAATGATACTTCTGATACCTGAGCTGCATTACAGGCATATTCGTTATATCAGCGAGTTCAATATAATTGTTTGTATTATCCTCCGAAAAAAAGGTTTCAAATTCAGATGCCCGTTTTATTGGAAAATCCTCACCGCTTATTATATGTATCCTGTGAATATCTCCATCTCTGACGCAATGTTCCATCAGATCTGCAACAGCCATCATGTGTAAATAGCTTCCCCAATATATCTTATATTTTGAAATAGCATAAACATTTTGCAAACTGTTTAATTCCCTTATATTATCCTCTGTTGCTATACTGCTTCTCTTATCAATGTGAACATACACCTTGAAATATTTGGAAAACAGTTCGCAGTTTCTTTTTAGGAAATAATAATTCTTATAAGCTGTTATTATCAGTGCCTGCATAAATAGACCCCATTTCTGTTTAAGCAGCACAATAACAGATACTTGCTGCCTCACATATGCCTCATATAAACAATTCTGCCCGGTTATTTTTTCATAATACAGTATAGCTCCGGCAAATAACGAAAAATATGATAGAATTTTTCTATTTTTATATTGATTAAACTATATAGTTTACAATATTCTTTATGTAATTGCTTTTGACGTTTTCTATCCTTTTTCATATAAAATAATTTTGAAAATTCATCTTTCAGCCAATACATATATGTTTTAGCAGCATATTGCACATATTCCGGATGTTTTTTTCTTAAAAACTCCATTTCTTCATTCAATGTAAGATATTCATCAGTATAAAATTTATCTGATAATTGGAAAGTTGAACTATTCACATTTCCTCTAAAATATCCGTATACAACATGTTTGACCAATGCAACTTTATCTGCTAAGTCATAAAGTCTGTATAACGCTGCAAAGTCCTCGCAGATTCTTCCTTCAGGAAAGCTTACATTCTCAAATAAATCCGCATTAAAAATCTTTCCCCACATTACAACAAATCTCTCTCCTGGAACGGTATGAATCATTTTTATAACTTCATATCCCTTGCAAAGCTCAATTTCCGATTCGGAAACAGTTTTATCATTACATTGAAAAGCATCTGTAAAAACTGTAAATTCTCCTATTGCTATTTGTGTTTTATATATCAGGCATGTATTTAATAAGTTTTCAACCATTCTATCAGGTGCAGTATCATCTGAATCCATAAATAGATAATAATCTCCGGTTGCATTCTTTATAGCATTGTTTCTGGCTACCGACTGGCCCTGATTCTCCTGGTGAATCACAGATATTCTATTGTCTTTTAATGCATAGTCATCACATATCTTTCCTGAACTATCAACAGAGCCGTCATCAACAATTATGATTTCCAAATTTGAGTATGTCTGACTTAATACTGACTCTATGCACCTCTGAATATATTTTTCCACGTTATATACCGGTATGATAACCGAAACTTTAGGAAATGTTTCAACTTGCTTTTCCATTTTGTTGTACCCTTAATTTCTAAACAATCTTTGTTGTACCCTTAATTTCTAAACAATCTTGTTCGAAAGTTATATAATAGCCATAATGATTTAAGCTTTAGCAGAATTACCATCATTTTCTGTCTGGGTCTCAATAAACCAAAGTCAATTTCTTTGATTATATGTTTATACGCCGAATCATTCAGCATTTCAATTATTTCATCCTTAAATTTACTATAGTCATCCAATTCATAAGCATTTCTCAATGTAACATATACAGAAAAAAATCCTGATGCTGTAATTCTTTCCCTAACCTTTTTCTCATTTGTATCTGCGAAGAACTCAGCAACCCTTTCATGACGATTTTTACACATTCTCCAAATATCTTTCCTATATGAATGTGTGAATGAAATCTCATTTACACGATAGTAAACCAGTTTATCTGAAATGAAAGCCGCTTTCTGTATCTTTGGACTTATATAAAGATGAAACAGATCATCTTCCGGAAAAAAATCTCTTTCTGAAGGAAAACATTCATCTGAAATCAATGACTTTTTATACATTTTCCCCCAAATATACCCTGGATAATTTTTATATCCCTCTGAATAAATTTTCCCAATAATTGGTAAAAGGTATTCGTCAAGAATCTGACTTTTATCTATAACTATATCAGGGAAATCATATGTTTTAGATATAACCTCGCCGTCTAAATACTGATAATGTCCACATGAACAGACATCTACATCTGTTTCAATCATTTTTTCAATTGTAAGTTTAATGAAGTCATTAGCTAAAAAGTCATCACTGTCTAAAAAACATATATATTCTGATGAGGCTAATTTGTAGCCATCTTTTCGCGCTGCCGAAACACCTTCATTATGCTTATGAATAACCCTGACTCTGTTATCTTTTTCAGCATATCTGTCACAGATTTCCGGGCTCTTGTCTGTCGAGCCATCATCAACTAATATACACTCATAATCTGAATAAGTCTGATTTAATATGCTGTCTATGCATTTCTCAAGATACCTTTCCTGATTATATACAGGAACTATAATTGCTACAGATGAATTCATTTTATCTCCAATTTACACAGGAAGTTCTTTTATACCCTATCATAACCATGTTTTATATACGACTCCGGAAATACTGCCATCCAAATATATCCCAGCTTTTTCTTTAGTGGAATAGGAAATCTAAAAACATGTCTGAAAATTATATTCCTATAAGATTGTAAATAACCTCTTAGACTTCTAACATCATAGTTTTTATCAGAAACAATATGTTTATAAAAATGCATACAGTAATACCTGAAAAAATCAACTTCTCTTTCAGCAAATAAGTAATTATTTCTTTTAATATAATAATCAATTCTTTCACCATGAGCATCAAGTTTCAGAAAGTATTTTTCATTAAACCCTGAACTCATAATACTTTTGGTCCTTTTCCGATAAAAGTATAATGTCTCATCAATATATGCAATTTTTTTTGCTTTTTCTAGTATTTTATAAGTAATAAACGCATCTTCATATATTTTTCCCTTAGGATATCTTATATCAGAAAAAAAAGATTTCGGATAAAGCTTATCCCACGGAACTACAAAACACACAAATTGCTCACCATAAAAATAATCAAATCTCTCGGCATTGCTCTCCAAAATCTTTATATCTGTTTTATCTTTTAATTTTACATTTATCTTTTCAAAGTCCTTAAATTCTACATAAGAACAAACACTCATGTCAGCCATTTTATTCTCTACCGGTTCCATGAGAATCTCTATTAATTTCGGATGAACATAGTCATCCGGATCTACGAATACAATATAGTCTCCCTTCGAATTTTCAATTCCTGCATTCCTTGCATCAGACACGCCTCCATTTTCCTTATGAATGACATTTATTCTTTGGTCATTAGATGCGTATTCATCAGCTATCTTTCCAGAGTTATCTTTTGATCCATCATCAACAAGAACTATATCCAGGTTTTCATAAGTCTGATGCTGAATGCTTTCTATACACTCAGGCAAATAGGCATCAACCATATAAATCGGAACAATTACAGATACCAAAGGTCTCATTTTTCTCTCCCATAATTCTTTATCAGATTCTTTTAAAACCTCTTCAGGCGATTCCTTATCCTTATAAAAGTTATTTTCTTGCCTGTTGCTGTAGTTTTTAGCGCCTTATAAACGCCCTTGTTCAGCTTTCGTAAAAATACCTCCCTGTCAGCAGGAACAGGCATCGGGCGGTTAAGCTGTTCATTATATTTTACTGCTTCTTCCGTTTCACGTTTTTCCGTATAAAGCAGTTTCTCAGAAAGCTTTATAAGATTCTTTCCCTTATCAGTATTAACAAGAATTACAGAAACCTTTCCACTGTAATTTATTTTTAGGGTTTTCTTATCCAATCCCCAGAAATCTCCGATTGTTAAGTCTGAAATTCTTTCTTTTCTTGCGTATCTGCACTGATAACAATTATCTCTATAGGTAACCCCTCTTAAAAACTGTTCATAATAATAGTCAACATTTGAATATCGCCAATAGAAAATTCTGCTGCCATTATATAAACTGAGTTTAAAATCTTCTATACCTCTGAACCCTACCGATGTAACTTTTTCCTTTGTTTTCAAAGACTTTATATATTCCTGAAAATATTTAATTGGCGGAACCCCATGACAGATTATATCAACAGTATAGAGATTTTCGTATTTCTTATTTAGAAAATGCTGCAGTCCATCAATCTGACAAGGTGAACCCACATATAACACCGTACATCCTTCTGTTAAATCTTTCTTAACCTCAGAATACGTATGTTCAGTTGAGCTCTGTACATATTTTGAACTTTTGAACTTTTCTAAATCTTCTGTATTTTCAGAACGCCTTATTATCGGCTTTAGATTGTCATCATAATCGCAGCCATATATAACACCACCATTTTCAAGGATTGTCCGATATAATGCTGTTGCAACTCCCCCGGATGCACATGTTTCCCTGTCTGTTTCATTATTATTCCATGCCGCAAGACACTCAAGAGGTTCCTTAAACTCAGAAGTATTCAATACAGGGCAGGTTTTCCCACACAAGCCACATTCAATACATAAATCCGAATTAATTTCCGGAACAGTTTTCATCTCAGTTGTAAGTTTCATTGTAATAGCACCTTTGGGACAGATGTTCTCACACGCTCTACAACCTGTACACTTTTCTTCATTCACTAAATTCATAAATCAAACCACATATTTTCTTAAATAACTAAATGCTTTTTCCTGTTCTTCTGTGATCTTTGCATTAACACTGTTGTAATCAATTGGCATCAGCATTTTTTCTTCTAATTCATTCAGCTTCGTCAGTTCTCTTTCTTCCAAGTCAAACGTTTTTAGTAAATCCCCAAGCTTTGCACTGTTACCGTAGCTTGTTTCAGTTCCCCCTCGAACAATAGAAACAAACTGCTTATTATATTTTATTGAAAATACTGTTCCGTGGAACGTATCTGTAATGATATAATCAGCATTTCGAAAATACGCAAGCACTTCAAACGGATTTAGCCTTACATAATTTTCTAAATATTCATGAAAGCCTTCTATACATATAATCTTTTTCTTATGCTTCCTTGCGAAACTAAGTATCGCACTGGCTTCCTTCTTAGTGATTCTACAGCTATATGCATATACAATGATATAATTCGACTCCGGCACATCTATTCTGCTTTCCTCTGCATAATCATACAAGAATACAGGGTCAACATTTTTAGATACATTGCGGCAATTCATTTTATTTACTATTGACAGTGAGTTATCATCTCTTACGGAAAGACCATCAAATTTTGAAAGCATATCTCTCACTTCATCATATATGCCATATTTTACAAGTCCCTCATTCATAGTATTTCCAAACGATGCCGCATAGCTGATCAGTTTTAATGCCTTATTATCATATCCAAATAATTCCCTTGAATATCCCACCGCCGGATTAGGCTGTAAGCAATTAAAAACCTCATCACTTCCTATAACCAGTACGTCAAGTTCGGGATTATAATTTCTTTCATCTTTTACTCCTAAAAGCGGCAGCATTTCTTTTACAAAATTCTGCCTTATCCACCATTCCTCTTCCATATATTTATTCAGAATTTCTATGCTGATTTTTCGAGGATAGAAATACTTGTCGCTGATTTTCTTTAGCAATTTACTCTTTTTATCTTCCTTTTTACTATTATCAGAAACCAGTGCTTTTTCTATATGGTAGTCAACCATACATACCTCTGCGCCCATTTTTTCAAGATTCTTTTTCAAGCTGTAGGACTGCAGAAAGGAACCGTAATTGACAACCCTCTGCATAGACATTATTCCAACCTTCACTCAACTGTCTCCTTAATTCTTTATGCTCTTTTTATCCTTTTCATAAGCATATTTTTGACAATAACTCTTTCTTCTTTATTCAGCACTATGACGTAATTTATAGCATATCCTATTATTCCGCAAATAATACCGACTAATGCAAGCATGAGCCATGAATGGATTACGACGAAACGTGATATAGAAACAAACACTACCACGATTACCGCAGATGAAAACGCGCCTCTAAAAAGCGGCAGGTAAAATGTCCACCACTTCTGTCCTAAAATATGTGCTGCATAAATTGGTGCAAAGAAGAACACCCTGGCTGTAAGCAGTATCGAGCTTACAATCTGTATTGCATACACTCCCATATTAGAATGAGTGCACAACCATATTGAGCCTATGATATTTGCCACTCCTATTCCCAACGATACGAATACAGGCAGTCTGAGCTTTGCCGTAATCTGATTTACCGTATATAGCGGATATATATATACATCAAATATTGTCTGTGCCAAAATCATTATTGAAAGTATCTGAATTGTATTTATCTCGCCACTATTTAATGTTGGAAGCCAGAGTGAGAAAAAATTTGTTCCAAAAACAACAAATCCTAAAATTGGTACTGAGCATATGAATCCACAAACCTTTATCGCACTTTTAACCTGTTTTACAAATTCATTCATATCACCCTTTCCATAAAGCAGTGTCAGTTGTGGGCCAAATGAACCACAAACTATACCGATTATGGACATCAGGTAATTTGGTATTGTCTTTGCAAAGCTCATCAATGTCATTGAAGCTGCATCAATGTAGAGGTTAGTGATAAGCGTGTCACAGCCGTTTACAAGTATTGACGATAACTGCTGCACTGAATTCCATATTCCGGTCTTTATTAAAGACAAAATCGAGGAAAGCCTTACTAATTCCTTACTGAAATATAGCTCAGGTGTCAACTTTTTTTTATAATAGACATTTGCCAATATTATATAAAATCCGGTAACAAACTTTGTAACTCCCACATACCAAACTCTTGAAGGAAAGAATGTAAACAAACAGAAGAGCATGACTGCTCTTAATATATTAGATTCCATGCTTTTTCTTGCTGATAAATCCAACCTGTTTGACACATACGTCGATACTCCGGTCCCACTCGTAACTAATCCTGCAAAGAAATCCAGGAAAATAAATGTCCAAAGCAATTGAACATCTAAAATATTGCTGGCCGGAACATCAAGCCAGTGATTAAGATACAGAATAGAAACCGTTACCGGAAGAAAACATACGGCAGATATTGTCATATTAGCAATTATAGCAGAAGAAAAATATGACCTCGCTGACTCATAATCCTTCTTTCCTACATTTAGTGTGATAAATCTTCCAAGCATAGCATTCAGTGCATTTGTAACGATAGTGATATATCCTGTCATTTGGAATGCCAGATTAACAAATCCATATATTTCCTTGCCAATACTCTTAGTAAGAAATGGCGCAAGAATAAAATTAATACCAAGATTTACAAAAAATGACACAAATTGCGCCACCATATTTATTGCAATTTTCTTTTTACTACCCATAATCTATTCCAATTATTTTATATGTGATTCAATATACATTTTGGGAAAGATTGCCATGCTTACATACCCAATTTTTTCCTTAAAAGATATAGGATAATTAAATATATTCTTCATGGTCAGATTTCTGTATATTTCAAAAAAAGGTTTTAACATACCAAAATGATATCTTTTATTATTTTTTATCTGCTTAGCATATCTCAAAAACATGAGCCTATATAAAAAAAGAATTCTCACTGCCCACTCATAATTATTGAGCTCAAGATAGTAATGGATCCTCTCATCCATTGCCTCCAATCTATGCAGCGATTTTTCATTAAATCCCTCACCCATAATACTGCTGCCTCTTTGAACATAGTAATACAGCGGATCTTTTATATATGCGACTCTGTCTGCCTTATCAAGAAGCTTATATGTCGTAAATTCATCCTCATGTATTTTTCCCTTAGGATACCTGATCTGCTCAAAATATCTTCTCGGATAAAGCTTGTTCCATGCAACTGTAAAACGCACATAAGACTTTTCCTCAAAATAGTATTTTGTTTTATCCTCCATATTTTCAATGATCACAATATCAGCTTTTACAATATTGGAAATATCTGTTTTTTCGTCATCCCCTATGGTCATAAAATTGCAGACACTCATATCCGCCTTGTTCTCAACTACCGGCTGAAGCAGAAGTTCTGTCATTTGGGGGTGAATGCGATCATCAGAATCGACAAATACAAAGTATTCCCCCTCCGCAATATCTATTCCCGCATTTCTTGCATCGGACAAACCACCATTTTCTTTATGTATAACCTTTATCCTTGAATCGTTAGCTGCGTATTTTTCAGCTATCTTTCCGCAATCATCTTTTGAGCCGTCATCAACAAGAATTATCTCAAGATTTTCGTAAGTCTGATTCTGAATACTCTCGATACATGCAGGCAGATATGCCTCTACCATATATATCGGAACAATTACACTTACAAGTGGTTTTTCTAACATAAAATCTCCTACAACCAAATACCATAAAGAATTCCAAGCATGCTGTATTTAAGAGTTCTGGCAATTCCTATATTCTTTACTGCCGGGGCAAAATCCCTTGCTCTCAGCTTATCAAGCCTTCTAAAGTTTTCCTTATCCTCTATCTGCTTAATGATCGCTTTCATACCTTTAAGATCATAGTTCATAAGTTCATGGTATATCAGCAGCAGATGAATAAATACATAATTCTCCCTCAGATATGGGAGCTTTCCTTTATTTTCAAGGAAACTATAAGCCAGTCGGCTGACTTCGTTATATCTGTTTATCTGAACCCCGGCATTTTTAGCCATTGTAGAGCTGTCATTATGCAAATAATGATAAAATCTCTTATTCGATACGATAATTTTTCCTGCGCAGAAAATATATAAAAGGTTAAAACACACATCCTCTGCGACCACAGGCTTAAATACCGGAAATTCAAGCCCGTTTTCCTTTATAAGCTCAGCATCATAAAGCCTGTTCCAGACTTCAAATCCGCACTTATAGGGAAGAAAGACATTGACGATAAATTTATATCTGTCAGCTTCTTTCGTGAGATCAAAAACCCCTTCCTCAAATTCCCTCTCATTCCATGAAGCACCATTTTCAAGTTCATGGTAATAATTGGAGATCATCATATCAGCTTTCTCATCCTTTAAGCTTTTAACCGCAAATTCTATATATCCGTCATCCAAATGGTCATCGCTGTCCATGAAATAAATATATCTTCCCTTTGAAAGCCCGATCCCTCTGTTGCGTGTTATGGACTGTCCCGCGTTTTCCTGCTCGATATATCTTATTCTTGAGTCTTTTGCGGCAAACCTGCTGCATATTTCCCCTGTGCTGTCAGTTGAGCCATCATTGATCAGGATTATCTCTATATTTTCATAGGTCTGCCCAATTATGCTGTTCAGACATTTTGTCAGATATTTTTCTGCATTATATACAGGGATTATGACGCTAACCAAATCACTCATTCCCGACAACTACCTTTTCCTCATTTTCCAAATTTTGTAATAGATTCCAGCGAAATATGCAAAAAGGAAGATCTCAATCTTCAGGGACAGATCATCTATCCGGCTTTTTTTTGCTTTTAATAATTCCTTTCTCAGTCGTTTTCCCTGAATTTCGTTTTTCAGAGAGGTTTTTGTCTTATTATCATCAAGCCTTTTCTGCATATAGCAGGCCATGTGCATAGCATGTCTTGCCTGCAGGTTCCAAAGGGTATTCTCTCTGTTTTTCCTGTAGAAATTCAATTTATCAGAATAGGCATCTATCAGCTGCAGATTCTTTTTTGATATCCTGCTGCCGACGATACTGTCTTTTCTCTGAAAGTAAAAATAGTATGGATATTTTATATAAACTATTTTTTTTGCTTTATAGAGCAGACGATGAGTTCTTGCTTCATCCTCATGTATCCGTCCGTTAGGATAGCGGATTCCCTCAAACAGGCTCTTTCTGTATAACTTATTCCATGCAACAGTATACTTAACCTGCGTATCATAATTTTTCAATATTTTATATTGGGCTTTTATTCCGCTTATGTAACTGACATCAGCCTCATTATTGACATTATTTATTCTGTCGTCTGTGCCGTCCTCGTAAGCATACTCGAAATCGCACATAACGATATCGTTTTCCGGACTGTCAAAATACCGGATCATGTCCTCATACATGTAGCGATTAATATAATCATCAGAATCCACAAGGGATATGATATCACCGGAAGCAATATCAAGTCCGCTGTTTCTTGCTTTTGACAGACCCCCATTCTTCTGATGTATAACGATGATCCTGTCATCAATACTTTTATATCTGTCACAGATTTCCGGACATCCATCGTCAGACCCGTCATCAACAAGTATTATCTCAAGATTTTTATAGGTCTGATTGATGATGGAATCAACACATCTTCTTAAATACTTTTCAACCCTGAATACAGGCACTATTACAGAAATCTTGTATTTTTCATTTATTTCTTTTTCGAGATCTGTCATGCCATTTCTCCATCCAACATATCCAGCAGCCCATCCGACTCCCCCGTCCTTACTTTCCTGCAAAAGAGATCCGGCTGCTGCATCAGTTTATCATAGTCTTTTTCGGTTAATAATGTGACTTCCTTAGGAAATTCAAAGTAAGTCAGGTTTCTCCAGTTTACGAGCCACCTCTCTTCCGGCTCATCATATTTCACACAGTTAGTCTTAAACTCAGAATTGTGTACCACCGTATGAAAATACTCTTCATCCGGAAACTGCATTAGCTTCATACGTTTGTTGAAAATCGGATGCGTCCTCTCAAACTCATCCAAAAATAAAGCGCACTCCCGCGTTACCGCCCACTGTGCGCAGCCATAGTAGACCGGATAATCCCCGTCACTCTCATGGATCGTTCCGTCAAATCCCCGTGTTGTCAGACTCATCAATGCCGAAGCAAGAGTTATCATAAGCTTGACCGGGTTCTTATTCGATGCCTTGCCATAAGGATTGTCCTTCATGTAATAAAGTTTATATTTCCTTGAAAATTCCCAATCCTTTGTTCCGGCTATCGGACAGCCTCTTATGAACTCCCTGCCATTATTATCTTCAAAGAAAGCCTTTATCTCAGCATTGCTCTTTATAGGATAATCAAGGTTCTGCATCATGACAAAATAATCATATTTCCTGTCACTCTTTAATGCAGTCCTCAGAAGCTCATAGCAGGCATGTATCGCGTTATAGCCGCCCCAGTATACCTTATGCCTTACAGGTGTAAAAAACACCCTATCCACAGGCTCCAGTGCCCTCTTAAAAGGCTCTATATCCTGCTTAGCGTCAAGATGAATATACATATCAAAATCCGGATCGCTGCAAAGTCTTCTGGCACATCTCGCAACAAGCTCCGGATCGGTATGGCAAAGGTTTAAGAAGGCAACTCTCATCAGTCTACAAAACCTTTCGTTTTAAGATTTTCAAGGAAATTCAATACTGACTCGGTACACTTCTCCCTCGTTACATCATATTCTTCCAGTAATCTGTCAACGATCTCTCCGACAGAAATTTCTTCCTGTATCATGTCCCAGATATCATTACCTGTTCCCTTTATCAGATAATACTTGCCGGTTTCAAAGTCGATCATTGCTTTTTCGCCTGAAAGATCCGCAACACTGACTGTTTTCTTTAATTTGACTACACTGCTAAGTTCCATTTCAAACTCCTAATACGCCCCGTTATTTTTTCCAAACAGCACAATAACTGTTTTAAATAGAATTTTTATGTCATACATAATTGACCAGTTGTCAATATATTTAACATCAAGTTTTACGACATCATCAAAATCTCTGATGTCACTCCTACCGCTTACCTGCCAGAGTCCGGTAATCCCGGGCTTTATGCTGAGCCGCCTCCACTGGCATCTCTTATAGCGCTCAACTTCATCTATCGTTGGCGGACGGGTTCCTACAATACTCATATTGCCTATAAGCACGTTAAAAAGCTGCGGAAGCTCATCTATACTGGTCCTTCTGATAAATTTACCAACTCGTGTGACTCTCGGATCATCTTTCATCTTAAACATGATCTCGTCTTCCATGCCGTTTTCAGCTGCAAGAACGCTCTTCTGAGACTCGGCTTCCGCACACATACTGCGGAATTTATACATTTTGAAGACACGACCGTTCTGACCTACTCTCTTCTGAACGAAGAATACCGGACCAGGCGAATCGATTTTTATAGCTAAAGCCGTAAGAAGCATTATCGGAGAAGTTATGATTATTCCCACAAAACTCGCTACGATATCTATCAACCGCTTAACACACTGCTCATACTCATTCAACGCAATGGTATGATATGTTATCATTGGATAGACACCTACAGCACTGACATAACTGCTGACCTTACTTCTGTTAAAGGATTCCATTATGACACGTACTGTGATTCCCATTTCCAGACAGATATCTACATATTTTGATATGTCAGCTTCGGAATCTTCATTATATTTGAAGAAATAAATCTGGTCTATCTCATGGTCGCGTATTATCTGCTCTATATCTTCAATATCCCCAAGGACATTTGAAATTCCCTTTGATGTTCTTCCCGGATAATTAATATATCCTATCTCATCAAGGCGCATGCTCGTCTTATTAAGGAAATAATTAAATTTCTCAAAATCTTCATGCACACCGACAAAAGCCGCGCGCGGAGCATTGTATCTTACGACCACTATCTGAACCAGCCTGCTGACAATGACATTTATCAGCATGAAAAGATATGATGCAATAAGAAAAATAATATAAAACCGACGGATCTGTTCATAAGGATTTAGAAAAAACAGCAGTATGACAGAAGTTACAACAAGCGCCATGGCAAATGCCGATGTGACCAGTCTGATATGCCTGTCAAAATAAAAGAAAAGTGTAACATTATAGAGACGTTTTTCTTTTGCTGCCGCAATATAGGTAAATAAAAAAATCGCAAATAATGCAACGATTCTCTTCACAAAAGAAATATTATAATATGGTACTTTGAAGATTATCAGACTAAAAACAAATGCTAATATCAGCACAAATCCGTCTATAAACATCTGTAATACGTTTGTATTTGCGCCGTAATTTTTTCTGTTCATACTACCCTCAGATTAGAATCAAACAAAAATCAATCAAAAATATCTATAAAGTCAAGGACTATATCCTCTATATTTCCTCCCTTGACTTCATAGGGCTGGAAATCATACTTTTCCGCTTTCTGAATATACTTCTTAAGCTTGTCAGCATCACTGCAGCAGAGAACGCAACCTTTATTGCTGAATGCTTCTGCTATCTGAAGCTGATGATCATCAACATGCTCTTTCATGTCTTTAAGGCGCGGCACAACAATAACGGGCTTACCCGCTGTTATCCCTTCAATGATCGTACCGACTCCCGCATGAGTTATGAGCATCCTGCAGCTTTCAATCTTAGCTTTGTACTCTTCCTTTGAAAGAAACTGCTGTGAGCCGCAGTTTTCAGGCTTATAGCTTGAATGGCCTGTCTGAATGAAAAATTCCTCCTCCATCTCTGCAGCAAGCTTATCAACAGCCTTCACAAGTCTGTTCATTTGAAATTTTTGCGTACCTAAAGTTACAAATATCAAAAGATGCCACCTCCCAAAACTGACTTCGGATAAAGCTTAAGCATATCCTCCCACTGAACAATAAAAAGATCGGAAAAGTCATATAGAAGCCTTCCCGTAAGTGAAGGACGCTTAACCCTTGCAAATGACTCAACATACACGATCTTCACACCCATCAGCTTGCCTATCACACAGAAAGGATAAGCTATCAAGGCTCCTGTTGTTATAATGAAGTCAGGCCTTTCTTTTAACATTATGCAAAATGCTTTTATATATAGAAGAATAAACTTAGGCAGGAATGCCAGCTGCCTCCTGTTCATCTGTGAAACATAGTATTTTTTGCGGCAGAAATTTGTTTTTGAAAACTCACCGGCCTCTGTAACCAAGAAGGAGTCATATTTTTTTTCTACTTTTTTTAATCTTTCTATTTCCTCGAGATGTCCTCCCGATGAAGCAATAAACGCAATTTTAATTTGCCTGGAAATTTTAATCGCCCCCTCATTTGATAACTCATACTTCGTATTTATATTAATAGATGAGTGATAACACAATATTGATAAAAACTTTATTATAGTGCGTTCATTTATAATAAGGTTTATTTAGTTTTGCCAAATCCAAGTGTATACAGTCGATGTATTATGTATTCAATTTGTAACAAACCCATATCATATTATCATCAATTATGTACTTATACAAGTACTATTTTATTCCTTTTTAGAATTATTAACTAATTATAAATAAAAGTCAAGAAAAAACCCACCTTTCAAAACAACAAAATGTTATTCAAAGTGGGTTTATTAGTGCTATGAGCATTCTAAAAATTTTTATTAGTTGTCTTTTTTCTTTCCTGCCATAGCACGTATCATTGCAAGAATACTTGCTCCTGATGCAAGGAATACTGTAAGCCAGATAACAGGATTCATATTATCTCCTGTATTAGGACTTTCCTTATCTCCAAGTACACCTTCGTCAGCATCTTCTGTCTGTTCAGGTGCTTCTCTGTCTCCAAGCACTGATGCCGCGGGACTTGCTGCTATTGCAGCTGTTCCTGAAGAGCTGCTTCCAGAAGCAGAACTTCCCGATGAACTGTTGGATTTGTCTGAATGACTTGAATGCTTCTTTTTCTTATTAACTGTAAGTTTTCCGTATACCTTATTGATCGAGTAGTTTGAAGCAAGTGTATTTGCCTTTAATGTATAATCAAAAATATTGTCACTTGTACCAACTACTGTCTGGCTTCCGGTCACATTGAAGCTTACTCCCTCATCATTAACAAATCCATCACCTGTGATCGTAACTTCTGAATTTGTAAGCGCTTTACCATTTTTCCTACGTTCTGCTGAACCAGATGTAAATGTTAGTGTTCTGGGCTCAATTACTATCTTAGCGGCAGCCATAGATGCATTATGATTTTCATCTGATGCCTGAACCCATACGTTATAAGTTCCGGCATTAGTAAAGCTGTTTTCAATTTCTTTCGTTGCAGATGCATCTTCAAAGAACCTATACACAACCTTATTATCTGCAGCCTGTGAACTTATCTCTGTTCCTACAGGAATGCTATGAGCCTTTCCGTCATACTTAACACTCTGATCTGATACTGTGACTTTAAGATCAGAAGCTTTATTGATAACAAAATCTCCCTTATAAACTGTTACGTTATAATTAGGATTTTCTGTGTAGACTACATTTAACACATCCTCATAAGAACCAGTCTTTTCTGAACTATTTTCTCTGACAACCCTTATCTCACCAAGATCATTATCGCTCACAAGACCTGTTACGGTATATCCATCAGAAACAAAGTCAGGATCAATTTCTCCATATGTCTTATATGCATTGTTTACAGAAATTGATACATCCTTTTTATTAACTGTCAGGCTTCCTTTTACTGTATTGATTTTGCTGAATCTATAATCATTTCCTGCCAGATCATATCTGACTTTATTTTCTACAGTTCCTACATTAGTAATGGCTCCGTCCACTGAAACCGTGATGTAATCTTTATAATCTGCCCCGTTATCCGAAATTGTATATCCAGGATTAGAAAGAGTCTTACCATCATAAACTTTTTCTGCACTTGCAGCTGTTATTGTTAAAGCTGCCTTGCGTTTTGCAGCTGCGGTAATATTGACATCAGATTCGATATTTTCAATAGCCGGGAAAGTATAGCTTCTATCTGCTACAGATGAAATATCAATTGCTTCCCCTGCACTCTCTACAGAAGAGATATAGTAATCTTCATTTGGTGTAAATACTACAGGCCCTGAATCCTCGCCCTGATATACGGTCTGTGAAGATACAGTTACTGTTCCGTTTCCATCTATAAAGCATGCGCTTACAGTATAACGATCATGATGGTTGTAATCAGAACCGTCTGCATTTATAAGACTTCCATCAACATTATATCTTAAGCCTTCTCCGTTTCCGTAGCTGATAATTCTGTACCAGTTGAGCGTAATATCACGTTCATCAAGCTCTTCATTTGTATATCCTGCTGCAATTGCTGCTTTTCTTACAGCAGTCTCATCCGGGCTTTCAATTATGAAGTCTGAAATATTATTATTTGCTTCATTTCCTTCTTTTTGAGCAGAAATCTTTATCTTTCCTGTTCCTGCCAATGCATATCTGTTGTTTAAGTCCTGCTTACCATAAGCCGGTCTTACCTCCCCGGACTTTCTTATCCAGAACTCTACAGGTTTGTAATCAACATATGAATACACATAAGCCTTATGTTTGTCAGCGTTGTATTTTAAATAGAAATACTCAGCCTCAGCATTGTTATGCTTATCAGTCAGATCAGCCGGAGCGGAAAGTACAGCATTAGTTATTGAAGCATCATCTGCTATATTCTTTGACTTATCTTTATTATTATTATAAAAATCTTCTGTCAGATATCCACTTCCGATTTTTTTATTGCCGCCATTAGAACTGATCCTCTGGAAAAATTCAGCAGTTATTGCAACTACATTGAAGCTGCCCGCGAAAGTCTTATCTGCCGCATAATGCTCATCTTTGATCTCTATATTGAAACTATGCGTTCCAACAGACATGTCTGCAAATGACTCATTTTCAAAAGTTACTTCATATACTTCAGGAGATAACTCATCCCCATCATATATAACCTTAACCTCAGGTTTTTTACCACTCTTATAATAAATATCATTGGCAGATATTGTAAGTTTACTCTCGTCAATCTTGATCTTTTCTACAATAGCTTTACCTGATATCGTAGCGTTTTTATAGTTAGGATCATTTGAAATTACCTGAATATCAAAATTATATTCTCCGGGTTCTGAGCAGTTTTCTACTTCTGATCCTAGATTAAAGGAAACATTTTCGTCCTTTACACCTTTAACAGAGATATTTGAAACTGTCTTATGTGCCTTTCCGTCGTAAACACCTTTATAAGGATCGTATGTAACTTTAAGATCTGCTTTATTGATCTTTGCAGTCTTCTCAACGGATGCGGGATTATAGTTACTTCCTGCATCTGCCTTTACAGTGACTGTATATTCACCGACATTTTTCCCAGAAGGAACAATATCTGTTTCATTGTCATTAACTTTATAACTTACAGACGCAGGAGCATCTCCGGCAACAACACCATCAACAGTAACATCTACAAGCTTCTGATCATCTCCGTTATAAACACCATCAAGCGGAGTTGCATTGATCAGAAGATCTTTACCCTTGATCTCAAAGTCAGCAACTTTTGTAATACCAGCAAGGCCATCCTTAGTTTTGAAAAGTCCAAGCTTTTTAAGCCATCTTTCATCCTTTATGCTGTCAAGTCTTACTTTAACATAATATTTTCCGGCATCTTTTGGTGCGCCATCAAGTTTCTGATTGTTCTCTCTATAATAACTTACTTCTGCGCCGGCATTTATAAGTTCATCAATAGAAACATCTTCACCATTAAGCTTTGCCTGAACATTATCATACGGCTGACCATCGTAGGTCTTTTCACCGCCGATGATTTCAAGTGATGCAACCTTATCTTTATAAATAGTAAACTCTACATTTATCTTTAATCCATTATAGTTCTTTGAATATTTCTCAGGTGGAGTATATATCAGCTTGGTCTCAACCCTTGAAAATGCGTCAGATAACCATTTCCCAACCTTTTCCATTGAGCTTAACTTCATCGTTTCGCCTGATTTAGTCCATTTAAAATCTGATCGGCTATAATCAAGACTCTGACCATTTGCACCTGTTATCGATTCTACATCAAAATAAAGATCATCCCATGCTTCTCCCTCGTAGGCATCGTCTACTGTAACCTTTATTTCAGGATCAATTTTATGTATTTTGAATTTCTTAGACTTAGTAACTGCATTACATCTTTCATTCTCTACTGTCTTGACAACAAAGTAATACTCTCCTGCATTTACAGGAGCATCTATTACATCATTTCCGGCTTCGTCATTAGAAAATACAAAAGTATAGTTAACATCATCTTCTGATTTAATATTATCACTACCGTAAGCTACAGGACTGGCACTATAGTCTACATCCTTAATGTCATTTATTTTAATATCAGGTGTCTTTTTCGAAACAGAAATATGAAATACTATTTCTTCGGAACAACTAAAAAATGCCCATTCATTCCAATTATGCTCACATTTAATATCAATAGTCTTTCCTATCAAAGCAGAATCTGTAACCTTAATTTTAATATTTCGATTAGTCAGCTTACCACTAAACTCGACTCCATCAATTTTTTCCCACTGATATGAATCACTGAAAACAGCATCTTTTCCGGCATCAAGTTCTATCTTCTCGTCAAGTTCAACCTCAACATATCTGCTTGATGAAGATTTCTGCAATTTTGATTCTTCAAGAAAGCTGTTATCGGAAATTCCCTCTGTAGGTATTTCAATAGTATACTCTTCTGTAGACGACTCTGTAGGTATTTCATCTTCAGAAGCTGTTTCTGTAGGTATTGCCTCTGTTGGAGCTTCTTCCGTAGATGCTGCATCTGTAGGCATTGCTTCTGTCGGCATTGCCTCTGTTGGAGCTGCTTCTGTCGGCATTGCCTCTGTTGGAACTGCCTCTGTTGGAACTTCTTCTGTTGGCACTACCTCTGTCGGAACTGCCTCTGTTGGCATTGCCTCCTCTACAGAGGTCTCTTCCTGACTTTCGGCATTTTCTGAATTCTCGGAATTCTCATTATTTTCAGAATTCTCAGATTCATCATTGCTTTCAGCTTCTTCAGACTCTTCCTTTACCTCTTCATCTGATTCCCCTGCATCTTCAGAATCTTTGTTCTCTGATTCTTCATCAGCACTTTCGTCATCAGACTCTTCTTCTGCACCCGCTTCTTCAACAGACTCTTCTGCTGCATTTACATTATATACAGTATTGGTCGTGATAGACGTGAATGTGATCACGGATGACAAAAGAATACTTAAGATACGTATTCTGCGTTTCATTACTTCCATTTCCTCCATAATCAACCGGTATCTTCCGTCCGGCTCTAATACAGATTGAATAAATTCAACTCTGACGCTTTAAAATTTAGAATTTGAAAATTTGCAATTCACAATATTTTCACAAACTTTTCAAATATTTTTCAAAGACTTGTATACTGTATCATGAATAATGTATAATTTCAAGTGCATATTGACTTTTTTATAATATTTTTTACTTAAGTAAAAAAATATCCCTATTGTCAGCTAGACAATAGGGATATTTACTATTTAAATCAACAATTAAAATTCTACACTAAGTTCAAGTGTTCTCTCTTTATTCATTTTCTTACATGCTTCTACGAACGCATCAAGCGCAACTCCCTGAATCTGCTGGTTGCTTCCTCTTACGTTTACAGAAACGATATTCTCTGCTGCTTCTTTATCACCAAGAACAAGGATATAAGGATCCTTAAGAGTCTTAAACTTCTTGATCTTGGTCTTCATGTTATTCTCTGAATAATCAGCTTCAACACGGATACCTGCCTCGCTAAGCTTTTCAGCAACCTTCTTTGCATATTCATTGTGCTCAGCTCTGATAGGAACGATACCTACCTGATAAGGGCTGAGCCAGAAAGGATATGCACCCTTGAAGTGCTCTGTGATGATACCGATGAAACGCTCAAATGAACCAAAAATAGCTCTGTGGATAACTACCGGCTCCTTGATGCTTCCGTCGCTGTCGCTGTAGGAAAGCTCAAAGTTATGAGGAAGCTGGAAGTCAAGCTGAACAGTACCACACTGCCACTCACGTCCAAGAGCATCCTTTATCTGAAGGTCGATCTTAGGACCATAGAAAGCTCCATCACCTTCATTTACTTCATACTTGCCTTCACCGTACTTCTCATCAAGGATTTCCTTTAAGGAAGCCTCTGCACGGTTCCATACATTGATATCGCCCATGAAATCATCAGGTCTTGTTGAGAACTCAGCACGATATGTAAGACCAAATGTGCTGTAGATCTCATCTGCAATACTGATAACATCCATAATCTCATCTTTGATCTGATCATTTGTTACGAATGTATGATCATCATCCTGTCTGAACTCCTGAACTCTGAAAAGTCCATTTGTTGCACCGGATTTCTCCTTACGATGAAGAACATCCATCTCACTGTAACGAATAGGAAGATCTTTGTATGAACGTGTCTGTCTCTTGAATGTAAGCATTGCATTCGGGCAGTTCATAGGCTTTGCAGCCATTGTATCTTCAGCTTCGATAGAAAACTCAGCTTCGATCTGGTTAAATGCTGAATCCTCGTCAAGCTTGATTGTATCTGTAGCCTTGGTTCCCTTGGTAACACCGGGGATAAGGAACATATTATTTACATAGTGAGCCCAGTGACCACTTACGAGCCAGAGCTTTTTATTATTGATAAGAGGTGCGGAAATCTCTGTATATCCGTGCTTATCCTGAATCTCACGTGAGAATTTCATAAGCTCAAGATACATTCTCCATCCTCTTGGAAGCCAGTAAGCCATTCCCGGAGCTGTATCCTGGAACATAAAGAGTTCCATATCTTTTCCGATCTTTACGTGATTTCTCTCCTGTGCTTCCTTTACCCATGCAAGGTGAGCCTTAAGCTCATCCTTTGAAGGGAATGCATAGAGATAAATTCTCTGCATCTGGTCGCGCTTCTCATCACCTCTCCAGTATGCACCTGATACAGCCTTTACCTTATAAGCTGCATTCATGAGCTCCTGTGAGTTTTCTACATGAGGTCCACGGCAAAGATCTACGTAATCATCACCTGTGTAGTATACTGTAATGATCTCGTCTTCAGGAAGGTCTTCGATAAGTTCCTTCTTGAATTTCTGATCAGCAAAGATTTCGAGTGCTTCTGTCTTTGAAACTTCTTTTCTGGTCCATGCTTCTCTTCTCTTAATGATTTCACGCATTTTGTCTTCAATTGTCTTGAAATCATCGTCCGAAACAGAACGAGGAAGTGTGAAATCATAATAGCAGCCATCATCGATCTGCGGTCCGATAGCATACTGTACGTTTTCTTTTCCAAAAATTTCAATTACCGCCTTGGCAAGTATATGTGCCAGCGAATGGCGGTAGAGCCCAAGATATTCTTCTTTCTCCATAACTATCCTTTCAGGTTGCATTTATTGATTACGCGTTTCTTCCGCAGCAGTGCTTATATTTCTTACCGCTTCCACAAGGGCAGGGATCGTTTCTTCCAACTTTTTTCTCTGCGCGTACGAAAGTCTGAGAGCGCTTCTGCTCTTTATAATACTGATCCTTCTCTTCTTCTGTGAAGATTGAATTCCACTCTTCAAGGCCATAGAGCCAGTCAGCCTTAGCTGCAACCATGTTCTTGTAAAGCTTAACCTTATCGAATCCGAGAGAAACCTGAGTATCCTCTTCCATGTTCTCTATATCATTCTCAACCTTTAAGGACTCCTGAATTCCATCAAGAAATCCTGTCATGGTCATGATATCAACACCATATTTATCAGCCAGTTCTTTAACTGTGCCCTTTACCTCTTCATCAGGATTTTTAAGAAGAATAGCGTAAATATCACGCTCCTTCATGAAGTAATCCTTCCAAAGTCTCTGTAAGTCTCCTTTGTTTGCTGTGGCTGAGTAAGCCATGTCTCTCCACTGATCAAGAAGTGCCATAAATAGTAAAACCTCCGTTTATAAATTATCTTAAACCTCTTTAATTAACCATGTTTTTTATCATCATAGAAAAGAAGCTTTTATCTGTTGCAAAAACAATACATGATATTATATAATAATCCTCACGAAAATAAAAGTGAAAATTTATTGATTTTCATACTTAAAGCTAAAATAACACAGTAAACTTTCATGCATGGCTTACGCCATGCGCCACCATGCCTATAAGTCCTACGCATGGCTCCGCACTACGTGCTTTCGCCATGCTACATGTATTCGTGTTCCGGGCTGTCGCCCTACACACTCATACATGTTGTCGTCTCTAAAGCATAAACGGATTTGCGTGTAAACACGCATCCGTTTATGCTTTGAGACTGGACTTATAGAGTAAATAAGCCATTTTATGTGAGGTAAATCAAATATGTTCAAACGCGTTGCCGCTCTTGTCGGCGTTATCTTTCTGGTATTGATCTACATTACCACTCTTGTTGCAGCGATCATCGGAAGTGAATTTTCCGGCAAAATTCTGGCTGCAGCCCTTATAAGTACTATCATCGTACCGGTCATGATCCATCTCCTGCTCATGATGAAAAATGCACGTGAAGGACGTTCGGTTTTAGATGAGACCTATCATTATAAAGAAAAAAGCGATAAATAAGATTTTTACATATAATTTCTGACAACAAGCTGCAGTGTGCGGGATCCGCGGAACTCATTTATATCGGGATTAAAGGTAACAGAAATCTTTTCATGTTCTTTTACATGTTTTTCAAAAGCATCTGCCTCTCCGAAATATATAGCATCTAACACAGTTCCGCTCTGATCCTTTACTCTGCACTTATATACATTTCTTCTTTCACCCAGGACTCTTCCGTCAATGACCTCAAGATCTTTCGCTGCAAAAAGCGGTTTCTCATTCGCAGTTCCAAAAGGTTCAAGTATCTTAAGTTCCTCAACCAGATCATAAGTCACATAGTTTAACGGAATGACCATATCTATATGAACTTTAACTGCAAGATCATCTTCTGTAAGATCTGCTCCGGCATTTATTTTTTCCCTGAACTCCGCAAGTTTATCTTTTTCAAGAGAAAGTCCCGCTGCCGTCGCATGACCTCCAAACTTAAGAAAACATTCACTTACCTTAGACATTCCTTCAAACATATTATATTCATCTATGGAACGTCCCGATCCCTTAAGGCAGTCCTTACCGTCAGCAGTTTTTCCGTCTGTCAATATAAAAGAAGGCTTACCCGTTGCTTCTCTTACCTTTCCTGCAATTATTCCGGCAATGGATTCATGACAGTCCTTGAGCGCGATCACAAGTATCTTATCTTTCTGATATTCATCAAGCGAAGCAATTTCCAATGCTGCTTTAACTCCCTTATCCGTAAGTGCTTTTCTTGAATCGTTCAGATCTTTAAGAGTCACGGCATAAGAATGCGCTTCTTCAGCCGTTTCGGACATTAATAACTGAAGTGCAGTCTCTGCGCTTTCAAGACGACCTGCAGCATTCATACAGGGGCCTAAAATAAATCCCACATGATATGGTGAAAGACTTTTTTCGTCCAGTTCATTGATCGCAATAAGAGCCCTCAATCCGATATTATCCGTCTTTTCAAGCCTGAGAAGTCCGTTTTTTACTATGATACGGTTTTCTCCGGAGAGAGGCATTACATCACCTATTGTTGCAAAGGCAGCCAGCTCAAAAAATCTTTCAGCATTAACTTCATCAATCCCCATCGCCTTAAAAAGTGAAATAATGATCTTCCAGGCAACTACAGCTCCGCATATTGTTTTATAAGGATATTCATCACCATTTCTGTGAGGATCAACAATAGCTTCCGCAGATACAAGTTTTTCCTTTTTTCCGCTTTCTGTTTCTTCATAAGGAACCTGGTGATGATCGGTAACAAGCACTGTCATCCCGAGTTCTCCTGCAAGCTTGATCTCATTTATTGCAGCAATACCGTTATCACAGGTGATTATTGTATCAATGCCGTCATCATAAGCTGAACGGATAAGGTTCTCATTCAAACCATATCCGTCCTTAACTCTGTGCGGTATTTTTTCATCAACATCAGCTCCGGCGGTCTTCAGCCCCTGCAGCAATATATATGTCGAGCATACACCGTCTATGTCGTAGTCTCCGATCACACGGATTTTTTTATGTCCCTCAATTTTTGCTTTGAGAACATTTATAAGCTTTTCCGCATCCTTAAAAAGACTGCCGTCATACAGACCTTCGACTCCGGTATTTAAAAAGGCTTTTGCCTCATCATCCGTCATAATGCCACGGTTTCTCATGATTCTCGCTATGACAGGCGATACGCCGTATTTTGCTCCTAAAGCTCGATAATCTCCGCCCTTTGTGATCACAAACCACTTTTCTTTCATGCTTCTTTTCTCTTTGAATCCTCTTTTGCAGACTCTTCCTCGGCAGCATCAGCAAGCGCAGCCTTGATCATTATTGCACACTCGATACGCTTTCTCTGAAGGTCACAGCCAAGCTTATAATTACCGTTAACATTACCCGTTGAATGCCATGAATTAGCTGCGCATCCGCCCGAGCAATAGAATTTAGCAAAGCATTCCTTACATTCAGGCTTGGAATATACATTACAGCGTGTAAACTTTTCTGATATCTCAGGGTGTACGATTCCATCCCATACATTTCCAAGTAAGAACTCTTCTTCACCAACAAACTGATGGCATGGATATATATCACCCCAGGGAGTTACTGCAACATATTCGCTTCCTGATCCGCAGCCGGAAAGTCTCTTTGCTATGCATGGACCACCCTCAAGGTCGATCATGAAGTGGAAGAAATTGATAAATTTACCTGCTTTTCTTCTCTTGATAACTTCCTTGGCAAGGATGTCATACTGCTCCATAAGTGCCGGTACGTCAGCCTCTGTGAGTGCATATGGCTCCTTTGGATCACAGACTACAGGCTCCACTGAGATCTGCTCAAATCCAAGATCATGAAGGTGAAGAACATCAGCAGCAAAATCTGTATTGTAGTGGGTATAAGTTCCTCTTACATAATAATTAAGCTGATTTCTGCTCTCTGCAGCCTTCTGGAATTTAGGTACGATGAGATCGTAGGATGAAACATTTTTATTTGCTGTAGGACGCATTTTATCGTGAATTTCCTTACGTCCATCTATTGAAAGGACAAGATTTCCCATCTCCTTATTTGCAAATTCAAGTATTTCATCGTTTAAGAGTACACCATTTGTAGTAAGTGTAAATCTGAACTTTTTATTTCTGATCTTCTCCTGTGAACGACCGTAAGCAACGAGCTGTTTTACCACATCAAAGTTCATTGTGGGCTCTCCGCCGAAGAAATCAACCTCAAGATTTACTCTATGTCCAGAATGATCCATAAGATAATCAAGCGCCTGCTTTCCTACCTCATAGCTCATCATCGCACGTCTTCCGTGGTATTCTCCTTCTTCAGCAAAGCAATACTGACAGCGAAGATTACAGTCATGGGCAATATGAAGGCACATTGCCTTAACTACAGGCTCTTTTACCTTTGTCTCAGTAAACTTCTCTACATAGTCCTCATATATATCCTTTGTATAGAGAGAACCGCTCTCTGCGAGCTCTTTGATCTCTTCTGATGCCTCTTTTATATCTGCTTCATTATATTTTCCGGATGTCTTTTCCATCAGTTCTGAAACTGATGCATCGAGATTATCCTCCATAAGGGGAATAAGATCATATACGATTTCATCTACTACGTGAACCGCACCTGAATTTACATCCAAAACAATATTGTAGCCATTATTTTTATATTCGTGAATCATTAATTCTGCTTTCTCAACTTCCTATTCAACATAAATAAAGGCGCGAAAAATTTATCCTTCGCGCCCCTTTTCTTAAAAACCTGTTATAAATATCTGCACAAGAGAATATTATCTGTTCTTGTTCTCACATGACTGATTTCCAACTGTGCAGCTTGTCTTGCAGGCTGACTGACATGAGGTCTGGCACTCGCCGCATCCGCCTGTCTTCATGCTCTTCTTGTAATCTCTTGTGTTCAATGTCTTAACATGTTTCATATATAATTCCTCCTTGTGATACGTGATAAGTTAAAATCTCCGCATACTTTTGATTATTATAGCACATCCTTTAATCTCTGAAAAGGAAAAAATATCAGCCTGTCCTTATTCCTCCTCAGTTTTTTCCTTCTTGCCCGAAAGATCGATATATACTCTTCCAACTCGTTTCTTGCTCGCAGAAAGAACTTCGAACTTTATTCCGTCATCAGTTTCAACCTTATCTCCGACCACGGGTAGATGATCAAGATGCTCTATCAGATATCCGCCGATAGAATCATAGTCTTCAGATTCGAATTCCGTTCCCAGAACATCATTCAGATCATCGAGCTTTACACTTCCATCAACATCATACTCATGTTCATTTATCGCATGTATAAGATCCATCTCATCGTCATCAAACTCATCACGGATCTCTCCGACAATCTCCTCTATCAGATCCTCGATGGTTACTATACCTACAGAAGCCCCATATTCATTGAGCACAATTGCCATTGTAACGGAATTTCTTCTCATTTCGATAAGTAATTCAGATATTTTCTTTAGCTCATAAGTATAATAACCTTCTCTCATAAGCTCCCTTACCTTGAATTTTTCCTTATCGGCAATAAAAACATCCTTCATGTTGAGAACTCCGACTACATTATCAATGTCCTCAGCATATACCGGAAGTCTGGTAAAACGGTCTCGCGCAAACAGTTCCGCAACCTGCTCATAATCTGCATTTATTTCAACTTCTGTAACATCGATCCTCGGAGTCATAATATCACGAACTCTGCTGTCTCCGAAGTCAAACACATTATTGATCATGGTCCTCTCTCCGGACTCAATAACTCCGTCTTCGTGACTCACATCAACGATGGTTCTCAATTCCTCTTCAGACATAGACTTATCTGCCTTGCTCAGATCCACTCTCATTATAAAGAGCAGCCCTCTGGATATGATATTTATGATCCAGACTATCGGTTTGAATAAAACAGTTAAAAAACTGAAAATACCCGCAACTGCCAGCGCAATTTGCTCAGAATACGCTGTAGCTATGTTTTTAGGTGTTATCTCTCCGCCGATAAGTACAACGAGAGTAACAATAGCTGTCATGATCCCGACAGGAAGACTTATTCTCATTGCCATTATCGTAGCCAGCGAAGATGCTGCAATGTTTACTATATTATTTCCAACTAAAACTGCAGAAAGCACCTTTTGCCAATTCTCAAACAGTTTCATGAGTCTTTTCGCCCTCTTATCGCCATTTTCGGCAAGAGAACGGATCTTTATCCTATTTGCTGTAGTCAGCGCTGTTTCCGACGCCGAAAAAAATCCTGATAAAAATATAAGTATTATTAGTGCGGCCCAACCGGTCACATCATCCACTCTGTAAATTCCTCCATAAACAGTTAATTGCTTATCTTATCTCAAGCTTAATATTTTTGGTTAGATCAGCAGCCGATACAATGCTCAGAGCATCGATTATTCCTGCTGCGAAGGAAGCACTTCCTACAGCCGCATAATTCTGCTCAGACATCTGTCCTGCCGTGCTGTATGCCGATGCTGCAGTAACTATAGCATCAAACGGATTGGTTATATCAGATACGGAAAGAAATGCTGCTATTACTGCACTCAAAGCCGCACCATTTCCGGAAATCCTTCTCATCATCGGAATATCATTAAGTATTCTTGCCTGGCTTGCCCTGTAAACGATTCTGTCTTCGCTTCCTGTCATTACAACAGCTGTCTGATATCTGTCCGAAAGTATCTGCAGATCATCAAAGTCCGGAGCAGCTCCGTTCTCCAGCTCCATATCGAGTAATGCTGCTATATCTGAAGCATTTCCCCTGATACAGGTTACAGCTACATTGTTTAATACTTCATTTACGATATCTTTTCTAAAATTCGAGAATGCAGCTCCATCCGGATCAAGTACAACCGGAATACCCATCTCATTAGCCCTTCTTCCGGCTACTATCATTGAATCAGCCAATGAATCTGTAAGTGTTCCTACGTTAAGTACAAGGGCATCTGACTTTGCAGTTATATCAGCCGACTCCTGAGGAGCATTTGTTGAAACTCCCATGGCTCCAAGCCCCATCAGTGTGTTTATTACATAATTTACCGTTACTTGATTGGTTATACAATGAACCACTGGCCTTTTAGCCCTAATATCATCAAGTAATCTCTCCTGCATTTAATTTTCCTCCTGATGCAATAAATTTAATTCATGAAAATCAAAATTCATTATAACCCATAATCTTCAATTTATCAAAAAAAGACAGAAACAGCGAAAGCTTTGTCTTTATCACTGTTTCTGTCTTTATTTTTTTATCAAATGATTCCATTAAATAAGTCTTCAGATACTGTCGGTAAATCTTTTAAGAGCTTCCTGCCCCTCTTCTGTCTGTTTATAAACTCCTGCATCTTCCAGTACTCTGCTGAAAACAAGACCTATTTCCTTCTTCAGAATTTCATCTATATTCTTTTCGTTAATATCATCATATTTCTTTACAAATTCGTCTACCCAGTCTGCATGCTTTGCAAGGGTTTCATCTGCACGGATATCTTTCTTTGAAAGAATAGCATCCTTAAGCAATGCCATCTCTCCTTTAAGTCTTGACGGAAGTACTGCAAGTCCCATTACCTCTATCAGGCCGATATTCTCTTTCTTGATATGATGCAGTTCACTGTGTGGATGATAAAGTCCGAGCGGACATTCCTTTGTTGTAATATTATTTCTGAGGGTAAGGTCGATCTCGTATTTATCCTCTCTCATTCTGACTATCGGTGTTATTGTATTATGTGGCTCACCATCTGTCTCTGCAAAAATAAATGCACCTTCATCAGTGTAGCTGCGCCATTTTTTCAATATCTTTTCCGACAGGTTTATAAGCTCTGTGCTATCCTTACCTCTAAGTCTTATAACACTTAACGGCCATTTTATAACGCCTGCTTCTACATCTTCATAACCTTCTATTGTAAAGGTTCTAAGGTAGTCAGCCCTTGCCATGGGGAATTCATAATTTCCGCCCTGGAAGTGGTCATGCGAAAGAATTGAGCCTCCAACTATCGGAAGATCAGCATTAGAGCCAATCGTGTAATGAGGGAAAAGCTTTACAAAATCAAAAAGCTTCTCAAAAGCAGCCCTGTCAATCTTCATCGGAACATGCTCTTTATTAAAAACTATGCAATGCTCATTATAATATACATACGGTGAATACTGCAGATAAAACTGCTGGTTTGCTATTGTTATAGGGATAAGTCTGTGATTCTCCCTTGCAGGATGGTTAAGCCTTCCTGCATATCCCTCATTCTCCATGCAGAGCTGGCATTTAGGATAAGCTGTCTGCGGTGCATTCTTTGCAGCTGCAATTGCTCTCGGATCCTTTTCCGGTTTACTTAAGTTTATGGTGATATCCAGGTCACCATATTCAGTTGAAGTAACCCATTTCATATCCTTTTTGATCCTGTAACGGCGGATATAATCCGTATCCTGACTGAATTTATAAAACCAGTCTGTGGCTTTTTTAGGGCTTTCCTCATAAAGCTCTCTGAATTTCTGCCTGATTTCTGACGGACGTCCTACCAGACAGTTCATGATCTTAGTATCAAAAAGATCTCTTGCAACCGGTCCGTTATCTTCTATAAGCTTATTTTCGTATGCATAATCAATAATTTCCGACAATATTGTTTCAAGATCATTAGATGTAACAGATTCAACTTCTTCATAACTGTCCAGACCAAGGCGCTCAAGCAAAAGATTTCTTGTATAAACTTCATCATCTTCTGAAATAAGTCCTGTAAGGCGTCCATATCCTAAAAGATTTTTTATGGTCTGATTTATATCAAACGACATAACTCTACTTCCTTTCAAAATGTTTTTCAGGCATCAAGCCTTCTTGCGCCTTCACTTGCATCAGCAATATAAAACTCGCAGTCAAGTCCTGTGCGCTCTTTATATATTTTACTGATAGTTGCCTTGAATTCATCAACTTTATCATTTTTTACAATGCTTACTGTGCATCCGCCGAATCCGCCACCGGTCATTCTCGAACCTACTACTCCATCGATCTTCCACGCTTCTTCAGCAAGCACATCCAGTTCAGGACAGGAAACTTCATAATCGTCACGGAGTGAAACATGTGATTCGTTCATTAATTTTCCAAATGCTGCAAGATCACCCTTCTTAAGTGCATCTACAGCGTGAATTGTTCTCTGGTTTTCATAAACAGCATGCTTTGCTCTCTTCAGATTTATCTCATTTTTAATTGCAGATTTATGCTTCTCAAATCCTTCCTCATCAAGTTCTCCAAGTGAAGCTATATCTACAACTGTCTGCAGATCCTTAAGTGCCTCTTCACTCTCACGTCTTCTGTCATTATATGCACTTCCTGCAAGCTGATGTTTTACCTTACTGTTTGTGATGACAATCTTTTCATCTTTAAGATTAAGAGGAACATAAGTAAATTCAAGATTTGATGTATCAAGGAAAATAGCGCAATCCTTTTTACCCATCGCTGAAGCGAACTGATCCATTATTCCGCAGTTCATTCCATTGTATTTATTCTCTGAATACTGACCAAGCTTTGCACATTCAACCATATCTATCGGAAGATCAAAAAGATCTCTGCAAATAACTGCAGGAATTTCCTCGATCGAAGCAGAAGCTGAAAGTCCGCTTCCTGCAGGCATGTCTGAAAGCATTACCATGTCATAACCTGTAGGAATTTCATGACCGTTCTCTTTCAACGCCCAGATAACTCCGGCCTGATAGTCATACCATACACCATTATCATTTGGCGCAAAACTATCAATCTCCATTACCCTTACTCCATCAGCAGGATATGTCATATTGAACCATCTTACTTTTCTGTCTTCTCTTTTTCTGGCAACTGCATAATTTCCCATGGAAAGAGCACATGGAAATACGTGTCCACCGTTATAATCTGTATGCTCACCGATAAGATTTACTCGTCCCGGTGCAAAATAGCATCTGATATCTCCATCAGCGCCAAATCTGTTTTTAAATTCTTCAATTACCTTCTCTATCATTGTTATTATCACCTTTCCGATCATCCCTTTGTATTAAGCGGATCTTTTTTTCTATGTTTTTAGAATAACCTTTTTCTATTATCTTTACAATATTAAATAGTACTAGCTATATGTCATTTTGTTGCATGATTCTATTTTTAACGCTATACTGTATGAAGATTAAAGATAAAAATCAGAAATAGGAAGATAAATCAATATGATAAAAACATTCAAGACCAATTTCATAGCCAAAGAAAGCGACATGGTTTCTCTTTTTGTCAATAACGTCGGTTTTCAGCGATGTGAGCCCGGTCATACCTGGGGTTCAGGAGTCAGAGACCATTTTCTTATACATCACATTGTAAAGGGAACTGGTTACTATGAAGTAAATGGAAATGTATATACACTGAAGGCAGGTGATTCTTTTTTAGTGTATCCCTATGTTGAGATCAAATACTATGCCGATATGAAAGACCCCTGGGAATACTACTGGGTTGGATTTTCAGGCGCTGATGCTGCCAATCTTATGCTTTCAACAAGTTTCAGCAGGGAAGAGCCTATCCTTCATCATCCTGAGTCTGAAAGTAAAGAGGTAAAGAAAAGAATTCTTGATATATATGAAATACGAGGTAATTCTCTTGCTGCGCAAACAGAAATGACCGGTAAGTTATATACAGCTCTTGCGTTTTTTATTAAAATTTCTAAACGTAAAGAAAAAAATGACAACAGCTATATGACATATGTTAAAGCTGCCAGAAACTATATTGCGTCAAACTACTCTTATGGTGTGTCAGTTGATGAGATCGCAGATTATATCGGAATAAGCAGGAGCCATTTATTCAGAGCATTCAAAACCTACACAGGTGAATCACCTAAAGAATACCTTTCAAACTATCGCATAAATACAGCCTGTGCCCTGCTGCGTGAAACCAACCTTTCAATTACTGCTATTTCTAAATCTGTCGGATTTGAAAATAACCTTTATTTTTCGAAAGCTTTTCACAAAGTTAAGGGAATTTCACCTTCCCAATATGCCAAAGAACATAACCATGGTAAATAGGAGCTGAATAGGACGTTAAGATAAAAAAGTGCCTTCGGCACTTCAACTCCCCTGCCCCTCACTCATGAGGGGTGGGGTTTTCTTTTGCTCCATTTTCATTCATAATAGTTATATGAACATACTGCAAAAAATCTTTACCGACTACTATGAAACAATTATTTTCACAATGAAACCTCGCTCATCTGTCATTGAAAACATCGACAAGATGATTAATTGTGGCAATCCAGACTTTGGTGGTGCCATGTATGGATGCCCGGATTGCGGAAAACTTAAATTTGTTCCCTTTCGCTGTCACAGCCGCTTTTGTCCTTCATGCGGAAATAAGTATTCCATGGAACGCACCACTAACATGTCCTTCAAGCTGATTAAGGTCAATCATAGACATTGCGTTTTTACCATTGCAGAAGATTTAAGGATCTACTTCTTACAGGATCGTACTCTTCTAAATTGCTTGTTCCACGCTGTTAACAGTGTTATTTCCCATATGTTCCGCAAAATAAATAAATCAAAAAATTTCACTCCCGGTTTTATCATGGTCCTGCACACTTTCGGACGTGATCTAAAATGGAATCCGCATATTCACTGTCTAATATCTGAAGGCGGTTACAGTGACAACGGCGAATGGCGAAACGTAACTCATTTTAATTACAAGCTTCTTCGCAGTTCATTTCAAACTGCACTTTTAAATGAATTAGAACCTTATCTTGGCTCTTCCTTTAAGAAAGTCAAAGCTGCCTGTTATGACAAAAATAAACAGGGCTTCTATGTTTATGCCAAGCCCAACAAATGCAACCCTACCACCGTAATTAAATACATTGGACGTTACCTTGGCAGACCCGTCATTGCAACTTCACGTATTGACAAATATGACGGTGATTATGTCACTTTCCACTACAACCGCCACGAAGATGACAAATATGTAGAAGAAACCATCCCTGCAACCGAGTTCATTGAACGTCTGATACGGCATATACCTGAAAAACACTTTAAGATGATACGTTATGGTGGTATTTATGCCCGTCACAGAGACATTGACAAAAATCTTAACCGCGCCATTTCAAAAGAAAAGCACTCATTTCTTCGTGGCTTCAATAAATGGCGTACTGCACAGCTTTCCGCGTTCGGATATGATCCTCTAAAATGCGATTGCGGTTCAACAATGCTGTTCCTGGAACTATATTTTAATCATAAGCGCGTTTCTCTTGAAGAACTATACGAGAAAGCCATGTCCAAGTCTCGTGGATTGCGTTCATCTGCATAACTTTATTAATCCGACTATACTTGGTATAATCCTTTCAGGAGGATACCAACATGAAACAAAACATTGAGAAACTGCGCAAAAAGTACATGGATAACCCACCAGAAGGTTTTTCTCCCAAGGACATTCGCAATATGAGCGAGGATGAACTTTTGGATTTGGATTATTTCTTAAATGATGACGAACTTGATGACGATTTTGGAGAAGATGGTTTCTACATCTTTTAATTTCCATACCGTCTGTTTGTCATGCATTCCTTCATTATTCATTTCAATTTAATGTCCGAACGTACGTTAGGATTTGTTGTCCAAAAAATTGGAATTTCCTATAAAGTAAAATAAAACCGCTGTGGATTAAACCACAGCGGTTTGCTTTTACTTAGCGTAATCAGATACTCTGCTTTCTCGAATAATGTTGACCTTAATCTGTCCGGGATATTCCATCTCGGCCTCGATCTTCTTGGCAATATCATGAGCCATTATAACCATGTCAGCATCGGTTACCTGTTCAGGAACTACCATTACTCTGACTTCTCGACCAGCCTGAATCGCAAAGGATTTATCAACTCCCTTAAAGGAGTTTGTAATATCTTCTAATTGTTTTAATCTGTTGGTATATGCATCAAGCGTTTCACGTCTTGCACCCGGACGTGCTGCGGAAATAGTATCAGCTGCCTGAACTACACAAGCGATAAGAGACTGTGGCTCAACGTCACCGTGATGTGCTTCTACAGCATTGATTATAACTGGTGATTCTTTGTATTTTCTACAAAGATCAGCACCAAGCTGTACATGTGACCCCTCCATCTCGTGATCGACTGCTTTACCTATATCGTGAAGCAATCCTGCCCTCTTGGCAATCCTAACATCTAACCCCATTTCAGATGCTATCAATCCGGATAACTCGGCTACTTCTATGGAGTGTTTCAACGCATTCTGTCCATAACTTGTTCTGAATTTCATTCTACCAAGAAGTTTTACTAACTCGATATGAATATTCGGAACACCAACTTCAAGTGCTGCTGCCTCTCCTTCTTCCCTGATCATTGTATCGACTTCTTTTCTGGCTTTTTCAACCATTTCTTCGATCTTTGCAGGGTGGATTCGACCATCAACTATCAGCTTTTCAAGTGCAATTCTTGCAACTTCTCTCCTGATCGGATCAAATCCTGATAAAATAACTGCCTCAGGCGTATCATCTATGATAAGATCTACTCCTGTCATTGTCTCAAGAGTTCTGATATTTCTTCCCTCTCGTCCAATGATTCGGCCTTTCATTTCATCATTAGGAAGCTGTACTACAGATATAGTGGTTTCAGCCACATGATCTGCTGCACAACGCTGAATAGCATTTACAACGATCTCCCGAGCTTTTTTGTCCGCTTCTTCTTTTGCACGTGACTCATATTCCTTAATCATCAGTGCGGACTCGTGCTTTACATCATCCTCAACAATTCTTAAAAGATATTCCTTTGCCTGTTCAGAGGTCAGTCCTGAGATTCTTTCAAGTTCCTTTACACGTTCTTCGTTTAGCTTTGCTATCTTTTCTTTTTGCCTGTTCAGTTCATTTTCTCTGGCACTGCAGTTAGCTTCACGTTTCTCAAGCTGGTCAGCTTTTCTGTCCACAGCTTCTTCTTTCTGCTGTGTACGTCTCTCCATACGCTGAACTTCAGATCTTCTGTCCCTGATTTCACGTTCGAGTTCATTTTTCTGTCTAATGGACTCTTCCTTTACTTCAAGAAGTTTTTCCCTTTTAAGATCTTCAGCGGCCTTTTGAGCCTTATCCGTGATTTCCTTAGCCTTGGCATCCGCATCCCCAATAACTTTCTTAACTTTCTGTTCGTGAATGTTTGTTGCTAAAGCAAAGGTGACTACTACTGCAATGACAAGCACAACTGCGGCAATTATAACAGCCAGAACGCTCATCTATACAGGAGCACCTCCTTATGAAATTTTCATGTATCTACCCGGAATTTAACCGAACAGCTACACCAATCGTTCATCGTGTAAAGATTGGCAAATTATCTCACACAATAGATAAATTTTATCCTATTTGAAAATTTATGTCAAGCGTTCAAGCACCGTGCGAATATCGTAAATATCAAATCCTTTGCCTGTAAGATAACGTAAAAGTTTCTGTGTCATGCTAAAATCCATTGATGCAGGTTCCGGGCATTTCTTAAAAATTATTTTTTCAATAAGATCAAGATCAGATGAAATCGATTCGCCAAGTTCATCCATACTCTCCGCAATAATTTCTTTATGTATACCTTTACCTAAAAGCTCTGCTTCTATCTGTCGTTTGGATCTCACACGTGACTTTTCAAGAATATACTGCCTGGCATATCTTCCGTCATTTAAGTAATTTCCTGCTTTGGCAGCTTCTACTGCTGCGTTTATGGCTTCCTCAGGATACATATTTTCTCTGAGCTTGAGCCGAAGCTGTTTTTCTGTCTTGTCCTGTCTGTCAAGGATATGCAGTGTTCGGCTCTTCGCCCGTTTGATCAATGTTTCATCCAAGATTGACCTGTACATGTCATCGGTCATTTCTATATTTTCTTTTAAGCCATACTTTTTTATTTCGGCTGAATAAAGAACAAATGATGCCTCATCATTCAGATAAACAAGATATTTTCCTTTTCGGTACTGTTCAATCTTAGTTATAGTCATTTTACTTACTTTTCTTCCGTTGATTTAGCTGCTTTTCCTGCAGCTTTTGTTTCTTTTGTGCCATCATCCTTTGCCTTTGGATCTGTTTCTTCTTCCAAACCGTAATGAACTCTGACCTTATGATCTATCTCGGCCAGAATTTCTGGATGTTCTGCAAGATACTGTTTTGTATTTTCCCTTCCCTGACCGATCTTATCACCATTATATGAATACCATGCGCCGGCCTTATTAACAACATTTATATTGGCAGCAAGGTCAAGTGTATCACCTACTGCTGAAATACCCTTGCCGAACATAATGTCAAATTCTGCTTCTTTGAATGGCGGAGCGATCTTATTCTTAACGACCTTAACTCTTGTTCTGTTACCGATTATTTCTCCACCCTGTGTGATCTTCTCAATCCTTCTGACATCGAGACGTACTGAAGAATAGAATTTAAGAGCACGTCCTCCTGTAGTTGTTTCCGGATTTCCAAACATGACGCCAACTTTTTCTCTAAGCTGATTGATAAAGATCACTATGCAATTTGACTTACTAATAACTGCAGTGAGCTTACGAAGCGCCTGAGACATAAGTCTTGCCTGAAGACCAACATGAGAATCTCCCATTTCACCATCAATTTCAGCTTTTGGTACGAGAGCAGCAACAGAGTCAACTACAACTATATCGACAGCACCTGATCTTACCATGGTCTCTGTGATCTCAAGAGCCTGCTCACCCGAATCTGGCTGGGAAATATATAAATTGTCAATATCTACACCGATGTTTTTTGCATAGACAGGATCAAGTGCGTGCTCTGCATCAATGAAACCTGCTACTCCACCACGCTTCTGAACTTCTGCGATCATATGAAGTGTAACTGTAGTCTTACCTGATGATTCAGGTCCGTATATCTCAACGATCCTTCCTCTGGGGATACCACCAAGGCCAAGTGCAATGTCAAGGCTTAATGAACCTGTTGGAATCGTTTCTACGTTCATATTTTTCTGATTCTCACCAAGCTTCATTACAGCGCCTTTACCAAACTGCTTTTCAATCTGCGCAAGAGCAACGTCTAACGCTTTCTTCTTATCATCATCCATTTTATTTTTAATCCTTTCCGAATCTTAAGTACAAACGTTCGTGAACAACCGTTCAAATCTTAACGTAAAAAAACTCAATTGTCAACCTTAATTTATCAGCTTCTTTTTTATTATAATCTACAGTTAAGATTTATTCTGCAGTATTTTTGACATTTGAACCTTCAACTACTGTTTCAAAATTTTTTATTATCTTGGATATAATTTGGGGATTTAATACAGTGAAAACCGCATAAAGAAAAATGAATGTTGATCTATAATCATAAATCAACATTCAGCATTATAATCCGAGATAGAAAAAAAATCAAGAATTTTCCGGAACTTCATGACTTGCTTTTTCAAGTACCTTGAATTCAACATTGCCATTTAACATATCCGTGATATTTTCTCTGTAATTATTCTCTTCGTCCGGCTCAATATAAATATTAAAACGTACTTTTTCACTGTATTCCGGCTCACCCAGAACACATTCTCTCTCTCTTAAAAAACGTCGTATTTTAGGTTCAGATGCATAATCAAACTCTAAACTGCAGTGGACCAGTTCCTTTACAATAAAAAATTCCGTATTTGAGATCGCATCCTTTGAAGCCGCGGAATATGCCCTTACGAGTCCACCGGTTCCAAGCAGTGTTCCTCCAAAATATCTGGTCACTACCAGAATAACATTCTTCAAGCCCTCACCCTTTAATATATCCAGCATTGGCTTTCCGGCAGTCCCTGACGGCTCTCCGTCATCTGAGGAGTGCATTATATCCTGGGCACCGTCTTCTCCTGCAATTATATATGCACTGCAATGATGTTTTGCATCATAATATTTCTTTTTTTCCGATAAAAGAAAAGCGGAGGCCTCTTCCACGGACTCCGCTTTTTTCAGAGCTGCTATGAACCGTGATTTCTTCTCTGTAATTTCACCGGAAAAGATTTTCCCTGTCTGAACAGTTCTGTATGAATTCATTTCTTTGTTTCCCCGTCTTCTTTCTGCTTTTCCACAAGTTCCCAATATTTCTCGATAAACTCCGGTGTCCCGTAGCTTATTGCATTGTTCGGGCACACGTCCCCGCATGCCGCACATAAAAAACAAGGTTTAGGCCAGACCGGGCGGCCATCAACCATTTTTATGTGACCGGTAGGACATCTGTCAGCACATTCTCCGCATCCGTCGCAATCGGCGGTTGCAAAGAATACTGCGTCCATACCCGGAAGAGCTTTATATTTTCTCTTAAATATTTTTTCAAATAATCCTGACATTATTACTGAATCTCGATATTATCCCACTCGTCTGAAGGAATAAGAGCGACATAGGTCTTACCTACGTTGATCTTTATTTCTTCTCCGTTTTCATCATAGTAACGTGTAGCAGTTATATCGCTGAGCTTTGACCATGTAACCTTAATAGCCTTACCATCTGTGATGAAGTATCCTTCTCTTCCAGACTCTGTAGGATAATACATCATATATCCATGCTCATCAAGCTGCTCCATTCTGGCATTCTGAAGAAGGATATTCTTGTATGTCATCTGCTTGTTTCCGTTACCTGCATCAACCTCTGCCTGGTTATACTGATAATACTTATAAACCTTCTCATCAGCATCGTACTCAAGATAAGGATTGTTATGATGGAAAGGAAGTACAAGCTTGCTGCAGTCAACTGCACTTGCATACTGTGTAAGGTCATTATCCTGTGTATGTGAAGCAAACTGATAATGAGGTGTTCCTTCCCAATACTCATTGTATGTCTTTGAATAGCCTGTATTTTTGAAATTCTTCTCAAGGTCACCGGTACATACATACTCTGTGAACTCTCTTGCCTTACCGTTATCTACACGTGAGAATGTACCGCTGAAACGCTCTACGAATACGTTCTTGTAGAAGTTATCATTCCAGAAAGGACCTCCATCATGGCAAAGAACCGCATTCCACTCAGGGAAGATCTGAAGGTTTGTAGGTCTTGTACTTCTGATGGAACCAAGCTGTTTAATGCTCTCCCAGTCTTTAACAATACCCATGAAACGTGTTACACCTTCGTTTGCTGTACTGTTGACCATCTCATACATAACGTCAACACCTGTGATACCAAAATGAGGAAGAGCTGTCTTCTCATCATCGATCATTACAGCTACAGGTCTCTGATCCTTAAGATCCTCACTGATCCATTCACCGGTTGTCTCACTGGCATACATTCCTTCAGGAGCAACTTCCTCTTCTTCAACAGTTCCCTCTGTGCTTGCTTCTTCTGTAGCAACTTCTTCCTCTTCACCAACTACAATTGCACTTGTAGATGCTTCTTCAGTTGCCTTACTCTCCTTCTTTCCGCATGACGTGAGCATAAGAGCTCCTGTCATAGCGAGTAATAAAATAACACTTAATCTCTTCATAACTTACCCTATTTATATTCCTTTCATAAATTTAATAATAAAAATAAGCATCTGCATTTAAGCATAATCAGACATTATTTTACTCTTTCCTGCTTATTTTTTCAAAGGGCTTTTTCTATATATGATATCTTCTCTTGCAGGGCCGTTAGATATCATAGTGATCGGATAACCGAGCTCTTTTTCAATAAATTCAATATAATTCCTGCATTTTTCAGGAAGATCTTCATAATTTCTAATGCCTCTGATATCACATTTCCAACCCGGCATATTGACATATACAGGCTTGCAGTCAGCAAGTTCATGATATACAGGGAATTCCTTCGTCTGCTCGCCATTTTTTTCATAAGCTACACAAACAGGAATCTCATCAAGGTATCCAAGGTCATCAACTACAGTAAATGCAACATCAGTTGCCCCCTGAAGTCTGATACCGTATTTTGAAGCTACACAGTCGTACCAGCCTACTCTTCTGGGTCTTCCGGTCGTTGCACCGTATTCACCGCCGTCACCGCCATGATTTCTAAGTGTGTCAGCAGTTTCCCCAAATACTTCTGATACAAAATCTCCACCGCCTACAGCTGATGAATAAGCCTTACTTACCGCAATGATCTGCTTTATCTCATAAGGTGCTATGCCGGCGCCGATCGCTCCATATGCAGCAAGCGGTGATGAGGATGTAACCATTGGATAAATACCAAAATCAGGATCCTTCATAGTTCCGAGCTGACCCTCAAGAAGAACTGTTTTATTCTCAGCAATTGCATTTTTAAGATAAAGTGCAACGTTTCCAAGATAAGGCTTGATCGCTTCTCTCCATCTGATTATGTCATTGAAGAGTGCCTCTTCATCGATCTTATCTGTATGATAGAGATTAACAAGAAGGCAGTTTTTAATTTCAGCTACCCTTGCGATCTTCTCCTTAATAACCTCATCAGACTGATAAAACTCATTGATCTGCCAGCCAATTTTTGCATATTTATCAGAATAAAAAGGCGCAATACCAGACTTTGTAGAACCAAAAGCCTTGCCTGCAAGTCTTGACTCTTCAAGTCCGTCAAAAAGTTTATGATAAGGCATAAGTACCTGAACTCTGTCGGAAATCATGATCTGAGGTTCCGGAACACCCTGATCTGTTATTGACTTAACTTCCGCAAGAAATTTATCAATATCGAAAGCCATACCATTTCCGCATATGTTCATTATATTGCTGTGAAAAA
Source organism: Lachnospiraceae bacterium C1.1 (assembly GCA_030434875.1). Taxonomy (NCBI): domain Bacteria; kingdom Bacillati; phylum Bacillota; class Clostridia; order Lachnospirales; family Lachnospiraceae; species Lachnospiraceae bacterium C1.1. The sequence continues at coordinate 717,785 of JAUISW010000001.1, read as the reverse complement.
CACCTGACGGAAGTGTATGAAGCGCAAACTTTCCGTAATTATTTACGATAGTATGTCCCGCATTGGAACCGCCCTGAAAACGGATTACTACATCAGCTCCGTCTGAAAGGGTATCAACGATTTTTCCTTTTCCTTCATCGCCCCAGTTTGCACCAACAACTGCTTTTACCATAGCTCAAAATCCTCCTTAAATTCCGGGAATCAGACATTTATCTCTGCTTTAAGTCCCAGAAGCTCTTTATATTCTTCCAAAATAGGATTTATAACATTTTCAAGGAACGCCTTAACCTGTACATCAGCGCGTCCAATATATTTTGACGGCTGCAGATTAGCCTTAAGCTCATCCAGAGTTACTCCGAACATCGGATCAGCTGCGATCAGCTCAAGAAGATCATTATCAAGTCCTTCTTTTTTAACGTGCTCTCCTGCCTGCATTGAAAGCTTTCTGATCTCTTCATGAAGCTCCTGACGGTTACCGCCCTTCTTAACGCAGTCCATCATGATATTTTCTGTTGCCATGAAAGGTAATTCAGCCATAAGATGCTTTTCAATTACCTTGGGATATACAACAAGACCGTCAACAACATTGAGATCAAGGTCAAGGATGCCATCTATAGCAAGGAAACCTTCCGGAATAGAAAGTCTCTTATTGGCAGAATCATCAAGTGTACGCTCAAACCACTGTGTAGCTGCTGTAATAGCCGGGTTAAGAGCATCTGTCATCACATATCTTGAAAGAGAAGCAATTCTCTCTGAACGCATCGGATTTCTCTTATATGCCATAGCAGATGAACCGATCTGTGTCTTTTCAAACGGCTCCTCAACTTCTTTAAGATGCTGGAGAAGTCTGATATCATTTGACATCTTATGAGATGTCTGTGCGATACCTGAAAGAAGATTCAATACTCTTGAGTCAACTTTTCTTGAATAAGTCTGACCGGAAACTGCATAGCATGCCTTGAATCCCATTTTCTCTGCTATCATAGGATCAATTTTATCTATTGTCTCATGATCGCCGTTAAAAAGCTCAAGGAAACTTGCCTGTGTACCTGTTGTACCCTTAGAGCCAAGAAGTTTCAGGCTTGACTGAACATATTCGAGATCTTCAAGATCCATGGTAAAGTCCTGAAGCCAGAGTGTAGCCCTTTTACCTACTGTTGTAGGCTGAGCCGGCTGAAAATGCGTAAATGCAAGCGTAGGCTGATCTTTATATTTGTCAGCAAATTTTGCAAGTTCTGCAATAACATTAACAAGCTTTTTCTTTACAAGTGAAAGAGCCTCATTCATTACAATGATATCTGTATTATCACCTACATAACAGCTTGTAGCGCCAAGATGAATAATACCTGCTGCCTTGGGACACTGCTGTCCATAGGCATAAACATGGCTCATCACGTCATGTCTTACCACTTTTTCTCTCGCTCTTGCCACATCATAATTTATATCATCTTTATGTGACTTAAGCTCCTCTATCTGCTCATCGCTTATCTCAAGTCCGAGCTCTTTTTCTGTTTCCGCAAGTGCTATCCAGAGACGTCTCCATGTTCTGAACTTCATATCTTCAGAAAAGATATACTGCATTTCGCTGCTGGCATATCGCTCGCTGAGCGGACTAATGTAACGACTTGTATCCTGCATTTATAAAGCCTCCAATCTATGCTGTCTTTATGCTTCAAATTCTCCGCGGATATCCTCTGTAGGAGGATTGATCGGATATTTTCCTGTAAAACATCCGTCACAGATATCTGTTCCGCCTGCAATCTCCTTAAGTCTTTCGACTCTCAGATAGTGAAGTGAATCTGCTCCTATGATCTTGCATACTTCATCAACGGTTCTGTTATGCGCGATCAGCTGATTGCTGGCCGGAACATCAGTACCGAAGAAACATGGATGCAGGAACGGCGGAGAACTTACCATCATGTGAACTTCCTTGGCTCCGGCTTCCCTGAGCATTGTAACGATCTGATCACTGGTGGTTCCTCTTACTATCGAATCATCTACCATAATTACTCTTTTTCCCTTTACAGCATCACGTATTGGATTAAGTTTTACTTCTACTGCATTTTCTCTTGATTTTTGCTTAGGCTTTATAAAGGTTCTTCCTACGTAGCCATTCTTATAAAATCCGATACCATAAGGTATTCCCGATTCAAGTGAATATCCCATTGCAGCGCAGTTTCCGGATTCCGGTACGCCGATGACCAGATCTGCCTCAACGGGTGAATCCTGAGCCAGGAATCTTCCTGCTTTAATTCTTGCCTCATAAACGCTGACTCCGTCAATCGTAGAATCAGGTCTTGCAAAATAAATATACTCAAAAACGCATCTTCCGCGTTTATTCTGTTCTATCTGTAATGATTTATCTGAAACAATGCCTTCCGGAGATATCGATACGATTTCCCCAGGCTCTACATCTCTTACAAATTCAGCTCCTATCGTATCAAGAGCGCATGATTCAGATGCAAGTATCCATGCATTATCGCGTCGGCCTATGCATAAAGGTCTGAAGCCCCAGGGATCTCTTGCTCCCATAAGCTTTCTCGGGCTCATGACTACGAGTGAAAATGCACCTTTGAGCTTAGCGCATGCTCTTCTCAATGCTTCCTCGACTGTCTGTGAAAGAAGACGTTCTCTCGCTATATGATACGCAATTACTTCCGAATCAATGGTGGTCTGGAAGATCGCTCCGGTATATTCGAGCTCTCTTCTAAGTTCAGGGAAATTAACAAGATTTCCGTTATGTGCCATTGCAAGTATTCCCTTAACGTAGTTAAGTACAAGAGGCTGAGCATTTTCTCTGACCGAACCTCCTGCTGTAGAATAACGTACATGGCCTACACCAATATTACCCTTAAGCTTTTCAAGCTGTTCATGCTTGAAATTTTCACTTACAAGACCCATTTCCTTGTAACTCGAAACATCGCGAAAAGGTCCTGTAGTATCAGTTACAGCAATTCCGGCACTTTCCTGTCCACGATGCTGCAGAGCATAAAGTCCGTAATAAATTGACGAAGCAACTTCGTTATGATCAAAGTCATATATACCGAAGACTCCGCACTCTTCACCTAGCTTATCAAAATCCGGCATTCATTTCTCCTAATATAAACACATGTTTACGGGGCGTTAACTTCAACACACAATTCCGATTATATCTCATTAACGATTCGTATGCAAGAAAATGATTAAAGAGAATCCGACATTTCCGGATTCTCTTTATCGTAATTTCTTTATTCATATGTAGCCACAATGCTGAGTATTTCCTGACCATATTCGGGGTATTGTCTGACGATATCATTTATCTCGTCCTTTGATATATCCCTGTTCTTCGTGTTATATTCAATGATCTTTCTCAAAGACTGACGTCTTGTATTCAGATCATGTCTTATCTCAACCATTTCCCTCTTATCTACAAGAGCTGCACACTGACGTGTCCAGATTGAAGGATCCTTAAGATGGATATCTGTAAGAAGATGCACTAGATGACTCTTCTCCATGGCTATTTCAGAATTAGCCCTCTGCAGAAACTCTCTTGCCTGTTTTTCTTCCCTATAGGCATCCCTGTACTCCTCCAGTTCATTAGAATTTCCAACTCTGAATTTTCTCAAACTGTATTCTATAAGGTTCGAAACATTTACATATCTTATCTTTACTTTGTTCTGTGTGGCTATTACAAGATTAATATATGCATCAACCTTTCTAAGCCTTGCTTCAGCGCTGGTATAACTCAGATATTCTCCTGTAAACGCTGCCGCAGCAATAGCCGCTGCCAGCAAAAGTCCGACTCTGACATCAAGTTCTGCAGTTGCATAGAGCACTATCAGCATGACTATAACGGCTGCCGCCGCACCTATTGTGATCATAAAGATACGTTTTATATTCTCTTTTGAGGCGATCAGTTCGTTTCTTTCATAAATATTGACTGCCTTTTCGCTTTCAAGTCTTTGAAGATCTCCGCGTACTATTCCCTTATAATCCTCATTTTTCCGAAGTTCTTCAAGTGCGCCATCTATCTCTCTATCATAGCGCTCCATAAGCGTATACATTTCATCTGATATTCTGCCTAAATTTTCCCGGTTGACTGTACTTTCCCTTCCAAGTTTCTGTATCCTGTCAGCAGTCTTATTTATTGTCCCCCTGACTTCAGCCGGAAGCTTATCCAAAACCTCTATATCCTTCAGATAATCTGTAACAAGCCTGTATTCCATTGACGCTTTATCGATCTCGTCCCCGGCTTCCTGCATCTGCTCGCAGCAGTTCTTTATATATCGTTTGCGCTGTTCATCATTTCGGATATTCAATGAAGATCTTTTGATAGGTTCTTCAACTTCTCTGATCTCAGAACTTTCTTCACCTGTGACCTTATCTATATCCAGTTCATCATTTTCTTCCGTTCCGGTAAAGAAAATGTTTTTTACCCATTTAAGAAATCCCATAAGTCATTCCCCTCTTTCTCTAAAGCCTCTCCTGTTTTTAATGAAATTCTTTTTTACATTCCCGAATAATATGACTTTCTGTAGTTGTTTTTTAAATCCATAAGTATTTCTCTGATCAAGGCATCAGCTTCTGAAACTTCCCCATTTTCTTTCTTTTTTAGATAAAGTCTGAATTTACGACCTATGTCATCATCACAGTCATCACTACAGCAGCCTGTTTTACCTCTGTTCATCATTTCAGCTGCCTTCATCTGTTCTAACGTTACAGATGCCGTCGGGTTCAGTCTGAATGCATGTTCAAAACAGTCCTCAGCTTCATCAAAACAAAACATTCCCGCAAATGCTACACCTTTATTATTCAATATACGTGCAGCCTCTTTGGGCTTTTTTATTTCATCCGTTTTGCTGAGCGCCATATTATATTCGTTTATTGCAGCGGAAAATTTTCCTCCCTTCACAAGGAAATCTCCTTTGAGTCTGTATTTTTCCGTCTGACTCATATTCGCTCTTGAAGCAAGTGACCGTCTCATGGATTCTATTTCATTCTCATTGCCAAGACCCGTCAGCTTAAAAAAAGTCTCAAGAAAATCCATAAGACTTCCGCCTCTGTTGATCACTCCGTAGAGTTCTGTCGCAATCTGACCCAGTCCCAGTTCTGACTCGATATAAGAGCAAAGATTTTCATCCATAAAAGACGAATCAAGCATCAATATATTTTCTTTTATATAATAAGCAAGTTCTTCCGCCGAATAGATGCCGATTTCCGTACCATCCATGTAATACGGCTTCAGTGAACGTCTTCCGACGCATGTATAAAGCATCTTTTAGTCCTCCAGGTTTACAATTTCTTCTTTCGTAAGACCGGTAGATCTGAAAATCTCTCCAAACCCAAGATCGGTGATCTCAACCTTAAGCTGATTTTTTACAGGGCAGGATAAATGCATCAATATACGTGATGCTCTTTCAGGTCTTTCCGGAATCCAGTCACAGCGTATAAGTGCATTTCTTTCTCCTTCATCTTCATCTCCCTGAATAAGAAGTTCTATGCGTCTATCCGAAGATAACATGAATTCAGCCGATGCATCCACATCATACCAACTGATACCTGCACTTACGAGAGGAACTATTCCCTCTCTCTCCGCGTAAACTGTTCTGGCTGATATTGACGAATGAAGTCTTGTTTCGTCCATAAATATATAGCGGCTTCCAAGCCTGGTCCATCCCGACAGATCAGCTGCCGCGAAACATGCACCCTTTGTATAAAGATTCTGTCCGACAAAAACCCTGCTTTTTGTACAAAGAAAACGAAATGTCTTATCCGCCCATCTGCCTCTGAATATATCTCCTGTCAGATATACTGCTGATGCTGTATCTGAAACAAATTCATTTTCCGAGATTTCCCGAAACATATTGTCAAAACGTTCCTCTTCTTCTTTCTTAAAGGGGATCATATCATCAAAACTTTTTTCGTCAGTAAAAACAGTTGCTGGATTATACTGGGAATTTATCATCAGCCGTTCTCTCTTGAAACTTTTTCTGCCATAATCATAGAGAACCACCCCCCTCTGCCAAAGCTCGATGGGCTGGCTCATTGCATAGTAGAAAAAGCTTTCTTCATGTCCCATATAACGGACAGTGCTTATCTCTCCCTTTATCCTCTGCAGTGCCTTGTCCAATACTTTTGGAAGTTCAGCTATTACCTCTTCAACAGTTATGACCAGAGCTGCCGTGTCATATACAGATAATTCACCCGGAACTGAAAGACAGTATAAAATAAACATCCCCAGAAGCTTCACGCTATCAATGCCATCATTGTCATTATAAAATACCCTGCCACCAGCCAGTGCCTTTGTGACCAGTGAGTTTATCAGAATCGCTCCGCTTTTCTCTGACAGCTCTACAGCTTCTCTTCCATAGAACCATCTTTCATCTTCTTTCGAATAACATGCTGCAGTAGGAATCTCAAAATCCTCACCATCAGCTACATAGCTGTATGTTATTACATTCATCTCGCCATGTCTGCAGTAGGAGATTTCTGATATATCATCTCTTAAGTCTATTCCTATTGCAGTTGTTCTCTCGATACTCTCCATTTACTCTCCCGATACCTTAAATTAGAATTTCTCTCTCCTTTATATCAGACTGAATTCTCTTTCTACTGCAGCTGATTTCTCAAGATAGAGATTCATAAGATTTTCCGTACTTTTTTCATCTCCAAGACTGTAACTTAAGATCAATGAATTTATCATCTTAAACCGTGAATCTGAGCCCACATCCTCAATCTCCGCTGCCTCAACAGTCCTGCTCAGAACAAGTTCACCTTCACCGTCATTTTCTTCCGTTATGTAATACTGCAGCCTTTCTCCATAAAAAAGCACAAAATTTCTAATATATACACCATCTATAACAGTTTTCATCTGCTCTGATCTGAAAACACCTTCAGAATTCATCTCGTCTGTTATCCTGTAGTGCAAAAGCGGCTGTTTCTTCGGATCCGTATGATACTCAACAAATACTCTGTCATCATACATGCAGATTTCAGGAACTATTGCCCTGAATGCACGGAAAAATTCCATGAATATTCCTCTCTGCATATATTTTCTGACCATAGCTCCAATGCCCTGGATAGCAGAATCCGGTATAGTATGTTTTCCCGAATAAAAATGCAGCATTGCCAATGATGCTATTTCCGGAAAATTTTCTCCCTCCTGTGTGAGCCTGTATATACGTTCAAAAATATAATCGCCGGTAACTCTGTTTTTCACAAAATAATCATATGCACAGTAAGAAAGCCATGCCCTTGCAAGATCATCATTTCCGTCTTTTCCGGCATAATCTTTAAAGATCTCATCCGCCTCACCCACGAATGCTCTCGAAAAAAGCATCTGTGAAATAAGTTTTCTTTCGATCCTTCCAGCCCCAACATCAAATCCTATGGCTGTTTTCCATATATCTCTTAATGAACGGCTCAATCCATTATAATTAACAGTCAGATATTTAAGTATAGTCTCATCATACTTTCCGTGACGATATACATAATAAGCCATAGACGTAAGATAATTTGCGTCGCAATTATTTTCCTCACGAATGAGACGACTCACGAGTCTGACCATAGTTCTAGGATTCATTTTTGAAAAACCGTACTCATGCAGTATCTCGCATGCTCTTACGTTCATTCCTCTTAAGATCAGAAATCTTACTATCTCATTTCTGTCTGCCGCATTAAAATCATCAACATCAAGATCTGCGATCATCTTGTCGAGCTCATCATTTTTACCATTATCGTAATAGAAATGTATAAGTTTTTTCTTTATGTCATTTCTTTCCGACATGCTTATTTTATCTGAAAATGCCAGAAGTCTTAAGTCTGATTCATTCTCATCTGTAACTTCTATTATTTTTCTGCCCAGACCGGTACTGTAATATGAAAGACCAATATGTCCTTCCCGATAAAGCTTGATCGCCCTACTGTACGCAGATGGCTGCATAAGCCTTTTAGCCCTTACGTCCTCCCTTTCTACCGTACGGTTTCCGTAGGAATCCTCATAGATAAAATTATAGACACTACTGAAAACACTTATATAAACTTCTCCATTTGTTAGTTTATATTTTCTCTCACCGTTAAAACCGTTTTCAACAACGCTCACGTAACGGATATCATCTGTGTCACTGATTATCTTATATTTAAATACAAGACGACTCAACGCATAAAGAAGCTTATCCTTATTTGCAAAATTCTTAAGTCCTGCGGCATAATCATAAATTCTCGCAAGCTTTTCATTTATCCTTCCTGAGCTTGCCATTTCTACCGCAAATTCAGCAATGCTTGAACTGTAAGCTGCCAATGTATCAGGTGAGACCATGCCAAATCTGATTATATTATCATATAAAAATGTTGCTCTTTCTATGCTTAATTCAGCACCCATTCTGAAGTACATCAGTACAGAGCGGTCAACTATCTCATCGCTTTCAGCCGGAAAAGAATATATATAATATTCATAAAGCCTGGTTATCTTCAATCTCTTTTCTACAGCCAGCTTAAAATATTTAAAATATTTCTCAGAGGTTATATTATTTTGGATCAAATGAGTACAAATGGATCCAAGTGCTTCTTCCGAACCGAACTTTTCATAATATTTCTGTAAGAGACTCACAAGGGCTCCTGAAAATCTCCTGAGTTTTCCGCTTTGGAAAATGATTCTTCTCAGAAGGTCTTCTCTGATCACTCCACGTTTCGCAGCCCAGAGCAATGTATTTATTTCGAACTCTGACATAGTGGAAAGATAGGCCGGATTATGCTCGATCATTATAAAGGCTTCCGCATATATGAGCGGACTTCTCCCTCCATAGCTGTAAAGCTCTCTCATCAGTTCAAGCTTTTTCTTTTTATTGCCTTCCAGACTCTCATCCATATATAAAAGAATCCAAAGAAGCTTCGTCGATGACGGACAGCTTTCCCGCATCAGCCTGATCTTTGAGGCATTCTTTTTTACTTCTACCTCATTTCTCGTAAGGATCGACTGAAGATAGATTTTATAGGCTTCATATTCAAAGCCAGCTGCCTCCGTATCAAATTCCTTTTCTATATGTGAAAGTACAGAAGCTGCTTCTTTCTTCCTTGAAGAGCTTATAAGAATATGCACCATAAAAAGCCTTGCCAACAGATCTTTTCCATCCATGTCAAGCATCTTTTCGATCAGGATCAATGAATTATGGCACCAACTCTCTATACCTGTTTCCTTCAGTCTGAAACGAAGATATTCAATAGTGATCCGTTTTATAAGTTTCTGGCGTGCTATAGCATTTGCAGGAACTATCCCTTTTTTTCTTACGGTAATATTTATGTCCTTATGAAAATGATTTCCAGCCAGTCTGACATTTGCTGTATTTTTACCATAGTGCATGGCTTCCCTTACCAGTAGAAGTTTTATCGAGCCCTCATCTCCGTCAAAATCTTCATTCGTAAGATATGTATTTTTCACGATAACAAAAGGATTGTCCGAGCTCACCCTTAAAGCGGCATAACCCCAGCCATTTTTTCTAAGCCTGATCTCTGCAGTAATATCTTCGTCATCAATTTCTATATCAATATTATCCTGTGAAACTGTATATCCGACCGGATTTTTTTTATGAACTGCAATAAGAAATTCTTCAAGATTTTCGCTTGAATCAAGTCTTCTGCTAAATGCCCCATAAAGATCTATATATCTTTCATCAGCACCATTAAGCACCTTGACAAATGATTTATCGTAAAAAAGTTTCTTTGCCTCGTCAAAATCTTTACGGGCAAGATTGGCAAAATAAAAAAGATTTCTGATCTCACCATCAGATGATACCGGGAACTGTTCTTTAATCGTTACAATAAAAGGCAGACTATATTCCCCTGCATCAGATATGACATCAATATTTCCTTTAATAAGGTCATTCGGCTCAAGTCCCTTTGTATCAAAACTATAATGAACTTCCACACTGTTAGCCGAAAAACTCTTTTTGTCGCAGACCATGCGTGAATCATCAACATAAATATAACCATTAATCCTACGAAGCCCGCTCGAAACTATATGAAACGTACCCTTAATTCTTTCCCCGACAAAAGCCTCTATGTTAAGCTTTCTTTCCGGAAATGTAAGGGTGCCCATATCGTATTCGAACCTACCGTTCAATATTTCAGCGATATGGCTCTCCATTATTCCCGCTTCCTCCTCTTATATCGCCTGTCACGGCTCCTTAAGTTGCATTATTCGAAAACATGCATTATCATAAAGTTTATTATAGCACTTATACAGTGTTTTTATCAACAAAAGGAGGTATCGGAAACGATGATACAGCACTCGGATCACTTCCACGGAAGCGACCTTGAAAAAATAGAAAAGATCTATGGAATAAAAAAAGAAGAAGTCATATCTTTTTCTGCAAATGTAAATCCACTTGGTATTTCTCCTTCACTTCGCGAAACCTTAAGTGAACATCTCGATGCGATACAATCTTATCCCGACAGAGAGTATACTCTCTTAAGATCGGTTATTGCTGACTACAGCGGAACAGTTAAGGATAACATTATAGTCGGAAATGGTTCTACAGAACTCATATCCATAATCATCGAACTAAAAAAGCCAAGAAGAGCCATGATCCTCGGCCCTTCATATTCCGAATACGAACGAGAGGTTACACTAAGCGGCGGAAAATCCTTATATTTTCCATTAAAAGAAGAAAATGATTTTGTATTGGATAAAGCAGATCTTGTTTCGCATTTAAACGAAGATATAGATATGCTGATAATCTGCAATCCTAATAATCCTACTTCAACCTGTATCCCGGCACGTACTCTAAGGAGTATTCTCGATACTGCCAAAACCTTAGATATATTTGTAGTAGTTGATGAGACATACATTGAATTCACTGAAAACATGGAAGAAATCGAAGGTATTCCTCTTACGCGCTATTATAACAATCTTTTTATAATACGCGGAGTTTCAAAGTTTTTCGCATCTCCGGGATTAAGGCTTGGATATGCAGTCACCGGCAATCAGGATCTTATTCGCGAGATCAACACGAAGAAAAATCCCTGGACGATCAATTCTCTTGCCGAGATTGCCGGAAAACTCATGTTTACTGACAAGAAATATATTGAAGAAACCAAAAAGATAATTTTTGGTGAGAGAAAAAGAATCTGCTCAATGCTTGATGATATGAAGGACCTTGGTCTTAAATATTATAAACCGGGTGCAAATTTTGTTCTCTGCAAACTCGAACGTGATGATGTCACTGCAGACAGCCTGTTTGATCACTGTATCCGATCAAAAATGATGATTCGAAATTGCTGTACATTTCCATTTCTTGATAATCATTATTTCCGATTCTGTTTTATGCAGCCCGAGGATAATGATCGTCTTATCGCAAAGATAAAAGAAGCGCTGCAATAACTTTACAGCTTTTATTTTTTTCTTGACTTTGAACTGAAGCGGCAATATAATTATTAGTTACAGAGGCGTAGATAAAATTTTTAAGAACTGCTGGATTTTTCGACGGAATTGTGTATAATATAGATAGAGGTACACGAAACCTCTCAAATGAAATGTTCTTTCGCACTTGTAAAAGTGTTTTTTTGGTCGACGAGACCGCATACGAAAGGATAATTTGACCGACGAGGTCACTCTGGTTAGCCAGAGTAGGGTATGGTTAGCGCCGTACCCTTATTTTTTTACCTATAACACTAAGGAGACATCACTGATTGAAAGAGTATCTTAAGGCACAAAGCAAAACAAATGAGATTATAGTCGGAAATATGATCGGTTCTGATGAACTGAATCGTTTTTCGAAGTCAGACTTTCGCTGGGCTGACAACAGAAAGAAGCCATTTCGTCAAAGAGCTGTAAAAAAGGGAGAAATCTACCAGTTTGAATTTGGCAAGAATTATATCCCTGAGATGTCATATGAGCATCGTGGACTTGTGATCGGGGTAAAGCAGAAGCTTCTTTATGTGCTCCCTATCTTCTCCTATGATCCGGCGAAGCACACCGATGTTTATCACCCGGTTGATTTCCCTGCATCGAAAAGCGATATGTTCCTTTTGAAAAGCAGTGAGTTTTCCTTCATTTCGCATGATTCCGTACTGAAGCTTAACGATATCAGAACGGTAAGCATCAACAGGATTCTTTATCAACAGAGCGGCAGGATTGACCCTGTCTCAGATACATACAAAGAGATTGAATCATTGGTTCTGCGAAAATACTTTCCAAGTTTTCTGCGCGACTATGAGCAGAATAACAAGACCATAGAATCTCTAAATGAACAGGTCAGCACACTGACTGAAGAAAAAGAGACATTGCAAACAGAAAACGATCAGCTCAAAGCAGAAATCGAATCCTTGCGGAGTCAGCTTAACGACAAACCAGAGGATCCAAATTAAGGGTACTTCCACTATTGAGGGAGTACCTTTTTTCTTCATTCCTTCTTGTCATGCTCCGCCTCAAACCCAGCAGCGTTTAATTCGTCCGCAAGTTGAAATTTTACCATTCTCGATAACTACACACTGATAGCAGGGAGTGGGAAAACTGTTATTGATCAGATACGGAAAAGCACTCTTTAAGTTGAATACGGGTACTCCTTCGTCTATCATCTGCGAAATTAAAATGCAGCATTTTTTCTTTTCCTCCTTTGAGAGCGCAAGCTCCGTTGTATCAGGATATAGTGTATAAAAATTAAATGAAACAGCTCTGACATTCTTTGTATCCCGTGCAAGATAGCAGACATCCTTGATGCAATCTTTGTTGATCTGATTGACAGCCATATAGAAGCAGATGTTGTCAGAAGTAGCATTTTCAATATTTTCAAGGATTGTATCATAGGTGTCACCACGAATAATGTTGTGGTGCTCGCGGTCACCATCAAGGCTCAACAATATAAGGTCTGCCTCAGGCAGGTCTATTTTCTGAGTACCGTTCGTCACAAGGTTGACGATGAGAAATCCCATCCTCTTCGCTTCTATAACAAGATCCCGAATGGTCTTGCCATCATCCTGCCAGATAAATGTTTCACCACCGCAAAAAAACAAAATCCTCACTCCCATATTGTAAAGCGTTTGCATTTCTTTTTTTATCTGAAAATAAGGGGGAATTTTGGACGTTATGTTGTTAACAGAACAATGCCTGCAGGAAAGGTTGCATTTATCTGTAACTATTATTGTTCCTAAAACAGGCTCTTTCTTCTTTAATAAAATACTTTTTATACCAAATCCTGCAAGATATAAAAAAGATGATATTTTCATTTTGATAAATCCCCACACACAGGTTTTATGACCCAACCAAATCAATCTTTAGATTTTCCCGCCGTTTATTACTCCCCATGCACCTATTAATCTGTCTAAATTCCATGCTGCATTTGCAGGGATGGTAGAAGGTAAACATCTTGCACTTCTCTTGACTTGACCGAAGGAAAGCTGCCTAATATAAGTATTCTCGAATCTTTATCAAAAACAGGTGGAATCGAATGCTTAATCATGTAAGTTCCTCTTTTTCATCATTAACTCATCTATAATTCCAATTATATGATGTTAAGGTCAAAAGTGATGTCAGGGATTGTTCCGCACTTCGTGCAGCTGTGCATACACTCTCACTAAGTTCACTACGTTCACTAAGTGTTCGTGGTATCCCACAATCCCACCATTATATTACTTATTTATTGGATTCGGTACTCAAAAAGCTAGCAAAAGATTTTTTTGCACAAAAAGGTACCAGAGGAGAATCTATTTCATATATTCCTTAAATTTTGCCTCAGTTACACCTAATCTTTTTGCAGCTTCGCCTATACTTAAAATACTATCCTTCACAAGAGAAACCAATGTGTCTATTTTTCCCTTCTCTTCACTTTCAGCCCTAATACTATTATCATGCATTTCTGCTATTTCCTGCTCATCAAATAATGTCATCATAATATCCACAACATCCTTCTCCCTTGATTCAAGATACTCCTTGAGAATGTTTCGATCTTTACATATACTAATTGTTTTTAAGATTGTTTCCTTACTACGTCCATGAAGCCTTCTCTGCTTATTATATATCATACGACACTCCAAATTTGGAGGGTCGTTCAACCAACCAAACGTTCCTACCATTAATGTTGTGGTTGATATGGTTGCCCCCCAACGCAGGCTTGCCAAGATAATAGGCGGCGAGGTGGATGTAAAAGCACCAAGCATCTCATTATTCTAATAAAAAAAGGAAGTCTGGAAGGTATGTTCCTTTCAGACTTCTTCTTTTTTTGCCAATCCACAGCGACAGTGCTCATTTTGCGTTACTGTCTTATGAACACTGCCCTAATGCAGCGCTTCTTTATTATTTGTCATATTTTATCAGCTTGTTTCTGCTTCAGATTCCTTTTCTGTAGTCTCAGACTCATTCTCTATTGCTGAAACTGCATTACTGTCGCTTATAGTTTCAGATGTATTATCACTGGTAGAATCAGAAGATGTATCTGAACCAGTATCTGTAACTATCTCTGTCTTCTCCGATGCAGGTGATTCTATAATAACAAGATCACCACTCTCCGTTGACCCTTCGTCCAGATCAACAATAGACGATGTATCATCATCAATAACTATAACATCCGAAGCCGAGTTATCGCTTACACGACTACTTGCCCTGTCAGATCCATCTTCAGGAACCTCAACCGCACCAACCAGTTTAATCTTAAGTTTAGTAGCGTTAAGTCCTCCGAATATTCCGTCTTCAGCGCCAGTCTTCATCTTTAGCTTAAAATAGTAATTATAAGCAGAATAGATACCATTATCGCTTATACCGTAATCAAAGCTGCCCTCAATTGTGAATTTTGATTTATTATGACTGATTTTTGAAACCTGTATATCATCTATATATGCATCATTTAGTGATACTGTCGATGTTGAATTCAGAACTATAGAGCTTCCAAATGTATATGCAGCTTCAAGAGTTGCATTATCAACTTTATCATCATAAGAATCCGTACCAGTAAAGAAAAGCATTGATGCTGCTGACTGCCCGATTTTTTTCTTCAGGCTGTCACTGATATGCTCTGCCTCATTTGAAGATGTAGATTTCTTACTACTCTTTCCTTCTTCGCTTTCCCTTTTTTCTTCACTCTTCTCTTTTTTATTCTCAGAAGACTTGCCATGCTTTTTATTTTCAGAAGCACTGCCTTCGTGACTATCATGAGTTTCGATAAGGTGATTATCTGATATCTCATCAATAGATACACCAAACTTAAACTCATCCGAAATAATTCCGTCGTTATCACTAACAACAGAAGAATTAACAGAAAAGGTGTTCCATCCGTCATCCATTTCTACTTTGCGGATTTCGCTGCTTGCATTATTATTCTGATAATTAACAGCAGTTCCTACTCCGGTTGCTGAAACCGCTACTGCTACCGCTACTGCTACAGTTTTTGTAGTTGCGACTGTACCTGCTGCTGTCGCTGCAGTTGTTGCTGTTGCCGCAGTTGTTGCTGCTGCCGTACCGGTTGAAACCGTTGCTGCTGTTCCTGTACCTGCTGCCACTGCACCTGCTGATACTGTTCCAGCTGCTGCCGCTGCTGCTCCTGCCCCTGACGATGCAGCTATTGAAATACCTGTTCCTGCTGCCGCTACACCTGCCGTAGTAGCAATGGTTCCTGCAGCTATTCCAACTGAACCGCATATTGCAGCATAAGCAGATTGTGCTGCTGTGGCGGCCATTACTGTCTGCTCAGACATAGCCTGCACAGCGCCGAATATCAATGCTCCGCTTATAGTCATGGCACCAATTTTGCTGCCAGTTAAGCCCGGCTCTTTTTCGAGTTTCTTCTTAAGGAATTTTCTCGCATAATTTAGACGGCTCTTAACCGTTCCTGCGGAACATTCCATAATCTCGGCGATGTCATCAATACTGATTCCATCATAATAATAAGCAATTACAACTGTTCTCTGTGCTTCAGGAAGTTCATCTATGAACTTCGAAAGAATCGCTTCAACTTCCTTGTTTTCAGCAGATGCTTCAGGCTGGACAGACGTATCGTTGGTTGGAATACTTTCAAAAAGACTCTTTTCTGTCTCTTCATCTACAAGTATCTCATTTTTCTTACGGAATATCTTCATTCCTTGCCTGTAGGTAATCGCTCCGAGCCACGCATATATGTTTTCCGGCTTATCCAATGTGTCGATCGATTTGTACGCTTCAACATATACAATTTGTAATAAGTCCATAGCATCGTCTTCATTTTTCATGATCTGCCGAGCTCTGAAGTATACAAAATTATATGTTTTAGAATATACGAGGTTAAACCCTTCTTCCTCACCATTCTTCATGCGTCCGACCGCCAATATTAAATCATTGTCAGCTGCCATTCACATATCTCCTTACGATGAACATAAGCACCCCTGTGCTTGTGTCCCGGAATACCTTTTCCTCCTTTCTTCGTTATTTTCTATTAAATAGTACCGAAGAAAAGCCAAAAGGTTTTAAAATTTCAACACTTTTACTGTATACAATCCGTGATTTAACCCCTGTTTCTTTTTTCATATGTACAGAAATGATAGACCAGGTCAAAATATGTCTGCTCATCACTTTTCTCTGTTAACTCCCAACAGTCATCACTATCAAGATCAGGGAAAAAGGCATCAGCCTCATAAGCCTTATCTATCTTGGTTATCAAAGCTTTGTCGCACCTGTCCAACAGGGTCTTATAAACATAGGCTCCGCCAATTAAATATATATCATCTTCGTTATATTGTTTAAGCAAATTTTCAAGTTCTTCAATGCTATTTACAACAATAGCTCCCTCTACACTATAAGAAGGATTACTTGAAAGCACTATATTTGTCCTGTTCGGAAGTGGTTTCTTGCCCGGAAATCCCTCCAGGGTTTTTCTTCCCATAACAACCACTTTTCCTGTAGTAGTCTCTCTGAAATACTTCTGGTCGGAAGGTATCCTTACCAAAAGCTCGTCTTTAAGGCCGATCGCCCAATTTTCATCCACTGCTGCTATTGCTATCATATCAGTCTCCATTTTCCCCGGTCAGCAATAACTACTCCCATTTATCACAAAGAGAATTAATCTGATCCGCAAATTTTGCTATATCTTTATTTGCACAATGCTCGTATCCGCGAATCACGCTGATAAGGCGCTGTCCTGCTGCAACAAGTCTGTCAAATACGCTGTTGCGTTTCGAGGTCTTCCTGGTCTTTATCTTTACAGGTATTCCATTGGCCTCATAAACCAGCATTCCTTTCGCCAGATCATATCTTGTTCCGCTGTACGGTGCATATGCATGTATTCCAAATTTTTCTTCGATAGTTGATGCGAAGCTGTCGGTAACTTTATCGTCACCATGAACTACAAATACCTGTGATGGTCTTTGTCCAAATGCTCCAAGCCAGTCAAGCAGACCATTCATATCTGCATGACCTGACAATCCCGTAAGTGTCCTGATCTCAGCCCTGACTCCTATTTCTTCTCCAAAAAGTTTCACTTCTTTTGCGCCTTCAACAAGAGCTCTTCCTAAAGTCCCTACAGACTGATATCCCACGAAAAGGATTGTCGAATCTTCCCTCCATAAGTTATGCTTTAAATGATGTCTTATTCGTCCTGCATCACACATTCCCGATGCTGAGATAATGACTTTCGGAGTTTCGTCAAAATTTATCTCTTTCGACTCCTCGCTTGTAATAGCAAGACGCAGTCCCTTAAAAGATATTGGGTTTACGCCTCTTCTGATAATTTCCATTGCCTCTTCATCAAAGCAGTTTACAGTATTTTTCTGAAATATCTGTGTTGCTTCAACTGCAAGTGGAGAATCAACAAAAACAGGAAAATCATTATAACCACTTATAAGCTGCTTTTCCTTGATCTCTCTGATAAAATAGAGCATTTCCTGTGTTCTGCCAACAGCAAACGAAGGAATTATGACGTTTCCTCCCTTGTCAAATGTATGCTGTATAATCTCAGCCAGTTCACCTACATAATCTACTCTTTCCGTATTATGAAGTCTGTCTCCATAAGTTGACTCTATAACGCAGTAGTCAGCTCCTTCTATTTTTTGGGGATCCTTTAATATTGGCTGTTTGGAATTACCCACATCTCCGGAAAATACTATCTTTTTACTTACAGAATTTTCCTCTAACCACACTTCTATCGCAGCTGAGCCCAGCAAATGACCAACATCCGTAAATCTGATCTTTATACCGTCACATACATCCCTGATCTCTCCATAAGGCACCGGTTCCAAAAGCCTTATTGCCCTGTCAGCATCCTCCATAGTGTAAAGAGGAACAAATGCTATATCCGAAGAAGATCTTTTTGCTTTTCTATTTCGCCACTCAGCCTCAAACATCTGAATATGCGCACTATCACGAAGCATTATATCGCAAAGCTCCGCTGTTGCATCTGTAGTATAAATCTTACCTCTAAAGCCTTTAGACGCCAGAAGAGGCAGAAGTCCGGAATGGTCTATATGAGCATGAGTAAGAAATACAAAATCAATATCTGCTTCCGCTACCGGAAGAGGCATGTTTTCATAAAGATTTACACCCTGTTCCATTCCATAATCAACCAGAATATGCTTGCCGCAGGCGTTCAGATAATGACAGCTTCCTGTTACTTCATGTGCAGCTCCGATAAAAGTAATTTCCATAGGCGCCTCCAGTTAATCCAATCAATAAAACAGCATATCCAATTCATATATAATAAAAATGAAAAAATATAGATTTTTGATGCAAAGCCTCAAAAATCCCGCAAACAAGCCATTTATATGTGGCTTCGCCACGGGCTTGTTTGCCACTTGTTTTACTTTATCATACGGAACCCGCAGTAAATGCGGTTTCCTGCAATTAAGTCACCAAAACACATACTTATATTTTACCATTTGAGCGCCCATATTGCACGTTAAATTCAATCAGTATTTGCGAAGCCCCTTAGGATAGTGATTTTTTATCAGCCTGCCATCACTTTTTCCCCAACCGATCGAACAATCATCAACGCATATAAGCGTCCAGCCCTTTTCCGCACTAATATTAAGAGTCTGTCCTCCAAGATAAGCAGCTATTTCTGAAGATGAAGAATCCAGCGTAATGTAACGGTCAACATCATCCTCTGACAATGCAAGCGCAAGAGCATGTGAAGGTTCAAAACGCTTCTTTTTCAACGTTCCAAGATGAAGACCCACTCTTGTAACTTTCAGCTTATCAATCCCGCACATCTCTTCAGGAATAAGACAAAGCTGCTCCCCGAATTTAAATATTCTTTCCTCCGGAAAATTGACTGTAAGGTTTTCCCTTTCGAATTCCTTATATATTGAAATATCGGCTTTTGAAGCCGATGAGGCAAGACCATTTTTACTTAATCTTATATAATTATCATCTATATTTCCATCCCGCTCAAATACGGCAAAAAAATGTCCCTCTCCATCTGTATGATGAGGCCATATTCTTACCGTTTTATCAATATCTTCCGCAGAATTCTCATAGAATTTTTTATCGCCCCTGTCAAAGCAGTCGGAATTTATACTTTCGCAAAGATGAAAATCTCTGTGTCTTTCAAGGAATCGACTGACCGTACCTTCGTCCTCCTCCGGAGCAAAAGTACAGGTTGAGTAAACCATTCTTCCTCCGGGTGCCAGCATTTCAGCTGCAGCGTCAATAACTTCATCCTGACGCTCTGCACACATCCTGACATTCTCTTCGCTCCATTCTTCAGCAGCAAGAGGATTCTTTCTGAACATTCCTTCTCCTGAGCATGGCGCATCCACAAGAATCCTGTCAAAATAGCCCTCAAAGATTTCGGCAAGTTTTCCCGGCGTCTCACTTGTTACAAGACAATTTCTCACACCCATTCTTTCCATATTCTCGGAAAGTATTTTCGCTCTAGATGGTATGATTTCATTTGCCAGAAGAAATCCCTTTCCATTCATTAGTGACGCTATCTGGCTTGTTTTTCCTCCGGGAGCGGCACAGAGATCAAGCACCTTTTCACCGCTTTCCGCCATCAAATTTGTTACCGGTGCCATTGCACTCGGTTCCTGAATATAATATATTCCGGCCTCATGGTAAGGATGTCTGCCGGGTTTTGTTTTATTATCGTAATAACAGCCATCAGTACACCATTCTATATCCCTAACCTTAAAATTATCTATATTTTCAAAAATCCGGTTATTTTTTATCTTTTTCAGTCTGTTTATCCTCAACGCATGGAACTCATCTTTTTCATAGCTTTTTTCAAACTCATCATATTCATTTCCAAGCATTTCCTTCATTCTCTGTCTGAATCTTTCAGGTAATTGCATTAAGATTCACCTCTTTCTCGTGAATTGTCTATATTTTCTTTAAAGAATGTGACAATAATCTTTTATAATTTTATTATAATGCGTTGTTATATCGTACACAACATTCTATTTTTATATCATTACTTGGATTCATATGCTTATTCCGAATTAAAAAGTATACATGATTTGTGTCTACAATTGCATAAATTTTTGTGATATAATTGTATTGAAATTAGAAATATGTCTTTTTGTCCTTATGGCAACGTTTAGGTTCACGTCTTGATCGTCGTAGAAAGAGTGCACCGTTCCGTTTTGAGACAAAAGACTGATATTTTGCGTGCCGCAATTCCCCTGTGGCAACGCAGAGCCTGAGGACAGGCAGAAAGGATTTAATGTTTAATACAGGTGATTATGTAGTACACAAAAACGACGGTCTATGCAAAATAACCAACATTTCTACTCTCGACATCCCGGATTGCGATAATGAAAAAAAATATTACTTCCTGACACCAACGGATAGTCCGAACAGCAGGATCTACGTCGCAGTCGGATCCGGAGACGCTTCTCTTCGTACCCCTATAAGCGAAGATGAAGCCCTTGAATTGATTGATTCATTTCCCTCACTTGACATGCTTGCCGTAGAAAACGAAAAGCAGCGTCAAAATGCATATTCCAAAGCCCTTGTACAGAACGATTGTGAGCAGCTTTTGAGGCTCATCAAAACGACATCTGTAAGAAAAGCTGAGCGTGTTCGTAAGGGGCGCAGTGCAACTTCAGTCGACGAACATTTCCTCAAGTCAGCACGAAAGGCGCTCTACAGTGAGTTATCCTATGTGCTAGGCGTTCGTGAGGATTCCATGACAGAGTTTATTCAGGCAAGAGTTACTGACATGGACTAATTACTTCAGTTAATTTTAGTCAAAAATAAAGCATCCGGTTTTCCGGATGCTGAAGCAGGTGCTTATCTTATTTCGGATACTGCACCTGCTTATTTTATTTCTAAGTCTTCTATCAATCTGTATGTCTCATCGACTTGATCGGAATATTTGCATACAAAGCCGGTCCTGTGCTTCCTGTATCTGCATCTGACTCAGTTTTTGTAATTTTAATATCCAGTCCCTGCTGATCAATCTCCACATACCTCTGAAGAACAGCAATGATATCGTTTTTTATACGCTCCATAATTTCAGGAGAGCAGCTTGCGCGATCGGAAACGAGCACAAGTTTCAGACGATCTTTTGCGATATCACTGGTAGACTTTCTTTTGAAAAAATCCATGAATCCCATGTTTATGTTCCCTTTCCTATTCTATTATTTTGCTGCAAACAATTCTCCAAGCTTAGAGAAAAAGCCCTTCTTTACATCAAGATTCTCATATGGAACATCTTCACCCATGATCCTGCGGCAGATATTCATATAAGCGTTACCAACAATCGTACCATCCCCGGCTAAAGGCGTACCTGTATTTGTTGCAATGACAATCTTCTCATCATAAGGTACAACACCTATTAAATCGATTGAAAGTACTTCAACAACATCATCTGCAGACATCATATTTCCATGTTTCATCATATCGATATTGAGTCTGTTTACGATGAGTCTGTTGTCACGAACATTATTTGCCTCAAGAAGGCCTATGATCCTGTCAGCATCACGGACAGCAGAGACCTCAGGAGTAGTAACAATAAGTGATCTGTCAGCTCCTGCAATAGCATTCATAAATCCTTGCTCAATACCGGCAGGACAGTCAAGGATTATGTAATCAAAATCCTTTCTGAGTTCTTCAACGAGCGCTCTCATCTGATCAGGATTAACCGCAGATTTATCCCTTGTCTGCGCAGCCGGAAGAAGATAAAGACCATCACATTTTTTATCCTTGATCATAGCCTGCGCAGGACGGCAGTTACCCTCAATAACATCTACAATATTATAAACTATCCTATTCTCAAGGCCGAGAACAACATCAAGGTTTCTAAGGCCTATATCTGTATCTACAAGAACAACTTTTTTATCAAGTTTCGCAAGACCTGTTCCGATATTGGCTGTCGTTGTTGTCTTACCAACACCACCTTTACCAGATGTTACTACAATTACCTCACTCATTTACCTTTCCCTCCGTATTGTTAAATGCCTTCAAAAATTCCATACTGTTCAGAAATGTTCTGTCAAACTTTTTTATAACTATATGCCCGTCAGAAATTATTGCCGCTTCCGGTGTTCCGGATGTGCTTTCCGGTCTGTTGAATATCGACCTTTTCTTGCTCTTACGGGAGTTGTCTTTATCTTCTGAAATAGCCAGTGCGTCCGATATTCTTACCTGAAGCGGATCCAGATGAAGTGCCATAACAAATGCCTTGTCATCACCCATGGCCCCGGCTGCTACATTACCAAGAAGATTTCCTAAAACGAAAATACTTCCTCCTGCAACAACTTCTGCACCTTGCTTAACATCTCCAAGTATAAGGAGAGATCCTCTGCTTGTATAACAGGTCCCACTTCTCAATGTACCAATATATATTTCTGCCGAAGCAGAATCAATTGCTGTATTCTGCTGTAATGCGGCTGTGAGTGCTGCATTTTCTTTTTCCAGCCGTCCAAGTTTTCTTTCTGTTCCAGGATTCCTGAGGCTTACACCATTTTGGCGAAGTGCTTCGGAAAACTTTCTTTCCAGAGCTTCATCGTCCAGCATTACTGCGCCTATTTTCATTGAGGTATTGCTTTCAATTATATCAATTATCTTTGAAGTTTCTTCCTCAGTAACACTTCTTCCTTCAATTGAAAGAGCCATTCCCGCTTTGCCGAAGAAAGATGCGGATGCGCTGAATTTTTCTTTAATGAGTGGTAAAAGCTCATTAAAATCCATACTGCTGTCAAGCTTTAGTACTATCCCTGACTTGACACCTTTTATTGCAACAGGTTGACTCATGCTCCCCTCCCATCTCTTTATTTTATTTTTGAACAGTTATTCACCCTTTATATGTTCATTTTATCTCAAGTGTGATAAAATGTGGCTTTCACCCCATTCAAAAATACTGCACTTAATATAATACAACATATCATTAAATTTTGAAAGCAAAAAAAGGCATTTAGATTTGATTTTTATCGAAATAGTTTTTTACTATTAAAATCTGTCTAAATGCCTTTATATAAGATTTTAACCCAGTATAGCCTTATCACTTGCAAATTCTTCTCCGGCAGCTTTTGAAAACTGATGGAGTAGGTCTTCCACTGTAAGTTTTTTCTTTTCCTCACCCCTGATATCTAAAATTATTTTTCCTTCATTCATCATAATGAGTCTGTTTCCGTGTGCTATCGCATCACGCATGTTGTGCGTGATCATAAGCGTTGTGAGTTTATCAGAATTTACTATCCTGTCCGTTGCATTAAGAACTTTCTCGGCTGTCTTGGGATCCAGTGCGGCCGTATGTTCATCAAGGAGAAGTATCTTCGGCTTTACAAGTGTCGCCATAAGAAGTGTAAGTGCCTGTCTCTGTCCTCCCGAAAGAAGGCCCGCTTTCTCTGTCATTCTGTCTTCCAGGCCAAGATCAAGTACCGCAAGTCTTTCCCTGTATAGTTTTTTCTCATGAGCCGTTACTCCCCAGCCAAGTCCGCGTTTTTTTCCACGTCTGTAGGCAAGCGCAAGATTCTCTTCTAATTCCATGGTTGCCGCCGTACCTACCGTCGGATCCTGGAAAACTCTTCCTACAAGATTTGCTCTCTTAAAATCAGGAAGTCCCGTAACATCTTCACCGCCGATTATTATACGGCCCTCATCTACCGGCCATACTCCTGCAATTGCATTGAGCATAGTGGATTTTCCCGCACCGTTTCCACCAATAACGGTAATGAAATCTCCATCCTCTACCTTGAAATTTAATCCGTTAAAAACTTTCTTTTCATTAATAGTTCCCGGACTAAAGGTTTTATGAATATTTTTAAGTTCAAGCATTATGCCTTACCTCCCTTTCCGGCCTTCTTAAATGAGCTCTTGGCCTGAGACTGAAGATAAGGAACCGCAAGGAATATTGCAACGATCAGCGCTGTAAAGAGTTTTAAGTAATTTGAGTCCAGTTTTAACCAGAGTACGATCACAACAACAATGTAGTATATTACTCCGCCGATCACAACAAATGCCATTCTTCCTGCAAAATTAAGATGCCTTCCCGCAATAGCATTTCCTATTACTTCGCCTATGATAACTGCTGCAAGGCCTATAACTATAGCTCCTCTTCCCATATTTATATCTGAGAAGCCCTGAAACTGCGCCATAAGTCCTCCGGCAACCGCAACAAGTCCGTTTGAAAGGCCTAGTCCTATGATCTTCATAGCATTGATATCGATTCCCTGTGCCTTACTCATTTGAGGATTACATCCTGTAGCACGGAGCGCAGAACCCTGCTCTGTTCCAAAATACCAGTAAAGTACTGCTATAAGAACTATTGCAAAAACAACTCCTATAATAATAGCCATTGTTACATTTCTGGAAGTTATGGCGAGATAAAACTTATCTACGCTGACTGCTTTATTCGCCATCATTCCCATTATCGCAAGGTTGATCGAATAAAGCGCAAACTGTGTCAGTATTCCTGCAAGTATTGCAGGAATTCCAAGCATCGTATGCAGTATTCCTGTCACCGTTCCGCATGCCACTCCGGCCACAAGTGCAACCGCCATTGCAGCCCATGGATTCCAGCCTGCAAGAATGAGCATTACTGTGACTGCTCCTCCAGTTGTAAATGTTCCATCCACACTCAGATCCGATACTTCAAGCAGTCTGAATGTGATATAAACTCCAAGGGCAACAATCCCCCATATTATTCCCTGTGCTATTCCGGCAGGAAAACTCCTTAAAAGAGCTGCCGGATTCAAAGATGCAAAATAAGTCATGATTCGTTTCTTTCCCCAAGTTATTCTTTTCTAAGCATAAAAACTTTAATTTTACAAATTATTCTGAAAATACTTTTTGGCACAGAATTTTCACTGTGCCAAAAAATATTCCCCTATATTTCTAATCAGAAAATATTACTCTATAGGCTCGTAACCTTCAGGTACTGTAATTCCAAGTTCTTTACAGATAGATGCATTATACTTCTTTACAGGATTTGCATAATACTCGATAGGCATCTCCTCAACCTTTGACTCACCTTTGAGGATCTTAACTGCCATCTCACCTGTTGTACGTCCAAGTTCATAATATGAAATTGAAAGTGTTGCAATTCCACAGCCTGCAACAATTCCCTCTTCACCGGCAATGATAGGAGTCTTTGAAGGAAGTGCGATGTTGTTGATCGCCTCTGTACAGGAAGCTGCTGTATTATCTGTAGGGATATAAAGAGCATCATTCTCATCACATGCTGTCTGAGTTACCTGTGATACATCATTTGAATCAGCAAAAGTATAAACATTTACTTCATATCCGTCTTCCTTAAGCTTTGCCTCAACTGTCTCTACCTGATATTTTGAGTTTGCTTCTGCTGAGCAATAGATTATTCCGATCTTCTTAGCATCCGGTATAAGTTCAGCAAACATTTCAGCCTGCTGATCGAGCGGAGCAAGATCAGATGTACCCGATACATTTGTACCTGTAGTTCCGTTGAAATCATCAATTCCAAGTGCTACGCCATATTCCGTGATCGAAGTTCCGAGAATCGGAATATCAGCTGTTGCTGCAGTTGCTGCCTGAAGTGCCGGAGTTGCATTTGCAAGAATAAGATCAACACCATTTGCTGCAAAAGTATTTGTGATAGTTGCGCAGGTTGCTGTATCGCCTGCTGCATTCTGCTCATCAAATATAACCTTATCTCCAAAAGTTTCAGTAAGAACATCCTTAAATCCCTGAGTAGCCGCATCAAGTGCTTCATGCTGAACAAGCTGGCATATACCTATTGTATAGCTTTCTCCATCTGAACTTTCTGCTGCAGCTCCCTCAGCTGCCGCTGTAGTTTCCGCAGCTGATCCTGCTGTCTCAGTTGCTGCTGCAGATCCTTCTGCTGCCGGCTGACTGCTTCCGCATGCCGTTGTTCCCAAGCACATGATCGCAGCAAGTCCCACTGCTACAAATTTTTCGATTTTCCTCATATACCCATCCTCCTCTATATAGAATTTTGTTTTTAAAGCCTTAACGCTTTAATGTGTAAAAGTCTAAGAAAAATCATAGCAACGAATCTAAAAAAAGTCAAGTTTTAGTTGCAACATACCCCTTCTGGCTGTATAATATTTTTATCTTAAATTACGTTTCTGTTAATTAGTCTGGTTTACTTCCACCAATTTTCAACTTAGAGACTGTTAAAAAGATAATTCAACCACAGACCGTTTTACGGTTTGTTTCCGTGTATATTCCACAAGGACCTAAAAAGCTTATTTGCTTTAATAATTATTTATGGAGGTTTTAATGAGAGAAAAACTCAGAACACTGCCATTAACAACGCTTCGTGAAATGGCAAAAAATGTGGGGATCAAAAGTGTTACAACATTAAGAAAAAATGAACTTATTGATGCACTTGTAGAAGCCAATTCTCCTAAACTTGAAGAAGCAGCCCTGACCGAGAAAATAACGGTCGAAAAAAAGTCGGTAGAAACAGCTCCTGCACCTGTGCAGAAAGCCCCTGTTAAAAAGACTTCTGCCCAGAAATCTGTTAAAGAAAAAAAATCCGATTCCGATTCAAATGATGCAAATCCACCTCATCGAGATTTGTCTTCCCATATAAAAGCAATGAGAAAACGAGAAGAAAAAGCTGAACGTCCTGATAGAAACGAGCGTTCCGATAGAAATGATCGTCCTGACAGGTCTGACAGAATTGAACGGACTGACAGAAATGACCGTTTCGACAGAAATGATTATCAGGAACGTGTTCCTGTTCATCAGGATCGTGGAGATTCCCAGCAGGAAGATGAAAAAGCAGCCCTCGATTCCGGAAATACCGTTAGCGGAATCCTTGAAGTAATGGCTGATGGATACGGTTTTATCAGAAGTGATAATTATATGCCCGGAGAAAATGATGTTTATGTTGCTCCGAGTCAGATCCGCCGCTTTAATTTAAAGACAGGCGATATCGTTGAAGGTAATACCAGAATAAAAACACAAAGTGAAAAATTCCAGGCTCTTCTTTATGTAAAGAAAGTAAATGGCGGCGGTGCCGAATCTGCTATAGGCCGCATGAATTTCGAGGATATGACGCCGATATTCCCAAGTGAACGCATCAAACTTGAAAGAGGGAACAATACCATTGCAATGCGTATGATGGATATCATTTCCCCTGTCGGCAAGGGACAAAGAGGAATGATCGTTGCCCCTCCCAAAGCCGGAAAAACAACTTTACTTAAACAGATAGCAACAGCTGTCACACGTTCTAACCCCGAAATCCATATGATAATCCTTCTTATAGATGAACGACCTGAGGAAGTTACTGATATAAAGGAATCTATCCAAAGCCCCAATGTTGAAGTTATCTACTCAACTTTTGACGAACTTCCCGAGCATCATAAAAGAGTATCGGAAATGGTCATTGAACGTGCACGCCGTCTTGTAGAACAGAGACATGATGTCATGATCCTTTTAGATTCAATAACAAGACTTGCACGAGCATATAACTTAACTGTTCCACCGTCAGGACGTACCCTCTCCGGTGGTCTCGATCCGGCAGCACTCCATATGCCCAAACGTTTCTTTGGTGCAGCCAGAAACATGAGGGAAGGCGGTTCCCTTACTATTCTTGCAACTGCCCTTGTCGAAACAGGAAGCAAAATGGATGATGTAGTATATGAGGAATTCAAGGGTACCGGCAACATGGAGCTGGTTCTTAATCGTAAACTTCAGGAAAAGAGAGTCTTCCCTGCTATTGATCTTCCAAAATCAGGAACCAGAAGAGATGATCTTTTGCTTTCACGCGATGAAATAAATGCTACTGAAATAATCCACCGTGCTGTCAACGGTGCGCGTTCTGAAGACGCTGTAGAAAAACTCATCGATATGTTTGCCCACACCAGGAGCAACAATGATTTCATGAATCTTGTAGTAAAATCAAAACTCTAAAATCCGGCTGTCCGCTATTTAAGCGGACAGCTTAATATTAATAATAGAAAGGAATTATATTATCATGGATATCTTGTGGTCAGATAAGAAAAGAACTCTTTTCGGCTTACCATTAAGTTTCACCAAATATACTCTTTCAGACGACAGACTTTTTATTAACACAGGTCTTTTCACCTCTGTTGAAAACGAAGTACGTCTTTACAGGGTTCTTGATGTAAAACTGATCCGTACATTAGGTCAGAAAATGTTCGGACTCGGAACAATTCATATTTGTTCTGCCGATAAAACCATGGGTGATTTTGACCTGAAAAATGTCAAAAACCCTCATGAGGTTAAGGAATTGCTTTCTGAAAATGTAGAAAAACAGCGTCAGGCTAATCGGGTAATGAATCGTGAAATGATGTCAGATTCCGACACAGAAAATGATGACGAAGATAATTTTGATAATTCTAATAATTAAGCCAGGAAAAACAATAAAGAGGCGGTGGAGATCTGATCTCCATCGCCTCGAACACTCTGACCCGGGTAAGCCGTTCCCCTGCCAAATGACTCCTAGCCAATGCTAGGTGGGTTACCTCAACTCATCGTCTGTCTTCCACTCCTACGCGAATAAATCGTGTCCGCAAAAACGGCGGTGGCATGACATCGGACTTTGTGACTGTCGGAATCCCGTTTAAAGTAAATGTAGGTTCAAATAAAACAGAAGCTGTCGTACTTCCCAGGATTAAGTTCTTGATTTACCTATAATATATACCGCAAAAGCCCACTAGTCAATAGTTTTCACAAATTTTTCTATTTTTTGTATACACTTCTTAGTAATCTCGTTCCCTTTCGTAATATTAGATTGTACCTTAATTTATGTAAGATATTTTTATAATTATAATATAATGAGATGAGCGACAAATGAGCTGCATCCAGGATATCCTGAATGCAGCTGTTTTTTCATTTAACTTTATGCTATTCCTGCGTATTTTCTTACCCAGTTATACTCTTCTTCTGAAAGACTATCCTTAAGAGCGGCACATACTTCTGTCTGATAACTGATATATTCTGAAAGCTCTCGTTCTGTCATAATACTTCTGTCGATGCCTCTGTCATCTATAGGAACCATTGTAAGATTCTCAAATTCCATGAACTGACCGTCATCTGTATGGATTCCCTTCTTTACAAGAAGAATGTTTTCGGTTCTGATTCCGAATTTACCTGCCTTGTAAACACCAGGCTCGTCTGAAACATCCATGCCTTCTTCAAGTACAGCTTCATTTTCAACGGCCTTCCACCTGATATTCTGAGGACCTTCATGAACATTCAGGATATATCCTACTCCGTGACCTGTTCCGCATTTATAGTCCATTCCTTCATTCCACATACGTGCTCTGGCAAGGATATCAACATTTCTTCCGGTACATCCATAAAGGAATCTGGCATTAAGAAGATTAAGCATAGAGCACGCCGTAAGAGTAAAGCATTTTCTCTCCTCCTCCGTAAGCTCACCAAGCACTATTGTCCTGGTAACGTCTGTTGTTCCTCCGTTATACTGTCCGCCAGAATCTACCAAAAGCATGTGTTCAGCCTTAAGCTCCACGGGATTCTCATTAGAAGGTGCGTAATGCATCATCGCAGCATTAGCTCCGTATGCACTTATAGTATTGAACGAAAGATCCCTGAATTCCGGAATTTCTCTTCTGAACTCCTCGAGCCTGTCTGACACAGACATTTCTGTCATCGGCTCTTTTCCGATATTTTCAACAACCCAGCGTATAAAACGTGTAAGCTGAACGCTGTCTTTTAAGAATATCCTTCTCATGTTTGATCTTTCACAGTCATTTTTAACAGCCTTCATTTCGGTTGTAGGATTTCTTAATTCAATGATATCGGCTTTTTTCTTAATTCTCTTATAAAAGATATAATTAACCTGATTCGAATCAAGCACTACAGCAGCATCATCCAGCTTGAGATTCTTAAGAAATTTATCTGTCTCATTGTAATCTCTTATCATTACGGCTGCCTTTTCCATTGCAGCTTTAAGCTCGTCTGTTACGGCATCGTTCTGAATAAAAAGATATGCTGCATCCTTTGCAACATAAGCATAGCTCATCAACACAGGATTATATTCAACATCATTGCCTCTGATATTGAAAAGCCACATTATATCATCAAGGGAGCTTATAAATATACTGTCTGCACCCTCTTTTGAAAGTCTCTTTCTGAGTCTTTTAAGCTTTGCAGAAGCAGATTCTCCAACAAGCGTATCTGCCAAAACCTCTGCCTTGCTGACCGGAAATGCAGGTCTTTCAAATATTCCACTGCTCAGATCTTTTTTTATTTCCAGTGAAAAGCCCTTTTTCTTTGCGATCTTTCTAAATGACTTTCCTCTTGCTGCAGTAACAGTTCTGCCGTCAAAAGCAAAAACATCACCTTCTCCAAGCTTATCAGCAATAAATTCCTCTATAGTAGGAACACCTTCCTCACCCATCCTGTAAAGGTCGATCCCGCTGCCTTTAAGCTCTCGCTCCGCCTGAACAAAATAACGTCCATCGGTCCAAAGGCCGGCCTCATCCTGCATTACAACAAGGCTTCCGTTGGAACCTGTAAAACCTGAAAAAAATTCTCTTACCTTAAAATAGTCATTAACATATTCTGAATTATGAAAGTCGGCCGTGTTTATATAATAAGCACTGACCCTTTCCTCTCTCATTGTATCTCGAAGACTTCTAAGCCTTTCTCTGATCAAATCGGGCTGCATATAATTTTCCTCCATCACAAATATTTTTTATCCGAATTAAATAGTTCCGATAAAAATACAATCACGAGTACAATTATAACACATACTGCCGGATATGATAAAAAAAATCCTGTATCTTCTGAGGACTTCTTTTTGAAGTCCTAAAGATACAGGATCCGTCGATTGCCAATCTTAAGATATTTTCTTGAAATATACAAAAAAATGGGTTACAATTGTTTCATAAAATAAGGAGGGCGTTAATATAATGGAAAAGAGGTTTGACAAAAACTTATATTGCTGGCTTTTTGTGTGGTTTTTAGGTTCTTTCGGAGTTGACCGTTTCATGAGAGGACAGATTCTTTTTGGTGTTCTCAAGCTCATCACCTTAGGATGCTGCGGAATCTGGTCGCTTATCGATTTTATCATCTGCCTTGTTAAGGTATATGGTTCATCATTCGGTCAGGACTCAGAAGTTGTCTTCATTGACGGAAAGTACGCTAAGTAATTTTAAAACAGAATTAATTTTAGAGATTTATCAGAAAAACTCACTAATAACTTAGTGAGTTTTTCTTTTTAATGAATGATATGAAAAATATTAAAGATAAAATAATTATAGCCATAGGGCTACTATTATTGGCAGCCGCTGCATATTTGGGGTTCTACAGGTGCCCTGTAAAACTGATCTTTGGTTTTCCCTGTCCAAGCTGCGGAATGACGAGAGCTTTCAGGGCTGTAGTCCACGGAAATATAGATGAATCTTTCAAATTTCATCCACTCTGGCCTCTCGCAGCTTTAGCAATTATATTAATTATTCTAAATGAGCTTAAAATAATCAAACCTTCAAAAAAGCTCATTAATTTCGGTGCAGTTTTTTTCATCGCTGCCCTTATTATCTGTTATGTCATACGGATAGTAACTCATACTCTCGTCTGGTAATTACTCCATTTCGAAAGCACCGGTGTAGAGCTGATAATATGTTCCCTTCTGTGCGATGAGTTCATCGTGGTTGCCTCTTTCGATTATCCTGCCGTGATCGAGAACCATGATTGCATCAGAATTTCTTACAGTTGACAATCTGTGGGCGATTACAAATACTGTACGGCCTTTCATAAGATTATCCATACCGCGCTGAACTATTGCCTCAGTTCTGGTATCGATCGAAGATGTTGCCTCATCGAGTATCATCGCCGGCGGATCTGCCACTGCCGCTCTCGCAATGGAAATAAGCTGCCTCTGTCCCTGTGAAAGGTTGCTTCCGTTTGCTGTAAGCATAGTGTTGTAGCCATCCGGAAGCCTCTCTATAAAGCTGTGTGCATTTGCAAGCTTTGCTGCATTAATACATTCTTCATCTGTCGCATCCAGTTTACCATAGCGGATGTTGTCCATTACAGTTCCTGTGAAAAGATTGACATCCTGAAGCACTATTCCCAGCGAACGTCTCAGGTCTCTTTTATTGATCTTGTTTATATTTATTCCGTCATAACGGATTTTTCCATCACCGATATCATAAAATCTGTTTATAAGGTTCGTGATGGTTGTCTTACCTGCTCCTGTTGACCCGACAAATGCGATCTTCTGTCCGGTTTTTGCGAAAAGTGATATATTGTGAAGCACGGTTTTTTCAGGACTGTATCCGAAATCAACATCTACAAGCTCGATATTGCCCTCAAGCGGCTGGTAGGTCACTGTTCCATCAGCTTTATGGGGATGCTTCCACGCCCAATGTCCTGTGTGTTTATCCGTTTCCCTTATTTCACCGTTTTCATCCACCGTGGAATTGACAAGCTCAACATAGCCTTCATCCTCTTCCGGTTTCTGGTCGATAAGGTCAAATACTCTCTCTGCTCCGGCAAGTCCCATGGAAACAAAGGTCATCTGCATGGATGCCTGCATGATGGTCTGCGACAACTGCCTGCACATCCCAAGGAATGAAACGATCATTCCGATCGTCACATAATTAAACTCGCTTGTAAACAGATTGCTGAAACCTATATTTCTCGCATTGAAGGTAACCAGCATACCGCCTGCAAGAACGACTACAACATACATAAGGTTACCCATATTACCCATTATCGGGCCTAAGATATTTCCAAAAATGTTTGCCTTTTCGCTATCACCCCTGAGCTTTTCGTTAAGCTTTTCAAAATCCTTTTTAGATTCCGTCTCATGGTTAAAAACCTTAACGACCCTGGTTCCCTCCATCATTTCCTCGATAAAGCCTTCTTCTGCAGCAAGCGACATCTGCTGCTCAAGCATGTATCTCGAGCTTTTACCTCCGATATTCCTGATGGCATTTATCATTATAAACACGAACACTGCAGCAACAAGCGTAAGCCATACGCTATAATAAAGCATCATAAATATTATACCGATGCTGCTTATGGCTGACTGTATGAGCATTGGCATGCTTTGGCCTATAAGCTGCCTCAACGCATCTGTATCATTCGTATACGTACTCATGATGTCCCCATGGGCATGTGTATCAAAAAATTTTATCGGCAGGGATTCCATCCTCTCAAACATATCCACACGAAAGGCTTTCAGGGTTCCCTGTGTGATCAGAGCCATTGTTCTGGTGTAAATAAATGTCGCTGCCAGCCCTATGAGGTAAAAAGCCACCATGGAACTTATGACCTTTATAAAATCCGAAGCAACCGACTCAAAACCTCCTGTAAGTCCGGGAGCAATGATCTCATCAACAATTTTCTGTATGAATAAATTTGCTATTACTGAAGAAAAAGCACTCAGTATAAGGCAGATCAAAACAAGCCCCATCTGGAATCCGTAATGGGCAGCAAGATATTTTATGAATCTTGTAAAAGTCCCCGGTTTAATATCCGGTCTTTTTCCCTGCATCTGACGTCTTCTCATCTGCATATGATCACTCCTCCTTTCCCTTTGTCTGTGAATCAAAAAGTTCTTTATAAATTCCATTCTTTTTCAGGAGTTCTTCGTGATTGCCCATCTCGACAATCTCACCATTCTCCATTATCAGGATCAGATCTGCCTCCTGAACCGATGAAACCCTCTGTGCAATGATTATTTTAGTAGTATCCGGAAGCGAACCTGCAAGTCCCTTCCTTATGAGTGCGTCTGTCTTGGTATCTACAGCTGATGTAGAATCATCAAATATAAGCACTTTTGGGTTTTTAAGGATTGCCCTGGCAATACAGAGCCTCTGTTTCTGTCCGCCGGATACATTAGTGCCACCGCGTTCTATATGGGTATCATATTTATTAGGGAATTGCTGTATAAATTCATCTGCCTGTGAAATCCTGCATGCAGCAATAATTTCATCATCTGTTGCATCTTTATTTCCCCATCTCATATTTTCTTTGATACTGCCTGAGAAAAGGACATTTTTCTGCAAAACTACGGCAACTGCATCACGAAGGGTCACAAGATCATATTCCCTTACGTCCTTTTCTCCCACCTTCACAGAGCCTTCACTGACATCATAAAGTCTGGGGATCAGCTGTATAAGAGATGATTTTGAAGAACCCGTACCACCCAGGATTCCAATTGTCTGTCCTGACTTTATATGAAGGTTAATATTTGAAAGTGCAAATTTTTTACTGTCTGCCTTGTATTTAAAGGAAACATTTTCAAAATCTATATCACCATTGTCAACACTTTTAATCCCATTTTCAGGAGATCTGAGTGTGCTTTCTGTATTCAGGACCTCTGCTATACGACCGGCAGACTCGGCAGCCATGGTTGTCATTACGAAAACCATAGAAGCCATCATAAGTGATACGAGACACTGCACCCCGTAGGTTAAAAGTGACGAAAGTTCTCCGGCAGTAAGCTCCGTTGCACCTGAATTGATTATCATTTTCGAACCATTGTAGCACACCAGCAGTATTGCAAGATAAATGCAGAAGGTCATGACCGGAGTGTTAAGTGCAAGTATCTTTTCAGCGTTTGTGAAATCGTTTCTTACCTCCTCTGCTGCATCCGAGAACTTTTTCTTTTCATAGTCTTCCCTTACAAATGCCTTAACTACCCTGATTCCGGCAATGTTTTCCTGTACGGAATTATTCAGCGCATCATACTTCTTAAATATGCGCTTGAATATGGGGCGCACTATGTGGACGATTCCGAAAAGGACAATTGCCAGCACCGGAACCATTCCCATGAAATACGTAGCCATCTTAAAGTTAATGGTCGCACTCATGATTATTGAGAACAAAAGCATCAGCGGAGCCCTGAATGCCATTCTTATAAGCATCTGATAGGCATTTGACACATTGGTAACATCAGTGGTCATCCTCGTTACCAGCGACGAAGTTGAAAACTTATCAACATCCGCAAATGAAAAATCATTTATCCTGTTAAAAAGATCATCCCTTAAATTTTTTGCAAGACCCGTGGAACCTGTTGCAGCATATTTACCTGCCAGTATTCCGCATGCGAGGGAGCCAAAAGCCATTACGATAAGTAAGGTACCATTTTCGATTATAGGTCTCATGGAGCTTCCATCCATCTGATTTATCAGCCTTGCCATTATCAATGGTATAAAGCACTCGAGCATACACTCTAATGCAACACAAAAAGGTGCAAGCATAGATGGTTTTTTAAACTCTCTTATGCACTTGGCTATAGTCTTAATGTTATGCATCTCATTTCCTCTCTTCCAGTTTTTTTAGATTTCCTATAAGCTTCAGACATACCTCTCCAAACATTTTTAATTCGCTGTCGCTTATCCCTTCTGTCAGATCCCTGTCCAACTGAGCCATATCAGACATAACCTCTTCCTTCAGCTTTGCGACTTTCTCTGTAGGAACTATTTTTTTCAATCTGGCATCATGCGCGACTGACTCTCTCCTGATAAGTCCCTTTTGTTCCATACTTTTCAAAATTTCCGATACAGTTGATGCTTTAAGGTGTGAATCAAACTCTATGTCCTTTTGAAAAATATCATGATCGATCGTCATTACAAAATGAAGTATCCTTCCCTCTGCCCCGCTGAGTTTTCTTGCAGCACAGAGCTGATCCATCCGCCTTGTGATCAACGAAGACAGCCAGCCAACACTTTTCAATACGCTTCTATTATCCATTTTCACCCCAATTTACAGTCAGGATCTGTTAGTAAGAACTCTTTTGACGTTTGCCATATTTATTAACAGCTCCTTTTAAAAAAAAATTAGTTCGTAGCCGAATAATTAGATTCCGAATTGTTCGGGTACGAACTATTATACTCTTTTTTGTTTTAACGTCAACTATTGTATGCAAAAATTTAACTAGTTCATAAAATTTTCACTTTTTTCTTTCATCCCTTTTAACAGCATTTCTAATTTCTGAATCGAGAAATCCAGACTTTTCCTCTCTTCACCGAGTGTTCCAGCAGATGCATTTACGGATAATATAAGCTGTTCTGCCTGTATCATACTCAGTCTGACCGTTTCATCCGGTTCCTCTTCCTTCAGGTCTTTAAGGTCAGCTCCGATATCATCCCTGATCCTTATATAATTATCATATAAGGCATCCAGGCTTATCCTGTAACCCTTTAATAATTTCAGCTTTCTCCTGAGTTCTTCTTCAGGATTTTTGGCTCTGTCTATATTTTCCATCTCCTCTGACAGTTTTTTTATGCCCGGGATCGATTCATACATTTTCTCCAGCGCCATTACCTTCTTAGGATATTCTGCGATTTTCTTCTGCAATATTTTTATTTTCATATTTTACATTTACATATTTACGTTAAATAAATTTCTCAGATCATTGACTATACCTTCTACATCTGCATCTATGCAGGCTGCCTCATTTACATCCGACAGCTGCTGCAGGCTCTCTTTGTCATCATCACTCATTTCATAACCTATCGTATAAACAGGGATTGACAAGCCCCCGACTATGGGTGTTACTCTTTTTAACGTATAGCCGACATTCTGTGCACCATCTGAAAGTACAAAAAGCATAGGCTTTGAATTTGGAACTTCCTTTCTGTATTCCTCCAGCATCTTCATGCCTACCAGAACACCGTCATAGGTAGCAGTTCCGCCCGTTGCCGTCAGGTCTTTTACAGCACCCGAGAAATAAGCCCTCTGTTTATTGTCAAACTGTCCTATGGGCAGTTCTATATTTACAACATCCGAATAGCTTACCAGACCTATGTAATTACTGCTGTCTATATACTGCATGGTATTTATGAGAGACTGTTTAAGTGAATTGAGTCTCGTTCCATCCATCGAACCGGAAACATCGGCAACAAATACCGCTACTACCGGTTTCCCACCGTTTTTATTCTGCTTCCAGACCTTCTGGGCAGCGATATATCCTGCTCCATCCAGACCTGTCTCCTGCGAAATATATTCATCATTTCTGTTAAAGCCATCCTTTGCAGCTGTTTTCTGTGCTTCATCCGTAAGACAGAAATCCGTAAACATTTTGACAGCTTCCTGTCTTTCCGGACTTACATAATCAAATGTATATACAGGATGATCGTGCCTGATACCGGCAGGTGTAAATACGTAATCTTTAAGCTCCGGAGTATTGATATATGCCTGTTCCTCCATCACCATTGCGTCAACTATTCCCTTTGCAGCAGAATTTCTCAAAACTCCTGTCGTATATGCAGCAGTCGGTGCGTTTTTCTGATATTCCGTGAGCTTCGATACTGCTGTTTCAGAAAGAGGATTGCTGCTGTCAAAGGATGCCAGCATTGTAGTAAGAATGTTTAGTCCCGTTGCGGAAGTATACGGATTCGTATACGCAAATACGATATCACCTGCATTTGCTGCATCCAGAACGTTTTTCATGTTTATTTCTCCATATTTTTTAACAAATTCATCATTTGTTGACTTTTTCATCAGTATTCCGGCTGTGTTTCCGGCAATCCTGTCTGCAACCTTTACCGTAGATATCCCACTCGCCTCAAGCATCTCTCCAAGGGCATAGTTTGACGGGATATAAGCGTCCGGCCGGTATCCACCATCTGCCATATAAGTTACGACTTCACCGGAAGAAATCTTTCTGATGGTGACAGAAACTGTATCTCCGCCTATTTCATTGCGCTCTTTATTAAATTTTTCCGCCATAACATTCAGCCAGTTATCAGGCTGCGAGCTTCCGGAAATTTCAGAGGGGGCAGCTATTTCTATGTTGATGCTTCCGTTTCCCTCCGTTGTGATCTCAAAAGTATCAATATCCGCCAGCGATGAAGCTATATCTTCCTCACCCAGATCCGTATCAAGCCTCGGTGTAGTAGATGTAGGCGAGATCTCACCTACAAACACATCAAGTTCTTTTACTGCATCATCATAGCTCAGTGCATCTTTTTTTGAATCATTCACAGTCTTAATATCTCCACAGGCTGTTAAAGATGCTGCAACTGCCAGTACCATTATCAAAGAAACAAGCTTTTTAATCTTCATACTTCCCCCTTATTCACTTACTGATTTTCTGATCGTATTGCAATATACCTTTAATGTTTCTACTGCTTCCTCATCATCTTCCTGTGAATTTGCATAATCCCTCAGCTGATCCAGAAAATTCCTGACTTCCCGGAGTTTTTCAGAATTGTCCTCAGCCAGAAGCCGGACGGAATGCTTAAGTTCTTCCTTATCATCCTCATCAACAATATAGTTGTTTACAGCCTTGCGACAGTTACCGCAAAGATAATCCTCTATCCTGTCCAGAAGTTCTCTGGTGTTCCCAAAGATCTCCAGATTGTTTATTTCCATTAGCCTCTGGAGTTTTACCTTAAGTTCCTCTATTTCGTCCAGCTGTTTGATAAGTCTGGTAAAAGCAGCTACAACCTCCGGAGTATCATTTAATTCCCTGTAGAAATTTCTTATATCTGCTGCTGACCTTAACTTGACGGCTCTTTTTCTATTGTATTCCCTGTCAAGTTCGGTTTCTGTTTTTCTGGCATTTTCCAAACGTTCTCTGATAAAAGCGATAGATAGCAGGATCATTCCAAGAATAAGTATCAGAACTGACACAGCCAAAAGAATCTTCCAGCTGCTGTAATGTGTATAGATGACAATATCGGTTTTCATTGCGAAAATAATCACCAAAAAAATTATTCCTGCAGCCGTAACCAATATTCCCGGCAGTTTCCTATTCATATAAATCCCCTTTTTAGATATGTGATCAGAAGGTAACTATTCAGTTACCTCAGATGATATTTTAAGTTGATTATATCATAAAAAGAGAATCCGGAATAGCCGGATTCTCTTTACAGTTCGCTCATGATTCAAATTCAATAAACACAGGCGCATGGTCAGCCCGTTCTCCTGAATCCATCATTTCAGATTTTCTTACTTTATCCCTGATCCTGTCACTTACTATAAAATAATCTATACGCCAGCCTGAATTATTTGCCTTGCTGGTCTTTATCCTCTGTGACCACCAGGAATACTTATCCTTTACATCTCCATTCAGATATCTGAAGCTATCAATGAATCCTGCAGAAAGAAGCTCTGTAAAACCAGCTCTCTCTTCATCTGTAAAACCTGCAGAAAAATGATTAGTCGCAGGATTTGCAAGGTCTATCTCATTATGGGCTACATTAAAATCACCGCAGCTGATAACGGGTTTTATTTTATCGAGTTTCTGCAGATATTCCTTAAATTTTCTGTCCCATACCTGTCTTTCGGCAAGACGTTTAAGACCATCTCCTGCATTAGGAGTATAAACGCACACTAGATAAAAATCTTTTGTTTCCAATGTTAAGATCCTGCCCTCATTGTCCATGGTATCCGGTGCATCGATCGCAGGTTTGTCTACATTTATCCCAATATCCTTTTTATAAAGTATCATTGTTCCGGCATAGCCTTTTTTTGCCGGAGGCTCAGAGGATACAAAAGCTATTTCATAATCAGGAAAATAATCCTTGAGCGCTGTTTCCTGCTTTGCATTCATTCCTGTCGAAGGAAGCTTTGTCTCCTGTATTGCTATTATTCCTGCATCTTCATTAACTATTTTTTTAATAACAGCTCTGGTAAGTTCTGCCCTGTCTGAACTTCCTGTCAGTGCAGCATTCAGTGAATCAATATTCCATGAAATGATCTTCATAAATTCTCCTTTGTTTTTTATAATATTTCATTATAAAATGTCACACAGCTGCCTTTGCTGCGTTTACTCTCGTATGTAGCCTGATCCGCACACTTGTAGAGTTCTGAAAAAGTCACATTGTCTCTTTCAGCATGTATGATCGCTCCTACACTTACTTCTATCCTTCTGTCTCCCATCTCCGGAATGACTATACTTCCAATGTTCTTAATAAAACGTTCAAGTATGACCCTGCCCTTCACTATTGTATTTATATCAGCGATATAGGCTGCAAATTCATCTCCTCCGAGTCTCATTATAACATCTTTATCCCTGAAGGTCTTCTTCATTGCATTAGCTATCGCAATAATAACCTTATCCCCCACAGCATGACCAAATGTGTCATTTACAGATTTGAATTTATCAGCATCCAGCAAAATAAACATTCCTCTGGCACCTTTTTCAAGTATATCATTAATTTTCTTTTCTCCGCCACCTCGATTATATACTCCGGTCATTGCATCGGTTTCTGAAAGTTTCTTTAATTTTTCTCTGTTCCGTTTCTCTTTATCAATTAGCTCTACCAGCCAGATAACTCCCGTAGCCTTCCCCTGATCATTTCTCTCAGCGACTATAAATCTTGCTCTGCACCATTTATTTTTATTATCAAGAAATTCCTCTGTGATCGTATCATTATCCGCTATACGCTCGGATATGGTAGCAAGATCCGAAAATTCAAGCATTTTCTTTCTTGAGCTTTCAACCGTAAGCCGTTCCATTATCATCCCCATCCTGGCTCTGGCATAATCTCTTTTACTTCCCAGAAGCGAAGCTACATCCTTATTTGTACAGTTAATTTCTTCAAAACTGTCTTCTTCAAGATCTATCTTATACATTGATACATATATACTTGATACAGATACGAGATTTAAATTCATCTCCTCTATTTTAATAAGGCGGGCAGTATTTAATACTGTAGAAAAAAATACCAGTAAAAATCCTATAACACCTATAACTGCACTTGTACGTATGATCCTATAGTAATTCTTAAATGCCTTATTATATTCTGTTATACTGAAGATATACCAGCCCCCGCCAATCTCACGGGCAAAAACAGCCTTTATATCTTTTTTTTCCCCTAAAGAAAACTCTCTATTATTCTTGATCAAAATTTGAGTCACAATCTCATGACTTTCTCCGCTTTCACTAAAATAATTCTTTCCTATTTCGTCTTCAAGTGTACCTGCAACAATAACACCCTCATTATCAATAACAAAGGTTTCCCCGAATTTATTATCCGGGTATATTTCCTCTATAATATTTTTTAACTCTCCAAGATATATATCTACTGCTACAACATCCCGACTGCCTTCAATTCTTTTTGCGATTGTAAATATCTTTGATCCCAAATGTTCCTCATCCGGAAGTATATAAATGACATTATTCTCTTCCCTGAATGTATCCGTATACCAGTCCTGATCTGTAGGTTTAAAGCTGCTGTCCAGATCCTTTATATCTGATGCATAAAAATTACCATCAACATACATATACATTCTTAATGCATTATCCGGCTTTACTTTTATGAAAATCTGTTTCTGCATCTCAAGATAAATATCAAACTGTTCCTCCGGAATACCTTCAGCCTTAAGATATTCAATATTCTCTGCCAGATTCCTGATGTATTCATTGGCTCCATCTATATATTTATTTAAAGCGATTTCAAATTGATATGCTCTTCCATCAATTTTTACACTTGTATTTTCCTTGTTCAGATTATATATACGGTTGAAATTAAAAGAAAAGACTAACGCAAAGAGCGCCGTCCAGAAAATGATTATCAATATGTTTTTCCATCCAT
This sequence comes from Lachnospiraceae bacterium C1.1, assembly GCA_030434875.1. Classification (NCBI taxonomy): domain Bacteria; kingdom Bacillati; phylum Bacillota; class Clostridia; order Lachnospirales; family Lachnospiraceae; species Lachnospiraceae bacterium C1.1. The sequence continues at coordinate 675,971 of JAUISW010000001.1, read as the reverse complement.
GCCGTGAAGCAACAAGTTTGAATGAAGCCATAATCTCTTTAATCATATTCTCTCCATGCTGATCTGATGTTTAGATCTGTCGAAAAGGGGTATTATGAGTATTATAAATATGAATTTATTAAATCAATAATTAAAACCTATCTACTTTTAAAAACAAGCGCTACAATCCTCTGCCCAGCCAGTTAGACAAAGAATTGTAACGCCAGCATCAGAAAATTAACCTATAAACTTATTTAACAAATGCTGCAGAATTCTGTCCTGCAATTCTTCCATATACAGTAAAGTCACAAACTGCATTTCCGCCGAGACGGTTTGCTCCGTGAACTCCTCCTGTAACTTCTCCGGCAGCGAAGAATCCAGGAATAACATTTCCGCTCTCATCGAGAACTTCAGTATTTGAATTGATCTTAAGACCACCCATGGTGTGATGTATACCCGGTGTTACATTTATAGCGTAATAAGGTGCGGTATCAAGCTTATCTGCGAAGCTTGTTCTTCCATATTCCGGATCACTCTTATTATCAACACATTCATTCCATGCATTCATTGTCTCTTCAAAAGCAGCTGCATCTACACCCATTTCATCAGCAAGCTCTGCATAAGTCTCACCTGTCTTGGTATATCCTGCGTTGATATATCCCTGGATAACGCTGGATGCATCAGCCATGTCCTGATCCATTATGAGCCATACTTTTCCGCCGGTCTGCTGTATCTCTGCCTCTGAGACAACATCTCTCGTTCCTACTTCATCTGTGAAACGTTTTCCTTCTGCATTAACAAGGATAGCACCGTCTCCACGAAGTCCTTCTGTAATAAGATGTGCTGAATTTGCTTCTACTGTAGGATGAATCTGGATTTGATCGAGATCTACTGTAGCTGCGCCGATCTCAACACCCATATCGATTCCTGTACCCTGTGCTCCGGATGCATTTGTTGACATGAATCCCTTAAGTTCAGGCTTGTATTCTACTACCTTATCAAGGTTTCCGCCGAATCCGCCGGTGGTCATTACTACTGCCTTGGAATTTACCGTAACCTTCTCGCCTGTAGAGCCCTCAGCCTCTATTCCGACTGCTGCACCGTTGCTGTCTGTGATAATCTTCTTTGCAGTTGTATCAAGAAGAAGTGTTATATTTTCTCTTGATTCGATATTCTTTTCAAGTATAGGTACGATATACGCTCCGACAGCTGTTGTCTTTCCATCTTCTCCTACAGGACGATGGATTCTCTTAACAGATGCACCACCAAAGCTTGATACGTTATTAACGTCAGCACCTATTGTTCCAAGCCAGTCAATCGCATCAGCACTGCCTTCGCAAAGTGTTTTTACGAGTTCGGGATCATTAATTCCCTTACCGCCTATCATTGTATCCAGCTCAAAAAGTTCTGTTGAATCAAAATATCCGCTTCCTGATGCCTGATATTCATCCCACTGGTCTTTAACAGTAGCTGCAAGTTCTGTAATTGTCTCATTGTCAGAATACTTTTCTGCAGCTGCTGCAAGCTGTTTCTCAACACCGTCAGCCTCTGCAAATTCATTTTCATCCTGATATTTTGTTTTTGCAGCATTAAGTCCGCCTGTGGAAAGTACGCTGTTACCGCCAACCATAGGCTGACTCTCTATCAATACGACCTTTTTACCAGCGTCAGCAGCCTCAATTGCCGCAGTCATTCCTGCTCCGCCTGCTCCTACGATCACAATATCAGTATCATAGGTTGCATCCTCTTTTTTCTCTTCAGGTGCGGCTGTAGCTGCCGCTGCAGAAGCTGCTGCTCCGCCTGCCTGGAAGACAGAAAGATCAAAGCCTGCAGATGTAATAGCTGCAGATACAGCTTCTTTAATTGCTGTACTTGTGATCGTTGCTCCTGTTACAGCGTCAACATCGACGCACTGAGCTTCATAGATTGCTCCCGGTATCGACTCAACAGCTTTCGATCCGATTCCCTCCGTCTCATTCTCCTCGGTAACTGCTACTGAATAAATCCTATCAGCAGTTGCAACTACCTCAACTTTAACTTCTCCATCCATTCCCTGGGCACTGCCCTCTGCTGTGACTGCGTCTGCAGGGATCTCGGATGTGTCTGCTCCAACCTGCGCAGTCTCCTGTGCCTTATGCGTACTTGTATACGCGATCAGGCTTCCGCAGAATACGCATGCAATGGCGATCGATAAAACCTTTTTTCCGAATGAACTCATTTACTCTTCCATTCCTCCTATCTTTTTATTACAAAAAGCCTATTCGAATTTTAACGTCAAGGCTCATTTGCCAAATATTTTATTGTATTAATTGCGATTGCGCTCAATACAGTTTTATACATATTTTTTTTTAAAACAAGTTTCATTCTACCTATATAAGCATTATAAGTCAAGCATCTGACCTTATACCAAAGAGATACTATCCTAGTTTATTTATCGGTATGTTTTTATTTAATCAAAAGGGCGCTTACACATCTTATATGGATAAAATAAGATGCAAAAAAGCGACAGCCAAAATTGACTGTCGCTTTTTCCCTTAAAAATTGCCTTTAAGCAAAGGATAATAACTTTTGAATTTTTCATATTTTTCATTATATTTCTTAACGAGCTCCGGATCAGGTTTTACCGTCTCTACCACCTTAACGATCTTATCCGCAGCCTCTTCCACGCTTTTATATTCTCCTGCTCCTACTGCCGCAAGCATTGCGCCTCCGAGTGCAGGTCCCTGCTCGTTTTCTATTATTTCCAGTTCAAGGTTCATCACTGACGCTGCAATTTTCTTAGAAAGGACACCTCTTGACCCTCCGCCGCAGATTTTGCTCTTCTCTATCTTTAAACCAAGACTTCTTGCTATCTCCAGGGAATCTCTGAGTCCAAACATTATTCCCTCTATAACTGCCTGGCTCATATCTGCTCTGCTGCTGTCCATACTCATTCCTATAAATGCACCTCTTGCAGAGGTATCATTATGAGGTGATCTCTCTCCCATGAGATATGGCAGGAAAAATATATTATTTTCGCCAAGTTTATCTATACGCTTTTCTTCACCCGCATAATCATCAGTCTTTAATATATCCTCAAACCACCATTTTTTGCAGGAAGCAGCACTCAGCATGCAGCCCATGAGATGATAATGACCATCTGCATGATCAAATGAATGCAGTGCATTATTTGAATCCATCTTAAAATCTCTGCTTGCTATAAAGATAGTTCCGGACGTACCTACTGATATATTGCAGCTTCCGTCACCAACTGTTCCTGTTCCTACAGCAGCTGCTGCATTATCTCCTGCTCCGGCAACAACCTTCACATTTTCATTCAGTCCCAGAAGCTCCGCAGCTTCTTTCGAAAGATTTCCTATAATCTCATAGCTTTCAAAAAGCCCGGGCAGGACTTTCATGTCGATGCCGCAGATCTCTGCCATTTCTTTGCTCCAGCATTTATTCGCCACATCCAAAAGAAGCATTCCTGAAGCATCTGAATAATCCGTAGAATGAACACCTGTAAGTTTATAGTTTATATAATCCTTTGGCAGCATGATCTTTCTTATTTTATCGAATTTTTCAGGCTCATGCTTTTTCATCCAGAGGATCTTTGGCGCCGTGAAACCGGCAAAAGCAATATTCCCCGTATACTGTGCAAGTTTCTTTTTTCCTATGACTTCGTTTAAATATTCTGTTTCCTCGACTGTTCTTCCATCATTCCAAAGTATAGCCGGACGAATGACTTCATCATTTTCATCAAGTGCAACAAGTCCATGCATCTGCCCGCCGCATCCGATCCCGGCAATTTCATTCTTGTCAAAATCTGCTGTCAGCTCCTTAATTCCATCAATTACAGCCTCATACCAGTCTTTAGGATTCTGCTCTGACCAGCCTGCATGAGGAAAGCTCACAGGATATTCTCTTGAAACAATCTTCAATATTTTCCCATCTGATGCCATAAGCATCAGTTTTACAGCCGATGTGCCTAAATCTACCCCGATATAGTTCATTTTCCCTTTCTCCTTTTATATCATATTTTATTCAGGTGAATTCTGCCTAAAAGACTGTCTTCACCTGTTATTACCCTTCTGAACCCCAACAATGCAACGTTGTTCGGTGTTCGCCGTTCGCCTCAAAGTTCCTACGAACAACGCAACAGTCTAAATCAAAGACTATAGCATAGTTCTTATGACTCTGTAGATTGGTTCGGAGACGTAAACCGATACCGAACCGCCTCTGACAGGGAAATCCGCTCCGTTATTGTTATCAAGGACTACAGGATCATCGAAATTTCCGAGAGCGTCATAAAAACGCTGTCCGCCCCTGGTTTTATCCTCTCCTATGACCATGTATTTGCTTCCCGGATCTCTGCTTGTTGCTACAACTGCGAGTCCCGAATCAGGATGCTCTAAATTTCCCGATCTCGTAAATCCTACAATAGTACGAGTATCAAAATAATCCTTTTGAAGATCGTATGCGCAGAGCTTTCTTATAAGCATAAGTATCGGAAGTGCACTGATAGGCTCTATCTTATCATGCGGAATGCCATAATAATCGCCATAAAACACACAGGGAATTCCATCTTTTCTCAAAAGTATCATTGCATATGCTATTGGTTTGAACCATGGCTCTACAAAGCTTTCCAATGACTGTCCCGGCTGCGTATCATGGTTGTCTACAAATGTTACAGCGTTCCAAGGTCGCCTTTTCACAAGAGTATTTTCAAAAAGCCCTCCCATGTCAAATGCTTCAGGATTTTTTGAAGCTTCATAAAACGCAAAATGCAGAGGTACATCAAAAAGTGAAATTGCTGTTCCAAGTCCAAGTTCCCTGGGTGTCTGTTCCGGCAGCTCCTCATAATCAGATTCTTCCGGATTTTCTACAGCCGCCGGGATAGGTATACCAAGCGCCATTTTTTCCGGTGAAACAGTATTTTCGGTATTTTCCGGATTTTCATTTTCAGAATTAATATTTTCGGAAGGATTATCCGAATTATCAGCATTTTCCTTTTTCTCTGCCGCCTGCTGGATCTTTTCCTCAAAATTTTCTCCTGCTTTGCGGCATTTAGGGAATTTCGGCCATACATTTCCCTGTACTACATCAATATAATGTATCAGTCGGTTTACATCGCCATTCCAATATTCTCCAACGGCAAAAAGATCTTTTCCGGCATTTCTCCTTATTACCGTTAGCCAGTCTCTGTAAAACTCAAAATTTATATGCTTTACGGCATCCAGTCTCAGACCATCAGGCTTAACGGTCTTTATATACCATTTGCCCCATTCCAGAATAGCCCAGATAGTATCAGGATTATTCATATCGAGATTTACTCCCATGAGATAGTCAAAATTAACATTCTCGGAATCTGTCTCGTCATTCCATTTTTTCCCACGGAAAAGGAAAATCCCGCTCTTTTTATTCTTTTCATCCCAGTCAGTACCTGTAAAATTCTCCAGGTTCCATTTATGGCTGCTGTATTTTCCATTTCTGGAAGGAAAATCAAATTTAGTCCAGGCTTCTATTTCAAAAGGCTCTGATATTTCCTGCTCTCTATTATCCTCCGCAGTCTCTATCGCCATGACCGTTTCTGTTGCATCGGCTCCTGTCATCTGATTGATAACGATATCGGCAATAACCTGTATCCCAGCCTTATGAAGAGCCTGTACAGCCTTGAGATATTCTTCCCTGGTTCCGTATTTTGTCCTCACTTCACCTTTACGGTCAAATTCTCCAAGGTCATAAGTATCATAAACATCATAACCGACTGAATATTTTCCTTCATCACCTTTATAAGCCGGAGGCAGCCAGACTGCTGTAACTCCGATCTCTTTAAGCATTTTTGCCTTTGCGGCTACTCTTTCCCAATGCAGCCCATCTGCAGGCATGTACCATTCGAAATACTGCATCATTGTTTCATTATCCATAGTTCTGTTACCCCCTCTATGTAACAGAATATTCTCTAAAGCTAAGAGAATCCTTCTAATTATCTTTATTTTCATAATCCCATCTTAATTAAAGAATTAATAAACCCATCCTTATTAACTCCCAAAAAAAAAGCTCTCATTTCTGATTATAGCAGAAATGAGAGCTTTTTGCTTTCGACAATTGTTTTATTATTGTATTAATTTTTGAAGTATTATTTACCGAAGATTCCCTTTATTCCATCGACAACTCCACCAAGGTTATCACCGGCCATCTTTGCCTTTACGGCTGCAACTACCTGATCAACAGCTCCATCAGGAATATCTATTCCTGAAAGATTTTCAATTGCCTTTTCAGGGTTCTTCTGAAACTCAGCCTGAAAATTCTTATCTGTAGCTGCTTTCTTAACAATTGCTTCTACCTGTGCCTTAATATCCATTCTATACTCTCCTCCTTTTTAGGTCAGGCTTCAACAGTTTCAGCGTCTTCCTTCTTATTCTGTTTTACAATTGTACGGATCGAAATAACTGCCAGTACAATTGATAAAATAACAAGAAGAAATCCGATTCCGGCCTGAACAACTGCCCATCCTGTATCAGCTCCGCCTGCTGAAATAACCTTTACCTTAGCCATTATAGTCTGGAAAAGTGAACAAACTGTTACAACAAGCATAAACATCATAGGAATATAGAACATTTTGTTGTTTCTTCCCATAGCACCAAGCCATGTACATACAGCCATAAGACCTACTGCTGCAAGAAGCTGGTTTGCTGCTCCGAAAAGCGGCCAGATCTTTGTGTATCCTGTCATTCCAAGCCCGATACCAAGTACAACAGTTATAGCTGTTGCAACTACAGGGTGAGTAATGATCCTCTTATATCCGCTTACAGTCTTATAAGTCTCACCGGGCTCAAGCCAGAATTCCTGGAACATATATCTTGCAAGTCTTGTTGCTGTATCAAGTGATGTAAGGCAGAATACTGAAACTGCAAGAACAAGCATGTTATAAGCAATACTTACTGCCTGTGAATCTGAACCTGCAAATGTACCGATCATGCCGGAAACACCTTTTGCAAATACTGCTGTAGGTGAAGCAAATTCTGAAGTTTCTGCTGATGCTCCTGCCCATACAAATCCAACTGCACAAAGTGAAACAACTGCAAGTGCACATTCTATGAGCATGGAGCCGTATCCGATCGCACGTGCATCTTTTTCGCTGTCGAGCTGCTTAGAGGTTGTACCTGAAGCTACAAGTGAATGGAAGCCTGAAATTGCTCCGCAGGCGATTGTTACAAACAATGCAGGGAAAATACTTCCTGTAGTGAAAAGTCCATTTGAAGCTGCATGTGTAAATCCGTTAAATGCCGGAATATTGAGAGTACCGTTTCCTGTTGCAGATGCTCCGATAATTCCAATTACGGATACTGCCATCATGAAGTAAAGCAGGAAAGAGCTGAGATAATCTCTCGGCTGCAGCAATATCCATACAGGAGTGACCGATGCAACAAGGATATAAAGACCTACAACTATCATCCATACGTTATAAGTTAAAGCAATCGGATGCCAGTTAAGTCCAAGAGCTACAATTGCAACAATACCGATAACTCCGCCAACAGTTGCTACGCTCAAAGGAACGTTTTTTCTATAAACAGCAATTCCGAAGAATATTGCAAGCATTATGAAAAGGATTGAGATCATTGCTGTTGATTCATTAGCTTCCATAGCTTCGGCAGAAACTACCGCACCTGATGCATTGGTTATACCAAATGTACTTGCTACGATTGAGCCAAACGCTGCAACAACAAGGATAAGTGTAAGATATCCGAAAACTCCGAAAAGTCTCTTAGCTCCTCTGCCCATTGTGGTTTCAATAATTTCACCAATTGACTGTCCTTTGTTTCTGATCGAAGCAAAAAGTGCACCAAAATCGTGAACTGCTCCAAAGAAAATACCTCCAATGAGGATCCAGAGAAGTACAGGAACCCATCCGAATACTGCTGCCTGTATAGGACCATTGATCGGTCCTGCACCGGCTATTGATGAAAAGTGATGTCCCATAAGCACAGGTGCTTTTGCAGGAACATAATCTACTCCATCCTCCATTTCATGTGAAGGTGTTTTCTGACTTGGATCTACACCCCATTCTTTTGCGAGCCACTTACCGTAAGTTACATATCCGGTAATAAGTACCGCGATACTTACGATCAACACTACTACTGCGTTCATTTTTTCTACTTCCTCCTTAGAATGATTAAATAAGGCTTCGATATATTTATATTCCCCTTTGCGGCACAGCTTCGATCTTTTTTTCTTCAAAAACACTTTGCAAAGTTTTTTTCATCTCCCTCGCCGCAAAATTTGTATATACCAATTCCGATTCCATATCCACGCATGCGATATGGGCTTCGGAGTGCCCTCTAAAACTAAACAGATATCCTTTATCAAAATGAAAACGTCTGACTGCTCTGATCATGTCATTCTCAATCTTTTCTTTTGATAGGATCACTAATGTTAAATAGCTGTACATATGGTCTTCGCAAGGGTATTTATTACCTCCCCTGACAAGTTCAGGCTCCATATACTCTTTTATCAACTTTCTTAATTTTTCTATCAGATCTTCATCTACTCTTTCAACTTCCAAAAAAAGCACGTGTTCAAAAGCTTTTGCTCTCCAGAGATTTGCCTTCCTGGTTAAAACATACTTTTCATTTAAGCTGTGAAAGTAGGCATAGGCTGAAAACTTTATTCCGTGATAATCATATTCTTTTTTAATATCAAAGAATGCCGAGTATTTTTCCAGTAATCTTTCAAGATATACTTTACCGTCTTTTTCGTTTATAATCGTCATAAGTAATTCCTGTTGTATACGTGTATTTAATGTTTCTATTGTTTTTATGTATTCTTTATATTTAATTAATAAATAATTTAGCACATTAAACCGTTAAATACAATTGACAGATTTTCTCTAATTTTATTGATCTATTTTAATGTCTCTTTCACAGCTACCTCGCATCGTTGCTACTTCGCCTTTTACGTTGTTCGGTTTATCTGTTTCCAGCGAGAGCGTTCCTCGTAGGAACTTTGATGCGAACGGCGCAACAGGCAAATAAAAAAAGCGCTAGATTACGAAATCTAACGCTTTTTATAATCGATATTATTTAACTTTTTCGTAGAAGAAGGAATTTCTTCTCTCGTAGCCCATATCTTTGTAATTGATAATCTGCTCTGTGCTTCCTATAAAGAGAATACCGCCCATCTTAAGCGATGCGGCAAACTTGCGGAACACCTCGTCCTTGGCTTCCTCTGTAAAATAAATAAGCACATTTCTGCAGACGATCATATCCTGATTAGTAGGATATGAATCCTTTAAAAGATTGTGCTCTTTGAACTCAACCTTCTTTTTGATCTCATCGCTGATCTGATATGATGGACCTACCTTTGTAAAGTACTTGTCCTTCAGATCCTTAGGAACACCGGTTAAGCTCTTTTCTCCATAAAGACCAACCTTTGCCTTACCGATAACTGTCTTATCCAGATCAGTAGCAAAGATCTTTATCTTATTCATTGGCAAATGTCTTGATAAAGCCATAACCAGAGAATAAGGCTCATCTCCTGTTGAACATGCTGCACTCCAGATCTTAAGATTTTCACCAAATTTCTTTTTGAGCTCCGGAATAAAAGTCTTATCCATCAACTCCCACTGATCAGTATTTCTGTAAAACTCAGAAACATTGATGGTGATATAGTTGACAAACTCATCAAATAACTTAGTGTCCTTTTTAAGACCATCAGCATACGAACTGTAATCGCTGAACTTATTTCGCTCGATCAAAGTATCAATCCTTCTGCGCATCTGCTTTTCTTTATACGCTGTCAGATCAATCTTGGTTAAAGCAAAAATAGCCTTCTCAAACTGAACGTAATCACCCTGAACCATAATCGTGACCCCCTCACTTTTGCAAAACATCCATGTTACCAGTAACAGTCAGTGGTGAAATAAATTATTAACGAAAAATAAACTTTTCGCTATTTAAAAACCATGCCCGCATAAGCGGGCACAATCTTTTTATTCTTCTACAGAATCTGTCTCTTCTGCATCATCATTGTTAGCAGAAAGAGCCTTTATACTAAGTGAGATCTTACGATCATCTTCGTTGAAGTCAACAACCTTAGCTTCAACTTCCTGACCTGACTTAAGAATATCTGAAGGCTTATCGATATGCTCACGTGCGATCTGTGAAACATGAAGGAGTGCATCGATACCAGGCTCGAGCTCTACAAAAGCGCCGAAGTCAGTCATACGTGCAACCTTACCCTTTACGATAGTACCAACAGCATACTTATCAATTGCTGTAAGCCAAGGGTTCTCATCCGGGAACTTAAGGCTGAGTGCAATCTTTGTGCCCTGGATATCCTTAATGAATACTCTGAGCTTATCACCAACCTTGAATACCTTCTTAGGATTCTCAACATGTCCCCATGACATCTCTGAGATATGAAGAAGGCCATCGATATCGCCAAGATCTACGAATGCACCGAAATCTGTAACATTCTTAACATTGCCTTCGATGATATCGCCAACATGAAGTCTGTCAAGTAGCTCTTTCTGCTTCTCAGCTTTTCTTGAAACAAGAAGCTGCTTTCTGTCGCCGATAACTCTTCTTCTCTTAGGATTGAATTCTGTGATAACGAACTCAATATCCTGTCCTGCATATTTATTGAGATCCTTCTCATAGTTGTCTGATACAAGGCTTGCAGGAATGAATACTCTTGCTCCCTCATATACAACGGAAAGGCCGCCATCAAGTACTTTAACAACTTTAGCTGTAAGAACTTCCTTATTCTCGAAAGCTTCCTCAAGCTTCTTGTTGCCTCTGTCTGCAGCAAGTCTCTTGTAAGTGAGAATGATCTGCTCGTCACCAACTTTACCCTTCAGAATCTTAGCTTCCATTGTGTCGCCTTCTTTAACGACTGTGGTAAGATCAAGATTGGAATCATTGGAATACTCGTTTCTGGTGATTATGCCGTCGCCCTTAGCACCGATATTCAGCACGATCTCGTCCGGTTTTACGGAGATAACCTTACCTGATACCACCTCTCCTATACGAATGTTCATACCTTCGTTTGCGTATGATTCATTTAATAACTGTTCAAAAGTCTGTTCTTCTGACATTACTTTGAACCTCCTCGATAATATAGTTTGGGGTTGATGCCCCGGCTGTGATGCCTACACAAGAAGTAGAATCAGGAAAATCCGAATTCAAATCAGCGAGTGTCTGTATCAGCCGTGTATCACGGCAAATCTGAGAACAGATTTCGTAGAGTTTTCTCGTATTGGAGCTTTTATTACTTCCAATTACGATCATTGAATCAACCTTTGATGCAATGGCTCTCGCTTCGCTCTGTCTCTCCTCAGTTGCGCTGCAAATTGTGTTCACAGTATTTACAGTATAACCTTTTTTTGTCAAGATTTCAACTAATTCCTCAAATTTCTTGTAATTAAATGTTGTCTGAGATACTATGCAAGTCTCTCTGTTTTCGGGCAGTTCAAGATTTTCTGCTTCCTCGTGCGTCTTTACAACGGACACGGGTGTTTCCGAAAATCCCATTATCCCGATCACTTCAGGATGGTTCTCGTCTCCAATAATTACAATATTCTTCCCTTTGTGGCTTTCTTCCTCAACAATTTTATGAATCTTCAAAACAAAAGGACAGGTTGCATCAACAAGTTTGACTTTTTCTTTTGTCTTTATAAGATCATAAATATCCTTTGAAACACCGTGTGAACGTATTATTACCGTTCCCTCTTCCACCGCATTCAGTTCATCCTTGCCGTGAAGGACTGTAACACCCTTGCTTTCGAAGTCCTTCACCACTTCCTCATTGTGAATTATCTCGCCGTAGGTATAAATTTTTCCGCCGGACTCAATTTCTTTGTAGACTGTATCTACAGCTCTCTTTACTCCAAAGCAGAATCCGGCGCTCTTTGCAACTATAACTTCCAATTTATCTCCTTTTCAAAAGCCTGTTTAAATGAATTTTTATCAGCAAAGTGAAAGAATCTTATCAGCAACCTCGTCAATTGTCATTTCTGACGAATCGATCTCTACTGCATCATCGGCTTTAACAAGTGGTGATTCTTCTCTTGTCATATCACGATGATCTCTCTCTGCGATATCCTTCTTGATCTCTTCCAAATCACAGGACTCGCCTTTGGCGATAAGCTCATTATATCTTCTGAGTGCTCTCACCTCGACTGATGCTGTCAGATAAACTTTAACATCAGCGTTAGGGAGTACTTTTGTACAGATATCTCTTCCATCCATTACCACACTCGTTTCAGCAGCCAGTTCCTGCTGAAGTGATACAAGCTTTTCCCTTACTTTCTTTACTACAGACGTTTTAGATGCTGCCGCAGAAACCTCGGGTGTGCGAATAAGATCATTTACATTTTCGCCATTGAGATAAACGCATTGAATACCGTTTTCATACTTTATTGATATATCGGCGGTCTCGCAGTTTTTACCAATAGCTTCAGGGTCGTTTAAATTGATCTTTTTTTGAAGCATAAACAGTGCCATTGCCCTGTACATTGCTCCTGTATCAACATAAATATAACCTTTTTTTGCTGCTACTTTCTTTGCTATAGTACTTTTACCCGCACCTGCAGGTCCGTCTATTCCTATATTAAATGCCATTTCATTCTCCTTCTGCATTATACTCTGCCAGCATTCTGTCCGGCCAAAACTCCTGTACTCCACGCCACCTGAAGGTTAAATCCTCCGGTAACACAATCTACATCAATTGTTTCTCCGGCAAAATAAAGACCTTTTATCTTCTTAGACTCCATTGTTGACGGATTGAGTTCTTTTACACTTACTCCGCCTTTGGTGATTATAGCCTCTTCATAGCCTCTGAGTCCCGTTACTGTCATTGTAAAATCCTTAATAAGTTCTTTAAGCTTCATTCTTTCGGCATGTGAGATCTCCGCACATTTTTTATTTCCGTTTATGCCGCTTCTTTTTATCATTACAGGAATCATTTTTGAAGGAAAAAGTTTCGAGAGTGAATTCTTAAACTCTTTTTTCCTGTTTTCCTCAAATTCTCTTATAAGTCTGGCATCAAGCTGTTCATCATTTAAAGCGGGCTTCAGATCCAGATGAATGATCAGTTCATTTTTGAAGTATTTTCTGTTTGTCCTTGCCGATGCTGAAAGTATCATTGGTCCGCTTACACCAAAATGCGTAAAAAGCATTTCTCCAAAATCGCTGTAAACTTCCTTTTTACCAGCCGTCAAACTAAGTGCAGTATTTTTAAGAGACAAGCCCTGCATATCACGGACAAAATCCTCTTTGCAATTAAATGGAACAAGTGATGGCGAAGTTTCCGTAACCTCTAATCCAAGCTTAGAAGCAAATTTCATTCCATCGCCTGTTGAACCTGTTGACTTATAGGAAAGACCACCTGTTGCAATTATCACTGCGTCTGCTTCATGTTTATTTCCTTTAGCGTCAATGATCCCCTGAAATTCGCCCTTATACTCGATAATCTCTTTTATTTCTGTAAAAAGATTTATCCTGACTTTTAGTCTTCTTAATTCTTTTGCCAGAACATCTGTTATCTCATATGCATGATCACTCTCTGGGAATACTCTGTCCCCTCTCTCAACCTTTGTCTTAAGACCGAGTTCATGAAATAATTCAAGACAGTCCCCATTCGTAAAATTCTTAAATGCCGAAAACATGAATTTAGGATTTGAACATATACTATCCCTTATAGTCTCCATGTCAGCTGCATTTGTAAGATTTCCTCTCCCTTTTCCGGTAATAAATATCTTCTTTCCAAGCTTTTCGTTTTTTTCAAAAAGCTCAACAGATGCACCTTCTCTTGCAGCCATAATTGCTGCCATCATTCCGGCAGCACCACCGCCGACAACTAAAACTTTTTTCAAGCCTTTGGTCCTTCCTCTGCCGCTTCGGCAAAAATCTTATATATTTCCGGATATTCCTTCTTAAATCTAAAGGGTTTAAGATCCTTGTCAAGCATACAATGAGAACTTTCTCCTGTTGCACATAGCTCGCCATTCTGGTTAAAGACCTCATATTCAAAAAATGCTTTTATTCCGTTGAATTTTTTATCATGAACCTGAATGCTGAATTCATCACCATAAGTCATATGTTTTCTATAAACAGCAGATACCGAAAGAACAGGAATAATAATTCCCTTTTCCTCAAGAAGGTCGTATGGCACACCTATCTGCTTCATAAATTCTATTCTTGCTTCTTCAAACCACCTTATGTAATTTGAATGGTGAACAATTCCCATTCTATCTGTTTCGTAATAAAATACCTTTCTTCCGTAAGGTTTGATCTCCATTAATTCTACCTCTGTTTTATATTTCTCATTATAAGCTCGTAAACTCGCTAAGTACTCTGCACAAATAAACTCGCTAAGTACTCTGCACAAAAGAATACCCCAATATTGACTTAAATGTCAATATTGGGGTATTTGTCAATATCTAATATTTATACAGGATATGCTCCGTTAGCCTTATCAGCTTTTGCAACATCTACGCCTTCCTGCTGTGCCTTACGGTACTTGAAGAAGTCTACTGCTACCTGAGGGAAAAGTGCATATGAAAGCACGTCTTCCGGCTGCTGTTTCCACTGTGCGCATTCCTTCTCGAACTTAGGAAGTTCGGGCTCAAGCAGATCTGCCGGACGGCATGTGATCGGCTTCTCACCTGGAATGATCTTTTCAACAACTTCAGGATTCATCGGCTTCTCAGTCTGACCATACTTACCACGGAGAAGATCCTTTGTCTGGCCTGTAGCGACCTTATATCTCTCTCCCATAAGTACGTTCATAACTGCCTGAGTACCAACGATCTGTGATGAAGGTGTAACAAGAGGCGGCTCACCAAAGTCCTTACGAACTCTCGGTACTTCCTCAAGAACCTCCTGAAGCTTATCTGACTTGCCCTGCTCATCAAGCTGCTTGATCATGTTTGAAAGCATTCCGCCGGGAACCTGATATTTAAGGGTGTTAATATTAACTCCAAGAACCTTTGTGCTCAAAAGTCCGGATTTTATGCACTCTTCACGATAAGGAGCAAAATACTGTGCTACCTGCATCATAAGCTTTGTATCGATGCCTATATCGAAGCCCATATCCTCAAGTGCTGTAGCCATAACCTCTGTTGCCGGCTGTGATGTGCCAAGCGCAAGAGGTGTAGAAGCACAGTCGATGATGTCTGCGCCTGCCTCAAGGCCCTTCATATAAGTCATTGAAGCCACACCTGAAGTATAGTGTGTGTGAAGCTCGATCGGAAGGTCTGTAACGGACTTCATAGCCTGTACAAGCTCAGAAGCCTTTGCAGGAAGTAAGAGGCCAGCCATATCCTTGATACAGATAGAATCAGCTCCAAGCTCTTCGATACCCTTAGCCTTCTTCTTCCAGTAATCAAGTGTATAAGCATCTCCCAATGTATATGAAAGTGCTACCTGTGCGTGACCTTTTTCTTTCTTTGTAGCCTTTACGCAAGTCTCAAGGTTTCTAAGGTCATTAAGACAGTCAAAAATACGGATGATATCAATACCGTTTGCGATAGACTTCTCAACAAAGTACTCAACAACGTCATCAGCATAATGGCTGTATCCTAAGATATTCTGACCTCTGAAAAGCATCTGAAGCTTTGTATTAGGGAGACCCTTTCTGATCTTTCTGAGTCTCTCCCACGGATCTTCTTTAAGGAAACGGAGGCAGGAATCAAATGTTGCACCGCCCCAGCACTCTACTGCGTGATATCCAACCTTGTCCATTGTGTCAAGGATAGGAAGCATCTCTTCTATCGGCATTCTCGTTGCAATCAGTGACTGATGTGCATCACGGAGAACCGTTTCGGTAATGCCGATTTTCCTCTTTGTATCTGACATTTATCTCTCCAATCCGGGATCAAAAAAATGATCCCACAGTTAAAATCTTTTGTATCAGCCAGCAGTCAGCACTAAGCTCGTAAATACCTCGCTAAGTGCTTTTTGCAGACGAGCTGTTTGCCAATCACCGTTCACTGGCGTTCCGGTTCTTGGAACAGCTCAGCCAACTCCGAATACTGCCATGAATGTACCTGCAACGACTGCAGTACCTACAACTCCGGCAACATTAGGTCCCATGGCATGCATGAGAAGGAAGTTGGACGGATCGGTCTCAGAACCGACCTTCTGTGAAACACGGGCAGCCATAGGAACCGCCGAAACTCCGGCTGAACCGATAAGCGGATTGATCTTACCGCCTGTAGCTGCACACATTACCTTTCCTACAAGAGTACCCATTGCTGTTCCGAATGCGAATGCAACAAGTCCAAGGAAAACGATCTTAAGTGTTGTAGCATTAAGGAATGCTTCAGCACTTGTTGTAGCTCCTACGGAAGTACCGAGCAGGATTACTACGATATACATAAGTGCATTTGATGCTGTTTCTGTAAGCTGACGAACAACACCGCACTCACGGAAAAGGTTACCAAGCATGAGCATACCGATAAGAGGTGCTGTAGTAGGAAGGATCATTGAAACTACAGTTGCAACGATAATCGGGAAAAGAATCTTTTCAAGCTTGGATACAGGACGAAGCTGCTCCATTCTTATCTTTCTTTCCTTTTCAGTTGTAAGTGCCCTCATGATCGGAGGCTGAATGATCGGTACAAGTGACATATAAGAATATGCTGCAACAGCTATAGGTCCAAGTATTGCTGTCTGTCCAAGTCTTGTAGCAAGGAAGATAGAAGTAGGACCGTCAGCACCACCGATGATTGAAATAGCAGCAGCCTGTTTGTCATTGAAACCTACTAAAATAGCACCGAAATATGCTGCAAAAATTCCAAACTGTGCTGCCGCACCGAGGATAAAGCTCTTCGGATTGGCAATCAGCGGTCCGAAGTCTGTCATTGCGCCAACTCCCATGAATATCAGACAGGGAAGGATCGACCATTCGTCAAGCATAAAGAAATAGTGAAAAAGTCCGCCTTCAGCCATGATATCCGGATAGATGTTCACAAGGAGCATACCAAATGAAATCGGCACAAGGAGCAGAGGTTCAAAGCCTTTGGCAATGGCAAGATACATAAACACGCAGGCAACAAGGATCATAATTATATTACCCACGGTCATGGTCGTAAACGCCGACTGGCTTGCCAGATTTGCCAGCGTATTAGAAATATATTCCATGAATTGACCTCCAGTCAGTTGAATATTTTTAATCCAGATTACTTAAGTGTTGCAAGAAGTCCGCCTGCCTCACAAGCATCTCCTACTGCAACTTCAATACTTGCAACTGTTCCATCCTGAGGAGCAACTACAGGAATTTCCATTTTCATAGCTTCGATAGTTACAACAGCATCGCCCTTCTTAACAGCCTGGCCTACTGCAGCATCGATCTTGAATACCTTACCTGCTGCACCTGCCTCGATACGGATAGAGCCTGCACCTGCACTTGCTGCGGGTGCTGCTGCAGGTGCTGCTGCGGGAGCTGCCTTCTTAACAGGAGCTGCTACAGGTGCTGCGCCGTTTCCGCCCTCGTCAACTGTTACATCATATGCTGTTCCATTAACAGTAATTGTATAATTTTTCATGAGTTTATCTCCTATAATGTAAATTCAATTTATCTTCTTCTGATAGAGCGTACTACAAAGGTATCCGGTGAAACCGCTACTCCTGTGCTCTCACTCTCATAAGCAGCTATGGCTGCTGCAATGACTGCAATAAGTTCCTTATCATCTGTCTCAGCCACAACCGGTGCAGCTGCTGCAGGTGCCGGTTCAGGCTTTGCTGCAGGTGCCGGTGCCTCGGCTGCCTTCTTCTTTGTTCCGTTGAATGGTGCTACTATGAACGGGAAGAGCGAAATAAGACACGCAATAAGGATAAGTACAACAAATGTTGTTCCCATTCCGAGAACTGTATTCAGTGCTGCATTCTCGATCTTTTCTCCAAAGGTCTTATCAACATTGAAAACAATATCGGTAACACGATAGATGCTGTCCATCATGATTTCCATTGTTGCTGTTTTTCCATTTGCACCTATGATATCAACATCAACAATTATGGACTCATCATCCGAGCTGACCTTTCCGGTCTCGGCAACTTCCTTGAACTCTCCGCCGAGAGCCTCTACTGCATCCTCATAGGACTCAAGTCCTGACTGAAATGCGCTGCCATCAATAACGCCGCCAAGCTGATTTTCAGCGAACTGCTCAATCTGATTCTCATCATAGTCGAGAATTACATCACTTGAATAACCATAATCAGCACCTGTGGACTCAACAGTCTTAAACACGCTGATCACGGACTGTGCTCTGTTATTTGCAGAAGTTTCATCATATTTAATATCTTTTGAAGCTCCTCCACAGGCCGTAAGTGAAAGAATAAGAGCAAACGAGCATGATACCAATGCCAGCTTTTTCTTAAAATTAGTCATTATGTATCATCCTTTCTTATTAAACTGTTCCATGCTTTCTATCAGGTGCGATACCATCTTTACCGTCAAGCATTTCGAAAGCTCCGATGACATACTTTCTTGTATCTGTAGGTGCGATAACTGTATCTACATAGCCCCTTGCAGCTGCACTGTTTGAAGATGTCTGAAGCTTGTCGTACTCAGCAGCCTTTTCACTGATAACTGACTCGCTCTCGCCGTCAAACATGATCTCTGCTGCATGACGACCATCAATGGCACCGATCTTTGCGCAATCCCATGCATAAGTATAATCACAGCCAAGAGCCTTTGAATTCATAACTACTGCTGCTGTTCCGAATGCATTTCCTACGATTACATTTACCTTGGCTACATCAGCCTCAACAAATGCTGCTGCAAGCTTTGCTGCCTCATTTGCGATATACTTCTCAGCATTTTCGCATGTGCAGAAACCTGTTGTGTTTGTAAGAGTGAGAATCGGGATATTGAAAGCATCACAGAATCTAACAAACTTTTCTGCCTTACGAACTGCATCTACAGTAAGAACTGCATTGAATTTTTCTTTTTCTTTTCCTGTCTCATCAACAAGAGAAGTACGGTTTGCTACAACACCGACTGTTGCATCATCAAGGCGAATGAAACCTGTGACAAGGTTCTTTGCATACTCAGCTCTTGTCTCAAAGAATGCACCGTTATCAGCGATCCTCTCGATTGCAAGCTTAGTATCTGCTGCACATCCGGCCATATCTGCTGCTGATCTGTTAAGATCATCATCTGTGCCCTCTCCGATATTTTCCTGCTCACAGTTCTCAGGCAGGAATGAGAGAAGTTCACGGATAGAATCATAAATCTCAGCTTCTGTAGCTACTACATCTACAGCTCCGGCCTTAGCCTTGTAATCTGCTGATGCTGTATCCTGCTTCTCCTCGTAATTACCTTTAACGGCATTAGGTGAGTTAACAAAAAGCTTACCCTTTGAAGCTTCAATAAATGTGAAATCAGAAAGTCCTGCAAGCACTGACATTCCGCCGCCTGCATTGCCGAATACGGCTGTGATCTGGGGAATAACGCCTGATGCCTTTGCCATAACCTTATAGATCTTACCAAAAGCAAATAATGCATCTGTTCCTTCCTGGAGACGCATTCCTGTAGAGTCAAGAAGACCTACTACCGGATTTCCTGTCTTTAAGGCAAGTTTGTAGAGATTCACGATCTTCTTTGCGTGCATCTCTCCAACGGAACCTCCTAAACTTCCCGGATCTTCACTGTAAACATATACAAGATATCCGTTGATTGTTCCGTAACCGGTGATTACTCCATCACCCGGAGCATCCTTTGGTTTCAGATTGAAATCTGTGCTTCTGGCCTGAACCGTCGCGCCGATTTCAACGAAACTGTTTTCGTCGAGTAAACTCAAAATTCTTTTACCCGCTGAGCTTGTTGTGAGATTGCTCATACTTTCAGTCCTCCATTGCGAATAATTAGTTGTTATATTGAGCTGTATAAACAACAGCCCTTTCTTTCAGGGCATAAAAATCCCTGTGAAAAGCTTAACGCTTTTTTCAGTATATCATAAACATTGTCAAAAATATAGCAAAAATCACAGATTTCTTGTATTAAAAAAGAATTCCATGAGGACTTTATGTAATTAAAAAAGCATTTCGTGTCATTAATAAATAACATAAAATGCTTTTTCCAAGTAAATTTTTCCAAAAATTCTTTCATCTATATCTTTTTTATGCCCGATCAGACATCGATATTGATTGGCTTTTCCGGATCCTCGTCAAGTTCCTCCGCAACCTCTGCCTCAGCCTGTTCATGAAACTCTTCTATTCTTTCCGGTGCAGGTTTCGGGAGATCCTCAATACTCTTAACTCCAAACCTTCTTAAGAATTCTTCAGTAGTTCCAAAAAGCAAAGGTCTTCCTGGTGCATCAAGTCTTCCAAGTTCCTTTATCAGATCATATTCAAGAAGTTTGTCTATAGCATGAGAACAGCTCACTCCTCTGATATGCTCTATCTGCATCCTTGTGACAGGCTGTTTATATGCAATGATCGAAAGAGTCTCCAGTGCTGTATCTGAAAGTCTGTATTGTTTCGGAGTTCTGGCGATCTTTATAAGATATTCATACATATCACTTTTTGTAGCAAGCTGAACAGAGTCCTCAAGCTGAATAAGAACAAGTCCGCTTTCTTCTGACTCATATCTCTTCTCAAGGACACCGAGGGCGACCGTCAACTGTTCGTCGGTCGCCTCTGTTATCTCTTTAAGCCTTTCTATTTCCACCGAATCCCCCGATGTAAACAGAACAGCTTCTATTATTCCTGCCAATTTATTCATATCCATTGCGTCCATTGAATCCATAAATACAAGTGCAAGACTGCCATCAGGCCGCCTTCTCCTTTAACTTCACATAAATATCTTCATCATCCGACTCCTGCTCTACCTCATAATTTCCGGTTTTCATAAGTTCCAGGAGACACATAAATGTAACTATAACTTCCAGCTTTGTCTTTACGCCTTCAAGCAGATCCCTGAATCCAAAGCTTTTATGCTCAAGTGCATACTTTTTTACAAACTCGGTTCTTTCTTCGAGATTAACCTCATCTTTTTCGATCTTTCCAAATTTAGAACGGATCGGATCGATCTTATCTTCTCTTCTTTTCAGAGTCTCTTTGAAAATCTTATTAAGCTTTTCAAGAGTCATGTCTCCCAAAAGAACATCATAATCAACAGGTGCCTTGTACTCACTTATCCATTCCGGCATTTCGGCCTTTCTGAACAAAACATGTGATGCATCCTGCTGCATATCCTTAAGTGCAAAAGACATATATCTGCAAAGTTTATATTCAAGAAGCTGACCAACCAGCTCATCTCTTGGATCTTCCGCTTCGCCTTCTTCATTTACCTTCTTGGGAAGAAGCATTTTGCATTTTATATCCAGAAGCGTAGCAGCCATAACGAGGAATTCGCTCATTACATCAAGATCAGCTTCTCTCATCGCCTCAAGATATTCCATATACTGGCTGGTTATGAGCGCTATTGGAATATCATAAATATCAACCTTATTTTTTTCGATCAGATGAAGGAGCAGATCGAGGGGACCCTCAAATGCATCCAGCTTTATTTCCATCGTCATATTTCACTCCGCTTTTGTCTGAGCCGTCTTCAGGCTCCCATAGGTTTAAGTTTAACAAACACTATTTCCGGCGTATTAAAGATCCTAAGACGGATCGAATGGGATCCAAGTCCGCGGCTGATCAGCATTTTACTGCTGTCTTTTGAGAAAACGCCTGCATCATATTTTGGGAAAAGTTTATATCCCGGAGAGATCAGACCTCCCATACCGGGTATCCTTATAATCCCTCCATGAACATGACCGGAAAGGATCAGATCGGGATTCCATGTCACATAGTCATTAAAATGTTCCGGATTATGTGCGATGAGTATATTAAACTTAGATTCATCCGCAAGATCAATAAGTTCATATAAATGCTCGGTATGTACAGGATGTCTGAAAACTTTTCTGTAATAGGTCTTTTCCAGATCAAGTCCGGTGATTCTTATATTCGTATCTTCAAGATCCTGATATTCATTACGCAGAAGTCCGACTCCGGCATTTTGAAGACCCCTTACGAAGCGTTTTCTCTGTTCAGAGTATTTTTCAAACTCAAGAACCTTACGTTCATGATTACCAACGCCAAAATATATCGGAAATTTTTTTGCCATAACAGCAAGAAAATCCATTATACGTTCACAGTCAGCCCATCTTCCGCCTTCTATCCAGTCTCCGGCAATGATAATGATATCCGGAGAAAGCTTTTCTAAACTTTCAAGCAGTTTCGAATTCCTGTCCCCATATTCACATTCATGAAGATCCGAAATAACAGCCATTGTAGTCTCCTTTGTTATCTTAGGAGACTCAAATGTCCATTTGTTTATTTCAAATTTTTTTAATGAAAAACCCATATTATCTGTCACCAAAACTCAGGCAGCTCACATTTTCACTGCCCCTATCCGCAGAAAAGAGCAGAAATTACTTTCCGCTCAGTTTCTTCTTAAACATATCTGCAATATCCAGCCCAAAGATCGTATCCTTGAAACCGCCGTTAATTTCATCAAATCCGGCAGCACTGATATTTGATTTCGGAAATGCTGCCTTCCATTGTGCAATGATGATATCTGTCAGCATTCTGTCCTCTTCATTAGAGTTTGACAAAATGCCCGGGAAGACATAAAAAACCAGCATGCACTGCATATCTATAAGCTTCTGCTCACGTCCGAATCTACCTGTTGACTCATAAGCATTCTTAGCCCAGGATACCAGATCCAATGCAGCAGCATTCATCTTTTCCTCTTTTTCCTCGTCATTTGCACTTTCACGATAAGCAGTTGTAAAGAGTTCATATACATCTCTCATGCTGCTTCTGTAATTAAGGAAAAATTCCTCATATCTTCTTTTTCTGAAATTTTTAAGTCCCGCCTTTGGATCTATTTCAGATAAAAGGCGGTGTGCTTCATTCTCAAGAGCCATATTAATTCCCTGTATTATTAAATGTTGGCATTATGATAAACTGCCTGAACGTCGTCGTCATCATCGAGAAGATCTAAAATTCTCTGAAGTTTTGTTACTGCATCCTCATCTGTAACATCTACATAGTTCTGAGGAAGCTTTGTAACCTCTGCAGAGATCATCTCAACCTTTGCTTCTTCAAGAGCCTTCTTTACATCTTCTAAAGCATCGGGAGCTGTTACGATCTCAAAGCTGTCATCCTCTTCGTTAAAATCATCTGCACCTGCATCAAGTGCTGTCATCATAAGGTCATCTGCTGACATTTCGCATTCTTCCTTATCGACAATGATCTGTCCCTTTTCATCAAACATGAATGATACGCAGCCCTGTGTACCCAAGTTTCCGCCGCCCTTTGTGAAAGCAGAACGAACATTTGCTGCAGTACGGTTCTTGTTATCTGTAAGAGTCTGTACGATGATAGCTGATCCACCCGGTCCATAGCCCTCATATGTGCAATACTCATAATTTACGCTGTCTGAATCGCCGGCTGCCTTTTTGATACCTCTTTCAATAGTATCATTAGGCATGTTTGCAGCCTTAGCCTTTGCAACCACCTGAGCAAGCTTGAAGTTGTTGTTAACATCCGGGCCGCCTTCTTTAACAGCTACGGCAATTTCACGTCCGATTATCGTAAATATCTTACCCTTGGCAGCATCGTTCTTTTCCTTCTTGTGCTTAATGTTTGCAAATTTTGAATGTCCTGACATTTTTATTACTCCTTAAATAAACTTTTATTTCTTTATCACATCTTCCTTTGCGGAATCTGTGTCTGGATCACTGTTTTCCTTTTCCGGATTTTTCCGGCACCTTACAGATTGTATCACACGACCCTTAACATATGCAATCTTAAAAGAATATCCTCCGTAATCGGTCTCAAAATCCTCACCTGTTTTCGGAACATGTCCAAGCCTGTCTGTCATAAATCCGTTAAGTGTCTCATATCCTTCGTCCGGGAACTCTATTCCAAGTTTTTCAGAAACTTCTTCGAGCGGTGTAAGACCCTCAATGATAAAAGTATTGTCACCCTGACGGCGGATGTTTACCTCTTCATCATCATATTCATCAAGAATATTTCCGAAAATTTCCTCAAGAATATCCTCCATTGTAACAATTCCCGAAGTCTGTCCGTATTCATCCACAACCACCATCATATGAGTTTTGTTCTGCTGCATTCCATGAAATAGCGCATCTATCTTTCTGGTTTCAGGGATAAATTTAGCCTCAATTATAAGACCTTCGATCTCTTTTATCTTTTTCTGTCTCATATCAGGACGGACATTTGTTTTCATCACATCCTTGAAATAAAGAACACCGATGATATTATCGATATTTCCCTCATAAACAGGATAACGGGATTTATTACCGTCCAGCATGAAATCCACTACTTCCTCGAGACTGTCTTCGGCATCTATTCCTATGATATTTTCCCGATGAGTCATTATATCGTGTGCTTCCTTGTCGGAAAACTTAAAGACCTTATTGATCATCTCAGCTTCCGAGGCCTCAAAAACACCTTTTTCATGACCCTCATTTACCATTGAGATTATTTCATTTTCATCAAGCTTTTCTTTTTTACTGAAAATTTTAGTTAGTTTAGATAACATTGCTGAATTCGTCTCTGATTTCAACTGCCTTTCCGTCTTTTATATATATCCTGGGAATTCTTCTTCCCAGATCGCATGCCAGCTCATAGTTAAATCTTCCTGAAAGATCTCCCATAAGCTCCATACTCAATTCCTCATTTCCGTCCTTGCCTATAAGCGTGACCTCATCACCTTCAGCCGCATCTTTTATATCTGTAACATCGACCATAAACTGATCCATGCATACGCGTCCCAGAATTGGAGCTTTTTTTCCTCTGATGATGACATATCCCTTATTGGAGAGACTTCTTGGGTAACCGTCTCCGTAGCCCACAGGGATCGTTGCCACTCTGCGTCTGCTCTCAGCCGTATAGGTTCCACCATAGCTTACAGCCTCTCCAGGCTCAATATATTTAATATATACGATATGGCTTTTCAGTGCAAGCAATGGTTTAAGGTCAATTATATCACGTCTCACCTCATCAGAAGGCCAGAGTCCGTACAGTGTAATACCGGCTCTTACCATATCCATGTTTGCCTCTTTATACTGAACTATTCCGGCTGAGTTTGAACAATGGTGGATCTTAAATTCTATCCTGTTTTTTTTCAGCATGTCAACAAAATTCCTGAATTTTCTTATCTGTTCTAAGGTGTTGTCTCTTCCCTTCATATCCGCCTTGGAAAAATGTGTAAATATCCCCTCCATTTCTACATTCGGAAGTTCAGCCATGGTCTTGACTGTCTGAACCGAACCCTCATCAGGTCTCACACCTATCCGGCTCATGGCAGTATCGACTGCCAGATGAAAATAGACCTTCTTTCCGACATTTACTGCCGCCTCAGAAAAACCTTCCGCCTGGTCAAGCCGGAATACCGCAGGCCTGATATCATTTTTCACCATCTCTTCATATGACTCGGGGAAAGTATATCCCAGCACTAAAACAGGCTTTGCAATACCATTGCTCCGAAGCTCCATCGCTTCCTCGAAGGTGGCTGTTGCAAAGCCATAAACATAATCGGTTTTTTCAATTTCTCCGGCTATCTGAACTGCTCCATGCCCATACGCATTCGTCTTGATCACAGCCATTATTTTTGTCCCGGCAGCCAGATTGTTTTTCATCGACTCAAGATTAAAATGCAGAGCATCCAGATCTACTGTCGCACACACTCTTTCATATTTTCCCATAACATTCACCTTGAATATTTATATATTTTGTTGCGAAGCAATATTCCTTTCTTACAATACCATATCAGGCATATGCTGATAATTATATCACTTATATTTTAAATTGTGAACCCTGACTGTACCCACGGGCAAGCCCGTGGGGTTCTGATTGGCAAGTGTAGCTTGTAATCGTACATCATTTTCAGACTTTGGAGTTACAAGTGTAAATCTGTTTGAATCAGGACTTTTATTACCAAGTAGTCCAACGACCACATTAGCGGTAAATTTTTGCTTTTTAGCAAGGAAGTACAGTCAATCTCCCTGATTATTAAGTTGTTAAGCTATTTTAATACCGCTGTTTAATATTTTAAGTTTATTAGCCTTAATCCAAGTGATTAGGGCTTTTTCTCTGTTGTATTGTTCCTCAAATTTTGCGTTGCATTTATTTTTATCTATATCATGTGTCATATGATCATAGCAGTATAGCAGGAACGATGAATACCAATCTCTCTGTACTTCAGTTCCATCATGTAGTTTAAACAATCTGTCGGACAGCTTCTTTTTTATATAATCATCTGCTGTATGGTCATACTGCGAAGCTCTGTAGTTGTTCGGGACTTCTATATATGTGCCACCTGTGGCTTTGAATTTCTTCTCTACATTTGACTGAAAACCTCCGGGACATCTGTTTTTTATGGATTTACCAAACCGCTTTTTCCTGTTAAATCTACCCTTGTCGTTCTTAGTGGTTTCCATGGCTCGCTTCATGAGCTTACTTGCATTTTTAGGCTCAGTAACAAATACATTTCCAAGACTCCGCAGGTGATTTACATCCTCGTTTATTGCAAGCTTTCTGTTTACAGCATTGATACGACATAATTCAGAATGTCTGGCTCTCAGTTTCTTATAATGATTTGAGTATTTCCAAGTCTTATGACCTTTCTTTACAGTACCATCATCATTGTAATTTTGTGGGTTGGTTGCTCTCCTTGACCTGTCCATAGCACGATAAAGCTGACGTTCTTTCCGTTCGGAAGTCTGTATACTGTTGCCACGTTCTGCAAGGTTCTTCAGACCGACTTCCGTATCAGATGTATATGCAACTGTCTGTGTCCCGATGTCAGCACCTATCATGCCCCTGCCATACTTATGACGGGGATTACCATGCTTATAATATTTAGGTTTTGCCTTACCCTCGATAGTCAGATGCAGATATACTCTGTATTTACCTCTTATTATTTTTGGAACCAATGTTGCATAGCAGGGTCTGTATGTATCCATGCAGTAAGCATCCTCGATTAACGTGCTGACAGCCTTTTTGTCAATGACTTCAGGTTCGGAAAGATACGACAGGACAGCATTTAATTCGTCCTGCTGGAACCTGTCGTTTATCTGTATCCCAAAGACAGTTTTTCCAAGTTTGAACCATAGACCGTTATCCTTTACAGATATCGGTATGCCACGGTTTATCTGTTTTGCCCGTATACAGGGAAGCTCCCCATATTTCGAGAAATGTATGCTTTTACCATTACCATAAAGGCAATTTTCCATGCCTCGCCAAACATCTTCAGCTTTGGTTAGAGCAAAGACAGCATCGACACCATACTTTTTGCCTATTGGAATCATAGATTTTCTACAGTGATCCCATGTGACATTATAGGATTTCTGCATTTCATTAAGCTGATCAGCAAGAATTTTGCGTTTAGCTTTATCTCCTGTATTACCATACAGGGATAATAGTTTGCGATACCTCTTTGTACGAAAAAGCTGATCATAATTCTTTCTCATAAGACCAACAAGTTCATTGCCTGCCTTGCGGATTTTATCAGAAAGCACCATGATCTTAAGCATATCAGAATAAGGCATATCAGTCTCAGCGACTAAAATATGCCTGTCAGAAAGTTTATGATATTGTTTCAGAATCTTCTTGTATTCTCCATCAATCATGATTTTTCTGCTCCTCAATGTACCTAATTACCGTAGCTTCGCTTATATGCCCTACTGTTGATACAAAATATCCTTTTGACCACAAAACGCCGCATCTTGCATAGAATTGTTTAAGCTGCGGAAATGTCCTGAATAGTTCTATTGCACTGATACTTTTAAGAGTTCTGACAACATCACATGGTGCAACAGTCTGTGGGACATCTATGAAAATATGTATATGGTCAGGCATTACTTCAAGTGTCTTAATACGATAATTATAATCATTACAGATTTTTTGAAGTATCAGCTTGAGTGTATCTTCAACATTACCTTTTAATACTGAAAATCTAAATTTAGGACACCATATAATGTGGTACTGTATCAGATATTTGCAATGCGAAGCACTATGATATTGCTCCTCACTCATTGTCCTTAACTCCTAACTGATATTTTTCCTGAATCCCCCTACGCATCAGGTCAAGAAATGTTATGGTTTTACCTTCCTCAACGGAATAAATACGTGCAAGGTTTTCCAGTTCCTTTTTCCATTCGGAAGGAATAGAAATATTGATCTGTACGTTATTACTTTTAGGTCGTGCCATCTATCTGCCCCTCCATACTTTCAATAATTCACCAGCTGTAAAATCGGGTTCCAAACTTTCTCCTCTTAAAAGATTTCTCACAAACTTTGCATCAAATTTATCGTCGGGAGCCATTGTACCTTTAGCAATCTCAAATGCATAGGAATCCATCAGTTTTACAAAAGGCTTGTTCTTTTCCATCCATTGTTCAATATGTCGCTTTTTTGCAAGATGCTCCTTGTCTTTATTCTTGTCTCTATTTTTATATGCAAAAGCGGCATATGCCTTTTGTGCTGTTTTATAACCATACCCCTGAGCATCATCAAGAACCTCACCGGTATCGGTTGACACTATACAATATCTCATTTCAAATGTGTCAAAAAGAAAACGGCTTCATCCCACAGGCGAGCCTGCGGGTTTTCGCCTACGTTAAGCTAAAATTTACTTTATAACTCCGATAAGTCCGTAGTGGTTATGGAAAGCCTGAATGATAATTTTTCCAAACAGTCAGAACAGCTTGAATCTACCAGGATGCATATGGAAAAAATGGCAAAGATTGTCAAGAGCGTTTCTGAAAGTTCCAATGAAATATCCGATATGGTAAATTCCCTTAATGAGGCGAAATCCAATCTGTCATCCATGATCGAGGATCTTTCTGCAATTTCTGAGGAAAATGCCGCATCAGCAGAGGAAACAAATGCTGCAACACAGGAACTCAGCAATACATTCCAGAGCATATCGGAAGCAACAGAACGGTTAAAGACACTTGCCAACAGCCTTAATTCGGAAATAAGCTACTTCAAATTCTAAAAAAAACAAATCTTATTCCTTTCCCCCTTGAAAAAAATTCTTCAAGGGGGAAAATATTTAAAAAAAAATTATACCTTTAATCTGCACCTGACGTATAAATGGTTATAGTGCAAAATGATTCCGGGAGGATTGTTTCGTGCTTCGCACTCCCACAATCCTCCCGGAATCATAAATTAATTGTTTATCACACGGAGGGTGTTTATGAAAAACTTAAAAGACATGGAACTTACAATTGATGAACTTGGACAGGTTTCCGGAGGAACCTGCGAAAATTTTGATGCATCATACCTTGATCAGCAGGATCTTGCCATCTGGAAAAATCTGACCAGTAATGTGATAAATCTGGAAAAAAGTGCGGCAGTCAAACAATTTAACCAGTCTGCCCTTGATGCAGCAAATACGGCTCTTAGCAGTTTTGTGGATCAGATGGTCATAAAATACAATATGTAATCGCAGACATTTTACACATGCCAGCCAGTGTACTGACCCGTTCACCTTTAGGAACTGTAGATAGTAACCCAAAGCAGCGAGTGCTTCGCGCTGCTGAATAGTTACATCGACAGTTCCTTAATCAAATCGTGAATATGTCATCACACTGGCAATGTTATTTTAAAACCGATCATGCATCATGAACAATTCCAATAAGTTTCAGGCTCTTCTTTCCCTTTCTGAAATGGTCGGTATCAAGTGCCGCAAACCAGACCTTGCCATTGCTGTCAACAAATCCTGCCGTACCGCAATATGACCAGTTAAAGCCTGTAGAATAAAAGCTGTGTGCAGCATTGTAATCCGAGTCAAGGCTGACACATTCTACCTGATCATTCCCAACAGGATAGTATAATTCCGTTTTATCTTTTTCTATGACTGCCGGAGCAGCTTCCCTTACAAACGATCCACATCCGCTGATACGTTTCTTAACCCTTCCTTCCTCATCGATCAGAAGGATAACTCCACCACCGTCCTCACAGGATATATTCAGGGCAAAAAGCCTGCTTTTCTCTAAATACGCGACATTATAACAATAATATCTTGCCCTGATGTCTGACAGGTCATTCTCCCTTGAGTTTTCTGAACGGCTCTTTAACTTCCCGCTCGTGGGATCGTAAATGTCGAATTTTATTTCAGCATAGTCCTCACCATCCACATAACGCTGCCATACAAGCAGCGCTTTCGTGTCAGAGGCTGCTGCCAGCGGCCACCAGTCCCTGTATTTTTCACTTTTACTTACTTCTATGGTATGCATGTTTTCGCCGTCAGAATCCATTGATGTCAGATAAAGATCATCTCCGCTTCCAAGTCCGTCTACTCCGCCACCCTGAACCCATCCTTCACTCCAAAAGACCAGATGGTGGTTACCCGTGCTTACAGCATGTCCCGAATGTCCGCCCAATGCTATTGTCTGCGGATACTTTTTTATTTTTTTTAATTTGCTGTTTAAGATCACAAATCTCTGGGCAAGTTCATAGTCACCTGCGTCGTTTCCATCTTCAAAGGTTACGATGATATTTCCGTCATCCGTTGATGCTGCACTTGCCGGTTCCTGAGCCTCATCTGCCCTGACGATCCTCCGTACTTTCCTGATTTTTGGATTTTTCAGTTTTATTTTGGCGGAATAGACATCATGTGTCCAGCTTCCATCTTTTGCAATTCCCTTTTTATATGCATCAGACCATATGATATAACCCAGTCCCTTTTGCGGATTTTCTATATAGCTGACTCCGTGTGCATATTGCCGCAGGTCTTCATCTTCTGCATAAAGATCTTCTGCCGGGAAAAATAAAAAAACAAGACAGAGCACCAGTGTCAAATATTTTTTCATAAATGCCATATTCATATCAAAAATTACAAGCTTTCCATAAAAGTAACCATAATATTCATTTTTCAACAGGATCGAAACTGCCAAGATAACGGACATTATCAATACCTTCGATAATTTTTATTTCATCCTCTGTGATCCCATTTTCACCGGCAACTTCAATGATGTAATTATACATCCCGAGTTTGCTGCCTTCCGGTCTGTCATGAATCGACACAAATTCTAATCCTGTATCATGAAGCTCCACAATAATATCATCTATCTGCTCTGCCCCACAGGTTGCTACAAGCACTGCACGGGTTTTCCCCGTATCATTAAGCGGCTTCGTTGACAGGACATAAAAGCGGGTTTTATTTGTATCCGTTATCTGTACATTTTCTGCAAGAACAGTAAGTCCATATAGTTTTGCCGCACCGGGTGCCGCAACTGCAGCAACAGATTTATCAGCTGTTTCAGATACATATTTAGCTGCAGCGGCTGTGCTTTCCTTCTCCTCTGTTTCTGCATCCGGAAGGTTCTCTTTTCTCCACTCTGCGCTTTGAGCCAGTCCCTGCGCATGAGAGCAGACAGTGCGTATATCTTTCAGTGAACTCCCGGGAATCCCCATCAGTGTCTGGCTTATAGGTAAAATGACTTCTCCCACGACATACGCCTGATCCTGCCTGATAAGGGCATCCACATAATTTGTCACAGCCCCGCCCAATGTATTTTCCTGCGGAATCACTGCATAATCAGCATCACCATTTACAACATCCTCTATCGCATCGTCTACAGTTTCTTCCGGAAGGAAATCGTCTGTATCATAAAAAAAAAGCTGTGCAGCCTCTTCTGTATAAGTTCCCTGTGGACCGAGATAGCTTACTTTCGCTCCCTCAAAGGTCTGGTCAGAGTTATCTGCATCCAGGGTAACCTCCCCGACCGGCTGGAAATTTATAACTGTTGCCTCTCCGATCTCATTAAAGAAATCCTGGAATTTTGTCTCAGGATCTCCTTCTGCCCCGTCAGCTGCCTCATAAAAATAGTTTTCATTTCCATCCGTATCATATTCAACCGCTGCCTTTTCAGCAATAACAAGACTGCCGTCCTTAATCGTATATTTAATGCCCCAGTGATTGCTTCCTACATATAATATGCCATCCTTGACAGCAAGAGGATATGCCGTGCCTCCCGCAGTAACTTTTCCAACTTCAAAGGGAACTCCATCCTTATCATAAGCAAAAACTGCCGCATCGATTGCCGCAATATTCCCATCAAGATTATCATAAGTTCCGCTGCTTACAAGAAGCACATCGGTATCACCGATTTTTTCATTGGCATATCCCATGCCGTCTGTAAGCTTCTTATCAACAATCTGCGTAAAGGTATCACATCCTGAAATATCAATGTCAGGTGCATTTTCCTCCGCTATTTCCTTAAGCATTTCATCCGATGCCTCTGAAGGTGTTTCTGACACTCCGGAAGATTCCGTCCCTTCCGTTTCCACACTGCTTTCCGTTGAAGCCGTCTCTGAAGCTGCCTCCGAAATCTCTGTCGAAGCCTCCGTCGGAATCTCACCCGGCTTTTGTCCTACATTGCCTGCAGAACTTCCCGCACCGCATCCGGCAGTTGAAATCGTCATAGCTGAAACCATTAGTAAAGTTAAAATTCTTTTCCTCATAAATAAACCCCCCTCTTTAAACACATGTTTTATTTCTGATAAATTCTGTTACAGGATTATTGATATCAGAATCAGAATTTAATTCCGTTATTGAGTATAATTATCGCATGACCATGACTTATATTCAACCACCGAATGAATATTCAATATAAAATATCCCCCGGAGAAAATCTTCTCCAAGGGATATATGAATTCAATTACTTGTTTTTTCGTCTGCGATCCTAAATACCCTGTCAAATTCTTTTATAAGGTCATCAATGCCCTCGATCCCGACAGAGAGTCTCAAAAGTCTGTCTGTTATATTGTTCCTTTCAAGTAGTTCCTTAGGAAGCTCTGCATGGGTCTGGGTTATGGGATATGTGATCAGGGTCTCGGTTCCTCCGAGGCTTTCTGCAAAATATATCAGCTCAACGTTATTAAGGACTTCTACTGCAAATTCACGGGAAGGGACTTCAAAACTTATCATTGCCCCGAATCCCCGCGCCTGCTTTTTCATTATCCCATATCCGCTGTGACTTTCCAGACCAGGATATATTACCTTAGTTACATAAGGTGACTTTTCAAAATATTCTGCAAGTTTAAGGGCATTCCCGGCTGCCCTCTCCATCCTGACCGCCAGTGTCCTGATCCCCCTCAGCAATAGCCAGCTGTCAAAAGGCGCAAGCCCGGCGCCTGTGGTCTTAAGAGTTGTACGGATACGTTCATCCAGCTTTTCATCATTTACAGCTACAAAACCGCCTATGGTGTCATGATGTCCTCCGATAAATTTCGTTCCACTGTGAATCACTATATCCGCCCCGAGATCAAGTGGGTTCTGAAAATACGGCGAAAGAAACGTATTATCAACGATCAGCAGTATTCCTTTTCCCCTGAGTTTTTCTGACAACTCCTCAATATCTGTCACATGCATCATCGGATTAGTCGGTGTCTCCAGATAAACAGCCTTTGTGTTTTCCCTGATATAGTCTTCCACATTCCCGCTGCTGCAGTCAATTGTCTCAAACTCTATTCCGTATCTGTGAAAGACATCATTAAAAAGCCGTACCGAACCGCCATAAAGATCAACATCTACCAATATATGATCCCCCGGTTCAAAAAGATTCAGTACTGCAGTGATCGCTGCCATGCCGCTGGCAAAAGCTATTGCAGAATCTGCATTTTCCAGCCCTGCCACAACACTTTCCAACTGGCTTCTTGTAGGATTCGACTGTCTCGTATAATCAAAGCCGCTGGTCTCTCCCAGCCTGCTTCTTGAAAAGGTTGCCGTCTGATATATAGGGAAACTTATTGCGTGATATTTATCTTCTATATCAAGATTCATCCCCTGACACTTCGTTTCAATGCTTACATCCCAGCTCACTCTTTATGATCCTCCAATGCATTTTTTAGTCGTAACTTTTCAGGTACCCTGAACAGTTAAGCCGCCCCGAGGCCTATCGGCATTGAAATTTCGGGGCGGCACTTTTGCTACTTTGGGTTATTGGGCAGTCACTCAGCAGCAAGTGCTTCGCGCTGCTGAATAGCTACTTTTAGTCTTTCCAGTGCTTCTTTCAGTACTGCCCTTGGAACTGCTATATTTATCCGCTCAAACAGGTCTGAATTTCCTCCGAATATCCTTCCTGCATCAAGCCAGAGCCTTGCCTTTTCCACTATCAGATCCCTAAGCTCTGTCCTGTCATTCGTTACCTGACTGAAATCCAGCCATAAAAGATAAGTTCCGTCCGGCTCCACAAGCTTTACATCCGGTATGTTATCCCTTAGATAATCACGGAGGAAGCATAAATTACCCTCCAGATAATCTTTAAGCTCATCCAGCCATTCCCCGCCAAAATCATAGGCCGCTTTGCAGGCAGTGAGTCCCATGAGATTAGGCTGGCTGTAACCGGCTGCCGAGTTCTGTCTGCGGAACTTTAATCTCAGCCCGTTATCCGGTATCAGAATATTTGAAATCTGGAAACCAGGGATATTAAAGGACTTCGCAGGAGAGGTTGCCACTATCACGTTCCCGGTATCTTCCCTGCCCAGACTTAAAAATGGTGTAAATTCCCTGCCCTTGAAAATGAAGTCACAGTGTATTTCATCGGCAAAAAGCACAACTTTATTTTCAAGGCAGAGTCTTGAAATTTTTTCAAGCTCCGCCCTTGTGAACACTTTTCCAACAGGATTATGGGGACTCGATATCACCATCAGCTTAAGTTCAGGTCTCTTTAATTTTTCCTCGAGGTCTTCAAAGTCTATCTCATATCTTCCATTTATATATACGAGGTCATTTGAAACACATACTCTGTCGTTATCTTCGACTATCTCTCTGAACGGATAATAAACAGGCTCCTGTATAAGAACTGACTCACCCTTCTCAGTTACTGCCCTTATTGCAATCCCAATGGCATAGACAATTCCGGGTGTTATCACCAGCCATTCTTTTTTTATCGGG
Organism: Lachnospiraceae bacterium C1.1; assembly: GCA_030434875.1. Lineage (NCBI taxonomy): Bacteria > Bacillati > Bacillota > Clostridia > Lachnospirales > Lachnospiraceae > Lachnospiraceae bacterium C1.1. The sequence goes on along the minus strand of JAUISW010000001.1, from coordinate 641,078 downwards.
GTTTTATATCTTTTCCGGAACCATTTATCCAGGGTTTCAAAATATGCATCATCCGGATCGGTATATCCAAAAATCCCATGATCCACTCTTGCATGTAATACATCTTTTATTTCAGACGGAAGCTCAAAGTCCATATCCGCAACCCACATAGGGAGCAGATCGTCCCTTCCCATTCTTCGCCTTCCATCGTACTTTATACAGGCAGTTCCCCTTCGGTCTATAATTTTATCAAAATCGTATTTTCCCATAATCAACGCCCTCGCCTAAGGAACTGTTCATAATAAAAAGTGTTGTAACTGTTTAGGTACCAGTGTCATTAATTTAATGACATTGTACCCCGAACAGTTACGGATATTCCTCTCAGTCACTAAAAAGAGGTGTTGAAAGATATCTGTCTCCTGAGTCAGGCAGAAGTGCTACTATGGTCTTGCCCTTGTTTTCAGGACGTTTTGCAAGAAGCTCTGCAGCCTTTAATGCAGCACCGGAGGAAATTCCCACAAGGATGCCCTCTGACCTTGCAAATGTACGTCCCTCTGCAAAAGCATCTTCATTTGTGATCCTTATTATTTCATCATATACCTTTGTGTTAAGTACATCCGGAACGAATCCTGCACCGATTCCCTGAATCTTATGGGCTCCTGATTTTCCCTCTGAAAGTACAGGACTTCCATCAGGCTCAACTGCAACGATCCTGATGTCCGGATTCTTGGATTTCAGATATTCACCGATACCTGTGATAGTTCCGCCCGTACCTACACCTGCCACAAAGATATCGAGCTTTCCATCTGTCTGCTCCCAGATCTCGGGTCCGGTTGTGGCCTTATGCACTGCCGGATTTGCAGGATTTACAAACTGTCCTAAGATCACTGAACCTTCTATTTCTTTATTTAATTCCTCAGCCTTTGCAATAGCGCCCTTCATTCCCTTTGCGCCTTCCGTGAGCACAAGCTCTGCTCCATAAGCCCTGAGGAGATTTCTTCTCTCAACACTCATTGTATCAGGCAGCGTGAGAATAGCTTTATAGCCCTTTGCAGCTGCAACAGCTGCGAGTCCTATTCCTGTATTTCCGCTGGTAGGCTCAATAATTGTTGCTCCCGGCTTTAACAATCCTTTCTTTTCTGCATCCTCGATCATTGCAAGCGCGATCCTGTCCTTGACTGATCCTGCCGGATTCAGGTACTCCAGCTTTGCAAGGACCGTCGCTTCCCTGATCTCTCTCTTTTCTGCATATCTGCTAATCTTAAGTAAAGGTGTTCCCCCGATAAGTTCCAATGCACTGTTCTTTATATTACTCATACTGAATTACCTCCTGTATAAATGTTTTGTAACTGTTCAGGTAGCTTCGCGCTGCTGAATAGTTACAATGTTTTCTCATTTCTGTGTTGAATATATCCTAGCACAGCACTAGGTAATTGTACAGTAATAAAAACTTATGCCCTGCGATAACTTTTGGTTATCGTTGCAATTCAGTTGTCAGCCAAGCTGTCAACTGAATTGCAACATTCGGGGCACCATTTAATTTTTTTGCTACGCAAAAAGGGTGCCCCTCACTCCCACTTCATGTTCTTACGTAGCCAGCAGCAAAGTGCTGGCTACTAACTGAATAGTAACTGGTTATCACAGAGCATAATGACTTTTGGCTCTGACATCATTTTATTCGGCTTTTTTTATCAGTAACTCTTTTCCTTCAAACACGAAGGCAAGTTTTTTTATTTTATCCTTTGGATAGCCGGCCGAGAGCAACTCCTGTTCATATTTCTTATCCTCTATCTGTTTTAGAGCCTTGTCTGCAAGCTCTTCGAGGCTTTTATCTTTTTCACTCCGTCTTTTTGATTTGAATTCGATTATTATCGCATTATTGTTTTTATCCTTCGGACGGAGCATCACATCATACCTTCCGAGTCCGCTCTCACGGTTTGACTTGACCTCATAGCTATTACGCAGTTCCACCAGCAGTCCAATTACAAGCCCGTGGTAAAAATTCTCCGGTGCAGATTTCCCACTGCCATCGAAAGAGCTTATCATGCTTTCGCATATTTCCGTGAGCGTGTCCATCATGTCATCTATATTGCATTCGAGCAGTGCCTTTACGAAATAGCTGTAATTCTCCCCTGCGTTTTCAAACCACCTCTCCACCATGAGGTTAAAACAGCTTTTGACCTCAAAGTTTGTCAGCCTGAGCCTGTATCTCGAATCCGGCAGGTCCGCCGATACGATCTTCAGATATCCGCTTGCCAGCAAGAGGCTCCAGACTGCGTTTTTATTTTTTGACATTTCCCCGAAAACAAGCTGCTCATCAATCGTGGTCTCTATTATCCCACCGTTCAGCAGGGTCTCGAAGGATTTCTTGATCTCACCATCCCCCTCTTTTACGAGCTTCGACACAAGGGAATTAGAGCTTGTATTCGCCCAGTATGACTGGTATTTTCCCTCCTGAAGAAAAGATATTATTGACCATGGATTATAAATCCCCTCTGTATTTCCAAATTTAAACCCATCGTACCATTTCTTTACTTCTTCTTTTTCTTCAGAATAGCCATACTCGTCAAGGGAATCAAAAACTTCTTTTTCAGTGAAGCCAAAACAGTCAGCATACTTTTCTGATGAATTAGTGATCACTTTCAGGTTATTCAGATCTGAAAAAAGTGACTCACGGCTCACCCGTGTTATTCCTGTAAGCAGAGCCTTGTGCAGATATGGGTTGGTTTTCAGAGTCCCATTGAACATATTTCTCATGAACTCTACTATTTTATCCCAATAGCCGTTTACGTATGCTTCCTGCATCGGAGTGTCGTATTCGTCGATAAGTATTATGACCTTTTTTCCATAGTGATCACTTAACCAGCGGCAATAGGTATTTAAGCACTGTCCCGCTGTTCTCACATCCATATCATATGAGATATTGTCATAGAACTCTAAATCCTTGTCAGACATGCCCTCCTTCAAGAATCCCATACGTAATGCCAGTTCAGTCAATATCCAATTAAATTGTCCTATAGCATCTTCGTAACTGCCTGATTTAACATTTGCAAATGATATAAACAGCACCGGCCATTTCCCACATTCCTGCATCATCGTGGAATCCTTTGAAACTTCCAGCCCATTAAAAAGCTCCCTGCTGTTTTCCTGCCTTATGGAAAAAAACTTCTCAACCGTACTCAACATCAGAGTCTTACCAAAACGGCGCGGACGGGTTATCAGTGTTACTTCGTCATTTCCCTTCCACCATTCCGATATAAACTTTGTCTTATCTATATAAAAATTCCTGCTCTTAATAGTGTCTTCAAAATCCTGTATCCCAAGTCCTACCGTTCTTCTCATTACGATATGCCTCCCTCTAATGGCGCATGTTATTTTCTGAATATTTCATTCAAATATCCGTTTGCACTATCTGTATATTATTATGAATATTATATCATACATGCTCACTGGTGTTGCGTTTCAATTATTCTCTATTCTTACTTTCTGCTCATCAGTTGGGGAAGGCCAGGGAAATTAGTTGTTCCAAAAACAAGTATCTTCCCAGGCAATCCTGAGTGCATTTCCCTCAACTATGTTCGCATTTGTCTTTAGGAAATCTATTTAAAAGCGTTAGCAAACCCCCATCTGAGATGGGGGTTTGCTAACGCTTTCAATCATAATTACCCATTTGTCGGGCAACTCATATATTATACATAGGTTCAAGGGATATAATCCTTGCTAAGAACTGTCTTGTCCTTTCTTCTTTTGGATGGACAAAGATCTCGTCAGGTTTTCCTTCCTCAACGACCACACCATCATCCATAAAGATAACCTTGTCTGCGACATCCTGGGCAAATGACATTTCATGCGTGACCACTATCATCGTTATTCCCATTTTTGCCACTTTCTTTATCAGATCAAGCACCTCCCCGACAAGTTCCGGATCAAGTGCTGACGTAGGCTCATCAAAGAGTATGACCTCCGGTTTCAGTGCTATAGCTCTCGCAATTCCGACTCTCTGCTGCTGCCCGCCTGATAACTGCGACGGATAATAATCATATCTGTCAGCAAGCCCAACCCAGTCAAGTGTTTCCTTTGCGATCTTTTCTGCTTCGGCTTTCGTTTTCTTCTGAACCTGCGTGAGTCCTTCCATTACATTCTGCAAGGCTGTCTTATTGGCAAACAATCCGTAATTCTGAAATACGAACGCCGAATGCCGTCTGATATAAAGGATATCCTTTTTCGCCGCATTCTTAAAATTTATAAATTTAGTTCCAAACTTCATGGTTCCTTCTTCCGCTTTTTCAAGGAAATTGATACATCTTAAAAAAGTAGTCTTTCCTGAACCGCTTGCTCCCAGTATAACGACAACCTCTCCATCTTCGACTTTTATGGATACGTTTTTCAGAACCTCATGTCTGCCAAAGCATTTCTTTACCCCGGTTAGCTCTATCACGGCAGTTCACCTCCTTGTAATTTTCAATTCTTTTTTCAGTAAAATGCGCGATAAGCTCAATAACTATTCCTATCATCCAGTAAACAAGTGCGGCTGCAACATAAGCTTCGAGATAACTGTAATACCTCACGCTCGGAAGCAGAGCTCCATTCATGACCTCTATTACGGATATGGCGCTGACAAGATTGGATGCCTTCAAAAGACCTATCATCGAATTCTGAATCCCCGGCAGAAGTATAGGTATCATCTGCGGCAGGATTATCCTCCTTAAAGTCTGAAACTTTGTCAGTCCGATGCTGTAGCCGGCTTCAAACTGAATCTTTGCAACGCCCTTGTATGCGCCCCTTACCGCCTCACTTAAAATGCAGGTATATCCAAGTATCAGGGCAAAAAAGCCTATAAAGATCGGATTGATTTCGCTGATGGGGATTTTTATCCCGAATCTGCCGGCAAAATCCGGATAGCAGGTCATAAAAATAAGGTTATAAAGCACCAGTGCGACCATCATTGGCATCCCCATGTATACTGTTACAAAAAATGCCAGAAGCTGAGAGAGAACCTTCACCCTGTAGTGCCTGACAGTTGCAATGACCGCCCCCAGAATAAGACTGACTATGAACGTTACTGCCGAAAGTTCAATAGTAACGGGAATATATCTGACTGCTGACAGAAAAGATTCCAGAAAGGCCTCCGTCTTAAATTCCATAACTGTACACCTTCCTTTCCAACAAATAGAAAAAAGCCTTCAGCAGCAGGCTGAATGAAATATATATGACCGTTGCCGCAATATATCCTTCAAGAACATGTCCGCTTGCAGCCCCAAGCGTTTTTGCCTTTCCCAGAAGATCAACGACCCCCAGTGTAAATACCAGTGATGTATTCTGAAACACTCCGACCAGATCAACTCCGTAAGACGGTATTACCAATTTAAAAGCCTGTGGGAGCACTATCCTGAAAAAACTCTGTGTCTTTGTCATTCCGATCGAATATGCAGCCTCGCTCTGGACTTTCGGAATCGCATTTATCGCACCCCTGAAAATCTCTCCAAGAAAAGCTCCCTCATTCAGTATTATTGCAATTTCAACAAATATCACTGCATCAAGACGGTTAAGGTTTATCATGAAAAGATTTTGGAAAATCCCGCCAAGCAGAAATGGAATCCCATAATAAGCGATCATCATCTGTACAAGAAGCGGCGTACCTCTCATGAATGAAATATATACACTTACAAAAAAGCTCAATACCGGTATCTTTTTCAGCCTTACCAGAGCTACAAAAACTGCAAGTAAAGTCCCGAAAAACATTGAAACGAACACTATCCTGAAATTCACCCCGATAGCTGACAGGACTTTTGGAAAAACAACGAGAAACCTTTCAGAACTGAAATAATTTCCCATATCCTATTCCTCTTCGGTAACGTCATAACCAACCCATTTGATCGCAAGCTCTGACAAAGTACCATTCTCTTTTAACGTTTTCAATGCGCCGTCAACTGCATCCCTCAGCTCAGTTTCATCTTTTCTGTAAAGATAATAGGTTTTTGAGTTATTGATGGGCTCTCCTACTGATTTAAGCCAGTCTTCTCCGTCATCACTGAAATTTTTGTTCATTTTCGTTACGTCACTCTTTTTAAGGACTGTAGCTCTGGAAGCACCGGATTTTAATGCTGCCGCTGCCTCTTCATCAGAACTGTCCTCTGCAAATACAAGCTCGACCTCCTGTCCGGGATGTTCCTCATTCCAGTTCGTCAGGATCTGGGCTGTTGCACTTGTCGAGCCGCCGGTTCTTATCTTCTCCCCGGCAAGATCCTCCAGGGAAGTCGCCGTATCATCTTTCAGCACTGCAAGGTAAGTAATGTAAGATGTGTAAGACTCATTCGAAAACAGATACTTCTCTTCTCTTTCCTTAGTGTATTCATATTGATGTGCTGCAAGATCTATCTTACCTGATTCAAGTGAAAGAACAAGCTGGTCAAATGCCATTGACTGATATTCAAACTCATACTGTGGGAGCAGTTCATCTATTTCCTTAAGCACATCATACTCGTAGCCTACAGCATTACCGTCTTCATCCAGATAGCAGTACGGATTATAACTTACTCCTGAACCTATAACGACCTTCTTTACATCCCCGGTGCTGTCATTTCCTGCAGCTTTTACAACATCCGCCCTGCTACCGCAGCCAGTGAGGATTGATGATAAAACAACTGATGTACCTAATGTAACCGCTGCGATTTTCCCGAATTTTTTCATAATCTGATGTCCTCCTCTTCTAATACGAACTGATTCCGTGATGCTTAGGATCAGTTATTATCATAAATATCTTCCGTAAATGTCAGGCTTCCCCTGTAGCCGGCATATGTCCTGTTAAACACCAGCCTCTCATTCATCGGAAATGATGCAAGTATGAACTGGATATCTTTTTCCAGGGCAACCTCCCTTTCATTACTGCTTCCAAGCAGCAGGGTGATCTCATTTTCCTCTTCACGTATGGCTCTGTTTATTTCATACTGGTCAGTTTCAAAAATAACTTTTGGCGGGGAAGCATATTCCAGCCTGCTTATTTCAGAAACGATCCTTTCTTTATCCTCCTGCCTGAATATGGGTTCCGTAATTATCACAAGAACAGGTGTAAAGCTGTAATCATTAGCGAGATATCTCGTAATGCCTACTGCATTATTTGCATCTGCCACAACAGCAAACCTTTTCCAGCTCACAACACCTATTGCCTGTGCAAGGTAATTATATACATAGTCTTCTTCTGCCCTGATATAGTCTTCGGTCTTCTGCCTGTCAAGTTTCATGGCATCCGCGACTTTTCTTATGAATTCCGTTGTATCTGTTGCTCCGATAAATAATCCCGGAATCCTTACGTACGGAACTCCGAATTTCCTTTCAAATTTTTCCGCCGGTCCCTTAAACAGCCAGGGATTCACAATGATATTCAATGCCGCATTGGAACATTTTTTGACTGTTTCTATATTCTGGTGTCCGGTAAAAAATGTATTTACCCTCAGTCCAAGTCCGGAAAGGATTCTGGCAATTTCCTCAAGTGAGCCGCTCCAGAAAGGATCATGATATGGAATTATTCCAAAAATATTTACAAGCTTATCATCCTTTTCCGACGGCTCCTCTATGACATTGTCTATCAAATTATTCCAGACAATCTCATAACCCAGGTTGCTGTCTCCTGCGAATCCAGGTGTGTCTATGGCATAGACTTCGTAACCCTGTTCCCTGAACTCTTCCGCAACGCTTACGACATCATCACCTATTATCCCTGCCGTGCATCCTGTCAGGACGAAATATGCATCAGCATCGATTATTTCTAATGCACCTTTAATAGTAGACTTAAGCTTATCCAAACCTCCAAATACTACTTCCTTTTCAAGCATATTGCTCGAAGGAAGTGATACACCGCTTAAAAAGCAGGAGTTTTTATGTCCGGACTGTCCCTGATCAGCTGCTGTTGTCTGCATACAGCATCCGGGTCCTGAATGATATACAGGACATACCCTGTCTATAGCACCAAGTACGGAATTAATTCCGGCAAGGACACATCCGCCTTTTGGATTCTCCATAATTTCAGACATAATGATCAAGCATCCTTTCCTGTTATGTATTTAAATGCATCCTCACCATACCATGAATCTTTGTACGGAAGCCGTACATGCTGAGCCAGTTTTTTATTAAATCCCGGGTTCTGAAGCTGGTCTGCGATCTTATTTCCGAGGAAAAGCAGACCATCATATCCCATAGTCGGTCTCTTTCCATCGAGAACATGAGTTGTAGGTATCCCAAGCTTTGCTGCCCATTCAGGAACACCTATGAACGCATCCGGTTTAAGTTTATTTACCAGATTAACCTGTTCAAACGGCTGCATGTTCGCAATATCCACAACATAGTTTTTGTGGATTCCATTGAGATATTCAATATCAGACTGTGCATCATCATCGTATGTAGGAGTTTCAAGTCCGACAAGCTCCATTCCAAAATCATCAATCAATGCAGCTGCTGCAAAAGACCTTCCCGTTCCACCGCAGATAAATACCCTTTTGCCTTGAAGCCTCTCCCTGAGTTTCGCAACAAGTGGCTCAATTCTTTCATGTTCCTTTGCTATTATCTCCTCGACTTCATCTTCTTTATTAAGGATCTTTGCTATACCTCTGTACCACTTATCGGTATTTCTGATTCCGATAGGCATTACAGTATGTGAATATGGAATTTCATAGTCTTCCCAAAGAGTTTTCATAAATTCATCCGCAAATACCTTACATATGGAAGTCGATGCCGTTGCGGCAGGTATCCTTCTGATCTTTTCCAGTGAACTGTAAAACGGTATGTAATTTACCTCTGCACCAATAAGCGTAAGCATTCTTTCCATTTCCTTCTGATCTGCATAGCTTACCGTCGTGGGTGCAAAGAGGTTGACCAGATTTTTTTCCTTAGGGACTTTTACTCCCTTAAGTATATATTTATTGATCGAAATGAAAGCCGCGTCAAAACCTGATGCGCATATCTTTGACTTAAAGCCCTCGCAATGAATGGGAATGATGATCGTGTCAGGATATTCCAACTGCAGATCGGATGAAATGGCATCAATATCATCTCCTATTATTCCCGAAGCACATGAGGCATACACGAAAATAAGCTTAGGTGCATATCTTTCAACAGCCTTCCTGACTGAATCCCTCAGTTTCTTCTCTCCACCGAAAACAACGCTTTTCTGGTCGATATTTGTTACGATGATCCTTGGATTTTTTACGTTTTTTATTCCCCTGTGAATCTGCCCGACCCTGTACATGTCGACAGCCATTATAGAGCATCCGACACAACCCTGGGGTGAATGAGAAATAAAAACAGAATCTTCAAGAGACATAAGTGCGGCCATACTGTTTATCTGCTGGCACTGAAGTCCCTGTGCAAAGCTCCTGTCAGCCCTTTTCAGACACCCTTTTCTGAAATTTTCTTCAACTTCCGCCCCTGTTGTCCCAAGATCATTTAATCTTCCCGGACGGCTCTCCCTTACACCTGAATATTTAATCACTTTTTTCACCTTATTTATTAAAGAAATCTGATGTCATTTAAAAAGCCCTGTGGAAAGATACCTAAGTCCTGTGTCCGGCAATACGGCAACTATTGTCTTTCCTTCATTCTCCGGTCTTTTTGCGATTTCTGCCGCTGCATGGATGGCAGCTCCTGATGAAGTTCCCACAAGTATTCCCTCGCTTCTGGCGACTTCCCTTGCTGCCTCATAAGCCTGCCAGGTTTCCACCTCAAATTTTTCATCATATATATCAAGGTTCATCGTGGCAGGAACTCTTTCCGCAGGTATTCCTTCAAACGGGTGAACACCTGTTATCTCGTCCGGTTCAGGATTTTCTTCACTTGGAAGAGAACCGGGACCCGGCTGAATTGCGACAATCTTTATATTCGGATTTTTACTCTTAAGATATTTTCCGGTTCCCGACACAGTTCCACCCGTTCCAACATTTGCCACGAATATATCGACGTTGCCATCCGTATCCTCCCATATCTCCGGGCCTGTTGTTGCCTCATGTATGGCAGGATTTGCCGGATTTGAAACCTGATCCACAAAATATATATCCTTCTCTTTAGAAAGAACCTTATCCCTCAGGGCAGCTATCGCAGCAACGAAGTCCCCATTTGTCGCTTCGAGCACTTCTGCAATGGCAGGCTCTTCTGAAAGCTTTATCGTCTCTCCACCGAATGCCTGAATGACCTGAAATCTTTCCTGACTTACGTTATCCTGCACATAGACTCTGAATTTATAGCCTTTAGCTGCCGCGATCGCAGCAAGCCCTATGCCTGTATTTCCGCTGGTTGTTTCTACAACTGTATATCCTGGTTTCAAAAGTCCCTTTTTCTCAGCATCCTCGATCATTGCAAGCGCTATCCTGTCCTTTACACTCTGGTTCGGATTGAAATATTCGAGCTTTACAAGTATCCTTGCTTTCAGGTCATGCTTCTTTTCAAAATTCACAAGCTCCAGCAACGGTGTTTTTCCGACAAGCTCTGCTATAGATCTGTTTATTTTAGCCATTTTTTATCCCGCCTTTTCTCTTTTCTATTTTTTCATAATAGTCCGTTATTTTTCCCAAGGCTTCAGAAACACTGCATGTTACATCGAAATACGAGATTGCTTTTCTTTCAAGCTGTTTCTGTGCCTGAAAGCCGATTTTCTTGCAGACAAGACATCTGCAGTCAGATATCAGATCAACCCTCTCCGATACCTCCGATGGACCGGAGCATCCGCTGCCATTTCCACATCCACCGCTGCCGCAATTATTGTTCCCTGCTGACTTTCCTGATTCTCCTGTGTAATTTCCGCATTTCTGTGCGTTCAGCTCTGAAATTTCACGTTTTTCAATAAGCCTGTATTTATTTCCATCAGCTTCATAGATATTTATCTGCTTTATTTCCCCGAATTTCAGATCGATATTTATTCCGTCTGATGTCCCAACTGCTATTTTATAAGCCATAAGCAATACCCTTAATTAAACCTCTGTACCGCAATGGTATAGATATCCTCGATAAGCCTTATCCCTCCGGTATATCCGGCATAAAAATCATCAAATACGACCTTGTCCTGAACCGGCCATGAAATATTCAGGAAATTCCCTTTGAGACTTTCCGTAACCTCTTTCTCATAGTAGCCGCCGAGGATAAGGGGATATCCATGATAATCATGATTCCTGATCTCTTCATGTATCCTGTGTCCGTCTGTTTCAAAGGCAACCTCCGCGGTAATGCCGAAATTGAGCTTTTTAAATTCCTCTGAAATCCTCTCCCTGTGGTTTTTCGGCGTATCATCCGTGATGAACTGCTTTGCCGGAACAAGCCCTAGATCGTTAACCAGAAATTTAGTAATCCCAAGGGCATATTGTGCATCTGCCACAACACTAAACTGCTTGTTGATGACTCTGTTTTCGAGGAATAAGTCTGCATATCTTTCAATGAGGTAATAATAATAGTCCTCATGCTCTTTAATGACTTTTTCAACCTTTTCATCTTCAACTCCTGCAAATTCAGCAACTTCACGCAGAAACTTACTCGTTTCCGCAGCACCTATAGGAAGGGTCGGATAATGCAGGTATGGTATTCCAAGCTTTCTTTCCATTTTTTTCATGTTGGAAAGTCCGACCCATGGAGAAATGAGAAGATTAAACTGGGCATTGGGAATACGGTTTATATTTTTAATTCCCCTCTTGAATCCAAAAATAGTGTTTGGCGTAAGGCCGATCTCACTGATGAGCCTTTCTAATTCCCTGATATTCCCAAGCCAGAATAAATCCTGATACGGTACATCTGCCCAGATATTGACAAGACCTTCCTCCCTTAAATCTGATTTTTTCAGGTACTGGTCTATGATAGCATCTACCACCTGTTCATGCCCTTTATAATTATTGCCCTTAAACCCTGCTGTGGGTGCATAAAGAACAGGTTTTTCCGAATCTGCAAACTCTGACACTATCTCGCCGGAATCATCTCCCACTATCTCAGGTATGCAGCCGGTAAGCACAATATAAAGGTCTGCATCAATAACCTTAAGCGCATTATCTATAGTTGAATGAAGCTTTTTTGTTCCACCGAATACAACATCCTTCTCGTTAATACTTGTGCATGGAAAAATATTCGGTGAAAAATATCCTGAGCTTCCCGTTGTATCTGACAGTTTCTGTGCGCATCCGGGACCCGAATGTAATACGGGGATCGCCCTCTCTATCGCCTGCACAGTCTGCATTGCCCCAAGGGCACATTTATATCTCTGTTTATCAAGTAATTTAGCCATCAGTTCGCCTCCTCAAGGAATTTGTCAACATTCTGCCCATACCACCAGTCCGTATAAGGAAGGCGTGACCGCTTCGCAAGATTTTCTTCAAAGCTTCTGTTTTTGATAGTATCAGCTATTGTTTTTGCGAACTCCAGCGTATGCTTATACCCGAATATCATATATTCATCTGCAACATATATTGCAGGCGTGCCGTTCTTTATAGCCCATACCGTTGAGCCCGGATGTCTTGAAAGGTACATATCAGGCTTATAGCGTTTTAAGATATTCATAACCTCATAATTCTGCTGGTCTGCAACGCTTGCCTCGAAGTCGATATCATTATCCAGCAGATATTTCATGGATGGCGGAACATCACCATTTTCATATTTCTTGTCATAATGCCATGCAAGAGCCCATTTCACAGTGATGCCCAGCTCATTTAATACTCGTGAAACCTCAAAAGTGTAGCCCGGACCCATGCCAAGCACCGCAGTAAGACCTTTAAGCTCCTTTTTTACCTCCTCTATCTGTGGAAGATAAATTGCCCTCTGCTCTTCTATATATTTTGAAACCTTTTCGCTCCTGCCGGTAACACGTCCTATTTCCCTGAGCCAGCTTTCAAATCCGGCAATTCCGCACTGGTTAATGCTTCTCACGTATGGCACGCCATATTTTTCCTCAAGTCCGTTTCCAAGATAATTTCCCAGTGTTCCGCAGATACATGTAGTTGCAAGACTTTCGGAAATATGTGAAAGCTCTTCTACTGTCGAATTGCAGTAAAGAAATACCGGCTCAAGGTCGAAATTCTTAAACATTTCGATGATCTCAGGTCTCGCGCTCTCAAAGAAATTCTTAAAGTTGATCTTATTTGTTTTAACGCCTTCTCTGGGAGGTCTGACTATCTCCTGCAGCACGGCATGATCCGAAATGTCGAATCCCGTTGCCCATATTCTTGATTTAAAGCCTTCACAGTGAACTGCCGCTATCGGCACTCCTACCTCATCCCTTACTTCATCAACAATACTGTCAATGTCCTCACCTATGATTCCCGTTGCGCAGGAACTTGATACAAAAATCGCCTTTGGCTTATATCTTTTGTTCACTTCGAGGATTATATCCCTTAAAGCCTGTGTAGAGCCGAAAATCGTGTCGTTCTCGTTCATGTCTGTCCCGACATAGATCGTATTGCTTGTAACCCCTCTCTTCCTTGCCATTACCCTCGACATATAATATGAGTTAGCCCCGGCCACAGAGCATCCGGCAGGTCCGTGGTGTATTACCGCCACGTCCCTTATAGCCGCCAGCTGGCTCAGTCCGCAGGTTGAAAGACATGTGCTCGACTGCGAGAAGCATCTGGAGCATCCCTTCAGGGTTCCACATTCACTTTTCTCTGCCAGGTCTTTAAGTGTTCCGACATACCCTGTGATAGATCCAATCCTGTTCTCACGTGTTGCAAGATTGGAATTTGATAGATTGATAGCCATATTTAACCACTCCTATTTCATCATATCTTGTAATCGTCAGCGAGTTCCATCATTCCATATTCCATAAGTATTTCTTCAAGCCTTTCCTGCGTCATTGGTTTCGGGATCACGAAATCCTGATTTTCAATGACTGCCTTCGCAAGATTCCTGTATTCCTGAGCCTGGTTGGATTCAGGTTTGTATTCGATGACTGTCTTTTTATTTATTTCCGCATGCTGAACCACATTATCTCTTGGAACAAAGTAAAGAAGTTTGGTTCCGAGCTCCTTTGCAAAAGCCCTCAGCAGGTCAAGCTCCCTGTCTACATTTCTCGAATTACAGATAATGCCGCCGAGCCTTACCCCACCGGTGCGTGCATATCTCTGGATTCCCTTTGAGATATTATTTGCAGCATAAAGCGCCATCATTTCCCCACTTGCGACAATGTATATCTCCTTTGCCTTTCCCTCTCGTATCGGCATTGCAAATCCGCCGCAGACCACATCTCCAAGGACATCGTAAAAGACATAGTCGAGATCATCAGTATACGCACCAAGGTTTTCGAGCATGTTTATCGAGGTTATGATTCCTCTTCCTGCACATCCTACGCCCGGCTCCGGTCCGCCTGATTCCACGCATCGTGTGCCTCCGTAGCCCTCCTTCATGATTCTGTCAAGCTCGATATCCTCACCTTCCTCACGGATCGTATCCAGCACTGTCTTCTGTGCAAGCCCTCCAAGCAAAAGCCTTGTAGAGTCTGCTTTCGGATCACACCCTACAACCATTACCTTCTTCCCGTGCTCACAGAGACCCGCTGTAAGGTTCTGTGTAGTTGTGGATTTACCGATCCCGCCTTTTCCATAGATCGCAATCTGTCTTAACTCTGGCATTTTTTCATTTCTCCTCTTCTATTTTATTTGTTAATGAACCCGCTCCGTGGCGGACTTCTGTAACCTTATAAATGAATTGCAGCAGTCATTTATACAATTCCCTCATCAGCTTAATGTATCCATCTATTTTCTTTATAGAATCACATATCAGTCCGGGAAGCTCAAATACCAGTATGCCTTTTGACTTAAGCTCCTCCGAAGCACCATATCCTATTTTGGCAGCAACTACCACCTCGCAGTCTGACAGCACCTCTACGGCATTTCTGATTTCTGCATCATCATGCTGTCCCCTGTTGCATACAGGTGTCACTTTTCTTTCCTCTATCGGATAAATATTGCCGTCTTCATCAACTTCAGCGATAAAGAAATTCCCTGCCCTGCCAAAATGCTGATTAACACATAAATTATCCGAGCTGGCAGCAGCTACTCTGTATCTTTTATTATCCATGTGAAAATGTTTCCTTTATATTTACCAGTCTGTTCTGAAATACCTGCCTGCTGTATTCTGAAACGCCGGGAACCCCTACCGCATCAGCACGGCAGTGTGCACAATGCCTGAAAACCTTTATGTATTTTTCAGCTTCGGCTCTTGCCTTTTCTATCTGCCTGCAGTCCGGACGGCTTATATGGCTTAATTTGTGCTGTGGGATCAGCGGAATGATATTGTAGATTATCGCTCCTGCCTCTTTAACGGTTTTTGCGATCTCTTCTATATGTTCATCATTGATCCCCGGTATAAGCACCGTATTGACCTTTACCGTAACCCCGGCTGCCGCGACTTTCCTGATCCCTGAAAGCTGGTTTTTAATAAGTATCTCAGCTCCTTCAATCCCGAAATAAATCCGGTCATGGTAGATGATATAATCATTTATCTCTGCTTCTATTTCAGGATCTACAGCATTTACCGTTACCGTCAGCGTATCGACTCCTGTTTCTATAACCTTATCTGCCTTCTCATCCAGCAACAGTCCGTTAGTACTCATGCATTTCAGGATTTCCGGATGCTTTTCCGATATTTTCCTGAAGGTTTCAAATGCCCTGTCAGTAGCAAGTGTATCTCCCGGTCCTGCAATTCCCGCGACCTTTATATTAGGTACAAGCTCAAGTGCTTTATCCAGAAAACTGCCTGCTTCATCCGGGCTTATAATCTTTGATGTGACGCCCGGACGTTCATCAACATCATTTATCGCCCTGTTGCAAAACTTACATGCTATGTTGCATCCGGGACTAACCGGCAGGTGAATCCTTCCGGCATTAAACCGGCACCCACCAAAACAGGGATGATTTTTTTCAAGTTCCTCAATAGTTCGAGCCATGCCTTCCTCCATAAGATATGCTGTTATAGTGAACCAATGTCATTCACTTAAGCTTTGAAAACACTTTTTGACCGCATTTAAAAGACGCTTTATTCGGCAAAAAGTTTTTTCAAATGGCTTAAGTTAATGACATTGATAGTGAACAATAACATCTTTGTTTTTTGAATTGAACATATCCTATCATCGGGACAGGTTTTTGCATATTATCAAATTATTATTGCCTGTTATAGCTTTAATTTATCGCAATAAAATTTTTACCTATTGACTTACTAGACATTTAGATATAAAATACCTATCAGAACGATAGGTGATTTCAAAAAAAGGAGCAGAATTCATGGATAAAATGATATATATGGATAATGCGGCTACAACAAAAGTACTACCGGAAGTTTTTGATGCTATGAAGCCGTATTTTACAGAGCTTTACGGAAATCCTTCCAGTGCATATGAATTTTCCGGTTCTATTGCAAAGTCAGTTGCCGATGCAAGAAAGACAATCGCAGATACAATAGGTGCAAATGAAAACGAGATCTTTTTCACCAATGGCGGCAGTGAGTCCGATAACTGGGTGATAAAAGGTGTTGCCGATGCCTTACATAAAAAAGGCAATCATATTATAACGAGCAGCATTGAGCACCATGCAGTGCTTCACACCTGTGAATACCTTGAAAAACACGGATTTGAAGTAACTTATCTTCCTGTTGATGATAAGGGCTTTGTTGATCCTGCCGAGCTCGAAGCAGCTATAAGACCCGAAACCATCCTTATATCTATAATGTTTGCAAATAATGAGATCGGGACTATAGAGCCTGTTTCAAAAATCGGTGAGATCGCACATAAGCACGGGATTTACTTCCACACTGATGCAGTGCAGGCATTCGGGCACGTCCGCATTGACGTTAACGAGATGAATATAGACTTCCTCTCTGCAAGTGCGCACAAGCTTAACGGACCAAAAGGTGTAGGTCTCCTTTATATCCGGAAGGGAATGAAGATCAGCAATCTTATACATGGCGGTGCACAGGAAAGAGGTATGCGTGCCGGTACAACAAATGCAGCCGGTATCATCGGCTTTGCAAAGGCTGTGGAAATAGCAGCTTCAAAGCTCGAACAGACAACAGCTTATGAAAGCAGGCTCCGTGACAGGCTTATCAAAAGAGTTCTGGAGGAAATACCATATTCAAGGGTTAATGGTGATTTAGACAGCAGGCTTTCCAATAATGCAAATTTCTGCTTCAGATTTGTTGAAGGCGAATCCCTGCTTATATTGCTGGATCAGAAGGGAATATGTGCATCTTCCGGTTCTGCGTGCACTTCCGGTTCACTCGATCCTTCACATGTACTTCTCGCCATAGGTCTTCCCCATGAAATAGCGCATGGTTCTGTAAGGCTTACAATATCGGATGAGATCACTGATGAGGATATAGACTACACAGTTGATTCATTAAAGGAGATCGTTGACAGGCTTCGTTCAATGTCCCCCCTTTATGAGGATTTCGTAAAAGAAAAAAAGGCAGGCTGAAAATAAAGAAAGGTATTATTTTAATATGAGTCAGGTAACAGAATACAGTAAAAAGGTAATAGATCATTTTTCCAATCCACGCAATGTCGGTGAGCTTGAAAATGCTTCAGGCGTAGGCACGGTAGGCAATGCCAAATGCGGCGATATCATGAGGATGTATCTCGATATTGATAAAGACCAGATCGTCAGGGATGCGAAATTCAAGACTTTCGGATGCGGTGCTGCCATAGCAACAAGCTCCATGGCGACAGAGCTTGTAAAGGGCAAGACAATACAGGAAGCTCTTGAGGTCACAAATAAGGCTGTGATGGAGGCTCTTGACGGACTCCCTCCGGTCAAGATCCACTGCTCGCTTCTGGCTGAAGAGGCAATTCATGCAGCACTATGGGATTATGCAGAAAAAAATGATATAGTTATAGACGGGCTTAAGCCCCCTGTAAATGATATCGATGAAACAAAAGAATTTTATGAAATGCAGGGATAAAAATGAAAGACAGTTATGAATATTACCCATCTTAAATATGTAATTGAAGTTGCCGCTTCTTCTTCCATACGCGAAGCGGCAACAAAACTTTTTATATCACAGCCCGCACTGTCCTCAAGTATCAAAGAGCTTGAGGAAGAGCTTGGAATTCTTATCTTTAAGCGAAGCAATAAGGGTATTTCACTCACAGATGCCGGAAGGGAGTTTCTAAGTTATGCAAAAAAAGCTGTCAGCCAGTATGAAATCCTCGAAGAGAGATTTATATCCCGCGACAGCGACAAGGAAAGATTTTCAGTTTCAACACAGCATTATACTTTTGCGATAAGAGCCTTTGCAAATGTCGTCAAAAAATGGAATCCTGACAGATTTTTCTTTTCCATACGTGAAACAAGAACCCAGGAGGTACTTGATGATGTGGCAAGCCTCAGAAGTGAAGTCGGCATAATCTCCTTTTCAGGAAATAATGAGGAGCTCTATAAAAAGCTTTTTAAGGATAATCAGCTGGAATTTACACCGCTTATGAAACGTGATACCTATATCTACGTTTGGAAGGACCACATACTTGCAGGTCTCAGCGAGATTTCCATAGAGGAGCTGTCTGAATATCCATGTGTGACCTTCAACCAGGCTGATGACAGCAACCTCTATCTTACCGAGGAGGCTCTTGCTGACTATGATTTTAAGAAAATGATAAAGTCAGATGACAGAGCCACAACTATGGAGCTTATCGCCGATCTCGGAGGATATTCCATAGGCTCCGGCATGCTTTCGGATACTGATGCCGTCCTCAAGGGTCTTGTATCGATCAAGCTTAAGGAAGAGGATCCTCTGACGATCGGCTACATTACCAGAAGGGACAGTGAGCTTTCCCAATATGGAAAAGACTACTTAGAGGAAATCCTCAGATACAGAGAAGTCTGATATCATTGGTGGGATATCTCTTTGTTACTGTTCACAGGCAAACTGCGCACTCCGCTGCGCAGTTATGCCACAATAACTTTGACTGAACACTGGGTTTTGCCCATTGCCGTAGGCAATCTTAAATGGCAAAACCCGTTACTGGAGCACGCTGAAAGCGTGTGAACAGTAACATCTCTTTGATAATATCGCCGGCGATCATGCCATGGGCTCCCTTTTTCTCTTTAGCCCTGTCGCCGGCAAGCCCATGCAGCCAGACAGCCTTCCAGGCTGCCTCTTCCGGCTTCATCCCCTGCGCCATCAGCGAAACAGTCATACCTGCAAGCACATCCCCGCTTCCTGCGGTTGACATTCCGTCATTACCGCTCGTGTTTATAAATATCCTGCCATCCGGCAAGGCTGTGACAGTTCTCGCATCTTTTAATACGCAGATAATATCATGCTCTTTTGCATATTCAGCTGATATCTCCAGCGCTCTTTCCTTTATGTCCTTTACCGGCAAGCCGCATAACCTTGACATTTCACCCACATGCGGCGTAAATATACTTTTCCCCGGAACCTTATCAAGAAGTTCTTTGTGTTCAGCGATAAGATTCAGCGCATCTGCATCCATGACCAGAGGATTTTCCGCCCTGTCCAGGATAGCCCTGAGCATCTGAAAAGCCATATCTGATCTTCCGATTCCCGGTCCCACCAGTATGCAGTCCGACCAGTCCATGTCTTCACACAGCTTTTCGTGGCTCTCTTCAAAGTCTTCATATGTGCTTATCAGTGCTTCCGGAAGAACTGTCTGTATGGCCGTTCTGTTATTTTCATGCGTAAAGACCTTTACCATTCCACAGCCTGTCCTTAGCGCTGCCGACGTTGCAAGCAGTGCTGCCCCGCATATCTGATCAGATCCCGCAGCTATCAGAACCTTTCCGTAAGTGGCCTTATTAGAGTCCAAAGACCTTTCCGGCAGTGACGAATCCCTCTCATCCGGCGCAAAAATCTGAGGTTCCTTTTCCAGTGACTTTTCTGTTATCCCGATAAAAGCCCTTATGACCCTTCCTGCCATTAAGGCTCCGGGATAAAGCAGCAGTCCCGGCTTTTTAAATGCACACGCCAGCGTAATATCAGCATGTACTGCTGTACCCATGATCCTGCCATTGTCAGCATTTACCCCGCTCGGAATATCTATGCTTACTACCCTGGCTCCCCTCGACCTCAGCGAATTTATCCCTTCAACAGCTTCTGCAAAGATCCCCTCAACCATTCTGTTAAGTGATATCCCGAATATCGCATCGATCACAATGTCATAATCTTTATCCGGAATCGAGCTGTATATCTCAATATCATCCTTCAGGGCTTTTACAGACTCTATCTCTTCCTTTTCGGCTGATGAGCATTTCCGTGG
This sequence comes from Lachnospiraceae bacterium C1.1, assembly GCA_030434875.1. Taxonomy (NCBI): domain Bacteria; kingdom Bacillati; phylum Bacillota; class Clostridia; order Lachnospirales; family Lachnospiraceae; species Lachnospiraceae bacterium C1.1. The sequence goes on along the minus strand of JAUISW010000001.1, from coordinate 620,878 downwards.
ATTCCCAATAAGACAAAAATCCGGGCAGACGGATCTTTCAAGTAAAATCCTGCCTGCCGCGAACCCGTCCCCTCCATTGTTTCCGATGCCTGATACAACAAGTATTGAAGGTTTCCTGATATTTTCATTTTTAATCATATCCATAACACAGTCAGCAACCGCAAGTGCTGCCCTCTCCATCAGCACAGCTGATGGGATATGCATAAATTCAGACGTTCTCTTATCTGCCTTCTGCATTTCCTCTTTTGTCAGGATAACTTCCATCTTTCAGCCCTCTTCACCGGCGGGAGCGGTATCCTTGCCGGATTCCGCCTCTTTCCCGGGTTCTTTCTTAGCTTCTGCCTCTTTTCGCGCTTTTTCCTCCAGCAGGGCTTCTTTTCGCTTTATCATCTCCTGCTTTGCCCCCTCGATATCATATCCGATATCGAACATATCCATAACCTCGGCGCCGAATATGTCAGAAAGCCAGGAATAAACTTCAATATTAACTATCTCCATATGCTGTTTTTTAAGGATATTGCGTTTAAGTTCGACTCTCATTTTCTTTATCCAGGCACCTATGGTTTCTATGTCCCTTGAATTATCCTTAAAAAGCGCATAACATTCCTCCATCGTCAGGAGCATAAGCTTATTATTGGCTTCCTTGAGTTTTTTCGGGAGTTCAAGCATTTCATCTTCATACGCTTCGGTCTTTTCGTTTATTTCATCGATAAGCCTTTTACTCTCATCAACTATCTTTGCAGCCTTTTTATCACCGCCGGACTTGCTCGCCTCCATATTGGCAACTATATCATCCATCAGCTTTGCCTTGAGCTTTTTCATATCTTTAAGTTCGGTAGTTATTTTTCCCTGTCTTGCTACAAGCTCATTAACCTCTTTGGCAACCTTTGTCATTTCCTTCGACTCTTCGGCCTGAGTGAAAAGTTTATGCCATTTATTGTCCAAAGTAAGTATAGGAATATTTTTTTTGCTGATTATGTCCTTAAAATCAATGTCATTTTCTGCCATACATATCCCCCTCGTGAGAAAAGGCAAATACGAAACCCGCAATAAATGCGGGTTTTCTTAAACTATAACGTTAAACATATGCTTCCGTTTACTGCATTGGAAATGCCGAAGGATTTGTAAGTGTATACGAAAGTCTCATAAGGCTTTCGGAAAGATGTACGCTTTCAACCATGACATTAGGCGGAACCTCCAGATCCACATGCGAAAAGTTCCATATTCCGCGGATCCCGCTCTCTACAAGCGTACGTGCAACAGCTACTGCTGCTGCCTTCGGTATTGCAATTACTGCAATATCTATATCGTTCTTTTTTACAAAATCCGATATTTCTTCCATAGGCATGATCGGGATACCCCTTATTTCCTTGCCCTTAAGATCAGGGTTCAGATCAAAAGCTCCCTTCATGTAGAATCCTCTTTTTTCAAAATTCGCATATCCTGCGAGCGCTCTTCCCAAGTTTCCTGCTCCTACAAGGATAAGATTATGCTTTTGATCAAGCCCTAATATCTTGCCTATCTCATCATAAAGATAACTGACATTATATCCATATCCCTGCTGACCAAAACCGCCAAAATTGTTTAGATCCTGTCTGATCTGTGATGCCGTGACGTTCATCAGCTCTGAAAGCTCTTGTGAAGAGATTTTTTCCACACCCTCATCTTTGAGCTCTCCCAAATATCTGAAATATCGCGGCAATCTGCGTACGACCGCTCTGGAAATTCCTTTTACTGACACTTTTTTCCTCCGTAGCATAAACTTTCTTTCAAAAGTTAATGTTTTATGTTATTATTCAAATATTGTGACTTTTTCTGATCGATCCGAAATATAAACTCAAAATAAGCTCAAAAAAAGCGCACAAATATGCCATTAGAATTTTCTAATTGCTTATTTTAGTATAGGACATTGTTAAGTTATTGTCAAACATTAACAGCGAGGATTTTTATGCTTTTACAGGTATATAACATAGAAAAAACTTTTGTTGGAAAAACTATTCTCGACGGATGCTCTTTTCACATCGAAGAACGTGAAAAATGTGCTCTTGTCGGAGTAAATGGTGCCGGAAAATCTACTCTTTTGAAAATAATAACAGGCGAACTGGAAGCAGATGGCGGAGAGGTCACTTTAAGCTCCGGCGCATCATTCGGTTATCTGGCACAGCAGAAGGCTGTCAGGTCTGAAAATACCATCTATGAAGAGGTCATTTCCGTAATGCAGGATCTCATTGATGAAGAAGCCGAAATACGTTCGCTTGAAAAGGAAATGAAAAATTTAAGCGGTAATGAACTCACTGCAAAGATGAACAGATATTCAACTTTAACTCACGATTTCGAATTAAGGAACGGATATGCCTTAAAGAGTGAAGTTACCGGGATATTAAAGGGTCTTGGATTCAAGGAGGAAGATTTCGGCAAAACTATCAGCACTCTTTCAGGTGGACAGAAAACGCGTGTAGCTTTGGGAAGACTCCTGCTCTCCAAGCCGGATCTTATAATGCTCGATGAGCCTACCAACCATCTCGACGTCGCTTCGATAGAATGGCTTGAAAATTTCCTGAAAAATTATCCCGGTGCTGTACTTATCGTCGCCCACGACAGATACTTTCTTGATAAGATAGTCGGCAAAGTTGTTGAAATAGAATCCGGCAAATGCCGTAGCTATACCGGAAACTACAGCGCATTTTCCGAAAAGAAAAAACAGCTCAGAGATGCCGAAATAAAGGCATATATTAATCAGCAGGCCGAACTTAAGCACCAGGAAGCCGTAATTACAAAGCTCAAACAGTTCAATCGTGAAAAGTCCATTAAAAGAGCTGAAAGCCGTGAAAAAATGCTTTCAAAAGTTGAGGTCTTAGATAAACCGGCAGAGCTCAACGATGCAATGAATCTCTCGATAACACCTTCAATAGAGAGCGGAAACGATGTGTTGACAGTAGAGCACCTCAGTAAATCCTTCCCCGAAAATCCTCTTTTTTCCGATATTTCATTTGAAATAAAAAAGGGAGAACGAGTTGCCCTCATTGGAAACAACGGAACCGGTAAGACTACCATGCTTAAGATATTAAACCGTATGGAACGCTCTGACAGTGGAAGTTTCAGACTCGGAACTAATGTAAAGATCGGCTACTACGATCAGGAACACCAGGTACTTCACGCTGAAAAAACACTGTTCCAGGAAATATCCGATGCTTATCCGTCACTTAATAATACAAAAATAAGAAATACCCTGGCTTCCTTTCTATTTACAGGAGAAGATGTTTTCAAGCTTGTCGGAGATCTCTCCGGTGGCGAACGCGGGCGTGTATCCTTAGCAAAACTTATGCTTTCCAATGCCAACTTCCTGCTCCTAGATGAGCCTACGAACCACCTTGACATCACATCAAAAGAGATACTTGAGGAAGCACTGGTAAACTATACGGGAACAGTTTTCTATGTAAGTCATGACCGTTATTTCATTAACCGTACTGCTACGAGGATCCTCGATCTCACCGGTCATACGATAATCAATTATATCGGAAACTACGACTATTATCTTGAGAAAAAGGATGAACTCAGCAGGATAAACCTGGGAACCGGCTCTGAAACAGGAAAACTTATCAGCGGTTCCGCAGCAAGATCTTCCGGTGAAACAGATAACAAACTCTCCTGGGCAGAAAGCAAGGCCCAGCAGGCGCGCATCCGAAAGATAAAAAATGACATAAAAAAATGTGAAGAAACAATCGAAAAGAATGAAGAGCGCTCATCCGAAATCGATGAACTTCTTACACATGAAGATATTGCAAGAAACGTTTCTGAATGTACCAAGCTTTCAAACGAACAGGCTGAGATCATGGCAGAAAACGAACATTTAATGGAAGAATGGGAAAGGCTTTCCGGTGAACTCGAAGGTCTTGAATAAATAAAAAAACAGCTGCATAACTTTATATAAGTTCATGCAGCTGTTTTTTCGCTAAATAGTGAGATCAGATAGTCTCAAGTCTCTTTCTTACTGCTTTGATAAAATCAGCAGTATTGAGTACCTTTGGATTCTCAATAGTTGTTATCAGCGCGAGATCCTTTGTCATTTCACCGTTTTCAATCGTATCAATAGTAGCCTTTTCAAGCTTATCAGCAAATTCCATAAGATCCTTCAAGCCGTCAAGCTCTCCTCTTTTTCTGAGTGCGCCGCTCCAGGCAAATATTGTCGCAACAGAGTTTGTACTTGTCTCCTCACCCTTAAGATGCTTGTAATAATGTCTCATTACTGTTCCGTGAGCTGCCTCATACTCATATTTTCCATCAGGTGAAACAAGCACAGAAGTCATCATTGCAAGGGATCCTGATGCAGATGCGAGCATATCACTCATAACATCTCCGTCATAATTCTTACATGCCCAGATAAATCCACCCTTTGACTTCATCACTCTTGCTACAGCATCATCAATAAGTGTGTAGAAGTATGTAATTCCTTCAGCTTCAAATTTATCCTTAAATTCCTCATCATAAATTCTCTGGAAAATATCTCTGAAATCTCCGTCATAAATTTTTGAAATGGTATCCTTTGATGCAAACCAGAGATCCTGTTTGATCGAAAGTGCGTAATTAAAGCAGCTTCTCGCAAAGCTTTCTATGGAAGAATCAATGTTATACATTCCCTGAATAACACCGCTGCCCTTAAAATCAAAAATCGTCTGCCTGATCTCTTTTCCATCTTCTCCGGTAAATACAATCTCTGCTTTACCTGCTCCCGGAACTCTGATCTCAGTATTTTTGTAAACGTCACCATATGCATGACGAGCTATGGTAATAGGTTTTTCCCAGCCTGATACATAGGACTCTACACCCTTTACTATAATTGGTGCGCGGAAAACCGTTCCATCCATGATAGCTCTAATTGTACCGTTAGGGCTCTTATACATCTCATGAAGGTCATATTCCTTAACTCTTGCGTCATTAGGCGTAATGGTTGCACATTTAACCGCAACTCCAAGTCTGTTTGCCGCATTTGCAGAATCAATAGTAACCTGATCCCTTGTCTCATCGCGATATTTAAGTCCAAGATCATAGTACTCTGTTTTCAGATCAATAAAGGGATTAAGGAGCTCATCCTTTATCATCTGCCAGATTATCCTGGTCATTTCATCTCCGTCCATCTCTACCAAAGGTGTTGTCATCTGAATTTTAGCCAAAATTTTCTCCTCCTTTAATCATACCGGCTGCTGTCCCTCAAATAAGCTTCCGATGGATTTCCCGGCATTATGCCATCTTCTTTTTCTCCATGTCTGAACTGTTATTGATCTCACATTCCGTAACATTTTTAAGCGCGTTCAGAATATGTTCATGAGCATATTTTTCAGCAAGATCCGGATCATTATTCCTTATAGCTGATTCAATAAGCTTATGCTCTTCATTGCTGACCCTTCCTCTGTCAAGCTTCCCAAGTGAACGCTTTCTCACAGAATACAGGTACTGGTGATAGTCATTCAGTAAAAGCTCAAGCCTTTTTGAACCTGATGCCTCATACATCAGCTTATGAAACTGGCTGTCAAGCTCTGTAACCTTATCAAAATGTCCCTTTGCAGCATGGAAATCCGACATATAGAGTATCTCTTCCATTCTGTCCGCCTGAGCCTCCGTTATGTGTTCGCAGGCCCATCTTGCTGCAAGCCCCTCAAGTCTTGAGCGTATCTCATAAATGTCATAGATATCCTTATCTGAGATACCCTCAACAATGGCTCCTTTATTAGGAACTATTGTTATAAGACCTTCAAGCTCAAGCTGATGAAATGCATCCCTTACCGGAGTACGGCTTACACCGTATTCTTCACCTATTGCCACTTCTTTAAGTTCTTCCCCGATCTTGTACTTTCCATTCAGGATATTTTCACGAAGCTGGTTATACACCCTGCTTCGTAGCGAGTACTTATCGGTAACTTCTTTCTGTATACTCTCATCCATCATTATACCCTCATTTCAAAACACACTTATAACTTCATCCATTTACTGTTTTACTGTCTTAAAGTATTTGCATCATTGTATGCAACCATACAAGTATCTGTCAAGTGATTAATTTAATCAGTTTAATTTTGATCTTTTTTATTCTCTTAACAAATCCAGTAAACAAGCGGTTTTGAAGTCGATCAAAATGGATTTGATGCAATTATATTTTTCTTAAAAACTAAGGAATTCTCCTTTCTCAGAGAGGTAGTTTTCAAGACTTTTTCTTAAGTATGAAGCCATATCTTCATCAAAAGAATCAAAATCAATTATGATATAGTCAAATGATCTTTCTGCCAACGGAAAAGTCTTTTTTCTTCCATTTTTTAACTCACTGAAAATATTGTCAGATATTATTCTGTCAGCCGAAAATCTTGCAATTCCGGCCAATAATGGAGAAATCTCGATACCGGCAGTCCATGAATTAGGATAGAGCCACTTTATTCTTGAAAGATTCGCTCCAAGTCCCGAAAATAGCTCAAGGACTCTTATTGCCCTGTTATGATCTTTCTCTTTTTTCTCAAGCGCAGCGATCAGATCATCTGAATAAAGCTCATAGCCCCACATATCGAAACCCCATTTTTCAGTAAAGGTTTCACGACTTTTTATCATTGTTTTATTTTCGCTGTCAAAGCCGTCTCCGCCCTTGTGGTAAATAAATGCATTATGTACCAGATATTCGCGATAACCGGCCTGCGAAACTCTTAACCCCAGATCATCATCCTCGAAATAAGCCGGAGAAAAACGTTCATCAAAAATAATATCTCTGTCTACGTTCATATCTGTGAAACGCATTTCAGTTATAGCTTCGTTCAAAGCCTGAAACTTTATGAGAAGTGCAAAACCTGTAAGACGCTGTCTGATCTCCAGCGCATTCCGCATAGGAACATTATTCAGACTTCCAAATTTTATGCAGCCCTCCAGTGATTTATCTTTGACATCAATTGTCTGTGCCGTAACATTATTTGAAACACCGCTCACCATACCAGTATCATGACTTGAATATAGAGCCATCCTTAAGAAAAACAATGCATTTGGAGTAAGAACTGCATCATTATTTAAGAAAAAGATATCATTTCCCGCTGTCGCTGCAGCCGCTCCGATATTGCAGGCTATAGGAAATCCGTAATTTTTTGAAGCTTCAATAAAAAGAATATCCTTCTGCTCCTCGAGCCACTCAGCAGCGCCGTCTGTTGAAGCATTATCAACGACTACCACTTCCGTATGCGCGGCATCGGTATAATTTCTTATGGCTTTTAAGTTTTCTTTCATAATTTCGATATCATTATACGAAACTATGACTATTGATACATCACTTACTGAAAGGGAATTCCCGAGAAGAAGTTCATCTATATCTTTCTGGATCATACGAAGATCGTTTATCGGGAAACTTGAGAGTTTTTTTAGATAGAACAATGCCTGCTCAAAGCAGATATAGGCCATGTCGGCATTCCTGTAAAAATACCATCTTCCGAGCATGTAAAAGAGCTCATAATTTTCCGGATCAGTCTTCATTGCCTCGGATATCAGATCAAATTCTTTTTCATACTCTCCATTCGTTTCAAGAGCAGCTATATCGTTAAGCATTTCTTTAATGTTATCAGTCATATTTATCTGCCTCTCTTTACCAGGATTATTTGATTATATCGTATTTTTACGCAAAATAAAAGTTTAGTTAAAACTTAGGAAAAGCAACAGGTCAGACATTGTAAAAATGCCTGACCTGTCAGTAAGATATCAATTTGAACTATTTATTTTTCGAAACACTATTCTTTGAAACTGTATTTCCTGATACAGCATTCTTTGAAACAGAATCCTCAGAGACCGTATTATCTGAAATTGTATTATCTGAAACTTTATTTCCAGAGGCTGTATTTTTAGAAACTGTACTCTTAAAATTACTGTTTCCGTAATGACTATTTTTTGATACTGTTTGATTGGATTTTCTTGTGTTTTTCCAATAGCTGTTTGCTGTACTGCCATTCTTCGGATAAGTACCGCGTCCCGACGAAAGAGCGGATGACGATACAGAAGAAGTTGAATTTTCTGAAGCAGAAGCGACAGATGCTGAGAATTCAGACATTTCAGGAGCTGAGTTTCCGCTTTCTGTACTGCTTTCTTTATTATAATCATCATTAGGTATTATATAAACCGAATTTCCGACTATCTTGCCTGTTCCTACAAGTCCCTTTGGATTTTCCCTGTCAAGCGGTGTATAGGGTGCCTTTGTGCCCCAGACGGAATCTACAACGATCGATCCGCCGTTTCTTACTGTTCCGGCCGGCGTGTCAGAACTACTATCATCAGAAGCAGAATCGCTTTCATTGCTATTATCATCTTCTATAAGATTCCCATCCTCTTTATTCTTCTTCCTTGCCTCATTTCCGGAAATAACCTGATTTCCGGAGCTTGTTTTTTCTATCGCATAATTATTTGCATTTGAAATAAATGCCGATTTATTTACTCCGTATTCTATTTTCATACCTTCAGGACAATTTTCGAAAGCCTTATCCGCAATATCACAGGCTGAGTTTTCTATCGCTACATATTTAAGCCTATAGCAGTCCCTGAACGCATAATCTTCTATCGTATTTACAGAATTTGGAATGTATATTTCCTCAAGTCCTGCCGCATTACAAAATGCAAATGAGGAAATAGTCTCTACATTATTTGCCACATAAGCCATTTTCATCTTTTCACTTCCCCAGAAAGCATAAGGAGCAATTAGTGAAACCGTAAAGGGCATGATAAAATTATCACTGTCTCTTCCCGGAATATATGAAACAAGTTTTGTAGAGTTCATATTGTAGAGAACGTTGTCATTGAAAAAGAAATATGAATTAGAATTACCGTTTCCGAGGCTCACATTTGTAAGCTCTGTATCTCCGGCAAATGCACCATCTCCGACGTAAGAAATAGTAGATGGCATAGAAAAAGAAGAAAGCGATGAGCACATTGCAAATGCACTTTCACCAATAGACTCAGTACCTTCCTGAAGCTTTACACTTCTTAATTCCGAGCACCCGTAAAAAGCCTTTTTACCGATTTTTGTAACCGATGCCGGGATTCCGATCGATTCTAAAGTCTTATCGTTCATAAAGGCTTCATCTCCGATTTCTTTTACGTTACTTGGGATATTAATACTTGTCATATTATCGGAAACAGCATATTTTATCAAAACTCCGTTTTCGATCTTCATCGAACTCTCCGCTTCCAGTCCCGGCGGCTTAATAAAAAATACAAGAATTGCCGCTGCCGCAAAAACTGTTGCCAGCGTTATCCTTATGATGCGCTTCATTCTCTGTCCCCCTGATTCAAGCCTGTTACTCTCAAAGTTAATGATTTACTTTTATATATCCCTGCATACTTTTCGTATTTCTAAAAAACTTTTTGACACAGGAGAATATTCAGCTGTGCCAAAAAGTTTTTTAAGGACTGAAACAAATAACCACGGATCTTAAAACTAAGTTCAAAATCCTTCAGACAAATTTCTTTTTATCATTTATCTGGCAACCCTTACCTTTGCCCTTGCCGGCAGCGGATCCTTCTTAAGGAAAAGGAATACTGAAAGTGCCGCAAGTCCGAGTGATAAGAACCACTTAGGGCTTATAGGATCACCTGTCTTCGGCGTTGAATCAAGTGAATTTCCTGCCGAAAGATTATTGGTGTCAACATAGAATCCATAGGTCGAGAAATGCGTAGCCGTAAAGGATGCGCAATCCTTTCCATCAATAGATGTAAATCTTGTAGAAAGATTTTCAAGATCACCGCTTTGGCTCACCGCTGCCGCCTGATTGTTTCCTCCATAGAGAGCCAGCGAATCAGGAAGCGGTATTGTCAGCGTTACTGAAACTCCCTGCGGATCCTCTATCTTTTCAGTTCCCGTTTCATCATAGAGTGAAATATCAAATGCATAGTATCTGAATGCATCGATATTGCCATACTCATCTGTAAGAGCCTGTCTGAATTCGGAATCAGCAGTACTTGACTTCCTGATCTTAACTACATAATTATCAGTCGATCCGTTAATTGTTGCTGATGCATCATCAAGTCCTGTATCTCCCGGATCTACCGGTGCCGTCTTTCCTGTATTTACATATCCGTTTCCGTTGCCTGCAGAGCCATTGGTTGTAGAGTCAACGTTTGCAGTAGACGAACTTACAGTTGCCGCTGTTGATCCACTTGAACCGGAACTGGAGCTGCTGCTGGAAGAGGACGACTTTGAGCTTGATTTCGAGGAAGAAGACGACGAAGAGCTCGTTGAATATGTTTTACGAACCGAGAAATTAGCTGTAGCCTCACCATAGTAATAACCTATCCCTTCTACTGTTACAACACCCTTGTTGTTATTTACCTTGACATTTTTGTCTATTGCCGAGATCACAAAATCCGTTCCCAATGTAAGCTTTTTGCTGCCATCTGTTATTGTTACCGTAGGTGTTGTTGCTTTACCTGTGTATTCGGTATTTGTGGCATTTATAGTACAGTTTGCTATCGATTTTAGTATCGAGAACGTTGCTGTTGCCGAGTCTCCGTTATAGTCAGAAATACCCGTTGCCGTTACCGTTGCCGCCCCAGCATTTATATTGCTGGAATATGCCGAGGTATAGTCGATTCCCTTTGTCAGCGTCAGATCGGAATCCGTTGTTGATGTGACCTTAATATCCGGCGTTACTGCCGAGCCTGTCCAGTACTGATCCTCTATCGCATTTATCGACAAAGTACCGCCAACAGAAACCGTCATATTTATAAGGAGTGTACCCGTCACCTCTGAGTCGCTTGAATACGGCTGTACAACAACATAGTAGCTTCCTGCCTCATATGGCACTCCGCTGAGTGCTGTCTTGCTCGAGTCAAGATAACCCGTTATTTCATAATAGCTTGTGTCTATCAGAGAGTTATCCGAAACCCTATAGATATTAAAGTCTGTTCCTTTGACTACCGTTACAGTCTTTCCGCTGGAAGGTATTGCCTTCTTAATGATAGACGGTTTGGCATAGCAGTCTGCTGAAAGTGATGTCTTATTCGGATCCTCCTCATACACATCGAGCTGTACATATATGCTTCCCTTCCACGGGTTTACTGTTGATGATGTTGCAGTCAGTTTAACGTAGTATGTACCCTCACTGGTCGGTGCGCTCGAAAGCGTATTATAGCTTGAGTCACAATACGCCGCAATGCTGTAATAATCAGTCTTGACCAGCGCATTATCCGATACCCTGTAAAGGTTAAAGTCAATTCCCTTTGTTACAGTAGCCGGACTCCTGTCATAAAGCGAAATTTCTATGGGTTCAGGATCTGCGTAAACATTCCCGTCCAGGGAGGTTTTGCTGCTGTCGTCATCATCAGATGATGAACCATCCGTAACCGTAAATCTTACATAAAGTGTTCCTGTATAATCCGATGATGTGGATTTCGCTATACATGCAACAGCAAAATTACCGGAAACCGTTGGATAGTCATCCTCTATTGCAGTATATGTGTAGCTGCCTGTACTGCTGTCAAACGTATAAGTATAATAATACCCGAGATAATAATCAGCCGTGCTTATTGCCGTATCATCATCCGTAAGGTAGAGATAAAAGTCCGCCCCATTCTCCAGCGCATCCGCATCATCCCCGGGAATTAGTCCACTGTTAGCCTTTATATCATCCAGGCTCATGGTCAGCCCCTTTGGCTTCCATGATGCTTTGGATGAAATATCCGTTTTGGTCGAGGATGAATCCGTTACAGCCACGGGAATATATCTGTAGCCTTCATAAAGCTCCGAATCAGTATTGGCTATAACCATAATGTAATAGCTGCCCTCACTGTCCGGTGCTGCCTCCATGGCTGTCTTGGTGCTGTCATACCAGGTTCCCGATACATAATACTCGTCTGTCGAAATAGTTGTGGTTGTCGAGCCGCTTGTGAGTATAAGGTTAAAATCAGTGCCCTTCTCTATCGATATTTCCGTGGTATCATCATCAATCGTTTTGGTTATCTTAGTCGGTGAGGATGCTATATTATCACTGGAAAGTGAAGTTTTGGCCGAGTCGTCAGTGGTTCCTCCCCAGTTAAGACCATCTGTAGTACTGGTATTACACATGTAGTATGTGTTATCGCTGTTATCCTCACTTGTTCCATAGAAATAGTAGTCCGAGCTGTTATCACCATTTGCCGGGTCAAAGCAGTCATAGTCGTCTGAATAACTGATGCTTGATGAATACACATAGAACATCGTACCATCGGGAACATCCTTGAATGCTTCCGTGGCAACCGTCTTCATGTTCTGCCCTATGCTCACCTTTTTAAGGGCTTTCATGCCTTCAAAGGTATTATTCTGAATCTTTGTCAGACCGTTTGCTGCAGTAAGGTCAAGTGTCTGGAGATTCTGCCTGTTGTAGAAGGCATACGGGTAAATACTTGTTACCGTGCTCGGGACCGCATATTTGCCCGCACTGTTTCCCTCAAGAGCTTCCACTATGGATGTCGGGGAACTTGAAGATCCCTCAAAGATCATGCCGTTGGTGGTGTCTGACGAATAAGTCCCCTCTGTAGAAATTTCCACATATGGAAGGCTTGTGCAGTCCCTCCAGGGTGTAGTTCCTATCGATGTCGGTGAAGCTGCGAGGGTCACTGATGTAAGTCCTGTATCGCCCTGGAATTCAAGGCTGTCTATTACCAGAAGACCATTTGCAGTAAAGCTCGTGAGGTCTTCATTACCCTTGAAGATCTTCTCACCTATGCCACTGTCAGTTCCTATATATTCAATACCGGACGGAAGTTCTACCGTATCCGTCGTTCCCTCAGTTTTATAGTCTGTCAGGGTATTGTAGGAATCCCCATGCTCTACCTTGAGAAGATAGCCCACGTCACCATGGTTCTTATTATAAACAGGTATATAGCTTCCTGCAGTACCACCCAGGGTAAACGAGTTGTCCATGGCATAGTTGAATAACGTATTATCAGACTTCTGTGTCCCATAAATGACAAGATCAGCAGAGCACCCGTCAAATACATTGGAACCTATTGATGTGATCCCGTCATCAGTAACCACACTTAAAAGTTCAAGGTTTGAAAGTCCCTTGAATGCATTATCCTCAAGTGTCGTGAACGATGTATTATTGATATAGACTGTTGAAAGGTCTCCCTCTAATGGTGCCAGTGCATATGCGCCGATTCCCGTTATGGTTCTTTCCGACGTACCGCCGTCCTTGACCACGGTAATACTCTCAGGCACGATAAATGCACCGCCATTCCATAAGTCGGAATATCCGCTGCTTGCCAGCTCTGAGCTTACATATTCTATGATTCCGGATGAATTTACCTTGATATAGTCTCCGTAAAGTGAGCTGTCCGGATTGCTGTCCTCGAGATCCTTAAAAAGTATGTTGCTGTCCTCAGCATATGCAAAAATTTCCGTTTTATTACTGTCTGTAACTACTTCACCTTCATCCGAGCTTGCATATCCATAAATATAAAATCCTTCTATAGTTGATTTTCCACTGCTCAATGGTGTTATGCTGCTTCCTACCGAACAGCCCCTGTATCGAACGTAAAGTTTCTGTAATGCCGTACAGTTTGCAAAAGCACTGTCAGGAATTGCGTTTACATTCTCAGCGAGGTCAACCGTCTGAAGACCTGTGCAGCCTGCAAATACACTGCTGTCTGCAATAGTAACGTAGTCAGGACTTGTAGGGGTAGTCATGGATGTCAGGGAGCTGCATCCATTAAAAGCATTAGAATAAAGATTCGTAACTCCACATCCCTCAAAATCAGTTACCGATTTTAGTGCAGTACAACCCTTAAATGCTGACGCTCCAAGACTGATCAGTGTTGATGGAATCGTAATATCCGTAATCCCGGTACAGCCTGAAAATGCAGAATCACCTATTGTCTGAAGTGCTGATGGAAGGGTTACCTCATTAATATTCGTACAGTCCTCAAAGCATGAACTGTCCAGATTTTTTATGGAGCTGTCAGCCATATATACCTTCTGTACTGACGAATCCGTGAAAACCCCCGCCGGCATAGCATCAAGCTTTGTAGACGTAACCGTTACAGTTGTCACTGAACTATCGTTGAAAACTGATGTCCCCAGATTGGTTACATTGGCACCTATAGTTATTGAGGTTGAAAGATTTTCTGTTCCGGCAAAAGCTGAATCACCTATAGCCACAATCTTGTCCGAGTCAGGAATATTTATGGTTTCAACATTAGTGCATCCGTCAAACGCATTGGAATTCAGATATTTTACGGTACTCGGAAGGTAAATAAGTGTTAGATTACTGTTATTTCCATCATCAAAGTCGTTTATCTGCTCCACATCATATGAATTAAAAGTCGATGGTATATTGAGAGTCGTTATCTGACTTACATCGTTAAATGTGGAATCATCAGGATTATCATCATAGCCAACAAACATGGCTATTGTACCATCAGATCCATATGTATCTGTTCCTGTCTTAAAGTAATACCTTATCCCATCAGAAGCATCGATATAATCATCGGCATCAGAAGTACTCTGTATTTCCATTTCACTCTCTGTTGGATCCGTTGAATTTTCGGTATCAGTGGCATCAGTTCCCCCATTCAAGCTATTTTCCGACTGTATGTCACTTGCCTTTACGGAAGGCGCGGGAATAGCAGCAACTATCAATGCTGTCACCATAAGTAAAGCTGCTATGGTGCGACGTGCTCCCCTCTTTAATCTGAGATGCTTTTTTTTCTTCCTGATAATCTTTTTAGCCATAAATCTCAAACCTCTCTTTTCAAAACCTTGGGTTTCCCCAAGTTCTTTCATCAAGATATAGTATTCCCCTATAACTTTTTCACTATTTTTATCGGATAAAGTTAAAGTCTTAATTACCTTATAACAGCTTTTTTCTGTACAAAATAGAAAACAAATTGGTAACTGTTCAGGTACCCTGAACAGTTACGCCGCCCCGAAGCCTATCGGCATGGAAAATTCGGGGCGGCACTTGCTGCTTGGGGTTACTGGGCAGTCGCGAAGCACTTTTCAAAATTTTAAAATTTTTTCATATTATGAAAATATAATGGAAATATACCAATTGCCAGATTTGACACCCGATACGTTACAGGTTATAATATATACATGATTAAATCATTTGCACACAAAGGTTTAAGAGAATTCTATACAACCGGATCCAAGAAGGGCATCCAACCTGAGCACGCAACAAAACTTGCCAGAATGCTGGACAGATTAGATGCAAGCATAGATCCACAGGATATGAACCTTCCCGGTTATCGCTTACATTCATTAAAGGGTGATAAACGTGACATGTGGTCTGTCACCGTAAACGGAAACTGGAGAATAACGTTTTACTTCGAAGGTCAGGATGCATACTTGGTAGATTATATGGATTATCACTAAGGAAGGATGGCTACCATGATGACAAGAAAACCAACACATCCCGGAACTGTTTTTCTGGAAGATGTAATGAAACCTTTAAACTTAACGGTAACCGAGACTGCACGCATGCTTGGAGTAAGCAGAAAATCGCTGTCCGAGTTTGTAAACGAAAAAGTTTCTTTAAGCCCGGAAATGGCCTTGAGAATCGGTAAAGCAACGAACACTTCCGTCGAAAGCTGGATGAATATGCAACAAAAACTTACTTTATGGAATGCTCGAAAACATGAGCCAAAAAATGTAATCCCCTTTCCGTTAATGGATGTCATGGAAGGTTAATGACTCACCTGCCTGACGTATTATTTTTCTTTTTTCTTAAGGAAGGTTATAAAAGTCGCAATTGATCCCATCGGGCAGAAGGAGCACCATGTTCTTGGCATGAATGCCGCATTAAATATGATTCCCACTATTGTTGTGATCACGATTATCCTGTAAAATACCATACCTATTGCTGCGATATCACCGCCTGCATTATATATTCCATAGGAGAAATTTCCGATTATGAAAGCTACCATGAATACTCTGAATCCTACACTCTTAAAAAATACGGGTATAGGCTTTTTTCGTGAAATATGGCATGTCACATTCTGGAAGAAATTTCCCCTGGGGCAGTAATTTCCACACCAGTATCTTCCTTTGCCTGCCAGGGCAAAAATAACCGGTGCCATCATGCATATAACAGCTATTACTCCGAGTGGAGGCAGGAAATAAGCAGCCACAAGGTAGGCAAGTAATATTGCAAATCCATATTTACTGTAAAATTTTCTGATCATTTTAATTCAGTCCCTTTCAATTTATGATAAGATTATCTTGTTAAGATATAGTAATTCTATATCTGGTAAAAAATCTTTTCAGTGACAAAGTCACATTAGAATAAAAAAGGGATAAATATCATGAATTTACAGGAATTGATAGAAGCGACTGATGTCAAAGATATAAAGATCGAAAAAAAGACATATAAAAAAGGAGAGTCTGTTCACTCTCCTTCTGATATTTGCGAGGGACTTTTCATGGTTGACTCAGGTGTTCTCCGTGTTTTTATAATCTCACCCGAGGGACGCGAGATCACCCTCTATAGACTTGGCAAGGGCGAGCTTTGCCTTTTCTCGGCTTCCTGCGCCTTTAATGCCGTAAGTTTTGATATTTTTATTGAAGCAGCCGATAACTGCATTCTCGAACGACTTTCTGTAGGCAGTTATCAAAAAATAAAAGACCATCCTCTCGTAGCAGCGACCGTAAACGAAACCTTTGCGCAAAGAATGCAGTCAGTTATCGGGCTTGTAAACGATATACTCTGGAACAGTATGGACACGCGCATACTTAACTATTTAAGATCTGAGTCAGAATTGCAGAAAAGCAAGAATTTAAAGATCACCCACGAGACTATTGCAAACAACTTAGGCACCGCTCGTGAAGTGGTGAGCCGCGTTCTTAAATATCTTGAACGCGAAGGTCGTTTGCAGCTTTCCCGTGGTGAAGTAACTCTTCTTTCAGACCCCGACTAATCCGCCGGGGATTCCGTTTTCGTCATCTTCCTTCTTTTTATCCTTATCATCCCCTTTTTCTCTGCCCTTTTCTCTCTCCTCTTCTTCTCTCTCTCTTTCACGTTCGCGTTCACGGGCTTTTTCTTTTTCAAGTCTTTCTAATGCCTTAAGCTCCTCAGCCTCATCAAATGGCTGTGAGATCGGGGACATAGCACGAAGGATTTTAACACCTGTCCTGCTTTCCATAAAGAATGAGATGGCTATAAGAAGAACCGCAAGCAGACTGATTATAAGACCTTCATTAAATCCTTCAGGATAAAAACTGAGTTCTATCCTATGGTGACCTGCTTCCAGCGGAGTGCTGATATAAAGGCTGTCAAAAGTCTCAATTTCCTTCTCAATACCATCAACTTTAAGAGTCCACCCTTTTTCATAAGGAATCTGAAATACCAGATGTCCATCAGCTGAAAGGTCAATATCTCCGGTCAATTTATTATCTGTTCTTACAATATTTTCAACTCTTTCAGAAGAATTGATCATATTCGTAAACTCATCCATTGCCTCTGTATTTAACTTATAAATCCTAAAATCAATCTTTCCGCCGTCTCCGGTGCTCTTAAACTTTACCTTGGTTCCCTTTTTATGATATCCAAGATCAAGCACATATTTATACTTTCTTGAAGCATAAGTCAGTTCGCTGCTTCCATCACTGAAAGCAACCTTCATATCCGACTTTGTCTTTGTACTGTCATATAAATAGAGGTGACAATCTGACTCATAGGTCAAGTCTGCTGTTTTAGCATTTTCCAACTCTATATGCTCAATAAGGTCAAACGCCTGACTCTTAATGCCAAGTTCATCCAAAAGGTCGTTTTCAATATTTAAAGGATTACTTCCGTAGCCAAATCCTGTCTTCTCGCCCTTTATAATATCATCGCAGTCTTCTATCGAATCAAATAAAAGCGGCGAATCTGTATGAAGCACATATCCTGCCGGCAAAGTATATTTAAGCGCATAAAGCTCTGATCCTGCAGAAGTTGAAATCTTATCTGCTATATCGTCTGCACTCCAGCTGGCATTTGCCGGCACAAGTGTGTAATGCTGCCCCATAATTGCTGCCGAAAGCGCTGTGACACCTTCATTCAGATAAAATACTCTGCTGTTCTCCAGTCCATATCGATCACAGTATTTCTTGATAAGACCGTTGTTTGTTGATGAAAAGCATGACAATGATGAAAATCCGATCATCATTGAATTATTTCTTATCTTTCTTTTTATCTCATCAACTCTTCCCAATGGATTATCGGAAGCCTTATTCAGCTTTTCAACATTTTCATTGAGTTCTCTGTATGAAGCAAACGACTTAAAATAATCTGTTCTGGATATTGAATGTCCGTTTGTATAGAATTGATTTGCCGTAAGCTCTACCGCCATAAAGAATAAAATGACAACAAAACTGTATCCGAAATCCTTAGAAGTTCTTTTCACCTCTCTGTATATCATAAAAAATGCAAACCAGGCTATAGCAAAGCTTATATTGAAGATAAAGGTGTCCTTACTTAATGCATCATCATGATCTAAAAGCAAGACGGCAAAAATACCAGCAACCGCGATCACCATAGATGTATAATAAGCAATTTTCCCGGAGTCACGCAGATGTAAAAACCCTTCGTAAGCGATAGTCAGCAAAAGAACTATATAAAGATACGACTGTCTTGCCGGAAGCGAGTCCGGATAATTCATACCATGCCATATGTAATTCAGCTGATTTAAGTTATAACTCAAAAGGAAAAATAATATGACACAAATATTAACTATCTTCTCTTTTAACGCTATCCTTCTTGTCGCAAAATAAAGGCTCAAAAGAAATACCGTAAATAATCCACAGTATATATTCGGCCAATGATCAAGTCCTGTCTCTGTCGTTACACCAATAAGATGCCTTCCAAATATTTCAGGAATCTTCATATAAAATATGCGCTCTGTCGGAAATTTAGAACTTGTAAATGAAGTAAACTGAAGCGCTGCAAGCTCAGGGAGCATCAGCACCGCACCAACTGCACCGGCAATGAGTGAATACCAGCCAAATCTTATAAAACCGCTTAATCTGAATCCATTCTTTACAGATAATGCAATAAAATCGATCACTAGATAAATACAGAGCATTATCGATAGATAATAGTTTGTATAAATAGAAAGAGCCAATGTAATACAGTAAAGATAAGGCTTTTTCCCAGCCTGGACATATTCCAGTCCTAATATGACAAGCGGTGTCAGCACGAGCACATCCATCCACATGACATTCCAGTTGTAGGCTGCCATAAAACCACTGAAGGCATAAGCCATTCCAAAAAGGCTGATCGCATAATCTGTACGGTCAAATCTGCGTCTCAGATAATGTGAAAAAGTCATTCCCATAAGACCGGTCTTTATAACGACCATATAGCTCATAAACTCAAGAATATATTTTTCCGGGAACAAGAGACTTAAGAAATTCAGCGGACTTGCAAGATAATATACATAAACCGCAAGGAAATTCGCACCTATTCCTGCCTTCCATGAATAAAACAGTGACTCACCGTTCTTCATTTTGTTATAAAATTCATAGAAAAACGGTGTGTACTGCTGGTAAAAATCTTTTCTTAAAAAAGTCTTATCCCCAAAGGGAAAGATACCGCTTATGATAAATAGCAGCATAGTAGCGGCAAATGGCAAAATGAATGAGAAAATATAAAAATTTCGAGTTTCTTTTTTTATTTTATTCATAATCATCCTTGTCATCAAAAAGTTCATAATACTGCATCTTTTCGTATTCTATAAGGCTTCCGTCAGCGTTCATATCCTCTACCGAGCCGTCATTTCCATCTGCATCAGTAACATGAATCGCACTTATAACAGGGTATTTTTTAGAAAAATCGGATAAAAATCCTCTGTAAGGACTGAGCGGTACACCTGCTGCTTCAAGCGTAAGATTACCAAGATAATTTGCACTGGTCTCAATTCCGCTTGCCTCATCAATATCATAATTTGCCCAGATAATAAAAGGCACACGGTAACGATCTGTTGTCTCCTCAAAGGTCAGATCTGATCCTTTTTTTCCTGCAAGATTCCAAATGGGTTCGACAACATAATCAGTTGGCTGATGATCTCCGAAAAATACTATTATGGTCTTATCATCAACCTTCTCAAAATATTCTACCATATCCTGAAGGGCTGCGTCTGTAATCTTTTCAAGCGACAGATACCTTGTTATCAGCTTATCACCTTCTACTCCATCAATTGTTATATCAGGTGTAAAATTATCATACTCTCCGGAATATTCGGAATGATTCTGCATTGTAACATTAAATGAGAAGAATGGCTCTCCCGTGCTCTTATTTTTCTCATATTCTTCTTCAATTACTTCAAAAAGGCTTTCATCTGAAATATAATCCCTTATATACTTTGGATTTTTAGCCTCAAAGTAGTCAACAAAATGCATGTCATCAAAACCGATCAGCGGATATACTCTGTCTCTGTCCCATCCTGTTGCTTTGTAAGGATGCATCGCAAGGGTATTGTAACCTAAACTCTTAAGGTAGGTCGGCATTGCATCAATTTCAGATGTAACAAACTGCTGGTAAGGAATACTTCCTGTAGGCAGAAATGCCAGACTGTGTCCTGTAAGGAATTCAAATTCGGTATTCGGTGTATTTCCTCCGACAATAGATGTATTAAGATAACCACTTATTGTATTTTCCGCATCATTCATAAGAGAATGCATAAACGGCATATAGTCTTCATTTGTTGTAAACGGAGCAAGAACCTGCGGATCAGAAAATGCCTCATCCATTATAACAATTATGTTAGGCAGATCATTCGAACTTTCCGAAGAAGCCGCATACTGTTCCAAAAGTGCAGTTTCGGCAGATTTTGAATAGCCTGCCGGAGTATCGACAGTCATAAACTGAAGATCATAAATAAAAGCAAATGCCACACCGTCTCTCCATGTCATTGTAGTAGGTGTGAAAAGCTTATCATAGACCTTGTATTTCTTGATCGTTGTTGCACTCTGGCAATATGCCGCATAAGGAAAGATCAGAATAAATGAGAGCAGGGCACCTGCAATCCTTGTTATAAGAACCTTTTTATTATTCTTTATCCCTACGATCTTCAGATCAGCCAGCTGTGCTGCTATCAGAATTAGTATAAAACATACCAGCGCGGTAATTGCCCGCTTATCAAGAGAATAGTCATAATTATTGGCCACGCTTGCCGCTGTACTTATCGAGGAAAAATCCCATGGAAGAAGCGGTTTTCCCCTGAATCTCTGAAGATAATATTCCAGAAAGCCTAAAAAACAGAGAATAACGGCCTCTATGCGCAGTGACCATCTGAGTCTTCCTGTTATAAAAAGAAGAAAGAGATTCAGCAATTCGTAAAAAACTGCATTTATTATAAGCAGTGATAATTTAAGCCCCCACTTCTCATCCCATGGATCACGAATGAAGTATTCCATGCTGTAAAAGCTTAAAAAGGGTAACACTATAAGGAGTATTATATTTTTTATATTATTAAGGATTTTATTTTCGAAAAACTTTATGCTCCTCTTTTCTTTTGACTCATTTGAAAAAAACTTCATTTTTAATATACAAACCTTTCATATTTAGTTCACAACTAATTTATTTTATATACGTTTTCCAAATGTGTCAAGAAAGCAGACTGAATGCAAAAATTAGAGGTTTTGTTTCGGGATTTCGCCTATTACGCTGTTCGCCTCAAAGTTCCTACGAGGAACGCAACAAGAGAAATCCTAAACAAAAAACTATAGATTTTTGCTGCAAAGCATCAAAAAGCCCGAGGCAGCTTTTTCAACTGTCCCGAGCTAAATCAGACCTCATCAGTCTGTCACGTTAGTAAATGTATAATAACTATTAATAATTCTCCTCGTGGATTTCAAAGAAGCTCTTTGGATGTAAGCAGGTAGGACAAACTTCCGGAGCCTTTGTTCCAACAACGATATGTCCACAGTTACGGCATTCCCAAACTTTAACTTCGCTCTTTTCAAATACCTGTGCGGTCTCCACATTCTTAAGAAGAGCACGATATCTTTCCTCGTGGTGCTTCTCGATCTCAGCAACAAGTCTGAATTTAGCGGCCAGAGCCTTAAAGCCTTCCTCTTCGGCAGTCTTTGCAAAGCCATCATACATGTCGGTCCACTCGTAGTTCTCACCATCAGCAGCTGCTGCAAGATTAGCCTTGGTATCGCCTATACCCTCAAGCTCCTTAAACCAGAGTTTTGCATGCTCCTTCTCATTGTCTGCTGTCTTCTGGAAAAGTGCAGCTATCTGCTCATAGCCTTCCTTTTTTGCAACAGATGCAAAATAAGTATACTTGTTTCTTGCCTGAGATTCTCCTGCAAATGCTGTTTCGAGGTTTTTCTCGGTCTGTGTTCCCGCATATTTGTTTGCCATAATGATTCCTCCTGTGTAATCATTCCAACAATGTGAACAACAACTTTCATCTCATTGTAACACAGGATTACAAATTATACAAAGCGTTCTATAAATTCTTTCTCCGTTATGATCGGAATGCCCAATTCTTTAGCTTTTTTATTTTTTGAAGAACTGCTTTCTATATCATTATTAACAAGATAATCTGTTTTCTTTGAAACCGATCCTGTTACAGAGCCATTCTGCGACTCAACATATGCCTTAAATTCGGCTCTGTTCTTGTATTCATGTACATCTCCGGTTATTACAAATGTGAGCCCGGCGCACTTTCCGTTTATATCTACTTCTGCCCCGCCATTTTGAACCTTAACTTCCTTAAGGAGATTTTTGAGGTCTGAAGCATTTTTTTCATCAGAATACCATTCACAAATAGATTTTGATTTTTCTGATCCGATTCCGTCAATTTCAACAAATCCGAGATTTTCTTCAAGTCTCTTTAAGAATCCGTCAAAATTAAGCTTTCCGATAATTTTCTTTGCCGCGTCTGTCCCGATCATAGGTATGCAAAGAGCATATATAAACTTTACCGGATCTGCATCACGACTCTTCTCTATAGCCTGAGCCATATTTTCTACTGATTTTTGACCAAAGCCTTCCATTTCCTTTATAGTATCAAAATGTTGAGAAAGCTTATAAATATCTGAAAAATCATGTATAAATCCTTCATTCATAAATCTCAGCATGGTCTTAATTGAAAGGCCATCTATATCCATTCCGCTCTTGCTTACAAAACGTGTAAATTTCTTAAGATGTTTTGCCGGACACGCTGCATTTGTACAATGAAGTGTCTTTGTCCCGCTGTTTTCACTGATATGTATCTCAGTTGCCGCATGGCAGACCGGGCATTCCGAAGGAATTTCAACCTCTCCCTTTTTCTCTGTAACTCCTACTATTTTGGGAATGATCTTATTGGCCTTTATACATCTGATAAGGCTACCTTTTCCACCAATCCCAAGTCTTTCTATCTCAGAAAGATTGCAGAGTGAGGCTCGCGAAACCGTTGTTCCCTCAAGCTGCACCGGCTTGAAAACCGCTACCGGAGAAATAGTGGATACTGCGCAGGACCATTCAATATAGTCAAGCTCCGTCTCTGCCTCTGTATCTTGCCATTTAAATGCAAATCCTGCTCTTGTAGCATGATGTCCGGTTACTGATCCTGTCATTGCATAATCATTATCCTCATAGACAATAACAAGTCCATCCACAGGAATAGGCATTTCTCCTTTTTCAACCTTAGCTGTCCAACGCGCAACAGCATCCTCGATTCCGGCTGCATTTGTCTTTTCCCTGTCTACTACAGTAAAACCGGACTTTTCAAGGAAATCCATTCTTTCGCCCCAGGATTTTATATCATCATCTATATGAACAAGCGTAAAGGCATTGAAATGTACATGTCTTTCCTTAACTTTCGCAGGATCTAAAAGTGCGAGTGTTCCGGAGGCAAGATTTCTCGGATTAGCATATTTTTCATCATCATCTTCTATCATATCGTTGATCTCCTCAAAATCAGGATATGATATGGTTGCTTCTCCTCTGACCACAAGATGACCCTTATAGTCTATTTTTTTAGGAAAACCTGATATAGAATCCCTAAGAACCGTAATATTGTTTCCGACAGTTCCATTTCCTCTTGTCAGTATTCTGCTTATTTTTCCATCATCATAAGTCAAAACAAGCGTAAGGCCGTCCAGCTTCCATGAGAGCCAGATTTCACGGTCTTCCGCCCATTCTGTTAAATCCGATATTTTTTTAGTCTTTGCCAGCGAAAGTGCAGGAAATTCATGTGCCTCTCTGTTGCCGCCTTCCGCTTCATATCCTGTGCTTTGAGTCGGACTTTCCTGCATAACATAGCCCGTTTTATCCTCAAGTGCCTTTAATTCATCGAAATATGCGTCCCACTCGAAGTTGGACATTTTTTCTTCTTCGCCGTTATAATAAGCCTTGGAAGCATCATTCAGGATAGATACGAGCTCTTCTATCCTGGCTTTTTCGCTACTATCTCTTAAAACTTTTTCCGCCATACAATTTTTCCTTATAATCCGGGATTTCTCTGTATTCACCGACTTTAAGTCCATCAAGCTCTATATTCATAAACCTGATCCTTTTAAGCCTGGTTACCTCGTATCCGAAATGCTCACACATACGCCTTATCTGCCTGTTTATACCCTCGGTAAGAATGCAGTTAAAACTTTTTGCACCTGTTCTCCTTATCTTACAGGCTTTACTTATCCTGCCTTCTACAAGCTCCAGCCCGCCTTTTCGCATTTCTACGATATCTGCATCTGAAACTTCTTTATCACAGGTAACTTCATATTCTTTCTCATGACCATTTCTGGCTCTCAAAAGCTCATTAACGATCTCTCCGTCATTGGTCATCAAAATAAGCCCTTCAGAATCTTTATCTAGCCTTCCCACCGGATATACCCTTATCGGATAATTGATCTCGTCCACGATATTATTATGCTCGTGACCCTGATTCTTAGTGGAACAGACTATCCCTCTGGGCTTATAATAAGCCAGCATTACCTTTTCATCGACCTTAGCTATCGGATTACCGTCTATTGTTATCTTTTCGTCTCCGGTAACTTTCATGCCTTTTTCAGCCTTCTGACCGTTGACAAAAATTCTTCCTTCATCAATAAACCTGTCGCCGTCACGCCTTGAACAGGCGCCGACAGACGACAGGTATTTATTAAGTCTTATTAATTCTTTCATAAATCCTTACGTTGTGAGATTATGACTCGTATGAGTAACCAACCTCAGCTAATTTAAGATGCATATCAATCTTACGATACATATTCTCTGAAATAAAAGGCTTCTGAAGGAAATCAATTGCACCATGGTCAAATGCTCTAGCCTTTGTGATAACAGATACATCGTTCATTGTGATAAGAATAGGCATATTTGAAAGCTCAGGATATCTGTGGATAGCCTGCATGCAGGAAATACCATTCATATCAGGCATATGCATATCGATAAGCGCAATATCGGGCTTTGTTGTTTTTGCAAGCTCAATTGCCTCTGTTCCGCTGGATGCGAGCTCACAATCATATCTGTCGCCCAATGCCTTCTTTGCTTCATCAAGAATTGTCGGCATATCGTCAACAATCAAAACTTTTTTTCCGGTCTTACTCATAGATTCATACCCTCCATTAAGTACATGTCACTCTCTGTTGTCTACTATCGTCAATTTTCATCTTTACTATGAAACTTGACGAACTTTCTTATATAAGTGTATGATATTTTAGTGTATAAATCAAGATACAACGGCTAAATTTTTCAATTTTTTTCTTGTTTTGTGTACAATTCTTCAGCTCGTTGATGTAATGTTCTTGAATTTATTCAATTATATCTTCTTAAAAATCATTTTTCCGATAAGCGAAAGGAGCTTCGATGATAAAAGACCTGTTTGCAAAGAAAAAACTGATACTGTCCTGCGAAGTTTACCCTCCTAAGAAAGAGGCCGAATTTGAAAAAATATTTGATATTCTCGACAGGATTGCCGAATCAGAACCGGATTTCATCAGTGTAACCTATGGTGCAGGCGGCTCTAATGTCGGGAAAAACGTCGAAATCGCAGCTTATATAAAGAAGCTCGGTATTGAATCCCTTGCCCATATAACATGTATTGGTTATAGTCGGGCAAATATTGATGATGGCCTCGCAAAATTAAGAGAAGTCGGCGTCAATAATATTCTCGCCCTTCGCGGTGATCTACCAAAGGGTATGACCGAAGAACAGTTTAAATCAAGGGATTTTGAACATGCAAGCGATATGATCGAATATATCAGGGAACGCAGCAGCCTTTGCATTGCAGCGGCATGCTACCCTGAGAAGCATTTTGAAGCTCCTGACAGTACAACAGACCTTATGAACCTTAAGAAAAAAGTCAATGCAGGCTCTGATTTTCTTATAAGTCAACTTTTCTTTGAAAATGACTTTTTCTACCGTCTGCAGGAAAATGCTTCAAAAATAGGTATTCAGATTCCTATGGATGCAGGTATTATGCCTATAACCTCTGCAAAACAGCTTGGCACTACCGTAACACTTTCCGGAACCTCGATTCCGAAGGAGCTTTCTGATATTATTGCCAAATATGGCGATGATCCGGAAGATATGAAAAAAGCCGGCATAGATTATTGTATAAGACAGTCGATCGACCTCGCAGACCACGATGTACATGGTATCCATGTTTACGCTATGAATAAACCCGAGCTGGTCAGCGAAATATTTAATGCAGTCAGATAATCTATAAAAGATAAAAATATCCGGAACATTAAAACTTTCAAATGTTCCGGATATTTATTTGCTTTTTATTCACCTTTTTTATCGCGGCACATCAGATCAAATACCGCTTCCTTTGGATCCTTTCCCTCAAAAAGAACAGCATTTACCTGCTCTATTATCGGAACCTCCACATTATATTTCTTTGCAAGCTGCATCGCAGATTTTGCAGAATAAACGCCTTCCACAACCTGTTTAACCTCGGTCATTGCTTCATCATAGCTTTTACCCTGACCTATAAGAAAACCTGCTGTTCTGTTTCTTGAATGAGTTGAAGCACATGTAACTATAAGGTCGCCTACTCCGGTAAGACCATAGAAAGTTGATTCCTCGCCGCCGGCTGCAACGCCTAGTCTCGAAATCTCAGTGATTCCTCTCGTTATCAATGCTGCCTTGGTATTATCGCCATATCCTACGCCATCCATGATTCCGGCCGCAAGAGCGATGACGTTCTTGAGTGCTGCTCCTATCTGCATTCCGTAAGGATCTGTTGATGTATATACCCTAAACACATCACTCATAAAAATATCCTGAACATAAGCAGAATCTCTCTCATTTTCGGAACCTGCCACCACAAGTGTCGGCATCCCCTTTCCAACTTCCTCTGCATGGGAAGGTCCGCAAAGAACTACCGTCTGTGACTGAGGTATCTCCTCACTTATTATCATCGAAAGAGTACAGAGTGTATCCTCTTCGATTCCCTTTGCCACACTTACTATAAGCTGTCCATAGCGCACAAAATCCTTCATCTTTTTTGCCGTTGAACGAACATAAGGTGATGCTACTGCAACTACTATTATATCTTTATCCGAACATGCCTCTTTGAGATCAACCGTATAACTTACATCTTCCTGTAAGATAACTCCGGGAAGCTTCTGCCTGTTTTCCCTTGTTTCTCTGAGTTCTTCTATTTCGCCTTCTTTTGCAGACCAGATAGTCACATGATGTCCGTTATTTTCAAGAAGCCACGCAAGAGCTGTTCCCCAGCTTCCGGCTCCTATCATTCCTATTTCTGCCATTATCTGCCTCCTAAAAATATATTTTCGGTATTCGCCTTATTCGCCTGTTACGCCGTTCGCCTCAAAGTTCCTACGAGGAACGCAACAGGATACAAACTAAAACAAAAAAGTATTATTTATTTTTTCTTTTCTTCCATCATTTTGTTATAACGCTCAGCCTCAGCCTTATTTTTCTCCTTGCTGAGATAGGTTCTTCTTTCGCAGCCCGTAAAAAGCCTTACGATATTTGCCCTGTGCTGGTAGTAGGCAAGCGCCATTAAAGCGATAAGAATGATATAAAATTCGAGTCTGTTGGGAAAAGCCATCTGTGACACATTTCCGATACCGTTTTCACCCATTATAATAGACTCTACAACAAGGCCTAAATATATCATCAATGAGCCAAGCGATACATAATGAGTCGTAAAGAAAATCCCAAAGAAAGTTATAAAACCAAGTACGAAAAGTATCGGATTATGCATACCTATAACCAGTCCTGCTGTACAGGCAATACCCTTTCCTCCCTTAAAATGCATATAGAAAGGAAAATCGTGTCCGAGTACTGCTCCTGCTCCGGCGTAAAGCTCAAGCAGTGTCACCATTTCAGGATAGCTCTTATGAAAAATAAGCCAGCTTACAAGCATTGCCAGAACTGTTTTGAATGCATCACAGAGAAGGGTTATAAGTCCTGCTCCCGGTCCAAGAGTCCTCAGCATGTTTGTGGTACCGGCATTACCCGATCCAACCGAACGAATATCTATACCTTTGAACTTTCCATATAAATAGCCGGTCTGTAAAAGGCCGAAACAATAGCCTATCAATAGACAGCATACTTTTGCCAACATTTAATATCTCTCCTTTATCATCCGTTTTTCGGATTAAATTTATTTCTCCCCACGTTCTCTTATAATAAATTTAAGCGGTGTTCCCGAAAATCCGAAAGCCTCTCTTATCTTATTCTCAATATATCTTGTGTATGAGAAGTGCATAAGCTCCTTATCATTTACGAAAATAACAAACGTCGGAGGCTTAACCGAAACTTCTGTCATATAGAAAAGTCTCAGACGTTTACCCTTATCTGAAGGCGGCTGGTTAAGAGCCACTGCCTCTGTCATGATCTCATTGAGAACACCCGTCTGAATTCTCATTGCACAATTGTTAATGACCATATCGATTTCTTCAAAGATCTTGTGCATACGCTGTCCGGTCTCTGCAGAAATGAACATTATCTCAATATAAGGCATAAATGAAAGCGTTGCAAAAATCTTCTTTCTGTACTCATTCATGGTCTTGTCATTCTTTTCAACAAGATCCCATTTATTAACAACAACGATACAGCCCTTTCCCCTGTCATGTGCGATTCCGGCGATCTTTGCATCCTGCTCGGTTATGCCTTCCTTACCGTCTATAACGATCATTACGACATCAGCTCTCTCCACTGCGCTGACGGTACGTACTATCATGTAATGCTCCAGATCGTCATGAACCTTATTTTTGCGTCTGAGTCCTGCTGTATCGATAAATACATAGGGCTTGCCATTATGAATGATCTCTGTATCTATCGCATCTCTTGTGGTTCCGGCAATATCTGAAACAATTACCCTGTTGGTTCCCTGAAGTTTATTGATAATAGAGGATTTACCTACATTCGGCTTTCCGACAATGGCGATTCTCGGTCTGTCATCCTCTTCTTCTCCCTCGCCTACTTCCGGGAAATGTTTTACAACTTCATCTAAAAGATCACCGATTCCTGTCTTCTGTCCGGCAGAAATAGCAACCGGATCACCCATTCCAAGGTTATAAAATTCATACACTTCCATTTCCTGCTGTTTAAAATTATCAACCTTATTAACAGCAAGGACTACAGGCTTATGCGAACGTCTGAGCATGTCTGCAACCTTATCATCCGCATCCGAAATACCCATTTTAATATCTGTGACAAATATGATAACATCTGCACTATTTATGGCTATTTCTGCCTGTTCTCTCATCTGTGAAAGTATCACGTCGTTTGAATTGGGCTCGATTCCGCCCGTATCTATGACCGTAAAATCACGTCCTACCCAGTTTACATCTGCGTAAATCCTGTCTCTTGTGATTCCCGGTGTATCCTTTACAATTGATATCCTCTCTCCTGCCAGCAGGTTGAACAAAGTAGATTTTCCTACGTTTGGACGTCCTACAAGTGCAACGATTGGTTTGCTCATTAATTACCTCATTTCCTGATTGTCACCGACAATTTTTGTTACAAAATCATGTCCATCTGATTCTACAATATCGACCGGAACTTGTAAAGCGCTTGAAATATCGCCTACTGTCATGTCATCCAAAAGGACATCCGACCCGGATCTTAAAAGATTTGCCGGCAGATATAACTTTTCTCCAAGGGGTTTATCCTTAAGCTGAGCCACGATATCTTTTCCGGTCAAAAGACCTGTAACAGTTATCCTCTCTCCGAAAAAATCATTTCTTATAGCATAATTATGCACCGTTATATTAGGATACTTTTCCTTAAGCTTTAGAAGCATCTCCTCTTTTGTCCTGTACATGATCATTCCGCCGACCATTGATATTTCACGCTTTAATGAAGGTTCTCCTTCTCTTTCATCAAGTTCTTCTGTAAACTCGTCAATAAAGCTCCTGACCATTCCGACACCATTTTCAAATTGAATATATCCGTCATAGCTGTCGGCCTCGGGTATCGGCTCTTCTGCAAGAAAGTAAAGCTCATCTCCCGCATGTATGAAATGCGTGCCATGCTCTGCATAAACTTTATCCTGCCATGCATGAATAGTCTTAAGTACCTCTCTGGCCTCATCCTTTGTAAAAGGCTCAAGCGGATAAAGCCCTTCCCTGAAACGACTGAGTCCTACAGGAACTACAGAAACGCTTTCAAGATACGGAACATACTTAGACAGATCTGAGATCGAGCGCTCTAACTCTGCTCCGTCATTCACACCCTTGCATAATACTATCTGTCCGTTCATTCTGATCCCGGCCTCATAAAGCCTGTCAACTTTTTTAAGTGCCTCTCCTGCAAAGCGATTATTCAGCATTTTACAGCGAAGCTCCGGATTGGTCGTCTGGAAAGAGATATTTATGGGACCCAGTCTGTATTTTATTATACGGTCTATGTCATGTTCCGACATATTTGTAAGCGTTATATAATTACCCTGCAGGAAAGAAAGACGGGAATCATCATCCTTAAAATAAAGGCTTTCTCTCATCCCCTTCGGCATCTGGTCTATAAAACAGAATATGCATTTATTGTGACAGGAACGATAATTATCCATGAGACCGTTTTCAAATTCGATCCCAAGGTCTTCATCCTCGTCCTTGTCTATCTCCAGTTCCCATTCTTCGCCGTTCTTCTTTTTTACCAGAACGATGATATGCTCATCCTCCGTAAAATACTGGTAATCAAATATATCCTCGATCTTATTTCCGTTTATTGAAACTATTTCATCACCGGCTTCGATTTCCATTTCCTCGGCTATACTTCCGCTCACTGTTCTTTTTACTATATGCTTGAATTCCATAAATACCACTTTCAAAAATTCAAAATCAGATTTTTATGTCCTATGTTGGAAAAACACTTTTTGTCACCGTTACTATCTAAGGCAGTGTCAAAAAGTGTCTCCATAATAATTCTATCAGATATCAGCGAGTTTTTCAGGCTCAGGATAAGTCTCACCAAAGGTGTCGACTGTTACGCTTGCCATTTTCTGATCTTCAAGCGGCTTGTCATTGAAAGATGTGCTTACTTCAGCAATCTTGTTAACAACGTCCATGCCCTCGATGATCTTGCCAAAAGCAGCATATTCACCGTCTAAGTGAGGTGCATCCTTATGCATGATGAAAAACTGTGAACCTGCAGAATCAGGTATCATTGTCCTTGCCATCGATAAAACTCCGGGGCCATGGTGAAGGTTATTCTCAAAACCATTGTTTGAAAACTCACCCTTGATGCAGTATCCCGGGCCACCCATTCCTGTACCTGTGGGATCACCGCCCTGAAGCATAAATCCAGCAATTACACGGTGGAAAATGATTCCATCATAATATTTCTGATTAATAAGTGAAATAAAGTTGTTTACAGTGTTAGGTGCGATCTCAGGATAAAGCTCAGCCTTCATCACATCTCCGTTTTCCATTGTTATTGTTACTATAGGATTCTTTTTTTCCATTTTAATTATCTCCTTTTATATTAAGATCAATCTCTGCGGAAAAGATCTCTTGTGTAAACCTTTTCACTTACATCATCCAAAATGCTGTCATAGCGGTTTGCAATGATCGACTGACTCTCTTTCTTAAATTTCTCAAGATCATTTACCACTCTGCTTCCAAAGAATGTAGATCCGTCCTCAAGTGTTGGCTCATAAACAATGACAGAAGCTCCCTTAGCCTTGATCCTCTTCATGATCCCCTGGATCGATGACTGACGGAAGTTATCGGAATTACTCTTCATTGTAAGCCTGTAAACACCGACTGTAACAGACTTTTCAGCTTTATTATCATAAGTATTAGCCGTATTTCCGCTTCCGGTATAGGAATAATACCCCGCGATCTCGAGAACTCTGTCTGCTATGAAATCTTTTCTGGTCCTGTTACTTTCAACTATGGCTTCGATAAGATTTTCCGGAACATCTGCATAATTTGCCAGAAGCTGCTTGGTATCCTTTGGCAGGCAATATCCGCCATATCCGAATGAAGGATTATTATAGAAATCGCCGATCCTCGGATCAAGTGAAACACCCTTAATGATCGAAGCTGTATCAAGTCCCTTGCTCTCAGCATATGTATCAAGCTCATTGAAATAAGCAACCCTCAATGCCAGATAAGTATTTGCGAAAAGCTTTACGGCTTCAGCCTCGGTGAATCCGGTAAATAAAAGATCGATATGTTCTTTTATCGCCCCCTGCTGAAGGAGATCCGCAAAAGTATGTGCTGCCTTATCAAGTCTCTCATCCGAAGCATCTGTTCCAACAATGATCCTTGAAGGATAAAGATTATCATAAAGAGCCTTTGACTCTCTTAAAAACTCCGGACTAAAGATTATATTTCTGCTGTTGAATTTCTTTCTTACAGATTCTGTATAACCAACCGGAATTGTCGATTTGATTATCATTACCGGCTGCTGATCCTCAGGCTTGTCTTTATTTGACTCAAGTACAAGCTTTATTACAGCCTCAACCGCTGATGTATCAAAGTAATTTTTCTTTGAATCATAATTAGTCGGTGCCGCTATGATCACAAAATCCGCATTCGAATAAGCTTCTCTGCCATCAAGTGTAGCTGTAAGATCAAGGTCTTTTTCTTTTAAATATCTTTCGATATATTCATCCTGAATTGGAGAAATTCTTTTATTAAGTTTTTCTACTTTTTCTTCTATAATATCTACAGCTGTCACATGATTGTTCTGTGATAAAAGAACTGCAAGCGACAAACCTACGTAACCTGTTCCCGCAACAGCTATATTATATTTTCTGTCCATTTTTACGACTCCTCAGACGCATATTTTTTTTGCCCTCTTAATTGACCAAAGGCAAAATATCGCTTTTCCATAATAACACAATAAAAATCAAAAGAAAAGAATTCCCGCTACAGCTGATAAGGCAATCCATATTATAGGATGAAGACCCTTAGTCTTTTTAATGACAGATGAAAAAATATATACAAGCACTGCCAAAATAACTGCCTTCAGAGATATCCTTGTGTATAAAGCCCCCTCTCCTTCTGTAAAAAGAGCTATCTTTGCAACAGAAATTCCGGCTACAGCGATCAACGCCACTGAAAGAGGTCTTAAATACTTAAATACAGAAACAACAAACGGATTGTCCTTAAAATTCTTAAGAAAAGAAGCTATTATAAGAATTATTATTATCGAAGGTGTGATAAGTCCAAGTGTTGCAATAACTGCACCCGGAATTCCCGCTGTTGCAAATCCGACATAGGTACCGCAGTTAACACCCATTGGACCCGGAGTAGATTCTGAAACCGCTATCATATCCGCCAGCTGTGCATGTGTGAACCAGCCTGTTTCATCTGCTATTTCCGAAAGAAACGGAAGTGTTGCAAGTCCTCCTCCTACGGCCAGCAGTCCTGCCTTAAAAAATTCGAGATAAAGTCTTATCAATGTCATCATCATGACTTCACCTCCTTAGAATCTTTTTTATTTATCGCGGCAAAAATTATTCCAAACGCAATATCTATAAATATCAAAGCGACAAGCGGGATTTCAGTAAAGAGCGCAAGGGCAAGACCGATAAGAAATACCGTCATTGTAAGCTTTGTATTTACTGCACTCTTCCACAGCTTGAGTATTGCCTTAAGGATCAGTACGCATACACAGGCTCTGATCCCGTTAAAAGCCTTGGCAACATATATATTGTCGGCAAAAGCTGATATTACTCCTGCAAGTGTTGTAATTATCAGAATTGAAGGAAAAACAACTCCTAAAGTAGCCACAATCCCGCCAATTTTTCCTCTTGTCTTATATCCTATAAATGTAGCGGTATTTACCGCGATGACTCCGGGGGTACACTGTCCTATGGCAAAATAATTTGCCAGATCCTCATCTGTAGCCCATCCCTTATTTTCTACTATCTCTCTCTGCAATATCGGCAGCATTGCATATCCTCCGCCGAAAGTCATTACTCCGACCTTGGCAAAGCTAATGAACAATTCTGCAAGTCCGGCTTTCTTCAAATTTTTCATATCCTCTCTTATTCATCTAACCGTACTATTTTAACATATAAAAAAATTTCATCAACCTTAAGAAAACTTTTTGATTTATTTTCATATTATGGTATACTTTTTTTCATGTAAAAATCTTTAGATTAAGTTTAGGAGTAAAAATGGATACGAGTTTAGAAAAAAAGAAAGAACGACACAGTTTTTCCGGACACCTTGGATTTATACTTGCCGCTGCCGGTGCCAGCGTAGGTCTTGGTAATATCTGGAGATTTCCTTATCTTGCAGCTAAATACGGCGGCGGTATTTTTCTTATCGTCTACATCATTCTTGCCGCAAGCTTCGGCTACACAATGATAGTCGCAGAGACCGTACTCGGAAGACGTACAAAGAAAAGCCCTGTTGGCGCTTTCAAGTTTTTTTCCGATAAAAAGGCATTTGCTATAGGCGGATGGATAAATGCGATAATTCCCATGCTGATAGTTCCATACTATTCAACTATCGGTGGCTGGGTATTAAATTATCTTTTCAGTTATCTGAAAGGTGACAGTGCTCTTGTAGCAACAGATGATTATTTTGGCAGCTTTATCTCAAACGGTTTTCAGGTGGAAGGCTGGTTCCTTGTATTTGCACTCCTTACAATAGTTGTAATACTTTCCGGCGTTAAAAAGGGAATTGAACGCGTTTCAAGGATAATGAT
The DNA here is from genome assembly GCA_030434875.1 of Lachnospiraceae bacterium C1.1. NCBI lineage: Bacteria > Bacillati > Bacillota > Clostridia > Lachnospirales > Lachnospiraceae > Lachnospiraceae bacterium C1.1. The sequence goes on along the minus strand of JAUISW010000001.1, from coordinate 585,836 downwards.
GCCTATTCTCGTTGTCCTTGCACTCCTTGTATGCATTTATTCCGTTACACGCCCCGGTGCAATTGAAGGCGTAAAATATTTTCTCATTCCAAACCTTGAGCATTTTTCATGGATGACTATTGTTTCTGCCATGGGACAGATGTTTTACTCTCTTTCGATCGCAATGGGTATCCTAATTACCTTTGGTTCCTACATGAAGGATGATGTTTCTATCGATAAAGCCACACGTAATGTTGAGATTTTCGATACCGGTATCGCAATAATGGCGGGGCTCATGATCATTCCTGCAGTATTTGCTTTCAGCGGCGGAGATTCATCCGTATTAAAAGCTGGCCCGAGCCTTATGTTCATCACAATCCCTAAGGTATTCGCCGACATGGGACATGCATCATTTATCGGTATCATGTTCTTCCTTTTGGTTTTCTTCGCAGCCCTTACAAGTGCGATCGCTCTTACAGAGTCAGCTGTATCAACTTTCGAAGATGAGCTCGGCTGGAACAGAAAAATCTCTACTCTTGTTATGTTCGCAATAATGATAGTACTCGGAAGCCTTTCTTCATTAGGCTATGGACCTTTGGCAAATGTTACGATCTTTAACATGCAATTCCTTGACTTTTTTGATTTTCTTACGAATTCAATCATGATGCCGCTTGCTGCCATCGCCATCTGCCTCTATGTGACCTATGCAATGGGTCTTGATGCCGTTGAGGACGAAATGACTAAAAATGGTGCAACCTTCAAAAGAAAGAAACTCTTTAACTTCATGATACGTTTTGTATGTATCATCTTCCTTCTTGTAATCCTTGCTAGCTCCATTTTACAGGTATTGAATATCATTACAATTTAATTCATAAAAAAATCTCTTATGCCCCACGTCTAAGCCGCGAGGGCATAGGTGAGTAATTTCAATAAAAAAGTGCCTTCGGCACTTCAACTCCCCTGCCCCTCACTCATGAGGGGTGGGGTTTTCTTTTGCTCCATTTTCATTCATAATAGTTATATGAACATACTGCAAAAAATCTTTACCGACTACTATGAAACAATTATTTTCACAATGAAACCTCGCTCATCTGTCATTGAAAACATCGACAAGATGATTAATTGTGGCAATCCAGACTTTGGTGGTGCCATGTATGGATGCCCGGATTGCGGAAAACTTAAATTTGTTCCCTTTCGCTGTCACAGCCGCTTTTGTCCTTCATGCGGAAATAAGTATTCCATGGAACGCACCACTAACATGTCCTTCAAGCTGATTAAGGTCAATCATAGACATTGCGTTTTTACCATTGCAGAAGATTTAAGGATCTACTTCTTACAGGATCGTACTCTTCTAAATTGCTTGTTCCACGCTGTTAACAGTGTTATTTCCCATATGTTCCGCAAAATAAATAAATCAAAAAATTTCACTCCCGGTTTTATCATGGTCCTGCACACTTTCGGACGTGATCTAAAATGGAATCCGCATATTCACTGTCTAATATCTGAAGGCGGTTACAGTGACAACGGCGAATGGCGAAACGTAACTCATTTTAATTACAAGCTTCTTCGCAGTTCATTTCAAACTGCACTTTTAAATGAATTAGAACCTTATCTTGGCTCTTCCTTTAAGAAAGTCAAAGCTGCCTGTTATGACAAAAATAAACAGGGCTTCTATGTTTATGCCAAGCCCAACAAATGCAACCCTACCACCGTAATTAAATACATTGGACGTTACCTTGGCAGACCCGTCATTGCAACTTCACGTATTGACAAATATGACGGTGATTATGTCACTTTCCACTACAACCGCCACGAAGATGACAAATATGTAGAAGAAACCATCCCTGCAACCGAGTTCATTGAACGTCTGATACGGCATATACCTGAAAAACACTTTAAGATGATACGTTATGGTGGTATTTATGCCCGTCACAGAGACATTGACAAAAATCTTAACCGCGCCATTTCAAAAGAAAAGCACTCATTTCTTCGTGGCTTCAATAAATGGCGTACTGCACAGCTTTCCGCGTTCGGATATGATCCTCTAAAATGCGATTGCGGTTCAACAATGCTGTTCCTGGAACTATATTTTAATCATAAGCGCGTTTCTCTTGAAGAACTATACGAGAAAGCCATGTCCAAGTCTCGTGGATTGCGTTCATCTGCATAACTTTATTAATCCGACTATACTTGGTATAATCCTTTCAGGAGGATACCAACATGAAACAAAACATTGAGAAACTGCGCAAAAAGTACATGGATAACCCACCAGAAGGTTTTTCTCCCAAGGACATTCGCAATATGAGCGAGGATGAACTTTTGGATTTGGATTATTTCTTAAATGATGACGAACTTGATGACGATTTTGGAGAAGATGGTTTCTACATCTTTTAATTTCCATACCGTCTGTTTGTCATGCATTCCTTCATTATTCATTTCAATTTAATGTCCGAACGTACGTTAGGATTTGTTGTCCAAAAAATTGGAATTTCCTATAAAGTAAACAAAAGGCATTTGTCATTATCTGCACAATGACAAATGCCTTTTTTCTTAAAGAATATCCAGAAGATCCGGAAATTTATTTATTTTTGCTGCATATTTATCAACGCTTCCAAAACCGTACGATGCGAATATAAATGGCACTCCTGCCTCTTTACAAGCCTCTGCATCTCCTGCAGTGTCCCCGACATAAACAGGCTTCTTAATATTATTTCGCCTGACAAGCAATGCGATGTTCGCTGCTTTACCATTACCTGTATTCCCGTAACATTCAAAATCAGTTACAAACTCTTCCATGCCTGTCTTGCGCAGCATGAGCTCTATATAGCCCTTCTGACAGTTACTGACAACATACACCTTGATTCGCTTTGAAATAGCCTCTACGGTCTCTCTGACGCCCTCGTAGCATATATGACACGGGTCCGCCTCCAGATATTCCTGTTCCATTTTTTCACAGAGTCTCATTATCTTATATCTGTTCTCTTCATCTATTCCCTCGAAAAGTCCTGCTGCTATCTCTTCCATTGTCTTCCCAAAATAACTTTTTAAGATCTCAGGGGTGATCGTATTATATTTAACTTTCATCTCTTTCGCTGCATCATTCCATGCATCGGCAACTATTCCGGTGGAGTTCCAGATTGTTCCGTCTACATCAAGTATCAGTGCATCTGCCGTCATAATAAATCTCCTCGTTAATTCGTCATCACAAAATCCTATAGTTTTTTAGTTTGAGTTATCTCCTGTTGCGTTGTTCGGTTTATCTGTTTCCAGCGAGGGACGCTCTCGCTGCAAAAGAAAAATCGCAGCGGTACTAGTTCCGCAAAGAACGCGGAACAAGGACCGGCGTTTTTCATGACCCCTCTTTTGGAAACAGATAAGCCTCGCAACTTACGCTTTCATGTAAACCTAAGCCGCGAACCTCAAATGTTCCTAAAGAGGATTGTGCGAGACGCCGGCAGTTATGCCCGCGTATTTTGCGGGCATTATCTACCGCTGCGTCGGAGCCCAAAGCGAGAGCGTTCCTCGTAGGAACTTTGAGGTGAACGGCGTAACAATCGAAGTACGAAACCAGAAAACAAAAAAGGAACTCTTCTGAGTTCCTTCTAGTAGCGAGAGGGGGACTTGAACCCTCGACACCGCGGGTATGAACCGCGTGCTCTAGCCAGCTGAGCTATCTCGCCATATTTATTTGAAAGATATGGGACCTACAGGGCTCGAACCTGTGACCCTCTGCTTGTAAGGCAGATGCTCTCCCAGCTGAGCTAAGATCCCATAAATCATGCGCTCTGGGAAGCTTTCGTTTCAAGCTCTTGTGTCGCGCAACAGTGATAATATACCACCAATCCCCCTATGATGTCAACACCTTTTTGAAATTTTTTTATTTTTTTCTAAAATCACGTTACTGTCCACAGCCAGCGTCATTTATTTGCAACTATTCAGCAGTGCGAAGCACTGGACGTTTTACCTTACTGTTGTCGTCTCTAAAGCATAAACGGATTTGCATGTAAACACGCATCCGTCTATGCTTTGAGACTGGACTTATAGAGTAATTTTAATCCTTGTAGATCACAGCCTCATAAGGACGTAATGATCCCTTTGCAGCCTTGTCTCCACAGGACGATATCAGAAATTCATATGAGCCTATGATCTCCGGGTCATATGCGGCATCCCTGTCTGAGAAATTTATGAGAACCAGCGACGATTTTTCCCCGTTATCACGTATATATGCATAAATCTGTTCATTCTCATGCATTATTTCCCTATAATCCCCATTGATAAGCTCAACGCGTGATCTCCTGACCCCAAGAAGTTTCCGGTACCACGAAAGCAGTGAATTCTCATCAGATGATTCAGCTTCCACATTAATGTCCTTATAGTCATCAGAAAGCCGGAACCACGGATCTGCACTGCTGAATCCCGCATGATCTCCTGCCGTCCATTGCATAGGGGTCCGTGCATTATCCCTGCTGAAATGATGCACGGCATCCATTGCCTCTTTTTCCGTATGCCCGGACTCTCTTGCGAACTTATAGTGGTTTATTGTTGATATGTCCTCATAAGAGTCTATGGAGTCCAGTTTAAGGTTTCTGATACCAATCTCCTCGCCTTGATAAATAAACGGTGTCCCCCTGAGCGTCATAAGAGCTGCCGCCAGTGCTTTTCCGGCTGACACCGGATCTTTAGAGTCCGCGAAAAAATGGTCTATTGACCTGCCCTGATCATGATTTTCAAAAAAGATCGGATACCATCCTTCCCTCGCCGTTGAGGTCTGGCTTGCCGTAATGCAGCTCTTTAATTCACTAAGCTTCCATTTCCGCCGCCTGCACCAGTCTGTCTCATCATCGAGATCTATATCGATGTGGCTGAACTCAAATATCATGTCAAAAACTCCCCTGTTTCCGACCCATTCCGGAAGCTCTGAGGCACTTACCCCATTAGCTTCCCCGACGCAGAAAATATCCGTTCCCTTCTGGACATTCTCCTTGAATTCATGCAAAAAATCCAATATTCCCTTCGTGTTTGCCGTCATTGAATGGATTCCTGCCATTCCGTCTGCCGCATCCTCCCTGCCATCACTAAAATCCTCCGGCTTTTTTATGTAGGTTACGGCATCCATCCTGAATCCCCCGACACCTTTTTTTACCCAGAAATTTGCCACGTCGTAAACCGCCTGCCTCATATCGGGATTTTCCCAGTTCAGATCCGGTTGCTCCGGCAGAAAGGTATGCAGGTAATATTGTCCCCGTTCTTCACACCAGGTCCATGCAGAACCACCGAATATGCTCCGCCAGTTATTAGGCTCGCTCCCGTCCGGCTTCGCATCCCTCCATATATACCAGCTGCTTTTTTCATTATCATGTGATGCCTTTGACTCCAGAAACCACTCATTTTTGTCTGATGTGTGATTAAAGACAAGATCCATTACTATTTTTATGTTCCTTTTTCCTGCCTCTGAGATCAGTCTCTCCATGTCCTCCATGCTTCCATAGCTTTCATCGATTTTATAATAATCTGCTATGTCGTAACCGTTATCTGCCTGAGGTGATTTATAAACAGGCGTGAGCCATATCGCACCGATTCCGAGTGATCTCAAATAATCAAGCTTCTCTATGATCCCGTTGATATCACCGATTCCGTCACCGTTGGAATCCTTAAAGCTTTTTACATATATTTCATATACTATGCTTTCCTGCCACCATTTCATTTTTCTTTTGTTTTCAGCACCGGATAATCCCGTATTCATAATCTCCCTCTGTTTTTTTGTCTTTTAGAAAAAATTTTATTATGACTTTATCGCTCCGTCCACAAGACCGCCCATGATCTGTTTCTGTGCAAAAAGGAAAAGTATTATCATCGGGATGATAGCAAGAAGCGCAGCTGTCAGTATCAGATCCCACTGCTTTACATATGAACCCACAAAAGCCTGCACGGCAACCGGAAGTGTTTTTACTTTTCCATTATGTCCCAGCATGAGCGAAGGAAGAAGGTAGTCATTCCAGATCCACATTCCGTTAAGGATAGTTACCGTAACGATCGGCGGCTTCAATAAGGGAAAAATGATCCTGAAATAAGTTCCCTCCGGAGAACAGCCATCAATGGATGCCGCTTCTTCCAGCTCATATGGAACAGTTTTTATAAATCCTGTCAGTATAAATACTGTCATGGCACCGCCAAATCCAAGATATGCAAAAATTATCCCCGGGAAAGACTGAAGCATACTGATTCCCAAAAATTTGCCTACGTCCCTGAATGTCGAAATGAGCGGGAGCATTACAACCTGGAACGGGATTATCATCGATGCGATAAATACCATATAAATGAACGCTGACCATTTTGTTTTGTTACGGCATATAACCCAGGCAGCCATTCCACCGAATACAGCAAGCAATACGATCGAGAACACAGTTACCAGTGCCGAAGTTCCAAAAGCTGACCAAAAGCTGAAATTGCTGTTGTTAATGACAGACGTAAGATTATCTGTAAGCTTTGCAAAAGACATTCCCGATACGCTTACAGGATTTGCAACAATATCATTGGCTGTTCTGAATACATTTATCACAACAAGCAGAAATGGAAAAAGAACATAGAGAGCCACCAGAAAAAAGACAATTCTTATAGCTGCTCCCACCGGAGTAAGCTTTTTTACCATTATAGTTCCACCTCCCTCTTGTTTGATATCCTGACCTGAATGATAGATACTATTGAAAGAATAACGAAAAAGAGCACGGCCTTTGCCTGACCCATTGCATAATTATTTTTCGTGATCGCTGTATTATAAATATTAAGGGCAAGCATCTGTGTTCCGTTTGACAGGTACTGTCCCATGAAATTTACAGACCCCGTACCATTTGTCAAAGCCATGTTTACATCAAACTGCTTGAATGCCGACTGCAGGGTCAGAAAAGTACATACTGTGATAGTTGAGGCTATCATCGGAAGCTTTATCCTGAAAAATGTCTGTACTGCCGTTGCCCCGTCAATCGCCGCTGCCTCTATAACATCAGATGGTACCGTTGTAAGGCCTGTTATATAGATCATCATGATATATCCGGCATACTGCCATATATAAACCATTATTATAGCTATAAAGCCTGTATTATATTTAGAAAGCATTGAGCTGTTATATCCGAACATTTCAAATGTCCATTTAAGGACAACATTGTTAAAAATAAACTGCCAAATATATCCAAGAACAATACCGCCTATAAGGTTTGGTATAAAATAGGCTGCCCTGAAAAATCCAACTGCCCTGATCTTGCTTGTACAAAGAACAGCAAGCGCAAGTCCGATGACGTTGACCAGCACCATATTTACGATCACAAACAAAACTGTAATTATAAGAGACCACAAAAATCCTGCTTCACTGAACATATCAGAATAGTTTTTAAATCCCACGAATCCGGTCATTTTTATACCATTCCAATCTGTTGTTGAATAAAAAAGTCCAAGTCCAAATGGGATTATAACAGTAACTGCAAAGCAGAAAAGAAGTGGAAAAAGAAAGATGATATTGATAATGTCTCTGTGATATTTTTTAGTCGGAACCAGATATAAACCGATAAAGAACAGTATGATCCCGATGACAAGCAATGGTCCCCTGAATGTAAGTTTACTTCCGGTAAAGTCCAGAATTAATGCCGCAGCTGTCCCAAGAAATCCGGTCAGCAGCAAAATGATAGATAAGCCCATATTGGTCGATTTGTCATTTCCCATGATAGTCTCCCGTTTCTATTGACGGCGGGGCTAAGGAACTGCAGATAAATAACTTATTGAAAATTTATCCTGCGCAATTGCACATATTATTTATCGACAGCTCCTAAATACACAGCCGCCCCACCGTAAAAATGATTCTATTACTGTGCGTATGCCGACTCTGTAACCTGCTTGAATGTGGAAATGAAGGTTTCCTTATCCATTGAACCTGCAGCGAAATCAGCAAATACCTGACCTGTATAGTTCTGCGCATAGCCTTCCTTCATGTTAAGCCAATGCCATGCAGATGTCTTTCCTGAAGCGGTATAATCTGAAATTGTCTGTGCAAACGGATCAGAAGCAACATAGCTGCATGATTTGAACGGGCTTATAAATCTTGCCTCGTTTACAAGAACTTCCTGTGCAGGATCTGTTGTGAGCCACTGAAGGAATGCCTCAGCCTCTGCTACATTTCCATCCTTGTACACTGCCCACCATGAGGGTGAATTGGTGAGGATAGTATCGATTCCCTCCTGAAAAGCATAAGGAACCATGCCGCACTTAAAATTGCCTGCCTCTGCATATGCATCCTTATCATCACCTGTCATTGTTGCACCTATCCATGAACCCTGTGTTACAAAGGCATATTTTCCGGATGCGAAATTAAGGATCTGCTGGTCATAGGTTCCTGATACAAGCAAAGCCGGATCAGAATACTTGTTAAAGAGCTCTATCATTGAAGCAAAATCTGCAAATCTGGCATCATCAAGTTTTCCGCCATCATTGAGCATATCGATATACGTGCTGTCATCCCTTGCAAGACCGGCATCAAGGTAGTTTGCAAAAACATGGTTACCGGTTGACCAGTAAAGATTAACAGGCTCTGCAAAATATCCGATAACTGCTGTAAGTCCAAGCTCGTCCTTCATGGAGTCGAGTTTTTCAAATGCTGATTTCATGGAATCGGGACCAGTTATCGATGCCGGATCTATTCCTGCCTTTTCAAGTATATCTGCGTTATAGGCAAGCCCGACAGCTTCTGTGGTATAAGGGAAGCCTACCACTCCTTCATCATTTTTGTAGGCAGCGTCAGTATCACTTACCCACGCCTGGTCGCTCATATCCTGAAGCTGACCCTCCCAGTTTGCGAAATCAGTAGCGCCGCCGCAAACAAACATATCCGGCATATTGTCAGACTGGTAATATGCTTTCAGCTCGCCCTGAATATCGATTCCGCCTCCCATGGACTCGATCTCGACATGCACTCCTGTTTCCTTTTCATACATTTCTGCAAGCTTTTTCAATTGGGAATCCACCTCAATCTTGCCATTGACAAGCCTGAGTGAAGTTCCTGTGGAAGCAGCGCCGGTTGATGTATCCTCACCTGCCCCTGTACTCTCAGTGCTCCCTGCCTGCTGTGTGCCTGTGCTTCCGCAGGCTACAAGCCCTGCAGCCATTGCACACGTTAAAATTGCTGCAATAATTTTCCTTTTCATAATATATACCTCACCTTCTTTAAATATTTTTAGAGCTTAGGATCTGTTCATAAATATGCCGGTAGGCTTTGAGGCGGTGTAAATGTTCGAAGTACCTGAACAGTTACAAGTTATTTATGAACAGCTCCTTACGCTCCGGCTTAACAGTGATCATTGTTGCAGTTCTGTTCTGTCAACCGATAATAACCGGTCATTTTCCGTCTCAGAGCTCCCAGACAGCTGCAAACCATTTATCTAATATCATTTTTTCTTTTAGTTCTGCATTAGCATAATCAGATATCAGCAGTTTACCTGCGCCCCTGATCTCCGGGCAGTATTCGATCTCTCTGTCAGTAAGATTACACAGGATGAAAAGCTTTCTGCCTTCCAGCTCTCTTGTATATGAAAATACCTCTCTGCTGTTTTCATCAAGGAGCCTGTATTTTCCATATACGATCAATTCTGACCATTCACTGTTTCTGCGAAGACTTACCAGCTCCCTGTAATAATTAAAGACTGAATTTTTATCTTTAATTTCTGCCTCCGCATTGATTTCCTTATAATTCGGATTTACCATTATCCATGGTTTTCCTGATGTGAATCCTGCATTTTCAGATGCATTCCACTGCATAGGAGTTCTTGCATTGTCCCGGCCTTTTGCCTCTATGCCTGCGATCATCTTCTCTGCTGACATCCTGCCGCTTCCCACAAGGTCTTTATATGCGTTTATTTCCTCTATGTCCCTGCAGTTGTCTATGGATCCGAACCTGCAGTTTGTCATTCCGAGCTCTTCTCCCTGATATATATATGGAGTTCCCTTCATGAAATGCAGAACCGTAGCAATGCATTTTGCTGAAAGAGCTGACTCATCGCCTAATCTTGATACGATACGCGGCTGGTCGTGATTATCCCAGAAAAGAGAATTCCATGCAGTTCCCTCCAGCTCCGTCTGCCATTTCGACAAATTCTTTTTTAATTCGACCAGATCATATCTTTTCTCTGTCCATTTCCCGTTTTCATCATAATCAAGATCCACATGCTCAAACTGAAAGACCATATTAAGCTCCGAGCCATCAAGTGAAGCATATTTCTTTGCTTCCTCAATTGTGACACCGGCACACTCGCCTACAGTCATGAGGTCATATTTTGAAAGAACACGTCTGTTCATTTCTTTCAGGTATTCATGCACATGCGGTCCGTTTGTCGTATTTTCCAGACTGCCATATTCTGTATTGCCCTCTACTTTTCCATCAGGAAGTCCTTCTTTTTTTGATATCATTGAGATGACATCCATCCGGAATCCGTCGATTCCCTTATCGCACCACCAGGTCATCATCTTAAAGACTTCATCCCTGACCTTCGGATTGTCCCAGTTAAGGTCTGGCTGTTTCTTTGAAAAGCAATGCAGATAATACATATCCGTAGTTTTATCATATTCCCATGCAGAGCCGGAAAAGCAGCTTCCCCAGTTATTTGGAGGGTTTCCGTCCTTTCCCTCTCTCCATATATAAAAGTCCCTTTTGTCGTTATCTTTAGAAGACCTGCTCTCTATGAACCACTTGTGTTCGTCCGATGTGTGATTCACCACCAGATCCATGACTATCCTGATTCCCAGCTCATGCGCCTCTTTCAGAAGCCTGTCAAAATCCTCAAGATCACCGAACTCATCCATTATGTCCTGATAATCGGAAATATCATATCCATTATCATCATTGGGGGACTTATAAACCGGACTTAGCCATATAACGTTTATCCCGAGCTCATGGAGATAATCAAGCTTGCTCCGTATTCCGTTCAGATCCCCGATCCCATCCGCATTCGAATCGCAGAAGGATCTGGGATATATCTGATAAACTACACTTTCCTTCCACCAGTCTTTTTTCATTTCTGCCTCCGTAGATAGAAGTTATACGAATAACTTATGAATTAACGTTAACGCAGACGAGACAAATTGTCAAAGGTTATGCATATAACTATCAAATTATTATAGTTTTGCATATATATTTTTGTTGATTTTTTACAATGGACGACAGGAATTTCTAACAATAAGTTCTACAGGAAGCTTGATATTATGTTTAACCTTCTTTCCCTCTATCATCTGCATCATGCTTTTTACAGCAGCTGCCGCCTTTTCCTCCACATTCTGCCTTATTGTTGTCAGCTCCGGAATCGAAATACCTGAAAACGAAATATCATCATATCCCGACACCGAAATGTCATCGGGTACTTTTATCCCTTTCTTTGTAAGATAATTGATCAGCTGCAGCGCGTAGTTATCTGATACACAGAATACAGCTGTATAGTTCTTTATATCAGGGTAAATCCTTTTCAGTCCATCCTTGAACTTTTCTTTATCGATATCTATTATGAAATGCGCTTCCTCCCCGAGCACAATCCCGCGTTCCATGTATGCCTGTCTGAACCCTCTCCATCTGTGCCTGTTGACCTCAAGGTCACTGTCATCCAGCATTGCAACTTTTTTATGCCCGATTTCCAGAAAATACTGTCCCATCAAGTAACCGCCATTAAAATCATCTATGAAAACCTGCACAAGCTTGTCATATTCATAAACAAACGAAGCATCGATCGTAACGATAGGTTTAAGAAACTGGCTGCTGATTTCTATCATCATCTCTTTCAGATGATTGCACAGTATAAGCCCGTCAAGATTCCATCTTCTGGCATCTCTTACTATTACCTCGGGTGACTGGTCAAGCAGGACCAGAATATATTTGTCATTTTTTCTGAAATATCTTTCCAGATATGAGAACAGTATCCCGAAATACGGGTCTGCCATTATATTCTTATTATCGCTATGATTCATGACTGCGATACCGATAAGACCTGAATTTCTGCTTACAAGGGAAAGTGCCGACTGATTTGAGATGTACCCGCTCTCCTTGATCTCTGCCTCTATTCTTTTCCTCACTTCTTTGGATACCTTATCATTCCTGCCGTGAAGCACATAAGAGACCGTAGCTGTGCTTACCCCGCATTTTTCTGCTATATCCTTTATCCTGACCATTTGCATGCCCCCTTTTTCTTTTTACTGTTCAGATGCGAGCCTGTAATGCTTTTGGTTACAATTCAGTTATCAGCTAGGCTGTCAACTGAATAGTAACTGCTTTTGTGTCTATGATTAAAGTTATACGCATAACTTATTTACCTGTCAACAAATTTGTGGTAGTTTTTTTCTTAACTTAGGAACTGTCGATCAATAGGAGGATTTTATGGTAAAAAAATGGTGGCATAACAAAATCGCATATCAGATTTATCCAAAAAGCTTTTATGATTCAAACTCTGACGGAATAGGTGATATAAGGGGAATAATCAGCAAACTCGACTATCTGAAGGAGCTTGGCATAGACCTTGTCTGGCTTTCTCCTGTTTACTGCTCTCCGCTTGCCGATCAGGGATATGACATATCAGACTATTACAATATAGATCCCCGTTTCGGAACTATTGGTGACCTGGATGAGCTGATCGCAGAGGGCAGGAAAAGGAATATCGGAATTGTAATGGATCTTGTCGTTAATCATTGCTCAGATGAACACGAATGGTTTCAAAAGGCGATCAAAGATCCCGATGGTCCCTTTGGAAAATTTTTCTACATAGAAGATTATAAAAAAGGTGACAAACTCCCCTGTAACTGGAGGAGCTATTTTGGCGGCTCATGCTGGGACTTTCTTCCGGGACACGACGATAAAATTTACCTGCATGTGTTTCACAAAAAACAGCCTGATCTAAACTGGGAGAACCCCCTTTTAAGAAAAGAAATCTACAAAATGATCAACTGGTGGCTGGATAAGGGAATCGAAGGCTTTCGAATCGATGCTATCATTAATATCAAAAAGAAACTTCCTTTCAGCGATTATCCTGCTGACAGAGCTGACGGACTCTCTTCTATCGACAATATGCTGAAAGAGGCTCATGGGATTGGAGAATTTCTTAATGAAATGGCCGACGAATGTTTCAGAAAACATGATGCTTTCACTGTTGGTGAAGTCTTTAATGAGAAGGATTCTGATCTTCCTCTTTTTATCGGTGATAACGGATATTTCTCGACTATGTTTGATTTCTCAACAACTTTCATTGATGAAAGTCCGGTTTCCACGGTCAAGCCCGTAGAAGATCTTGCAGAAAAATATAAACATGCTCTTTTTAATGCTCAAAAGCGTGTTGAGAATATTGGATTGCTCTCCAACATTATAGAAAATCACGATGAACCAAGAGGTGTCTCAAGATATATAGCTTCAGAAGATTTATCTGATAAAAGCAAAAAAATGCTTGCCGGAGTTTATTTTTTGAGACCGGGAATTCCATTTATTTATCAGGGTCAGGAAATAGGTATGGAAAATCTTGCCGAAGTAAAGAGCCTTGATGAGCTTGATGACTGTGCTAATTCTGACATATATAAGAGAGCCATCGAAGACGGTCTTTCAGCGAAAGAAGCATTAAAGCTCTTATCCCTGCGTTCAAGAGATAATGCCAGAACGCCCTTCCAGTGGTCATCTGCCAATAATGCAGGTTTCAGCAATTCCACACCATGGCTAAAGGTTAATCCTAATTACACAAAGATCAACCTTGAAAAACAACAGAAAGATCCGGACTCTGTTTTCAGTTTTTATAAGAAGCTCATAAAACTCAGAAAAAATCCTGAATACAGTGAGACTTTTGTTTACGGTAAATTCGAGCCCTGGAATGAAAACATCAGAAATTTCCTTGCATATACCTTAAAATCAGATAAAAACATCCTGGTCGCTGCAAATTATCAGGATCAGGCTCTTTCAATAAAAACTGATATTCCGTTTAAGAAACTGCTTCTTTCAAATAATCCTCAAATAAACTATGAGGCTGGTGTATTATCCCTTAATTCTTACGATTTCATCGTTTTAGAGTTCTAAAGCTTATTAGATCAGAACTATGCATCACAAAACAGGTTTTATTTTTCGGGACTTCGGGTTTTCGAGTCTTCGCTTGTTACGCCGTTCGCATCAAAGTTCCTACGAGGAACGCTCTCGTTGGAAACAGATAAAACGAACGGCGCAACAGGCGAAATCAAAAAAAGGAACCTGTAGCGAAATGCAGATTCCTTTTTACAAACCGATTTATACAACATCCAGATGCATTTTTCTGTTTGGCTTTGGATATGCCCTATTCAAAAGATCCATATCTTCTTCATCAAGTTCAATATTTCTTACCTCCCAGTTAGCGAGAACATGTTCTTTCTTTCCGCTTCTTGGGATCGCTATGGCATTTTTCTCATGCAGGACAAATGCCAGCAAAGTCTGTATCTCGCTAATTCCATGCTTTGAAGCGACATTCTTGACAGATTCATTGCTCAAAAGCTCACTTCTCAGATCTCCGCCCTGTGCCAGCGGACAATATGCCATTAGTGCGACATTATTCTCCCTCATCCAGGGAAGCAGATCAAATTCTATTCCCCTTGAACCTAAATGATACAGATCCTGATTTACTACACAATTTGTTCCATTTTCTATATCAAAAAGTTCCTTCATATCAGATGTATCAAAATTAGAAACACCCCACGAGCGGATCTTGCCGTCTTTTACCATTTTCTCCATGCATTCAACCGTTTCTTCGAACGGCACGGAACCGATCCAGTGAAGTAAATAGAGATCAAGGTAGTCGGTACCCATTCTCTTAAGGCTTGCCTCGAGGCTGTCGAATATGTTTTTCCTTCCTGCATTATAAGGCAGTACCTTTGATACAAGAAATAGCTTATCTCTCGAATATCCTTCTATGGCTTTTCCCACCAGTCTTTCAGCAGCTCCGTTTCCGTACATCTCAGCAGTATCGATAAGACTCTGCCCGGCATCAAGTCCTGCTCTTATCGCTTCAATCTCTTCCTTCTCAGATGCTCTGTCCTCTCCGATATACCAGGTTCCCATACCCAGTCTTGGCATAAGCATCCCATTTCTTAATTTGATCTCATTTTCCATCTTTGCCCTCCAATTAAAATACCTCACGTAATAGGTGCCGGATTAAATATGCACATATCGTTATGGAAGCCATACTGATCACTGTAAGGCTTTTTAACACCGCTTGCTACGTCAATGATCATATTAAATATCTCGTTTCCCACATCGGCTATGCCTGCTTCTCCTGTTGCTACATCACCGGCAGATATATCTATCATGTCAAACCAGCGCTCTTTCATTTCATTACGACTGCAAACTTTTATCACAGGTGCGATGTCAAGTCCATAAGGTGTTCCTCTGCCTGTCATGAAGACCTGCAGGCCGATTCCACTGGCAACCTGACATGGGCCACAGACAATGTCACTTGCAGGTGTACATGCACATATGAGCCCCTTCTTTGATGGCTTTTCTCCGGGTCCTATTACTTCTACTATAGGACTTGTTCCGGATTTTGCAATAGAACCCATAGCCTTTTCAACTATATTTGAAAGTCCTCCGGCCTTATTACCGGGCGTAGGATTTGCATCTCTGTCGACACCACCATCATCCAGATATTTATCGTACCAACCAAGCTCGTAGGCAAGCTTATCTCTGGACTCTGCATCAGTGCATCTTGCAGCCAGCATTTTAACACCGTCACGAAATTCCGTAACTTCACTGAACATGACAGTAGCTCCGCCTTTTACAAGCATATCGGCTGCATATCCGGCACTTGGGTTTGCTGTAACACCACTAAAGGCATCGGAACCACCGCATTGCATGCCTATTAAAAGCTCAGACAAAGGCAATTCTTCACGTTTTCTTTCATTGAGTTTTTTTAATTTTTTTTCAGCCATCTCCATTATAGCATTCATCATGGCATCATGCCCTTTGAAATCCTGCAAAGTTAAAACATTTTCAGGAATGTTCTCTTCTTCAGTAAGAACTCTGTCATATGAAAGTTTTTCGCATCCGAGTCCTACGACCATTATCTCTCCGCCGAAGTTTGGCTGATGTATAATATTTTTAATAGAACGGATCGGTATGTGCGCATCTCGGGCATTGATTGCTACACCACAACCATAAGGATGTGTGACGGCTACTACATCATCTACATTCGGATACTTTGGAAGAAGTTCCCTTTTTATCTGCTCAACTGCCACTTTGAGAACTCCTGCCGTACACTGTACCGTAGTAACGATTCCCAAAAGATTTCTTGTTCCTGCCGGACCTTTTTTATTTCTGTAACCCATCCAACTCTTTCTCGGAGGATCCGGGAGCCTGTCTTTCGTCACTATATTTGTGCCGAATTCCAGGTCATCAAGTCCCGGTCTTTCCGGAAGATTCAGTGAATATTCATTTATCCACGATCCGGCCGGAGTAAATTCTTTTACTGTACCAAGAACTACCCCGTAGCGATAAACTTCACCATCTTTTTCTATATCACAAAGTGCTATTTTATGTGCCTGGGGTATATCATCTCTTGTAGATACTCCCGGCATTATCTCAGTACCTTTTTTCAGGTCTTTAAGAGCAATAGCAACATTATCTTTCTCATTTATTTTAACAAAAAGCCTGTTTTTTCCCGCCATGTCTTCCTCCTCCTCGATCAAGAAAGCTATCAGCCCCAGGAAACCGGGACGTAATCTTCTTCCATTATATAAGTTCGGGACGGTTTGGAAAAAACTAAACCGTCCCGGATAAATTCAATTTTCTAAATTTCAGTTTTTTGATCAATACTTAAACAGATTATTTTTTTACGATCGATACGCCTGTCATTCTCTCATAATATTTTACGATATCATCATGATCGCAGCTACCCTCATCATGATTCTTAAGCTCCTGCATAACTTCCATCATATGTGCAGTCATAGGAACAGGCATATTGATAGCATGTGAGGCATTAAGTGCATTTGTAAGATCCTTGATATGAAGGTCAATCCTAAACCCGGGCTTATAGTTGCCCTCAAGCATCATAGGAACTTTAGCATCCATAACCGTAGAACCGGCAAGTCCGCCTCTGATAGCCTGATATACAAGCTCAGGATCTGTACCCATCTTCTTTGCAAATGTAAATGCCTCTGCACAAGCTCCTATATTTGCTGCAACTATCATCTGGTTAGCAAGTTTTGCAACATTACCGGAACCGATAGGTCCTACATACACTACAGATCCTGCCATACAGTCAAGAACTTCCTTATATTTATCCCATGTTTCTTTCTTTCCGCCGCACATTACAGAAAGAGTTCCGTCGATAGCCTTAGGCTCGCCGCCGGATACAGGACAGTCAAGCATATCAATGCCCTTCTTTGCAAGTTCCTCAGCTATAGCCCTGGATTCTACAGGATCGATCGAAGACATATCTACAACAGTTGTTTTATCTGAACCTGTCTCAATAACACCGCCCTCTCCAAGGCATACATCTCTTACCTGAGGTGAGTTGGGAACCATTGTAATGATAAGGTCAGCCTTTGATGCGACTTCTGCGCCGTTCTTTGCAGCCTCAGCACCAAGTGCAACGAGCTCTTCAACAGGAGCCTGACTTCTGTTGCAAACTACAAGAGAATGACCTGCCTTGATGAGATTCTTTGCCATCGGCTTACCCATGATACCTAATCCTATAAATCCTACTTTCATTTTTATATCTCCTTTTCTTTATAAAATCTTTTATTTAACTTATCTTACGAGACAAGGTCTCTTAGAATCAAATTTCCATCCGGGGATAAGATACTGCATGACTTTTGCATCATCTCTTGCTCCGAGACAGTTATTTACATATATTTCATTTGCTTTTCTGATCTGATCCATGTCAGGTTCAATACCAAGTCCGGGCTTTTTCGGTACTTCTATGCATCCATCCTTAATCTGAAGGGGCTCTTTTGTAAGCCTTTCAACACCTTCCTGCCAGATCCAGTGTGTATCAAGTGCATTATAAAATCCGGGAACTGCAGCTCCTACATGTGTCATCATTGCAAGTGAAATATCAAAGTGATTGTTTGAATGACTTCCCCATGTATATCCAAATTCATGACACATCTGGGCAACTCTTACAGAGCCTTCCATTGTCCAAAAATGAGGATCTGCAAGGATGATGTCAACTGCCTGAGACTCAAGTGAATGTCCCACTTCTCTCCAGTCTGTTGCGATCATATTTGTTGCTGTAGGGAAACCTGTTCTTCTGCGGAACTCACTCATGATCTCACGGCCTGAATAAACACCTTCAGCTCCACAGGGATCTTCGCAATATGTAAGGATTCCATGCATATCTTTTACATATTCACATGCCTGCTCAAGCGTCCAGCCTCCGTTAGGATCAAGGTCCATTCTGGAATCGGGAAATGCCTTTTTCATGGCCTTGATAACTTCCATTTCTTCATTTCCCGGAAGTACTCCGCCCTTAAGCTTGAAATCCTGGAATCCGTATTTTTCTTTTGTAGCACGCGCAAATGCAACTATATGCTCTGCATCAAGTGCTTCTTCATGTCTGATGCGATACCACTCGCAATCACTGTCCGGCTCTTCATCATAAGGAAGATCTGTCTTATGTCTGTCTCCTACAAAGAAGAGATATCCCAGAACCCTTACTTTATCGCGCTGCTGACCATCGCCCAAAAGTGCAGCTACCGGAACATTTAAGAACTGACCGAGAAGGTCAAGTAAAGGTGTTTCGATAGCTGTGAGAACATGCACTCCGGTTCTTAAATCGAATGTCTGATTTCCTCTTACGTCCTCTTCACCTTTTGAGTCAAGATGTGCCTTAACCTTGAGCATTGTGTTTTTGTATTCTGCAACACTGCTTCCTTCAACTATTGATTTAACTTCCTCAAGTGCAGAAGTTATCTTCTGTCCTCCGGGAACTTCACCGCAGCCGACACGTCCTTCGCTGTCATGCATGATAACGATATTTCTTGTGAAGAACGGTGCATGTGCTCCGCTTAAATTAAGTTCCATGCAGTCTTTACCGGCTACCGGAAAGACTTCCATTTTTGTAATTGTTGGTGTCATATTTTTAACTGCTCCTTCATAAATTTTCGTATTCATTTCCTCTTGATGAACTTAGTATAATTCTTCCTGTACCAAATTTAAAACACTTAAAAGTAAGACTTCTCTAAGAAAAATTAATTGTTGTTACTGTTCACACGCTTTCAGCGTGCTCCAGTAACGGGTTTTGCCATTTAAAATTGCCTACGGCAATGGGCAAAACCCAGTGTTCAGTCAAAGTTATTGTGGCATAACTGCGCAGCGGAGTGCGCAGTTTGCCTGTGAACAGTAACTAATTGTTATCTTTAGCAGAAGATAAAAAAATTAAAAAAGCCCTTCCCACCGCACGATATGCGGCGAGAGGGGCTCGTTCATCAACTATCCGGATTCAAGGATCATTCTGCAAGTTCGTCTGCAACGCTCTTGAATACGTTGAAGTAACTCTCATCATTAGCTGCTGAATCAGCTGCATTAAGGTAATATGGCATCATTTGAACGTTTGCGATAGCCTCCTGACATTCAGGCTTTGATTCCATCTCGATCACTACATTCTCATACCAGGTGATAACCTCATCCGGGGTATCTGCCGGGAAGTAGAATGAGAAGTCACAGTCAGGATATACAAGATCAATGCCCTGCTCTTTAAGAGTCGGAATATCAGAAATAAGTGAATATCTCTCCTCTGTGGGAACACCTATACATGTAAACTGACCTGCCTCCATGTAATCCTTGGTATTGATATATGCTCCGGGCATAAGGTCTACCTGACCTGAAAGCATAGCCGTTACCTTATCAGAGTTTGAGCCTACATCCACAAGATCAAGATCAATTCCTGCAAGTTTTTCGAATTTAAGAAGCTCATAATATGTATAAGCTCCAACCTCTGTGCAGGCTTTAAGCTGTCCGGGTGCTGCCTTTGCAGCTTCAATAAACTCATTAAGATCTTTATACTTTTCTGAATTTACATATAATCCCTGAGCCGGATCCTTTGCAAAAGTAGGCCCAAGCTTAAATTCTGTATAGTTATAATCTGTTATCCCTGCTACATTTGCAACATTTACGAGGTTATGACCATAAAGAACCGTAAGTCCGTCGGGATTAGCCTGTTTTACCTGCTCTGCTGCAACAGAGCCTGCAGCTCCGTTTGCATTAACAACTACACAGTCAACGCCTGCGATCTCCTTTACATACTGTGCAAATACTCTTGCCGAAAGATCTGTATTTCCGCCAGCACCTGCAGGAACTACTACAGATATGGCAGATTCCGGTTTCCAGCTTGTTTCGTGAGTTTCCTTTGCTGACTCATTAAGTGATGACTCTGCTGTGCCTGCATCAGATGCAGCTGTTGCAGATGACGTCTCAGAGCCTGTTTCTGATGACGTCTCTGCTGATGATGCTGCTGGCTCAGATGCCGCACTGCCTGTTGTGGAAGCTGTACTTCCACATCCTGCGAGTGACATTGCCATTGTGCAAACTAAGATTGCTGCTGCGATTTTCCTTTTCATCTAACCTTCCTCCATTTGATAAAATTTTCCTTATAAATACTTTTACTATTATTAATCTGCTGCCGCAGTATTAACCAACTGCCTCTGCCGGCTGAGCCTCTTTCATTTTTTTATTTTTTTTTTCAGATTTTATCTCTTTTATTACAGACCATACCATTACGCCGATCGCAACGAAGAAGAATACGTCAAATATCGGTCTTGTAAAGAATGCTCCGAATGACTTATATGACATTACACCTCTTCTTAAATATGTTTCAGTCATGTTTCCTACAAGGAAGCAAAGAACAAAAGGTGTTGTCGGAAGACTGAACTTATGATAAAGATATCCGATCACTCCGAAAAGAATTATTGACTGAACATCGAAAATCCTGTTGTTGGTTGCATAAGCTCCTACTCCGCAAAGCACTAAGATAAGTGGAAGCAAGATGTGTTTCGGAACTTTAAGAACCTGAACAAAGATCTTGATACAGTTCCACTCAACTATAAGCATGATCAGTGCGCAGACAATACATGCTGCAAAGATTCCATATACCACATCACCGTTTTTAACAAAAAGCAAAGGTCCTGCAGAAAGTCCGTGTATCAGGAATCCTCCGAGCATCATTGCCGTAACACCGTCTCCTGGGATACCAAGAACCAGAAGCGGGATCAACGCTCCTCCGATCGTTGCATTATTTGCTGTTTCTGTAGCAACAATACCTTCAGGTTCGCCCTGTCCGAAAGTCTCAGGATGCTTAGACATATTTTTTGCTGTCACATATGAAAGCATTCCGGATGTTGATCCTCCAATTCCCGGAAGGATACCAATTCCTGTTCCTATCAATGCCGAACGTAAGGCATTTGGAAGCCAGGATACAAAATTCTTAAAACTGAATCCAAAACCTTTTACCTTATTAATAGGCATCAGCTGGCCTTTTGTAGCATTCATTGTCTCTGCCGATTTAAGAATATCAGCAACAGCAAATATACCTATAAGAGTTGTAAGTGTGTTGAAACCACCCATCATTGAACTCTGCCCAAAAGTAAATCTTGCTGTTCCGTCTATAGGTGCCATACCTACCATAGCAAATACGAGTCCAAACATTCCTGCTATGAGACCTTTTATCATCTTTCCGGAAGAAAGAATGGCAACCATTGTAAGTGCAAAGAAACATATTCCGAAATTCTCCACCGGTGTGAATTTTAACGCCACATCCGCAAGCTTCGGCGCAAAGAACGAAAGTATGATAAATGAAAATTCTGAGCCAATAAATGAAAATACTATGGCAATTCCAAGAGCTTTCATCGCATCACCGCGTTTTGCCATCGGATGACCGTCAAAGCAGGTTGATATTGACGATGCTGTTCCCGGCATGTTCAGAAGTATCGCTGAGATACATCCTCCCGAAATTCCTCCTATATAAACTGCAACAAGTGTATTCATTCCAAGTGTTGATGACATACTGAATGTCAGCGGCAGCATAAGCGCTACTGCCATCGATGCCGAAAGACCCGGTATCGATCCGAAAATAATTCCTATTATTACTCCGGCGAACATCAGCAGTAATGACTGTGGCTGACAAACTCCGGCGAGTGCCGATCCTAATTGTGTTAATGCTCCCATTTCCGCTGCCCCCTTATATGCTTATAGTAAATATTCCAGCCGGAAGAACTATTACAAATCCGTATCTGAAAAGGAAAAATACTGCCAGTGTAAATATCAGGCTTATTATTGAATACTTTATAATATCTTTTTTTCTGCGGTTCTCATCAGGCGCAAGGACTGTTATCTGCAGTATAAGATAAACAAAAGTCGTTATAATGAAGCCTACCGGCTGAAGTAAATATACATAAAAGAGACAAAGAATAAGACTCATTATCATCCTTTTATAATCACTCTCATCTTTGTAATCCTTAAGGCTTTCAGCATTACTGTTAAAAGATCTGATGCTCTGGATAAGCAGGATAACCGATAATATCAGCATTATCACACCTACCACTGTCGGCATAAAATCCGGTCCGATATCCATTACCTTTGATTTCGGAAGCAGCTGTGCCATAAGTATCATGACAATTGAGAATACCGAAAAGAAAATTCCGGTCACAATGTCTCCGTATTTCTTAAAAAACATCTTATACCCTCCTATTCAGTTCCATTAACTTCATCTTACAAGTGCAGGTTTTTTGCAGTCATATTTCCAATCCCTGATAAGATACTGCATTGCCCTCGCATCATTGCGGTCATGACTGTCAAGCTTCATATATAATCTGTTGGCTTCCTCAAGCCTCTTCATATTGAGCTTTACTCCAAGTCCGTTGCCCTCCGGAAGTTCCAGATATCCATTTCTGATCTGAGGTGCATTTTCCAGAAGATTCTGTCCATCCTGCCATATCCAGTGAGTATCAAGTGCTGTAGGCTTTCCGGGTGCTGCTGCCCCTACCTGTGCAAAAGCTGCAAGTGTAATATCAAAATGATTGTTTGAATGACTTCCCCAGGTAAGTCCCCAATCATTTAAGAGCTGTGCCATTCTTACACTACCTTCAAATCCCCAGAAATGCGGATCCGCAAGAACAATATCCACAGATTTAAGTGCAGCACTATGATAAAACTGTCTCCAGTCAGTTGCTATCATATTCGTTGCCACCGGAAGTTTAACAGCATTTTTGAATTCAGCCATGATCTCTCTGCTCGAGTATCCGCTCTCCGGTCCGCAGGGATCTTCTATATATGTAAGAACATCCTCCATAGGCTTGCAAAGGTCAATTGCCTCTCTAAGGCTCCAGGCTCCGTTCGGGTCAATATTTATCCTCCCGTTTGGGAATGCCTTTTTCAAAGCTCTGATACTGTCCATTTCATAGCTGCCTTCAAGAACTCCGCCCTTCAGCTTAAAATTCTCAAATCCGTATTTTTCATGAACTATCTCTGCCTCTTCTACAATTTTTTCATGTGTAAGGCATTCCTGACGTCTGAATCTGTACCACGGATCTTTACTGTCTGATTCATCAAGGTATTCAAAATCCGAATAAGCCTTGTTTTTATCACTGATATAAAAAAGATATCCAAGTGTTTCAACCTTGTCTCTCTGCTTACCGTTACCAAGCAATTCACAGATTGGAAGTCCCATAAACTGTCCTAAAAGATCCAGAAAAGCACATTCTATAGCCCATTGAGATTTGACCACAAATTTAAGCTTGCTTATATCGAGTGTCTGAATTCCTTCTCCGTCATCTCCATCCGCTCTGGTCATTTTTTTTGAAATATTGTCTAAAACCGCTCTGTACTTGCCGATCGGCTGCCCTTCAACAAGCGGTATGCATTTCTTAAGTGACTCGCAGGTATAATCACCTCCGTGAATTTCCCCTATTCCCTGTTTGCCAGATGAGTCCTCAAGTATTACAATATTCCTAGTGAAGTAAGGCTCATGTGCACCGCTTAGTGTCATCAGCATGCTGTCATATCCTGCTACCGGTACGACTGACATTTTGGTGATTATTGGTGTCTTATTGTCAATCAACGCTCTTCCCCTTTCGTCACATTGTATATTTTTGTAAAGTTTTTCTTGTTTTTTTATTATAATTTTTCTTGTATAAAAAATAAAACACGAATAACTTATACTTCTCTAAGAAAAACAACTAGTAAATTTTCAGGAAGGTGGTTTACAAATGGATTTTCATCAACTTGAGTATATAATTGCCATAGCAGAGGAGAATAACATAACCCGTGCAGCTGAGAAATTGTTCATTTCACAATCCGCACTGAACCAGCAGCTCTTAAAACTCGAAAAAGAACTGGGATGTCAGCTCTTTCACCGTTCAAGAACCGACTGGCACCTGACCGAAGCCGGTGAAATATATGTCTCTGCAGCCAGAAGGGCTCTTCTTCTGAAAAAAGATACCTATAAAAGGATCAGTGATCTGAATCATTCTCAGAACACCGCCCTAAAAATAGGTCTCACTCCGCACCGCGGATTTAAGATGTTCACAGAAATATATCCTAAGCTACACGAGCAATACTACAACCTTTTTATTTCTCCTATAGAAATGAGCGTGCAGGATCAGCTTGCAGCGCTTAAAAGAGGTGATATCGATCTGGGATTTGTTACATTGACAAATGATCAAAAGGATTCAAATGAATATCTCACTATAAAAAATGAGGAATATGTTGTTGCAGTTCCAAAAATTCATCCGTTATGTGAAAAAGCAGCTCCTGAAGGAGAACCGCTTACAGAAATTTCCATAAATGAGCTTGAACATGAACCGTTTGCAATGCCCTATAAAATATCCACAAGCTATCCTCTTTGCAAAAAAATATTTGATGATGCAGATATTTCGCCTATGGTACTCTTCGAAACCTCAAGTATGCCAAGCATGGTCTCTATGGTAAAACTCAATCTCTGCTGTGGGATACTGCCCCGCTACCATGTAGATCCAAACGATCCGGATTATCGCTGTTTCAGCCTTAAAGAGCATCCAAGCTGGGAAATATGCATAGTATATCGAAGAAACAGCTATGTCTCCGAAAGCGCACAGGCATTTATTGAACTTGTAAAAGAATATTGGACAATGCATTAGATCCTCTGCGGATTTGAAACAGGACATATGGAGCTTATGCCTGAGGAGTAACTCTAAACAAACAATCCCGGATAATGTTTTTGCTACAATCTTCCTTTCATTAGTAATTTATCCGTTATATTTTCATGAACTCTGCCCTTGCCGGCAGAGTTCTTTTAATATTTTGCCTCTACACCGTATTTTTTCATTTTACGCCAGAGAGTCGTCATACTTATTCCAAGTTCTTTTGCTGCCTCACTTCTGTTTCCCCTATATTTATCCAGTATCTCCCTCAATCTTATTGCTTCCGGATCCTTGTAGACCACAAGTCTTTCTGTTTCATTAGACTTTTCAAATCTCGGGTATAATTCATCATATAATTTCTGAACAGTTCCTTCATCTATGGTTCTTTTTGCTGCTCCCAATATAAGCCTCTCTGTAAAACGCTTAAGCTGAAGCTCATTTCCCTGCCATTCAAGATTTCTTATCCTGATAATTGCTTCTTTAGTCAGTTTTAACCGTCTGTTGTATTTCTTCATATATGTCCTGCAAAAATTATAGAAATAATTTTCAAGATCAGCAGCTCTTCTGTTCAACGCAGGAATCTTTATTGTAAGAGCATTCAGTGAATAATATAGTTTTTCATAAAATCTTCCCTCTTCCGTCTCAGGTTTAAGATTCTTTTCCGATGCAGCTATAAGCCTGATGTTCCCCGTATTTTTTTCCGCTGATTCCTCACAACTGTCTGATATAAGCTTAAGAAGCCTGCTTTGGGCATAAAGACTGAGTGAATCTATTCCCTCCAAAAAAAGACTTCCCTCAAGTCCTTTTTCATTTTTTTCACTATTTATGAAATATTCAAATTCTTCAGAAGTCATCATTCTGAATTCTTCCATACTGCGGTCACTGTTATTATGTATAGCTCGCGCAAGAGCTTCGGTTTCTGATCCGGCTCCCGCATAAATGAGCACAGGTGCATCCGAAAGAGCAAAAAAAGCTGCATTTTCGAGCTGCTGCTTATATTCCTTATCCGAAGTTTCTATGTTCTTAAATGAAAATGCTCCTTTTTTTTCATATTTTTGACTTTTCTCTTTTCTTTTTTCTTTACCCGGAGCAGAATTTATTCTGTGTATTGAAAGAATAGCACCCGTGATCTGCTTCATGTATGCTATCGGAGCTGCTACCATCATCCATGCTGAATTATTAATATTTACAGATATCGCATAACTGTCTCTCTCTCCGGATAAAACCTGTGAAACAATTTCCAGATCAATCTGCGGAAAAATCTCCTCCAGTGACTTTCCTACAATATTCTCTCTTTTTTTTCCAAACAGATCCTCTATCTGATGATTGACAGCAAATATCTTCATATCGGTATTGATCCTGAGCATTCCGTTAAAAGAGGTATCAAGGGCTGTCTCCAGCTGTACCCGGCTCTGATTTTCCTTGTAAATAGCAAGCAGCATACTGTTTGCTATCTCGAAAGCATTGACTATCGCTTCTCTTGAAGACATATAAAAAAGAGTTTTATATCCCCTGTTTCCTGCTATTTCACAAGTCTGATATCCCCCTATCACAAGATCAGCCTTGCCCTTTTCATCTATACTGTCCACAGCACTGCTTATTTCTTCAGGTGTATCAACAAAATAAGTCACCAGTCTTATCCTGAAAAGTTTTTCAGCATAAGTAAGATCCGGAAGCATATTTGAAAAAGCAACTATTGCAATATGCGGACTTTCTTTTCCGGTAAGTTCTCTTGCTGATTCGGCAAGAAGACCTATATCCTGTGTGGTAAGCTTAACTTCTGCAAGCGGAACATCGACATATTCCCTTATGAGGCTCGCCTGGTACCCTCTTGCCATTATTACCTGTGCGCCGTCCGCCACTGCCTTTCTCGCCTGTTCTATCGTATTATCGTTCTTTATCTGCCTGCAGCATATAACATTTTCTCCTGCTTTTTCCACTATGTCCAATGCATCATCTATCATTTCTTTTTCCGGCAGCAATATACCAAGTTTCAGCATAAAAATCTCCACCCATTTCTTTATTTCATTATATTTGAAATATTATTTTCATTTTTTGAAAAATTATAGCATATAAATAAAATATAATTCAATATGTTAGTAATTTAACGAATAGATTTAGCAATTGTATTTATATATAATCAATATGTCGACAAGTTACTAAAGGCGCGTATATCAAGGTTAATGGAGAATACTAAAATGGATGATGCAACAAGAATGATTATCGGCCTGGCCATCGGTATAGCAGTGATGATCTTCCTCGTTATGAAGACAAAGGTGCATACTTTTATAGCACTTCTCTTTGCAGCACTGCTTACAGGACTTATTGGCGGAATGCCGGTAACCGATACAACTCTCTCAGACGGAACAACCGTTAAAGGCGTAATTTCTGCAATACAGGACGGTTTTGGAAATACTCTTAAATCTACAGGTATCATAATCGGTCTTGGTGTAATGATGGGTGGCATTCTGGAAAAATCCGGTGCCGCAGAAAGACTCGCATTTACTTTTATTAAGAAACTCGGAAAAAAGCATGTTGAATGGGCTCTGGCCGTTACAGGATGGGTAGTCGCCATCCCGGTATTTGCTGACTCTGCAATAGTAATATTTGCCCCGCTTGTAAAGGCACTTTCAACTGTTACAGGAATTTCAGTAGTAGGTCTTGCACTTGCTCTCGCATGCGGACTTCAGCTTACACACTGTCTTGTTCCTCCGACACCCGGTCCTCTGACTGCTGCCGGAATGCTTGGAGCAGACGTTGGTCAGGTTATCGCACTCGGTACACTGGTATCAATACCTATGCTGATCGTAGTCATGATCTATATCAAAAAATATATCAATAAGGCAATATATCAGATTCCGGACGGACAGGGTGGATTTATCCGCAAAGATTATAAAGAAGAATATCTTAAGACAATGGATGAAGTTGAATCCATCATTAATGATAAAAAGCTTCCAGGATTTGGAATGTCGATCGCCCCGATCATTATCCCTGTAATTTTAATTTTCGTTAAGACCTTCTGGGATATGTATAAGAGCTCAAATCCCGCTGTAGGAACAGGCATATTAAATAGTCTAATAAGCCTTCTCGGTTCACCGATTGTCGCTTTGGGAATAGGTACTATTATCGCGATTTACGGACTGGTGCCTCACGAAAACACTGAAAAAGTTCTCGGCATGATGAATGATGCCATCAGAGACACCGGAATAATAATGCTTATAACAGGTGCCGGAGGATCGCTTGGAAATGTTATTAAAGTCGCAGGAATTGGAGATGTACTCGGTGGAGCTATTGTTAAAACACCTCTTCCCGTCATACTCATACCGTTTATTATAGCAGCACTCATGAGAGTGGCATTAGGTTCAGCCACAGTTGCGATCACAACCGCAGCTTCACTCTCTGCAGGACTCATGGGAGTCATCAGTGTATCTCCTCTTCTTATGGCTATTTCAAGCTGCGTAGGTGCAATATCGTTTTCATACTTTAACGATTCGGGCTTCTGGGTGTTTAACGGAATGTTTGGACTCACAGAACTTAAAGATCAGGTCAGATGTAAAACTGCTGTATCTCTTATCATGGCAGTTGTCGGAATTGTGGAACTTTTAATTTTGAGTATTTTTATTAAATAATAATTCAGGAGGAATAAAAAATGAAATTCGTACCAAAGGGTATCATCCCGCCAATCATCACACCGCTCGACAACGAGGGAAACGTAAATTATGATGTTCTCCGTCAGATGGTAAATCACCTTATCGATCAAGGTGTTCACGGACTATTCCCATTAGGGACCACCGGTGAATTCTATGCATTTGATGATGAAACCTACAGAAAAATTCTTGAAACGGTTGTAGAAGAAACAAAGGGCAGGGTCCCTGTTTACGGCGGTGCAAGTGCTATAGCAACCCGTGATGTTATCCGTCTTTGCAAAATCTGTGAAGAAGTAGGCGTTGATGCTGTATCAGTCCTTACTCCTATGTTTGTTTCCCAGACACAGCAGGAGCTTTACAAGCACTATGAAACCATCGCAAAGAACACTACTCTTCCGATAATTCTTTATAACAACAAGCCTAAAACAAATGTTACCATCGAACCCGCAACCGTAGCACGTCTTGCAGATATCGACAATATTGTCGCAGTAAAAGACAGTACCGGCGATATGACTAATACAGCCGAATATATCAGACTGACTCGTGATAAAGAATTTTCAGTCCTTATGGGCAGAGATACACTTATCTATGCAGCCCTCTGCTATGGCGCTACCGGAGCCATTGCTTCCTGCGCAAATGTTGCTCCAAGGATCACTGCCGATATCTATGACAGATATGTATCCGGTGATCTTAAAGGCGCTCTTGAGGCACAGTTCACTCTTGCCCCTCTCCGCATTGCCTGCAGTATGGGTACCTTCCCCGCAGTCATCAAGGAAGGGCTTGTCCAGGAAGGCATTCCGGTTGGCAAATGTCTTGATCCTATCGGTGAACTCACCTTAGAAGAAAAAGAAAAGCTTCACAAGGTTCTCCTCGATATGGGTCTCGTAAAATAAATTCTTTCATACAACCCCTGTGGGTCATATTTCGTGATCCGCAGGGGTTATTTATTATATATCGTTTAGGCACAAAGTTATCAGAAATTTTAGGATTTAGTTTTTTGATAGCATTAAATTAAAATGCTATAATGAAACAGATTAGGCAAAAAACAGTAAAAAATGCGATTGGAGAAGAACTGATGAAATTACTTATAATCAGACATGGTGATCCTGACTATGTCAATGATACTTTAACCGAAAAAGGCTGGAAAGAAGCCGAGCTACTTTCTGATATGCTTGAGAATTACAATATAAAAGATATATATGTATCACCCTTGGGAAGAGCTAAAGATACTGCTTCTCTTACTCTTAAAAAGCTGAATAAAGAAGAAGTTATCTGTGACTGGCTCAGAGAATTTAACTTAAAACTTATCAATCGCCCCGATGTTTCGGATAAACGAAAGATTCCCTGGGACTGGCTTCCGGAGGATCTTGCAAAAAGACCTTGGCTCTACGACAAAAAAGAATGGCTGAATGATGAGATCATTAAAGAAGGTGAAGTAGATAAAGAATATATTTCCGTTATTGAGGAATTTGATAAGCTTTTAGAAAAGCATGGCTATAAAAGAGACGGTGATTTTTATAAAGTCATAAAGCCGAATAACGATACTATTGCTTTTTTCTGTCATTTCGGACTTGAAAGCGTTCTTCTTTCACATCTTATGAATGTATCTCCCTTCGCGCTCTGGCATCATACCTGTGCGGCACCAACCAGTGTTACCACAGTAAGAACCGAAGAACGCAGGGAAGGAAAGGCACTTTTCAGAATTTCTTCTTTTGGAGATATCTCACATTTATATGCCCGTCACGAAATCGAATCTGAATCTGCAAGATTCTGTGAATGTTACGGTAATACAGAAGAAAGACATGACTAAAACGAAAGAAACCCGCGATGACCAAATCGTGGGCTTCTTTGCTATGTGGTGGTATGTGTATGTATAAGAAAGGCGCACTAAAAGGCGGATTTCTTATGGGCTATATAAATACTATTAATCGTGCAAACAGGCCCAGCAAAATTGCGGGCCTGCTATGCGGGAAACTGTGGATTTTTCTCAAAATCCGTCTATTTATATGCATCACCCTACATATAAATAGTGTTTGGTAGAAAATTAGGCTTTTATAAAAAAAGTCTGCTAAAGGGAATTAATATGGTTATATTATCTGACAAAACTTGATTTTTAGCAATTCCATTTCTCTGTTCATTGAGGATAAAGCGGAATGAATCAATATAGGTACAAAATTTACAAAAGCTTAATTTACAGCCATATAATCGTCTTTTTCGCCCCAAAAGGGGTTAATTCCCGACTCAACTATTTCCCATCACGAAAAAAAATTTCATTTTCATCTGCAAATTTTATCGTCAATCACTTTCGTCGATGTTTATCATTGCGAAAATTTATAATTTTTATATAATTCTATTATTTTTTCGCCGCTGGCGAGGTCATCCGAAAACGCAGTTGCACTGCCCGCTGCCGTTCCGAGTTTTAAGGCTTTTTCGTAATCTCCGTTTTCTAAATAACCTGCTATGAAGCCTGCCAGCATAGAGTCTCCTGCGCCGACAGAATTCCTTACTTTACCAAAAGGAACACCCACTCTGAACTTATCACCGTTTTCTGTTATGAGCATTGCCCCTTCTGCAGCCATTGATACGAGTACATTTCTCGCGCCCATAGCCTGCAGCTTTCCGGCATAGAGTTCAATTTCCTCATCATTTTTAATAGTCACTCCGAATAATTCTCCGAGTTCATCCTTATTAGGCTTTATAAGAAAGGGATGAAATTTAAGAATATTTTTTAGAAGATCTTTTGTCGCGTCGACAACTTTTTCTATCTTTTTTCCTTCAAGCCTTTCAAGGATCTGTTCATATACATCCTCTGGAAGCGTTGAAGGGATACTGCCTGCCAGAATTATAATATCTCCGTCTTTTAGTCTTTCGATTTTCTTAAAAAGCTCTTCCAGACAATCCTTTGGTATATCCGGTCCCTGAGCATTTACTTCAGTTTCTTTCTCAGCTTTCATTTTTACATTTATTCTGGAAATCCCATTAGGAAGTTCGATAAAGTCGGCCTTTATACCTTTTCTTTTCACATCTTCAGCTATAGCTTTGCCTGTAAATCCGGCAATAAATCCAAATGCAGTATTATCTATTCCAAGATTTTTTAAGATTGTCGAAACATTGATTCCCTTGCCTCCAAAGAAACATTCCTCTGACAGAGTCCTGTTGGTCATTCCTTCGGCAAGTTCGCCATTTAAGCGCATAATATAGTCTATTGCAGGATTAAAAGTAACAGTGTATATCATAATTAGCCCTCGACTTTCTCTAATAAAAAACTGCAGTCCTATCCCTATACTAAGGACTGAACCGCAGTCTGATTTAATATTCAATTGAATCTGACATCCATATATGCCTTGATCGCCTGAACAGTTTTCTCAAATCCAAGCTTTCCTGAATTCAAACATAGATCATAATTTCTGGCATCATCCCATTTTTCACCTGTATAATAGTGATAGTATGACGCTTTTACATGATCTGCATTTTCGATATATTCTTCGAGCTCCAATCCTGTAAGAGGCTGTTTTTTTCCTGCCTCCCTCATTAAAAATTCATAGGGAGCATGCACGAAGACACTTAGAACATCATCTCTTCCACGAAGTATAAAATTCGCTGCTCTTCCAATAATGACACAGGATTCCCTATCTGCAAGTTCTTTAATAACAGCTGCCTGATAATTAAAAAGATTTGCCTCTGAAGTAAATTCCGGTGAATCCGGTCCTATGAGCTTTCCTTCATAAAGTCTTGTAGATCTCGAAAAAATTCCTCCGCGCTTCGCGATCCTCTCATCGGCTTTTCTGAAGAGATCCTCTGAAATACCGCTTTTTTCGGATGCAAGCACAACAAGCTCTTTATTGTAATAATGAATTCCAAGCTCATTAGCAAGCATTTCTCCAACAGTACGTCCACCGCTTCCATACTGTCGCTCGATAGTGATCACAACTTTTTTCATAGATTCTGCCTCCGGCTTTTATTAATCATTCTCCGAGATATGCCTTTTTGATATCCTCATTGTTCAAAAGCTCCGATGCCTTCCCCTCGAGCACTACCTTTCCGGTTTCAAGGACATATGCCCTGTCAGCTATGGAAAGAGCCTTCTTGGCATTCTGCTCAACTAAAAGCACCGTTGTTCCGCTTTCATGTACTGAGTTTATTATATCAAAAATTTCATTAACCAGTATAGGAGAAAGTCCCATCGAAGGTTCATCCATAAGTATGATCTCAGGTCTTGACATAAGCGCTCTTCCCATTGCGAGCATCTGCTGCTCACCTCCGGAAAGTGTTCCTGCCATCTGATTTCGTCTCTCCTTAAGGCGAGGAAATCTGTCATATACACTTGCAATAGAGTCTGCTATTTCCTTGCTGTCTGTTCTGGTATATGCGCCGAGCTTTAGGTTCTGATATACACTCATATTTGCAAATACCCTTCTGCCTTCAGGTACATGTGCCATTCCCTTTGCAACTATTTTGTGACCGGGAATCTTTGTTATATCTTCACCCTTATATTTTATCACTCCGGAGCTTGCTTCTATAAGGCCTGTAAGAGTATGGAGAGTGGTAGTCTTTCCTGCACCGTTTGCACCGATAAGTGCCACTACCTCTCCTTTTTCAACACGAAATGATACATCTTTAAGCGCCTGTATAACTCCATAGTGAACATTTAAATTTTCCACTTCAACTAATGCCATCTTTTTCTCCTACTCACCTAAATATGCTTTTACAACTTCAGGATTGGAAAGCACATCTTTTGTAGCTCCCTCTGCAAGCATACGTCCAAAATTAAGAACCGTAAGCTTTTCACAAATTCCTGATACCAGCTTCATATCATGCTCTATCAGAAGTATAGTCATATTGAATTTTTCTCTGATAAAACTGATAGTCTCCATAAGCTCCGCAGTCTCGTTAGGATTCATTCCGGCTGCAGGCTCATCAAGGAGCAAAAGCTTAGGATTTGTAGCAAGGGCTCTGGCTATCTCCAGTTTCCTCTGTTTTCCGTAAGGAAGATTCTTTGACTGGACATCTGCCTCATCTTCCATCTTAAAAACTCTTAAAAGTTCTCGCGCCCTGTCATCAATTTCCTTCTCAACCTTATGATAGCTTCCCAAATGAAGGATTCCTGCAAGAGTGCTGTAGTGATACTGATTATGAAGACCGACTTTTACATTATCTATAACAGAAAGTCCCGAATAAAGGCGAATATTCTGAAATGTTCTTGCTATTCCTGCCTGATTCTTGTGTACGGGATCATATCTCGTGATATCTCTTTCTCCGAGTTTTATAATTCCTTCATCAGGGTGATAAACTCCTGTGAGAAGGTTAAATACAGTTGTTTTTCCCGCTCCGTTAGGACCTATAAGTCCGTAAAGCTCTCCTTCTTCTATTGTGATAGAAAAATCATCAACAGCTCTGAGTCCGCCGAAAGAAATGGAGAGATTTGATGCTTCTAAAAGTGCCATTATTTTTCCCTCCTTCTTCCGATAAATGTCTGTATTTCCTGCATTTTCTGAGCCCTGAACTTACGCGCACCGGGAGCCCAGTTCAAAAGCATTACTGCTATAAGGACTATGGAATAAATGAGCATACGATAGTCTGAAAGTCCTCTTAA
This sequence comes from Lachnospiraceae bacterium C1.1, assembly GCA_030434875.1. Lineage (NCBI taxonomy): Bacteria > Bacillati > Bacillota > Clostridia > Lachnospirales > Lachnospiraceae > Lachnospiraceae bacterium C1.1. The sequence continues at coordinate 551,489 of JAUISW010000001.1, read as the reverse complement.
GAGCTCAGGCAGCAGATAAAGAATAGCTGCAGCTATTACGGAACCTCTGATATTTCCGATTCCTCCAAGTACAACATAAACAAGGATCATGATCGACATATTGTAGCCGAAATACTGGCTTGATGCCGTAAGTGTTGAAATATTGTGTGAAAAAAGAACTCCGGCTGCACCGGCAATTGCTGCTGAAATTGTGAATGCCAGCATTTTGTATTTTGTAATGTTTATCCCGTTTGACTCTGCTGCTATACGATTGTCCCTGATAGCCATAACTGCACGTCCATCCCTTGAATGAACAAGATTCTGCACCACTGCTATGGAAAGAAGCAGAACAATTACTGCAATAGTGAAATTGGAATTAGAGGGTGTTCCTGTAATTCCCTGTGCACCGTTTATAATTATCTTTCCCGTTGCGAGATCCATTCCCATAGACATCATATCCTTAAGGGAGAAATGAACTCCGCTGCCGTCTATGCCAAGATATATCGCATTAAAGACATTTTTGATGATCTCTCCAAAGGCAAGTGTAACGATCGCAAGATAGTCTCCGTTAAGTCTGAGTACAGGGATACCGATCAAAAATCCAAATAGTGCCGATACAGCGATCCCGATTATAAATGCTATAAAAAATCTAGGAGCGGTCGGCATTGTATCCTGCATTGTAAATGAGAAAAGTGCACTGGAATAAGCGCCAACACACATAAATCCCGCATGACCAAGGCTCAATTCTCCCAAGATACCAACGCAGAGATTAAGTCCAACAGCCACTATTGCATAATAACATATAGGCACCAGAAGTCCCTTCATGTGACTCGACATGACGCCTGTTTTTATCATAATTTCACATATTATATATAAAACGATTACAATAGCATAGGTTATCCATTCATTTTTTGTAACCGACGAAACCTTTTTATTTTTCATCTTAAACCTTCTCCTGTATATTTTTGCCAAGAATTCCCGTAGGCTTTACCAAAAGCACTATAACAAGTATTCCAAAAACGATAGCATCCGAAAGCTGTGATGAAATATAGGTTTTTCCGAGAATCTCGATTATGCCTAAGATCAAACCGCCTATCATAGCTCCGGGGATTGAACCGATGCCTCCGAGAACCGCTGCAACAAAGGCTTTGATTCCGGGCATAGCACCTGTATAAGGTGTAAGCGAAGGATATGCAGAGCACATTAATACTCCGGCAATAGCTGCAAGCGCAGATCCGATCGCAAATGTAAGTGATATCGTCTTATTGACATTGATTCCCATAAGTGATGCCGCACCCTTATCCTCAGATACCGCAAGCATAGCCTGCCCTGATTTTGTCTTATATATAAAGGTCTGAAGCGCTGCAAGTATCAGAAGGCTTACCACTATTGTAATAATGGTCACTCCCTGAATTTTCAGCTGTCCTCCTGCAAGATTCAGCCCCTCCCAACTGATGACTGAACTGAAAGCCTTTGTATCTGCACCAAAGATCAGAAGTGCTGCATTCTGTAAAAAATAGCTGACACCGATCGCAGTTATAAGAACGGCAAGAGGTGAACCCGCATTTCTTAAAGGCTTATACGCAATCTTCTCAGTTACGACACCAATAACAGTACATATCAGCATTGATACAACTATTCCGGCCAGAGGGGGAAGCCCCATTGTCGAAACTATCGTAAATACCACATAACATCCCACCATAATAAAATCGCCATGTGCGAAATTCAGCATTTTAGCGATTCCGTATACCATGGTATAGCCTAGTGCGATGATTGCATATATGCTTCCAAGACTCAATCCGTTAATAAAATAAGTTAAAAAGCTCATCTCTGATTTCTCCACTCTTACTGCTCTGTTTTTGTTATTTATGTCATCAAAAGGGACGGATTTTTGATCCGCCCCCTTTTGTCATCATACAGACTTAATGTCTCAAATATGACATTATTCTTTATCTGAACCTTTCCATTAGTCCATAGATACATAAGAGCCGTTCTCGATGATAACACCCTTAGGCTCTTTATTAGGCTCACCTGATGCGTCCCAAGTAATTGTTCCCGTAAGACCTTCTACAGAAATCTCTGTCATGCCGGTCTTCATCTTTTCACAGATATCTGAAACACTCATATCAGCTGTGATGCCTTCTTTTTCGATAGCTGCCTTGACAGCATATACAGCATCATAAGCATCAGCTGCAAACTGGTTAGGTGTATCTGTGTAAGCTTCCTTATATTTAGTAACAAAATTTACTGTAAGATCATCGGTTGCATCAGCAGCGAAAGGTGTAAGAAGCATGACGCCCTCTGCAAGGCTTGCATCAAAATTTTCAACCGCCGTAATACCATCAAGACCGTCACATCCGAAGAATTTCGGAGCGTAATCCATTGTAGAAGCCTGCTTAAGGATAAGTGCTGCCTCTGTGTAGTATATCGGAAGGAATACAAGATCTGCACCGGCATCCTTTGCCTTCTGGATCTGTACTGAGAAGTCTGTCTTGTTATCAGCATTGAACGCTTCTGCCGAAACTATCTCAAGTCCCTTTACCTGTGCCTCTGCTGCAAACTTCTGATAAATACCTGATGAATAAACGTCTGAACTGTCATAGATGATACCAATCTTTTCTCCAAGTTTATTATCGGCAATATAGTCTGCAGACTTAAGACCCTGGTTTGAATCTGAGAAACAAACTCTGAAAACATTTTCGTATTTTACACAATCATCAGCTGACCCTGAAGGAGAAAGCTGGAAAAGATTGTCTTCTTTTGTCTTTTCTGAAACTGCGATCGAGCATGCACTGGTAACTGAACCAACGAGGAACTGCATTCCCCAGTCCTTTAAGGTATTATAGGCATTAACTGATTTTTCTGCGTTAAGCTCATCATCCTCGAATTTACACTCAAACTTTGTACCGTTAACTCCACCGGCTTCATTTATCTCGTCTACTGCAAGCTGTATGGCATTCATAACTGCTGTACCGTAAGCTGCTCCGCCGCCTGTAGTAGGTCCTATACCACCGATCTTAAATACCGCTTCTGAGCTTGCTGCCTCAGATCCTGCTGCTTCAGATCCTGCTGCCTCAGATCCTGATGATGCTGCAGATCCTGATGAACCGCATCCTGCGAGCATGCTCATTGCAAGTGCTGACGCAGTAATTACGCTGACTGCTTTCTTAAATACTCTCATCTCTTGTCCTCCCTAAAAGCAAATGTTTTATTCATAATTGCTTACAAAAGACATGTATTAGTGAATACATTAATACATGCCTTGAATTTAGTTAAATAATACCTTTGAAAAGAGCCTTTGTCAATCAAAATAGAGCAAATTACATCAAGTAGATAAAATAAATCAATTTTTAAGAAATATTAAAATAGATCAATTTTTCTATTTGATTTTTTTCCTGTACAAAATCTATATGAAGATAAAAAACCGACAGCTGTAAAACTGTCGGTCTTTTGTAAAAATTATTCATATCTGAGTGCATCTATAGGATTCATCTTTGCTGCCTTATTTGCAGGATAATAACCAAAGAATACACCGATAGCCATAGAGAATGCAACCGAGAATATGATTCCGGTTACTGAAGGATATGCACTGTATCCCATTTTGCTGGAAGCTACAACTCCTATACCTATTCCTAAAAGAATTCCTATAAATCCTCCTACCATGCAGAGCACTATGGACTCCACAATAAACTGGGTACGGATCGAGCTGTTCCTTGCTCCGAGAGCCTTTCTCGTTCCTATTTCCCTTGTACGTTCCTGTATGGAAACCAGCATTATGTTCATAACACCTATTCCTCCTACAAGAAGGGATATTCCTGCAATGATCGAAAAAGCAAGCGAGAGCGTGGTAAGCATCGAGGTAAAGCTTTCAAGCATCGTAGACATACTTGAGCATGAAATCTCAAAGTTTTCATTATTCCTGTAGTATCTTTCATTCATGTATGTCTCAAGTTCATCCATGAATGAATCGATATCAGTAGATGTTGAAGTTACTAAAGTTACCGAATCGTACTGCGGATCCTCATGAAGAGAATCAAATGCTGTGAGTATCGGCATATAAAGTGTCGTGTAAGTATCATAAGTTGATGATGAGCTAAAGGTTGAGCTTGCATCATATTCATATACGCCGATCACTGTATAGTGGTAGAACTTATTGTCAATAACAACAGATATCTGCTGCCCGACAATGCTTGACGTATCGCCATTATAAAGGTTATTGCAGAAGTAATCAGATACGAGGCATACCTTTTTGGCATCTGTCTGATCTTTTTCAGTAAAAGTTCTTCCGGACAGCAGGGTAAGATCCTCATCATCCATCGCCTGATCGTTATACCCTGTGACTGTTACATATGCATAATCCTCACCATCAGAAACCTCGCCCGATCCTACTGACTTGGTTTTCTGGATTCCAAGTACATCATCAGGCCATTTTTCCTCTATGTCAGCCATCATGTCATCTGTAAGGTAGTCATCATCTGTCATCTCTGTCCTGTGCGGTCCGAAATTAAAGTTCATGCCGCCGCTGGTCTCTGTACTGCTGGACTTCTGTGATACACCCATTGTAACGTTAGTGGCACCGTTGCTCAGCATCTGTTCTTCCATTGTACCTGTCATGGAATTACTTACCGTCATGATTCCGATAACAGATGCAATACCGATGATAATACCAAGCATCGTCAGCAGCGATCTGGTCTTATTAGCCCTGACTCCGTTAAGCGCAAGTCTGATATTTTCAAAGAGCAGCATCATGATGTGTCCTTCCCTCTCTTTCTCCTTTAAACTGGCCGTCAGCAAGTGTCAGAACCCTCTGGCATTCCTCTGCCAGCTCAGGTGAGTGTGTGATGAATACGATCGTTTTCCCCTGCTCTTCATTAAGCTGATGGAAAATATCCATTACCAGTCGTCCTGTCTTTGAGTCCAGGGCTCCGGTAGGCTCATCGCAAAGAAGTATCGCAGGGTCATTTGCCATTGCTCTGGCTATGGCCACACGCTGTTTCTGTCCACCGGAAAGCTCATCCGGAGTATGATGCATACGAGTGTCCATACCAACCATCTTCAAGAGCTCTTTAGCTCTCTCGGTTCTTTTTCTTCCGGGTATTCCTCTGTAAAGCATCGGAAGCTCTACATTTTTTAATGCTGAAGTTCTCGATATCAGATTATAGGTCTGAAATACAAATCCTATCTTCTGATTTCGGATATCCGAAAGTTCACTGTCCGCTGCCGCCATGATGTCCACGCCGTCAAGCTCATATTTTCCCTCAGTAGGCTTATCGAGAACCCCGATGATATTCATAAGTGTTGATTTGCCGGAGCCGGAAGCTCCGACAATAGCAACAAATTCGCCCTGATAAACCTTAAGGCTTATACCGTGCAGTATTTCCAGCTCGTTAGGCTGTCCGATGTAAAAGCGCTTATATATGTCCTTTGCGTCAATGATCAGCTTTTTTTCGCTCATAAATAAATCAAGCTCCTTTCATCGTTATCAGTGAGGACCTCCGCCGCCACCGCCGCCGGGTGCTCCACCGCCACCGCCGCCGGGTGCTCCGCCGCCCATCATTCCCATATTCATCTCGCTGTCAGATGAATCGCTGCTGCTCGAGGATGATGAACTATCAGGGACAAGAACCTTATCTCCTTCCTTGATATCATCTGAAATAATTTCCGTGTAATAGTCTGTTTCAAGTCCGGTCTCTACTGCAACCTTCTTTGTCTGAATTCCTGTATCTGCAGATTCGCTCTTTCCTGAAGGCTTCTTGCTGTCTGTACCTGCCTCAGCAGGAGCATTTCCTGATGCAGATGCCTTGTTGCCTGATGCAGATCCTGCTCCGGAAGCTCCGTCAGCAACAACATATACATAGGTGTTTCCATCTTCATCTTCTTCAACGCAGTTGTAAGGAACCGCAAGAACGCCGGTCCTTGATTCTGTAAGTATGGAGGTCTCAGCCGTCATACCTATACGTATCCTGCTGTCTCTCTCATCAAGGTCTATCTCAACCTCATAGGCTGTATCTGAGGAATCTGAATCCGGTACAGGATAAACCTTTGTAACTACACCTGTAAGTTCATCATCACCTGTAGCGTCAGTCTTTATAACTGCTGTCTGGTTAACAGATATTGATGAAATATCGTACTCATCAACATCTCCCGATACCTTATAGGAGGTATCGTCCTGAATAACACAGACTTCCTGTGAGCTGCTGGCACTTGATGTATACTCATCACCTTCTTCTACGGAAAGGCTTGTGATAACACCATATATGGGAGCTACTACTACACAGTCTTCAAGCTGCTCCTGATAATCCTCAAGTGTCTGCTGGTTATCATCATTCGTAGTCTGATTTCCAAGCTGTACGCTTTCAAGATTTGACTGGGCATCCTCGATCGCACGATAATCTGTTGTCATCGTATCATTTAAGGAATTTACAGCCTTATCATAGGTATCCTGTGAATCATAGATAGCAGCTGTGGTATCTGTAAGAGAACTTTCGAGATCTTCGATCTTTCTCTCGTAAGTTGTTACATTATCTTCAGCATCATCGCGCTTATCTTTGTAACTTTCATAATCTGATTCTACATCATCAATACTGCTATATCCTGACCCGCTTAAGGCGCTGTCGCCCGACTCATAATAGTCTTCAATGAGATTTTTAAGCTTCTTTACCTTCTTTTTATACGAAGAATAGTCATCCTGCGCATCTTCATAATCCTGCTTTGCTTCCTCGAGATCAGTAGATGCATCGGCAATATCTCTTTCCTGTGCCTCGTAGTCACGTACTGCCGCATCAACATTTATCTGGTTCTCTGAAACATCTGTCCAGTAATCAGCCTCAGCTCTGGCAAGCTTTCTTGCAGCTTCAGCTTCTTCAATGGCATCCTGTGCCTCGGCAACCTTCATTTTTTTCTGAAGACGTTCAATCTTATCCTCAATGCTTGATGTATCGAAAGTACAAATAACATCGCCGGCATTAACATAATCACCAACGTTTACAGATACAGATAGTACTTTTGTATCCGAAACCAGCGTCGTGACAGTTCTGCTCTCAGCTGACTCTATTGTTCCTGTTACGGCTATAGAATTGCTTATATCCATCTTCGTTACAGTTTCAAAAGTCTGTGAAGATCTCGCCGCTTCCATTGCCTCTTTTGCTTTCTTATTCTTGTACCAGGTAAAGGCACCTAATCCAATAGCTGCAACAAGCACTAATGCCAGAAGTTTTTTCCATTGTTTCTTGAAAAATCTTCCAACCGGATTAGATGACTTTGGCACGCCGCTGTCAGGCGTATACATTTTAGTTTCATCTGCTTTCAGTTTCACTATGATCCTCCTTAAATTTATTGATCTTTGCTGTAAACCAACACAAGAACTCTTCCGGTTACAATCCTAAAGTTCTGCAAAAAGCAGAGTTTCCGAACTGCAAACTTTTTACATAAACGGTCTGTAATTTTTTACAGCACCACCCCCGTTACCGCTCATGCAGTAACGTATAAATATTAGTTTATAAATTTGTGGAGAAATTGATGAAAATGTGATAAAGCTGTGAATCAACTTAATATGGAAATGCTTTAGAACCCCTTATTAATACTCTCCCCACATATTTACCTCAAATAAATAAAAATAACAATTTAGATTGAACCTGAATATCTGCTGTACGGCGGCAGTACCCCGACTACCGCCGCACAATCCAGATTATCACATACGTTCCGGAGCCTCCATTCCGAGAACGTCTATGCAGGATTCCAATATCTTAAGACTGAACTTCAATAATGCGATCCAGCCTTCCTTCTTCTTATCGTCTGTTTCAGACAAGATCTTTGTTCCATGATAAAATCTATTGAAATTATTTGCTAATTCATAGATATATGCACATATCCTGTGTGGAGCAAGTTCTTCAAATGCACCACTCATAACCGCACTGTACTGTGCCTCAGTAAGCATAAGTGCTCTCTCTTCTTCAGATATCGGTTCATTTATGGAAAGTCCTTCACTCTTTCCGCCATTCTCGGCATATTTACGAAGGATCGACTTAATTCTTACCATGGTATACATTATATAAGGACCTGTATTACCCTCAAATGATGTAAATTTATCTATATCAAATACATAATCTTTTGATGCCTGATTTGAAAGATCACCGTATTTGATAGCACTTAAAGCAACTATCTTTGCGGTCTCCTTTGCCTCTTCTTCAGAAAGCTCGATAGAATCACTGTCTGTCATCTTCTTAAGCATTTCTTCGTTAACATCGGCTATGAGATTTTCAAGTCTCATTACTCCGCCCGCACGGGTCTTAAATGGCTTTCCGTCCTTTCCGTTCATTGTACCGAATCCAAGGAAATCAAGCTTTGTATCCTCAGGAACAATTCCTGTCTTCTTTGAACATCTGAATACCTGTACAAAATGCAGTGACTGTCTCTTATCAACTACATAAATAACCTGATCCGGCTTGAAATCTTTCTCTCTTTCAACAAGTGTTGCAAGATCTGTTGTCGTATAAAGAGCTGCTCCGTCAGATTTAAGGATCATGCATGGAGGAACTTCCTTTGTATCGCTCTCTTCTGCGACATCAACTACCAAAGCTCCCTGACTTTCATATGCAAAGCCGTCTTTTTTCATTTTCTCGACCATATCCGGAATATATGGATCAGCGTCTGATTCACCCTTCCAGAGATCAAAGTCAACATTAAGATTACTGTAGTTTTTCTTAAGGTCTGCTACGGAAATATTTATAATATGTTTCCAGAGTGCTCTGTATCCCCTGTCTCCGTGCTGAAGCTTAAATGTAGCATCCATAGCGGCATTTTTGAAATCTTCATCTTCCTTTGATTTGCCGGATGCTGTAGGATAGATCTCCTCAAGCTCTGACAGTGTAAAAGGTGCTTCCTCAGGATAGTCACCTTCAAAACTCTCATCAAAATACGGAAGATCAGGCTTTCTCTCTTTAAGTTCAGTGATTATAAGTCCCATCTGAAGACCCCAGTCACCAAGATGCACATCACTTGTTACATCATGACCCATGAGTCTTGCAAGTCTTTTAACACTCTCACCGATAATAGCTGAACGAAGATGTCCTATATGAAGCGGCTTTGCTACATTTGGTCCGCCGTAATCTATAACGATCTTTCTTTTATTTCCGGAAGTTTCAAGTCCAAGTCGCTCATCTGCATCCATAGCAGTTAAATATTCACGTAAATATGAAGGATTCAGTTTCATATTCAAAAATCCCGGTCTTACAGCTTCCACCGAAGAAAAGTATTTAGAATCAGCCAACTCCTTAACTACAGCCTCGGCTATGTCAAAGGGATTTTTATGAAGTTTCTTTGCGCCGGCCATAGCTCCGTTGCACTGAAATTCACAAAGGTCAGGTCTATTGGAAAGTCCTACTTTTCCCAGTTCCCTGTCAAATCCCGCTGCTTCAAAAGCAGCACCGACTTCTTTTGTCAATAAATCCGTTAAATTCTGCATTATTTCTTGATTCTCCAAATATTCTTTCTATCTTAAACTTCAGACTGTTTCTTCCCTTTTGGAATATACGCAGCCGCAATAGTTCTGCCTATATAGATTATATTCTCTTGATAACTCGATCGAACGCTTATAACCTTCTTTTTTCTTAAAATCAGAAGGAAGGTGCTTTACTCCGTATATACCAGAAAGCATCTCTCCTATATCATTGATTTTTGTTGAATTCTTTAATGGGCTTATTGAAAGTGTTGTTGTAAAATAGTCAAAGCCATTTTCAGCTGCATAAGCTGCCGCTTCTCTCATTCTGAGTTCATAACAGCTAAAACATCTTTCGCCGCCCTCGGGCACCTTTTCGAGTCCGCGAGCCATTTCATAAAAAGGTTTTGAATCATAATCTTTTATGATTATCTGAGCTTTAACACCTGACTCCTTAACAAATCGCCTAAGTTCCTCTGCACGCTTGATATATTCAGCCTCCGAATCTATATTCGGATTATAGAAAAATACCGTGATATCAAAGTGCGGCTCTAAATATTCCAGACAATAACTGGAACAGGGAGCGCAGCATACATGCAGCAAAAGCTTAGGCTTAGCCTCGTCAGGCTTAAAGCTTTCGATCAGCTTATCGAGCTCTTTGCTGTAATTTCTCTTATTCACTTATTTATTCCGTTTCAATAATTAAGACCTTTGAAAATGTTTCTATACACAGGCAATATTTTACCTATCTAAAGAAACAATTTCAAGGTCTTTTTTCATTCTAAAACCCTATATACTCTTAAGCCTTACCTCTTCTTGCCACTTTTGCAATATCTATAGGCAGCGGGAAAAGATTTGCTTTTTCGTTCTCCATGCTTGTAAGCAGAGCTGCTGCTGTATCGATGGAAGTAAATACATTAACACCTGTCTCGATCGCAGTACGCCTTATAAGGAAACCGTCTCTTCTCTTATCGAATCCCTGTGTAGGTGTATCGATTATGAGATCGATCCTGTGTCCTAAAATAAGATCCATTACCGTAGGACTTTCCTGTGAAAGCTTGTTTACACGACGAACCGGAATTCCGTTTTCTCCGATCGCCTTTGCAGTCGAACGTGTTGCATAGATCGTATATCCAAGCCTGTCAAATCTTCTTGCAATATCAACGACCTCACTCTTATCGGTATCCTTAACTGTTATGATAACCTGCTTATACTTAGGAAGCTTAATGCCTGCTCCAAGGAATGCCTTATAAAGTGCTTCGTTATAATCCTTTGAAATACCAAGGCACTCACCTGTGGATTTCATCTCAGGTCCAAGGCTGATCTCAGCTCCATAGATCTTCTCAAAAGAGAATACCGGCATCTTGATCGCAAAGTAATCTGCCTCAGGCTGAAGCCCCGGCTCATAACCAAGTGATCTTATTGACTCACCGAGAATAGCCCTCGTCGCGATATCAACGATCGGGATTCCCGTAACCTTGCTGATGTAGGGAACAGTTCTGGATGAACGGGGATTTACCTCGATACAGTATACTTCCTCGCCCATTGCGATAAACTGGATATTTATCATACCTACAACATTCAGTGCTCTCGCAAGCCTCTTTGTATATTCAGCGATCGTAGCCTTTACTCCGTCTGATATTGACTGCGCGGGGTAAACAGAGATTGAGTCTCCGGAATGGATTCCGGCTCTCTCAATATGCTCCATTATACCCGGGATAAGAATATCTGTGCCATCGCATACGGCATCGACCTCGATTTCTTTACCCATCATGTATTTATCGACAAGAATAGGATGATCCTGAGCGATTCTGTTAATGATACCAATAAATTCATGTATCTCATCATCGTTAAAGGCAATTCTCATGCCCTGACCGCCAAGTACGTATGAAGGACGTACAAGTACCGGATATCCAAGGTCATTTGCTGCTCTTACAGCCTCATCCGCTGTATATACGGTATGACCTGCAGGACGTTTGATACCTGTTGCAGCAAGAACTTCATCAAAGAGCTCTCTGTCCTCTGCCTTATCTACATTTTCAGCACTTGTTCCAAGGATGGGAACACCCATTCTCATTAATGCTTCTGTAAGCTTGATAGCTGTCTGTCCACCGAACTGAACTACAGCTCCGTCAGGTTTCTCAACATTAACGACATTCGCTACATCTTCCTCTGTAAGAGGCTCGAAATAAAGCTTATCAGCAATATCAAAGTCAGTTGAAACGGTTTCCGGGTTATTATTTATGATAATTGTCTCATATCCGGCCTTTGAAAATGCCCAGGTTGCATGAACAGAGCAGAAATCAAATTCAATACCCTGACCGATCCTTATAGGTCCCGAACCAAGTACAAGTATTTTTTTCTTACCTGTAGATGTTACCTCGCCGCTCTCATCTTCTCCTCCGTAAACGGAATAGAAATAAGGTGTTGCAGCTTCAAACTCGGCTGCACAGGTATCAACCATCTTAAAGGATGCAACGATATCATTCTGTACACGTACTGCTCTGACTTCATTTTCAGATGTACCGCTGAGCCTTGCAATTACTGAATCAGGAAATCCGATCCTCTTTGCTTCTCTCAAAAGCTCTACGGTCTTTTCGCCTGATTTAAGCCTTGCTTCCATCTCTGTGATGATGGCTATCTTATCTATAAACCAAAGGTCAACTTTTGTGATCTCATGAATTGTCTTATAGCTGATCTTTCTTCTTACAGCCTCAGCTATTACATAAATTCTCTGGTCGTCTACTACCTCAAGTCTCTTTAAGAGCTGTTCCTCTGAAAGTGCTGAGAAATCATAGCTTAAGAGGCAGTCAACATGCTGTTCGAGTGAACGTATAGCCTTCATCAGAGCTGCTTCAAAGCAGTTTCCAAGTGCCATAACCTCACCGGTAGCCTTCATCTGCGTTGTAAGAGTACGTTTTGCAGTGATAAATTTATCGAAAGGCAGTCTCGGTATTTTTACTACACAGTAGTCAAGTGCAGGCTCGAAGCAAGCACAAGTCTTCTTTGTGATCGCATTTTTGATCTCATCAAGGTTATATCCAAGGGCGATCTTAGCTGCAACCTTAGCGATCGGATAACCCGTAGCCTTTGATGCAAGAGCCGAAGAACGCGAAACTCTCGGGTTTACCTCGATTACACAATATTCAAATGAATTAGGATGAAGTGCAAACTGCACATTACATCCACCTGTTATTTTAAGCTCCTCAATGATATTAAGGGCTGAAGTTCTGAGCATCTGATACTCTTTATCAGAAAGAGTCTGGCTCGGAGCAACTACTATTGAATCTCCGGTATGAACTCCTACGGGATCGATATTTTCCATGTTGCAGACAGTAATTTTATTGCCTGCAGCATCTCTCATTACTTCGTACTCAATTTCTTTCCAGCCTGAAATGCAGCGCTCAACAAGCACCTGTCCTACTCTGGAAAGTCTTATTCCATTTTCAAGTATCTCACGAAGCTCAGCCTCGTTATTTGCAATACCGCCGCCGGATCCTCCAAGTGTATATGCAGGGCGGAGAACTACAGGATAACCTATCTTACGTGAGAACTCCACACCGTCTTCAACATTTTCAACAACAAGAGAAGGTGCAACCGGCTCACCGATCTTCTCCATTGTCTCCTTGAATTCCAGTCTGTCCTCAGCCTTTTTGATAGTTGCTGCTGTCGTTCCGATGAGCCTTACTCCCTGCTCATCTAAGAAACCGGACTCTGCAAGTTCCATTCCGAGGTTAAGTCCTGCCTGTCCTCCAAGTGTAGGAAGAATACTGTCCGGCTTTTCCTTTATGATGATCTCCCTGAGCATTTTAGACGTTAAAGGCTCAATATAAACCTCATCCGCGATTTCCTTATCTGTCATGATCGTTGCAGGGTTAGAATTGACAAGACATACTTCAACGCCTTCTTCTTTGAGCGAGCGGCAGGCCTGAGTTCCGGCATAATCAAATTCTGCTGCCTGACCAATTACAATCGGTCCCGAACCTATAACTAAGACCTTACGAATATCATTATTTCTTGGCATTGTTAAAATCTGTCCTTTCTGCTTGTTTTCATCATTTCTATAAATCTGTCAAAAAGATATGCTGTATCCATAGGACCTGCACACGCTTCCGGATGGAACTGAACCGTAAAGATATTTTTATTTACATACTTCAAACCTTCATTTGTTCCATCATTAACATTAATGAACGCCGGAACCGCAACACTGCTGTCCATACGTTCCGCATCAACTACATAGCCATGATTCTGAGAAGAGATATATACTCTTCCTGTCTCCAGATCCTTTACCGGATGATTTGCTCCTCTGTGACCATATTTAAGCTTATGCGTATCTGCACCGGTTGCCAGTGCCATGAGCTGGTGTCCGAGACAAATTGCAAATATCGGAATATCCGTATTATAAAGCTTCTTTATCTCTTCTATAATGTCTGCACAATCCTTCGGATCGCCAGGACCGTTGGAGATCATTATTCCATCAGGATTAAAAGCTATAATTTCATCAGCCTTTGTCTTAGATGGAAATACAGTAACTGCACATCCTCTTCTTGCAAGATTCAATGCGATGTCCTTTTTCATTCCAACATCCAGAATTGCCACCTTAAGACCGCTGCCATTGAGCTCTTTCACATAATTCGGAACTCTTTCCGGAACTGCAGGCTTCTCGACTATGGAGCTTCTGGCAATTACCCTGCCCGCGTCTGTTCCGTTCTCCTCCATTGTCTTTGAAGGTTCAAGCTGATATCTGCTTTCACAGCTTACTTTTGAAACAACATCTCCTGTCTTATACTCCTTGAGCTTTGCCTTTATCTCTTCCATTCTTGAAGCATACGAGCTGTCTGTTGTGATCATACCGTTCATCGTACCCTTCTCGCGAAGTATTTTAGTCAGAGCTCTGGTATCTATTCCTGCAATTCCAGGAATATCATTTTTCAAAAGAAAATTCTGTATTGTATCCTCAGACCTGAAATTACTTTCATTTCTTGAAAGTTCGCGGACTATAAAGCCATCTGGCCAGCCCTTTAATGATTCCATGTCACTGTAGCATACTCCGTAGTTTCCTATAAGCGGGTATGTCATGCATACTGCCTGTCCCGCATAAGACGGATCTGTAAGGACTTCAAGGTATCCTGTCATTGATGTATTAAAGACTATCTCACTGATTATCTCGCGTGTTGAGCCTATTGAAACACCTTCAAATACCATTCCATCCTCAAGTATCAAAAATGCCTGCATTACAAATCTCCTAATCTGCTTTATTTACCGGTTACATGCTGTCAACCTAAGCACCTTAAAAATCTTCTAAAACTGCTTTTTACCTTTTCGTTCAGAAACCCGCATTTTCTGCGGGTTTCCGATCAACTATCAGTAAACTCACAAAGATTTTTAATAGTCTGTCATGACTCTGTTTCTGATAATTACTTAAAATATTTTACTCCGGATTCAAATATATTCATATTCTGCTCTCCGTAGATATTAACATTTGTATATTCTGCGCGACGCTCTGCATGAGCCATCTTACCGTATACTCTGCCGTCCTCGCTTGTTATTCCTTCGATCGCATTGAATGATCCATTTACATTCCATGTCTCATCCATAAAGATCTTTCCATCGGGATCGCAATACTGTGTTGCAACCTGTCCATTCTCAATAAGCTTGTCAAGCCAGTCTCCGTTGGCAACAAATCTTCCTTCTCCATGTGAAGCAGGATTTACATATACGCCGCCAAGAACTGCTGATGAAAGCCATGGTGATTTATTCGAAACAACACGTGTATAAACCATCTTTGATATATGACGGTTTATCGTATTAAATGTCAGTGTCGGGCTGTCTTCCTTCTGAGCCTCTATAATCTCGCCATAAGGAAGAAGTCCAAGCTTTACAAGAGCCTGGAAACCGTTGCAGATTCCGAGTACAAGACCATCTCTCTTGTTAAGCAGATCCATCATTGCTTCCTTGATCTTTGCATCTCTGAATGCTGTTGCAAAGAATTTAGCAGATCCGTCAGGCTCATCACCTGCAGAGAATCCACCGGGGAACATGACTATCTGTGCGTCATTTATTGACTTTGTAAATGTCTCTACCGAATCAAGTATTGCCTGAGGGCTCAGTGTAGAGAATACCTTAACATCTGTATCTGCTCCTGCCTTCCAGAAAGCTCTTTCTGTATCATACTCACAGTTGGTACCCGGGAATACCGGAATAAATACCTTTGGCTTTGCAACCTTATTCTTACATACATAAATCTTAGGTTCGTTGTACAGCGGGCATGAAATCTGCTCACTTCTGTCAGTCGACTTTGTAGGGAATACCTTTTCAAGCGTTGAATCATAAGCTTTTTCAAGTTCCTCAAGGCTTATAACAAGATCACCGTGACGCATCATTCCGTCATTTCTCAATTCACCTATTATCTCATAGGGAATTCCCATATTTCCAAGCTCGATAACATCCGGAACCTCTGCAAGAATATTACCTGTCTCAGAAAGGAAGAGCTTCTCAGCCTGGATTCCATCTGAAATTTCGATACCCATGCGATTTCCGAAAGCCATCTTCGCAGCCGCCGGAGCAATACCCTTTTCATCAAGAGCATATGCTGAAATAATGATTCCGTTCTTTATTGCCTGACTGAGCTTTCTGTAAAGATCAGCAACCTTATCATACTCAGGGATATCATACTCATCCACTGGGATCGTAAACTTAACAACCGCACTTCCGGGAAGCTTAAATTCAGGTGTGAGCACATTCTTTACATTTGAAACAGCAACAGCAAAAGATACAAGTGTCGGAGGTACATTTATCTTCTCAAAAGTACCGGACATTGAGTCCTTACCACCGATTGAAGCAAGGCCGTATTTCATCTGCGCTTCAAATGCTCCAAGGAGAGCTGAAAGCGGAACGCCCCATCCCTTGGCATCCTCTGTCATTCTCTGGAAATACTCCTGGAATGTAAAGTGAATGCTGTCCATATCACCGCCGGCTGCAACGATCTTTGCAATTGATTCAGTAACTGCATAAATTGCACCGTGGAAAGGTGACCAGCTTGAAATATACGGATCAAATCCATAACTCATCATTGTGCAGACATCTGTTCTTCCCTTGTAAACAGGAAGTTTTGCAACCATTGTCTGTATCGGAGTTGTCTGGTAACGTCCACCGTAAGGCATAAGAACTGTGCCTGCTCCAATTGAGGAGTCAAACATCTCAACAAGACCTTTCTGAGAACATTCACTTAAATCTGCAAGTGTATCAAGCCATGCCTTTTTCTCATCCTTGATCTCGATCATCTCACCAAAGTATGAGTTATCCTTTGAAGGAGAAACAATCTCAGCTGTTGTTTCCTGATGTGCACCATTGGTATTAAGGAAAGCTCTGCTGATATCAACGATTTTCTTTCCTCTCCATTTAAGCACAAGTCTTGGATCCTTTGTAACTACTGCAACTTCAGTTGCTTCGAGGTTTTCCTCTGCTGCATACTTAAGGAACTGCTTAACATTCTTCTTTGCAACAACAACAGCCATTCTTTCCTGTGACTCTGAAATTGCAAGTTCAGTTCCGTCAAGACCGGCGTACTTCTTTGTTACTTTATCAAGATTGATATCAAGACCGTCAGCAAGTTCTCCCACTGCTACCGATACTCCGCCTGCACCAAAATCATTGCAGACTTTTATAAGAAGGCTTACTTCTTTCCTTCTGAAAAGTCTCTGAAGCTTTCTCTCTGTAGGAGCATTTCCCTTCTGTACCTCTGCGCCGCATACTTCTATGGACTCAGTTGTATGTACCTTTGAAGATCCGGTTGCTCCTCCGATTCCATCTCGTCCTGTACGACCTCCGAGAAGGATAATGATGTCTCCCGGATCTGCATGCTCTCTTACTACATTATTCTGTGGAGCCGCTGCCATAACGGCACCTATCTCCATTCTCTTTGCTGCATAGTCAGGATGATATATTTCATGAACGTATCCGGTTGCAAGCCCGATCTGATTACCATAGGATGAATATCCGTGGGCAGCTTCACGAACCAGCTTTTTCTGCGGAAGTTTTCCTTTTATTGTTTCTGATACAGGAACTGTAGGATCAGCTGCTCCTGTAACTCTCATTGCCTGATAAACATAAGCTCTTCCTGAAAGCGGATCTCTTATTGCACCGCCAAGGCAGGTTGCAGCTCCACCGAAAGGCTCGATTTCCGTAGGATGATTATGTGTCTCGTTCTTGAACATAACGAGCCAGTTCTCTTTTTTCTTACGGTTCTTTTCATCCCTGTATTCTATAGGTACTACGATCGAGCAGGCATTTATCTCGTCTGAAACCTCAAGGTCTGTAAGCTTGCCATTCTTCTTCAGCGCTTTCATTCCCATAAGGGCAACATCCATAAGACTTACAAACTTATCTCCGCCCTTTTCACTTACACGGTCGCCATATACCTTATCTCTCTCTGAAAGATAATCCTTCCATGCATTCTCGATAGGCTTTTTATAAAATCCCCTGCCAAACTTAACATCTGTAAGTTCTGTAAGGAATGTGGTATGACGGCAGTGATCAGACCAGTATGTATCAAGAACCCTGATCTCGGTTACACTGGGATCACGTTTTTCATCTTTTTTAAAATAGTTCTGAATATGCTGAAAATCTTTGAATGTCATGGCAAGTCCCAATGACTTATAAAGTTTCTCAAGTCCCGGCGTCCTTAAATTAATGAAGCCATCGAAAAATTTAATATCTTCCGGTTCTTCATAGTCGGTAACAAGAGTCTTAGGCTTCTCCATGCCAACAAGACGTGAATCTACAGGATTAATAACATAAGATTTGATCGACTCGATCTCTGAGTCTGATAATTTTCCCGAAATGCAATATACCACAGCTGTGCGGATAATAGGTTCTTCACTCTCACGAAGGAATTTGATACATTGAACTGCACTGTCAGCTCTCTGGTCAAACTGACCCGGAAGGAACTCTACCGCAAAGACAATATCGTCTTTATCCCTCTTAAAATCCTCTTCATACAAAATATCAACAGGTGGTTCCGAAAAAACACTCTTCTTCGCACGTTCAAAAACATCATTGCTGATATTCTCAACATCATAGCGAATCAAGCGCCTTACTTTAGTTTCCGCCTTGACACCGATATAATTTTTGATCTCTTCTGCAAGTTCAATAGCAGCATGAGCGTACGGTGCCTTTTTCTCAACATAGATACGTCTGACCATTTGCTGATTCTCCTTATCCCGCATACGTTATACTTTACTTACTACCTAATGAGTAAAATTCTATAAAACCCTTCATTTTTTCAAGTACACCAAGATAAATGCGCTCATCCGCTCCTTCAGACCAGCGCTTTGCAATCCTGTTTCCTTCGATAACATACTTGCTAAAAAAGCCTTTTAATATTTTTACATCCCTGATTGTGGCTCTGGCTATGAAATTTCTTTCATCCTCATGATCTTTTATACGATACCTCGTATAAATATAAGGATAATTTCTATCTATGAGTTTTGACTGACCTGCTTTCTTTATAAATGCAAGCAGTGTACTGTCATAGACCGGGAAATTGAGTGATGATTCCCCATATTTTCCGTCATATTTTTTTGAAAAATCGCCTTTGGCTTTTGACATGAAGTACGGAATATACTCTGCAAGTGCCATAACGTCATCCCCGTATTCCCTTATGAATTCCAAGGCGAGCGCATTCTCTGACTCCATAATCCTTTCTCCTTTTAATACAACAGTTTGATTTTACAGGCAGAAAACATAGATTGCCTATATTATCAATAGTAACTAAACCACAATTCAATACAGTATAACACATTCTTTCATGTATGGTCAAAAAAACTTTTCGGAATGTAATTTATCTTTTACATCCCGAAAAGTCCCTTTAATCTTATTATATTGCGCGGCTCAAAGCTTCAGGTATTTGATCTCTCCGGCTACTTCTGCCGGAATTTCTGCCCCCTCGCTCTGTATCTTCTTCGCTATTAAATTAATTGAATGAAGTTTCTGATTCCTCTTTATCTCCCATTTTTCAAAAAGAGACTGATATTGAGGATTCTGTCCGAGAGAATCTCTTACTTCCTTTGAGAATGGGCAATATCTGAATACTATTCCCCTTGCAATTTTATTAAGCTTTGACTGTCCCTTTGACTCATTCTTAATATAGGCTGAATAGTCAGCTACAAAAACGTTTCTGTTATTTCCTCTGGCTTTCTGCAATGCGAGCTTGATCTTTTCCCTTGTATCCGGAGATATATCATGATTCTTTTTATAAAACTGAAGATAATCGCTGTACTCCGAGGTAAGAGAAGGATCAGTTACATCATTCCAGTGGACACCCTGAATTCTTCTGCACATTTCCCATCTGAATTCTCCGCACATTTTTATTGCGCTGTCTTCAAGATCCTCTGTATGGATAATGGAAATTACCATTCTTGCACAAGTGGTTCGTTTTCTTCCCTCTATTTCCTGCCAGAGCGATGATCTGCTTCCCTCATTCGGCATGAGAATAATATAAGGTCTGACTTCAGTATTATAAGCAAACTGATTGATACCAAGATCCTGATAAGATGTAACAGTCTCTCTGAAAAAGCAACCGTAATCGATTGAAACAACATTATCAATAGCTTCATTCATCCTGGCTGCGTTGATCATTCCGGATGCTATAGGCCTCACTGCCTGTTCCTTAAAGAAAACTGCACAAAATGACGATACATTTCCATAAGTCATCCTGTTTGCAACGCTCACCATATTATTGAGTTCAAAATGCACCCTGGCTTTGGGATCATTTAAGAGTTCTTTTTCCTCAGCCTCTGTTATATTTCCTTCTCTTCTTTCTTCTTTAAGCTGAGCCGGCCAGTCGTTATCGAATTCGTTCTTTGACGGGGCATTCTCAAGTTCATAAATTGTCCTAAGCCATTCATAGGCTGTGAGCACTCTTTTGTTTCTGTCCGGCACCCATTTTATCGCCGCATTGTAAAGAGCCTTTGTATTTTCTTCTCCGGCAAGATTCTCATCCACAAATCCAAACATAAAGAACATCTTTAATACCGGTGAATATTTTCCAGTCTCAATACTCTTGAAAAATGCAGCTTCATATACCTGATAATAAAGCTTTGTTATGGATCTTCTGAGTTTCCTCATTTCATCCGAACTGTCCATTCTGTCAGGCGCATCCCTGAACTGTCCAACAAGATCCCTGAATTCCTCTGATATACCTGCATCAACTTCTGCATAAGCAAGAATCATATCAAGGGCATCTTTAATTTCCGGAGCTTCATCAGAATCCGAATCCGTAGCATTTTGAATCTTCTCCTCATTCATTTTAGCCCTTACATTATTCCTGGCCTGTCTGAAATCTGAAGTTGACTCATCAATAAGCTCCATATATGTCTCGATCTTCTGAATTTCCGAGGAAACCTCAGCTATATATTCACCTGCTGTAAGAATAATACCCACTGAAAATTCAAGATCAAGGGCATAGAAATTCTTTCTTACCTCTGCATCATGACTGTATAAGGCAGTCAGCATCGAATATCGCCATCCCTCAGTCGCCTTCACTTCAGGCAGTTCCGGCATTTTTTCAACAGACTCAAAATGTTCTGCATTTTCACCTATGATCGCGCTTTCTTCTATATATTTATCGTAATCCTCTTTTATCTGATCAGTTTTTTCTGCGGCTTTTTCTTTCAAGGCTTTAACAGTCTGTGCAAAGAACTTTGCATATCTGACACATGCAGACGTCATGACAGGTGCAATATTGGGATTCCCTTTAATAACCTTTACGAGATCTTCCGTATTCTTAAAGTCATACGAATATACCGTGGAATCTTCTTCCGCTGTGTAATCAAACTTGTATTTATCATCCGGCTTCATAGAGATCCCGAATACGGTTCCGGTTCCCGCCGGTATCTTGAAGCCTGATTCACTGAAAAGAGAAATCTTACCTTTAAGCAATACATCAACTGTATTGACGCTGTCCGAAATAGAATGAAGCTTCTCATCTTTTTTAATTAACAGTTTTCCCATAAGTATATGTACCCCCATTATTTATCCCATCATATTTATGATATATTTTTGCGAGACTTATTACAAGTCCGTTTCTCAGTACATTTTACGCATCAAACTTCAAACATTTTATTGTACTAAACTGCATAACTATTGTATAATTATGAAACAATATTTAACAGAGGAGAATACAAAATGGAGAGTTCAATTTTTATAGGTACTTGGTTTTCACTATTACCGCCAATAATCGCTATCGCTCTGGCTTTCATCACTAAAGAAGTATACAGTTCGCTTTTTGTAGGTATTGTTGTCGGTGCATTATTATACGGTCAGTTCAATCCATGGTCCAGCTTTGAAGCAATTTTTAATATCATGCAGGAAAACATCGATATGCAGATCGTCATATTCCTCGTAATGCTCGGTATGATAGTAGTTCTTATGGAAAAATCCGGAGGATCCGTAGCCTATGGACGATGGGCTTCAAAAAAGATAAAAACAAAGAAGCAGGCAATACTCGCCACAACAGCTTTAGGTATACTTATCTTTGTAGATGATTATTTCAACTGTCTCACAGTTGGTTCCGTAATGAGACCGGTTACTGACAGATACAAAGTTTCAAGGGCAAAACTTGCATACATAATAGATGCCACTGCAGCTCCGATCTGCATCATTGCCCCGATCTCAAGCTGGGCTGCAGCAGTGAATTCATACGTTCCGGAAGACGCAGGTATATCAGGTTTCCAGCTTTTTTTAAGCACAATTCCATTTAATATCTATGCCTTACTCACTCTTTTTATGGTAATCTACATGAGTTCAACAGGTTTAGAATTTGGTCTTATGAAAAAGCACGAGGATAATGCAGCAAACGGAGATCTCTTTACAGACCACGAAGGTGACTTCGATCAGGGCGACACCATGACAATCAATGAAAACGGACACGTACTTGACCTTATAGCACCTACGGTAATGCTCATAATCAGTGCGGTATCAGCCATGATATATACAGGTTTTCTTAATGGAGCCGTAAATATACAGGATGCTTTTGCAAATTGCAGTTCTTCCGAAAGCCTCGTATTTTCAACATTTGTAACTTTGATATTTATGTTCCTCATCTATGTTCCAAGAAAAGTAATAAGTTTCAAGGATTATATGGACAGTTTTATTGCCGGTTTCAAGCTCATGATACCTGCAATTGCGATCCTCACATTTGCGTGGACACTTAAAGGTGTTACACAGGCTCTTGGCATAACAGATTTTGTCAGTGGTCTGGTAGAAAGCGGCTCATTTGTTACTTCATTTGTTCCGGTGATCATGTTCGCTCTAGCGATATTCATCTCATTCTCAACCGGAACCTCCTGGGGAACATTTGCAATACTTGTTCCAATTGTTGTATCAATCTTTTCAGACAGCAGCAGTCTGGATATGATGATAATATCTGTTTCAGCAGTACTTGCAGGTGCAGTTTGCGGTGACCACATATCACCGATCTCAGATACCACCATAATGTCTTCTGCAGGTGCCCAGTGCTATCATATGAACCACGTTTCAACCCAGATGCAATATGCATTTGTTCCTGTGATCGCATGCGTGATCGGCTATATTGTTGCAGGTTTCAGCCACAGTGCTCCTGCCACACTGATCGTAAGCCTTGCAGTCATTCTCATTGAATTATATATACTTAAGAAAAAACAGGCTTGACCATATAAAAAGGGAGCATGTAAGAATACTGATTCTTACATGCTCCCTTTTAGTTTCTTAAATCAAATTATCAGATTCCCTGAATTATAATTATGATTATCATCAGAGGCAGCAGAGTGCAGAAATAATATTTAAGCCATCCGCTGATCTTAGCTCCGCTGCCTTTATTTGCTTCCTCCTGAAAATTATCAAATCCCCAGCCGAATTTTGTGACACAGAACAAAAGAAAAACAAGTGAACCTATCGGAAGCATCAGATTACTTACCAGATAATCCTCACTGTCAAGAATGTCTCTTCCGCCTATAAGTTTTATTCCGCTCCAAATATTATATCCAAGCGCGCAAGGGATTCCGCCGAGCAGAAGAATTATAAAATTTATAATAGAAGATTTTTTTCTATCCCATCCAAAATTATCAATTCCTGCAGCTATCAGGTTTTCAAAAACAGCAATTACCGTCGAAAGACTTGCAAATGTCATGAAAAGAAAGAAAAGACTTCCCCAGATTCTTCCTCCTTCCATATGCACAAATACATGAGGCAGAGTTATAAATATAAGCGAAGGGCCGGCAGTTGTTTCTACATTGTACGAAAAACATGCAGGGAAAATAATAAGTCCTGAAACTATTGCAACAAAGGTATCCAGGATACATATTCTTAAAGCTTCTCCTCCGAGTGAGTATTCATCCGACATATAGCTTCCAAAAACCGACATCGCACCTATTCCTATCGATAATGTGAAAAAGCTCTGATTCATGGCTGCTGTTATAACATTCCTTATACCTACTTCTTTTGCCCTTTCCCATGAAGGCAACAGATAAAACTTAATACCCTCAGATGCACCATCCAATGTAAAGCTTCTGAATGCCAGTAATAAAATAAGCAATAGAAGCCCCAACATCATCACCTTGGTTATTTTTTCTATTCCGGCCTGCAGCCCCTTACTGCATATAACTATACCTATAACTACAGTTATTGCCATGAATGAAAGCATTTGCACCGGTGATGCGAGCATATCGGCAAATACCGTTTCTACATTTTTACCGGCTTCACCTTCAAATGAACCTCCTATAAACTTTACGACATAATTCATCATCCATCCTGAGACCGTTGTATAATACATCATCAACAGAAGATTTCCTAAAAGACATATCCATCCGTGAATATGCCATTTACTCCCTTCCTTCTCAAGCGACTTATATGCCTTTACCACGCTCTTTCGGCTCTTTCTCCCAACTGCCAGTTCCATAGCCAGAATAGGTGCACCCATGATCACAAGGAAGATAAGATATAATATTACAAATATTCCTCCTCCGTTCTGTCCCGTTACATAAGGAAATTTCCACACATTTCCTATGCCTATCGCACATCCCGCACTAACCAGCAAAAAACCGATTCTTGAATTAAAACTTTCTCTCTTCATTAACCCGACCCATTTCTATCTTTATTTCCTTTTTCAACCTCAAATGACAATATATTGCTTTAAACTGAAAAAGACGCAAAAATCATTACAAAAAAGATCGGAGAATAAAATCTCCGATCTGTTATTTTTATCTTTTTCTTTTTCAGGCATAAAAGATGCTTAAATCGCTGAAAACAATTTTACCTGATGAGCTGTTAGCTGAAGAAGAATCAGTCACATATCCATAGTTTTCTTCATCCTCATCATCACTATTGCTCACTTCATTATAAACCTTAAGCTCTCCGTCAGTATCCGACTCATCTGTTGCTGCTTCATACTGTGACTGCTGCTGCTGACTCATGGAATACGCCAATTGTCCGGCACTGCTTATCTGCAAGGTATCATTGTCTATATTGCTCTGTACTGTCATTGCTGCCTGGGCAGAATAATTAAATTTCTGATTTTTGTTCAGATCTTTTGACTGTGAAAGCTGCTCTGTCTTACTTCCGCTCATCTGAAATAACTGAGCTACACTATAACCATTTATTGACGTTGCACTGATGCTCATGGTTAAAATTCCTTTCTTTTTTATACGTTCTGTATTCTGTATACAAAATAATATATAAGAATAAAATTGTAAATAGCTTTCACAAATTGTTCACCTTTTTTTCGCAAACAGTACAATTTTTTATTTAAAAAAATGCTGCAGAGCCTGCAAATTCAGCCCCTACAGCATTTTTATTATTTATCTTAATGAGAAAAGTATGTCTCCATATGTCGGATAAGGGAGATATCCATCAGGGATTATAGCCTCTGCCTTGTCTACGGCAGCCCTGAGTTCTTCCATATCCTTAAGGATAGTATCATGATAATAATTAGCAGTTTCTAGCATATCAGTCATTGATTCAGCCTTCTTTGTATCTGCCTCAAGGACGTCAAGCTGTGTACTGATCTTCTCTGATGTATCATCAAGAGTAGAAATTATCTTCTCCTCATATGTGCATTTCATAGCAGATGAGAATCTCTTCTTATCAAGAGCCTCAACCGTAATGTCCTTCATATATTTAACCAAGCCTGCAGTAAAGTCTTTTCTGACCATTTCCTGCATTGCCAGCGATTCAATATGAATAGTCTTTACATAGCTCTCAAGGAATATCTCATATCTTGACGCAAGCTCTTCTCTTGTGAAAATACGATGTCTCTCGAAAAGAGAAATATTTTTTTCATCAAGAAGATGCGGCATTGCCTCCGGAAGAGTTGTAAGATTATAGAGTCCTCTGCTTTCAGCTTCCTTTACCCAGTCTTCAGTGTATCCGTTACCATTGAATATAACCTTCTTGTGCTCTTTAAGCATTCTCTTAAGAAGCTTATCAAGTTCCTCTTCAAATTTATCCTCGCTGACAGACTCAAGCTCATTATAAATATTTCTGAGCGCATCGGCTACAGCAGTATTTAATACTACATTAGGATCTGATATCGAAAGAGAACTTCCGGGCATACGGAATTCAAATTTATTACCCGTGAACGCAAATGGTGAAGTTCTGTTACGGTCAGTATTATCCTGAGTAAAGTGAGGAAGAACCTTGGCAATACCCATCTGCTTCTTTTCAGATGATACAAAATCTGTACCCTCTTCAAGAGATTTAAGCTGGGCATCAAGCTCATCACCTACAAATATTGAAATAATTGCCGGCGGTGCCTCGTTTCCTCCAAGTCTGTGGTCATTTCCGGCAGTAGCAACAGAAATTCTCATAAGATCAGCATAATCATCAACTGCAGCTATTACAGCCATCAGGAATACCATGAAAATCCTGTTTTCTTCCGGAGTCTTTCCGGGCTTTAAGAGATTTTCTCCTGTATCGGTAACGATCGACCAGTTATCATGCTTACCGCTGCCGTTAATTCCTTCAAATGGCTTCTCATGAAGAAGACATGCAAAATTATGTTTATCTGCTACTTTCTTCATAATCTCCATCGTTAACTGATTATGATCTACCGCAATATTTGCAGTCTCAAAAACAGGTGCCAGCTCGTGCTGTGCCGGAGCAACCTCGTTATGCTTCGTTTTAGCCGGAACTCCGAGTTTCCAGAGTTCTTCATCGAGGTCATGCATAAAGCTTGCAACCTTAGGCTTCAAAACTCCGAAATAATGATCTTCCATCTCCTGGCCCTTAGGTGCAGCTGCTCCAAGCAGTGTACGTCCTGTCAGCAAAAGATCCTTTCTCTTCTTATATAAATCCTTATCAATAAGGAAATATTCCTGCTCAGCTCCAACAGTTATATCAATTCTGTTTACCTCTGTTTTTCCCAGCAGATGAAGAACCTTTACAGCCTCACGATTTATTGTCTCCATTGAACGAAGAAGAGGTGTCTTCTTATCAAGTGCCTGTCCGCCATACGAACAGAATGCAGTCGGAATATAGAGTGAACCGTCTTTTATAAATGCAGGTGAACTCGGATCCCATGCTGTATATCCTCTTGCTTCAAATGTTGCTCTCAAACCACCTGAAGGAAAGCTTGATGCATCAGGCTCACCCTTTACGAGCTCTTTGCCGGAAAATTCCATTATTACTCCGCCTGAAGGCTCAGGTGAAATAAAGCTGTCATGCTTTTCTGCCGTAAGTCCTGTCATTGGCTGGAACCAATGAGTAAAATGCGTAGCTCCGTGCTCAATAGCCCAATTCTTCATAATTGCGGCAACACTGTTTGCTACGTCAAGCTCCAAATGACTGCCTCTTTGGATAGTCTTTCGAACTGCCCTGTAAATATCCTTTGGCAGACGCTCTCTCATAACTGAATCGTTAAATACGAGACATCCAAACATCTCAGGTACTGATCTTGTCTCTTCCGACATTGTCTCCTCCTTAGAGTTCACACTTCGATTGTAAATTACAGTATAAAAGGCAAAAACAAAGTCTTCCCCAAGTTTTTGCCCTCAGTAAATAAATTTATCTTGAAACCGAATTATTGTCAAGCACTTTATATTCTATAGGTTTTAACAATAAAACTTATACAATCTGAACAAGCCATACATTACTTTTTACCATGAAAAAGCCTATTGTGCATTTGATGATCTCGGTTCCCTGAACGAGAAAATATATCAATACTATATTCAGTCCAGAATAATGCGTGAGTATATAAGCAAACGATGCCATTACAACCCAGGTGAATACTGAGTCAAAAAGGAAGGTTACAAAAGTCTTTCCTCCCGATCTCAATGTAAAATAAGAACAATGGCTGAATGAGCAGAATGGCATCCACAAGGCCTGTATCATTATAAATTTAGTTGCAAGAGCCCTTATATCCTCATTTACGTTGTAAAGCATAGGAAACAGCCTGCCGCAGAGCATCATGACGGCTGCCATCACCATGCAGCATCCTACTGAGAAAACTATCATCTTGTTATCTGCATCTTTTGCTTCCTTAAGCTTTCCCGCTCCTAAATATTGTCCGACAATAATTCCGATACACGCTCCGAGCTGTATAAAAACAATATTAAAAAGATTAGATACCGTATTTGATATACTTATAGATGTAAGTACATTCATTCCCCTTACGGAATAAGACTGCGTTACAGCGCTTACCCCTGCTGCCCAGAGTACCTCATTGATCATAAGCGGTGTACCGCTTTGCAGGATTTTTATAACTATATTTCTTGGCAATCCAAATTTTGCAAATGCATTTTTTAAATACTTATTTTCATTCTTATGACTATGCGCCCAGATAATCACTATTGCAAGTTCTATATATCTTGAAACTACCGTTGCGATGGCTGCACCCTCTACACCAAGCTCCGGTAAAGGTCCCGGACCAAATATGAGACAATAATCCAAAATCGCATTAGTTGCAACCGCAGCCATTCCCGAAAGCATTGGTATAACAGTTTTTCCGGTTTCTTTTATTGTAGTCGAATATGCCTGATTAATTGCAAAAGGAAGCAGACCGATCAAAATAATATTAAGATATTTTAATCCATAATCCGTAGCCAGCGCTTTTGAAATATTTCCGTCTGTTTCCGTCAAAAACAATGATATAAAGTTTTCACCGAAATTCAAAAAAAGACTTATTCCTATAATTGCTACAATGATCACTGCATATAACTTAAATCGAAAGCTGTACATATGCCCTGTATGGTCTTTTTTCCCATAAAACTGAGCTCCATAAATACCACCGGCTGCAGCTACTCCGAAGACAGAAAGATAAAAAATAAATACCAGCTGATTTACTGTAGCTACTGCTGATATTGCCTCCTCTCCCAACTGTCCTACCATTATATTATCCAGAAAACTAACAAAATTAGTTATTGCATTCTGAATGATCATTGGAACAGCCAGATAGATATACCTTCTGTAAAAATCCCTGTCCCCGATAAATTTTTCCCTTAATTCCCTTAGCATTAATCCTCTATCCTTTATTAATTCTCATTATATTAGCTTTTTTAGTTTAATAATTTTTAGATTATACGTCAATCTTCTATATATAACCAGAACTAATTGTAAACAAGAAAAATAATAGTACAAAAACAAATACAATTTTTGTAAAATATTACAAGTAAAAATAAATTTACAGAAAATTATTTGTTAAAAATTGATAAATTCTCTTTCAGGTGGTATACTGTTTTCAGATGAATATTTATAAAATAATCAATGGATACACTGTCTGACAGACAGGAGAGTCAGGAAGGGGTAATTAAATGAGCAAGAAGGAAAAAAGAAACGTAATTGTCGGACAGTCCGGAGGACCTACCGCAGCGATCAATTCATCGCTTGCCGGCGTTTACCGGACAGCAATGGACAGAGGTTATAAGAAAGTTTATGGTATGATTCACGGCATACAGGGCTTTCTCGAGGGAAGATATATAGATCTTTCCGAACATATCCAGACAGGTCTCGACGCAGAACTTTTAAAACGTACACCATCGGCATATCTTGGCTCATGCCGTTATAAGCTTCCGGGGATTCATAAAAATCAGGAGCTTTACGACAAAATCTTCAAGATTCTTAATGATCTCGAAATTGACTGCTTTATTTATATCGGTGGAAATGATTCCATGGATACGATAAAGAAACTTTCGGATTATGCGATCTATATTGAATCTCCGATAAGATTCGTTGGATGTCCGAAAACAATTGACAACGACCTGGCACTTACAGATCATACACCCGGTTACGGATCTGCAGCTAAATATATCGGAACCTCTGTAAAAGAGATCATCCGTGACAGCTGGAGCCTTGAGACCGAGCATGGTCAGGTTATCGTTGTAGAGGTTATGGGAAGAAATGCCGGATGGCTTACAGGTGCTTCCGCTCTTTCAAAGGGTGAGGATTGTCAGGGTCCTGATGCTATTTACCTTCCTGAACTCCCATTTGATGTTCCTACATTTGTTGAAAAATGCCGAAAACTCCTGGAGAAAAAGGCATCCATAGTAATTGCTGTTTCCGAAGGTATCAGAACTGCTGACGGAACCTATGTAAATGAGCTTGAAAATACAGTAGAATACGTAGACGCTTTCGGTCACAAGCAGCTTACAGGTACCGCAAGATACCTCTGCAACGTACTTTCAAGAGAGATTGGCTGCAAGACAAGAGCTATCGAGCTTTCAACACTTCAGCGAGCTGCAAGCCACTGTGCATCCCGTGTAGATATCCTTGAAGCCTATGAAGTAGGTGGTGCTGCAATGAAGGCAGCCGATGAAGGAGACAGCGGAAAGATGGTTGTCATCAATCGTATTTCAGATGATCCTTACCAGATGCATACAGAAGTTAAAGACGTCCATAAGATTGCAAATGATGAGCGTCTTGTTCCAAGAGAATGGATAACGGAAGATGGAACCTATGTAACCGATGAGTTTATCACATACGTTCGTCCTCTTATCCAGGGTGATGTTTCACCTGTAATGGTAGACGGTATTCCGAGACACCTTTACAGACCGGGATACGAGGAGCTCCTGTAAATTCAAGGTTAATCTTAACAGTCGGATAATTTTAATGGCGTGTCCAAAAGGGCACGCCATTTTTCATACCAAAGCCTTACACCATTTACCACTCTTAAATCTTAAGAGGAAAAAGATCGCTCTTACTCCCCAGTCAGCAAACATACCTATCCAGACACCCATAGTTCCGAATCCTGCTATTCTTATCAGGAAAGTTGCAAGCGTAACCCTGCAGAGCCACATCGTACAGCTTGAAAGTATCATTGAGTATCTGACATCTCCAGCAGCTCTCATACCATAAGCTATAACAAATGAAGGTGACCAGACCATTGGCTTTACAATAGTTATCCATCCCATCATATAAATACAGAGTCTTGCACTCTCCGCTTCCATTCCGGCAAGCTGAGTTACAGGTCTGCATATAGCATATGCAAAGAGGCACGAGATCAGAATTGCAATATAGGCCCAGCCTATCATCTTTTTAATATAATATACTGCCTCATCTTTTCTACCTGCTCCTATACACTGTCCTACTACAGTCATTAGGCCTATGCCTATCGCAACTCCGGCTATTCCATTGACATTTTCCAATATTGAAGTCATTGCCTGTGCTGCTACTGCAGCTGTCGAAAGTGTTGAGACCGACGACTGTATTGCAAGTTTTCCAAACTGAAACATTGAATTTTCAATACCATTCGGTATTCCGAGCGATAATATACGCGAAATATATTTATGATCCGGCTTAAATTTCAGGTAATCCCTTACGGATATTTCCTGATCCTTTCTGTGGAGCAGAACCATAAGTACAACCGCCGAGAAAAGTCTTGAAAACAATGTAGCTATAGCAGCTCCCAGAACTCCAAGACCGAATCCCCAGATCAAAATAGCATTTCCGATAATATTGATCGTATTCGATACAATGGCAACAATCATTGGAAGCTTAGTATTTCCCTGTGCCCTGTATACCGCACTTCCGGCCGCTGCCACGGAAATTCCCGGATACGATATCGCAGTAAGCAGGAAATAAGTTCCCGCCGCAGTCATAACATCCGCATCTACCGTTCCGAATATCAACCTCAAAAGTCCATCTCTGAAAATAAGGCAAACAAACATAAGTAACAGAGAAATAACCGTAGAAATAGCGACAAGCTGTCTTGCCGCCTCCTGTGCTTTCTTCAGGTCTTTCTGACCTATATAATTAGAACATATTATTACGCCGCCCGTAGCCATTGCGTTAAATGCCTGTATTATCAGATTATTTATGGAGTCGACGAGCGAAACTCCTGAGAGCGCTGCCGACCCCACATTACTTACCATCATGCTGTCTGCCATACCCATAAGCGCATTTAATAGCTGTTCTGCGATTATAGGCAGCATAAGCATGAGCAATGTTTTATTGCTGAATAGATGTTTTTCCCCTGTCATCACACTATAAAATCATCCTTTACTGCGGGATTCATATCCCATATTCTTACCTTCCCGTTCCCTTTGAAATCAAAATGATTTTCAATTTCTGTGGGGAATACTCTGCTTGTAAAAACGACTTCTCCGTCATTAAAGAAAATCTCAACTGAACTGCTGTCAATAAATATCTCTATTTTCTGAAGCGGACTTTCAAAACCAAAATTTCTTTCCTCTCCAAACTCAGAATTAAAGCGTCTTTTCAAATGACTTCTGTCGGCAAAGATCTCATTTTCTTCGCTGTTATATTTAATCTTTAATCCGCCTTTTGAATTTTCATCGCAAAAAAGTTTAAGGCTGAAATCATCTGAAAGATTTGTTATCTCCATTTTGCATGATTTAGGCAGGATTTTCTCCTTTGGATCCAGCTTCTCTCCTTTTAAGCTCTCTAAACCTCTTAAGGGTCTTTGAATAAGCCTGTTACCCTCGACCGCGAGCTCACGGACAACTGTCATGCAGCCTGACCAGTCTTCTTCATCGGTAGGATATGCCGAATCCGGAAGTCCCATCCAGCCTATAAGTACAGAGTGCTCATCCGAATAATTGCCCTCACAGCACTGAGCTGCATAAAAATCAAAGCCTTCATCTAAAAATCTGAATCCCATTTCCGGTGTAAAAGTCAGATTATCATAATCCATTTTACCTACAATATAACCATTATGATTCTTCACCTCTCCATGACCCGGAAGCTTAATTCCCTGTGGACAGAAAAAGAGCACATCTTTATCCCCGATATGCTGGATCGAAGGGCATTCCCACATAAATCCAAACTTTTCAAATCCCGGTACCTTTAATTCACCGGCAAAATGCCATTCACCGGTAAAATCATTAGACTCATAAAGAATACCGCAGCCTCTCATATCATTAGTCTGCGCTCCAAGAAGAATATAATACTTTTTCTTTTCTGCATTATAAATAATCTTAGGATCTCTCTGATGTTCTGTATATCCATCAGCCGGACCAAATAAAGGTTTTTCTTCTTTCTCAGCCTCACCACTGTCTTCATTCAACTTTGCAAGACATGTATATGAACATCTTGTCCAGTCATCATCTCTGTGATTTCCCGTATAAAAAAGCTCCAGGCGATCAGACGTCGGTAAAGCTGTCCCCGAGTAAACACCCTTATTATCAAATTCACTATCAGGTTTAAGGAACACACCCTTGTTTTTCCATTTTATCAGATCCTCTGAAACAACATGATACCAATATTTCAGGCCATGAAATGCTCCCCATGGACACCATTGGTAAAACAAATGCCAATATCCATCATAATAAACAAAGCCGTTGGGATCATTCAAAAGTCCTGTTACAGGCTGCATATGATAATTCTGCCTGTAAACAGACTTGGTTATTTTTTTGTATAATCCCTCGATTTCTTCGGGTCCCTTAAGTACTCTGTATTTTTCCTCGCGTGTTGGTTCTCTCAAATCTTTCTCCTAATACTATTCTTTTGATCAAATTTAAATTGTGAAAACACTTTTTTGCACAGAAAACCTCTTTAACTGTGCCAAAAAGTGTTCTCACTGTAAGACTGATCTTCTTTTATTTAATTAATTAGCATCAGCGGCAGTCTTGACATCATCATAATCATCACTGTTTGTAAGTAAAACTACAACCATATCAGAATATCCTGCCTCTTTAATCTTGTCTCTGTCAAATTTCAAAAGTTTCTGACCCTTCTTAACCTCATCATCCTGGTTTACGAAGCATTCGAAACCTTCGCCTTTCATCTTTACTGTGTCAATTCCTACATGAATAAGAAGTTCCATGTTTCCGGGACCGCTTATACCTACTGCGTGCTTAGTATCGATCACTGTTGAGATTTTTCCATCAAACGGTGCATAAACTATATCATCATCAGGCTTAATACCTACACCTGCGCCAAGTGCACCTGACGAAAATGCATCATCTGGGATCTCCTCCCCTTTTACAGCCTCGCCCTTTACAGGCGCCATAACAATATTCTCTCCTGCACGGATAACAACAGGAGCACTATATTCTTCTTCGGATTCAGCAACTGCTGCTTCAGCAGTGGGAGCGGCTGCTTCAACATCTTCTTTCCAGATGACCATAGTAAGTGCAAATGCGATTCCGCCCGAGATCAGAAGAAGGATTGCATAGATTCCGGCATTGTTTATTGTAAGGAATCCGGGAATTCCGGTTACACCATAAGCTGTAGCTCCAATTCCGGTAACCGCGCCAAATATTGATCCTATCGCACCACCTATCATAGCACACACAAATGGCTTAAAGAAGCGCATATTTACACCGAATATAGCAGGCTCTGTAATACCAAGTGCTGCAGACATTGATGAAGGAACAGCTATTACCTTTGTCTTGTTAGCTCTTGCCTTCAGACCTACAGCTAAACATGCACCAAACTGTGCAAAGTTTGCAGCTGATGCTATAGGCATCCAGGTATTAAGACCTACACTGGAAAGCATTCCGGCCTCAATAATATTGTACATATGATGAAGTCCCATTACAACAGTAACAGGATAAACAGCTCCCATCACCATCGCTCCAACAGGATTCTTTACAAGTACCTGAGCAAAAGCAAGCACATAAGTCTCAAGTGTTGAGAAAATAGGTCCAATAATAGTAAATGTAATTAAAGCTGTAGAAAGTACTGTGCAAAGCGGTGTAACGAAAAGATCGATCATTTCCGGAACATGCTTATGAAGCCACTGTTCAATCTTACACATAAGGAAAATTGCTATAATTACTGGAATAACATGTCCCTGATAACCTTGTCTGTTAATTTGTAAGAGAACATAGTCTCCAATATTGATATGTCCGAAAAGATACCATTTCTGAACAACTCCATCCGTAACTCCAAAGAAAGAGTTGATCGCATCAGCAGAGCCTACACTCCAGCCATTTAAGAGTGATGAATGGATCATTGCAAGACCTATAACAGCTCCAAGGAAAATATTTCCTCCAAAAACTCTTGCTGCTGAAATTGCAACTATTACAGGCAGATATGCAAATGCCGTTGCTGAGATCATATCAAGAAAAGCATACCAGTCACTGTTTGCAAAGCCAAGATTTGGAATCTTTCCAAGTGCTTCTACAAGTCCCATCATAAGACCGGATGCAACGATAGCCGGAAGAATAGGTACAAAAACATCTCCCAAAGCCTTAACCATCTGCTTTGGTATAGGCTGTCTTGCTGCGGCAGCTGCCTTAACATCTTCCTTAGTTGCAGCTGTCAGTCCTGTTATAGCCAAAAATTCCTCATATACCTTATTTACAGTTCCTGTTCCGATAATAAGCTGCAATTGGCCATTTGAATTAAAGAGTCCCTTCACTCCTGTTACATTTTCAAGTGCCTTGGTATCCACCTTTGAATTGTCAGCTATTACCAACCTGAGTCTTGTAGCGCAGTGCGCCGCGCTGATAATATTGTCTTTTCCTCCCAGATGACTAAAAATCTCTTCCGCACATTTGTGATAGTCCAGTGCCATAAACATTCTCCTTCCTACTCTGTAAGGTTTAATTGGTTGAAAGCCTTTGCAAGTCCGTCATTGTTTACAGAATCACAAACCATGTCACATATTTTCTTAAGATGTTCATTACCGTTTGCCATACACACACTATAGCCCACAGTCTTTATCATCTCGAGGTCATTCATACTGTCCCCGAAACCAATGGTATCACTCAGGTCATAACCCAAAGCTTCGGCAACCTTACGCACACCCCTGCCTTTATCAAACTTTCGGTTAATCAGCTCCCCATTTACGCACTTATTGAGTTTTAACGGAACAATCTGCATACAGAAGTCGTATTTATCTTCAAGAAGCTCTCTTGCTTCATCAAGCTGTTTATCATCCATACACATAATTACAACCTTATATATAGGTCTTCCGTCATATTCTTTTATATCATGAATTCCGAGACTAGTTGAAAGAGCTTTTCTCCAACGCTCTATCTCACTATTTCCTTCATCTGTATGATCAGCAAAAAATTCTGCCAGATTTGAATCTCCATATGCCACATCCTTAGCTTCCACCGTACAAAATACACCATTCCTGTGTAGTACGTCAAGTGCTGTATGGAAATCTTCGTCTTCCATAGGACAATCATAAATTACTTTATCAGCTATAACAATATATCCGCCCGCGCTTGCTACATATCCGTCAAAATCATATTTAAGCAATGGCGAAAGCATTCCTGGATTTCTGCCGGAACACAGAAAAACCTTATGCCCTGCTTTTTGGGCTTTTTTTATAGCCTCCAAAGCGCTATCAGGCGGAACATTGCTGCCTGCAGCCGTCAAAGTCCCATCAATATCCAAAAAAATCAGCTTCTTTTTCATAAAAATCTCTCCTCTGTCTTAACTCAATATTGATTTATCTATAGAATTACTCCATAGTGAAATCGGCTTATTTATATTGACTGACATTGGAAGCATCTACAGCTTCAAAAGGAACCCACACGTACTTTCCATCTTCACTTCCGCCTTCAACAGAAGATATTTTTCCACCTTTTGAAATTACCTGCGCTGCACGAATTGCACTTAAGGCCTGACCATCAGCATTTTGAAATGCTGTAAATGCCATTTCTCCATTTTCTATAGAACTACAGCCATCAGCAGTTGCATCAACTCCGCATACAGGAATCTTCGAGGGATCAATTCCCTCTTTTTTCAATGCTTCAACAACTCCTAATGCCATTGTATCATTATTACAGAAAATTGCATCACATGACTGACCTGTTTTAAAAAATAATTCCATAGCAGAAGCTGCATATGTATCTGACCAGTTAGCATAGTCTATAAATACAAGATTAAGATCACAGCCGTTGTCCCTGATCGTCTGTTTTACTGCTGTAGTTCTTCCTGTAGTACCCGAATGCCCCTTTTCACCCATCATAATTATTCCATTCATTTTCGATGGATTCCCAAGTTTTTTTAATACCCATTCTGCCTGTAATTTACCAGCTTCTTCTTCATCAGAGCCTACAAATACATATTTATTCTCCATCAGGTAATCATCTTCCGGTTGATTATTTACAAAAATAACGGGAAGATCACCTGCGGCTACCTCCATTTGAAGCGCTGTTGACGCATCTACAAGGCGAACTATAACAGCACTGTAACCATTTGCTGCAGCATTTGATATATCACTTGTCTGTTGTTCGAGTGATGAGCCGCAATAAGATACATCCAAAGTAACTCCCTCTGATGATGCAGCAGAGATCATCGCATCTGTCAGCAATTGTCTGAATGTATCATCTGTGTCTGTCATAGAAAGTAATATCTTCTTCCCACCTGATGCTGATCCAGCTGTTGGCATTTTACAGGCTGAAAGCATTGATACGGTGATAAAAACAGTAAACACGGCGGCGGCTATTTTATAGATCCCTTTATGCATAACCTATCTCCTTACAAATTTTGAAAAAATCCTATCCCATGACTTTTCGTCACTGCGTGTATTAAATTCTTAAACCTTAAACTTACTTACAAAGTCATCAAGTGTATCTGCCGTCGCTGACAGTTCTTTTGCATTTTCAGCAACATCCTGGCTGCTGCTGCTGATGTTCTTAGCCTGTTCTACCATATTTTCAGATGTTGCCAGTATTTCATCTGCACTTGCTGCCTGCTCCTCCGAAATTGCTGCAACATTTGTTGCAACATCACTTACTTTTTCAAAGTCCGACTGCATATTTCTTATAAGAGAATCTGAAGCCTGGATATTATTGTAAATATTATCAAAGGTCTGAACCGCCATTGAAATTCTTCCACTATTATCCTGTATACTTTCAGAATTAGAATTTGACTGTTCTACAACTCCCTCTATCATCCGTCTTATCTCTTCAACAAGCTCTGCAATATTCTGTGTATTTTCTGAACTAGTTTGAGCAAGCTTACCAATCTCTGTAGCTACAACAGCAAATCCCTTTCCTGCTTCTCCTGCTCTGGCAGCTTCTATAGAAGCATTAAGTGAAAGAAGGTTAGTCTCTTCCGAAATATTAGCAATAAGTCCTACAATATCTGTGATCTTATCTGAAGCCTCACCTACTTTTCCTATTGATTCAACCAACTTATCGTTAGATTTCAGAATACCTTCCATAGCGACTGAAAGCTGTTCCATTTCATCTTTACCCTTGCTGGCTATATCAACAGTCTCATGCATGCTTTCTCCGGCTTTATCTGAATTAGTTTTAGTATCAGAAACAACATTAGCAAGTATTGTAGCATTTTCCGCAATATCGTTAACAGCTTCCGCAAGCTGTCCTACAGTATCATTTAACTGCTGCATTGCCTCTGCCGATGCTGATGCTGCCTCTGACATATTCTCAGATACTTCATTACTCTTATCAGATTCATCTTTAAGCTTTATTGCTTCTTCAAAAATGCTCGACATCATTGTGCGCATCTTTCCTGTAAATTCTCCGACCTGCTCGGCCATAATGCCAATCTCATCATTTCCTGAATTTTTAATCTCAATAGTAAAATCTCCGGATGTCATTAATCCTATATGCTTACTTATAACCGAAAGCGGAGCTATTACATGATTAATAACAAGGCATGTAATTACGATTATGATAATTACAGCAATTATTCCTATAAGTATCATCATTCTACCAAGTGATTGAACATTTGACATAAAAGCATTAGTAGAAATATATGAAACCAGTATCCAGTCAGTACCACTGATTTTTCTGACCGAAACTACATAATCTCCAAGAACTTCCGTTGTATAATCTCTCTTTGTTAACTTCTTTGCCACATCTGAGAGAAGTTTATTGGAATTTTCCTGAGTGAGCTGTGTTGAAATTAGTGAAGTATCTCTATTGGCAAGGATAGTTCCCGTACTATCGTCCAGTAATAATGAACTGGCTCCTGTCATTTTCACATCTGAGTTTACAATGATACTTATTTTCTGCAAAGATACATCTGCTGCCATAACACGAATTTTTTCATTTCCATCATTTATAATACCAGCAGCAGAAATAACATATTCCCCACCATCATCTTTATAAGCTTCACCATAATCCATATTGATTCTTGTTATACCCTGAGTATATGCTTCAGATTCTACAGGATTTGAGATCTCCTTTGTTGACTCTGACGCTTTAAGGAATGTTCCATCCTCACTTATAACATATACTCCATCCGGGGCGTTTGAATTAACACCGCAGTAAGTATCAAGAAGCTTCTGTAATTCACTTTCATTAGCTTTTAGACCCTCTACCGTATCCTTTGCTGTTTGGAAAAACTCAAGATTTTCATCAAGCCAGGACTCAATATTATCTCCCTGATTCTCCAGAGATGATTCCAGCTGACTTATAGTCATAGATGTAAGCTTGTCTTTCACAATAATTACTGTGACCATAACGAGTATTGCAACCAGTAATACTACCGTAGGAACAATAAAAATTAAAAGTTTATTCCTGATCTTTCCTCTTTTTCTTACCTTACGGTTTACTTCTCTTTCTTTTACTTTTTCAGCCATATTCAACCCTCTCATAATTATTAAGACTATCAAAACGCAGCTCAAAACTTATATAACTATATAGATAAACTTCTCACCCAAAGTTATTAGTAGGTCAATGATATTCGCAATCGCCCTCGCTGTTTGCTCATAACACAAGACAGTTCGTACCCTTGTCACTAGTGTATTCGACCCATACTGACACAAGAAATACCTTATACTCACACTTGCACCTTTAATGCTTAGAGATGGAGGATTTCTTTTACTAGATTAAATTTTCTATATAAATATATATGACGTAATTAAAACTGTATATAATAATTATAATAAATCACATATAATTTTTTTGCTTTTTATAGAATACATCTGTATTTTTTTTAAATATTTTTGTCTAATTTTAACAACACTAAATTTATTTACAAAAACAAATGACTGTGATAGTATTATTGTATACAAAGTACTTTTTAATGCAAAAAATTAAGTGTATAAAGGAGGTGAATAAATGGGATTGACCGTTTCAGCTATTTCCAATAATACAATGGAAATGAAACTTATGAAGGCAATGGCAAGTGGCAAAAAGATCAACAAGGCTGCTGATGATCCATCCGGACAGGCCATAGCTTCAAAACTCGAAACAGCACAGCGTACAGCAGAGGCTGAAGCTGAAAATGATACTTTGACTCAGGCAATGTATAACGTTAAAGATGGTGCTTTATCAGGTATGAATGATTATCTTTACAGTCTCTCAGCAAATGCTGTAAGACAGGGGAATGACCTTTATACATCAGAAGATCAATCATACATCGCAATGGACAGTCAGGCTTCAACAGATGGAGTTTCCGCTTTAGCATCAACAACAACATTTAATGAACAGAGCGTATTTAATTCAAATGAAATCGATACAAGCTCGGTTGATTCAATTGCTTCTTCCGTTGCAAGTTCACGTACATCAACAGGAGCTTCATACAATGCTCTTAGTCATCGTATAAGTTATAATTCAAATTATGCAATAAATGCGGCTTCATCAAAGAGCAGGGTTGAAGATACAGAATATGGCTCAACAACAAGTAACTTAAAAGCCCAGCAAACACTTCGCACCGCTAAATACCAGATGCAGAAAAAGAAAGAAGAGCAAGAAGAAAAACGTGTAAAAAACATGTTTTCAGTAGCATAACAGCAAAACCCCTGGATAAAAATCCAGGGGTTTTATTTTTCTAATGAATAACGTTTTGGTGATAACTTACTAAGTACTTTATTCAGACAAATTCATGACGCAGCTACATAAAATATGACTTTTCGTCACTGCGTTCCTCAAAGTCATGCTTATTTGCACGTCTTAATCATCATAAAGATTCATTAACATTTTGATTTAAAATAAAAAAAGATAAATCTTAAAGATCTATCTTTTTTAGTGACCCGGACGAGAATTGAACTCGTGTTACCGCCGTGAAAGGGCGATGTCTTAACCTCTTGACCACCGGGCCGAATAAATTTATTATATCACTTCTGTAAATACTTGTCAAGAACTTTTTTGACTTTTTTTACAAGCTCCCCGAGTAGGGCTCGAACCTACAACCCCTCGGTTAACAGCCGAGTGCTCTACCATTGAGCTATCGAGGAATATTGGACTTCAAAAACTGAATATCGAACCTTCCGAGGTTTCATCCTCACGACGTTTTTTCTTGGACAAGCTTTCGACCTATTAGTAATGGTCAGCTCCATGCATCACTGCACTTCCACCTCCATCCTATCTACCCTGTACTCTTCAGGGGGTCTCTCATGACCGGAGTCACCTGGATATCTTATCTTGAGGTCGGCTTCACGCTTAGATGCCTTCAGCGTTTATCCGATCCGGACTTGGCTACTCTGTCGTGGATTTGGTATCCAGCAGATGCACCAGCGGTCCGTCCATCCCGGTCCTCTCGTACTAAGGACAGCTCCTCTCAAATATCCTACGCCTGCGCCGGATAGGGACCGAACTGTCTCACGACGTTCTGAACCCAGCTCGCGTACCACTTTAATGGGCGAACAGCCCAACCCTTGGGACCTGCTACAGCCCCAGGATGTGATGAGCCGACATCGAGGTGCCAAACCTCCCCGTCGATGTGAACTCTTGGGGGAGATCAGCCTGTTATCCCCAGGGTAGCTTTTATCCGTTGAGCGATGGCAATTCCACTTTCTGCCACCGGATCACTAAGTCCTACTTTCGTACCTGCTCCACCCGTCGGTGTCGCAGTCAGGCCTCCTTCTGCCTTTGCACTCTGCGGATGGTTCCCGACCATCCTGAGGAGACCTTTGAGCGCCTCCGATACTCTTTCGGAGGCGACCGCCCCAGTCAAACTCCCCGCCAGACATTGTCCCCCGCCATGATTCAATGGCGCAGGTTAGGAAGCTGGCAGCAGAAGGGTGGTATCCCAACATTGGCTCCCCGAAAACTGGCGTTCCCGGTTCTTAGCCTCCCACCTATCCTGTACATCCACTGCCGGATCCCAGTATCAAGCTGGAGTAAAGCTCCATGGGGTCTTTCCGTCCTGGCGCAGGTAACCAGCATCTTCACTGGTACTTCAATTTCACCGGGTGCATTGTCGAGACAGTGTTCAAATCATTACGCCTTTCGTGCGGGTCGGAACTTACCCGACAAGGAATTTCGCTACCTTAGGACCGTTATAGTTACGGCCGCCGTTTACTGGGGCTTGAATTCAAGGCTTCGGATTGCTCCTGACCTCTCCTCTTAACCTTCCAGCACCGGGCAGGCGTCAGCTCATATACTTCACCTTTCGGTTTCGCATAAACCTGTGTTTTTGCTAAACAGTTGCTTGAACCTTTTCTCTGCGGCTCCATCTCTGGAGCTCCCCTTCTCCCGAAGTTACGGGGACATTTTGCCGAGTTCCTTAACAATGCTTCTCCCGCCGGCCTTGGGCTCCTCGCCCTGCCTACCTGTGTCGGTCTGCGGTACGGGTCCGTATGGCACAATAGTGGCTTTTCCCGGCAGCCTGTCCGCTTCCTTCCCTACTTTTTTTCGGTCCTTCATAAGCAGCCTTTTCCCATGTATTTTAACCCATGGCTGGCTCCTTACTCTACCGGTTTTTCCATTCCCGGCTGAAGCTTTCTTTCTGCGTCCCCACATTTCTGACCATCCGGAGCTCAGGATTATCAACCTGATGTCCATCACCTACGCGTCTCCGCCTCGGCTTAGGTCCCGGCTTCCCCAGGGAAGATCAGCTTTACCCTGGAAACCTCTGGCATTCGGCCTGAAGGATTCTTACCTTCATCTCGCTACTCATTCCGGCATTCTCTCTTCATGCAAGTCCACGGCCCGTTTCCGTACCGCTTCGCTCCTGCATCAATGCTCCCCTACCGATCACCTGTACCCGCAGGTACAACTGATCCCATGGCTTCGGTGGCGCGTTTCAGCCCCGTGTATTTTCGGCGCAGGACCTCTCGGCTAGTGAGCTATTACGCACTCTTTGAATGTATGGCTGCTTCTGAGCCAACATCCTAGCTGTCTTCGAAATCCCACATCCTTTTCCACTTAACGCGCTCTTCGGGACCTTGGCCGATGGTCTGGGCTCTTTCCCTTTTGACCGCCCGACTTATCTCATGCGGTCTGACTCCTATGGAACATTTCTCTGGCATTCATGGTTTGATAGTCTTTGGTAAGCTTATGCAGCTCCCGCGGACATTCAGTGCCCTACCTCCAGGAAACTCTCCTATAAGGCTAGCCCTAAAGCTATTTCG
Organism: Lachnospiraceae bacterium C1.1; assembly: GCA_030434875.1. Classification (NCBI taxonomy): domain Bacteria; kingdom Bacillati; phylum Bacillota; class Clostridia; order Lachnospirales; family Lachnospiraceae; species Lachnospiraceae bacterium C1.1. The sequence continues at coordinate 508,416 of JAUISW010000001.1, read as the reverse complement.
GGGAGAACCAGCTATCTCCGGGTTCGATTGGAATTTCTCCGCTATCCACACCTCATCGCCACCCTTTTCAACGGATGTGCGTGCGGACCTCCAACACCTTTTACGGTGTCTTCATCCTGGACATGGATAGGTCACCCGGTTTCGGGCCCACAGCATACGAACTTTTCGCCCTGTTCAGACTTGGTTTCCCTTCGGCTCCGCAGCTTAACTGCTTAACCTCTCCGTATACCGCGGCTCGCCGGACCGTTCTACAAAAAGTACGCGGTCAGACCTTGACGTCCTTCCGCAGTTTGTAGGCACAGGATTTCAGGTTCTCTTTCACTCCCCTCCCGGGGTCCTTTTCACCTTTCCTTCACAGTACTATACGCTATCGGTCACTGAGTGGTATTTAGCCTTACGGGGTGGTCCCCGCTTATTCCCACGAAATTCCTCGTGTTTCGCGGTACTCTGGATCCTGCCGGCTATTGTCGGACTTCGTGTACGGGACTCTCACCCTTTCTCGTCAGCTCTTCCAAAACTGTTCCACTGTCCTATCGTTGCTTTATGCAGTCCTAAACCCCATCATGCACGCACGATGGTTTGGGCTCTTCCGCGTTCGCTCGCCGCTACTTACGGAATCACTTTTGTTTTCTCTTCCTCCGGCTACTTAGATGTTTCAGTTCACCGGGTTCCCTCCGTATACCTATGTATTCAGCATACGGTGACGGTCTCTTCGTCCGCCGGGTTTCCCCATTCAGATATCTGTGGATCACGGGATATTTGCTCCTCCCCACAGCTTTTCGCAGCTTATCACGTCTTTCTTCGGCCCTCAGTGCCAAGGCATCCGTCCTGCGCCCTTCTTTGCTTGACCTCGCAGATTCCTCTGCTCCGTCACTCGGTCGCTGTTCTCTCGAGCTTCTCGCTCTTGATTACGAAC